>NZ_OX366374.1:0-1287268 GCF_947251665.1 Wolbachia endosymbiont (group A) of Trypoxylon clavicerum
TGTCCACAGAGCCTAGGGATTGTAAAGCTTCTAATATAAAAGCAACAACAAGAATCATTTATTAATTCTAAAACCACAGATCAGTCTACTATGCTGCCAAGGAAGGACATTTATCAGCTGTAGAGTTTCTCATAGAAAAAGGAGCAAGAATTGATATTAAAAATTCCAATAATAGATCACCATTGGAACTTGCAAATGATGGAGGACATGAAGAAGTTGAAAGTTTACTAAGAAATGAATTACTTCTTGATGCTGTCAAGAGAAAAGACCGCAGTGGAGTAGAAGCTCAACTTGATAAAGGGGCTAATGTTAATTATGTACGTCGAGAAGATGGCTGTGCACCATGCTGTCAGTTATAACCATGAAAATCTTGAGTTTGTGAAGTTCTTAATAGGGAAAGAAAAGGTGAAATTATTTAGCACCAAAGATTAAAAAAGATATAGTAAATGGGAGGCAGCCAAGAAATTTGAAATTAGTTGATTTGAGAGAAATACCGGTGTTGTGGAGTGAGCAGATGGAAAAATTGTAAGGAATGGCGTCTTAATTTACAAAAGTAACAGAAAGAGTACGTGCCAGAAGGAGCTGATACGAAGGGCCATTCCAAAAGATGTTGAGGAAGTCAAGATTGATGTAAAAAAGCAAATCAATGTTATAAAAGCTGACACTCAATTATGCAAAAATATCAATATAAATGACGAAGATTTTAGCATGCTAGATACGACAATGGCAGAAAATGTATCGAATTTTAGCTGCACATTTTAATAATAGATCTGGGGAAAAATTCTATAGAAATCGAAAAATGCAACGTACAATACTCTAAATCCCAGCATACAACTCGAGAAAGTAGTACATGTGGACTAATCTACAGCTTCCTTTGAACCTGAAAGCGTACTTGAAAATTCATAAGTGCTAAGTAAATTCTTTTTTAACCATCTAAATAAACTTCCTCCATCATTGCTGTGTAACAAGTCATATACGGAGCTATGATCCACTTACAAGTAGTGACTTATGTTGGTGAGATTCTATCTTTAACTCGTCCATACTACACCTTGGTAAGCTTGAATAGCATTTTGCCAAGATTTTATTACTATTAAACAGTGGTTCAAAATGATCATGTCCCTTATTTACTATATGTAAGACATTATTGTCATCATAATCTATCCTATTATACTCACCTGTACTTCTTGATCCTAAACTATCTATTAGTTGATGCAAGGATGGATCTTGTTGTTCATCAGTAGCATGTAATGGATTACTCTCTACAACATGCAATTTTACACCATACTTTCCGCAAAGTATTCTACCTTCAACCTCAGGATCACCCCATCTATTGTTATTTAGAATATTTTTTGCATAAAAATCTGGAGTTTCCCTACGCACCACGCCATTATTATCATGACTGTTAGTAATAGCATTTATGAACCATTCTGGTGGGTTATTTCGTGCAAACTCTTTACAATATTGTCGCAATTGCTCAACAGTAGCTTTTATCCCTAATTGTTGTTCTAGTTCTTGTCTAAACGAATCAAAAAAACAGTTTCCATCTTCAATTGCTTGTCCTAAATAGAAATTATCAGGTATGTTTGATTTTTGTTCTTTATCACCTTGTTTTTCTGCTTTTTCAATAACTCCTTTCTCTAAACCAAAAATCTTACTCCAGTTATATTTACCTTCTAACCCCAATTTTTTACTTTCCTTTTCTGCTGCTTTAGCTAAGTCTGTTTTAGAAATATCCCCTTTTTCTTCACAGAATCTAGATAAAGTTTTAAAGATTTCTACCAGGTGAGTTTTTATGTCAAAATTCTTCTCCTTTTTTACAATATTAGACTCAATATAGCGTAAATCCTGTAATAGTTGTTGCTTTTCATTTACAGTTTGAGCAGCTGAACTAACTGTTTCGGAATATTGACAAAGTTTTCCTGATCTAGTAAAGAAACCTCGTTCTATGGCTTGATCAACTGGTAACCCCCCTAGTAAGCAATTCTTACCTATTTTTTCGTTACAATTTTTTAATTCCTCCAGTAAATCTTGATCGTTCACCTCTACTCTTATTAGATCTTTATTTTGTGTATCAGGATATAACCTGACCTCTAGTTCCCCCTGAATGGTATAGAAAGTTAATACTATATCACCACCTTCTGTAAGATCTGTGTAATTCCTTACACCATCTTTTGTGATAATCTCTACTTCACTATTACCGATCTTTACTATATTTCTTCCACACTTTACATCTCCATGGGTTAGCCCTAAATCCCTTGTTCCATCTGTAATTTGTGCAACATCTATTGTACTGTCCTCTGAATATTCTAAGTAAAAAGTAGCGTTATCCATTTTTGCACGATTTAACTTGCCGTTGGTCGCATTTTTTGCGATTTTCAGGAATTTCTGAGTACAATTAACATACTTTTCATGAGCTTTTATCATATTAGCTTTGTGATCTTTAAATTCTAATTCCAGTTCGCCAATTACATCTATACTGTTTTTAGTATAGCACGCTGCTCCCCACGATACCAACTTACATACTATATCACTTGCAACTTTAGGATTCTTTTCTAATCTACTAATTTCTTTTATTACATAATCTGTAAAGTTGTACTTTTCACCTTGAGAAGATTTTTTAGCGAAATTTAACATTACTCCGAAATCTATAGCTCTATCTACAACTTTTTCCAGTTGATCCATACTTTCAACTTGAGATATGTCATTTAAAAATCCACCTAGCACTATCTGTTGGTTTGGGATACTCCATAAAGTCCTAGGTGGAAGCAAACACTTTTTCTTCTTATTGCACATATTTGCATCTTTTTTAGGATCAGTTGCTCCTGCCTTTAGAAGTAAATCCACTGCTTCTTTGCAAGTAGCTCTAGCATAACTAAGTACTTTTGACATACCTACTCTATCCTGAACAATGAAAATCATTTTGAGATCCTGACTATTCTTATGTTTATCCAGAAACTTGCCTAAATTTTCAATAGCCTGACGATTAAAAACTTCACCTATAACATGAGGTTTTTTATAATCTTCAGGCGAGAGTATACCTAAAAGTATATCATACAGCTCTTTACTCAACTTTTTCTGATTGTCAGTTAAGAAGCATTCTAAAATGTGGCAGTTATTATTATCAATAGCAGTTTGTAATGGGGTTTTTCGTTTATTGTCCCGTATGTTAGGATCAGCTTTTCCCTCCAAGAGTAGATTTATAGTGAGATACCTATAGTTACTATCAGCAGCATAATGTAAAGGTGTTTTCCCTTCATTGCTTTCTATATTAGGATCAGCCCCTGCTTGTAGAAGTAAATTGACTAAAGTAGGACCGCTCTGATCATCATTGAGTCTTGAAGCAGCATGCAATAACGTTAATCCTGACTCTCCCCTTTTAAGGTTAAGAACAACTTTTAAATCTTGATCGTCCTTGTTATTTTTTAAAAAATTTTCAAGTTTTTTAGTATCGTACTCATGAAGATAAGAACCTATACCCTTAAGAGTTTTTAGTAATTCTTTATTTAACTTTTTTTGATTCTCGTTCAAATTTGTTGTATGAGCAAGCCATATACACACCAGCTCCTCAAATGAACATTGACCATCAACTAGAGATCTACCTCCATTTAATTCAGATGGAACCCATAAATATTTTTTAATTAACTCGTACTCTTCATCCAATAGTTTGTCTGTTTCTGACCACTCTTGTCCAGGACTTAATTTCTCTTCTAGCTTTTTGCTCGCTTGTTTACTTTGCCCGTTGATAGCTTCAGCAATAACCATATTTTCCTCCTAGCTTGATATATTATGTACAATATATAATATGAGTCAAGCTGATTTTAATATAATATTTTTATTATTTTGCAATTTTTGAGTTTTTGTAGTAAGTTCAGGTGTTTACATAAACTTTCTTTTAACCTAATAAAGATGCCTGATAGGATAGTAAACTTGCAACCTTGATTCAGAGTGTTAAGCAATCAACATAGCAGAATTTATAGTCTCTTTCCTTCCACATCAACTTCAACTTGACACTTCTATAAAATTCTCCGACATTGATTTTGAACTTACTACACGGATTTTTTTGCCTGCCCATCTGTAATCCACTACTCAATAAAGCCGATCTGGTTACAAAATGAAGTAGTCAATATAACACTATCAACCAATTCTAACTATAAACCTTGTATCTTGAAAAAAGCATCTAATGTTTTAAGCTTAAGCATTAGTTGGAGAAGGGAGGAACTCTGATATAAACCTTAGATATAAAATCTGTTTTGCAGATAAGAGCTCCCTCTCAAAAGTATAGGCTGGACGGCGTCTTAGAAAGACCTAAATGGTTCTAATTCTGTATTAACAAGGTTAGCCTTACTTTTCATTTTTAATGGTAACGTATGGGGTTATATATGATCAACAACTTTCTTGGCATAGATGTATCAAAAGATCGCTTTGATGTTTTTCTCTCATTTATAAGTAAAAAAGGAAAACGTGAAACTAGGAAAAGGAGCTTTAAGAACGATGATCATGGGTTTCAAGGTTTACTGAGCTTTCTACAAAAACATAATGTAGAACAAGTAAAAGCCTGCATGGAAGCTACCGGTTGTTATAGTGAAGCTTTGGCTGAATTTCTACACAATACTGGACATTTTGTTAGTGTTGTAAATCCTTATTGCATAAAATCCTACGCAAGAAGTAAGCTTACACGGCAAAAAAATGATCAGACTGATGCAGAAATTATTGCTGATTGTTGCCAAAGACAGGAACCTACTCGTTGGACACCACCTTCTCCTGAACTGAAAAAATTAAAACATCTTTATCGTTGCTCGGTTGCGTTAAAAGATGAATTGATATTAGTAAATAACCACTTAGAAAAAAAAGAGAGACTGCCCAAAGAAGTTGCAAATGCTTGGGAAGACCTTGCAATGAATATAGCTCAAAAAATAGAAACAATAAAAAACTCCGTACGTGAACTATTAAAGCAACACAAAGAGTTGTTGGAAAATTTTCAACTTCTACTGACTATTCCAGGAATAGGAGAGGAATCAGCAGTAGCTATTTTAGCTGAGGTTCCTGACATAGAAGTTTTTAGAAATGCCAGACAATTGGCAGCATATGCAGGAGTTATACCGAGAAATATAACATCAGGTTCATCTGTATATGCCAAACCCAGATTAAGTAAATCCGGTTCACAACCATTACGTAAGGCACTTTTCTTTCCTGCCATAGTAGCTAAGAATCACAATCCTATTATTATGAGCTTTTGCCAGAGATTAAAGAAAAAGGGTAAGCATAATATGGCCATAGTTGGGTCTGCAATGCGTAAGTTACTTCATATTGTTTTTGGTATTTTAAGATCAAAAAAGGCTTTTGATCCTGACCATATCAAAAACTACAGGGCCAGGAGGTTAACTGAAGGTTTAGTACTTTAAAATCAAAAAATGCTTCCTTTCTATCTTATGTAAAATGGCATCTTACACAAATTCATTGAATGTAATTGGTATGTTGATAAGTAAATTAGTTTTATATATACAAGACAGCAGAAATTTACTTATCAACATAACTATAATCTGTATCCGCTATACAGGATGTGAGTTGGAAGTATTTTTTAGTTTTACAATACAGCCTAGGCTCTGTGGACAAAAAATATGAAAAGAGAGAAAAAGATGGTAGTTTAGCCTAATAGGTAAAAAATGGAGAAACTACCATATGCAATATTACATCAAAGAGGAAAATTGGAAACAAATTTTAGAGTTCATAAAAAGCGTAAAAGGAATGCACAGCAAAGATGAAAAACGTTTAAGAATATTCATAGAGGCAGTGTGGTACATAGTGCGAAGTGGTTGCCAATGGAGACTTTTACCAAAAACTTATGGTAATTACAGGAGTATACATAAGCGATTTAAAAGATGGTGTGAAAGAGATGTCTGGAAAAAATTGCTTGAATATACTAAACAAGAGCCTGATTTAGAAGTTGCTATAATCGACGGTACGATCATCCGAGCCCATCCATGTTCATCTGGATATACAAAAAACTCCAAGGATCAAGAAGCTTTAGGGAGGAGCAAAGGTGGCTTTACAACTAAAATACATGCACTTGTCGATGCACTTGGAAATCCACTTAAATTTACTCTGACTCCTGGTCAAAGAAATGAAATTACGCAGGCACAAGTGTTGACCGAAAGTATCTATAACTCTACTGTAGTAGCTGACAAGGGCTACGATAGCAATGCCTTTGTTACAAGTCTTGAAGACAAGGGATGTACAGTAGTTATTCCGCCAAAACGGAATCGAAAAGTGCAAAGGTATTACGATGAGCATATCTACAAAGAACGTCATTTGATTGAGTGTTTTTTTGGTAAAATTAAAAATTTTAGGCGCATTTTTTCCAGATTTGATAAAACTGCTGAGGTTTTTATTGGTTTTCTCAATTTTGTTGGAGCTCTTGTATGGCTTCTCTAAAATTTTGTCCACAGAGCCTAGGCTCTGTGGACAAAAAATATGAAAAGAGAGAAAAAGATGGTAGTTTAGCCTAATAGGTAAAAAATGGAGAAACTACCATATGCAATATTACATCAAAGAGGAAAATTGGAAACAAATTTTAGAGTTCATAAAAAGCGTAAAAGGAATGCACAGCAAAGATGAAAAACGTTTAAGAATATTCATAGAGGCAGTGTGGTACATAGTGCGAAGTGGTTGCCAATGGAGACTTTTACCAAAAACTTATGGTAATTACAGGAGTATACATAAGCGATTTAAAAGATGGTGTGAAAGAGATGTCTGGAAAAAATTGCTTGAATATACTAAACAAGAGCCTGATTTAGAAGTTGCTATAATCGACGGTACGATCATTCGAGCCCATCCATGTTCATCTGGATATACAAAAAACTCCAAGGATCAAGAAGCTTTAGGGAGGAGCAAAGGTGGCTTTACAACTAAAATACATGCGCTTGTCGATGCACTTGGAAATCCACTTAAATTTACTCTGACTCCTGGTCAAAGAAATGAAATTACGCAGGCACAAGTGTTGACCGAAAGTATCTATAACTCTACTGTAGTAGCTGACAAGGGCTACGATAGCAATGCCTTTGTTACAAGTCTTGAAGACAAGGGATGTACAGTAGTTATTCCGCCAAAACGGAATCGAAAAGTGCAAAGGTATTACGATGAGCATATCTACAAAGAACGTCATTTGATTGAGTGTTTTTTTGGTAAAATTAAAAATTTTAGGCGCATTTTTTCCAGATTTGATAAAACTGCTGAGGTTTTTATTGGTTTTCTCAATTTTGTTGGAGCTCTTGTATGGCTTCTCTAAAATTTTGTCCACAGAGCCTAGGCAATGAGACAATTTTTATAATTTTTTTGTTGACTGACAAGACGGCGTCTGCTATTTATGACAGACAATTAAACTCTCAATAATCCCTTTTATCTATAAGGAAAGTCGTCCACAGTGTCAATTCCTAAGTTATCTTTTATGCGTAGAACATTACTAACTGCTATAAGGGTATTTGGGACATTTTGTGCTGGTGCTGGCGCTTGATCATTAAATACGGCATACGAGAAAACCATTTTATCTCCATCAGTAATGCGATCAAACCCTCTACTCTGCAGATAACCCTCCACCTGTTCATCTGCTTCTTCTTCTCTATTTTGTACGTCTGCTTCAGTGGCAGCAAACTTTAGCTCTGTTCCAATCGGATGAGTACCTCCCATCCTTCCTATAGCTCGTGACAATACTAAGTCTAACTTTCCTCCTCCTCCAACCTGAAATTCACTAACTACCCTAGCAGGATTATCGCAAGTGTAAAATAATCCATGCAATGCAGCATGAAACCCAGCTTCTCTAGCATTATCTCTGTTCACTACCCATGCTAATGATTGGAGTCCTGCATTATTTGGCTGGGGTGGATTTAGCACGTTGGAAATTGCTTGGTAAAACCGTTCATGACTGTCTGGATCTTCATTTTCCCAGCCAGTATTCATCATTACATTTGCAGCGCGATGCACATTACTAACGCCACCTATTCGTAAAAGCTCACCTTGAAAAGGCTGATTACCTCTATCAAGCAGGTAGTCAGCAGGCGAGTCAAATGTTTCTACATTAACAGTTAAACCAAGATTATCATTTACTCCTCTTGTCCTTCTATTTATGGTCAAATTACACACCACTTCATGTACCATAGCATTCGGCCAACGCGATAGATCCAATCCATTGTCCGGAAAAAGTTGATTAGCCAATACGTGGCGAACATGAAATACGATCACCTCCTCCTTCTGGTCTCTACCTCGTGATACATGCAAAACCATAGTCAAAGCACGATCTCCAATATTTACTTGTGTATTGTATCTTTGCTCATCTAACATTTTTGCATTACCGTCATAGTGAAACAAGTGCTTATCTACTATTGCACGATTTCCTTCTATTGGCACAGTTCCTTTTGCAAATGCAATACTTGCGAAAGCAAATCCACTTGTATAGAGAAATATTCTTCTATCTCTAGCGTTAACACCACCCCTATTCCTAATACCTGGTACAGCAGGTACACCAAAGGCTGGATGGAGTAGATAATCCCTAACATTTTCTCCAATCTCCTCATCCTCTACAGGTTCAAATAATCTTTCCATTAAAGAAGAACCTTTTGCTAAAAAAGCCCTCACACCAAGCTGTAAACGTCCTGGGTTACCAAAATCGAAATTCACTCCAGCGCAGACAGCTCTTGGTGATAATGTTGGAATAGATATGGATGAAACGGGACATCCATTAACATAATTTCCAGCCTGCTCTAATGCACGGCCAGCATTCCTATCTGCTCTTCTGCCTGCCTTAAGTTCAGTTACACAGGGAACAGAATTAATTAACCTCTGTGTACCACGTACAATAGAAGTAATATCTGCATATCCACCACCTACAAACAGCTCAAGGTAAATATTGGCTACATTGCGATATCTAAAATGCATCAAAACACCGGAAACAAAACCATGATAGTCAGACTCTCTACCATAGAAGTCCAATGCCTGACTATATCTATCGTAGACACCAATAATATGCTGAAACACTTCCTCAGTAGTGTCGTGTACATCATCTGCATCATCACTTTCTAGCTGATTCATCAAATCCGGTAAATAATTATTTTGCAGCCCAGGTGTTCTGGTAATCTCTTGAAAACTATGTCTACGAGTTAAATAAGATGCATGATTTCCAGTAAACGGCCCTTGTCCTGCCTGAAATATCCTACATCTTACTGCTTCCTCTTCTTCATCTTCACCTTGATTATCCGCCCATATAAATGTTTTATACTCTTGCCATTCAAGCTCTTCATCTCGCAGGATACCTTCCAGCTGCTCCCTTTCCTGCTGGCTAAACCTAGAACCGTAGCTATTCTCTCTGTCAGCAATAGTATAGCACCTTACAACTCTTCTGTTATTTCCATCAGTTGTTAGAATTGCAACCTTTAGATTTCCCCTTCCAGGACTACCTGGATCATTATCAAAACGAAAGAAGATTCTTTCATCATTGTTTGCAACACCAGAATCATGTGCAGTAGCAAACATGCCAAAAAAGAACGCAGGAAAAAAGTGATCTTTGCCAACTGAATGCAGAAAAGATGGACATGAATCCAAGAAATATTCAAACTTTTCCGTGAATTCTCCACAATTTCCATTTATTAAACTTCTAACTAACCCATGCATAAAATACTCCTACTTATTGCGACCAGAAAAACTACTAACTTCAGTGCTTCCTAGTGTAGACTGTGGGTCACCAGCTCCACCAAAATCACCTCTTCCGTTAGGCACGGATACCGTATCTAATTCAGCAAACAACTTTTCTGCTAATTTACCATAGTCTATATTTTTTCTCATACCATCCCTACCAACCATTTTTAGGTTATCAACAACAGATTTTTTAAAATACATAAAACTTTCAACTGCACAAAACTCTTTGGCAAACTGTAGTACCTTTAACACCTCTTCCTTTTTTGTACAACCAAGTTGCCAATCGACAATCAATCCTGCAAGCGCACGCTTAATCGGAACCCTTCCATTAGAAAAAAATACCGCAGCTTTTTCCTCACGCCCCTCATGATTATTGAAATTACCACACTTTATAAGGTTCATTATAGCTTCCCTAGCTTGAATAGTTGACTCAGAATTTTCGAGCATCATGTCCGAAAGTGAGGAGAGAAGAAGAGTATAACTCCTAGGCTCTGTGGACAAAATTTTAGAGAAGCCATACAAGAGCTCCAACAAAATTGAGAAAACCAATAAAAACCTCAGCAGTTTTATCAAATCTGGAAAAAATGCGCCTAAAATTTTTAATTTTACCAAAAAAACACTCAATCAAATGACGTTCTTTGTAGATATGCTCATCGTAATACCTTTGCACTTTTCGATTCCGTTTTGGCGGAATAACTACTGTACATCCCTTGTCTTCAAGACTTGTAACAAAGGCATTGCTATCGTAGCCCTTGTCAGCTACTACAGTAGAGTTATAGATACTTTCGGTCAACACTTGTGCCTGCGTAATTTCATTTCTTTGACCAGGAGTCAGAGTAAATTTAAGTGGATTTCCAAGTGCATCGACAAGCGCATGTATTTTAGTTGTAAAGCCACCTTTGCTCCTCCCTAAAGCTTCTTGATCCTTGGAGTTTTTTGTATATCCAGATGAACATGGATGGGCTCGAATGATCGTACCGTCGATTATAGCAACTTCTAAATCAGGCTCTTGTTTAGTATATTCAAGCAATTTTTTCCAGACATCTCTTTCACACCATCTTTTAAATCGCTTATGTATACTCCTGTAATTACCATAAGTTTTTGGTAAAAGTCTCCATTGGCAACCACTTCGCACTATGTACCACACTGCCTCTATGAATATTCTTAAACGTTTTTCATCTTTGCTGTGCATTCCTTTTACGCTTTTTATGAACTCTAAAATTTGTTTCCAATTTTCCTCTTTGATGTAATATTGCATATGGTAGTTTCTCCATTTTTTACCTATTAGGCTAAACTACCATCTTTTTCTCTCTTTTCATATTTTTTGTCCACAGAGCCTAGAAACTTTGCAATTCCACTAACTATAGCTAACCCAAGAAAGGTTTCCCTACGTCATACCGCCGCGGTATCTCAGCATAGATTCCGCTAACGAGTAGCGGAATGACGAATTTGTTGTTTTTCAAATTGTAGGTAAACCTAAGCCACTTTAGCTATACTTGTAGAGAAAAAAGAATAGATGATGATCCTAAATATTTAATAAATTTGACTACTGAGGAATTTCAAAAATCTCAATTTTTTATTAATTGTGATATGGTACATTCTATCTTCATATAGCTTTCCTCTTCATACCTCAACTAATGAAATCAGAAGCATCAACTCCCTTTTGCAAGCAAGCAGCAATAACAGTGTTCATCATTAGAAATGCAATGGTCATTGGGCCAACGCCCCCGGGTACTGGGGTCATAGCTTTGGCTTTCCCTTTTATTCCTTCAAAGTCAACATCACCTACAAGCTCTCCTACGTTAACGCTATTTATGCCAACGTCGATCACTATTGCATCTTTCTTTATCCAGTCTGCTTGAACAAAATTTGGCTTTCCTACTGCTGCAACTACTATATCCGCTTTAGAGCAATATTCAGCTAAATCTTTACTCTGTGAGTGCAAGATGGTAACAGTGCAGTTTTCTTGCAACAATAGATGAAACATTGGTTTACCTACGATATTTGACCTGCCAATCACAACTGCGTTTTTACCAGAGAGGTTTTCTTCAATTGATTTAATTAAATGCAAAGAACCTTTAGAAGTGCAAGGTATAAGGCAATTTTTTTCACCTTTAACTAATTTGCCAACGTTCTCATCATGGAAGCCATCTACATCTTTTTCAATACTCACTGCATTAATTACTCTGCTTGCACTAATGTGATTTGGTAAAGGCAACTGTACTAAAATTCCATGTACAGATTGATCTTCATTGAATTCATTAATTTTTCCAATTAACTCATCTTCTGAAATATTATCAGGCAAAACAATAGTTTCAGAACTTATGCCTATTGATTCTGCTTTTCTTTGTTTATTACGAACGTAGACCTGACTTGCTGGATTGCTACCAACGAGAATTACTTTTAGGCAAGGAAAAATATTATGCTCCCTCTTTAGAACATGAATCTTTTGTGATAGCCTCTCACACAGGTCGTTTGCTATTTTTTTACCATCAATAATAATTGTCACTTCCTTGCCACTCCTTAAAGTTGGGTAATTTGATATCAAATAAATCCAATACTTTGCCAACAGAATGATTAATAATATCATCCAACGATTTCGGGTTAATATAAAAAGCTGGCACCGGTGGAGTAATAATTGCTCCCATCTCCGTTAATTTTAACATATTTTGTAAATGCCCAAGATGTAGTGGTGACTCTCGCACCATAAGAATTAATTTTCTTCTTTCTTTTAACGTTACATCTGCAGCTCTTGTTAGTAGATTGGAAGTGACACCTGATGCGATTTCAGACATTGTCTTCATAGAGCATGGTGCTACAATCATTCCTGAGGTTTTAAATGAGCCGCTTGCTATTTTTTCTCCTATTTTTTCTTCAGAATAGTAAAAATCTGCAAGTGATATAATATCTTCAAGTTTTTCTTTAATCTCATGAGCTAGAGTTGTTTTTCCAGCACGACTTATCACTAAATGAGTTTCATAACCAGGTTTGGTGTCATTTGAGTAGCTGACATTGGAATCTATACACTTTTTCTGGATGGAAGTAGTCAAGCTACTTGGATGACCGATGGATTGTACAAGAGATTTGTTAATATTTCTTAACGCCTCTAAAATACGTACACCGTAAATAGAACCAGATGCTCCACTTATTCCAATTACAATTCTGCTATTCACTTAACTCTTCTTCGCAACTCATTCCCAATGCACGTTTATAGGTATCAAGCAATATTTCCTGTTCCTCTCTGTCATCATCATCCATCTTCCTCAGCCTAATAATTTGTTTCATCACTTTTATATCCCAACCTTCATCTGCGGCTTTTGCATATACATCACGAATGTGATCTTGCACATCCCTCTTTTCTTGTTCAAGTTTTTCGATTCTCTCTATGTAACCCTTCAATTCTTCAGTCGTTATTTTTACTGTATCTTCCATGAAACTCCACTAATTAATTGCTGCTACTAATATTACCAGTTTTTACTTGCACTTCAACAACAGTAATAATATTTTTATCTTTTTTTAAAATCTTAAAGCGAAAACCATACATGGAAAACTCCTCGCCTTCGTCAGGAATGCGCTCTATTTCATTCACAATCATACCTGCTAGAGTTGTAGCTTCTTCATCAGGGAGATTCCAGTATAACTGCCTGTTAATGTCCCTAATAGTAGATTTTCCTTCTATGTGATACATATTATCAGATATTTTCTTTATAAAATTCTCCGTAATCAAATCATGTTCATCCGAAATTTCTCCAACTATTTCTTCCAGTATATCCTCAAGAGTTACAATTCCCTGCAGTGCTCCATACTCATCAATAACAAATGCAAGGTGTTTCCTGTTCTTACGGAAGTTGTGAAGTTGCACGCTGAGCGGTGTACTTTCTGGTATGAACCAAGGCCTTGACATAACTTGGGTAATGTCAACTTCTTCCGCTTTATTATTCTTTTCACGCAAAGCATTTATTAGAGCTTTCACGTGAATTACACCTACAATGTTATCTGGTTCCTTCTGCCATAAAGGTACTCTACTGTGACTGCTGGTTAAAATCTCTCTTATTAACTCTTCTTTATTCCGATCTATATCAAGAGAAAATAGGTTTCTTCTATGGGTCATAATTTGTGATATCTCTGTCTCAGCCAAATCAAGTATGCTGCTTAGCATATCTAAATCCTGTTGCAACATAGTTCCTTCACTGCGGTGAAGAGTAATCATATTACGCATTGCATCCGCTGCAGATATCACTTCCTTATCTTTATGCAGCCCACATAATTTGAGGATGAGGTTAACAATAAATTGAATACCTAGTGTCAATGGAGAAAAAATCTTTACAAAAAACAATACAAAATAAGCAGAAAATGATGCAAATTTTTCAGGATTTTGAATAGCATAAGTTTTTGGTAGAACTTCGCAGAACAATAAAATACAAAATGTCATTATAATTGTTGATAGGAGAATGCCCTCATTTCCAAAAAGATTGATAAATATTGCTGTAAATAAAGCAGAGCAAGTAATATTAATAATTGTATTGCCGAGCAATACTGTTCCTATTGTCAATTCTTTCCTATTTAATAAGCGGTCTATTATCTTGGCTCTTTTGTTACCGTCTAGCTTTAGCTTATTAACTCGAGAACGGCTAATTGAGGTTAAGCCTATTTCTGCTCCTGAGAACAAAAACGATAAAACTAACAAAACAAAAATTGCTGATGACACCAAGACCAATAACCAATCCATTAAAGTACGATGTTATTGTGATAAAAAATAAAATTAATTTTACATGTTATGAGAGGCATTTGCAAGCCTGAATTTATATTGCCGAATTGTTATATATCTTTAATCTTAAAAAACAAATCATAAAGCATATTATACGCTGCGTTCACATGCTCATCCTCAATGATAAGTGGTGGGGTTACCCTTACTACTTTGTTGTTTAAAACCCTAGTTATTATTAAACCTTTATCAAGAGATCGACTAATAATTTTATCAGCTACAGGAGTTGCTAGTTCTATTCCCATTAGTAACCCTTCTCCACGAACTTCTAAAATCATCTCAGGAAATTCTTTAGCTAAAAGCAACAGCTTTTCTTTTAAATATTTACTAATTCTTTTAACATGATCAAAAAAGCCTTCTTTTAGCATTATATCGAGCACTGCATTACCAACAGTCATGGCAAGTGGATTGCCACCATAGGTTGATCCATGAGTTCCTGGAGTAATTGCTTCTGCTATGTAATCTTTCACTAAACATGCAGCTACAGGAAAACCGTTACCCATAGCCTTCGCACAGGTTAGCATATCAGGTTCAATGCCGACATTTTGATAATGAAATAAAGAACCGATGCGTCCATATCCGCACTGCACTTCATCAAAGCACAAAATTATTCCTTGAGCTTTTGTTATTTCCCTTACTTTTTGAAGATATTCTACGTCTAGTGGATATACTCCGCCTTCGCTTTGTATGGGCTCTAAAAACACAGCAGCTATTTCATTATTGATTTTTTCTTCTAATGCTTTAGTGTCATTTCTTGGCACTTTATCAAAACCAGAAAGAAGCGGAGCAAAACCTTCGCGTGATTTTTCATTACCTCCAGCAGAAATTGCAGCAATACTGCGGCCATGAAACCCTCCTTCAATTGTAACAATACGATTACGTTTTGCTTGCCCTTTTGAATAAAAGTAACGACGAATAAACTTAATTGCAGCTTCTGTTGCTTCAAGTCCACTTGAGCAGAAAAAAACTTTATCTGCAAAAGTAAGGGTTGTTAAACGGTCAGCAAGCCTTTCTTGCTCGGGAATAGTGAAAATGTTAGAGCAGTGCCATAATGAACTCGATTGCTCTTTCAGCTTATCTGTAATGTATGGATGACAATGCCCTAAAGAAGTTGTAGAAATACCTGCAGCAAAATCTAAATATTTTTTACCATCTTTATCAAAAAGATATGCCCCTTCTCCCCTGACTATAGGAGTGTCAAGTCTATTATACGCATTAACAACATGATCCATTTTATAAGTATTGTGGTATTATCTATACTATACCTGAAATGAATCCATTAACACAAAGCTTTTCCTTTAACCTCTTATGCTACTTCAACTAAAAATTTGGCTAATGCAAACCTTTTTTGTCATTCTATAGCTAAAGTGACTTGGTTTTACCAACACTTATTAGCCATTGTAAAAGTTTTTGTTTCTATTGAATGATAGTTGTAGCCTATGCAAGAAGTTTATTGACTTTGAGCGCACTTTAGCCTATACAATTTTAATATCTTAAACTACTGGACATGCCCGATCTAAAGACAATGATGTTAAATTTTGGACCTCAGCACCCAGCTGCACATGGAGTGTTGCGTCTTGTTTTAGAGATGGATGGTGAAGTGATCGAGAGGGCAGATCCCCATATTGGGCTTTTGCACCGCGGTACTGAAAAATTAATAGAACATAAAACGTATCTTCAAGCTTTGCCTTATTTTGATCGCCTTGATTACGTATCACCAATGTCACAAGAGCATGCATATTCACTTTGTGTGGAGAAATTGTTGCAATGTGAAGTGCCAATTAGGGCAAAGTATTTACGTGTCTTGTTTTGTGAACTGACGAGGATACTAAATCATTTACTGAACGTTTCTTCTCAAGCACTTGATGTTGGAGCAATGACCCCTCTTTTATGGCTCTTTGAAGAAAGAGAAAAAATACTGGAATTTTACGAAAGAGCTTCAGGTGCAAGGTTTCACGCAGCTTACATCAGGCCAGGTGGAATTGCAGCAGATGTTCCAGAAGGTTTGATTGAGGATATTGCAAAGTTTATAGAGCAATTTCCAAAGTATATAGACGATGTTGATGAACTTTTAACAGAAAATAGGATATGGAAGCAACGCACTGTAGGAATTAGTGAAATATCAATTAAACAGGCACTTGATTGGGGCTTTAGTGGCCCAATGTTGCGCGCTGCTGGGCTTGCTTGGGATTTGCGAAAAAGCCAGCCATATGAGATATATGATCAACTAGATTTTGATATACCGATCGGCCAAAATGGCGACTGTTATGACCGTTATCTAGTTAGAATGGCAGAGATTAGGCAATCTATCAGTTTGGTGAAGCAGTGCATAGAGAAAATGCCTGAAGGGCCAATAAAAACTGAAGATAGAAAAATTTCTCCACCGTCAAGAGCAGAGATGAAAAAATCTATGGAAGCTCTGATTCACCATTTTAAGCTCTATTCAGAAGGATATCACGTACCAGAAGGTGAGGCTTACGCAGTTGTTGAGGCACCAAAAGGTGAGTTTGGAGTGTATATAGTTTCAGATGGTACCAATAGACCTTATAGGTGCCGAATAAGAGCACCTGGCTTTGCGCATTTACAAGCCTTAGACTTTATGGCAAAAGGACACATGCTTGCTGACGTTGCAGCAATTATTGGCTCACTCGATATAGTTTTTGGTGAGATTGATAGGTAATCATTGGTACCCGTTCAGGCAATGGCGTCATGCAAGTAGCTGACACATAACTGTACAAACATTTGTTTGCAAAGGCAGTATGTTAAGTGTTATAGCCGATTTTGCCTCAAACACAAAGGCAGTGCCTTGACTACTTGGATCCAGAAAAATTGATTGTGTACTATACAACATTTTCGATCAAAAGCGTAACCGTTCACTGTTAGACTGCATTCTGTGATTTTTAGCAAAACATGATCTTTCATTTGAGCTTCCTTCAATTTAAAATAAATACAGAAAATTGCTACCTATAGCTAAACTGACCTTACCCAGAAAAAGTGGAGAGAAAGAAAGGAGTTTTTTCGGGTAAAATAAAATTTTGGAGGATTAGAAATGGCAAGAGAATATACGGCAGAATTCAAATTGGAAGCTGTTAAGCTGGCAAATGAACAAAGAAAGGTAGGTCAACCAGTTGCAAAAGTAGCAAGAGATCTAGGCTCTGTGGACAAAAAATATGAAAAGAGAGAAAAAGATGGTAGTTTAGCCTAATAGGTAAAAAATGGAGAAACTACCATATGCAATATTACATCAAAGAGGAAAATTGGAAACAAATTTTAGAGTTCATAAAAAGCGTAAAAGGAATGCACAGCAAAGATGAAAAACGTTTAAGAATATTCATAGAGGCAGTGTGGTACATAGTGCGAAGTGGTTGCCAATGGAGACTTTTACCAAAAACTTATGGTAATTACAGGAGTATACATAAGCGATTTAAAAGATGGTGTGAAAGAGATGTCTGGAAAAAATTGCTTGAATATACTAAACAAGAGCCTGATTTAGAAGTTGCTATAATCGACGGTACGATCATCCGAGCCCATCCATGTTCATCTGGATATACAAAAAACTCCAAGGATCAAGAAGCTTTAGGGAGGAGCAAAGGTGGCTTTACAACTAAAATACATGCGCTTGTCGATGCACTTGGAAATCCACTTAAATTTACTCTGACTCCTGGTCAAAGAAATGAAATTACGCAGGCACAAGTGTTGACCGAAAGTATCTATAACTCTACTGTAGTAGCTGACAAGGGCTACGATAGCAATGCCTTTGTTACAAGTCTTGAAGACAAGGGATGTAAAGTAGTTATTCCGCCAAAACGGAATCGAAAAGTGCAAAGGTATTACGATGAGCATATCTACAAAGAACGTCATTTGATTGAGTGTTTTTTTGGTAAAATTAAAAATTTTAGGCGCATTTTTTCCAGATTTGATAAAACTGCTGAGGTTTTTATTGGTTTTCTCAATTTTGTTGGAGCTCTTGTATGGCTTCTCTAAAATTTTGTCCACAGAGCCTAGTTGTGCAAGTTCCTGAAAAGAGTCTTTATCTTGATCTTGTAATGATACGATGAATACACCATAAGACCTGCTGCGAATCAAGCGATAAAAAAAAGGAAAGGAGGGTGAATAAAATCAAGGTTAACTAAAAGGCGTGCTTAAGATTTATAATACCAGCAATAATATTGAACCTCAAGTTATATTTTTTCTGAAAATTGCGATAAACATTCGACATAATCTTAAATATCTTTATCTCTCGGATCTTATTTTCTACTCTCATTCTAAATGATGCTAACCTTCTATTATGCTCTTTCTGCTCTGGAGTTAATGGCTTTTTACGATACTTTTTATATGGAATTATAACATTGCTTTGCAATTTTTGCCAACCTTGATATCCAGAATCAGCATGTTTTATGCTATCAAGTGGTAAATATTTTTCTTGTTTCCTTATGCGAAAATCACTAATTCTACCACGGTATGACTTTGACACTGATAAAATTCTTCCTCCTTCTTCGATAATAATCTCAGTTTTCATAGTGTTGGTTCTTTTTTTTCCTGAATATGATTTCTTCCGTTTTTTACTATCTTCTGGCCTCTGTATTTGCTGTTCTGTAACATCAGCCAAAATCTTCAGTATTTTTTCTGGCGTCATACTTCTATCTTTTGTTATAGTCACTTTTTTGGCGAGTAATGGCTCTATTCTCTTAAGTAACCTACATACATTTGCGTTGTGCACATTGAATAGGCATCCTAAAAATCTATGTGTTATGTAAGTGCGATAGTACAAAATTACGCAAAACAACTTATCTTCCAGAGTTGGTAGTTTTGATCTTCTACCATGACACTTTTTCTGTTTTTCAAGTTTTTTCCATCCAGACCTCACTTTTTCTACTACTTTTTCGAACTCCTCTATACTTAAACCTGTTATATTACGAAAGTTTCTTGGGTGTTTTTTCATATTATAGTAACTAAAGCTCATTTTTTTTCCTTACTTGATCTGCTTATTCTTCTTCTACCCCTCTCACATCATTTTTTCAATCACCTTTTGCAGCAGGTCTATAGATAAAACCGAAGATAAAATGAGGGGAAAATATGAGAAAGTCAAGTACTTCTGCCACAATACGCCTTGTAAATCCTACATAATTTACTTTAACATTTATTTCAGTATTCATAACCCACCTATATTTCATAATATCATCATATAATATAAAAATACGTTATTAAATAACCGTAAATATACTAACTTGGGTAATATTAGCTACTTGTGCCACTCTATTATTTAAATTAATATTAAATCATTTATAACTAGGGAAGTTATGTCAACACCAATCACAGTTGCGTATGGCGACGGTATCGGGCCAGAAATTATGGAAGCGGTGCTGTCGATATTGCGCGAAGCAGAAGCGAAAATCTCAATAGATATTATTGAAATAGGGGAGCGTGTTTATAGTAAAGAATGGTCTCACGGAATTTCTCCAAGTGGTTGGGAATCAATTGAAAGGACAAAAATATTATTAAAATCTCCGACAACAACTCCTCAAGGTAAAGGCCACAAAAGCTTAAACGTTGCACTCAGAAAAAATCTAGGGTTGTATGCAAATATCAGACCATGCATTTCATATCATCCTGTTATAGAAAATAAATTCGATAAGTTTGATATCGTAGTGATACGTGAAAATGAAGAGGACGTTTACACCGGAATAGAGCATAGGCTCACTGGTGACTCTTACCAATGCACTAAAATTATTACTAAGTCTGGCTCAGAGAAGATATGCAGGTACGCTTTTGAATACGCGAAAAAACACAACAGAAAAAAAGTAACTTGCCTGACTAAAGATAACATCATGAAAATGACTGACGGAACTTTCCATGCCGCGTTTGATCGCATTGCAAAGGAATACCCAGATATAAAGGCAGAACATTATATAGTTGATATTGGAATGGCGCGTGTTGCAACAGAACCGGAGAATTTTGATGTTATAGTAACCGAAAACTTATATGGCGACATATTATCAGATATAGTCGCACAAACCTCTGGATCTGTGGGGCTTGCCGGAAGTAGCAACATCGGGAATGAATACGCAATGTTTGAAGCAGTGCACGGTTCTGCCCCTGATATTGCAGGAAAAAACATAGCCAATCCTTCTGGTCTTTTAAATGCTGCAGTGCATATGCTAATTTACATAGGTCAAGTGGGTACTGCAAAACTAATCTACGATGCATGGCTCAAGACTTTGGAGGATGGAATACACACTGCCGATTTATATAAGGAGAAAAGAAGTAAACAGAAAGTTGGTACCAAAGAATTTGCAGAAGCTGTTATAGATAATTTAGGAAAGAAACCTGCTGAGCTTATAATTGGCAGTGGTTCGGATAGTAAAATAAATTTGGATAGTAAAATAAATAAAGTACAAGACAATTACGAACAAGATTACAAAGTTAAAAAGCTAGTGGGTAGTGATATAACTCTCGCTTGGGACAAATCCAGTAATGTTGATCAAATAGTAGGATTATTTGAATCAAGTAATCTGCAAATGATAGCAATATACTCAAAAGGACTTGCGATTTGGCCAGGAAACTCAAAACCTTCAAGTGACCAAATAACCTGTAGGTTTATCGCAAATAATGAAAAGCAAGCTATTACAAATAGTGATGTAAATAACTTGCTAATCAAAATCGAAGAACACAATTTTGACGTGGTGAGAATGGACAAATTGTATTTGTATGATGGGAAAGAGGGGTTTTTCTCTTAATGATCGTTTGACATTCTTATGATTGTATAAAACATTTAAATAGATTATACTAGGCTCTGTGGACAAAATTTTAGAGAAGCCATACAAGAGCTCCAACAAAATTGAGAAAACCAATAAAAACCTCAGCAGTTTTATCAAATCTGGAAAAAATGCGCCTAAAATTTTTAATTTTACCAAAAAAACACTCAATCAAATGACGTTCTTTGTAGATATGCTCATCGTAATACCTTTGCACTTTTCGATTCCGTTTTGGCGGAATAACTACTGTACATCCCTTGTCTTCAAGACTTGTAACAAAGGCATTGCTATCGTAGCCCTTGTCAGCTACTACAGTAGAGTTATAGATACTTTCGGTCAACACTTGTGCCTGCGTAATTTCATTTCTTTGACCAGGAGTCAGAGTAAATTTAAGTGGATTTCCAAGTGCATCGACAAGTGCATGTATTTTAGTTGTAAAGCCACCTTTGCTCCTCCCTAAAGCTTCTTGATCCTTGGAGTTTTTTGTATATCCAGATGAACATGGATGGGCTCGGATGATCGTACCGTCGATTATAGCAACTTCTAAATCAGGCTCTTGTTTAGTATATTCAAGCAATTTTTTCCAGACATCTCTTTCACACCATCTTTTAAATCGCTTATGTATACTCCTGTAATTACCATAAGTTTTTGGTAAAAGTCTCCATTGGCAACCACTTCGCACTATGTACCACACTGCCTCTATGAATATTCTTAAACGTTTTTCATCTTTGCTGTGCATTCCTTTTACGCTTTTTATGAACTCTAAAATTTGTTTCCAATTTTCCTCTTTGATGTAATATTGCATATGGTAGTTTCTCCATTTTTTACCTATTAGGCTAAACTACCATCTTTTTCTCTCTTTTCATATTTTTTGTCCACAGAGCCTAGAGATATAATTTATTTATGTGAGATGTAGTAATGGGTCAACATTTCAAGTTAACTGGTCAGGAGTTTTGTGATAATGCTGATCTGTTCAACGTATTGGAAATAGAAGCTAAGCAAGTTATAGGTAAGGATCATCAAGAGCTTAGTAGCGTTTTAAAAAAACAATATAGAAAATTGATTCTTGTACACCACCCTGATAAAGGTGGAAATGAAGAAAGATTTAAAAATCTTGACAAAGCTTATAAAGAATTAAATGCATATATTGAACCTTTAAAGTCAGGGGACCCTTGTGTTAAAATTAGCGTTGATGCTGAAAGTGATGGGCATTTAACAGCGCGTGAATTCCATTATAGGAAGAAATTATTTGAAAAATTGAATATCACTGAAGAGGAAGTTAGAGGAAGGAATTTTGCTGAGCTTGCTTCTATACTTGAAAAAAAAAGCAGCTCGCTAATACAGGATCTGCAACACCAAAATAAATTAATCCATGATATAAATTATTGGACAAGATATGGCTCACTTTTCGATGATAAAGTCAAAGAGCTGAGAAATGAGCTTGACGAACACTTGCTTAAACCTAACATACAATTATTTAGTTATATCGCCCCTTTAACAAAGAATGGAAGTTTAATAAGGGAAGACAAACAAGCGCTAATGCAAAAGTTTATAAAGCGTAGAGACGATTTGCTATCTAGTCTTTTTAAGACCAAGGCATATACTTTACTTTTTTTAGCCTTTGCTGAAGCAACTTATTGCTATATTTTCTTACCTACTTGGTTAATTGCCAGTAATACCTTGATGTGTTTATGCTTGCCACTAGTAGCATTAAATCTTATTATGACAGAGATTTTATCTGCTTTAACACAACATTACGAAAAAAAATACAAAAACTCTGAAATTTCTACTGATCAATATGTAAATAGAATAAATTGTATTTACTTATGCTATAAGCTTTTTGTTTTTTACCCTTTGCCTGTCTTTTTTACTTCTTTAATGATAGAGGGTTTTATCTCTGGCAGTTTTTATGTTGATGTGACAATATTTGGTACTTTGTCATTGTTAGCACTGCTAGCTACTGAGATATTTAGTCCTACATTTTCAAAGGCTTGTGAAATATACACTGAAAAACACATGAAAGATTTACTTGAGGAAGATCTAAGAGATAGAGTGCAAAAGGAAACTGATCTGTTAGGACGGTATGATCCACGAAGGCTATTAATGCCAATAATTATGCCTCTTGTTAGAAAGTGTTTTACAGAGGTGGCAAGCGAATTTGCTGAGAGGAATTTCGATGAAGTAAACACTAATATGTCTGATGTTAACACTGAACAGCCACCTAGACCTCAAGCGGTTGAATTTGCATAATAGAATATTACGGTATAGTATAAACTTTTAGCTCTATGCATGGACTCAAAAAAAGTAGAACTAATATTTGAAAAGTTTCAACAATCAAATCCTGCGCCAAAAATAGAGCTAAATTATACCAATCATTTTACGTTACTGGTTGCGATAGTTTTATCAGCGCGGACAACTGATGTAAGCGTTAATAAAATTACAAGAGAACTATTTAATATCGCTGATACGCCAGAAAAAATGCTGAGCTTTGGGCAGAGTGAGCTGAAAAAATGCATAAGCAGTATTGGTTTATATAATTCCAAAGCAAAAAACATAATCGGGCTCAGCAAAATATTGATTGAGAGGTACAATAGCAAAGTGCCTACTGATTTCGATGATTTGGTGTCTTTGCCGGGAGTGGGAAGAAAGAGCGCTAATGTGTTCTTAAATTCGGGGCTTGGCATTCCAACATTGGCAGTTGATACTCACGTTTTTAGAGTGAGCAATAGAATCGGGCTTGTGAAAGAAAAAGATGTGTTTAAAACAGAACAATCTCTTTTAAATGTGGTTCCCAAAAAATACCTGCTTTATGCTCATCATTGGCTAGTTTTGCATGGTAGATATGTTTGCAAAGCACAGAAACCTTCGTGTGAAACGTGCATAATTCATGATTTATGTGAATTTGAGTGCAAAAGGTATAAAGTCTAGTATTTCTTTTTTTGTCATCCAAGTAGCTATAGAAACGAAAAAACTTACTTGACACATTTTGCTGGAATGATACAAGTTATTATTCAAACAACAGTTATGCAAGAGATCTGATTACATCTAAGCTAACAATGGACCACTAGATATATTACTAACCACGTTGACCTGATTCAATATTTTATTAGTGGGATTGAAATAATTTTCTATAAATTCCTTATATATAGCTGTTAACTTGTGTATATCGTTTACTGATACGCATTCGTTTATCTGATGTGCAGTTTTGTTGATTATACCAAATTCAATCACTGGACAAACATCTTTGATAAACGCAGCGTCAGATGTGCCACCACTTGTGCTCAGCGCAGCATCAATACTGGTAACTTTATTTATTGCATCAAGCATAATATCAGTATTCCTATCGGGAGTAGAGAGGAAAACGTCCCTGCTGCTATGCATAAAAAGCTTATAATCGTTAGTTACACTAGAGCATATTTCATCAATCAGCTTATATAGGCCACCCGGTGTTTGTTCATTGTTATATCGAATGTTAAAACATGTAGTTGCTGAGCCAGGTATTAGATTGCTAGTATTATTTCCAACATCGATAGTA
Source organism: Wolbachia endosymbiont (group A) of Trypoxylon clavicerum (assembly GCF_947251665.1). NCBI lineage: Bacteria > Pseudomonadati > Pseudomonadota > Alphaproteobacteria > Rickettsiales > Anaplasmataceae > Wolbachia > Wolbachia endosymbiont (group A) of Trypoxylon clavicerum. The sequence continues at coordinate 24,740 of NZ_OX366374.1, forward strand.
GTAACTTCGCAATGTGAAGGCTGAAAATATTTATTACCACGATCAAAAGTAGCATTTTTTACCTTACTCAATATCGATATTACCTTATATATTGGATTATCTGCTAGGTCTGGGTAGGCAACGTGCCCTTGTTTTCCATGGCAAATTAATTCAAATGTTACAGAACCTCTTCTGCCTATTTTTATGGTATCACCTAATTTCTCACTACTGGTTGGTTCGCCAACCACACAAAAATCTATCTTTTTCTGCTTATTTTTCATCCATTCCAAAACTGCCTTTGTTCCATATTCTTCCATGCTTTCTTCAGCACTGGTAATCAATGCACTTATCGAACCATTAAATTGAAACTTCTCTGCAATCAAATTTACCATAGCAGCAATAAATGCAGCTACTCCGCTTTTCATATCAGCGGCCCCTCTTCCATATAGCATTCCATCCCTCACTTCTGGATTAAATGGACCAAATGCCCAATCTTTTAACTGACCCGGTGGTACAACATCAACGTGCCCAGCAAAGCACAAATTTGGTACTCCATTTATATATTTCGCATAAAGATTTTTAACTTTATCACCAAATTCTAAAATCTCACAATCAAAGCCGCTCTTCTTGAAGATTGTTGCTATATACTCTATTGCCCCGCTGTCTTCTGGTGTTATACTCTCAAAAGAGATCAATTTCCTAGTTAGCTCTACAGGGTCAATTTTCATGTCAATCTTAAAATACTTATACTGCTATATTGTAAACACTCTATGCACTATTTAAAACAAATATTACATCAAACCGAACAAACTTTTCTAAGGGAAGTAATAACAGATTACTACCTTGCTGATGATATCTATGAAATATGCACACGACACGGAAATGACGTCTTTCTAGTTGCAGATAAAAATACAGCAAAACTTTTAAACAAAAACGTACTTAATAAAATTCCTAACTTAATTATTCCAGCTCCACCTCCACCTGTCATTCCAGCGCGTGACACTGGAATCCATAAGTTGTTTTCCTGGATCCCAGTGTCAGCTACTTGCATGACACCAAGCAGAGCTGCCTCTCTTGAAACCGTAAATCTAGTTAGAAACAAAGCAAAAGACAGTGACTTAATAGTTGCATTTGGTAGCGGCACTGTTAACGATATCTGCAAATATGCAAGCTACCTCGAGAAAAAAGATTATATATCGTTCCCAACAGCCGCTTCTATGAATGGATATACCTCTGCAAATGCTTCAATATTAGTAAATGGATATAAAAAATCGTTCAAAGCACATCTTCCAAGAGCAGTATATATAGATATAGACATACTTGCCAATGCACCACTGCGTCTCACATTAAGCGGATTTGCAGATTTCATTTGTCGTTCAACAGTTCAGGCTGACTGGCTACTATCTCATTTGTTGCTTGGCACAGAATACAATGAATTACCTTTTACACTTGTTCGCGATTTGGAGCAAATTTTGCTAAGAGAGTATACGGCGCTTACTAAAAGAAGTAGAAAAGTGGTCCTATTACTTATGGAAGTTCTACTAATTTCAGGACTTGGAATGGTAATATCAAAAGGCAGCTATTCTGCAAGCCAAGGAGAGCATATGATAGCTCACGCAATGGAAATGGTAACAAGAGATCATTCCTTACTACATGGCGAAAAAATTGCTGTTACGACGATTACCATGGCTAATTTGCAGGAAAAGATATTATCAATACAAAACCCGATTATCAAACCGACCACTTTAGATGTAAAACATATAACTCAGTGCTTTGATAATATCGAATTTGTAAGAACTTTTGAACAGAAGCAAATTATGCAGCAAAAAATCCAAGAGATTATTTGTAAAGAATGGCATAATATTTCCAGTTTAATTAAGCAAAATTTACTACCTGCAAAACACCTGCAAAAAATATTTGAAGATCTATCAATTCCACACTTACCAGAGCACCTCAGTTGGAATAAAGAACAATATTGTAAAGTGGTTGATCTTGCGTTTACAACAAGAGATAGATTCACCTTTCTTGACTTAGCTAACTGCATAGAAGAAAGTTAAGTTTTGTAGTGAAATTCTGTCATTTAAAGAGATCATAGGCCAAAAGCTAAACCCTTTTCACAATCTCTTATCCATTGTCTCCTCACCTGAGTGGATATACAACTCATTCCAAGTAACTGACACTGGGTTTCACCAATAGCACTGCTTTGCTAAACATAGTTTAGTTCGAGTGGCTGAGGAGGGACTTGAACCCCCGACCAAGAGATTATGATCCTCCTGCTCTACCAACTGAGCTACTCAGCCTAATTAAAAACCTTATTATACACACGATCTATATGTTTCGTATAATACTTCAAATCAAACAAAGATTCAAGTTTTTCCGAGTTAATAACCTTAAGTAAGGGTTTATCTTGTTTCAATTCGGCCAGAAAATCACTGTTGTTTTGTTTCACTTTCATTGCATTGCTCTGAACAATTTTATACGCCTCTTCCCTCGCCAAACCACTATTTACTAACTCAAGCAATACACGCTGTGAGAAAAATAAACCTTTTGAAGAATTTAAGTTCTTTTCAATGTTTTCCTTATTGATCACCAATTTATCTATCAAATCTGTTAATCGCACTAAAGCAAAATCCATTGTTATACAAGCATCAGGAGCAATGCATCTTTCCACAGACGAGTGTGATATATCACGTTCGTGCCACAATGCAACATTTTCTAACGCAGGAAAAACATAACTGCGTATTAAACGTGAGAGTCCAGTCAGATTTTCACTTAAAATAGGATTACATTTGTGTGGCATAGCAGAGCTTCCCTTCTGCCCAGTGGAAAAATGCTCAGAAATTTCGCCGATTTCAGTTCTTTGCAAATGACGAATTTCAACAGCAACATTTTCTATTGAGCTTGCAATCACTCCCAAAACTGAAAAGAACATAGCATGTCTATCACGAGGAATGACTTGAGACGATATGATTTCAGGTATGAGTCCTATTTCTTTCGCTACATATTCTTCAACAAACGGATCAACATTTGCAAAATTACCTACTGCACCTGATATTTTACAAATTGAGATTTCTTTTTGCGCGCTAATTAATCTCTGATAATTGCGTTTAAATTCAGCATAAAATCTGGCAAATTTTATTCCAAGAGTTGTTGGTTCTGCATGCATTCCGTGACTGCGTCCAACACAAACAATATCTTTATAGTCCTCAGCTTTTTTTTTCAATGCTGCAAGTAAATTTTTTAGATTCTCGAGCAAAATATCACAGGACTCTTTCAGTTGCACCGCAAGGCATGTATCCAAAACATCAGAACTTGTCATTCCATAATGAAGATAACGAACATCAACTCCCGCTTTTTTAGCAATATATGTCAGAAAAGCTATAACATCATGTTTTACAATGGATTCAATTTCGTTGATACATTCAACATCAAATTCAATAGCACCAGAGAGGTTCTCAGCAATATTATTCGGAATCACTCCTAACTTTGCTTGAGCTTCACACGCTAATTTTTCTATTTTAAGCCATATATTAAATTTATTATTTTCCTCCCAAATGGAAGACATTTCTTTTCTGCTATAGCGGGGAATCATTTTTGATTTATTCCAATAATGGTGTCATTCCAGTGCGTGACACTGGAATCCAGGTATAAAAGTATTTGCAAATTATTCAATGGACAACGGATTCTAGAAGCATAAAATAATGTCCATGATGAAATAAACTGGATCCCAGTGTCACGCACTGGGATGACATGAGGGGAGCACTGGGATGACATCAGCTTAGCCATGGCAGACATTTCTTTACGACTATAACAAGGGATCATCTTTGATCAGCTATCATCACCATCAGTAGCTTCTTTATTCGCATCTTGCTCTGCCTCTTGTTGCTCAGACTTCTGATTTTGCAATTTTACTTGCCTTAGCTCATTTGCATCTGTTTCGGATTTCACGACGTATATAGTAATTGGTACTACTACTTCACTATGTAATTCTACGTTTACTTGGTATTCACCCAAGTTTTTGATGCTTACTCCACCAAAAGATAAACTACGGTGATCTATCACATGTCCTTCTTGTAGTAAAATTTTCGCAATTTCACGTGTTGTTACAGAACCAAAAATTTTACCATCCTCTGAAGCTTGCTTTATCAATACCACAAACTTATCATGTAGTGACAATGCAAGCTCTTTTGCTACATTTAATCTTTTTATATTCTCTTCTTCCAGTAATAAACGTTGCTCCTCTAGCTTTGTTAAATTTTCCTTGGTAGCTTTCACCGCTTTTCTTTGTGGAAAAAGAAAATTACGTGCATAACCTGGTTTAACTTTGACAACTTCACCAAGCTTACCTAAAGTCCTTATATTTTCCTTTAAAATTATCAACATAAATTACCTAAACTTTTTTAGTACAGTAAGGAATAAGAGCTAAAAAACGTGCCCTTATGATCGCTAAGCGTAACTTCCTTTGTTTTTTTGCACATACACCTGTTAACCTTCTAGGTAATATCCTACCATAGTCAGAGGTAAACTTGGATAATAAATCTATATTCTTATAATCTATGTCTTCATCTTTAGACGCAGCAAGAGGGCAAACTTTAGAACGCCTAAAGCCAGTCCTATTATTTACAGATACGTAAGAATTATTAAAACTATTTCGTCTTTTCATCATTATGCGCTTTGCTCCTCAATTTGTTTATTCATCATATGAGATTTACCTTCAAAAATTTTATCAACCTGCACAGGAAAGTGGCGAATAACGTTCTCATTAAGTTTCATTCTACGCATAAATTCATCCAGAATGCTTGCAGTAGAACTTATGCACATTATACAATAATGACCGCTCTTCATTTTATTTTTGTGATATGCAAAATCCAAAAGACCCCAATGTTCATACTTGATTAATCCTGATGCTTCAATGTTTTTCAAAAGCATTTCCAACGCTTTGCTCGATTGAGTTGGACCGTTTATTCTAAAATCTTTCAAAATATCTTGAAAAATCTTTATTAGATGTTCTGAAATATTTCTCTTCAAAGCATTTACTGCGTTATGGATAAACGCACTTTTAGTACTGCCTCCTAGAAATTTTGTAAAATCTTGCGTTATTCCTAAATCTTTTAGGTCATCTTTCAACTCTTTATCGATTTTTGACTTCACTTCTTTCAAATTTGAAAGATCTTCTTCCAATTCAACCCATAAAATTTTTGTAAGATCTTCCAAGAAATCAGAGTAAGCAACTAGACCTTCTTTAATGTTTTCAGCACGCACTTCTAACTCTTGTGTTGTAAGCTTGTCATTTCCTTTTTTCAGAATATCCCTGATTTGCTGGAACATAACATCTGCTTTAATATTTTTCAATGAAACAGCTAGCTCTTGGACCATCTCCTCTACTTCTTGCTGTAATAATCCTTGTTGTGTTATAAAAGTAAATTCATAAAGATTCACTATATCTTCCTTTAATACCGATTAAATATTTCATTATATAAAGCTTTTTTATATAAGCAAGTTATTTGTATTAATTTCTACGCCTTTAATCCAGCTTAAGTTAGATATTTCATAAATTACTTGAGGAGCAATTGAGTATGCACCTGGTAATAAGATGCTCACTTTATGTTTTTCGAGAAGAAGTTTTAGCATTATTTTGGTTCTGCCTTCATCTTTCAATATTGTGTTTAATTCCATAGCGGCTTTTTGCGAATCCGTGCACTCAGTGGTGAGAACTAATTCTTTTATTGTAGAAGTGATTCTTTTTGTAAACTCAGATATATCTTTGCCTGCCAATCTTGTTGTATTTTCCGAAGCTTCAAGATCAATTATCACAAATGTTCCTGGTGAAAATAAATCTCTTTTTTCTTCTATTATTTCATTATTATAGAATGCTATTTCAGAAACGTTATGGGGATCAGAAAGTGTGAGGATAACAAACCTTCCACGCTCTGAAGTTCTCATACGTGTATTTAATATTACCCCAGCAGTTTTTGCTGTTCTATTTTCTCCGATAAACCCAATATTTAACTTTTCCAGAAGAGTTCTAAATTTTTCAAGCGGATGATTAGTTAAATAAAATCCTAGTGAAAATAACTCATGTTCTAATTTTTCCTCTTCATCAAAATCTTCCACATTCTCAAGTTTCGGTTTGAGGACATCAAGACTACCAAACAAAGCAGCTTGACTTGATTCTCTATCCTGTTTGTTTTTATTTGCAAAGTAAATCAGCGTGTCCATTGACTCATATAGCTGCTTTCTGTTCTTATGCACGCTATCGAATGCTCCGGATTTAATCAGGCTTTCTAGCGCTCTCTTATTTATTGTATGACCTGAATTTTGAATGAATTCCCATATGTCCTTACAAGCGCTTGAACGTACGTTCACTATTCCTTCTGCTATAGAAAAACCAACATTCCTCAAGGCAGCAATACCATAACGTATGCGTTCATCCTCTATTGAAAATTCAGCTTGAGACTTGTTTATATCAGGTGGAAGAACGGTAACGCCACTAAACTTTGCTGCATGATAAAATAAATTCAGTTTATCTCTATCATCAATATTCAGATTCATTAGTGCTGTAAAAAATTCTAATGGATAATTAGCTTTAAGGTAAGCCGTTTGATAAGATATCACCGCATATGCTGCAGCATGAGATTTATTGAACCCATAACCAGCAAATTTTGCAACAAGGTCAAAAATATAACTTGCCCTGTCATAATCAACGCCATTCTTCGTTGCCCCTTGGATGAAAAGTTCACGTTGTTTATCCATCTCTTCCTTGATTTTCTTACCCATAGCACGTCTCAGCAGATCTGCTTCCGCTAAGCTATAGCCGGAAAGAATACGGGCTATTTCCATCACTTGTTCTTGGTAAATTATTACCCCAAATGTCTCTTTTAATACTTCCTCGAGTAACGGATGAATATAATCTGGCTTTTCAAGTCCATGTTTTCTTGCAACATAAGTTGGAATGTTATCCATAGGTCCTGGACGATAAAGGGAGATTAAAGCGATGATGTCCTCGATGCAGTCTGGTTTTAACTTGATTAAAGCTTCTCTCATTCCCGAACTTTCAAGCTGGAACACTCCAATTGAATCACCGCTAGAGAGCATCTCATAGGTTTTTTGATCATTCAAAGAAACTAAAGAAATATCGATCTTTTTTTCATCACGATTAATTAAACGACACACATGATCTATTAGCGTTAGCGTACCAAGTCCAAGAAAATCAAATTTTATTAGCCCAGCTTTTTCCACATATTTCATGCTGTATTGAGTGATTGGCAGAGCCGAATTTGGATCGTAGTACACAGGAACAAAATTTTCCAACTTTTGATCACATATTACAATTCCAGCAGCATGAGTTGAAACGTGACGATATATTCCTTCGAGCTTAAGAGATATAGCAAGGAGCTTTGCAATTACTTCATCACTATCCCGTTCTTTCTGCAGATTTTGATCAAACTCTATCGCTTGCGATAAAGTTACAGGATTTACTGGATTAAATGGAACCATTTTAGATATTTTATCCACTTGAGAGTAAGGCATTTGTAATACTCTACCAACATCACGCAATACTGCCCTTGCTTGCAATTTACCAAAAGTGATTATTTGAGCAACATAACCGTACTTTTTCTGAACATAATCAATAACCAGGTCCCTTTTCTCTTGGCAGAAATCGATATCAAAGTCAGGCATCGATACACGATCAGGATTCAAAAATCTTTCAAATATTAGGCCAAACTTTATTGGATCAAGGTCTGTAATCTGCAAGCCCCAAGCAACAATTGATCCAGCACCAGAGCCTCTTCCTGGACCAACTGGAATGCCATTTGCTTTGCTCCAACGAATGAAATCAGAAACTATCAAAAAGTAGCCAGCGTAGTTCATCGAAGTTATCACACTCAGTTCGTAATTCAGCCGATCGTAGTATTGTTTAAGGTCTATGTCTGTCTCATTCGCAATACGGAATTCTAATCCTGCAACTGCCTGCTCCCTCAGTTCTTCATTCTCAGTTTTATTTTCTCGACAAGGAAATTTAGGCAAAATAGGCTGCCTGCTTCTTGGCATGTAAGAGCACCGCTTAGCTATCACTAAAGTGTTATGAATTGCTTCGGGAATGTCGCTGAACAGCTCCTCCATTTCTGCCACAGATTTGAAGTAATGCTCGGTAGTTAACTTCTTTCTGTTATTCTCCAGGGCATAACTCCCCTCCGATATACACGTTAATATATCATAAGCCTCATAGTCAGACCTATTTGGAAAAAATACATCGTTCGTTGCAACTAGTGGTATATTGCGCTGATAAGCAAAGTCTATCAAAGCTTCTTCAAGCTCTAGCTCTTTATTCAACCCATGACGCTGCAATTCAACATATAAATGACCATTGAATGCTGAAAGCAGTTTTTCAACCGTTTCTTTATCTTGCCCCAACAATAGTTGAGCCAAACATCCACCGGTTAAAGCGATCAGACCCGTACTTAAATTCAATAGCTCATCAAAATCAACGTAAGGAATATCACTGTTATTCTTGCGCTTTCTAAAAGACTCACTCACCAAAGTGACTAAATTAGTATATCCTTGCTCATTTTTTGCAAGCAATAATATAGGTAAATTTTGTTCTGAATGTTTTACTATAATATTGCATCCTATTATTAGCTGTATTCCTCTACTTGCTGCATATTCTGCAAACTCAAGTGAACCAAATAAATTACCTGAATCAGTAATTGCAACCGCTGGCATTTTATTTCGCAAACAAAGGCCGATCAGCTCCTCAATTTTAACCGAGCTTTCAAGAAGCGAATAAACACTGTGAACACGTAAGTGTATGAACATAAGAAACTTTAGATCAACAAAAAAGGATAACATTAATTTACTCATGAGAACATAATTTTCATGAGAACAAAAGCCTATAAGATTTCTCAAATCTAAGGTTAAAATACAAAAAACTTACTTGACAAACTCCGCCAGCCCCCTTATCATGAAACTGAAGCTATTGTATTTGCTTTCGCCAATCTGCAGATTAAAAGGTAAGGATTACTTAATGTATCGGCGTCTTATGTTTAATTTTTTGCAGTATATAGATACTGTATGTCTTTACAAAACTTCATCTACATCTAGATTTTTATCTAAATAAGCTGAACGCGCTTATAAAGCGTTACAAGACATCAAAAAATGCCAATACTCGACAGAGATAGTAAAAGACTAGCTAACTCGGGGATTCTTTGTCTTTTTTTCTGCTTAGTAAATTTCTTAAACATTTGCAGCGTAGGTTAGTTGCAATTAAAAGCAGCTGAATTTCGCTTGTCAAGCGTTTAAAATATAAAAAACGCCAATATTTTAAAGCGGATAATAACCCCAGGGCTTCTTTTGCCTTTTTTTTCATTTGGTAAATTTCTTAATGTTTGTAGCTAAAAGAGCCCAAGAGAGGTGTCATTCCAGAGCTCCTTTTTTTGTCATCCAAGTAGCCTCCTATGGTGTCATCCCAGTGCCCAGACACTGGGATCCAGTTGAGCTATTTCAACAAAAATACTGCATTTTGAGATGAACGTTTATTTTCACCAGATTATTTACAAGTATAACAATTAAAGTCTGGATTCCAGTGTCAAGCACTGGAATGACACCGTCTTGGATGGAAACCAGTGTCGGCTACTCGGATGACATCATAGGGGCGCTGGAGTGACACCCTGACAATCGTCATCCCGCTACTTGTTAGCGGCTAAGAGATACCGCGAATGAATCGCGGTATAATGTAGGGATTGCATTAGCTATAATTCTTTAGTTTTCACTTTTCTTTTAACCTTGCAATGATATTTTCTTTGCCGATAAAAATTAATAATTTAGCGAGCTCTGGTCCTGTTTCTGTTCCTGTTAAAGCTGAACGCAACTGCGTAAATAGGTTTTTTGCCTTTATATCCACTGTTTGTCGAATGGCTTTGACCCACTCTGATAATGTGTTTTCATTATAATCGTCTTGAGGCAATGTATTGAGCGCGATTTTTATAAGCTCCTTATCAAGAATCACAGGCTCTATATCAGATTTGCATATTTTCCACCACTTAGCCACCTCAGAAAACCTTTCTATATTGTTCTTTATAAAATACCAAAACTCTGAGGAGTCCACTCCAATTTGATCTAAACGGTCTTGCACCATTTCAAATGGCATTTGTTGCAGCACTTTGCTGTTTAGCTTGTATACTTCACTCAAGCTGAATTGTGCAGATGCTGAGCTAAATTTTTTAATATCAAATGAGTCAATTAAAGACTGTATGTCAACATGAGCTTCTATCGGATCAGATGTTCCAAGTTTTGCTAAATAGCTAGTTAGCGCCATTGGTTCAGTCTCATCTTCTCTTATGGACTTGATATCCAGCCCGCCTTTCCGTTTCGATATCTTGCTATCATCAAAATGTAGCAGAGAAAGGTGAGCAAACATAGGAATTTTCGCTTTTAATGCTTTAATCATTTGGATCTGAACTGCGGTATTAGTTACATGATCTTCCCCGCGTACAATATGAGTTACATTAAAGTCAACATCATCGATAGCAGAAGGTAACATGTATGTGTAAATTCCATCTTCTCTTTTTACCACAGGGTCGCTGACGCTACTGGTTGCAATATTTATTTCACCTTTAACTTCATCATTCCATTTAACAACTTCATTTCTATCCAATTTAAATCTAAAATGTGGTCTTCTTCCTTCTTGCTCATAACGAATTTTCTCTTGCTCAGTTAGAAGTAACGCGCTTCTGTCATATACCGGGGGAAGTCCTTGTTTTAACTGCAATTTTCGTTTAATGTCTAACTCTTCTCTTGTTTCATAGCATGCATAAATATGCCCTTCTTTTATTAACTGCAAAAACACCTCATTGTAACGCTCAAAGCGCTCTGATTGCTTGAAACTTGCATCCCAATCTATGCCAATCCATTTCAAGTCTTGTATGATATCATTTATATATTTGACATCTGAACGCTGAAGGTCAGTATCATCAAAACGGAGTAAAAATTTTCCATTTTGATTGCGTGTGTACATCCAACAAACCAAAGCAGTTCGTACGTTTCCTACGTGGAGGTAGCCAGTTGGGCTTGGAGCGAATCTTGTTAGCATTTAAATAGCAATATTGTTTACTCTAATTTATTTTAATTTTATATAAACATATGGCTAAAGCAAGTGAGATCTGCTAATACAATTGAGCAAGAGAAGAATAAGTATGGCTATAGCATTGTGGCACCTTTGATATTTGATGGATTAAGACCATATGATAAATTCAAGAAAATTCACAGCTTGACAACAAAGGCTAATGTAGCATTATATTGGTATCATGACTAACTTAGAAAAGATGAGAGAAAAACTACAAGATCAAATAAATTATCATAATGTTTTATATCACCAAAAAAATAAGCCAGAAATAAGTGATGCTGAATATGATGAACTGAAGAAAAAGTTAGCTGAAATAAAGGCACAACTTCCAGAAGCTTATGCAACACAAGATAGTGTTGGTGCTTCACCTGATGAGAGGTTTTCTAAGGTGGAACATCAAGAACCTATGCTTTCCCTTGAGAATGCTTATGATGAACAAGGTGTAGAGAAATTTTTGTCTAAAATAAAGAGGTTTTTAATTGAGGACAAAATAGAGATATTATGTGAGCCAAAAATTGATGGGTTGTCGTTTTCTGCAATTTATGAGGATGGAAGATTTGTTAAAGCTGCAACTCGAGGCGACGGTTTTGTAGGAGAAGATGTCACTCACAATGTTGCAACAATAAAAGGCTTTCCTAAGTTTTTGCAAGGTGTGCAAGGAAGACTAGAAGTAAGAGGTGAAATATACATCAGTAACAGCGACTTTTTAAAGTTAAATGAAAACGATGAATTTGCCAATCCTCGAAATGCAGCCGCTGGTTCTCTAAAGCAATTGGATGCAAACATTACAGCAAGTAGACCACTTAGATATTTTGCTTATTCTTTAATTGGTGGGGCAGAGAAAAGTCAAAGTGAAATACTAAATAAGCTTGAGGTACTTGGTTTTTGCGTAAATGAGCATCAGTCCTTAACGAGTAGTTTGGATGGAATGCTGAAGTTCTATAACGAGATCTATAATTGTCGCTATAACTTGGATTATGATATTGATGGAATAGTCTATAAAGTAAATGATTTGGTACTACAAAATCGTCTAGGGAATACTCACAAAGCACCGCGCTCAGCACTTGCATATAAGTTTTCTGCGGTTTATGCAAAAACAAAGTTAAACAAGATATTTATACAGGTGGGCAGAACAGGGGTTTTAACTCCAGTTGCAGATTTAGTGCCAGTCAATGTTGGTGGGGTGCTAGTTAGTAGAGCAAGTCTGCATAACCAAGATGAGATAAAACGTAAAGACATAAGAGAGGGAGATATTGTAACAATCAAAAGAGCAGGGGATGTAATTCCCCAGATCGTTGAAGTAAGCAGAGATTCTCGTCTTCCAAATACACCTGAATTTGTGTTTCCTGAAGTATGCCCTGAATGTGGTAGTAAAGTACGTCAGGTTGAGGGAGAGGCGGCAGTAAGATGTCCTGAGGAATTTGCCTGTAAAGCTCAAATAATAGAAAAACTAAAGCATTTTGTATCGAAAGATGCATTTGACATTGTTGGCCTTGGTGATAAGCAGATAGAGTTTTTTTACGACCTTGGTCTGATAAAACAAATCCATGATATTTTTACTTTAGAAGAAAAATTGGATGAATTTAATCTGGAAGAACAGTCTGGTTGGGGCAAGAAATCAATAGCTCATTTATTAAATGCTATACAAAGCAGAAGGGTAATAACTCTAGATAGGTTTATATTTTCTTTAGGTATTAGATTTATTGGCCAAGTTGCAGCAGAATTGCTCGCAGATTATTATGTTTCTTATGATAATTGGTATAATTCGATGATTGAACTGTCATCAGATAATACTGAGCTAGTAGGTATAGACGGCATAGGAAAAAAAGTGGCTGAATCTTTGGAATCATTTTTTTCTAAGGAACATAACATTAAAATGTTAAATGATCTTACTGCTTGTCTTCAAATTCTTCCTGCGAGCTCCAACTCTAGTGACTCTGTTTTAAATAATAAAATTATAGTGTTTACTGGTAGGCTACTTGCTATGAGTAGAGGAGAGGCAAAAGTAAGAGCCAAAACTCTAGGAGCAAAGGTCAGCTCACATCTTTCTGCTAAAACTGACTACCTAATTGCAGGAGAAAAACCAGGATCCAAATATAAAAAGGCAGTGGAATTAGGTGTAGAAATTTTAGATGAAGACCAGTGGCATAAAGTGATAAGTTTGGGAGTGCTCAAATGACACTTGGATGTATCCGTTCAGGCAATGGCGTCAACTTAAGGACACATTTTAGACTTCTTTGTTGAAATAAAACAGAAACAAAAGTGCTGTTTATTGCACTCTTTGGATAATTTAATGATAAAAAATTTAGAGAGAAATTTTATACACTATCGCTGATATTTTTCCTTAAGTTGACGCCATTGCCTGAACAGATACAATCAATTTACTGACATTGGTATGGCTAAATTCGAAATGGCTACATGAATTTATCGTAAATTACTACCGCATAAGGTGCGATGCAACAAAGCCATCCCAGTGTCAAGCACTGCCGTCATAAAGGAACCAGTGTCAGCTACCTTCATGACGTCGTTTACTATATGATATCGTACCATATTGCAGTGTTCGTACAGTTGTGGGTCAAGCCATAGGATGACAACAATGATTAACTTTCTCCAAATTTAGAATTATTTCGGTTGCTTTTTTTATCTCATCAACAGACGGCAAGTCTTCTGTGCTGAGCGGTAGGCGGACAGTTTGATGTTCTATAAGACCAATATCATGCAAAAGTGCTTTAGTAGGTATTGGGTTGCTGGCAATAAATAGTGCTTTGCAGGCTTGTTGCCAGATATCTGTTGAACTTTTCATGTCATTTTCTGTCATTTGAGCAGGTTTCCTTCTGGATTCCAGCGTCACGCGCTGGAATGACAGTGAAGAGAGTTCGTCGTTCAGACATTGCTTAACGTATTCATGCGCTACACGCGGCCAAACATTGGCAGCAACAGAAACCAGACCAGCCGCACCATAAGCGGCCATATCAGATATCATATTATCATCTCCGCAAAAGACCTCAATATTTGGTGCAACTTTCTTATACTGAGCTAAAGTATCAACGGTGCCACTGGAATCTTTGATAGCCCAAAATTTTTCATGGCTGGATAAGTTGCGTACAGTTTCAGCGTGGAGACTCACTCCTGCTCTTGATGGAATATTATAAAGCATAGCCGGCACATGTGCTCTTTCAAGTAGCTTTTCAAACCATAAAGTCTGCCCCATAATTCCGGGCTTTGCATAAATGGGAGTTGTCATTAGATAGCCGTGAATAGGCATACCCTTGCAAAAATCAAGCCATTCAAGAGCCTGATATAGATTCACCCCTGGTACGCCAATTATAATTTTTGTATTTAATTTTAGCTTACATACAAATTCAACTAACTCGCGTTTTTCAGAATCAGTAAGCGATAGGCTCTCACCTGTGCTACCCAGCAACACTACGCCATTTTCAGCTTTAACTTGCATTGTCAGTAAACGCTGCAAACTGCTATAATCTATGCTATCCCCATTGCAATTAAAAGGAGTAACACAAGCAGTCCATAAAAATGTAGATTTCAATTTAAATTGTTAAAATGGTATTTCATCGTCGAGTAGTTCATCTTTTATATCGTTGTCAAAACTTTCGTGTTTATCTTTTTGTTCTGTTTCACCTTGTTTGTATTCACTTGGCTTGTAATCAGAATTTGGCGCACTATTTCGTGAATCCAAGAGAGTAAGAGCGCTATTAAAATTATATAGAACCACCTCTGTTGTGTATCTTTCACCACCGTTTTGGTCAGTCCATTTTCTAGTTCTCAAAGAACCTTCAACATAAACTTTACTGCCTTTGCGTGCAAAATCTTTGACGATTTTTACTAATCCTTCACTAAAAATTACGATATTATGCCACTCTGTCTTTTCAGAGCGCATACCGGAAAGTTTGTCAGTCCAACTTTCAGACGTGGCTATTGAAAAACTTGCCATTTCTTTTCCATTTTGTGTAGTCCTAATTTCAGGATCTTTTCCTAAATTACCAACTAGTATGACTTTGTTTATGGTACCACCAGACATAATTATGCTCTAAATAAATCCTTTTATTATCTTATGTGAAAATACTATTGTCAAATTTAATTAAAAGTGCGCTTGGAGGGATTCGAACCCACGGCCTTTGCCTCCGGAGGGCAACGCTCTATCCAACTGAGCTACAAGCGCATATATATTTAAGTTATTTAATAGATAAGCCATCCAAGTCAAATTTTTGTTTTGGATAAAGCGTAAACATAATACTCCCATATCCAAAATATACATTTTGAGAATCATTCGCATGCTTTTTTATTGCTTTTTGATCTACGGTCCATACAAAAGTTACATAATTTTCAGTGACTGAGTGCACTTTTAAATCCTTGGTATTTATAAACAGTTTTCCATTTACCCATATTTTCCATGTATCGGGAGAAAGATATAAAATTGAGTCTAAACTCACTACCTTACAGTTGAAATTATCTGATACCTCCTCTTTTACAGCTCTTGAAGATCGTAAATTGAACTTTTCCATTTCATTGACCATTCTATTAACTGGCTCTTCATCAAAAAAAATGCTTTTTACGTTACTATATTGTGACAAAACGTCAAAGTCACTTTCCACTGCTTCTCTTATTATATCGTCCCGATCTGTATAGCTTAGTTTTTGATTGTTGATAAAGAAACACTCTTTTGCACGCAAATTTGCTATATCAATAAAATCGTCGATTTCTTGATTGCCAACTTTAAGAATACTTTCAAAATATCTTTTTTCTATCATCATTCCATACTGAGAATGATGACAAACCATTTCATCATTACCTTGTTTTTCTATATATACGCATAAATTTCCACTATTTAATCCTAATATTTTATGCTCAATAAAATCTTCATTGCCAATATATTGTCGGCAAGAATACTCCTTACAAATTTCTATGCTTTCTATGATATCTTCACAACTGCAATATGCATTAACATTGGAAATGAGTAGCGTAAAAATAAAAAACAGCTTTATGTTCATCACCTTATCTACTTAATATAGTATACCAATCAAAGACTATATTAGCTCTCACTATCTCTATCATATTACCATTCAAAATCTGATTCATAGTTGCAGCATCAATATTTCTCTGCTTATTTAAAATAAGAGATTTGATCATAACATAACCGGGCAGATTTGGAATAGACTGTAGAAATAAAAAAATATGCTTATCGCTGATTGAGCTTAAATTTAGGACCACTTCACTTTTTATTACTTTTGTGCGTTCACTTTTGTTGTGGAGCTCAACTTCTTCGGGTATAGAAATTGATATTTCAGGTTCTAATATATAGTACTTTTTATATAACTTGCTAAGCTCGAAATTTAAATTTGCAATGTATCTGCTACTATGTAAATTTGAAGAAGAAATTTTTTTCCATAAATCTAGGTTTTTATTTAGAACAACTTCCTTTTTTTGAATTCCAGTAATCTGTAAATTAATAGAACGTATTTTATCAATCGCAATTTGGTTTTTATTATAAATCTTTTCGTTATAGATAACAACATATGTTAATAACCCTATTAATCCAACAGATAATAACAAATACGATATAAACTGAATTGTAGCTTTTCTTTTTAATTGAGAGATAGTCATTAATCTACATTGCCTCTCCTATTTCAACATCAATAGATAGATTTTGCTCTTTAGCAGCAGGTAAGCTAGAAATATTAATGTCATAGGTACGAAAATTATCGTTTAAATTTTTTCGTAGTTTCTCGTATTGATGAGAAATATTTTTACCGGATTGAAAATTAAACTTTAAAGTTGTGGTAATATAACTTTTTGCCTCATTATAATTCCATTCAAATGATCGAAGCTCTATACCTGGTATTTTTAACTTTTCTACATACTTAACTTGTGTAAGAGGAGAGCATTCTATTTTTGATAAAATATTATTGATATTAATAAAATCATAAATTTCATCTATTTTTTTTACATTATAGCTTTGGCTAAGTTTTGTTAATTGGTTATTTAAGGTGTTCTGCTTTGCTGATAAATTATCAGCGACATTGAAATTTGAATACAAATTTAGCAAACAAAGGGTGTTTGTTATAACTAAAACCAGGGCGAAGTATAGAAAAATTCGAGGAGAGTTTAAATAAAGGTAATTGAATAGATAAAATTCTTTAGTTTCCTTTGTATTAAAAATAGCTGCTAATTTATTCTTAAAGCTATGAAACAAAATTATGGTATCGCAAAAGTTATCTTTTTCACTTATAGCTAGTTCTGCTCCTAATAGTTTGCCTAACTCATATGGAGTTAATATGTTCACACTGTTCTCTGAAAAATTTATGACTGATAAACTAGCTTTGATATCTTCTGACACTATGATACAAAGGTCGATAGGGTTATTTTTTTCAAACCCAAACTTAGTTAAGGATCGAATAGTATCTTGCACTTCCTGATATATTCCACCAGCGATAATTCCTGGTAAATTATCATTAGTAAATGATGTTAAGCGCGTAAATACCATTTTATTCTCTTTAAGAACCACTTGTCTATAGCCTCCCGTTTTAGTTGCAGCAACTATAATTTTCCAATTATTAGGATCTTTATGTAGAATCTTTTTTGTTATATTACTTATTTCTATAGGAAACATTAATATTCCCTTAAAGTTGGAGCCTATCTCAATAAACACATTCAACCAATATTCTACTAAATGCTTTGCTTTTGATGAAACAAGAAGATAGCACCAGTTTTGATTGAATTTGTTTGGCTTCTCAACCAAAAAAACTGAACTTATGTCATTATTACGAGAAAAATGCTCCATCTTTGTTTTTGCTGATAGATAGGCACTAATCTTGTTTGCCCTTGTAATAAACTGTAGCGAGTAATTTTGATCTGCATGATTAAGCACCAGGTATAAAGGTGCTTTTTTATCTGACGAAAGACATGAAATTAAATCGGAAACTGCTTTATCGTTTTTGCCCTTAACAAAATACCTTTTATTTAAAGTATTATTTTTAAAATATAGTAACATTATGCCTTCTTCTCCAATAGAAAGCATAAACTTACTTTTGGATTTTGAACTAAACATATTAACAAAGCATATACTTATCTAGGCTCTGTGGACAAAATTTTAGAGAAGCCATACAAGAGCTCCAACAAAATTGAGAAAACCAATAAAAACCTCAGCAGTTTTATCAAATCTGGAAAAAATGCGCCTAAAATTTTTAATTTTACCAAAAAAACACTCAATCAAATGACGTTCTTTGTAGATATGCTCATCGTAATACCTTTGCACTTTTCGATTCCGTTTTGGCGGAATAACTACTGTACATCCCTTGTCTTCAAGACTTGTAACAAAGGCATTGCTATCGTAGCCCTTGTCAGCTACTACAGTAGAGTTATAGATACTTTCGGTCAACACTTGTGCCTGCGTAATTTCATTTCTTTGACCAGGAGTCAGAGTAAATTTAAGTGGATTTCCAAGTGCATCGACAAGCGCATGTATTTTAGTTGTAAAGCCACCTTTGCTCCTCCCTAAAGCTTCTTGATCCTTGGAGTTTTTTGTATATCCAGATGAACATGGATGGGCTCGGATGATCGTACCGTCGATTATAGCAACTTCTAAATCAGGCTCTTGTTTAGTATATTCAAGCAATTTTTTCCAGACATCTCTTTCACACCATCTTTTAAATCGCTTATGTATACTCCTGTAATTACCATAAGTTTTTGGTAAAAGTCTCCATTGGCAACCACTTCGCACTATGTACCACACTGCCTCTATGAATATTCTTAAACGTTTTTCATCTTTGCTGTGCATTCCTTTTACGCTTTTTATGAACTCTAAAATTTGTTTCCAATTTTCCTCTTTGATGTAATATTGCATATGGTAGTTTCTCCATTTTTTACCTATTAGGCTAAACTACCATCTTTTTCTCTCTTTTCATATTTTTTGTCCACAGAGCCTAGAATTAAAAAGGCAATTTATTGAAATTCATTAAACGTTAGAGGGAAATATTGTTATAAATTTTCGCAGCAACATTATTTATATTATAATTTTTTATAAAATTACCACTAATATTAAGTTATTTAGATAACAAATTAAGAAAATTCATTAAGACGAATTTGTTGTTTTTCAAATTGTAGGTAAACCTAAGCCACTTTAGCTATATCTGCCGATTGACTTTAATTAATAAGAGTTATTAATCTATTTACTATTCTTGTAATATTATTTCTAATGGTAAAGAAATATATATTTTTCTGGAACAGTTGTTATTTCAGATACAGAATTTATTGTAAGTAAACTAACCATTTGCTGAAGAGCGCTCATCTTCTGTGGTACTTGATGATGGAGCAACTAATTTGCTCAAAATCTCATCTTTTGGTCCCATAGCGTAAATGACACCATCTGACATGAGGATCACCTTATCAACTACGGACAATAACGGTAGCTTGTGAGTGATGATAACAGTAGTAGTATTTTGTTTTCTTGCAATGCCAATTGCATTAATTAAGCATGCCTCTCCATTGCTATCTAAGTTAGCGTTTGGTTCATCAAGTACTAAAAGTTTTGTGTGACCATAAAAAGCTCTGGCAAGTCCAAGAAGCTGTTTTTGGCCGCCAGAGAGCGTTACTCCTCCAGGACCTCCTATTGTTGTATCATATCCATTTGGTAAGCTTAGTATTAGTTCATGTATTCCTGCAATTTTTGCTGCTTTGATTATTTCTTCAGGATTTGGATCTGGCCTCATGCGAGCAATATTAGCTTTGACACTAGTGTTAAATAACTCAATATCCTGAGGTAAGTAGCCAACATAATTACCAAAATTTTCTCGATTCCAAGTATATACATCAGCGCCATCTAGTCTGACTACACCAGATATTGGCTTCCATACACCAACAGTTAATTTTGCGATAGTGGATTTACCAGAAGCACTTGCACCAATAACACCAACTACATCTCCAGGATCTATAATGAATGATATTCCTTTTACTGTCGGCTTATTGCTTCCATAAGGAGTAAAAAATACTCTATCAAATTCCAATTTTCCTTCAGGTTCTGGTAGAGCCATCGTTTGCTCTCTTTTTGGCGATGTTAATATAAGTCTTTGTAGCCTTCCATATGACATTCTAGCCTGATTTAAAAACTTCCAAGTATGAACCGCAGCATCAAATGGTGCTAATACTCTACCCATTAAAATTGAAGCAGCGATGATGCTACCGGCAGTCTTATGAGCTGTGATTGCAAGTAATGCACCTGTTCCAATCACTGATATTTGCAGAGTTGAGCGCAAAAATTTAGTGATTCCAGTAATTACATTAGAGCGATTTTGTGCTTTAATTTGCATTGCTCGGTTCTGATCATTTCGTTTACACCAATCAGAGACTATGAATTCTGACATGCCCATAGCTTCAACCACTTCTGCATTTCTTGTTGCAACATCTATAGCATTGATATTCCGTATAGTTTCTTCGTTGGTTTCTTGTAATATTCGTTTAGTGGCAAGTTCATTCCATATTGCCATAGAGACTAATATGATGATTCCAGTAATAGCTATGAACCCCGTGGAGGTATGTATCATGAAAATCACAACAAGGTAAATTAACGACCATGGAGTATCAAACAGTGAGAATATGCCATTTCCTGTAATGAAATTTTTTATCACTCCGAGATCTCGTATTGCTTCACCACTTGAAGTTGAGCTCTGCACTGATGTTAATCTAATTGACCTTACTATCAAATCTGGTGTTGCAGTTTTATCGATCCAATCACCTATTTTCGCCATGGCTAAATATCGACAAGTTTCAAGCATTGCAGAACATGCAAATGCAGATAAAGTGATAATTGTCAGCATAGTTAGTGTTGATACACTTTCGCTCGATATCACCCGATCAAGCACTTGAGAGGTATAAAGTGGTAGGAATAACATTAATAAATTGATTCCCGCACTAAACCAAAAGATAAACCAAAATGCACTTTTGCATTTTTCTAGGCAAATATATAGAGTACTTTGCTTCAATTCTTTTTTTATTGATGGCGTAATTTCCACAATCTTCCTCTTAATTTGATTACATGCACCATATACAATTTTTATTACAAAAATATTAATAACGGTAGTTAGCTTACTTTAAGTGAGTAAAATATTAATATATGTGAATAGGAAATATAAACAATGGTAAAAAGAAGTATAGTTGATATTTCCTTCGTTGCCTATAGCGAAGCTACGTCATACCGCGATTCATTCTATAGCTGTACGAACATTCATTTTTGAAAGTAAACTGCACAGCAAATGGTGTCATGAAAGTAGCTGACACTGGGATGGCTTTATTGCATCGCTACTTATGAAAGGCTAACTATAATTAGGATTATAAGCAACTTATTGAAAATCTTGTTTTTTTGCAATCAATCTGATCAAATTTAAGAATAGTAATTTGTTATTTATATTAATAAATTTAATTCTATTGAAAATAGCTAAAGCATTGAAATTCTTGAATTTTAGCCGGATTAGTGAGTGATAGTGAAATTTCTTTTACTCAAATTTAGGCTCTGTGGACAAAATTTTAGAGAAGCCATACAAGAGCTCCAACAAAATTGAGAAAACCAATAAAAACCTCAGCAGTTTTATCAAATCTGGAAAAAATGCGCCTAAAATTTTTAATTTTACCAAAAAAACACTCAATCAAATGACGTTCTTTGTAGATATGCTCATCGTAATACCTTTGCACTTTTCGATTCCGTTTTGGCGGAATAACTACTGTACATCCCTTGTCTTCAAGACTTGTAACAAAGGCATTGCTATCGTAGCCCTTGTCAGCTACTACAGTAGAGTTATAGATACTTTCGGTCAACACTTGTGCCTGCGTAATTTCATTTCTTTGACCAGGAGTCAGAGTAAATTTAAGTGGATTTCCAAGTGCATCGACAAGCGCATGTATTTTAGTTGTAAAGCCACCTTTGCTCCTCCCTAAAGCTTCTTGATCCTTGGAGTTTTTTGTATATCCAGATGAACATGGATGGGCTCGGATGATCGTACCGTCGATTATAGCAACTTCTAAATCAGGCTCTTGTTTAGTATATTCAAGCAATTTTTTCCAGACATCTCTTTCACACCATCTTTTAAATCGCTTATGTATACTCCTGTAATTACCATAAGTTTTTGGTAAAAGTCTCCATTGGCAACCACTTCGCACTATGTACCACACTGCCTCTATGAATATTCTTAAACGTTTTTCATCTTTGCTGTGCATTCCTTTTACGCTTTTTATGAACTCTAAAATTTGTTTCCAATTTTCCTCTTTGATGTAATATTGCATATGGTAGTTTCTCCATTTTTTACCTATTAGGCTAAACTACCATCTTTTTCTCTCTTTTCATATTTTTTGTCCACAGAGCCTAGGTATTCACTGACCGTTCTTGTTGTAAATACCAGAATAATAAGCTACTGATATTCTCCACCTTTTTTATCTTTAATCCATCATAGCTAGCGATGCAACAAAGCCCACCGATTCATTCTACTGCAACGCAGAAAATTCGTACAATTGTGCATAATGTGGGGCTTCTGGCTACATTTTTCTATTGAACTCACCTTTTCTCTATGTGACAGATTTCGTATTAAATTTTAAATTTAATGCGCCTAGATATACAAGCATTCCTAGCAAAACCATAGGTATAGAAAGCAACTGCCCCATAGTTAAATCAAGCCACAAATAGCCAATTTGATAGTCTGGTTCGCGAAAAAACTCAACGAAAAAACGTGCTATTCCATACCACATAACTGCAATACCAGTTAACGCACCGTGATACAGTCTTATTCTAGTTAAGAAAAACAGTGAATTTGCAACTGCAAAAAGTAGCAGTCCTTCAAAAAGTGCCTCATAAAGCTGGCTTGGATGACGCAGCAAATTATCACCACTCTCTGGAAATACCATACCCCATGGCATAGTTGTAACTCTGCCAAATAACTCTCCGTTTATAAAATTGCCTATGCGACCTAAAAATAAACCTATGGGAACTCCGCAAGAAATTAGGTCCAGTACATAAAATATAGGAATGTTATGTCTTTTACACGAAATTATTACTGCAAGCAAAACTCCTATAGCACCACCATGAAATGACATCCCTCCTTCCCAGGTCTTCAATATCTCAATAGGGTTGCTTATATAAAGAACTGGATCATATATCAATACGTAGCCAAGTCTACCTCCAAGGATAATACCTACAATAGTGGCTGTTAATAACGAATCGTAAAAATTCTTAGTAAATATTTTTTGGTCATCTAGCCTATGTAAATACCAATATGCAAACACTATACCCAAAACGTAGGCTAAGGAATACCAATATATAGAAACAGGACCGATGCTGAAAATTACTGGATTTAAAGACATATTTTGCTATAAATTATTCTTAGACAATCTACTTTTTTCACGATCCCACTCTCTCTGTTTTATGGTTGCTCTCTTATCGTAGAGTTTTTTTCCTTTTACAATGGCAATTTTAGTTTTTGCCAATCCTTTATCGTTAAAATAGACCAAAAGCGGCACAACAGTTATCCCAGCAGTCTTGATTTGACCAATTAGTTTATTTATCTCCTTTTTATGCAAGAGTAATTTACGTTCCCTTTTTGGTTTATGATTTTTTCGGTTCGCAGCTTTATATTCTGCAATATGCATATTGTGCAGCCATACTTCGCTATTCTTTTCAACAACGTAGGCGTCGGAAATATTTACTTTTCTTTCTCTTAGCGATTTAACTTCACTGCTTAATAAGACCATACCCGCTTCAAATTCTTCTAAGATGAAATATTCAAACCTTGCTTTCCTATTTTCTGCAATAACTTCCATATCTAAAGATATCTTTAAGCTTCAATATATTACAGAGTTTTTGACTTAATTCATAATAAAACAGTTATCCCAATAAATATAAGGTGCCAGGCTAGTCTGATAGCAACAGGATAACAAAAATCAAGTAAGTGCTTTTTCTGTCTCTCTAGGCACAAGTTCCTTTACTTCTTTCATTTCAGTTTTAGGCTTTGACATTATATATTGACCAGCACCAACTATGAGCGCAGATCCTGCAGCTAGTCCAATTATTGCTGGTACGGATAGGGCAGTAGCAAATGCAAGTGCAACACCAACTATCACTGCAGTTACAAAACACACAATAACACCTTTTACAATTGCATTTTTTGCAGACTGTTCTTTTTCTTTCATAATTGCATTTTTTCCAACCTGTTTTTCTTCCTTTTTCTCTGGAAGCTGCATTGCATCTTTATTTTCAGTAAGATCCTTTGGCGTTTTTTTATTCTCATTTTTTAACGTTTGCTTTTTTTCCGCTTCCTCTAAAAGCTGAACTATACCTTGATCTTTAGTAAGGTCTCTTGGCGTTTTTTCATCAACATTTTTTAATGAAGAGTCTGCTCCAGCTTCTAGCAGAGCTTCCACCACTTTTCTCTTGCCATTTTCAGCAGCAAGATGTAAAGGAGTACGTTTATCACCTTTGTTTGCATTAACCTCTGCTCCTTTTGCGATTAGAGTTTTTACTACATCTTCGTGGCCATTTTTAGCAGCAAGATGTAAAGAAGTACGTCTATCAACATTTTTTGCATTAACCTTTGCTCCTTTTGCGATTAGAGTTTTTACTACATCTTCGTGGCCATTTTCAGCAGCAACATGCAAAGGAGTCCATCTATCAGCATCCTTTATATTAACATCTGCTTTCTCAACTAGAATTTTTACTACCTCTATGTGGTTCCCTTCAGCAGCAAGATGTAAAGGTGTATATCTATCATCATCTTTTGCATTAACATTTGCTTTGTTTGCAATTAGAGTTTCTACTACATCCTTATGGCCCTTTGCAGCAGCAAGATGTAAAGGAGTCTTGTACTCAATACCTTCTGCATTAACATTTGCTCCTTTTGCAATGAGAGTTTTTACTACATCTTCGCAGCCCTCTCTGGCAGCAAGATGTAAAGGAGTACATCCATCATCATCTTTTGCATTAACGTTTACTCCTTTATTTAATAGGTTTTTCACCTCCTCCTCCTCATTATTATGTTTAACAGCTGAAGGCAAAGCTTTGATGTTCTCTTGTGCCTTTAATAGAGCTTTTTTTATCGCTTCATGGCCTTTTCGAGCAAGCATTAAAGGAGTACGTCCATCATTATCTTTCGCACTAACATCTGCTCCTTTTGCAATGAGAATTTCTACTATATCTTCGCGGCCCTTTGCAACAGTAAAATGTAAAGGAGTATACCCATCACTATTTTTTGCATCAACGTCGATTCCTTTTGCTTTTGATAGAACTTGTACTATCTCTTTGTGGCCATTTGTAATAGCAAGATGTAAAGGAGCCCATCCTTTATCATTTTTTGCATTAACATCTGCTCCTTTTCCAATTAGAGTGTTTACTACATTTTCGTGGTTCTTTTCAACAGCAAAATGTAAAGAAGTCCATCCATCACCATTTTTTGCATCAACAATTGCTCCTTTTCCAGTTAGAATGGTTACTACATCTTCGTGGCCATAGTGAGCAGCAATATGTAAAGGAGTAATTTTATTATCATGTTCTGCATTAATATCTGCCCCGTTTTCAATCAGAGCTTTTGCTACATTTGCACAGTTCCAATAAGAAGCAAGATGTAACAATTTGACTTTCTTAGAATTTTGACCACAAGATATAGTAAATATGTAATTTATGCCAGACCCACTATCGTTGTCAGGTTTACTCTTTTCCCACTCTTGACATAAATCTGGATCTTCTTCTTGTAACTTAGCTTTTATTTTTTCAACCATATTGTCCTTGCTCAAATCTGAAAGGTCATTTATTTTTTTTAATATTTCCATAAATTTGTCATATTTCATAACTTCCTCACTTAAAATACATAACTTAGTTGTTATATCTTTTAACATAAGACCTGCTGCGAATCAAGCGATAAAAAAAAGGAAAGGAGGGTGAATAAAATCAAGGTTAACTAAAAGGCGTGCTTAAGATTTATAATACCAGCAATAATATTGAACCTCAAGTTATATTTTTTCTGAAAATTGCGATAAACATTCGACATAATCTTAAATATCTTTATCTCTCGGATCTTATTTTCTACTCTCATTCTAAATGATGCTAACCTTCTATTATGCTCTTTCTGCTCTGGAGTTAATGGCTTTTTACGATACTTTTTATATGGAATTATAACATTGCTTTGCAATTTTTGCCAACCTTGATATCCAGAATCAGCATGTTTTATGCTATCAAGTGGTAAATATTTTTCTTGTTTCCTTATGCGAAAATCACTAATTCTACCACGGTATGACTTTGACACTGATAAAATTCTTCCTCCTTCTTCGATAATAATCTCAGTTTTCATAGTGTTGGTTCTTTTTTTTCCTGAATATGATTTCTTCCGTTTTTTACTATCTTCTGGCCTCTGTATTTGCTGTTCTGTAACATCAGCCAAAATCTTCAGTATTTTTTCTGGCGTCATACTTCTATCTTTTGTTATAGTCACTTTTTTGGCGAGTAATGGCTCTATTCTCTTAAGTAACCTACATACATTTGCGTTGTGCACATTGAATAGGCATCCTAAAAATCTATGTGTTATGTAAGTGCGATAGTACAAAATTACGCAAAACAACTTATCTTCCAGAGTTGGTAGTTTTGATCTTCTACCATGACACTTTTTCTGTTTTTCAAGTTTTTTCCATCCAGACCTCACTTTTTCTACTACTTTTTCGAACTCCTCTATACTTAAACCTGTTATATTACGAAAGTTTCTTGGGTGTTTTTTCATATTATAGTAACTAAAGCTCATTTTTTTTCCTTACTTGATCTGCTTATTCTTCTTCTACCCCTCTCACATCATTTTTTCAATCACCTTTTGCAGCAGGTCTATAGAAGTCAAGAACCTAAATATTCGTTATTATCTTTCCTTAAAGAGTCATTTAAGTTATATTACAGACTATGAAAAACCTCAACTTTAGGAAGGAAATCAAATTTTTTTCTCTGTCGTTTATAACTTTATTTGTTTTATGGACTGTATTGTCTGGTTATTTTGAGCCGTTTTTTATTTTTTGTGGAGTGTTTTCCTCTATATTCACATTGTTTATCTTTAGACGGTTGATAAACGCTGAAAGCGCTCTTAGTCAGATTTTAAATGGTACGAGTAGACTGTCGTTTTATAAGTTCGGAAGTTATATACCGTGGTTAATGTACCAAATCATTTTATCAAGTGTTTATGTAACAAAAAAGGTGCTACAACTCAAATCTAAGCTTGAACCGATCATTATCCTAAGAAAATGCAAAGGGCATAATGATGAAAGCATTGCATTATTTGCTAGTTCAGTTACAATCACTCCTGGAACTTTAACTATCAATGTTGAAAGCAAGCAAAAAACGTATTTGTCTACCATATGCTTGATAGATAAAAACCTTGAAAGCGGCGTTTCTGAAATAGAAAATAAAATCTTAAAAATACTACGTTCAGTTAAGTAATTGCTTTAAATAAGTTAACAGCATCCTTATATTCCCTTACAAGACTTTCAAGCATTTCTTTTGGAAGGCTATTGTTAACAATAGAACATAAATAATTATATAAATCTTCTAACCTTAATATGTTATTTCTCTTCTTGCTGTTAAATTTATACGGAAAAATACCTTCCATAACTTCAATAGTAGTAGCCTTGTTTAAAAATACATTTTCACTTGTCACGCTTATTCTTGCTAAAACAGTGTTAATTTCAGGTTCGTCACTCGTATAAAAATCTGATAGCTGAGTTATTCTAATAACGTACAAAGTTACTATTTTTGACAAGCAATTATCAGCATATTCACAATTTTTTATTACCTCCCACTGAGTAACCTGAGATTTACCTATTTTTGCATTGTTCGGTAATTTACTCATTGAACTTTCTCCATTTAATTCAGTGTAATAAATTATACTAATACTTTGTTAAATAAATAATAACGCGATTACAAAAATATATACTTATAGTAGTATATTATACAAAAATAGCACAATATCTAAGCATTAAAGCTAGGCTCTGTGGACAAAATTTTAGAGAAGCCATACAAGAGCTCCAACAAAATTGAGAAAACCAATAAAAACCTCAGCAGTTTTATCAAATCTGGAAAAAATGCGCCTAAAATTTTTAATTTTACCAAAAAAACACTCAATCAAATGACGTTCTTTGTAGATATGCTCATCGTAATACCTTTGCACTTTTCGATTCCGTTTTGGCGGAATAACTACTGTACATCCCTTGTCTTCAAGACTTGTAACAAAGGCATTGCTATCGTAGCCCTTGTCAGCTACTACAGTAGAGTTATAGATACTTTCGGTCAACACTTGTGCCTGCGTAATTTCATTTCTTTGACCAGGAGTCAGAGTAAATTTAAGTGGATTTCCAAGTGCATCGACAAGCGCATGTATTTTAGTTGTAAAGCCACCTTTGCTCCTCCCTAAAGCTTCTTGATCCTTGGAGTTTTTTGTATATCCAGATGAACATGGATGGGCTCGAATGATCGTACCGTCGATTATAGCAACTTCTAAATCAGGCTCTTGTTTAGTATATTCAAGCAATTTTTTCCAGACATCTCTTTCACACCATCTTTTAAATCGCTTATGTATACTCCTGTAATTACCATAAGTTTTTGGTAAAAGTCTCCATTGGCAACCACTTCGCACTATGTACCACACTGCCTCTATGAATATTCTTAAACGTTTTTCATCTTTGCTGTGCATTCCTTTTACGCTTTTTATGAACTCTAAAATTTGTTTCCAATTTTCCTCTTTGATGTAATATTGCATATGGTAGTTTCTCCATTTTTTACCTATTAGGCTAAACTACCATCTTTTTCTCTCTTTTCATATTTTTTGTCCACAGAGCCTAGAGACCTGCTGCGAATCAAGCGATAAAAAAAAGGAAAGGAGGGTGAATAAAATCAAGGTTAACTAAAAGGCGTGCTTAAGATTTACAATACCAGCAATAATATTGAACCTCAAGTTATATTTTTTCTGAAAATTGCGATAAACATTCGACATAATCTTAAATATCTTTATCTCTCGGATCTTATTTTCTACTCTCATTCTAAATGATGCTAACCTTCTATTATGCTCTTTCTGCTCTGGAGTTAATGGCTTTTTACGATACTTTTTATATGGAATTATAACATTGCTTTGCAATTTTTGCCAACCTTGATATCCAGAATCAGCATGTTTTATGCTATCAAGTGGTAAATATTTTTCTTGTTTCCTTATGCGAAAATCACTAATTCTACCACGGTATGACTTTGACACTGATAAAATTCTTCCTCCTTCTTCGATAATAATCTCAGTTTTCATAGTGTTGGTTCTTTTTTTTCCTGAATATGATTTCTTCCGTTTTTTACTATCTTCTGGCCTCTGTATTTGCTGTTCTGTAACATCAGCCAAAATCTTCAGTATTTTTTCTGGCGTCATACTTCTATCTTTTGTTATAGTCACTTTTTTGGCGAGTAATGGCTCTATTCTCTTAAGTAACCTACATACATTTGC
This sequence comes from Wolbachia endosymbiont (group A) of Trypoxylon clavicerum, assembly GCF_947251665.1. Classification (NCBI taxonomy): domain Bacteria; kingdom Pseudomonadati; phylum Pseudomonadota; class Alphaproteobacteria; order Rickettsiales; family Anaplasmataceae; genus Wolbachia; species Wolbachia endosymbiont (group A) of Trypoxylon clavicerum. The sequence continues at coordinate 54,341 of NZ_OX366374.1, forward strand.
GTTGTGCACATTGAATAGGCATCCTAAAAATCTATGTGTTATGTAAGTGCGATAGTACAAAATTACGCAAAACAACTTATCTTCCAGAGTTGGTAGTTTTGATCTTCTACCATGACACTTTTTCTGTTTTTCAAGTTTTTTCCATCCAGACCTCACTTTTTCTACTACTTTTTCGAACTCCTCTATACTTAAACCTGTTATATTACGAAAGTTTCTTGGGTGTTTTTTCATATTATAGTAACTAAAGCTCATTTTTTTTCCTTACTTGATCTGCTTATTCTTCTTCTACCCCTCTCACATCATTTTTTCAATCACCTTTTGCAGCAGGTCTATATCTCTAGCTCCAACTTGGCAAGCAATATGTAGGGCTGTATTTTTTTGTATTAAGGGTGTCCTTATCTCCTCCTTTACACCGTCATAGCTTTCTGTCAAAACCTTGAAACCAATATTTTCTTCATGATATCCTACAAAATGATCAGTAGTAAACCATATAGGTTCATTATCATCTTTCGTTACTATTTCATTACTATCAATGTACTTGAATTTACTAGCGTTTATTGATCCCCGTCCATTTCTTAGTGTAAAGCGCTTGGAACCCGAAAAACCATCACGTACTATTTCTTTTCCAAGGTATTGAAAAACTACATGACCTTGGCTGTCTTTCTTTTGCCTTTCCTCATAAACATATTCCCTACTTCGAGCGTTAATATCGATACTGCTATTTTGTATAAGCAATTTAGCCATTTTTTCTAACATGGGTTGTCTACCATAAGTGACATCACAAGCTCTAGCAATAGACATCAAAGGTGTCATGCCTTCTTCATCAAACGCATTAACATCCGCATCTCCTTCCAAAGCTTGTTTAAAAGCTTCTAGGTTTTCATCATCAATAGCTTTAAATAACTTTTGTGTCGGTGCATCTAGAGTTCTCTGATATCTGTAACCATTAGTATTTGTCCTATTCTCTCCATAAAGCATATTAAACCCATCTAATAATTTACTAACATAATTATGTAAAAGAAAAGGAAAATTGCAAGCAATTTATCTAAAATCCTAGAATTAACTACGACTCCAAAAACTTTTCTGCATCAAGCGCAGCCATGCATCCTGTTCCTGCTGCAACTACTGCCTGACGATATACCTTATCTTGAACATCACCTGCAGCAAATACTCCTGCTTTACTAGTTAAAGTTGTTCCAGGTTTTGTAATGATGTAACCCTGTTCATCCATTTCAACAAAGCCTTTAAAAATACCCGTATTTGGTGCGTGTCCGATTGCAATAAACACTCCATCCACTTTTAATTCTTGAGCTTCCGTTGATTTAACTATAATACCAGTAACCTTTTTCGGATTTTCTTCTCCAAGAATCTGCTCTACGGTATGGTTCCACATTACTTTTATTTTATCATTTTTAAAGAGCCTATCTTGCATTACTTTTTCCGCTCTCAATTTATCACGCCTGTGTATTAATATCACTTCTTTGGCAAATCGAGTTAAAAATATCGCCTCTTCAACAGCAGTGTTTCCACCACCAACCACAGCTACAACTTTATTCCTAAAAAATGCACCATCACAAGTTGCACAAGCTGAAACTCCGTAACCTTGAAATTCCTTTTCACTCTCCAAACCAAGCCATTTTGCTTGCGCACCGGATGCAATTATAATTGCATCTGAATAGTAGTCATTAGTATTACCAGAAGATCTAAATCTATACTCATTAAAATCCTCAAGTTGTTCAACGCTTTTTATCTCATCATCTATTATTTTTGCTCCAACCTTTTCTGCATGCAACCTCATTTGCTCCATTAGTTCTGGACCCTGTATTGAAACAAAACCAGGATAGTTTTCAACATCTGTAGTAATTGTAAGCTGACCACCAGGCTGCATTCCCGTTATTACAATCGGCTCTAAGTTTGCACGTGCTGCATATATAGCGGCAGCATAACCCGCTGCCCCAGATCCAATAATAAGAACTTTTGTACTAAATTTATAATTCTTCACTGTATGAGTTTAGATAATCAGCTACTCCTTCATCGCTTGCCTGCATTGCTGGCTTACCTTTCTTCCACCCTGCTGGACATACTTCACCATGCTCCTCATTATGTTTAATTGCATCAACGATTCTAACGAATTCATCGATATTACGCCCTAAAGGCAAATCATTTATCGATTGATGACGTACAATAAATTTATCATCAATAACGAAAGTTGCTCTCAGCGCAATTGAGTCATCATATAAGACCCCATAGTCTCTTGATATAGACTTTTTGATATCAGACACTAAAGTGTAGCTAATCTCTCCAATACCACCATCATTAACTGGAGTGTTTCGCCATTTATAATGTGAAAATTTTGAATCTACACTTATTCCTATCACTTCAACACCACGCTTTGCAAACTCATTTATTCTATTATTGAGCGATATCAATTCAGTTGGGCAAACAAAAGTAAAATCAAGTGGATAGAAAAAAAGGACAGCATACTTATTTTTTATGTGCTTACTCAGACAGAAATCATCAACAATTTCTCCGTCAGAGAGAACAGATGAAGCAGTAAAATCGATAGCAGATTTTGTTACAAGATTCATAATTAACCTATTCTTTTAAAATAACTTCAATTTTACATCTTGATAAACTTATATGCAAGTTTTCTTTGGTTTTAGTCCTATAAAAACTTCCTAAAATAGCTCTTCTTTTTTACTGATAAGATACAATCCAGGAAAAAGAATGGTGTCATGAAAGTAGCCCCTATGATGTCATCCCAGTGCTTGACACTGGGATCCAGTTTTCCATAAATGGTGCATTTTAATATAACTTTTATACTTGATAAAATTCCTGGATTCCAGCGTCACGCGCTGGAATGACACCTTCCATATAAATATTAAAAAATTTACCAAACAAAAAAAAGGCAAAAGAAGCCCTAGGCTCTGTGGACAAAATTTTAGAGAAGCCATACAAGAGCTCCAACAAAATTGAGAAAACCAATAAAAACCTCAGCAGTTTTATCAAATCTGGAAAAAATGCGCCTAAAATTTTTAATTTTACCAAAAAAACACTCAATCAAATGACGTTCTTTGTAGATATGCTCATCGTAATACCTTTGCACTTTTCGATTCCGTTTTGGCGGAATAACTACTGTACATCCCTTGTCTTCAAGACTTGTAACAAAGGCATTGCTATCGTAGCCCTTGTCAGCTACTACAGTAGAGTTATAGATACTTTCGGTCAACACTTGTGCCTGCGTAATTTCATTTCTTTGACCAGGAGTCAGAGTAAATTTAAGTGGATTTCCAAGTGCATCGACAAGCGCATGTATTTTAGTTGTAAAGCCACCTTTGCTCCTCCCTAAAGCTTCTTGATCCTTGGAGTTTTTTGTATATCCAGATGAACATGGATGGGCTCGGATGATCGTACCGTCGATTATAGCAACTTCTAAATCAGGCTCTTGTTTAGTATATTCAAGCAATTTTTTCCAGACATCTCTTTCACACCATCTTTTAAATCGCTTATGTATACTCCTGTAATTACCATAAGTTTTTGATAAAAGTCTCCATTGGCAACCACTTCGCACTATGTACCACACTGCCTCTATGAATATTCTTAAACGTTTTTCATCTTTGCTGTGCATTCCTTTTACGCTTTTTATGAACTCTAAAATTTGTTTCCAATTTTCCTCTTTGATGTAATATTGCATATGGTAGTTTCTCCATTTTTTACCTATTAGGCTAAACTACCATCTTTTTCTCTCTTTTCATATTTTTTGTCCACAGAGCCTAGTCATTGTCTATTTTCAGTATTGGCGTTTTTTAAGTCTTAAACGCTGCAATTTAGCTGCTTTTAAATGCAACTCACCTTAGTTTAAATGTTTAAGAAATTTACTAAGCAGAAAAAAAGGCAAAAGAAACCCCGTGTTAGCTAGTTGTCACTCTCTAATCCTGCAAATCGGCGTACTATACTGTCTTAAACGACTTATAAGCGCGTTTCAGCTTATATAGGTAAAAACCCAGAAATGTTGTGAAGACATAAGGTGCACATAGTGCAAAAAATTAAAAATAAGACGCCAAATACAAGTTTTCTTGTCGTTTTAATCTGCACAGATTGCGAAGTTAAATGAAATAGCTTCAGTTTCATGATAAGGGGGCTGGCGGAGTTTGTCAAGTAAGTTTTTCGTTTCTGTGGACTACTTAAATAACGGCTACAATGTTTGTACAGCTATGTACATAGCGCTGAAACCCAAAAAAAGAACCAAGTAGGCCTGGCTACTTGGATGACAAAAGGTAATACAAGAAATCTATTGGCTCTCGTATACCTTAGTGAAACTTAACAAGTTTATCTATAGTTTTAGTGATGATTCTTGGAGTATCCGGAGAAACTGCTGAGCTCAGCCTATTTAGTCGCTCTATAGCAAACTCGCTGTTCTCATTTGTTATGAAATCACATAAAATATTTTCTATATCCTTAGTAACACTTTCATGCTTCCTCAGAGGATGATTATGTGGATACCTACTGATGGTTTTGATACTGGAATACTCAACAAAAGCTTGATCCTTAAAAGCAAGTTGTCTCAATTTCTCTTTGAATTTTCCTTCTTCCTCTTTTGCTAAAAGGCGAGACTTTATCAGTGATTTTATAATCAAATTTATAGCTTGATGTATTTCAGAATGCACTATAACTTTAATGGTATTTTCTTCTACTATACAATCATAAATATTTTTTTCGCTCTGTAACGACTCTATTAATTTCTTGCTACTTTGTGAATTCAATTCCAAATTCTCCTCACTCATAGGAGTTATTATGAAGGTGTTCTTACTCACTCTGATGTTAAATTGTGGAAAGCCTTCAGAAAAGGAAAATGCTACATCCTTAAATTCAAGTGCGTGATTGTATGCAGCAAAAAGGGTGTGTGCTATAACACTGCTGGGCACCTTCATTCCATGTTTACTCAGGTGGTTCAATACATTTTCAACCTCATGATATGTAAAGTCTGTATCTTTTAGCAATTCAACAACTTCTATATTGTTGTGCTGTTTATACTCTATTCTCACTTCTTCTGTAAAAAGTGTTTTAGCTGCTATATGTTTATCAAGCACTGTGAAAATCTTGATGAAATTCTCTAAATCTTGTTTGTTAACTAATTCGATACTAATTAAGTTTCTGCTAATAATTGAAATATTTTTTGTCATTTTTTCCCACTAAAAAAACTCACTGAATGAATTGTATTTTTAATTCATTAAGAATTGTTTAAAGTGAGCATACTAGTTTTCATTTACGTATTACACGACAAAACAAGATAAAAAGTTACATAAAATCATCATGTGGTATAACACACTCTCCACATTCATCATTGCTGTTTGTGTAGGTTGTGACATCAGTGTGATTGTCATTATTATTTAGCATATCATCCAACTTTCCTTCTTTTTCAAGATCCATCAATTTGTCACACCCCCCAATGTGCTTATTGTTGATAAAAATCTGTGGAACTGTTCTAACGTTATACTTTGATTTTATGTCGTTAAATAGATCTGAGTTTTTGAGCACATCAATTTCTTCATACTTCACACCTTTTTTATCTAGTAAATCCTTTGCCCTTATGCAGTATGGACAGCCCTTCTTTACATATATCACAACATTTTTCACAATTTATCTCCGTAGCTTGCTAAAATATAGTTATTATATATAAGAAACATGTAAAAACATCAAATTGTATGAAAATTATTTATAATTGTGAGCAAGGGATAGAAAATAATATAGCACTAACCTTCGGAAATTTCGATGGCATTCATTTAGGACACGAGTTTGCAATTTCTACTCTAAAGAAGGTAGCACAAGAAAGAGGATTACCCTCTGCAGTTTTAACTTTTGAGCCTCACCCATCAACTGTTTTATTTGGTAGAAACAATTTTAGGTTAATAGACCAAGAACAAAAAAAGGAACTGATCAGCAGCTATGGTATAGATTACTTGTATATTATTAATTTTAATAGAGGTTTTTCTGAGGTTGGCTGCGATGACTTTATCAGTAAGATTTTAATAGATAAATATGGCGCTAAACACATAATTGTCGGAGAAAATTGCACTTTTGGTCATAAACGATTGGGTAATATATTAACTCTAGAGAAATATTCTGAAACATATGGATACTCTTTGACTAAATTAGAGCCATTAATAATTGACGGCAAAATTTGCTCTTCTTCTTCAATAAGGGAGTATGTACAAAGGGGCGAAATAGAAATTGCTAATAAATTGCTCGGCAGACCTTATCAAGTTTCTGGTGTTGTGACAAAAGGTGCATGTAGAGGTAGAGAAATGGGATTTCCAACCATAAATATTCCTATAGAAGATTACATGATAAAACCAAAATTTGGTACATATTACGCTAAAGTGATGTTTTCTTATAATAACCCAAATTGGTTATATGGAGTAGTCAATATTGGTATGAGACCTACATTTAAGGATCTGAAAAAGCCCATAATAGAAATGCACATATTCGATTTTGATGAAGACGTATATAATCATAAAGTTAATATACAACTTTTAAAATTCATAAGGTCAGAAAAAAAATTCCATAGTATTGAGGAGTTAACAAAACAGATAAATTATGATATACTTAAAATTTATAGGTTAAAGGCAAATTTATGAAAAAGTTATGCTTAATTGTTATATTAATTATAGTATTGATTGACCAAACGAGCAAATTGTACATAAACTCATTGATTGATGAGGGAGAATCAATTGAGATCGCTAGCTTTATAAAGCTAGTTGAAGTTTGGAATTCAGGCATTAGTTTTGGAATGTGTAGCGCTTTACCGCATGGCGGTTTCTTTTTTTCAGCATTTTCAATACTAATAATTGGTATACTTGCATACTTGATATACAAGTCTGATGATCAGTCAACTTACCTTGGGTTTTCTCTGATGATTGGTGGAGCAATCGGAAACGTAGTTGATAGGATTTATTGGGGAGCTGTATATGATTTCATATATTTTCATATTGATGATTGGTATTGGCCAGCTTTTAATTTAGCGGATTTATCTATAGTTTGTGGAATGTTTACATTGTTATATAAGTGGTATATATACGATATGCTTATTTCTAAACAAAATGGGGAATAAAGTAATTATGTTTATATTAGGTTAGGATAATGCTTCATAAGCTTTTTAGTTTTCTTATACTACCTGCACTTTTTTTTACTTACCCAATTTCTTTGAAGGCTTTGAGCATAGAGCACAACATAAAATATGCTAAACTCAGTAACGGACTAGATGTCTATGTTGTTCCTAATCATCGGATTCCATCTGTTTTACATGCAGTAATATATAAAGTTGGGGGAATGGATGATCCAATCGGCAAAGCAGGATTGGCTCACTACTTTGAACACTTAATGTTTAAAACTACAGGAAAGTTTAAAGACATAGAAGCCACTATGAGTAGCATTGGGGCTAAATTTAACGCGCTTACCACTAAAGAATATACCTGTTATTATGAGTTGGTCCCCAAAAAAGATTTACCACTGGCAATGGAAGTTGAAGCAGATAGAATGGGAAACTTTAATGTTACTCAAGACAAAATAGATAGAGAAAAAAACATTGTACTGGAAGAAAGAAAAATGAGATTTGATAACCAACCTCATAACTTGTTGTGGGAAGAAATGGATAGTGCATTTTATCGTACTGGCTATGGTAGATCTGTTATTGGCTGGGAGAGCGATATCAAAACTTACAATCAGGATGACATAACGAGGTTTCATGATAACTATTATCACCCCGGCAATGCAATATTACTGATTGTGGGTGATGTGGAACTTGATGAAGTAGTGAAATTAGCAGAAGAAAAGTATGGCGAAATTAAAGCTAAGCCTATAATTAGGCATTACCCTAATCAGGACCCAGTACATAACGCAGGTCTATCGGTGACCTTAGAAAGCACTGAAGTAAAAGAACCAGTTTTATATTTTCGTTATCGTGTACCCTTATTTGAGCATATAAACAAAGCTTCCGCTGCTCATTTAGCGGTTGACATTTTAGGTGGCGGCAAATCCAGCAAACTGTATAAAGATTTGGTTTTAGATAAAGATGTGGCAGTATCAGTGTTTGCTTATTATAATAGCCTAGCTTTTAGTGATGGCTACATTGATATTATGATAATTCCAAAAAGTGGCGCTAATTTAGATATTGTTGAAAGAGAGTTAGATAATACTATTAATGGCTTCGTATCTAAAGGGGTGACGAGCGAGGAATTACAAAGCTCAAAATATAGATACAAAGCAGCACAGTTTGATAATCTATCTGACTTAACTCATATAGCAATGTTTTATGTGCCGCACCTAGCACTTGGCATTCCACTTGATGAAATAGATATTTCATATAGCAAGATTAATGATGTCAATCTAGAGGATGTAAATAATAAAATCCGTGCTATTTTTTCTGCTAATAAGTTAATTGGTCGTTTATTACCAAAAGGAGATAATAATGAGAATAAGTAAAATTATATTTCTATTTTTTTTCTGTCTAGGCTTTAATTTACAAGCAAGTGGTAACCTAAATATAGAGGAGGTCACCACCCGTAAAGGATTTAAGTTTTTATTTGTAGAAAATCATGATTTGCCAAAAGTTTCACTCAATATATCGTTCAAAGATGCAGGTTACGTGTATGAGAATGCAGAAAAACAGGGACTTACCTGGTTTACTTCTCTTATAATTCAAGAAGGGGCAGGAAAAAATGATGCCAAAGATTTTGCGAAAAAGCTTGAAGATAAAGGGATTAGTTTAAATTTTATTGCTGATTTAGAAGCATTTAGGGTTTCATTAAATACTTTGTCTGACAATCTAGAGGATGCAATTTCGTTACTGAGCGATACTATAATGCGTCCTAAGGTTGACCCTGAAGGGTTGCATAGGGTATTAGAGGTTGCTAAAGTGAATTTTAATCATCTTGAAAAAGATCCTGGCTTTGTTGCCAAAAGGGAATTGGAAACGTTGCTATTTAAAAAGCATCCTTACTCAAAAAGTGAATATGGAACTCTTGACACTGTAATGACCATTACTAGAGACGATGTTTTAACATACATAAAGCGTAATTTTGCTAAAGATAACATCGTTATCAGTGTTGTTGGTTGTGTAAAGAAAGAAGAAATTATTACGCTATTAGATAAATATTTATCTAAATTGCCATCAAAAAGATCGAAAGTTAGAAAAATACCTGTGAAAAATGATTTTGGTCCTGCAGAAAGTAAGAATATTTTTATGGATATACCACAGAGTGTGATACTTTTTGCTCAAAAAGGTATAACTTATGAAGATCCTAATTATTATAACGCTGGTGTCTTAATTGATGCACTTGGTGGCATGAGGCTGAATTCAATATTAATGACAGAACTGAGGCAAAACTTGGGTATTACTTATGGTGTTTATGCAAGTATTATTCCCAATAAACATGGAAATATTATATTTGGATTTATGAATACTGATAGTTCTACTGCTGGCAAAGCTATATCAGCGGTAAAAGATACATTGAGCAGAATAAAAAAGGAAGGAATTGACGAACAATTGTTCAAGGATGTAAAAATTGGCTTGGTAAATAATCTTGTCCTTCGCCTGTCCAATAACACAAATACAGCAATGCTGCTCGATGATATGCAGATAAATGATCGTGATGTTAACCGTATAAATAATTATGCGAATGTCATTAATGATGTTAAATTAGAGGAAGTAAACGAACTGGCAAGTTCTTTACTGGAACCTGAAAATTTATTTTTTGTTGAAGTTGGAAGAAACACTTATGATCAATAATTAATACTTTCTGCTATTGATCTTACTGCTTCTACATAACACTTATGCTCCTCAGCTAGAATGCGTTCTGAGAGGCTTTGAACATCATCATTCGGTAGCACTGGCACAGCAACTTGAGCAATCATGGCTCCAGCATCAACCTCAGGAGTGACATAATGTACAGTACAACCTGTAATTTTTACACCTGCTTTTAGAGCTTGCTCTTGAGCGTTTAGGCCTTTAAAAGACGGAAGTAAAGAAGGATGAATATTTATCACCTTGTTATGCCATTTACTCAGAAAATCAGCTTTGAGAATTCTCATAAACCCTGCAAGGCAAATTAAATCAACCTTATGTTGAACAAGTATTTTGTGAATTTTATCAGCATCAAGTGGTTTATCTTTAACAACAAACGCTGGGATTCCTGCTTGCCCTGCTGCTTTCAGACCAGTAGCTTCACTATTATTTGTGATAACACATGCAACTTCTGCGGGAAAATTCTGATCTTGACATGCTTCTATCAAGGCCTGCATATTTGACCCCCTACCTGAAATTAGTATTCCGAGTTTTATCTTTTTCATTATAGCACAGTTAGTTTAGGATTTAGTTAATACTAACAAAACAGCTCAAAAGGAAAACTTATTTTATAGCAAAGAAGGTAAACTAAACTCTTTTATCAGTGGACCTCTAATTTTGGACCTCATTGGACAACACAAAAATAACGAATAGCCCCATGTACCCAGCTTAAACTAGGCTCTGTGGACAAAAAATATGAAAAGAGAGAAAAAGATGGTAGTTTAGCCTAATAGGTAAAAAATGGAGAAACTACCATATGCAATATTACATCAAAGAGGAAAATTGGAAACAAATTTTAGAGTTCATAAAAAGCGTAAAAGGAATGCACAGCAAAGATGAAAAACGTTTAAGAATATTCATAGAGGCAGTGTGGTACATAGTGCGAAGTGGTTGCCAATGGAGACTTTTACCAAAAACTTATGGTAATTACAGGAGTATACATAAGCGATTTAAAAGATGGTGTGAAAGAGATGTCTGGAAAAAATTGCTTGAATATACTAAACAAGAGCCTGATTTAGAAGTTGCTATAATCGACGGTACGATCATCCGAGCCCATCCATGTTCATCTGGATATACAAAAAACTCCAAGGATCAAGAAGCTTTAGGGAGGAGCAAAGGTGGCTTTACAACTAAAATACATGCGCTTGTCGATGCACTTGGAAATCCACTTAAATTTACTCTGACTCCTGGTCAAAGAAATGAAATTACGCAGGCACAAGTGTTGACCGAAAGTATCTATAACTCTACTGTAGTAGCTGACAAGGGCTATGATAGCAATGCCTTTGTTACAAGTCTTGAAGACAAGGGATGTACAGTAGTTATTCCGCCAAAACGGAATCGAAAAGTGCAAAGGTATTACGATGAGCATATCTACAAAGAACGTCATTTGATTGAGTGTTTTTTTGGTAAAATTAAAAATTTTAGGCGCATTTTTTCCAGATTTGATAAAACTGCTGAGGTTTTTATTGGTTTTCTCAACTTTGTTGGAGCTCTTGTATGGCTTCTCTAAAATTTTGTCCACAGAGCCTAGGCTCTGTGGACAAAAAATATGAAAAGAGAGAAAAAGATGGTAGTTTAGCCTAATAGGTAAAAAATGGAGAAACTACCATATGCAATATTACATCAAAGATGAAAATTGGAAACAAATTTTAGAGTTCATAAAAAGCGTAAAAGGAATGCACAGCAAAGATGAAAAACGTTTAAGAATATTCATAGAGGCAGTGTGGTACATAGTGTGAAGTGGTTGCCAATGGAGACTTTTACCAAAAACTTATGGTAATTACAGGAGTATACATAAGCGATTTAAAAGATGGTGTGAAAGAGATGTCTGGAAAAAATTGCTTGAATATACTAAACAAGAGCCTGATTTAGAAGTTGCTATAATCGACGGTACGATCATCCGAGCCCATCCATGTTCATCTGGATATACAAAAAACTCCAAGGATCAAGAAGCTTTAGGGAGGAGCAAAGGTGGCTTTACAACTAAAATACATGCGCTTGTCGATGCACTTGGAAATCCACTTAAATTTACTCTGACTCCTGGTCAAAGAAATGAAATTACGCAGGCACAAGTGTTGACCGAAAGTATCTATAACTCTACTGTAGTAGCTGACAAGGGCTACGATAGCAATGCCTTTGTTACAAGTCTTGAAGACAAGGGATGTACAGTAGTTATTCCGCCAAAACGGAATCGAAAAGTGCAAAGGTATTACGATGAGCATATCTACAAAGAACGTCATTTGATTGAGTGTTTTTTTGGTAAAATTAAAAATTTTAGGCGCATTTTTTCCAGATTTGATAAAACTGCTGAGGTTTTTATTGGTTTTCTCAATTTTGTTGGAGCTCTTGTATGGCTTCTCTAAAATTTTGTCCACAGAGCCTAGGCTCTGTGGACAAAAAATATGAAAAGAGAGAAAAAGATGGTAGTTTAGCCTAATAGGTAAAAAATGGAGAAACTACCATATGCAATATTACATCAAAGAGGAAAATTGGAAACAAATTTTAGAGTTCATAAAAAGCGTAAAAGGAATGCACAGCAAAGATGAAAAACGTTTAAGAATATTCATAGAGGCAGTGTGGTACATAGTGCGAAGTGGTTGCCAATGGAGACTTTTACCAAAAACTTATGGTAATTACAGGAGTATACATAAGCGATTTAAAAGATGGTGTGAAAGAGATGTCTGGAAAAAATTGCTTGAATATACTAAACAAGAGCCTGATTTAGAAGTTGCTATAATCGACGGTACGATCATCCGAGCCCATCCATGTTCATCTGGATATACAAAAAACTCCAAGGATCAAGAAGCTTTAGGGAGGAGCAAAGGTGGCTTTACAACTAAAATACATGCGCTTGTCGATGCACTTGGAAATCCACTTAAATTTACTCTGACTCCTGGTCAAAGAAATGAAATTACGCAGGCACAAGTGTTGACCGAAAGTATCTATAACTCTACTGTAGTAGCTGACAAGGGCTACGATAGCAATGCCTTTGTTACAAGTCTTGAAGACAAGGGATGTACAGTAGTTATTCCGCCAAAACGGAATCGAAAAGTGCAAAGGTATTACGATGAGCATATCTACAAAGAACGTCATTTGATTGAGTGTTTTTTTGGTAAAATTAAAAATTTTAGGCGCATTTTTTCCAGATTTGATAAAACTGCTGAGGTTTTTATTGGTTTTCTCAATTTTGTTGGAGCTCTTGTATGGCTTCTCTAAAATTTTGTCCACAGAGCCTAGATTACTTACATCCAAAACAAACAAAGTTGAAACACATACTATAAAAAGTAGTAACTCCTGTCTGAACGCAATTTCTGATATAAAAGCTGATTTTATTCCTTCACAAGAGTATTGAATTGCTTTTATTAGACGAATAATGCCCTTCTTCATTATTATTCACAAAACCCTTTAATCAAAATTTTAACTCATTTGGATTTGCTATACCCTATAGCATTTTTATCATTTGTTCACCCTATTGGTTTTGAAATTAAGATTTACTGCAACTACAATAAGTACTCTTATCATCACATTTTGGTGTTAAGTCGGGATAGAACGTGAGTATGGCATCATTCTTTCTTACAAACACTGATTGATAATTGTCATCTTCCATTTTATATAGGCACATTCCATCTTTTCCTAATTCCTTAAACGCCTTAGTTGCAAAAATTAAAATATCATCAGCATGAAGGTTATATGCATATCCATTTGGACACTTAACTTTTACTTTTCCATCCTTGCCCAAATATTTCATTCCAAATGTATAAATTGGCGGCTTAATATCTGATTTATTGCACAGGGATTCATCATTCCAAATCGCACCTGCCCATTTATCTTCTTGAGCTTCAACATATCTACCTACAAAATGCATACCACCTAATTTATCATTTGGCTCACCACAAAAAATATGTCCAAACCCTATAGTTTCTTTTTCACTTCCACTATTTGTAAACCAAATGTTAGCCAGTTCATCTTTAAATAACTCCAAATCCGCATCTGGCGTAATCACTTGATGATTAAGCTTATCATATATTCCTTTCACTACTTCTTGATGTTGCGGACAACTAAGTAAAATTTTGAAATCTTCTTTCTCTGGATGTGCTCCCCAATCTCCACAAACTTTCAACGCTCCTCTATCGAAGTCAGTTAATTCTGGAAACGGTGGCATATAACCTGGTTGTGAACTGAAAAATGGTTCAAAATTGACCTCAACATTTTCTTCTACATAGCTGGTGTGAAAATAATGACCCTTAATATAAAAAATAAATCCTATTATTGGTATTATTAAACACAAAATTAGTTTAACTGTCTTCGACATAATCACGTTCACAAAAAAGCTAACTTACAAGAAACAATTTAAAAAAGTTTTAATCTAATCATTTTTGCAGAGCAGCAACTCCTGGCATTTCGTCACCACCCAGCCAACTTAAAAACGCTCCTCCACCAGTGGAAGCATATGTAAAATCCTTATCGGTAAAGCCTGCAGCGCTTATTGCAGATAGACTATCGCCTCCCCCTATTATGCTGGTTAACTTTCCTTTGTGCGTTAAGTCACTTACGATTTTCATTACCCCTATTGTACCACTTGCAAAAGCTGAATGTTCAAAAACACCAATAGGTCCATTCCACAGCAGAGTCTTACTGCTTGCTATTATACTGCTTATTGTACTCAAAGTTTGTGGTCCGATATCCAAAATTATATCACCGTCCAAAATGGACTCAGTTCTTCTTGAAATACTAGTGCTGTAATCAGAGTTTACTGCAACCAGAACGTCTTCTGGCACAACTATTTTGCAATTGTTTTTATTTGCTGTTTCAACAATATTATGTAGAAGGTCGTCAACACCATTTTGAAAGAAAGATTTCCCTATATTTACTTTGCTAAATGACAAAAAATTATTGGCTATTGCACCACCTAGAACTAGGTAATCAACCTTTTCTGTTAGCTTCATAAGCACTTTTATTTTAGTTGATATTTTAGCTCCCCCAACTATCGCAGTAATAGGTTTAGCTTTAAATGATACAGCTTTTTCAAGATACTTTAGCTCATCTTGCAAGCAAAATCCCGCGTAAGAAGGTAAAAATTCTGTAATGCGTGAAATAGAAGCGTGAGCTCTGTGAGAGCAAGAAAATGCATCATTTACATATATATCCGCTAGAGATGCTAATTGTCTGGCAAAGTTTGCATCATTCTCCTTTTCCCCTTCATAAAATCTTAGATTCTCCAGTAATATTATATCTCCTGCATCCATAGCACTCACTGCTTTTTGCACTTTTTCACCAACGCAATCATCAATGAATTTCACTTTTTTATTTAGTAACTGTGATAAAGTGTCAATTATATTTTTTAGCGACAGATTATCGTCTCTAGCCTTTGGGCGTCCGAAATGCGATATAATAATAATCTTTGCACTTGCATTCACTAAATACTGAATAGTAGGCAATACTCTCAAAATACGAGTGACGTCACGAATTTCTCCATCTTTTATAGGAACATTGAAGTCAACTCTGAGTAAGACGGCTTTATTGTGAAGATCGCAATTTTCTATACTAGGTATATTCATTATAAAATTGAAGCTATAAAGTCACTATACAGCAGTTTGATCTAAAGTAAAGTTTTAAGCTTACGAACGTTTAAGGAAATTTGCATGCCAAACACTTGACACTGGAACCTTATCGTCATGCCACCACGAACCGTCATACCACGATTCATTCGCGGTATCTCTAGATCCCGCTAACAAGCAGCGGGATGACGATTGTCAGGGTGTCATCCCAGCGCCCCTATGGTGTCATTCCAGTGCTTGGCACTGGAATCCAGCCTTTCCATAATCATCAAAACATTGTATTTTAACGTAAAACAGCTATTTTTATGCTCACCAACTTAATAAAATTCCTGGATTCCAGTGCCAAGCACTGGAATGACATCACAGGGGCACTGGAATGACACCTCTCTTGGGCTCTTTTAGCTATAAACATTAAGAAATTTACCAAATGAAAAAAAAGGCAAAAGAAGCCCTAGTCATTGTCTATTTTCAGTATTGGCGTTTTTTAAGTCTTAAACGCTGCAATTTAGCTGCTTTTAATTGCAACTAACCTATGCTGCAAATGTTTAAGAAATTTACTAAGCAGAAAAAAAGGCAAAAGAAACCCCGTGTTAGCTAGTTGTCACTCTCTAATCCTGCAAATCGGCGTACTATACTGTCTTAAACGACTTATAAGCGCGTTTCAGCTTATATAGGTAAAAACCCAGAAATGTTGTGAAGACATAAGGTGCACATAGTACAAAAAATTAAAAATAAGACGCCAACTACGTTGTTTTCTTGCTGTTTAATCTGCACAGATGAAGATAACTGAATACCTTCAGTGCCATGATAAGGAGGCTGGCGGAGTTTGTCAAGTAAGTTTTTCGTTTAATCCGTTTCTATGGCTTAGGTGCCCTTGACTTCCGGCTGGGTCGAATTTGTATAGCTACATTGTCAGTAAATCTAAATTGCTTTAATAATTTTGATTGAAAAATAGTTTTTCTATTATATAAATGCTACTTTAGGGTAATCAAAATGGAAGACAATAAATATAGCCTAGGTTTAAGAGTTATCCATTGGTTGATGGCTATTTTTATTATCGGTATGCTTTGCTCTGGACTTTATATGAAAAGCTTACCACTTAGCAATGAAATTAAGTTCAACATATACGCTATTCATAAGGCTTGCGGTATCACTATTCTTGGATTAATCATAGTACGCATATTTTTTCGCGTCTTGACTTATGTTCCACCACTTCCAGCAAATTTTTCTCGGTTTGTAATCAATATAAGTAAAGCAGTACACTTTGGTTTATATTCTTTGATGGTGCTAATGCCACTATCTGGCTATGTCATGTCTTCTGCTTCTGGCAAACAGATCAAATATTTTTTTCATATCCCTTTGTTGATTAATCAAAACAAAGATCTAGCTAACACGGCTAACGAGCTACATTCGATGCTTGCATATTTTATGGTACTCTTTATAATCTTACATATACTTGGCGCCTTAAAACACACATTTATAGATAAACAAAACATTTTTAAACGTATGATATAGGTTATATGTTAAGTAGCCTCTGGAAAAAAGGAACAGATTTTCTTGGCAGTGAGTTTGCTATAATGGGTGGTGCTATGAGCTGGGTTTCAGAGAGAAACTTGGTCTCAGCAATCTCAAACGCTGGTGGTTTTGGTGTGATTGCATGTGGTGCAATGTTCCCAGACTTACTGGAAAAAGAAATCATAGAGACACAAAAATTAACTAACAAGCCATTTGGTGTAAACCTAATTACTATGCACCCAAAGTTGAGTGAGTTGATAGATGTGTGTATTGAAACGAAAGTGAGCCATATAGTGCTTGCCGGTGGACTGCCAACAAAGCCTAATATAGAAAAAATCAAGGGTGCAGGCATTAAAGTTATGTGCTTTGCACCAGCATTAAGCCTTGCGAAAAGGTTAGTAAAAATGGGAGTAGATGCATTAATAATAGAAGGAATGGAAGCAGGTGGGCATATAGGTCCAGTTAGCACTTCTGTTCTTGCACAAGAGATATTGCCTCATTTTAAAAATGAACAAATACCAGTGTTTGTTGCAGGTGGAATAGGAAGAGGTGAAATGATAGTTAATTACCTGGAAATGGGAGCAAGTGGCTGTCAAATAGGTACATTATTTGTCTGCACTAATGAGTCAATTGCCCACAAAAATTTTAAGGAAGTGTTTATTAAATCGGCCGCACGTAATGCAATACCTTCTGTACAGATAAGTGCTGATTTTCCTGTAATTCCTGTAAGAGCTATAGCCAACAAAGCAAGCGATGACTTCATGAAGCGTCAAAAAGAAGTTATTGATGAATACCAAAAGGGACAGATCTCAAAAGAAGATGGGCAGCTTGAAATAGAAAAGTTCTGGGCTGGAGCTTTAAGAAGGGCAGTGATTGAAGGAGATGTTGAAACAGGATCTTTAATGGCCGGTCAAAGTGTTGGCATGGTTGATAGGGAAAAGCCTGTGAAAGAAGTGATAGATATATTAGTTCAACAAGCAAACAATCATATTGAACGCAAATCTGTAGAAGTAGAAAGCCCAGAAAGCAAATAGTTAAGCGACCTTCCAATAAGCAAGTTGCCGCAATTATTTATAATATGGCATAATTGCCCAGTTTTAATGTAAAATTAACGCTAAAGAGGTATCTATACATTTTGTTATGTATGGAGGAGTCTATGCTAAGTTCTAAAAAAGATATTAACCAACAATTGCACGACACTATATACAAAAAGGTAACAAAAAAAACACATAATCATGAAAGCCCAAAAAAAAATGGAGATGGAACTATCAAAAAATGCATAGAGTTGTTCAAGAAAGAGGCTAATCCTAATGTATTAATTGAATTAGAAAAATCACTGAAAGAGCAAGAAGAATCTTATAATTATTACACCAAAAAATTTCTTCCAGTGTTGGAAACAGAAGTAATGAAATTAGAGGTCGAGCTTTCAGTATCTAACAATGAAAGAGAACAATTACAAAGATCACCAACAAGAAGAGGGAAAATATTAGAAATAATTTCAGGGATTATTAAAAGGAGCAGCAATAAAGATTCAAAAATAGAAGAACAACCTATTAATTCCATAAAAAAAGAGATCCCAGTGTCAAGCACTGGGATGACAGAAAATAATGTAGAAAGTCCAACTAAAGAAGAAGTATGTGCTAGTAGCTCAGATAGTGGAGTAAGTTCATGCAAACCGAGTGAAGAAAGTTTAGAATCACCAATAAGTAGTAGAAGGAGCAGTATGAGCTCAATATTAAGCTCTGCTGGAGAAAATAACGATCCACAAAAAGAAGATACTGGGAATCAAAAGCAACTAGAGCAGACTGCAGAAGAAGAGCCACAGGTGTCATCCCAGTGCGTGACACTGAGATCCAGAGAAAAAGAAAGTATGGATCCAAATAGTCAAACTACTCAGATGACAGGCAGCCAGGCAAAAGATTCAATGCAACCCGAAGAAAAAAGGGACAGAAAAAACGCCATTACAATCGTGCAGAAATTTCCTTTGAATAAGAAAAAGGGTGAAGATACTCCACTTGAAAAACAACCCAATAACAGAAATCTTCACGTTGCACTTGTAGCAGGTTGTGCTCTCTCCACAATAGGGTGCATTGTTGCAGGAGCAATGACATCAGGATTGATAGGAGCAGGACTACTTGCTATGGCTGCAGTGTTTGCTATAGCAGCAGTAGCTGAATTGCATTCAAACTTCCTATCAAGTAAATTAACATCCATTAATGTGAGTCCTCTTGTTGATGATAAAGAGCTTACAGCATGTTCACAGCGGTAAAAATTAAATATGTGTTACTTGTAGTGGATAAGTGAATTCAGTTCTTGCCTATTGATATAAAAGTTGTTATATTTGAAGAATGTTTAAAAGGTGTTTAGTTGATGCGCATTCAATTGAATAAAGTTTTGGTTTTTATAGCCTTATTAAGTTTCATTTTTGCATCATATTCTAGCGAAGCAAGTTCGGTGAGTGATGAGTTAAAGGATGTACAAGAAACGGTAAAAAATTTTATTTCTTCATTTTCAATTAAAGATACTGTAGAAAATATGAGTCCTTCAACAATCATAGGGTTGTGTATAGCTGCGGTGATACTTGCAGTAGTGTTCAGAGGTCTAATCTTTTTTATGATAATGTTTGGTGTACTGGTCCTGATGTTCGGTAGTACAGAAAAGGCAACAGACTACTTAAAAGAAAAATTTAACTTTGCAAAAGATATAAAATTACAATCCGATAGCGAAAAAAAAGATAAAAATTAAGATAGTATTTTTATCTTTTTTAATTATCTTTATTGAATACGCATATGCAGCTAAAAGTACCAGCGATTAACTCTAAGTTTGAAAAAAAGAACAACTTAGCATTACTAGAAAGCATCGATTTAGATTTTGTTCCTTATGCTTGTCATTACGATGAAGAAACCATACTAACAAAACAGGGAGAATTGTTAAAAATAATCAAGTTAGAAGATTATTCTTCTGTTGATAACTACAGCGACCTCAGAACTGAAATTAGAAAAAGCATATCAAAAAATATTAATAGCCTGTATTTTACCGTTTGGATTCATACCGTTAGAAAGCGCAATAAACTGAGCTTGAAATGGAATAAAACTGAAGACTTCTCTGACAACCTACATTCAACGTGGTTTAATAAACTAACTGATAGTAAATTACAGTATATAAATGAACTATATATTGTAATATTGTTTAGCGATTTTGGCAAGCATACTAATAATTCGTTTTTTTTCAATAGAATAAAGAATAAGCATAAGTTGTCTTTACAAGAAAGCCATCAGGAGTTGCAAAAGATAACTGACTTAATTCAAAATGATTTAGAACCTTTTGGAGCTAAAAAACTGGGTCTAAGGTTTAGTGAAGGTAAAATATATTCTGAAATGATAGAATTTCTCCACTATATTGTTACATTAACGCACAAAGATTATCCAATACATGAAAGGGACCTGTCGCAATATATTAGAAATTTTAAAATAGCTTTTGGTTTCAATACGTTTCAAACAATATTTGAAAATCAACAGAAATTTGGCTCTATTTTCAGCATAAAAGAATACCGGGAAATCTCTTTAGGTAATATAGATAGATGCTTGCAGCTTGAATCTGAATTTATCATTACAGAAATAATGATATTTACTAGTAATAATAAAGCAATAAAAGAATTTAAAAAACAAATCAACATGCTGCAAATTAGTGAGGATAATACCTTACTTAAAAGCTCAGGAATTGAAGAAATAATAGAGCTTGAAAAGACCTCTAGTATAGACTTCTGCCAACAGAAAATTATTTTTACAATATTTGCAGATGATAGGAATAAGTTAGCTGAAAGTATTAGTGATTTATCTTCTATAATGTCATTAGTTGGCTTCATGATGTTTAGAACTGATTTACATATGGAAAGTCATTTTTGGGCACAACTTCCAGGCAATTTTGCTTTTATTACGCAACCGAAAAATATCTTAACAAAATACGCTTGCAGCTTTGCTATGCTGCACGATTTTACGTCAGGTACATTAAAAGGAAGAAGGTGGAAAGAAGCGGTAATGATTTTTTTCTCAAAAAAAGGAAATCCTTACTTCTTTAATTTTCATGGAAAAAGAAATAATGGCCATACTACGATACTCGGAGCTCCAAATTCAGGCAGAACTTCACTCATTAATTTTCTATTATCAGAATCAAGAAAGTTTAACCCAAGAATTGTCATATTGGATAACACTGGAAAATCAATAATTTTTACTAAAGCAGTGAGTGGTAAATATTACATAATCGATCCAAAATATAAGGACAAAAGCCTAAAATTTAATCCACTAAACATTGAAGATAGTGCTTCCAATCGCAATATGTTGGTTGAACTGATCAGAAGAATGGTAGCCGATACGAGCTTGGTGGACGTAGAAGAAAAGATAAGAAAAATTGTGGATTCTATATTTGCTATACCCAAGGAATCACGTTCTATTTCACAAATTTCTGAGGTGCTCTTGCTCCTTGGGGGTAAGATAAGTAGATGGTGTGACGATGGTGACTTTGCTTACTTATTTCAAGATGGTGATGAATCAGATATTGACTGGGAAACAAAAATTATATCTCTCAACACCGCAAACCTTACAAAAAAAAAGGAATGTATGTCCGTGATACTTTACTATTTTTTATATTCTTTTGAGGCAAAATGTGATGGCTCGCCTGCAATACTTGTTTTGGATGAAGCATGGGAGATAAGTAATATTTTTCCTACAGAGAAAGAGTTTGATAACTGGATGCAAAGAATGACGGAACTAAATGTTGTAGTAATCCTAAGTACTGAGAATTTAAATCTCGCATTTGCTAGCAAATTTACTCAATATTTAGATAAACATGTTGATACAAGAATCTTGATGCCGAACGTCAATGCAAATAGATTATACATGAAGGCATTTTCTCTATCGAAAGAGGAGCTGAATATAATTCTGCAGACGCCAACACAGGAAGGTTTATTTTTGATAAAACAGTACAAAGGATTAGTAACCTTAAATCTGGATTTGAAGGATATGCAAGAAATACATGTACTTTCAGCTAACAAAGAGACTATAAAGTATATGTATGAGGCAATAAAAGAAAAAGGAGAAGAAGTTAATGAGTGGTTACCGGTATTTTATGAGAAGTGTAAAGCTTAATTTCTTATTGATATTTTTTTTGATACTTGGTCTTTCGTATCAAGGATATGCTGATTGTCCAACATTTGTAGAAAGTAATACTTGGTGGGAAGCAATAGTTGGTGGAGATTGGGTAAAGGAAATTAAGGTGCAAGCAATAAAAGATCAAGGAGTTGATGGTTACTTTAATCCCAAAATTAGAGTATGTGCTTATGATGGACAAAGTTATTGTTATGACTTACAAAGTGGGGAATCCTGCCGCCAGATATATGGAACGCAAGGTACAGGAGCTGGAGTTTCTGCTGCAGCTTTTATTGATTGGGAAGGGGATAAAACAAAAGCTGGAGGAGAAATTGCTCGGGGTCTTAAATGGGAATGGGCAGACGGTGTTACTGATGAGGAAAAAAGAAGATTCGCTAACTCTCCTAAAATATGTGCTTGCAGTCAAAAAGGGGCTTGTATGTCAGGAATTTCTTCATGGGGTTCTAGAGTATTTTCGGGTGAGAATATTTTTCGTCCTGGGGAGATGGAAAAAGTCTGTGATACCTGCTACCAAACGGCAGTAAAATGTGCTCCCGTGCCACTTGCACCTAGCCCCCCTCCATTTTGCGAGCAACTTGCAATGTCACCTCCACAAGTTAGAATTGTTCCTATAACAGATAAAGATAATGATTACTTCAACCCTAAAGTTAAGGTAATAGCTGGTGATCTAATAGAAGAAGACGGAAAGATTGGAAAAGAATTAGATTTCCCTAAAGGGTATGGAGAAAATAAAGCTGAGTGGTGCTCTATTTTAGACAAAGATGGCATCACGTACTACTTCAAAACTTATAGAGAAAAAGATAAGCTCTGTGCTGAATACCTTGGAACTCAAAGTATAGATGAAAAAAATCCACAGTTCATCCGCTGCTTCCCGGCACCACCTGCTCCAGAGCCTGAAGTAGTAGAAATAGTACAAAGTAACGCGTCTGGAAAGCAGAGTGACACGTTAAAGATAAGAATGAAGATGAGCAAGAGCGCTTGTACTTATGAAGCACGTGGAACCTACAGTGATGGTTTATGTACTTTTAATGTTAATACCGACCACAAACATCCTGTAAATATTGGTCCTCTATCTTTAAAAGTGGTAAAACCAGCAATAGTAGCAAAAACGACTGATAGTAATAACAAAAAAAGTTATATTGATAATATTATAGAAGGTATATTAGAAAGTAATCCGCAACAATTTAAAGTTCTGAAAGAATATGGCTATGTTCCTGATATTGAAACGGAATGTAAAGAGTTTCAGGGGAATAAGTGCAAATTGAACAACTTAGGACAACCAGAAATAGAAGTAAAGTATAAAGGAAATTCTAACAGTAAAATGCTTTGTCTTTCTGGATGGCAGCCAGAACCAGAGGAGTTTGTTCTTGAAAGAGAAAATAAAATAATACCACTAAAATTAATGGGAACAAGATATACTAAATACAATTCTGTTTATTCAAAGGAATCAAATCAGTTCTATTATCTTCCAAGCAAGGAAATAGGTGACCTTTTGAAAAGACCTCAAAATCAGTTGGATAAAATAATATTTAATAAGCAAGGGTATGTTTTCTTCCCTGACAACAATAAACAGGAAAAGGGGAAATGCAGTTACTGTGTAAAAAGAAATGATGAGATAGACGATACATTTAAATCTAGTAAAGGACTGAAAGTAGTGTACAAATTGACGGATGTAGAGCATAGAGAAAAATGTAATCAAGGTGATGATGGTTGTATCTGCTTTACTGGAACATGCAGCCGTTCAACACGATATGTAGACAAAGAAAACACTCAACCTTTTTATACAAAGATTTCACAAAATACAAATGGCGTTGTCACGCAACCAGAAGCACCAATAAAAGCAAACAGAACGGAGGTCTTTTACGCTGATAAATTGTGTAGGTTCGATTTAGAAGGTCTCAAAAAGAAATTAAAAGAAAAATTAAAAGAGATAATCAAGGAACAGCTGAAAAATAAGAAACCAGATCTTGAAAAAAATAATGAAAAATCCTATGATCATAAAAATAAAGATGTTTATACAGATGACTTATCAATAAAATTTGATCGTATTAAAATAATAGAAGCGTGGGGAAGTGGTGAAGCAGGTCATATACAAGGTAGTGGCTGTGACAATCAAAAATGCCATTCTACTGAAAGCAGAGTAGGGATGCCAGGAGATTATATTAAAGCTAAACTGAAAATCGATCCTAATTATCCTATAATTAAGGTGCAAGTCACAGAGGGAGGGGGTAACCAGGAAAGTAACCTCTCAGATAAGGACGGGGGACCTGTTTTCATAGAAATGTGCAATTCGCAGAAGCAACATTGCCAGCAACTGATTACTGTTGCAGGTGGAGGTGAGTATAGAACATACAGTGGTAAGGGTTATGAGGAAACAGTAATTCATAAGCAAGATTTAAAGCTAGAGGAGAAAATTGTAAAGGCAGATAAACTGAAGTCTACACAAGACAATCAAATAGCATATATAGAAAATGGTGAAATCAAGTATGAAACAGTAGAGTGTGGAAGTGGTTTGAGAAGCAGTAGATCTGGTGCAGGTGGCTGCATTAATAAAAGCAAAGGAATTTATGGTAAAGGCTCTCCAGGGTATGTGAAGATTAGACCTATTATAAAGGAATTTGACGAAGAAGAAATAAATGCTGCTATTAAAAAAGTAATAGAGGATCTATACGATCTTGAAACTATGACTGATTTTTGGGTAGGGGATCTTAACGTGAATATAAGTGGGATAATTAAAGAGGAAATCAAAAAAGAATTATCAAGGTAAAAAGATATAGCTCTGGAAATGATGCTCTTGTTTTAATAATTAATTAAAGTAAAGCATGTAGTAAATGGTGTAATTGCTGTATCTTAACAAAAAGGTATAACGAATGTAAGAGGAGGGTGCTTTATGTCTCTAAAGAATAAAATTTCTGAGTTAATAGAACAACAATTTAGCATTAAATACCATGACAATTATTTGGCTTACACTATACATAATTGGGCTGCAAGCGAAATATCTGATTCTATTACTTTTTGCATAATTGGTTGTGGAAATTGCAAGATTGGATATCAAGATGTTGCAAAGTCATTCAACATAACAAAAGAAGAAATTGACCAAGGTAATATTGCAAGCATAGAAAGTAAAATAAAAAGTGAAGCTGAAAAATCAGGTAGCAAGTTTTCTGAGTTGATTTCTAGAATGGATCAATCGCTAAAAGAGCAGAGTGAAAAGTCTATTGTACAAATTTTAGATTCATCCGCTGAGGAGATGTTAAGGAGTTTCTGTGATAGCCCTGTACAGTCTCCAGAGCCTCAAGAACCCTCTGCTTCATCTGAAGAGCATGCTACAGAAGGCCCAGAAACTAGTGTTAATTCAGATCTTTTGTCAACCTAATCAACCCCATATATATGTTTTTTTTGTACCCATGCTTTGCGTTTTGGGGTGGAAAGAAAGCACCATTCTTCGTTGCATTTTTCTATCTTCATCACAACAAACTTGTCTATTTTCATAGTAATCTTGCTGTCTACACTCTGTTTTTGATATCCATAAGTATCTTCTTTTACAATCGCGTAGCGCTTATCACTAAGAAGATTGCCTTTTATCCATCCGCAGTCTTCATCTATATCGCAGACCTTTTTCCAACTCCCAAACTCTTCTATCACTTTCAGGGGCAGATTTTTGCAAGTGTATATCCATTTTACAGGATAGTGAAATCCTGGTCCCGTTCTCATGTTGATCTTATTTGATTTTGTTGAAACAAAGTTGCTAGCAAACAAGCTAGGGCTAAATAATAAAAACAATAGGATAATAGTACTGCCCAGTGTCACGCACTGGGATAACGTGAGGGATAGTGTAACAGACTTATTCATCATAATTCACGATTAGGTTGACATAAGATAAAGAGTAAATTAAAAATTGAATAGATCTTTAAATGCAAAATCAATGCCTATAGAAATATTAATGCCTGCTCTTTCACCGACAATGAGCAAAACTGGAGGAAAAATTGTAAAGTGGCATAAAAAAGAACAAGACAAAGTTGAAGTAGGCGATGTAATTGCTGAGATAGAGACTGATAAAGCCATAATGGAGTTTGAATCTATAGATGAAGGAGTTTTAGCAAAAATTTTAGTAACAGAAGGAACAAGTGGCGTGCCTGTAAATCAACCAATAGCTTTAATGCTGGAAGAAGAAGAAGATGAAAGTGCACTTAACAACTATACTTCAACTTCCATCAATAGTGCAGTTAAAAAGGAAGTGACAAAAAGTGCTGTTGATAATCAAAAATCAGAACACCAAGATTTAAACGGAAAGCCAATAAGTTATTCTTCGGTGTCATTCCAGCGCGTGACGCTGGAATCCAACCCCTCAATGTCATCCCAGTGCTTGACACTGGGATCTAGAAAAGAAGAATGGATCCCAGTGTCAGCTACTCAGATGACAGAGGGTTATGCAGAAGGTAGAACAAAAATAAGCCCATTAGCTAAGAAAATAGCTCAAAATGAAGGGGTTAATGTGCAGCAATTAAAAGGTATAGGACCATATGGTCGCATAATTAAGGCTGATGTGTTGGAGTTTTTAGGCAGTGGTATACATACTGAAAGTCCTGAGAAAGATACCATAGTTGAAGTAAGCAACATGCGCCAAGTGATAGCACAGCGCCTGACTGAATCAAAACAGAATGTTCCACATTTTTATTTAACTGTAGACTGCCAGGTTGATAAGTTAATATCGTTAAAAAACGAGATTAACTCAGCAGATGAAAACAATAAAGTAACAATTAATGATCTAATCATAAAAGCTGCAGCTTTCAGCATGAAAAAATTTCCTGATATAAATTCTTCGTGGATAGATAATAAAATACTTAAATACTCGAATGTAGATATTTCAATTGCTGTGGCACTTGAAGATGGGCTAATTACTCCTATAGTAAAAAATGCTGATAAAAAGGGTATTTTATCTATATCAAAAGAAGTGAAAGATTTAGTAAGCAGAGCAAGATCTGGAAAATTGAAACCTGAAGAGTTTCAAGGAGGAGGGTTTACTATCTCCAACTTAGGGATGTTTGGTATAAAAGCCTTCAGTGCTATAATCAACCCACCGCAGTCTTGCATAATGGCAGTTGGTGCATCCAAAAAACAACCAATTGTTATAAATGAGAAAATAGAGATAGCAGAAATAATGACAGTAATACTCTCTGTTGACCATAGGACGGTTGATGGAGCACTCGGAGCAAAATTTTTAAACGCCTTTAAGCATTATATAGAGAATCCTCTGGCGATGCTTATTTGAAACCTGTTAGCATCGTTATTACAAAATTAATACCTCTAAGTTTATAATTCTACTAGTTAATAGGCTTAGAGGTAAAAAAATGAATACTACAGTAGAAAAAAACAATCCAAAAATTTTTCCTAAAAATGAAGGAAAGATTAACTCAAAAGGCATGGTTGCCCCACAGGTAACACCAAGAGCACCAGAGACCAAGTTATCGTTGCAGAATGAGTTAGAAAAAATAGTAAAGCTTAATCCACCTGTTCCTCCAAAATCTTCCCAAGCTAAATTTGCTGGAATAAAAGCGATTTTTGAGCGAAATGCACCTCATTCTCAAGCAAATGATAGTAATAAAACAGTAAGTAGCAATCTTGGAAGAACATTTGGCCCAACAATGCAAAAACTCATGGAAGACAACATTCATAGCACTCCTAACAAACAACGCCGTGATTCAGGGGATAGTGGTATCAGTGATATTAGTAGCAGCACTTCTGATGATGAGGATAGAACAATAAAAGATAAAATGATGGAAAATGTTAAGCAGGATAACCATCAAAAAAGCTTTGATTTACATAAAGTACAAGCAACTGATGAATTAGAAACCGTAAAATTTCTCAAAACGCTAAGCAAGAAAGAAAGAGAAAAACTTGGTTTTTCTCCTAAACAGCAAAATAACCAAAAGGTTGAGACTAGCAAAAAACTTATAATCCACTTGATTGGAATCCAATCTATCAAGGTAAAAAGCTCTTTAGCTTAGGCAATATGTCGAGTAATTCGTCTTCATGTAGTGAAAAAAGCAATATTTCAGATGTAAGCGATAAGTCTAATAATTCAAACATTGTTAGATGTAATATTACTAGGAGTAACAGTAAGGAAGACCTTCGTAAACCTGATGCTTTACATAATGACAAATCTGCAGGTAAAAAATTATCTAATGTCAATGTAAGCGAATTAATCAGAAAGTTTGAACAAGGTAATGACATAGTAAAAGGGCGTTAATCAAATGTTACCCTATCTTTGTATATGTAAAGGTAGGGTATCTTTTCAAAATAGTATATCCTTTATAGCTTTGTTAATTTTTGACTCCCTCTCTGCAAAAGCAGTTTCTAGAGAGGTTTTAAGTTTTTCCCATTCTTCTTGACCATTTAGAACTAAAGATTTATATTCATTTTCAATTTTTTCCAATGCTCTTTGATATGAAAAACCTAATTCCTCATATATATCAATATTTATCGATTGCAGTATTACCAAAAATGAAAACAAATTCGGATCAGGTAATTCTTCTCTTGTGTGATTCAGAAGACACAGCTTTATTTTTTTTACGCAGTATTCTATTGTTTTTAACGATAGTGACAGGCTTTCTGCATAAAATATAAAACTATCTACAATCAAATTTTTTGACTTTTTCGGTAATTTAATATTTTCAAATAGTTCTTTTGTAAATTTTTCTATCGGTTGTTTTGGTAAATGTAAAGAGAGACCAGTAAAAGATTTTAGGTCAAAATTTGGTCCAAGTATTGTGCTGATTGCTCTTTGTACATTACTCTTATCTTTACTTACAGGAATAATGAAAACCAGCCCCTCCACATCAAGCATATACTTTATAGATTCCAAAAAATCGACAACAAATTTAGGACGGCACACATCAAGATTATCCACCATTATATAAATGTTTTTGTCTTTTCTGATTTTATTAACCACATCCGCTAACTGTGTTTTAAAATCTCTAGTACTCTCTTTTCTTCTTTGGAGAAGACTTAATTCACTCAAGACAAAACCTATGTCTTTTTTATCAGCCTCTTTTGCAGCATCAAGAAATACTGAAAGCATAGCAAGTGGAGATTTACTGATCAGCTTTCCTAGTGTGTTTAGAGAAAATAGCTCTTGGTTTATGTTCTTGAACTGTTGTATAACACTTCTTTTTACTTTATACGATACAAATAAATCTTCAAATAGGAAATTTAAAAAAGAAGGCAGTGGTTGGTCCAATGCATTGATATCCCATGCACTATAATAAGCTGCAATTTCATTTTGCTGTTTTAACTCTTTTACCCATTCTTTCAAAAAAAACGTCTTGCCCCATCCATCATATCCTTCCAAAGATATTATTGTAAAAGACTGATCAATTGTTTTAATTATATTGTTAAATTTACCTGAAAATTGCTTATAGTTTAGACGGTCATTTTCCCAAGCCACCACTTTAAGTGGTGGCGCTATTTCTTTCTTTTTGAATGTTATTAGCGATATAAGTTTTTTTAAGCACATGTCTTATTTTATATTTAACTCATATTCTTGTCTTGAAGTAAGTGCTATCCTCAGCGTTCCTTCATCAAGATAGTCAATTTCTCCGCCCATTGGTATGCCACAAGCAAGGCGCGATATTTTCACATTCAAGTCTTTTAGCAATTGAGTTATATATTGTGCAGTAACTTGGCCCTCTAATGTTGGATTAATTGCGATAATTATCTCTTCAATTTTAGACTCCATCACTCTTTTCAGAATAGTATCAAGGTTGAGTTCTTTTGGACCTATGCCATTTATCGCAGACAATCTGCCACCCAAAATATGGTATAAACCTGAATATATACTTCCTTTTTCAAACGCCCATAGATCACCTAATTCTTCTACTACACACAGTAACTTAGTGTCACGTTTTGGGTTAGTACAAATAGAACAAGGTGATTTAGTATCTAGATTTCCGCAAACTTCACACTCTATTATAAGATCTGCTAGCTCTTTAATCAAAGATGCAAGTGGTAGCATAACTTTCTCTTTGTTTTGGAGTAAATGTATAACTAACCTGCGTGATGATGATGGCCCTAAGCTTGGCAATTTAGAGAAAGCATGAACTAGATTTTTTATGTTAATGTTCATCCAATAAATTCAGAATAGGTAGTTAAATGGTAACATCAAACCCTTTGTAAAGAAAGTGGTAAGTTTCTCTTGATCCACTTTGATTAGCTATAGAAAAAATTTTTTACTCTAACGCAAAAAATTACTTCCGCATACTTAAAGCCTGATTATGATAGACTTCTTACATAACCCAAACTAAGTAGAAAAAAGGTATTATCCAAGTAGCTGACACTGGTTCCTTTATGACGGCAGTACCTTCTCCTGTCATCCGAGTAGCCGACTACTTGGATCCAGGAAATTTAACTCTACCAAGTAAATGTACAATAAGAACTAGATTCCAGACTGGAATGACAGCAGTCCTACGTCATACCGCGATTCATTCGCGGTATCTCTAGGCTCTGTGGACAAAAAATATGAAAAGAGAGAAAAAGATGGTAGTTTAGCCTAATAGGTAAAAAATGGAGAAACTACCATATGCAATATTACATCAAAGAGGAAAATTGGAAACAAATTTTAGAGTTCATAAAAAGCGTAAAAGGAATGCACAGCAAAGATGAAAAACGTTTAAGAATATTCATAGAGGCAGTGTGGTACATAGTGCGAAGTGGTTGCCAATGGAGACTTTTACCAAAAACTTATGGTAATTACAGGAGTATACATAAGCGATTTAAAAGATGGTGTGAAAGAGATGTCTGGAAAAAATTGCTTGAATATACTAAACAAGAGCCTGATTTAGAAGTTGCTATAATCGACGGTACGATCATTCGAGCCCATCCATGTTCATCTGGATATACAAAAAACTCCAAGGATCAAGAAGCTTTAGGGAGGAGCAAAGGTGGCTTTACAACTAAAATACATGCGCTTGTCGATGCACTTGGAAATCCACTTAAATTTACTCTGACTCCTGGTCAAAGAAATGAAATTACGCAGGCACAAGTGTTGACCGAAAGTATCTATAACTCTACTGTAGTAGCTGACAAGGGCTACGATAGCAATGCCTTTGTTACAAGTCTTGAAGACAAGGGATGTACAGTAGTTATTCCGCCAAAACGGAATCGAAAAGTGCAAAGGTATTACGATGAGCATATCTACAAAGAACGTCATTTGATTGAGTGTTTTTTTGGTAAAATTAAAAATTTTAGGCGCATTTTTTCCAGATTTGATAAAACTGCTGAGGTTTTTATTGGTTTTCTCAATTTTGTTGGAGCTCTTGTATGGCTTCTCTAAAATTTTGTCCACAGAGCCTAGATCCCGCTAACAAGTAGCGGGATGACGAATTACTTAACCGTCATACCACCGCGAACCGTCATACCGTGATTTATTCACGGTATCTCAGCCGCTAACACGTAGCAACTGTTCTCCCTCGTCATACCGCCGCGGTATCTCAAAGCATAGATCCCGCTAACAAGTAGCGGGATGACGAGGATGACGGTTGTCGTTTAGCTATAAACATTAAGAAATTTACCGAATGAAAAAAAAGGCAAAAGAAGCCCCGTGGTTGGCTAATTACTTACATTATACTTTCAAGTATGGCGTTTTTTTATTCTAAACGCTTAATAACCGCGATTCAGCCGCTTTTAAATGCAACTAACCTAAATTATAAACGTTAAGAAATTTACTAAACAGAAAAAAAGGCAAAAGAAACCCTAGGGTAGCTAGTTATTCACTATCCATTTTTTAAGTTGGCGTTTTTTTATGTTTTAAACGCTTTATAAGCGCGTTTCAGCTTATGTGGGTAGAATTTTTAAAGACATAAGGTGCACATAGTGCAAAAAATTAAACATGAGACGCCAGATACGTGAGTTTTTTTGTCATTTAATCTGTACAGAGAAGATAAATAAATAGCTTCATTCTTATGATAAGGGGGCTGGCGGAGTTTGTCAAGTAGGTTTTTCGTTTCTATGTTGTCAGCTACTTGGATGACGCCAATCTGAGTTGACTACACCAACTCACATTCAGCAAAAAAGAAAGCTATTTCCTTACGAGCGTTTTCTAGACTATCCGAACCGTGTACTCTATTTTCACTAATATCATCAGCAAAATCACCCCTGATTGTGCCTTTATCTGCCTGCTTTGGATCGGTAGCTCCCATGATTTGTCTGTATTTACTTACTGCATTTTCACCAACTAAAACTTGAACTATCACAGGACCAGAAGTCATAAATTCCACTAACTCCCCAAAAAAAGGTCTATCTTTATGAATTTCATAAAATAGCTCTGCTTGTTTTTTTGTCAGTAACATCATTTTTTGTGCTATAATCTTCAGCCCAGAGCTTTCAATATATGAATTTATCTTGCCTGTAATATTATTTTTTACTGCATCAGGTTTTAAGATTGAAAGTGTCTTCTCAATTGCCATATTATTTCCTTATATAGAATAGTACATTTATAGATTTATTTTATTACAAATTTTAATTTCATAGAAGTGATTTTTTATCTATAATTAAAAACAAACCATCAAGGGAGTATTGTATGCATACTTGTTGTAAAAAAACTAATGAAAAACCTGAATCTACTACCAAACAACCGGTTGAAACTGAATCTACCGCTAAAAAATTGGTCAATAACTTAAAGTCATCAATTTTTTGTGGAACAAAAGGGTTTTTGACTTTTAGTTTGGCATTTTTAAGTTATTTGGAATATAGCTCACATCATAATACAAAATTAAAAGAAGGTGCTGCCTTTGCAATGAAAAGGAATACTATTCCATTTCTTGAAATGATAATCATAGTACCGCTTGTTTGCCTTGCATTCACTGGTCTTCTACAATGCGCACTCGTATGCGCTGCCTTAATGATAGCTACATGTTTTATTGTCAGAACTTTTAGTCTACGTGAAAAGTTATTAGAAAAACAAACAGGTTGCTCAAAAGAAACAGTGAGTAAGGAATTTAAAAAAGATTCCATAAAATTCCCTATTTTTGATCAAAATAGAAAGCATATTGAGTATAATTCGCCTAACCAAGTGGGTGAGTCAAGTAACACCTCTTTTTTCGTTGCATTTTTAGTTTTTCCTCTGAAGATTCTTCAAAGTTGTATCATGCTATCTTTAGCTGCTGTTGAACTTCTTGAAATCGTGCCAAGTCTTCTTGTCGATACGTTTTTCGATTGGAGCTTCACATTCACCAAGAGTAACCTGCAGAGGTCTGGCCATTTGTTGTATGCCAGTGTGAGAAATTTAGTGCCTATAACTAAATTTGATGAGCCTATAGCTGAGTTTATAGGCACCCCAAAAGCAACTTGTTGCGGAGCCTGAATGTGCCTCTTTTCTGTTATTTAAGTGTATTCTATTTTGTCATTCCAGTCTGGAATCCAGCACTTTCACACAATTTCATCGAGGACGTTGTTTTCACATAACGCTTTTATACTTACCAATTTAGTAAAATCCTGGATCCCAGTGTCGGAGCGCTGGGATGACACCATCTTAGTAGAAATAGCCCTCAAATCACAATGTTGTTGTGCATCACGCGCTGGAACGACGGCAAAAAGTAACCTTGTAGTTTTAACAATTATTTGCAAAAGACCAAATGAAAAAGGCTGTCATTTTATTTAACCTTGGTGGACCTGACTCACTGAATGCAGTCCGTCCTTTTTTATTCAACCTTTTTTATGATAGAAGAATAATAAGTCTACCAAACCCTTTTCGGTTTCTTTTAGCAAAGTTTATATCTGCAAAACGAGAAAATACTGCACAAAAAATATACGAGGAAATTGGAGGTAAATCGCCAATTCTGGAGAATACAAAAATGCAAGCTGAAACGCTTGAACAAGAACTTAACAAACCTGTCTTTTGTCATCCCAGTGCCCAGACACTGGGATCTAGAAAAAAAAACTGGATTCCAGCGTCACGCGCTGGAATGACACCAAAACTAACCAAAGTATTCATCTGCATGCGCTATTGGCATCCATTTGCTGACGAAGTTATTAAAAGTGTAAAACAATTTGATCCTGATGAAGTAATTTTGCTGCCACTATACCCTCAATATTCAACTACCACAACTTTATCATCCATCGAAAATTGGCAAAAAAATGCTAAAAACCATGGTCTAAAGTGCAATATAAAAATAATTCACCATTATTATAATAACGAAGACTTTATTAAAGCTCACGCTAATTTAATAGCTAAGCATTACAAATTAGCCAGCAGAATCGATAAGCCAAGAGTCCTATTTTCAGCCCATAGCCTTCCTCTTAGTGTTATTAAAAAAGGCGACCCTTACGCTTCACAGGTGGAAGAAACAGTAAGACTAATAGTAGAAAAGCTAGCTATCAATAACTTAGATTGGTCAATATGTTATCAGAGTAAGATTGGTCCTGTAAAATGGCTAGAGCCAAGCACTGAAAGTGAGCTATTACGCGCAAAAGCTGATGGTGTACCTGTAGTTCTATCACCTATGTCTTTTGTTTCTGAGCATTCAGAAACACTTGTGGAACTTGATGTAGAATATAAAGCAATTATCAAGGATGGATATTACTTTCGCGTGCCAACTCTCAGTATCGATCCCTTGTTTATTAAATGCTTGGCTGATTTATGCATAAATCTTCCTTAAGATCCTGATTTATAGTGCTTTTCTTTTAGGATTTTATGTGATAGAATAACAGAAAGTTATTATTTTATTAACTATTTCATGCCAAGTAAGCTAAAAAAGAAATCGAGCACGTTCACACAAAGGGTACACGCTGCCCATAACCATGATCTCAGAAAGATGTATTGTATTGCAGTAGGTTTAACAGCCCTATTGTGTAAGATTTCACTGCAATTTTGCTGTGAGTTTATTGACAATAACAGACCCAGTATTTCTGCTGTATCAGATATTGCCAAGTTAATAAAATTACCAACATCAGCATTATATATTCTTCATTCCGGACTCAGCTTGGCTGGATATAGACCTCAAGATGATAAAAATGAACCTAAAAAATCAGTACAGGTTGTAGGTAGCTTGGCCTTCTTGACACACTGTATCATAGGAATATTGATGCAGACAAAAATCATTCATTTCTTAGCTGGAAACAATAAAGATATAATAAGTTATATTGGTTTAACATCAACAGTCCTATTTCTATTTTCAGAATTCATAAGCTGTTATTATACATGGAAGAAGTATCTGGATAATAAGGATCCTAAAAAGTCTGCTGAATATGGGAAGGACGTTATTTTCAGCACAATAACTTTGTCATTGGGCTTGTTAAGCTTCATATTAAAAAGAATGGAAACTGCAACCATACCAATAGATTTGGGTAGTGGTATAATCTATAATTTCAACTTAAGCGTAACAGTTAGTATAATATTAAGTCTAGCATATTTAATATCAAATATCGATAAGTTCGTCAATCAACCGGTTAATAGTACTGATCCTTCTACTGGACTTGATAACACTCACCCTACTCAGCACAATGACACCACTGTGGAAGTAGGTTAGAGGTGAAAAGATTTTATTTCTACTGCCAACGCTAGTACTGCCAATTTGCTAACAATACTCCAAAGTGACAGAATTTTACCTTCCACAACCTGGCTAACATCATGAAACTCACAGTCAGTGGCATTCAAGCTAGAATATACATCTTTCCTGCTATTGCATCGGTATAAGTAACATGTTGGAGTATTTCCTATATAGTATATTAGCGGTTCTGCAGAACTGCTTTTAAATATGTCAATGGTTGGTACGCCTTCTTGTATAATAACGCTATTGATTGCTATTCCTTCTTTTATCTTTTTCATTTTATGACGCTTTTTTTTATTGAGGTTTAATATTTCCTCTCCACTTGTTACTGTTATAATGCCCATCCCATATGTGCCATTGCTTGCTTTGATAAAAACGTAAGGTTGTGTTTTTATTTCATGTTCCTCATATTTTTTTTGCACTAGAGACAATATTTGGTCAACTTTAGTTGCTACTGCTCCTAGTGACGAATCATCATCAAAATCAACTCCATCACAGCTCTCTGTAAGCACAGAAATAAGCCATGGGTCGATTTTAAATTCGCTACAAAATTCGGACGCTAATTCTTGATAGATTTCAAAATACTTAGATTTCTGTCTGCTATGCCAACCGTATAGTGGGCTTGGTACTATATCTTGCTTTACGTCTTTTAGCGTGTCTGGAATGTGGCTCGTCATATCACGGTTCAGTATAATAACATCAGGCACAAATCCTGAAGTTGTCTTTAATAGAGAGGTTTCCTTCACAATAGCTTCATACGGTTCTATTAAATTGTATACTTCATTATGTAAAAGACCAATTCTAGTTTCAAAACCTGCGAGTTGCAGTACTTTCTCTATAACAAATACGTTTTCTATATACATTTTATTGCGTGTATAATTTTCCGGTATTATCAGAACCTTTTTATATTGTTTTTTTTCAAAGTAGCTTTTTATTGATCTTGCCGCCACCGTTCTTGATTCTTCACTTAAGTTATTGAACCCCGCAGGAAATAAATTAGCGTCTACTGGAACGATTTTATAGCCAGAGTTTCTAAGATCTATAGAGCTATAAAATGGCAATGTAAGGCCGTTAAATTTTGCTTCGAACCAATTATTTATACTTTTTTCCAAATTTGGGTGAATTATGTTTTGCATCTGCACTTTAAATGTTATAAGGAAGGTATTATATTATAAGCTATAATTAAACATATTTAGCAAATTTGACTGAAGATTAAAGTATAATGAGATTCTTATTTAAAGTGATAGAAAAATGATTCAACACGATAACAATAAAATGTACGGAACTACTATACTGTCAATTAGAAAAGATAAAAGCGTAGTAGTAATAGGTGATGGACAGGTTTCAATGTGCCACACTGTTATAAAATCCGGAGCAAAAAAAGTTAGGCGTCTTTCTGGTGATTCTGTAATTGCCGGTTTTGCTGGAACAACAGCCGATGCATTTACTCTCTTTGAAAGACTAGAATCTAAACTTGACAAGCACCCAGGACAATTAATGAGAGCATGTGTTGAACTTGCAAGAGACTGGAGAATGGATAAATATCTGAGGAAATTAGAGGCTATGATGATCGTTGCAGATAAATCTATTTCATTAGTAATTACGGGAACAGGTGATGTTCTTGAGCCTGAAGATGGAGTCGCAGCTATTGGCTCTGGGGGAAATTTTGCTCTATCTGCAGCAAGAGCTTTAATTGATATTAAAGGAATATCAATAGAGGAAATTGCGAAAAAGGCTATGAAGATAGCTGCCGATATATGTGTTTATACAAATCATAATGTAATTATTGAAAAAATAGAGGAGTGATATGTCTTCCAAGCAAAAAACTTTATGCACTAATTTTTCCAATCAGCCTATAACCCTTTCAGAAGGGCAGTCTTGTAGTAGTGACACCTACGATGAAAAAAATGACCTCTATAAAGATACTAAGAGTGGTTTTGATTCAAATGAAAGCGATGTTCAAGTTAATGACAGTACTCAAGTTTTGTTAGATGACCTGCCACCACAGAAGATAGTTAAAGAATTGGATAGATTCATAATCGGACAGGATGACGCAAAGCGTGCTGTTGCTATTGCGCTCAGAAATCGTTGGCGTCGCAATCAGGTTCCATTTCCATTGCGTGATGAAATCATACCTAAGAATATATTGATGATCGGTCATACAGGAGTTGGTAAAACTGAAATAGCTCGCCGCTTAGCAAAACTTGCCGGTGCACCGTTTATAAAAATTGAGGCAACGAAGTTTACTGAAATAGGATACGTTGGACGTGACGTTGATTCGATAATACGCGATTTAGTTGATGCAGCAATAGTTTTAGTTAAAGAGAAAGCCCGTAAAGCCTTAGCTAAAAAGGCTTTAATTTTAGCTGAGAAAACAATAGTAAACTCTATGGTAGGCGAAGATGCAACCGAAGAGAGTAAAAAAATTTTTAGAGAAAGGTTGAGGAATAAAGAGTTTGAGGACGGAGAAGTTTCTATTAACGTCAGAGAGAGCAAGAGTATGTTACCTACTTTCGATATACCAGGCATGCCAGGTGGGCAAGTTGGTGTGATGAATGTAACAGAAATAATGGGCAAGATGTTTAACGGGAGCAAAAAAACAAAAACTATTACGGTGAAGGTAAAAGAAGCGCGTGAAATATTAATTAATGAAGAAAGTGAAAGGCTAATGGATGAAGATAAAATAATCAAAGAAGCCATTGATCTTGTTAGTAATGATGGTATAGTATTTTTGGATGAAATAGACAAAATTGCAGCGCGTACAGAAGTAAAAGGTGAAGTAAACAGAGAAGGAGTGCAACGCGATCTGTTACCATTACTTGAAGGAACAACTGTTACAACTAAGTATGGCCATGTAAAAACAGACTATATATTATTTATTGCATCTGGTGCTTTTCATCAGTCTAAACCATCTGACCTCTTACCGGAATTGCAGGGCAGATTACCGATCAGGGTAGAACTTAAGGCACTTACTCAAGAGGATTTAATAAGAATATTAAAGGAACCAGAATCTAGTTTGTTAAAGCAGTACATAGCTTTAATGAAAACAGAAAATGTGACGCTTAAGTTCACTGATGATGGTATAAAAACCATAGCTGAAATAGCGTTTACAGTTAATAGGCAAGTGGAAAATATAGGCGCAAGAAGGCTTCACACTGTCATGGAGAAGCTTTTAGATGAAATAAGTTTCATTGCTTCTGAGAAAAATAGCGAAGAATTCATTATAGACAGCAAGTATGTAAAAGATAAACTTGAATCAATTTCGAAGCAATTGGATTTATCTAAGTTTATACTTTAGGAAAAACGAAAAGCCTACTTTAAGTAGTATAGAGAGTGTTCAGAAGATTAGCCAGTAGACCTAAAATTTCAGCTATATTCTTTAGGCTATTTTTCAACAGTAGAATGGTGTGCTGCGACCTCTTGCTTAACATCTAAGCTTAAGTCAATTATTGAGATATTTTCTTCATCATAATCTATGTCTTTTATTAACATATCGTCAGTAATAGTCAAAAGGTCAGGCGGAGAAAGAATAGTTCTTTTATTACCAGCTCTCATTCCCACAACTCCAAGCTCTATAGCAAGTGGTATTTTTTTATCGCCAACCCTAAATTGCACTGTTTGATCTTTGACTATATATTCCCCATTATGCTCCTTTACGCTATATTTAACCGATATCTCATCACCGCACCTTACTTGTTTTCCAGTCTTGTTAATTAAGTCATTAAAAACCATCAGATTATTTACTGAGTCGGGATATTTATCCTTTACTTCGATCAGTTTGACGTAATAAGAATTAAAATTCATTTTGTTATCATTGGCAATAGTAACTACACGCTCTCCGCCTTCTTTCATACCTATTACCCCTAAACTCACTTCTTTTAGGTCATCTTGACCTATTTTCAAAGTAACATCGGAAACTCTGCTAGGGAGTGTTGCTGAGTTATTATTAGAAATTTTATATATTTGCAATAGGACTTCCAGGCCACAGAAAGCCTTGCTGCCACTGCCTTCAGTAATTTCATAAAAATTTATCGAATCTTCTTCTTTTTGCTGCGTCATTTCTTCTAAATATTCTGTTAGCCCATGCTTTTCAATATAGCGGTCAAGTGCTGATTCAAGTATTGGCTTCACTAGGTAATGTGCTATCGTCTGTATCAAACCACCATGCGTGGCATTTATCTCATAAAGCTTGTCCTTTTTTTCCGGTTTACCTTTGTTTATATAGACAATAGTAAACACAAAAGCAGAAGTTAAAGTGAGAATCATTACTACGGAAATAAGCATTTGTAATATAATTTTTCTAACCATCTTTCTTTACTTGATTCAATAAATCATATAAATAATTAGTACCCCCTGAAAGCGCACTCAAATTATCCAAGCCTTGTTTAAAGAGGCCGTCTATATAGTCCTCTACTTCACTTTTACCAAGTACAGACATAAGATTATTTGTTTTATCTTGTTCGTAGTCTTCAATATCATCCTTAGCTTGAAAGATAAGCCCTAGATTTATTCCATAGTTATATAATGCTCTCCGTTGTTCATCTGTAGCACCCCCTATTATAGCACCTATTTCACATGAAGCTGCAAATAGTTTTGCGGTTTTCATCAAATGAATTTCTTTTATTTTATCAGCTTGGCCCGACGTCATTCCAGCGTTATACATACAGCCGTACGAATGTTGTGGTTTTAAGGTAGAAAGGGTGTCATGCAAGTAGCTGACACTGGAATCCATTTCATGTTCAGCTCCACCATCGCATGGCTTTTTGCACGAAATGCTTGTAGGCAAAGCCTTCTGGATCCCAGTGTCCGCTACTTGAATGACAGAGGGTTGGGGGCTAAAATCTATATGCTCACTGTTAATATCTAAAGCCTGTCCTCCCACCATTCCCCTCATTCCTATTGCCTGAGAAAGAACTTTTATGATCTCACAGCGTTTCTCATTTAACGAAGATAATACCTCAAAAGCCAGAGTAAGTAGTGCATCTCCGGCAAGCACTGCTGTTGCTTCATCAAATTTTTTATGGCAGCTTAGCTGGCTTCTGCGAGTATCACTGTTGTCCATGCATGGTAAATCATCGTGAATTAGAGAGTAAGCATGAACAAATTCAATGGCTGCAGCAACTGATATTACTTTTTTAGCTTCCACGTTAAACACTCGCGATGAAGCTACGACTAAAAAGGAGCGTATATGTTTTGCAGGAGCAAGGAGTATATAACGCATAGCTGATATAAGCTTATTCTCGCTATTTTCTGGTAAAAGTTTATTTATTTCTACAATAAGTAAATTTTTTGTTGTTTCGTCTAGCATTTTTGAATTGTTAATTGTTTAGCACGTAACGCTAGCCAGCTAGGGCAGTAGAAAACTTTACTGTAGTTTACCAGTTATAAAAGATATTGCAAACATAAAAATTTTTTATAACATCAAAGAATAGGTTATTTTTTTGGTAAGAAATGTGAATAGCGAACTAGCAAAGAGCACTAGAGAAGACATAGAAGAAAAAGTGAAAAAGATTATACTAGAGCACATTAGTAAGGATGTAGAGAAATTCAACAGCTCTTCAAAGCTTTCGGAGCATGGTACAGACAGTTTAGATGCAGTTGAAATCATCATGGCAGCAGAAGAAGAGTTCGGAATAGAAATTCCAGATGAAGATGCACAAAAAATGGAAACTATGGAGCAAATAGTTGAGTACATTAATAATAAAAAAGGCTAATAGTTAGTGTTAAATGAGCAAAAGAGTAGTAGTCACTGGTGTTGGTTTAATCACTCCACTAGCGGCAGATGTTGACAACACTTGGTCAAGGCTAATAAAAAGTGAGTCTGGCATAAAAGCAATCAATACAGATAGATTTGACTCTTCTGATCTTGCTTGCAAGGTTGCAGGGCAGGTGCCGTTGCAATCAGACAACATTAAGCACCATTTCAATCCACTAGATTATATTTCTGAGAAAGACTCAAAAAGGACAGATCGTTTTATCCATTACGGTATTGCAGCAGCTATTCAGGCAGTAGATGATTCATTAATTTTGGAAAGCCAAAATATCAATCGGGAACGTGTTGGTGTGACTATTGGCTCTGGTATAGGTGGTCTTCCGTCAATTCAGGAAAATGTTATTACCATACAGGAAAAAGGGCCCAGACGTGTCAGTCCATTTTTTGTCCCTGCAAGTCTAATAAATTTGATATCTGGCCATATTTCTATTAAATACGAATTTACAGGTCCAAACGATTCAGCAGTAACCGCATGTGCAACAGGTGCGCATGCAATCATAAACTCAGCAAGAACTATAAAACTTGGTGAAGCGGATGTTATGATTGCAGGTGGAGCAGAAAGTGCACTGTGTAGAGTTGGAATTGCAGGTTTTGCATCTATGAAGGCGTTATCAACTAAATTTAACGATAAACCGGAAGAAGCTTCAAGGCCATGGGATGAAGAACGCGATGGATTTGTCATGGGTGAAGGAGCAGGTATATTGGTGCTGGAGGAATACGAACATGCAAAAAAAAGGGGGGCAAAAATACATGCTGAACTGGTTGGGTACGGACTCACAGGAGATGCGCACCACATTACAGCACCACATCCAGAAGGAAGAGGCGCATTTAAGGCAATGCAGCTTGCTTTAAAGAGTGCACAAATTAATCCCGATCAAGTAGGGTATATCAATGCACATGGAACTTCAACACCACTTGGAGATAAAATTGAAGTAATAGCAATGAAACAGTTATTCGGTGACTACGTTTATAAAATACCTGTTTCTTCAACTAAATCTTCTATAGGACATTTACTTGGTGCTGCAGGGAGCGTTGAAGCAATATTCAGTATTCTTGCGTTAAATAATGGAATTATTCCGCCAACCTTAAATTTACATAAACCTTCAGAAGAATGTGATTTAAATTTTGTACCGTTTAAAGCTCAGGAGCATAAAATTCAATATGCGCTTTCTAATTCGTTTGGTTTTGGTGGCACTAATGCATCGCTCATCTTTGGACAAGTGTAATCAATTCTGCTGCTGAATAGCTAAAATGTACGAACATTATGATCTGTGATAGCTATATTATCTGTAATTTGCCTTTTACTGTCGATTTACTATACTTATTTGGTAAGATCTAGCTTAATTAAATGCACAAGATATTAATAAGAAATAACTACAAACCCCTGGTTGGAAAAATCAAGATCAATGGTTCAAAGAATGCTATTTTACCAATAATGGCAGCAAGTCTATTGAGTAGCTTCCCGGTAATTTTGCATAATGTACCTGATTTAATTGATGTGCATCTAATGTCTAAGTTGCTTGAAAGTCTTGGAGCAGAAGTAAACTTTATGCACAATAAAAATTATAAAGCGAACCATACTTTGAAAATTGACTGCAGCAATATCAACAATCACGTGATGCCATATAAAACCGCAAGTAAGCTAAGAACTTCTTTTCTAATATTGGGTCCAATGCTTAGTAGATTTGGTAAAATCACAACAGTCTTTCCTGGTGGATGCAATATCGGAAAGCGTCCCGTTGATATGCATATCAAAGCATTAGAAGAAATGGGAGCTAAAATTGAAGTTGAAGGCTGTAATATAATTGCAACAGTGAAAGGAAAGCTACAAGGAAAAGAAGTTACACTTGAGAAAATAAGCGTTGGTGCAACAGAAAATATAATAATGGCAGCAACACTTGCAGAAGGAGTGACAATAATAAACAATGCTGCAACAGAGCCGGAAGTTCTTGATTTAATAGAGTTCCTAAAGAAAATGGGTGCTAATATTGAGATTAGTGATACAAGGATCACAATAACAGGAGTTGAAGCATTAAATGGATGTGTTCATAAAATAATACCAGATCGCATAGAAGCAGGCACCTATGCACTAGCTGCTATAATAACCGGTGGTAAGTTGGAGTTAGAAGGAGTAAGTCTATCTGATATAAGATGTATTGTGAATGAATTGAAAGCTATAGGGGCTAATGTTGAACCATATAATGAGGGGGTTATGATTTCCAGAAAAAATTGCTCTATTAGGTCTGCTAACATTGCAACAAACCCTTATCCAAATTTCCCCAGTGATATGCAACCACAACTGATGTCTGCAATGTGCATCGCTGATGGGATATCAGTAATTGAAGAGAACATTTTTGAAAACAGATTTGCACATGCAGATGAATTGAGAAAGTTAGGCGCTAATATCAGCATTGAGAAAAGCAAAGCTACTATAAGTGGAATAAAAAGCTTATCTGGAGCTAATCTATGTGCCACTGATTTAAGGTCAACAGCAGCTTTGATACTTATTTCTTTGGTAGCCAGTGGAGAAACTATAATAAACAATTCGCATCATTTATGGAGAGGATATGAAGCAATGCACGAAAAACTCAATTCATGTGGAGCTGATATCTCCATTTCATCTTGAGGACATACTATGAATGAAACAACTAAACGAGTCACAGTGAAAGAAATAGATGAAATTCTGTACGAGGAGCATAAGGTACTAGATCATGGATTTATTCGAGTAATGGATTATATGGGCTCTGATAGCGCTATAGTTCAAGCTGCTCGTGTTTCTTATGGCAAGGGAACAAAACAGATAAGTCAGGATGAAGCACTTATAAAGTATTTAATGAGACATCATCATACAACTCCATTTGAAATGTGTGAAATTAAGTTTCACGTGAAACTTCCAATTTTTGTTGCAAGGCAATGGATAAGGCATAGAACTGCAAATGTGAATGAATATTCAGCAAGGTATTCAATACTTGATAATGAATTTTATACACCTAAACCAGAACAAGTTGCAAAACAATCTGACAATAATAAACAAGGTAGCGGGGAAGCTTTTGATCCAGATACCTCAAAGGAAATAATAGATTCTCTAACAAATGACTCTAATTTAGTATATTCTCATTATGAAAAATTTATTGAGCAGGGGCTTGCAAGAGAAATTGCCCGAACTAACCTAATGCTTAATTACTACACGCAATTTTATTGGAAAATAGACCTGCATAATCTCCTTCATTTTTTGAAGCTTAGAGCTGATAAGCATGCCCAATATGAAATCAGAGTTTATGCAGAAGTTATGCTGGATATAATAAAGAAGTGGGTCCCATTGGCCTACAATGCCTTTGTTGAATATTGCCTAGAATCAGCTTGTATTTCAAGAACTGGTTTAGACATAATTCGTAAATTAATTAAAGGGGAAAACGTTACTAGAGAAGAAAGTAATATTGGTAAAAGAGAATGGGACGAGCTGATGTCTATACTTGATAAACAATCTTAAAGACAAAGGCATACGCGTCAATCTCCTCTGTCAGTTAAC
This sequence comes from Wolbachia endosymbiont (group A) of Trypoxylon clavicerum, assembly GCF_947251665.1. Classification (NCBI taxonomy): domain Bacteria; kingdom Pseudomonadati; phylum Pseudomonadota; class Alphaproteobacteria; order Rickettsiales; family Anaplasmataceae; genus Wolbachia; species Wolbachia endosymbiont (group A) of Trypoxylon clavicerum. Next base: position 99,266 of record NZ_OX366374.1, read on the forward strand.
TCTCGTTCACCAGATTGAATCTTGCTTTTTACATCACATTAACTCATCACTTTTATAGAACATCTCATTAAAATCATTTAGAGTTCCAAAATCCTGACCCTTGATAAACAGGTGATCATTAGCAACATGTGCTTCATCAAGAGACCTGCTGCAAAAGGTGATTGAAAAAATGATGTGAGAGGGGTAGAAGAAGAATAAGCAGATCAAGTAAGGAAAAAAAATGAGCTTTAGTTACTATAATATGAAAAAACACCCAAGAAACTTTCGTAATATAACAGGTTTAAGTATAGAGGAGTTCGAAAAAGTAGTAGAAAAAGTGAGGTCTGGATGGAAAAAACTTGAAAAACAGAAAAAGTGTCATGGTAGAAGATCAAAACTACCAACTCTGGAAGATAAGTTGTTTTGCGTAATTTTGTACTATCGCACTTACATAACACATAGATTTTTAGGATGCCTATTCAATGTGCACAACGCAAATGTATGTAGGTTACTTAAGAGAATAGAGCCATTACTCGCCAAAAAAGTGACTATAACAAAAGATAGAAGTATGACGCCAGAAAAAATACTGAAGATTTTGGCTGATGTTACAGAACAGCAAATACAGAGGCCAGAAGATAGTAAAAAACGGAAGAAATCATATTCAGGAAAAAAAAGAACCAACACTATGAAAACTGAGATTATTATCGAAGAAGGAGGAAGAATTTTATCAGTGTCAAAGTCATACCGTGGTAGAATTAGTGATTTTCGCATAAGGAAACAAGAAAAATATTTACCACTTGATAGCATAAAACATGCTGATTCTGGATATCAAGGTTGGCAAAAATTGCAAAGCAATGTTATAATTCCATATAAAAAGTATCGTAAAAAGCCATTAACTCCAGAGCAGAAAGAGCATAATAGAAGGTTAGCATCATTTAGAATGAGAGTAGAAAATAAGATCCGAGAGATAAAGATATTTAAGATTATGTCGAATGTTTATCGCAATTTTCAGAAAAAATATAACTTGAGGTTCAATATTATTGCTGGTATTGTAAATCTTAAGCACGCCTTTTAGTTAACCTTGATTTTATTCACCCTCCTTTCCTTTTTTTTATCGCTTGATTCGCAGCAGGTCTTATGAAAAATGTGTTAAACGTTAAGATTTTCTCTGTACCGATTCATCTATATTGCCAAGCTTAATAAAGTTACAAGCTCTTTAAAACAATGTTAAACTCAATCACTATGGCAAAAACAGTTGACGTATTACTACCACTTCCAATTGATCAGTTATTTTCATATGCAATTGAGGAAAATACTGAGATTTTACTTGGAGATTACGTAGTGGTGCCATTTGGCAAAAAACGCTTAATCGGAATAGTTTGGAAATACAGTGATAAAAGTAACCGAGAATTAAAATTTATTGAGCAAAAAATCGATTTACCAAATATTAGACCAAAATTGATTGCATTTGCAGAGTGGGTTGCACAATACAATTTAATACCTATTGGTATGCTTGCCAAAGTGATAATGGGAGGAGTGTTAAAAGTAAATCACATAGATAAATTGGTTTGTGTTGAACAAAAGCAGGAAACAAGTGAAATAAGTTGCCAATTAAGCCCTGAACAGCAGATAGCTAGTGATAAAATAATCAGCAATTTGAACGAATATTCAGTGACTTTGCTTGACGGTGAGACCGGGTCTGGAAAAACCGAAGTTTATCTCTCTGTGATTGCACAATTGATTAAGAATTACACTGCCGTTCCAAATGCTGCTCAGACTTTACCATCCCAGTGCCCAGAGACACAACTGTACGAACATTGTGATTTGGGTCTACCAAGAGGGTGTTATCCGAGTAGCCTGACACTGGGATCCAGTTTTTCATATAACCTCATTACAAATGTTTATTTTAACTTAAGACCAATACCTAATTTACAGTCAAAATTCCTGGATTCCAGTGTCAAGCACTGGAATGACACCTTTGTACTCAAGGCAAAACCCACTGTAACATTTATCATACCGTCTTTGCCACGTACTAGTATGACACCAGAACATGTTGAAATGACATCAGGAGAAGGTAATGCACAAGTTTTAATCCTCCTACCTGAAATTGTTTTAACTTCACAATTGGTAAATCGTGTTCGCGGTCAGATATCAAAAAACTTAGTTGAATGGCACTCAGGGCTTACTCCAAAAACTCGCCGGAATAATTGGCTCAGTATAGCGAATGGAAATGCGCAGATAATTATTGGTGCACGGTCAGCGCTTTTTTTGCCTTATAAAAACCTAAAATTGATTATCGTTGATGAAGAGCACGACTCATCTTTTAAACAAGAACAGGGAATTATATATAATGCTCGAGATATGGCGATAATCTTAGCCAAATTTGAAAATATTCCGATTATTTTATCATCAGCTACTCCACTGCTTGAAACGATTCATCATGTTAAAAACGGGAATTACAATCATGTAAAGCTAACTAAACGATTTGGTGGTGCAGAATTGCCACTCATTAAAGTAGTGGATATGAGGAACAACAAGCAATGGATCTCCTCTGAGCTTTTTGAAAGCATCAAACAAACCATAGAGAAAAAACAGCAGGTTATGCTTTTTCTAAACCGCAGAGGGTATGCACAACTGGCAATTTGTAAAAAGTGTGGATATAAAATTTCCTGCTTAAATTGTGCTGTTTGGCTTACATATCACAAGAAAAAAAATGCTCTTTTGTGCCATCATTGCTCTTATCAATTAAAACTTCCAGAGAAATGCTCTAATTGCCAAAGTGAACAGCCATTGTCCCTCTACAGCATAGGAATTGAAAGGTTGCTTGAAGAAATGGTGAAATTAATACCAAACGCAAAAACTGCGATGATAAGCAGCGATCAGAAGTCGGTTAGTAACGTAATTGACTTAGTGTTGAAAGAAGAGGTGAACATTATAATCGGCACACAAATAATTGCTAAAGGGCACAATTTTCCCAAATTAACTTTGGTTGGAGTAATAAATGCAGATTTGAGTCTCGAAAATTCTGATTTAAGAGCAGCGGAAAAGACGTATCAATTATTGCACCAAGTTGCAGGCAGATCAGGAAGGTTTAATGAAAAAGGAGTGGTAATAGTGCAAACCAATAACCCTGAAAGTTCAATAATAAAAGCATTGCTGCATCAAAAAAGGGACTCATTTTATGAAATTGAACTTAAGTCAAGACGTGAAGCCAAAATGCCACCATTTAGCAGATTAATAGCGCTTATAATTTGTGGTAAGAATCAGATTGCGACACAAAAAGCAGCGAATGAAATAGTAAAATCTCTTCTCCGTCATTCAAGTAGCTCAACTACTTGTATCCAGGAAAAAAATGTAGGTGCAGACAAAAAGGAATTTGAAATTCTCGGCCCATCACCAGCAGCGATAAATTTTTTAAATAATAAGTATCGGTATAGGGTGTTGCTAAAAATACACAATAAACACAGTTTATCTATACAAAAAAAGCTGAAATATTGGATTAAAAATTGTAACTTGAATTCGAGTATTGCAGTGATAATAGATGTTGATCCTGTGAGTTTTTTTTAACAAGTTCCGTTAAGCCTTCTTGCCAATTACCACAACATTCTCACTGGGAAAAAAATAATCAGGTACAGTCATATTTTTTGGTGCGGGTCCCCCAATTACTCGGCCTGATGTGTCATAATATGAACCGTGGCAAGGACAGAACCAACCATTACCATCTCTTGTAGCGTGGTCAACCGGTACACACCCAAGGTGTGTACATATTCCGATCATGATTAACCATTCGTCTTTTCCTTCGCGTACTCTTTGATCATCTGACTCAGGGTCCCTCAAGTTCTTTACATTCACAGCTCTTGCAGTCTCAATTTCTTGCTTTGTGCGTCTACGAATGAATACTGGTTTACCTTGCCACTTTACTTTTACTCCGTGTCCTTCCTGGATTCCAGACAAATTCACCTCCACTGTGGAAGTTGCTAAAACTTCAGCAGAAGGATTCATAGACTTAACCAGTGGCCAAAGTCCACTTGCAGCTCCTATACCTGCCATAGCGCATGTAGTTAATGTTATAAAATCTCTCCTACTCTTATTTTTAGTAAGATCTTTAACAGGAGGTGTTTTTTTATCCTCTTTGTTTGCCAGTGGTTTTTTATTTTTAGTTAAATTTTTGTCCATTGATCTTTACTCAGCCATAAGTATATATTTTAAATTAAATACTGTGTATTAATCAACAAAAACTTGCGCTTTTTGTTTAACCTATACTACGGTTAAGAAGCGATAGAGTTTTCAACTTCAGAAATACTATCTTCAGTGGAATCAGGATCTTCAATTTTCGCTACTGACACCACCTTTTCTCTACTTTCTGTTTTAAATAGAGTTACTCCCTGAGTGCTACGTCCTGCAATCCTGATATCATTTACTGAAATACGAATTAACTTTCCTTTATCTGTAATAAGCATTATATTATCACCCTGCTCAACTGGAAAACTAGCAACAACATTACCATTTCTGCTAGTAGTAAGAATATTGGTGATACCAACACCACCCCTGTTAGTTACTCTATACTCATACGCAGAAGTTCTTTTACCAAAGCCATTTTCAGTAATAGTTAATATAAACTCCTCATTCACTGCAAGTTTTAAGAATAATTCGTTATCTATTCCTAAATCATTTAAAGTCTTTTCCAATTTAGAATCAATGGAGTTATTAATTGCAGTTCCCAGTCTTTTTGCAAGTGGAACTTTTAAGTAAAGTTCTTTTGTTTCTGTTGCTACACCTATCCCATTTAATATGGTCATGGATATCACGCTGTCATTCTTTGCAAGTTTGATACCTCTTACGCCATCTGAATTGCGACTTTTAAATTGACGCACATCACTTACAATAAATCTGATACTTTTGCCGAATCTTGTTGAAAGAAAAACATGATCAATTGCATTGCATACTTTAACCGATATTAATTTGTCTCCTTCATCGAGCTTTATTGCTATTTTTCCATTGCTTGGAATATAGTGAAAGTCCGCTAAGGAGTTACGCCTTATGTTTCCATAGGCAGTAGCAAAAACTATGTTTTGATTCTCATCATTTTCACTTGGCAACGGCATGATATTAGTTATAGTTTCACCATCGCTAAGCGGGAATATATTAACAAGCGCTCTTCCACGTGCAGTTGGCTCTGCAAGAGGTAATTTATAAACTTTTAATCTATAAACTCGACCAATGTTAGAGAAGAACAAAACACTAGTGTGGGTATTCCCAACAAACAATTTTGTGGTTACATCCTCTTCTTTTAATCCTTGTCCTAGCTTTCCTTTTCCACCACGACGCTGAGTTCTATAATGAGAAAGCTTCACACGCTTGATATAACCATTCATAGTTACGGTTATCACCATATCCTCTTGTGGAATTAGATCTTCAGCTTCAATGTCCGTATCTGATTCCTCTATTGCAGTCTTTCGTGGTACGGCAAATCTGTTCTTTATTTCTTGTAAATTGTTTTTTATTTCTTTCATCAACTTCTCTTCTGAGCCAAGAAAAGCGATATATTCTTTTATCAGGTTGATCATTGAACTTAGCTCAGCTTCTAATTTGTCTTTTTCAAGGCCTGTTAAACGCTGCAGTTTCATATCAAGGATAGCCTTAATTTGTAGCTCAGTTAATCTATACACTCCATCTTTCAAAAAACTTGCGCTATCTGAAATCAACTCAATAATAGTGTTGATTTCATTCGAAGTTTTCCATTCTTTATTTAAAAGTTCTCTACTTGCTTCCGCAGGATCTTTTGCACCGCGGATGATTTTTATCACTTCATCTATGCTGAGGACCGCAATGTAGAGCCCTATATATATATGAGCTTTTTCTCTCGTTTTTCTTAGACGAAATTCTGTTCTCCTGATTAACACTTCTTTTCTAAAGTCAACAAAAGCAGCTATGATTTCTTTTAACGACATCAAAGCAGGCCTGTTGTTATTGAGCACTAAAGTGTTAACACTAAAACTGCTTCTTAATGGAGTAAGTCCCAATATTTGATTAAGTATAAAACTTGCTTCAGCATTTCTTCTGAGGTCAATTACTACTCTAATACCAGACTTATCGGACTCATCCCTAATCTCTGTTATGCCATCAATTCTTTTTTCTTTTACAAGCTCACCTATCTTCTCAATTAATTTTACTTTATTTACTTGGTAAGGTATTTCATCAATCACTATTGCTTGCCTATCTTGCGGCAGGTCTTCTATGTGAGTCTTGCCTTGCACAACAATTGATCCACGACCTGTGGCAAACGCTGATCTTATTCCAGACCTGCCAAGAATTGTTCCCCCAGTTGGGAAATCCGGCCCTGGCATCACTTCAAGTAACTCATCCAAAGTCACTTCAGGATTATCTACATATAACATACAAGCATCTATTATTTCTCCAAGGTTGTGAGAAGGAATATTGGTTGCCATACCAACTGCAACACCACTTGCACCGTTTACCAATAGATTCGGAAACTCTGCAGGCAGCACAACAGGCTCTGTTTCATTTCCATCGTAGTTTGGCCTAAAATCAACTGTATCTTCATCAATATCATTCAGTAAAAAGTGCGACACTTTTTGAAGTCTTGCTTCTGTGTATCGCATTGAAGCTGGTGGATCTCCGTCTATCGAACCAAAGTTACCTTGCCCATCAACAAGTGGTAAAAGAAGAGAGAAATCTTGGGCCATTCTAACCAAGGAATCGTAAATAGCTGCATCACCATGTGGGTGATATTTCCCCATTACGTCCCCAACTATACGAGCTGCTTTTTTATATGGCTTACCGGCATCGAATCCAGCTCTTGACATTGCATATAATATGCGCCTATGAACAGGTTTAAATCCATCCCGCACGTCAGGTATAGCACGGCTTATGATAACGCTCATTGCGTAGGAGAGATAAGAATCTTCCAGCTCTTTTACTATTGAGATTGGTACTATATTATCCTGCATTTTCTATACTTTAATTGAAGTAATTAATAATACTAACATTCAGTTAAGCAAATGGGCAATGACAGACTTGAACTGCCGACCTCCTCGGTGTAAACGAGATGCTCTACCAGCTGAGCTAATTGCCCCTTTAGATGTAATTCTATAGCTCAATATTATTATTGTAAACAAAAATAGCAATAAATTGTATCCGTTCAGCAGAGTGGCAAAATAGGTAGACAAGGTGATCTAAAAAGATAATCATAGAGTAAATGTGAGGTAAGTCCTTACAATAAATGGTGTCATCCAAGTAGCCGACACTGGGATCCAGAAAAAAGAATGGTGTCATTCCAGTGCTTGACACTGGAATCCAGCTTTTTCATAATCATTAAAACGTTGTATTTTAACATAAAACAGCTATTTTTATGCTTGCCAACTTAATAAAATTCCTGGATCCCAGTGTCAAGCACTGGGATGACACCCTCCTGATGGGCCAAAATCACAATGTTCGTACAGTTATGCATTTGTTGTGCAAATTACCTTTGCAAACAAATGTTCGTACAGCTGTGTGTCACACACTTTGCTTCAATATTTGCACATTAGCCACTCCCTTGAACAGATACGATAAATTAGATTTAGGTAAGCTATAAGCTTTTATGAAATCTTTGAGTGCGTGCTGTGAAGTTTTATAAATTTTAGTCTTGCTGTCACTTTGTATAAAGGTATTTTTTCACTCACATCTTTCGAAGTTGTAGCCATGTTTAACAACTTTAAGTAGAATATTGTAGCATTTTGAAAATCTGAAAGTTTATCTAGAATAACAGCTAGATTATAGGTATAAAAAATATTGTTTTCATCAAGAGAAATAGCAGTTGTCATATACTCTTTACCTTTTACATAATCCTCCTTTTTCATATAAATCAGACCTAAATTTGCTAATAAAGGAGCATAATTTTTATGTATATCATACAATTTTAACATTTCACTCAACGCCAGATCAGGATCATATTGTGAGATTATTGTCAGAAAATTTTTTAATATGTAAGGGTTACTAGGGTATTCTTTTAACAGTTTTGTGTAAATCTCTACAGCTTTTTTGTATTCTTTATTAGCGTAATAAATATTCCCTAGTCCAATCAAAGCATTTTTATGATAAGGAAACTTTGCGATAATCTGATTAAGGAGAGAAATAGCTGTTTCATTATCTCCTAACTCAAAGGAATCTTTTGCTTTTTTTAAAGTAGAGTATATGTCAAAACTCTTGCCAGAATTCTGCGAAATTTTGATATTAAATTTGTCACTTTTTCTCTCAATAACATCAAGATCTTTATATTTTTTATCAGCTTTTATATGCTTGACAACATTATCGAAGGCCTTCTGTATCTCCAAATTTTCACTAGCATAGGTAACAGAAGACCTCCATAAAATCACAACGCAAATTAACATGCAGATAAACATAGGTCCTAGTGTTGTGGCATTGGCTGCAGCGTATAACCAGTAAACCTTATTTCTTTGAGCTATGTGTAACACATTACAAATTCATAAATGCTAAATTACCTATCTCATACAATAATAAAGATATTATTAATTAGTGGGACGAACATGCTGTGTAGCTTTTCAGAATGCATTTATCTTTTGTCTTCCATATTTCGCTTTATTTCCACAAAAATGCTTCAATTTATCTTAACACTTTGTCAACTACCTTTGTAGATTTAAAAGGGCATTTTTACATATTCCATATGGCTGCCAGTTGCACCCCTCACATGCGTACTCGAATTTCTCTAAAGACATTTTCTCCCTAATCTCTTCTACCGCTTCACTCCAGGTCAAAGTCTCGCCAATTTTAATTCCTAAAATTTCCATATGCCTTCTATCTAGCTCTAAAACTTTAGCTTGTTCGGTGCATTTACCTTGTTTAGTCTGGTTTGGGCAAGCACTACAAATACTATCAAGGTTACCAACTACTTCAATTTGAGTACTAACCACTTCACTTGCTATCTTCCTATAATTTTCTACAAAACCCTGAGAATACCCATATCCCCGAAACGCGAGGGTGCACATAAAATGATGAGGGCGAAATTTTATCATTTTTTCAAATATTGCAAAGCTGCTACAAGTAGAAAAATTTTTATCAAACCAGGAAGGATAAATGGTAAAACACCCACCATTATTGCTTGTTCTAGACCCAAGTAAACAGCAAGCCAACTAACACCACAAATAAAGATTATAACTGTACCAGCCAGACAACTTAAAGAATTACATACAAATGATTTATACTTAGAGTTCAGTAATTCATTTACTTTGCTCATTACCATAACAGCAGCTAAACAGCCAATTAAATATCCACCTGTTGGTCCAAGGAGAGCGTGATAACCACCAGAAAAATTTGCAAGAACAGGCAATCCTGCTGCACCAAGTGATAGATATGTAAGCACAGAATAGAATGCTGTTCTGCGGTTAAATTTAAGCCCAATAAGCATTACTCCTAAAGTTTGCAATGTGATAGGCACAGGCTGCAATGGTATGCTTATTTGAGCCATCAAGAATAAAAGTAAAACGCAAGACAATATTTCAGCCAGTGTTGATCTGTTGCTAGATTGTGTTATAAACATACTTCCCCAATAAAAATAACTTATTAAATGTAATATATGTATATGAGAGGTTTTGCAATTTAAATTTTGCTTATATTGTGCTACAATGAATTATTTATGCACTATTAAATTAAAAATGATGAGTAAACAAGATCTATTATCGTTGATGAAAGCAAGACACAGCGGACGTTCATACGATCCTACAAGAGCAATATCTCAGGAAGACATGGATATTTTAATGGAAGCTGTAAGGCTGACTCCCTCATGTTTTGGTGATGAACCCTGGAGATACGTAATATGCAACAAACAGAACAATCAAAGCGCATGGGAAAAGCTGCTAAATTGCCTTGATGAATCTAATCAAAAATGGGCAAAAGATGCACAAATACTAATTATATCTCTAAGCGCTAAGAATTTCCGTAAATCTGACAAAGGTGAAAATTTTTGGGCTAATCACGATACTGGTGCAGCAAATTATGCACTTATGCTACAGGCTGCAGCTATGAACTTAATGGCTCATCAAATGGGTGGATTTGATAGAGATAAAATAGTAGAAAGATTCAACATATCCGATGATTTTAATGTAATGTCAGTGATAGCGGTTGGTTACGAAGAAGAGGGCGCTGAAACAAGTAAGAAAAAAAGGAGACCAATAGAAGAAATATTTTTTTATGATGAGTGGCCAAGGTCCTGAAAATTTTATCAAAATGCACGGCACTGGTAACAACTTCGTTATCATAGACTCACGTTCAACAAACAATTTAGACTGGAACCATAGACAAATTGCTGATCAAAGCAGTTGTGATCAAGTGATAATTATAACAATGTCTAATGCTGCAGACTGTTTTATGTATATCTATAATGCTGATGGCAGTCGAGCTGAAATGTGCGGAAACGCAGCACGCTGTGTTGGATATTTGATAATGTCAGAAAAAGGTACTGAGTATATCACTATTGAGCTGGTAAACAAACGCATTTTAGAGTGTTTTAAAGTGGGTGATAAATCCATAAAGGTTAACATGGGTAAACCTTTGCTAAAATGGCATGAAATTCCCTTGTCTACTCAATGTGACACTCTTCACTTACCTATAGAGCTTGAAATGCTAAAAGATCCTGTTGCAGTAAATATTGGTAATCCTCACATAGTTTTCTTTGTTGATAATGTAAATGAAATACCATTGCAAAATTTAGGACCAAAGCTGGAAAATCACGTATTATTTCCTCAGAAAATTAATATTAGTATTGCACAAGTTGAAAAGTCTGGAGAAATAGCTTTAAGAGTTTGGGAAAGAGGTACAGGCATTACTGCATCATGCGGTAGTGCAGCCTGTGCAGCACTTGTTGCATCCACACTACGTGGATATCTGGCTGCCCAACAGACTTCAGTAAATTTACCAGGAGGTAAGTTATTAATCGAATGGGCAAATAACGTATTCATGACCGGTGATATAGGGTTTTTGTGACCCTAATTCTAGTGATGCATTACTTCCAATACCTTCTTACCAATCACTGCAGGGGTTTCAGCAATTGCAATCCCGGCACTCCGCATAACTTCTAGTTTTGCACCAGCACTTCCACCGCTGGAAGAGATGATTGCTCCAGCGTGTCCCATACGTCTTCCTGGAGGTGCCGTTTGACCTGCTACAAAACCAACGATTGGCTTTTTAGTTTTTTCTGTTTTCACAAAATGTGATACATCTTCTTCTTCGTTTCCACCTATTTCACCAATAACTACAATACCATGAGTATCGTCATCTTTTAAAAAGAGCTCCATACAGTCAACAAATGTCATACCATGAACTGGATCCCCCCCAATTCCGATACATGTGGATTGACCAAGACCAACAGCAGTTGTTTGTGCTACTGCTTCGTAAGTTAAAGTTCCAGAGCGAGACATAATTCCTATGTGTCCACGCTTATGGATATGGCCAGGCATAATTCCTATTTTGCACTCTTCAGGCGTAATAATTCCCGGGCAGTTGGGACCAACCAATCGACTTTTTGAATCAACAAGCGCGCGCTTAACTTTCACCATATCAAGTATAGGAATGCCCTCTGTAATACAAACTATCAATTCTATTTTTGCATCTATTGCTTCAAGTATTGCAGCAGCAGCAAATTTAGCAGGTACATATATAACTGTAGCATTTGCACCGGTTTTTTCTTTGGCTTCTGCTACAGTATTAAAAACTGGTAAACTAAGGTGAGTGCTACCACCCTTTCCAGGAGTTACACCGCCAACCATTTTCGTCCCGTAGTCAATAGCTTGCTCTGAATGAAACGTACCTTGTGCACCAGTAAAACCCTGGCATATTAATCTTGTATCTTTATTTACTAAAACGGACATGCTTTATTTTACCTCTTTTACTATCTTTTGCGCAGCATCACCCAGTTCATCTGCAGCAATAATATTTAATCCTGACTCTTCTAAGATTTTTTTTCCTTCCTCAAAATTAGTACCTGATAACCTAACCACTAAAGGAACTTTAATACTCATTTCTTTTGCAGCCGCAACAATTCCACTTGCGATAATATCGCAACGCATTATACCACCAAATATATTAACCAAAATTCCTCTTACGTTGCTATCAGACAATATGATTTTAAATGCTTCAGTTACAGTTTCTTTACTCGCTCCACCACCAACATCCAAAAAGTTAGCAGGCTCTGCTCCGTAGTATTTTATTATATCCATTGTTGCCATAGCAAGACCTGCACCATTTACCATGCAACCAATACTGCCATCCATTTTAATGTAACTGAGCCCATACTTTGAAGCCTCTATCTCTTCTTTCACTTCTTCATCATAATCACGAAGTTCCATAATTTCTGGGTGACGATATAAAGCATTATCATCGAAATTAATTTTCGCATCGAGCGCAATAAAATCTCCAGAATTTGTTTCAACCAGTGGATTAATTTCAATTTGGTTCGCGTCAGTTGCAATAAACGCATCATATATTTTTTTTGCAATGTTCGATATCTTTTCTATTTGTTCTGGACTCAAATGAAAACTGCTGCTTAACTTGCTGCTATCAAAACTTGTAGCAGAATCAATATCAAATTTCACAATTTTTGCAGGAGAATTTTTTGCCACTTCTTCGATGTCCATTCCACCTTCTGAGGAAAATATGAATATTGGCCTACTGAGCTTCGGGTCGATTACCAGGCTTAAATAATACTCTTTCTTAATGCTTGAGCCTTCTTCAACGTACACTTTTCTTACTTGCTGCCCACTTGGCCCTGTTTGATGAGTAACTAAAGTCATACCAATCATGTCCTTTACAAACTGTTGAGCTTCTTCAACTGACTTTGCTAGCTTTACGCCACCGGCTTTACCCCTACCACCTGCATGAATTTGAGCTTTAACTACAAACACGTCAGATTTTAATTGACTTACTTGAGTCTTTACTTCTTCCGCAGATGTAGCAACAAAACCTTTTGGCACTGGGACATTAAATTTATGCAACACTTCTTTCGCTTGATATTCGTGAATATTCATAAAATAACCAATGATAAACTATTAACTTGAGTACAAACTACCAACCATAACGCTGCCTTCTGCACTCTTGTTGGTACCTCTTTTTTTTAGCTTCAGCTTTCTTTTTAGCTCTTTTTTCTGATTTTTTTTCATGATATTGTTTTTTCATTTTCAACCCTCTTCCTTCCTTTTGAATTGTTTTTTTCAATACTGGAAGAGCTCTGTCTACATCACCATAATGGACTGATACTTCTATCAAACTCTATACCTCCTTCGGTAATCATTTCAAAATCTATTTATAAATTAGAAAATTAACATTGTCAATTATTTTGTAAACTTGAGCGTTAAAATGTAATATGCCATAATTTACATGGTGAATAATGTCATTCCAGTGTCAGCTACTTGCTTACTGATGGAGATTGCTCTTATGTTACAGCGTTCTTACAATTATACTAACATCGGGGCGGAGAGATTTGAACTCCCGACCCTTTGGTCCCAAACCAAATGCGCTACCAGGCTGCGCTACGCCCCGACTTCTTTACTCAGGCTATCAATAATTCAGGCAAAATGCAAGGTTCATTTGTTTATTTTAGAAAAAATATAATATAAGATTTAATATTATCTTAGAATACGTTTTTTATTAGCTCCTCTTTAACAACAGACTGCTTCGTGGAGAGTCTACAGAGTTTTTGTGCGCGCAACACTGAACCAGATTTCTTTATCTTAGCCATATTTAAAAATCTAGCTACACCAATTGGTGAAAGTTAGTGCAGCAACCACAGCGGTATCGACCCTTAAAATTCTTTTTCCTAGACTCAATTTTTGACAAAACTTATCGGCAAGATCAAGTTCATAAGATGAAAAACCACCTTCAGGGCCAACAATAATAGCAACATTTTTTTTGCCTTTCAGCACTTTGTCAGCTTTACCTGTTTCATCACACAAAACAAAATTTTTACTCTGGGAATCAGGTAACTCACAAAAGTTAATAGGAGGCAAAATCTCTGGTATACTTATCCTACCTGATTGTTCCGCTGCTTCGATTGCTTGTAATTTTGCTCTACTTAGGTTAATATTTTTTACCACTGTACGTTCCGTTGAAATAAATTGAATGCAGATTACTCCCATTTCAGTTGCCTGTCTTACTATGTTGTTCAAAGCAGCACTTTTTACCATGGCACAATACAGGTATAAATTTTCCTCATATTGCTGTTGTTTAGTGCATTCTTTGGGTGTAACTTCTGTCAATTTACGCGATATATTAACTACTTCTCCTAACCATTCTCCATCTTTTCCATTAAAAAGAGAGAGATTATCATACTTCTTAAGCCGCATTACATTGCAAATATAGTGACTTTGTTGTGGATTAAGTGCTAAACTCACGCCTTGTGATAAAGCTTCTTCAACATAGAGCCTAATTTTTCCCATTCAAAACTTTAATTATATTCTACTTGAGTGACTCTTACGGGATTTGAACCCGTGTTACCACCGTGAAAGGGTGGTGTCCTAACCACTAGACGAAAGAGTCAACTTGAATCTAACTAGGTTATATCGATTACATATATAAAGTCAATTCAATTATTTTGAATCACATAGTTAGAGGGATATATCAGTAATCTTATATCGACAGCCTCCTATTACTCCATGCTCAATACTCACTGAACCTATCTCAGATTTAGGAGCTAATTCTAATTGTTGTTCAACTTTTGTATCGGAATCATAGCCAGAATCTCTACGCTCATATTTCTGCCTTATTTCTTCTACACTAAAGCCAGCCTTGGTCTTAATTTTTTGATCATTAGTCTGTTGCTGACTTATCGACTTATTAGCACTTAGCTCATTTAGCTTCACTTGCCAATCATTCACTTTATCTTGCACTAACCCATGGCAAGTTCCAGAATTAGCTTTTATGTCTTTTGCTTTTCTTTCTGCTCTTTTCTTGGACAAATCTACCCTAGGCTCTGTGGACAAAATTTTAGAGAAGCCATACAAGAGCTCCAACAAAATTGAGAAAACCAATAAAAACCTCAGCAGTTTTATCAAATCTGGAAAAAATGCGCCTAAAATTTTTAATTTTACCAAAAAAACACTCAATCAAATGACGTTCTTTGTAGATATGCTCATCGTAATACCTTTGCACTTTTCGATTCCGTTTTGGCGGAATAACTACTGTACATCCCTTGTCTTCAAGACTTGTAACAAAGGCATTGCTATCGTAGCCCTTGTCAGCTACTACAGTAGAGTTATAGATACTTTCGGTCAACACTTGTGCCTGCGTAATTTCATTTCTTTGACCAGGAGTCAGAGTAAATTTAAGTGGATTTCCAAGTGCATCGACAAGCGCATGTATTTTAGTTGTAAAGCCACCTTTGCTCCTCCCTAAAGCTTCTTGATCCTTGGAGTTTTTTGTATATCCAGATGAACATGGATGGGCTCGGATGATCGTACCGTCGATTATAGCAACTTCTAAATCAGGCTCTTGTTTAGTATATTCAAGCAATTTTTTCCAGACATCTCTTTCACACCATCTTTTAAATCGCTTATGTATACTCCTGTAATTACCATAAGTTTTTGGTAAAAGTCTCCATTGGCAACCACTTCGCACTATGTACCACACTGCCTCTATGAATATTCTTAAACGTTTTTCATCTTTGCTGTGCATTCCTTTTACGCTTTTTATGAACTCTAAAATTTGTTTCCAATTTTCCTCTTTGATGTAATATTGCATATGGTAGTTTCTCCATTTTTTACCTATTAGGCTAAACTACCATCTTTTTCTCTCTTTTCATATTTTTTGTCCACAGAGCCTAGGCTCTGTGGACAAAATTTTAGAGAAGCCATACAAGAGCTCCAACAAAATTGAGAAAACCAATAAAAACCTCAGCAGTTTTATCAAATCTGGAAAAAATGCGCCTAAAATTTTTAATTTTACCAAAAAAACACTCAATCAAATGACGTTCTTTGTAGATATGCTCATCGTAATACCTTTGCACTTTTCGATTCCGTTTTGGCGGAATAACTACTGTACATCCCTTGTCTTCAAGACTTGTAACAAAGGCATTGCTATCGTAGCCCTTGTCAGCTACTACAGTAGAGTTATAGATACTTTCGGTCAACACTTGTGCCTGCGTAATTTCATTTCTTTGACCAGGAGTCAGAGTAAATTTAAGTGGATTTCCAAGTGCATCGACAAGCGCATGTATTTTAGTTGTAAAGCCACCTTTGCTCCTCCCTAAAGCTTCTTGATCCTTGGAGTTTTTTGTATATCCAGATGAACATGGATGGGCTCGGATGATCGTACCGTCGATTATAGCAACTTCTAAATCAGGCTCTTGTTTAGTATATTCAAGCAATTTTTTCCAGACATCTCTTTCACACCATCTTTTAAATCGCTTATGTATACTCCTGTAATTACCATAAGTTTTTGGTAAAAGTCTCCATTGGCAACCACTTCGCACTATGTACCACACTGCCTCTATGAATATTCTTAAACGTTTTTCATCTTTGCTGTGCATTCCTTTTACGCTTTTTATGAACTCTAAAATTTGTTTCCAATTTTCCTCTTTGATGTAATATTGCATATGGTAGTTTCTCCATTTTTTACCTATTAGGCTAAACTACCATCTTTTTCTCTCTTTTCATATTTTTTGTCCACAGAGCCTAGGCTCTGTGGACAAAATTTTAGAGAAGCCATACAAGAGCTCCAACAAAATTGAGAAAACCAATAAAAACCTCAGCAGTTTTATCAAATCTGGAAAAAATGCGCCTAAAATTTTTAATTTTACCAAAAAAACACTCAATCAAATGACGTTCTTTGTAGATATGCTCATCGTAATACCTTTGCACTTTTCGATTCCGTTTTGGCGGAATAACTACTGTACATCCCTTGTCTTCAAGACTTGTAACAAAGGCATTGCTATCGTAGCCCTTGTCAGCTACTACAGTAGAGTTATAGATACTTTCGGTCAACACTTGTGCCTGCGTAATTTCATTTCTTTGACCAGGAGTCAGAGTAAATTTAAGTGGATTTCCAAGTGCATCGACAAGCGCATGTATTTTAGTTGTAAAGCCACCTTTGCTCCTCCCTAAAGCTTCTTGATCCTTGGAGTTTTTTGTATATCCAGATGAACATGGATGGGCTCGGATGATCGTACCGTCGATTATAGCAACTTCTAAATCAGGCTCTTGTTTAGTATATTCAAGCAATTTTTTCCAGACATCTCTTTCACACCATCTTTTAAATCGCTTATGTATACTCCTGTAATTACCATAAGTTTTTGGTAAAAGTCTCCATTGGTAACCACTTCGCACTATGTACCACACTGCCTCTATGAATATTCTTAAACGTTTTTCATCTTTGCTGTGCATTCCTTTTACGCTTTTTATGAACTCTAAAATTTGTTTCCAATTTTCCTCTTTGATGTAATATTGCATATGGTAGTTTCTCCATTTTTTACCTATTAGGCTAAACTACCATCTTTTTCTCTCTTTTCATATTTTTTGTCCACAGAGCCTAGTAAAAAGGAAACTGTGGGGTGAAGAATTATCTCTGCTGGTAAGTTTTTCTCACTATCCAATTTTAGATTTTTTGATTCTGCTAAACTCTCAATAACACGAATTATAACATTCTTTCCATTCTCATCTATTGAGTGGATATCAGCTCCACGATTAATCAGCAATTCCATTATTTTGTGATCTGTAGCATGTCCTAAAGCCTGATTTAAAGCTTGATTATTATTTATATCAAATGATCCTGTATTCTTGAGAGACATAGTCTTTGAAAAGAATTTTCTAAAACTATTTAATGCATCATAAGACCTGCTGCGAATCAAGCGATAAAAAAAAGGAAAGGAGGGTGAATAAAATCAAGGTTAACTAAAAGGCGTGCTTAAGATTTACAATACCAGCAATAATATTGAACCTCAAGTTATATTTTTTCTGAAAATTGCGATAAACATTCGACATAATCTTAAATATCTTTATCTCTCGGATCTTATTTTCTACTCTCATTCTAAATGATGCTAACCTTCTATTATGCTCTTTCTGCTCTGGAGTTAATGGCTTTTTACGATACTTTTTATATGGAATTATAACATTGCTTTGCAATTTTTGCCAACCTTGATATCCAGAATCAGCATGTTTTATGCTATCAAGTGGTAAATATTTTTCTTGTTTCCTTATGCGAAAATCACTAATTCTACCACGGTATGACTTTGACACTGATAAAATTCTTCCTCCTTCTTCGATAATAATCTCAGTTTTCATAGTGTTGGTTCTTTTTTTTCCTGAATATGATTTCTTCCGTTTTTTACTATCTTCTGGCCTCTGTATTTGCTGTTCTGTAACATCAGCCAAAATCTTCAGTATTTTTTCTGGCGTCATACTTCTATCTTTTGTTATAGTCACTTTTTTGGCGAGTAATGGCTCTATTCTCTTAAGTAACCTACATACATTTGCGTTGTGCACATTGAATAGGCATCCTAAAAATCTATGTGTTATGTAAGTGCGATAGTACAAAATTACGCAAAACAACTTATCTTCCAGAGTTGGTAGTTTTGATCTTCTACCATGACACTTTTTCTGTTTTTCAAGTTTTTTCCATCCAGACCTCACTTTTTCTACTACTTTTTCGAACTCCTCTATACTTAAACCTGTTATATTACGAAAGTTTCTTGGGTGTTTTTTCATATTATAGTAACTAAAGCTCATTTTTTTTCCTTACTTGATCTGCTTATTCTTCTTCTACCCCTCTCACATCATTTTTTCAATCACCTTTTGCAGCAGGTCTATAGAGAATTAGAGTCAGTTTAACACCTTTTATGTCATTGTTTTTGACAGATTTAATTAAAAAATTATCTATTATACCCATGATTATACCCCTATATAAAAGCTCACTACCATGGTACAATTTTAAACTATGATGATTTATTTTTTACTAATAGCAGCTCTCTATAACCACTTAACAAGTGGTGGCATTGACATCATAATTGCATCTGGATTGCCGTCAGTCATTAAACCAAACCTTGTGCCACGATCGTATAACAGGTTGAATTCTACATATCTGCCACGTTTTATTAATTGATTTTCTCGTTGTTCTTTTGTCCAAGATTTTTGTATATGTTTACGTATGATGTGCAAATAAATTTCCAAAAAGGCTTCACCTACTGCTTTTGTGAACTCAAAATCGTTTTCCCAGTTGCCAGAACTCAGATTATCATAGAAAATGCCACCAATACCACGCGGCTCTTTTCTGTGTTGTAAGAAAAAATAGTTGTCACATTGCTCTTTAAATTTTGGATAATATCCGGTGTCAAATCTATCACATGTCATTTTGATTGATTCATGGATATACTTGCAATCTTCTTCATTTTTATATATTGGCGTAAAATCCATTCCTCCACCAAACCATTGTTTTGAAGTATATATCAGCCTTGTGTTCATATGTGCTGCAGGGATAAGGGGCGATTGCATATGAGACACTAAAGATATACCGCTTGCCCAAAACTCTCCGTTACTTTCACTTGCACCAGGAATTTCATTAATGGCTGAATCTGCAAATTTTCCGTGTACTTTTGAAACGTTTACTCCAACTTTTTCAAAAACATTACCAAAAATAATTGTAGATTCACCACCTCCACCACCTGGGCGATCCCACTTTCTCTTTTCGATCTTTGGCTCTGCGGATGATTGTTTTTCAATTAATAAGAAAGATTCTATGATCTTATCTCTTAGTGCACAAAACCATTTAAATGCTTGTGTTTTCTGTTTTTCCATAATATCCTCTTGCTAGCTTATTAACATTGTTATATCTGATATTTAAGGAACTTAATTAGATTTGGATGATAATTATCTATCAAAGACGTTAATAAATCTATAATAATTAAATCAATATAATAGAACATTTTCGTATGTACAACAATGCCAAGTAACAATAATGAATAAGAGATACATAGATAACAAAAAAGAGAACAGGGTTGACTTCATACTAAGAAATTATGGAATGTCAATTGTTGTGATGGCAGTTATTATGCTCTTACCTCCAGTAGCAATATCGATACTCTACTTTTTTGATATATATAGTCAGCATATTAATATAGAGATTAATTTATTAGTTAGCATTCTAACAACTCTCTTTATGATGTATAATGTAAAACGCTACAGATACCTACTTAATACTATAGAATTTCAAAATGCAATATTTGCAAATGCACTAAATCATAATACAGAATTTTGCCTTATTTTACATAAAGATGAGGGTGTTATTTATGCTGATGCAAGGTTCTACGAAAGGTTTAAAGATCATATAGATGATGACATTACGTTAGGCAAGATTCTTGAAATAGGAGATGTTTCAGAAGCAGACAAAAAAGTACTCTATCATGCACTAAAAAATAACTCTTCTGTACAGGTATGCATTTCCTTAAACAAGAAGAATAGAGTATCTAACTTTCTTTTGCTCTTTGAGCCGATACCAGATAATCCCCAAATTGCTATAAATAGTAATAAGATTTTAAATTTATCATTAGTGCCAATAGCAAGGCCTGATGGGTATTTTGTGTTAAAAGCAACACAGATAAACAAGGAGCAGGTATATGAAGAGTTAATAGAAAAACACAGTATAGGAACTTACATCGCAAATGCCAAAGGGGTGATTTTATCTGTAAATAAAAGATTTTTAGACATATTTGAACTGAAAAAACTGGAAAAAGGTAGCTCAATCAGTGATTTTATATCTCAATCTAAATATAACAATACAACAACCGATAATGAAATTTTGTTTTTTACTATAAGTGGTATTCCATTCAAGGCTTATATGAGCACTGCTATATTTTGTGATAAATACAACCATAGCTATATATATGGCTTTATAACACCAACCGAATCAAATATTGTTGATTATCAATTACACCCTTGTTTTGTAAATTCATCAATTGCTATTGCACAATGTGACATAAACGGCAACTTTGTAAAGAAAAATACGGCACTAATAAAGCTTGCAGGGTCAGATAATAATTCAATCTTTACATTGATATTGGATAGTTATCATGTGAAAATACGTGAATATTTTTCGAGTAATAGAATAAATAATGCGTACTTTGATGTGCAGCTCAACGGCGGTAATAACATAAAAATATATTTCAATAAGTTTCTTCATAATAAAATGATATTCATAATTTGTTATTTTATTGATAATACTGAACACAAAAACCTAGAGATAAAGCTTGAGCATTATCAAAAGATGCAAGCTATAGGGCAGTTAGCAGGTGGTATTGCGCATGATTTCAACAATATATTGACTGGGATAATAGGATTTTGCGATTTGCTTTTACTCCAGCATTCAGCTGGTGATCCATCTTTTGGAGATATAATACAGATACAGCAAAATGCAAAGCGTGGATCAAATTTAGTAAGACAATTGCTTGCTTTTTCAAGAAGACAGACCTTGCAGCCAAAAATTATTGATGTAAATAGAACTATAGCTAATCTTTATGAAATGATAAAAAGATTAATAGGTGAAAATATAAAATTTAACATTTATTATGGTAGAGACTTGGGTGCTGTTAGGGC
The DNA here is from genome assembly GCF_947251665.1 of Wolbachia endosymbiont (group A) of Trypoxylon clavicerum. Taxonomy (NCBI): domain Bacteria; kingdom Pseudomonadati; phylum Pseudomonadota; class Alphaproteobacteria; order Rickettsiales; family Anaplasmataceae; genus Wolbachia; species Wolbachia endosymbiont (group A) of Trypoxylon clavicerum. Next base: position 120,832 of record NZ_OX366374.1, read on the forward strand.
TGATCAAGGGCAATTAGAGCAAGTTATACTTAACTTAGCAGTCAATGCTAGTGCTGCTATGGAAAAGGGCGGGGAATTAACTATACGAACCTTTAATCAAAAGATTGACTCATTAAATTCTACACCTCAGGATATGTTTTCTCCAGACAAGGAAGCGATTGAACATGGAAATTATGTTGTGATTGAAGTAATTGATACTGGATGTGGAATGACGAGTGATACAACTGAAAAGATCTTTGATCCATTTTTTTCTACCAAAGATATTACCTCTGGTACAGGTCTTGGCCTCTCTACTGTATATGGCATTATTAAACAAACTGAAGGATACATCTATGTTGCTAGCAAAGTAAATCATGGAACTAAATTTAGCATATTTTTGCCCATGGTTTACATATCAGATGAAAATGATAGAGAGGAAGATAGTGAAGAAACAGAAAAACCGGTAGTAAGTGAAATTAAAGGTAATGGTATAATTTTATTAATCGAAGATGAAGATTCAGTAAGGGAATTCATCTCTAAAGCACTCAAAAGAAAAGGATTTGATGTAATAGAAGCAAGCATAGGCAGCGAGGCGCTAGAAATAATCAGTAAAAAAAGTCAACATATAGATCTTATAATCACTGATGTAATCATGCCAGAGGTGAGCGGCCCAGAAATAGTTAAAGAAGCATTGATCCATAGGCCAAATATCAACGTTATTTTTATTTCTGGGTATGCAGAAGATGCTTTTTTAAAGAGTGATGACATCAATATAGAAGATTTTCACTTTTTGCCAAAACCATTCACTCTGAATGAATTAGGAAACAAGGTTCAAAGTGTGTTACACAAAGCAAAAAAGACAGTCTAATTTTAGTGTGATTAGCAACAAAAAAATTTTCTAATGCAAAAGTTTCTTGCATATATACAATAGAATTATTTTATACATAAGATAAAAGGCGTGAGCAAGATTATTGCAATAGTAAATCAAAAGGGTGGAGTTGGCAAAACCACAACTAGTATAAATTTGTCGACAGCCTTTGCTGCTGTGGGAAAAAGCACTTTATTGGTAGATCTTGATCCTCAAGGAAATGCTAGCACCGGACTCGGGATTTCTTATCGTAGTAGGGAAGAAAAAAACATATACAAAATACTACTAAGCAGCGAAAATAAATTGATAGAATCGGCAATTTTCAATATAAAGGAAATTCCGAATTTATCGCTAATTTCGTCAGTAGTTGATTTGTCAGCTGCAGAAATTGAATTATCGCAACTTGAGCGAGGAAAATTCGTACTAAAAAGCGCATTGGAGAAGATACGCGATAATTATGAGTATATAATCATCGATTGCCCTCCATCACTTGGGCTTCTAACCATTAATGCCTTGACTGCTGCTAATTCTATTATTGTTCCTCTTCAGTGTGAATTTTTTGCTCTGGAAGGATTAAGCCATTTAGTTAAAACTGTAGAGCTGATAAAAAGGAATAACCTAAACCCTTTTTTGGCAATAGAAGGGATAGTGTTAACAATGTATGATAGGCGTAACAAACTCAGTGAACAGATTAAAAACGATATTTGCCAGTATTTAAATGATAAAGTATACAAAACTATCATCCCATTGTATGAGACTGTTATTCCACGTAACGTACGGTTATCAGAAGCGCCTTCTCATGGAAAACCCGCTATTGTGTATGATCTTAAGTGTCCTGGTGCACAAGCATATATAAGTTTGGCAAGGGAAATTTTAAAAAAGCACGCGAGCAGTTGTAAGGAGAAGAAGCTAGTGAGCGAGGGCGTAGTATGAAGGATGATAGACGCTTAGGCAGAGGTCTTGCCGGTCTCATAGGCGATAATTATGATAATAAAGAAGATCGACAAGAGTATTTGCCTATTTCATTACTGCACCCAAGCAAATTTCAACCGAGGAAACATTTTGACGAGGAATCATTAAGAGAGCTTGCAAATTCGATAAAGAAAAGTGGCATTATACAGCCTATCGTGGTACGCAAAGATTCAAATGATGATGGTTACGAAATAATAGCTGGGGAACGTCGTTGGCGAGCAAGCAAGATTGCAAATCTTGATAGTGCACCCGTTATCATAAAAGATCTGAGCGACAAGGAATGCTTGGAAGTATCCATTATTGAAAACATACAAAGGCAAGATATTAATCCAATAGAAGAAGGTGAAGCGTATAAGAGACTGATAGATGAGTTTTCCTATACACATGAAGAATTAGCTTCAGCTATAGGCAAAAGCCGCAGCCACATAACCAATATGATTCGGATGTTGTCACTTTCCTGTAGGGTGAAAACAATTATCAACGAAAAAAAGTTGTCTATGGGTCATGCAAGAGCGTTGATTAATGTTGAAAATGCGGAAGATATTGCAGAAAAAATAGTTTCTCAAGGCTTAAGCGTTAGACAAACTGAAAAATTGATAAAAGATTTGCATCAAGGCAACAACCAAAAAGAACAGAAATATACTAGAAATCAAGATATGACGGTAATAGAAGGCGCTATATCTTCTCAACTTGGTTTAAAGATCAAAATTAATGACAACAATTCTAAGGGTAAAGTTATGATACGGTATGATAATCCAAATGAATTGGATTTGATATTGAAAATTTTGAATAGGAAACTTGAGGCATAGCTAGTAGTTGGCTAGCAAAGCAACAAACCAATATCAACTGTTGGTGTCATGAAAGTAGCTGACACTGGAATCCAGGAATTTTATTAAGTTGGTAAGCATAAAAGTATAACTTCTACGTCATACCGCCGCGGTATCCGCTAACAAGCAGCGGGATGACGATTGTCAGGGTAGCTGTCATCCCAGTGCCCTGACTACTTGGATCCAGGAAAAAGAATGGTGTCATCCCAGTGCGTGACACTGGAATCCAGCCTTTATTATGCAGCCACTTGGTTGAAATTAAGTCTTCTGGATCCCAGTGTCACGCACTGGGATGACACCCTAGGCTCTGTGGACAAAAAATATGAAAAGAGAGAAAAAGATGGTAGTTTAGCCTAATAGGTAAAAAATGGAGAAACTACCATATGCAATATTACATCAAAGAGGAAAATTGGAAACAAATTTTAGAGTTCATAAAAAGCGTAAAAGGAATGCATAGCAAAGATGAAAAACGTTTAAGAATATTCATAGAGGCAGTGTGGTACATAGTGCGAAGTGGTTGCCAATGGAGACTTTTACCAAAAACTTATGGTAATTACAGGAGTATACATAAGCGATTTAAAAGATGGTGTGAAAGAGATGTCTGGAAAAAATTGCTTGAATATACTAAACAAGAGCCTGATTTAGAAGTTGCTATAATCGACGGTACGATCATCCGAGCCCATCCATGTTCATCTGGATATACAAAAAACTCCAAGGATCAAGAAGCTTTAGAGAGGAGCAAAGGTGGCTTTACAACTAAAATACATGCGCTTGTCGATGCACTTGGAAATCCACTTAAATTTACTCTGACTCCTGGTCAAAGAAATGAAATTACGCAGGCACAAGTGTTGACCGAAAGTATCTATAACTCTACTGTAGTAGCTGACAAGGGCTACGATAGCAATGCCTTTGTTACAAGTCTTGAAGACAAGGGATGTACAGTAGTTATTCCGCCAAAACGGAATCGAAAAGTGCAAAGGTATTACGATGAGCATATCTACAAAGAACGTCATTTGATTGAGTGTTTTTTTGGTAAAATTAAAAATTTTAGGCGCATTTTTTCCAGATTTGATAAAACTGCTGAGGTTTTTATTGGTTTTCTCAATTTTGTTGGAGCTCTTGTATGGCTTCTCTAAAATTTTGTCCACAGAGCCTAAGCAGTCGTAACTTTTGGAAGGGATTTTGGCCATTGAGACGTGATGTCAAAAATATCGACAACATTCTTTTCACGAACCTTTCCCCACATTCTGACCAGGTGAAAAAGCTGTTTTTACGATAGCCGTCTAATTTGCCGTTCTGCAAGGTTGTTGGTTGACTTCAGGCTTTCGTAAAAAATTCCACATCATATCCTCAGCCTTAACATCTTAGTGGCCATTCTCGTCATTTCATGAAAAAACCCTTCTTTCGTATTAGTTGTGTAGCATTTTTTAATATCTATAATAGTGCAGCACTGCCTTACGTATTGCCAATCCGAATTCTACTTGCTGTAAAATAACACAATCTGCTACATCACTACTAATCTCAATCCCTCTGTTTATTGGCCCTGGGTGCATAACAATCGCATCTGGTTTTGCGTATGATAGCTTTTGTGAATCAAGTCCATACAAATAAAAATATTCTTTCTCTGAAGAACTATTATTCATGCGCTCTTTCTGCAATCTCAAAAGCATAATTACGTCAGCATCCTTTATACCTTCAATTAATGAATAATGGACTGAATCTACTTCAGGAAAATGCTTACAAATCAAAGTTGGTGGTGCGACCAAGTTTATCTCTGCTCCAAACATTTTTAGCAATCTTATATTTGATCTTGCAACTCTACTGTGCAGAATATCTCCACATATCACAACTTTGAGGTCCTTTATTTGCTTTTTGTGATTGCTGATTACAAGATAGTCTGCAAGAGCTTGAGTTGGATGTTCACTACTTCCATCGCCTGCATTGATTAGCGAGCAGTTAACATACTTTGCCAGTGTATTAATGATACCACTACTTTTATGCCTGATTATTATGTAATCAGGATTCATTGCATTTAATGTTTTGATCATGTCTTTCAGATCTTCTCCCTTGTTAATAGAAGAAGATCTTATTGGCAAAGTTACAACATTTGCTCCAAGGCTTTTTGCTGCTATTTCAAAAGACGCAAGTGTACGCGTTGAATCTTCAAAGAATAAATTTATTACTGTCTTATTTTCCAAGATATGACTATTTGCAACTTCTTTTTTAAGGTACTGGTTGGCCAACTTAGTTATATTTTCTACATCATCGACTGTAAGGTCTGAGATGTTTAACAAATTCCTTCTCTTGTTCATAGTTTCCTTTTCAACTACTTGAACCTATTCTACTTTCTTATTACCTTTTTTCAATAGACTTCTTGTGCAGCAATTGTTTTGGTGAAAGAACGGAAAAAGATAGTAAAGTCAAAATTAAGTTAGAAGGAAGAAAAAGTTCAGCGAGTCAAGAGTAAGGTATATTAGCATAAATCTTTCATCCCAATGTTTAGTGGCGCTGGGGATTACTTCCACTTACACTCATCCGCTATCATAACAGCCTCAAAAAGATGCTTCTCAAGTTCACTTAGAGGCAAATCACTTTGTGAATAATTTCCCCAAGATTTTAGTATATCGGAAGTTTCAACGCCTTCAATAATAGGATATTCTTGGTTTTTTTTAGCGTATAACTCTTGAGCCTGCTTGCTTACTAAAAATTCCAATAAGACTATAGCATTTTCCCTGTTTTTTGCGTTTTTTGTTACTGCTGCACCACTGATGTTTACCATTACACCGTGATCGTTGCGATTAGGAAAAAAAGCCCCTAGCTTGTCTGCAACATTCTTTTTATTTTCTGATGAAAGAATTCTCGCAAAGTAGTAGCTGTTTACTATTGCAACATCTCCCTCACCGGCTGCTACGGCGTAAATTTGATCAGTATCACCACCACTTGGTTTTCTTGCCATATTGCTCACAATTCCGCTTACCCATTCTTTCGTCTTTTCAAAACCATTATTTGCAATCATAAAAGCAATTAACGATCTGTTATATGGACTTGTAGAAGAACGCACTAATATTTTTCCTTTCCATTTTTCATTTGCTAAATCTTCATAAGTACTTAAGTCCTTAGGGTCTACTGACTCTTTATTGTAAACCAATATCCTAGCTCTTTTTGTAAGACCAAACCAATAATCTTCACTGTCTCTAAATCTTGCAGGTATAACACTTTTTAAAACCTCTGAATCTACTTGAGATAAAAGGCCTCTTTTTTTTGCTAGAATTAAGTTGATTGCATCAGCAGTCAAAAATAAGTCAGCTTCACCACCGTTTTCTATTCGTGAAAGTAGCTGAGAATAATCATCAATGATGTAACGTACTTTAATGCCTGTATTTTTCGTGAATTCATCAAACAAAGTACGTACTAATTCTTCTTTGCGCGATGAATAAACATTTACCACTTGTGAGTCATTAGTTCCGTCGTTTCTGTATAAATAAGTAATAACTATCAATATAATTGCTATTAAGGGTGTGAATATAAAGGCTTTTTTCATATTGGATAAAAAATAACTTCTTTCAGTTAAAGTTACCAAGATGGTACAACTTTAGCAAGTGTAAAGTTCGTTAGATAAATCATAAAAACTTCCTTGACAAGCTTCGCCAGCCCCCTTATTATAACACTGAAGCTATTTATTTATCTTCGCAATCTCTGCAGTGGATTAATGACAAAAAACTTAATGTATTTGGCGTAAATCATGCTTAATTTTTTGCACTATGTGCACCTTATGTCTTTATAAAATTTCTAGGTTTTTACCTAATATAAGCTGAAATGCGCTATTTAAAACATTAAAAAACGCCAACTTAAAAAATGGATAGTGAATAACTAGGCTCTGTGGACAAAAAATATGAAAAGAGAGAAAAAGATGGTAGTTTAGCCTAATAGGTAAAAAATGGAGAAACTACCATATGCAATATTACATCAAAGAGGAAAATTGGAAACAAATTTTAGAGTTCATAAAAAGCGTAAAAGGAATGCACAGCAAAGATGAAAAACGTTTAAGAATATTCATAGAGGCAGTGTGGTACATAGTGCGAAGTGGTTGCCAATGGAGACTTTTACCAAAAACTTATGGTAATTACAGGAGTATACATAAGCGATTTAAAAGATGGTGTGAAAGAGATGTCTGGAAAAAATTGCTTGAATATACTAAACAAGAGCCTGATTTAGAAGTTGCTATAATCGACGGTACGATCATCCGAGCCCATCCATGTTCATCTGGATATACAAAAAACTCCAAGGATCAAGAAGCTTTAGGGAGGAGCAAAGGTGGCTTTACAACTAAAATACATGCGCTTGTCGATGCACTTGGAAATCCACTTAAATTTACTCTGACTCCTGGTCAAAGAAATGAAATTACGCAGGCACAAGTGTTGACCGAAAGTATCTATAACTCTACTGTAGTAGCTGACAAGGGCTATGATAGCAATGCCTTTGTTACAAGTCTTGAAGACAAGGGATGTACAGTAGTTATTCCGCCAAAACGGAATCGAAAAGTGCAAAGGTATTACGATGAGCATATCTACAAAGAACGTCATTTGATTGAGTGTTTTTTTGGTAAAATTAAAAATTTTAGGCGCATTTTTTCCAGATTTGATAAAACTGCTGAGGTTTTTATTGGTTTTCTCAATTTTGTTGGAGCTCTTGTATGGCTTCTCTAAAATTTTGTCCACAGAGCCTAGTGACATGCACCTTGTGGTAAGAAAAAATCAATATATTCACGATAAATTTACCTCATATCTGTGTTTTATATGTGGAAATTGGAATGGAAATTTATGTAGGCAAAGAAAAAAGAATAGCAAATGTGGTGACTCAACACTGGAATGACATAAAAGGATCAGACAGAGATTGGCCAGAAAGGCATGAAATAGACACTGCAGAAATAATGGAATCATGGCAGCATTGTTTTGTCATTGAAGTCAAGGATCAAGGTTATATTTGTGAAAATGCAGGAGAAAAGGCTGTTGAATTCTATGGTTTTGAGAAAAAGACGCGCATTGATAATAAGTATGCAATTGATGCACCATTTTTGCGACTATATAAAATAGATGCAGTTATTGATAAACTTGATACTGTAATAGAGAGTAAATGCCCGATCAATGAAGAGGAAGAAAGTGAAAGTGTTAAAATGAGGCAAGTATTGTTGCCACTTGGGAATAAAGAAGGTATAACACACATATTGGGCGTAATTACTTTTAAACTCCTTTAATATACAATTTTAATTTGATTCTTTAATAAAATTATTTATACTAATGCTTAATTACTATTAAAGAACTCAATAGTAGTGCTTGTAAATTTATTTGGAATATGAAGAAAATAAAATTAAAAACCAAATCTTCTGTGAAAAAGCGCTTTCACCTTACAGCTAAGGGTAAAGTTATTTCTACTCAGTCAGGCAAAAGGCATGGCATGGTAAAGAGAAGTAAATCTAATATTCGTAATCAGCGCGGTACAACGATTCTTGGTAAATCTGACTCGCGTATAGTTAAGCTTCATATGCCTTACGGTATTTAACAAAATGGAGGTAAAATAAAATGGCTCGGGTAAAACGTGGAGTCACTACTCACGCTCGTCATAAAAAAATATTGAAACTAGCAAAGGGTTATAGAGGACGTGCAAAAAGCTGTTATAGAATTGCATTACAGAGAGTTGAAAAAGCACTGCAATATGCTTACAGAGACAGAAGAACCCGTAAACGTGATTTCCGTAGCTTATGGATAATACGTATTAATGCAGCAGCAAGAGAGCATGGGCTTACTTATGGTAGGTTTATGCATGGTCTTACACTTGCCGGCATTGATTTAAATAGAAAAATTCTTGCTGAGATGGCAGTTAGTTATAAGGATGATTTTGCCAAATTAGTAGAAACTGTAAGTGGTAAATTAGCGGAGAATTCTTAAAGCAAAAACACCATGAGAATTATTTTCATGGGATCACCAGGATTTGCTGTTAATTCTCTGAGCTTGTTACTGAAATCAAAGAGCGAAGTGGTGGCAGTATACACCAAGGCTCCAAAACCTTCGGGGCGTGGACAGAAGCCAATGAAATCTCCAGTACATGTTATCGCTGAAGAAAGTAACATAGAGGTATGTACTCCTATCTCTCTAAAGTTCTCGGCAGAGCAAGAAAAATTTAGAAATTTCAAGCCAGACGTTGCGGTTGTTGCCGCGTATGGATTGATACTTCCAAGAGAAATTTTGAATATTCCAAAATATGGTTGTATTAATATTCATCCTTCATTACTACCAAGGTGGCGTGGTGCAGCCCCGATACAGCACACAATTTTAGCAGGAGATCAAGAAACCGGGGTTAGCATTATGCAATTGGATGAAGGATTAGATTCCGGCCCTATTTTAAAACAGGAAAAATTTCTTATCGAAAAGAACGATAATTACAAGACATTGCATGATAAATTATCTAAGCTAGGCAGTGATTTACTGCTGAAAGTGCTAAACGAAATTGAAAAACAGCTTCCCTTAAAACAGAACGATAACGATGCATGTTACGCTGACAAAGTGGAAGACTATAAAATTTATGCAAGTGATGCCTGTGAAGTTGCTTATAGAAAGGTTAAAGCGTTTTACCCAAAAGCGTTTATCAAGATAGAGAATAAACGTATCAGGATACTTGATGCTGACTTTGAAGCTTTCGCTTCAGAACAAGGTGAGATTGTTAACGATAATATGCACATAAGTTTAAAAGGTGGCATTTTAATTCCTAAAGTTGTACAAATGGAAGGAAGAAATCCTTGTAGTATTGAAGATTTTATTCGTGGTTTGAAATCAAGCATGGTAAAAAAATTTATAGAATAGACTGCTTTGAAGGAAAGGTTAGGAGGGCTAAAGCAACTTCTACAATTTGGTATTCCGCTGCTTGTTAGCGGAATCTACAACAAGATACCGCGTTTTGGTGTACGAACATTGCAATTTGCAGGTAATTTGAGTAGTAGATGGTGTCATTCCAGTCTGGAATCCAGTTTCTATTGTACAGCCACCTGGTGTGCTCATTTAAAGTGAAGTTTTCTGGATCCCAGACTGGGTGACATCTTTCTTGGTCTCTTGTATCACAATGTTCGTACAGTTGTGGATACCGCGGCGGTATGACGTAGTAGCTATATATAGACAAATTTTCTTTTCTTAGATATAATCTTAAAAAACTTTCCATATAAAAATGAAAATAAAAAGAGCTTTAATATCAGTATACGATAAAACGAATATAATTGATCTTGCATCGTTTTTAATGCAGCAACAAATAGAAATGCTTTCAACGGGAAATACTTATAAAGCACTATCTGATGCCGGAATAAAAACACAAGAGGTCTCAGATTACACACAATTTCCAGAGATACTAGGTGGTAGAGTAAAAACTTTACACCCTAAAATTCATGGAGGAATACTTTATGATCGAGAAAAGCACAAAAAAGAAGTGCAAGATCTAGAAATTGAGCCAATAGACCTGCTTATAACTAACCTATACCCATTTTGGGAGACAGTAAGTAGCGGCTCAAATGAAGAGCAAATTATAGAACAAATTGATATCGGAGGAGTGGCGTTAATTAGAGCTGCAGCAAAAAATTTTCGTTTTACTTCAGTTATTTCTAGCATTCAAGACTATGAAGCACTAAAAGCTGAGATGATAAAAAATAACAATGAAACACCATTGGAATATAGAAAACACTTAGCAACCAAAGCATTTGCTCTCACTGCACACTATGATTCTAATATTCACAGTTGGTTTTTATCCCAGAGTAAGAATAATGAATTACCAGAGTTTTTTGCACTATATGGACATAAAGTACAAGAACTCAGGTATGGTGAAAATCCTCATCAAAAAGCTGCATTTTATAGCAATCAATTCACCAAATATCCGCTGGAAAAAATACATGGGAAAGAGTTGAGTTATAATAATATAGTAGATATAGAGTCCGCACTTAACATAATTTCTGAATTTGAAGAACCTGCAGCAGTGATAATCAAGCACAATAACCCGTGTGGCGCTGCTGTTGGTGATAATGCTTTGGAGGCATATAAAAAAGCTCTATCGTGTGATGAAGTAAGCAGTTTTGGTGGTATAGTTGCCTTAAATCGGGAGATAGATTTAAAGCTAGCAGAAAAATTAAACGAGATATTTTTGGAAGTAGTGATAGCACCATCGGTAAACAATGAGGCACTAAAAATTTTACAAAGAAAGAAAAATTTAAGAGTGATTATTCATAAATCTTTCCAACAAAATGTGAAATACCAAATTAAAAACGTTGTTGGCGGGTTTTTGGTGCAAGAAAATAATAACCATACAATACAAGCAGAAGAAATGAGGCAAGTAACAGAACACGCTGCAACGGAAAAAGAAAAAGAAGATCTTATTTTTGCTTGGAAAATATGTAAACATGTGAAATCTAATGCAATAGTTATAGCAAAAGACGGTTGTGCTGTCGGTATCGGTGCAGGGCAAACGAGCAGAATAGATAGCGTGAACATTGCAGTGAAAAAGGCGGGTGAAAAGTGTAAAGAAGCAGTGCTTGCTTCAGATGCATTTTTTCCATTCCCAGATAGCATAGTAGAAAGTGCAAAACATGGAATTACAGCTATAATTCAGCCCGGCGGCTCGCTGAAAGATCAAGATGTGATAAAAGCTGCAAATGAAAATAAAATTGCCATGTTTTTCACCGGCATTCGTAGCTTTTTTCATTAGGCTTGTATCTCATGTCAATGTACACTTTTTCGCGCATTTAACATTGCTTTGATCATAATTGTATACAAAAACCGTTTACAATCAGCGCTCAATATGATAAATTGAAACCAGTTTATTCCTCGGTAGCTCAGTGGTAGAGCAGTTGGCTGTTAACCAATTGGTCGCTGGTTCGAATCCGGCCCGGGGAGCTCTTCTCTGTTGAATTTTAGTGTTGATTTTATATGGGCATTAAATCAGTCGTTTTATGTATACTAGATGGCTGGGGAAATGGAGTAGAAAACAGTAAATACAATGCTATTAGCAACGCAAATCCACCCTGTTGGCAATATATTAGCTCTAATTATCCAAAATGCAGTTTATCCGCCTGTGGAACTGATGTGGGGTTACCTGGTGGTCAAATAGGTAACTCAGAAGTTGGCCATATGAATATTGGCAGTGGTAGAGTGGTAATACAAAGCCTTCAGCGCATTAATCAAGAGATTGGAACAATAGAAAACAATGTAAATCTACAAAGTTTTATTAATGATCTAAAAAGTAAGAACGGAGTATGCCATATAATGGGATTGGTGTCCGATGGTGGTGTTCATTCGCATCAAAAGCATATTTCAACTTTAGCAAATAAAATATCACAGCATGGAATAAAAGTGGTGATACATGCATTTTTAGATGGCAGAGACACATTGCCAAATTCAGGAAAAAAATGCATTCAAGAATTTACAAAGAGTATAAAGGGAAATGACACAAGAATTGCTACTGTTTCTGGGCGTTACTATGCTATGGACCGTGACAACAGGTGGAAGAGAACAATCGAAGCTTATGAGGCTATCGCATTTGCAAAGGCACCTTGTCATGATAATACAGTATCGTTGATTGATGAAAATTATCAAAATAACATAACTGATGAGTTTATTAGGCCCGCAGTAATAGGTGACTATCAAGGTATAAAACCAGAAGATGGAGTGCTGTTGGCTAACTTTCGTGCTGATCGAATGATACAATTAGCAAGTATTTTGCTTGGCAAAACAGATTACGCTAAGGTAGCAAAATTCTCTTCAATTTTAAGTATGATGAAGTACAAAGAAGATCTCAAAATTTCTTATATTTTTCCTCCTACTTCTTTCGCTGATACTCTAGGACAAACAATAGAAGACAATAAATTACGACAATTACGTATCGCCGAAACCGAGAAATACGCTCATGTGACTTTCTTTTTCAATTGTGGAAAAGAAGAACCTTTCTCTGGTGAAGAAAGAATTCTCATTCCCTCACCAAAAGTTCAAACTTACGATTTGCAGCCCGAAATGTCAGCCTTCGAGCTCACAGAAAAGCTTGTAGAAAAAATTCACTCCCAAGAATTCGCACTGATAGTTGTAAATTACGCTAATCCTGATATGGTAGGGCATACAGGTAATATAAAAGCAGCCGAGAAAGCTGTGCTAGCTGTAGATGATTGTCTTGCAAAAGTGCTGAGTGCTGTTAAAAAGTCAAGCAACACCGCGTTAATTGTCACTGCAGACCATGGTAATGTGGAATGTATGTTCGATGAAGAAAATAATACACCTCATACAGCACACACTCTAAATAAAGTGCCATTTATTGTGTCTTGCAATAATCTAAAACTAAGAGACGGAAGGTTATCTGACATTGCCCCTACTATTTTACAGCTACTTGGAATTAAGAAACCGGATGAAATGACAGGCAGTTCGTTGATTTCTTGCATTACCCTCTGTCATTCCAGCTAGGCAGCGTTATGCACCGGAATGACATCAAATAGATGTGTTTTAACTTAATCCAACTTTTAAATTTTTCGCTGTTAGTACTAATGATTCATTAAAGAAGCTGTCAATATCACCAATACTATCTATATTTTTTGTACTGATAGATTGGTCAATTCTTTTGACCAAATTAGATAAAACTTTATTAGAGCCAATTTCAACAAATTTGTTAATGCCACGGCTTGACATATACAAAACCATTTCTCTCCATTTCACTCTGCTTACAACTTGCTTGGCGAGTAAAGTTTTTATAACTTTGGGATCACTCTCCTCTTTAGCTGTAACATTTGATATCAAAGGAACTATAGGACGGGTTATTTTAATACCCTTCAAAAACTCCAAAACTTTTTCATCAGCAGGTTTCATAAGAGATGAATGAAAAGGCCCACTAACCTGTAATTTAATTAGTTTCCTCACACTCGAGTTTTTGAATAAATCGGGTAACATTTCAAGAGCTTCTCTAGTGCCACTTATAACCACTTGTCCGCCACCGTTATCGTTTGCAATTTCACAAATTCCGTCAATTTGAACTGATTTCAATATATCTTCCACTTCATTTATCTCTGCTCCAAGCAACGCAACCATTCCGCCTTTACATTTCAGTGAAGCTTCATGCATTGCTTCGCTGCGAACTTCCAGCAGCTTGATTGCAGACTCAAGCGTTAACGCTCCTGCAGCACACAGCGCTGTATATTCGCCAACTGAATGCCCACAAACATATTTAACATTGTGATCAGTGAAAAGAGATTTGCCAAACACATGCTCCATAACACGTAGCATTGCAATTGATACTGCCATTATAGCTGGCTGAGCGTTTTCTGTAATGGTTAATTCTTCAATAGGACCGTTGAAGATTAAATGAGACAGCTTTCTACCCAATATGCTATCTACTTCATTAAATACTTGTCTTGCAACGGAAAACTCACTATATAAGCTCTTTCCCATTCCTACAAACTGAGAGCCCTGACCAGGGAAAGCGAAAATCATGATAATTATTACTTATTCCTTATTAAGTATAACATTTTATTTATTTTTTGTCAATATTTTAGAATAATGATTGACTTAGTGAATTAAGTTCACTAGAATGTTAACTGACTAAAAGTTTATAAACAACAATGAATTATCATAAAATTATTATAGTTATGACAGACGGTCAAGAGTTTGAAACTCGTTCCACTTATGGAAAGGAGGGAGATAGGGTAAAACTTGATAGAGATCCTCTTACTCACCCTGCATGGACTGGAAGTTTGACAAGCGGGTTAGCAAGTAAAACTAGCAAATTAGCTAAGTTTAACGATAAATATGGAAGCATTTTCTAATTTTCCTCCTCTTTAAGTTTTAGAGAGTCTACTGAAGCATGCATAAATACAAAAATATAGGCTATGTTGCTTCTCCATCACCAAAATCGCAGGAAGTATCTAAACTATTAAAGAAACTTAATTTTATCAATATAACAGAAGAAAATAAGTCCGAAATCGATCTATTGATAGTTGTTGGCGGTGATGGCTTTATGCTACGCACTTTGCACAATTACGTCATAGAAAATAAAAACATGCATGTGTATGGGATAAACACTGGCAATGTTGGGTTTTTGATGAATAAATGCTTTAGCCGCAGTGAAGATTTAATTGATCATATAGAGCATGCAACTTCAACTCAGTTAACTTTGCTAAAAATGGAAGCAACAGACACAAGTGGCAAGAGATATCATTACATAGCAGTAAACGAAGTATATGTTTTTAGAAAAGCGAACCAAATAGTAGAAATGAATATTACTATTAATGATAAGCTAAAAGTAGAAAAATTTAGAGGGGACGGAGTAATATTATCTACTCCCACAGGCAGCACTGCATACAACTTCTCTGCCGGAGGCCCAATCTTGCCGCTAAATTCAAATTTACTTGCACTCACTTCTATCAATAGCTATTACCCAAGGCATTGGAATGGAGCATTAATATCAAACGATACAATCGTACAAATTGACATTAACGACACAAAAAACCGTCCAGCACTTGTAGTATCAGATTACAAGGAGTTTCATAATATATCACAGATAAAAATACAAAAAGACCACGAAAACACAATAACTTTGCTTTTTGACAAAGATTACCCTCTGAATGAAAGGATCTTTGATAGACAATTTCTATACTAATAATGTATCTGTTCAGATGCATGGCTAATGTAGGCTCTGTGGACAAAAAATATGAAAAGAGAGAAAAAGATGGTAGTTTAGCCTAATAGGTAAAAAATGGAGAAACTACCATATGCAATATTACATCAAAGAGGAAAATTGGAAACAAATTTTAGAGTTCATAAAAAGCGTAAAAGGAATGCACAGCAAAGATGAAAAACGTTTAAGAATATTCATAGAGGCAGTGTGGTACATAGTGCGAAGTGGTTGCCAATGGAGACTTTTACCAAAAACTTATGGTAATTACAGGAGTATACATAAGCGATTTAAAAGATGGTGTGAAAGAGATGTCTGGAAAAAATTGCTTGAATATACTAAACAAGAGCCTGATTTAGAAGTTGCTATAATCGACGGTACGATCATCCGAGCCCATCCATGTTCATCTGGATATACAAAAAACTCCAAGGATCAAGAAGCTTTAGGGAGGAGCAAAGGTGGCTTTACAACTAAAATACATGCGCTTGTCGATGCACTTGGAAATCCACTTAAATTTACTCTGACTCCTGGTCAAAGAAATGAAATTACGCAGGCACAAGTGTTGACCGAAAGTATCTATAACTCTACTGTAGTAGCTGACAAGGGCTACGATAGCAATGCCTTTGTTACAAGTCTTGAAGACAAGGGATGTACAGTAGTTATTCCGCCAAAACGGAATCGAAAAGTGCAAAGGTATTACGATGAGCATATCTACAAAGAACGTCATTTGATTGAGTGTTTTTTTGGTAAAATTAAAAATTTTAGGCGCATTTTTTCCAGATTTGATAAAACTGCTGAGGTTTTTATTGGTTTTCTCAATTTTGTTGGAGCTCTTGTATGGCTTCTCTAAAATTTTGCCCACAGAGCCTACAAATATTGAAACAAAAATTCCAGTGCCCCTGTGATGTCATTCCAGTGCTTGACACTGGAATCCAGCTTTTGATCGAAAATGTTGTATAGTACACAATCAAATTTTCTGGATCCCAGTGTCTGGGCACTGGGATGACACCCATTTGTTCCTATAGTTGTCTTTTCTCGTCTACCTTATTTTGCCACTCTGCTAAACAGATACATTATCTGTAAATTGGTATTTACTACATCTTAATAACTATAGCGTAATCAATGCAGCATAGTAATTAACTTTGGAGTGAATATGCATGGGTCAGTCGAAAAATCAACAGTAAAATTAACTTCCTACGAACAAACAGGTGAAAATAGCAAGATAACACTAAAAGATCCACCATCGCCTGAAGAAGCAGGAAATGCTATCTCAAGTGTACTGAATGTAGTACCACGTGTGCAGGGAATGTCACATGAAGAATCAGATGATGAGGAAGTGGATCCTACTTATGCATCTATAAATCGACAGAAAGATTGTGATGGAGCACCACCAGTTCCGTCAAAAAATCCAGCTTTACAACGCAGAGATTTGTTAAATCTTAATACTATAGTACCACCATCCCCTCCTTCTAAAATAAAAGATGGGCCAACTCATGTTTCTTTGTCAGAAATGCCAGCAAGTTCATCTTCAAAAGATAGTTTAGAAAGTGGAATAGGTAGTCAAAATCCCACTCTAAGCAGATCACCTTCTCAAGAGACAGTATTTAGTCCACCTTGGAATAATGAAATATTAGAAGATTTACAAAGAACTAACAGCTCAAGTATACCTCCAACTGGCTCACTACCATCATACACAAGCGCAGCAGATGGCTCTAAAAAGTCTTTGCTTACAAATAGTAAATTTAACATAAATGACGATGCAATTTTAAAAAATAAAAAAACAAACAGATTCTTGCCAAGAGCAAAGTATGCCATGCAGCAGAAGAGTTTTGTAATTTTTGGTGCAAATGCTATTATACTCAGCACATCTGCAGCTTTATTATATTTACAAGATAAAGCAAAATTTATTGCATTTTTTACAAACAGCCCAAAATATATCACTATACCAGTTATCGCACTTGCTGCATTGCTTGCAATTGGTCCAATATTTTTTGCAACAAGGCAATTTATAGATACTGAAGAACATTCCATTCAAAAAAAAGATGCGGATAAAATTTTAGCTGAGGTGTTGGAGCACCAGCCAAAAGATAAAGCTATAAAATCTGTAAGACTGGAATATAGCAATGACACTCATTCAAATTTTGTACTTAATGCTTGGGAAGCTAAACAAGGCTTCACTAACATTGACGAAAAAGTAATTACTAGAACTAATAAAATAAAATCAGTAATTAACGACAGACCAATATTTACTGCATTATTTACTGGTGTAGTTGCTGCAAATATAGCGTTTCCTCTAGGGCTACTTGCAACACATGGTGTTAATGGTGTACAAAAATTTTACCAAAACCCTTTGACTAATAACATAGGATTATCATTACTTATAGGTTCTGGTATACTTGCATTACTCATTGTGGGTTTTGGCATACATTATTATAGAAAAACAAATTGCACTAATCTTATATATTCGCAGGAAAAGATTGACCCTAAAAGCGTTAACAAGAAATTCATTGAAGAAATAAAACACGAAAGAACAAATGTTCTTGGGGAAAACCACGGTAAAGACGCTAAACGCAGCAGCTTAACGCTTGAGCAAGTTGTGGTTCAATCTCATAATTGTAAGGATGTTGTTTATAGTGTCGGTTAATTGACCTTACCCAGAAAAAGTGGAGAGAAAGTTTGGAATGTTTTTCACAAAGAGAATGATGAATCAAAATGCTCAGGAATGCAATAGTTAATAGTGGAGTGTCTACGTTGTTTGTTATAAAAAATTTCTATATATTCAAATATAGCAGTTTTGATATGCTGTTTAGAGTGCCGAGAGGTGTCTATTGGTAACTCCCTTTTTAGAGAACTGAAGAAGCTTTCCACAACAGAATTGTCGTAACAACAACCTTTATGACTCATCTATGTTTTTTATGGATAAGAGATATTGATAACCTTGCGAAGTATATTGTGAACCTTGATCACTATGTAATAGTAGATTTTTGGCAGGTTTACGCTTGTTAACGGCCATTAATAAAGAGTCCATAACCAATTGTTTATTTATTGAACTGCTCATTGACCAGCCAACTACCATGCGTGAATATAGATCGATTATTGTTGCCAAATATAGCCATCCTTCTTTGGTTTTTATATAAGTAATCCCATACTTTATTTGGTTGATCGACAATAAAGTTTTGGTCTAATATATTGGGAGCTACGACTCTACTGTCCGTTTGTTGTTTCTTAATTTTAAATTTTCTTCTCAATATAGCCTGAATACCATTTTTCTGCATAATACTTTGCACTGTTTTTAAGTTGCAACTTTTACCCAAAGCCTTTAATTCAGCATGAATTTTAGGAGCTCCATATCTACATTTAGAAGCTTGATATATTTTTTGAATATCTGCTAGGCTCTGTGGACAAAATTTTAGAGAAGCCATACAAGAGCTCCAACAAAATTGAGAAAACCAATAAAAACCTCAGCAGTTTTATCAAATCTGGAAAAAATGCGCCTAAAATTTTTAATTTTACCAAAAAAACACTCAATCAAATGACGTTCTTTGTAGATATGCTCATCGTAATACCTTTGCACTTTTCGATTCCGTTTTGGCGGAATAACTACTGTACATCCCTTGTCTTCAAGACTTGTAACAAAGGCATTGCTATCGTAGCCCTTGTCAGCTACTACAGTAGAGTTATAGATACTTTCGGTCAACACTTGTGCCTGCGTAATTTCATTTCTTTGACCAGGAGTCAGAGTAAATTTAAGTGGATTTCCAAGTGCATCGACAAGCGCATGTATTTTAGTTGTAAAGCCACCTTTGCTCCTCCCTAAAGCTTCTTGATCCTTGGAGTTTTTTGTATATCCAGATGAACATGGATGGGCTCGAATGATCGTACCGTCGATTATAGCAACTTCTAAATCAGGCTCTTGTTTAGTATATTCAAGCAATTTTTTCCAGACATCTCTTTCACACCATCTTTTAAATCGCTTATGTATACTCCTGTAATTACCATAAGTTTTTGGTAAAAGTCTCCATTGGCAACCACTTCGCACTATGTACCACACTGCCTCTATGAATATTCTTAAACGTTTTTCATCTTTGCTGTGCATTCCTTTTACGCTTTTTATGAACTCTAAAATTTGTTTCCAATTTTCCTCTTTGATGTAATATTGCATATGGTAGTTTCTCCATTTTTTACCTATTAGGCTAAACTACCATCTTTTTCTCTCTTTTCATATTTTTTGTCCACAGAGCCTAGGCTCTGTGGACAAAATTTTAGAGAAGCCATACAAGAGCTCCAACAAAATTGAGAAAACCAATAAAAACCTCAGCAGTTTTATCAAATCTGGAAAAAATGCGCCTAAAATTTTTAATTTTACCAAAAAAACACTCAATCAAATGACGTTCTTTGTAGATATGCTCATCGTAATACCTTTGCACTTTTCGATTCCGTTTTGGCGGAATAACTACTGTACATCCCTTGTCTTCAAGACTTGTAACAAAGGCATTGCTATCGTAGCCCTTGTCAGCTACTACAGTAGAGTTATAGATACTTTCGGTCAACACTTGTGCCTGCGTAATTTCATTTCTTTGACCAGGAGTCAGAGTAAATTTAAGTGGATTTCCAAGTGCATCGACAAGCGCATGTATTTTAGTTGTAAAGCCACCTTTGCTCCTCCCTAAAGCTTCTTGATCCTTGGAGTTTTTTGTATATCCAGATGAACATGGATGGGCTCGGATGATCGTACCGTCGATTATAGCAACTTCTAAATCAGGCTCTTGTTTAGTATATTCAAGCAATTTTTTCCAGACATCTCTTTCACACCATCTTTTAAATCGCTTATGTATACTCCTGTAATTACCATAAGTTTTTGGTAAAAGTCTCCATTGGCAACCACTTCGCACTATGTACCACACTGCCTCTATGAATATTCTTAAACGTTTTTCATCTTTGCTGTGCATTCCTTTTACGCTTTTTATGAACTCTAAAATTTGTTTCCAATTTTCCTCTTTGATGTAATATTGCATATGGTAGTTTTTCCATTTTTTACCTATTAGGCTAAACTACCATCTTTTTCTCTCTTTTCATATTTTTTGTCCATAGAGCCTAGAGAATAAGTGGTTGAATGATAGAATAGAAACGTTACGTGAAGTACAAAAGGCACTACGTGAGAAAAAACATGAACTTAGTGAAAAAGTAGAGGCATTGAATAAGGAAAAAAATAAACTTTCTAAAGAAGTAGAGGAATTACGTGAAGAACAAGAAAGGCTGCATGCAAACTTAGATAAGCTACAATGTAAAATTAAAGAGGTCAACAAAGAAAAGAAAAATTTATCTAAAGAATTAAAAGAGAAATTTGAAGAGTTAGATGAAGCAAATGGTTTAATTAAAAATCAATCTTTTGAGTTAGATGGGATAAGAAAAGATTGTAATAATGAAGTAAAAAGTTTAAGAAATTCACTTTTAGAACGAGACAGTCAAATAGAAGATTTTTTGAAAGAGAAAGAAAAACAAGTGAATTTTGCGCAACTGTTGATAAGATGCGTAACAGACAATATAGAAGAACCAATAAGAAATAATGATGGAAAAGCAATATTAGATACGATTCAAATATTAAAGTCTGCGTTACAAGGAGAAATTGCACGGCTTTTGCCAGACGAAACGCCTTCTTCTTCGCTGGAAGATCTTGGATATGAATCATTATTTGTCAGTCGCTCATCCACCCCGACCAAGTTGCCAAATTCACTATTGACAGAATCTTATGAACGCAGTCAGTTCAATCAGAGTGAAAGTATTTGCAAAACACAACAATGAGTCTTATTATAAGATAAATCATGCAAGATAATGAATCCAATAATATGCGCACTGGATACACAAGACTTAAATAAGGCTATTTCTCTAGCTAATGCTCTGCGTGGTAAAGTTGGCATGGTAAAGCTGGGATTAGAATTTTTTGCTGCTCAAGGTCTTTCTGGAGTGCAAGAAGTTGCAAAATGCAATGTACCAATTTTTTTAGATCTGAAATTGCATGACATTCCAAACACTGTAGCTAAAACAGTTGAAGTAATAAAAGTTCTGAACGTTGAAATGTTAACTCTGCACATCAGCGGTGGAACAAAAATGCTTGAAGAAGCGCTAAGTGTAGTGCAAGGCACAAAAATAAAGCTGATTGGAGTGACAGTGCTAACTAGTATGAGCAATGAGGATTTAAACGAGCTTGGAGTAGCAAGAGAGGCAAAATCACAGGTAATTTTGCTTGCAAAGCTTGCAAAAAAGATTGGACTCCATGGAATAGTCTGTTCTGCACTAGAAGCTCAAGAAGTGCGCCGAGAATGCGGTGAAGACTTGAAAATTATTACTCCAGGAATTCGTATAGATCCAGGTCATGACGACCAAAAAAGAACAGCAACACCAAAAGAAGCAATAAATTCAGGAGCTGATTATATCGTCATTGGCAGACCCATTACAAAAACTACAAGTAGTGCGGAGCTAATATTGAAATCCATGAAAGAATTTTAATATAATAACTTAATTTATAAAAATACTAACATATTAATTAGGAATAAGCATGAGCAATATCAATAGAATAATACGCGAAGTAATCAAGGAATTCCGCTCAAAATTACCAGATAAGGAAATAGAGGAATATTCTGGCAAATTGAATAAGCTACATATCTACCAGTGCAATAAGCATATAATAGAAAATAAGAAGCTATATCATTATACAATAAATGGGAAAACCCATGCTATGGGTCAGCATGGGCATAATTTTGTCAAGAGTTTAGAAGTTATCTTGAGGAATAAGCCACAAATTTCCTTAGAAGAGGTAATTGATTTTATGGAAAAAATAATTAATTTTGGTATTGATAGTTGTTATGGAGCATTTGAGATGATATTTGAATCTCGCTCTGGTGTTACAATAGATGATGCAGTTAATTTTGTAAAAGATAGCTTATCTAGTAAATTTTATAGATTCCATGGCAGTGGGATTTTCAAAGTAATATTAGAACTTAATCCAGAGAGCTCTCTTGAAGAGATAGAGAAACAATTTAGCAAAGTAGTAGATCCTTACTTTCTTAATGCTTGGAGTCGAGAAAGTGAAAGGGCTTTTGCTAAGATATGTAGGTTATGTAGAGAAGGACATGTGGAGAATATGCAGAAATTTGATTTTAGCAATTTTAATTTAGATCAAGATAGTGCTGGAGCATTAAGAGCACTGTTACAGTATTGTGTTGACGTTTCTAATCAAAAAGCTTTAGGTGATTCACATGAATTGCATAGAGAAGAGATGGAGGGGATATATAAATTTGATGATAATTACGATTTAAATTTAGATAGTGATCATAATGATAGTATCTGGCATTGAAATTATACTACAATAATAAAATAACTGGATAAAAATTATCACCAAAAAAATTCAAAAAAGTGCTTGACATAAAAGAACGAACATTATATAGTGTCATTATCTTCTATTTTACCTCGCTTAATTTAATTACTGGATTAAGCTTACAGTACTAAGCGTGGCACAAAGTGCCACGCTATTTTTCGGTTTACATTTTCAACAGATAAAAAATGATGCCATTTCAGTGCCAAGCACATAACTGTACGAACATTCATTTTTAAAGGTAAATTGCACAACAGATGATGTCATTCCAGTGCTTGAAACTAGAATCCAGAAATTTTGCTTATAACTGAGCTGATGAGCTAAAGGTAGTTGTCTTACGCTAAAACAAACGTTTTTAATTAAGTTGCATAGAAGCTGGATCCCAGTGTCAAGCACTGGGATGACAAGAAAGGGAGCACTGGAATGACATCGTTTACTATGTACCATATTGCAATATTCGTACAACTGTGGGAAACATCTATAGACCTGCTGCGAATCAAGCGATAAAAAAAAGGAAAGGAGGGTGAATAAAATCAAGGTTAACTAAAAGGCGTGCTTAAGATTTACAATACCAGCAATAATATTGAACCTCAAGTTATATTTTTTCTGAAAATTGCGATAAACATTCGACATAATCTTAAATATCTTTATCTCTCGGATCTTATTTTCTACTCTCATTCTAAATGATGCTAACCTTCTATTATGCTCTTTCTGCTCTGGAGTTAATGGCTTTTTACGATACTTTTTATATGGAATTATAACATTGCTTTGCAATTTTTGCCAACCTTGATATCCAGAATCAGCATGTTTTATGCTATCAAGTGGTAAATATTTTTCTTGTTTCCTTATGCGAAAATCACTAATTCTACCACGGTATGACTTTGACACTGATAAAATTCTTCCTCCTTCTTCGATAATAATCTCAGTTTTCATAGTGTTGGTTCTTTTTTTTCCTGAATATGATTTCTTCCGTTTTTTACTATCTTCTGGCCTCTGTATTTGCTGTTCTGTAACATCAGCCAAAATCTTCAGTATTTTTTCTGGCGTCATACTTCTATCTTTTGTTATAGTCACTTTTTTGGCGAGTAATGGCTCTATTCTCTTAAGTAACCTACATACATTTGCGTTGTGCACATTGAATAGGCATCCTAAAAATCTATGTGTTATGTAAGTGCGATAGTACAAAATTACGCAAAACAACTTATCTTCCAGAGTTGGTAGTTTTGATCTTCTACCATGACACTTTTTCTGTTTTTCAAGTTTTTTCCATCCAGACCTCACTTTTTCTAGGCTCTGTGGACAAAAAATATGAAAAGAGAGAAAAAGATGGTAGTTTAGCCTAATAGGTAAAAAATGGAGAAACTACCATATGCAATATTACATCAAAGAGGAAAATTGGAAACAAATTTTAGAGTTCATAAAAAGCGTAAAAGGAATGCACAGCAAAGATGAAAAACGTTTAAGAATATTCATAGAGGCAGTGTGGTACATAGTGCGAAGTGGTTGCTAATGGAGACTTTTACCAAAAACTTATGGTAATTACAGGAGTATACATAAGCGATTTAAAAGATGGTGTGAAAGAGATGTCTGGAAAAAATTGCTTGAATATACTAAACAAGAGCCTGATTTAGAAGTTGCTATAATCGACGGTACGATCATCCGAGCCCATCCATGTTCATCTGGATATACAAAAAACTCCAAGGATCAAGAAGCTTTAGGGAGGAGCAAAGGTGGCTTTACAACTAAAATACATGCGCTTGTCGATGCACTTGGAAATCCACTTAAATTTACTCTGACTCCTGGTCAATGAAATGAAATTACGCAGGCACAAGTGTTGACCGAAAGTATCTATAACTCTACTGTAGTAGCTGACAAGGGCTACGATAGCAATGCCTTTGTTACAAGTCTTGAAGACAAGGGATGTACAGTAGTTATTCCGCCAAAACGGAATCGAAAAGTGCAAAGGTATTACGATGAGCATATCTACAAAGAACGTCATTTGATTGAGTGTTTTTTTGGTAAAATTAAAAATTTTAGGCGCATTTTTTCCAGATTTGATAAAACTGCTGAGGTTTTTATTGGTTTTCTCAATTTTGTTGGAGCTCTTGTATGGCTTCTCTAAAATTTTGTCCACAGAGCCTAGGCTCTGTGGACAAAAAATATGAAAAGAGAGAAAAAGATGGTAGTTTAGCCTAATAGGTAAAAAATGGAGAAACTACCATATGCAATATTACATCAAAGAGGAAAATTGGAAACAAATTTTAGAGTTCATAAAAAGCGTAAAAGGAATGCACAGCAAAGATGAAAAACGTTTAAGAATATTCATAGAGGCAGTGTGGTACATAGTGCGAAGTGGTTGCCAATGGAGACTTTTACCAAAAACTTATGGTAATTACAGGAGTATACATAAGCGATTTAAAAGATGGTGTGAAAGAGATGTCTGGAAAAAATTGCTTGAATATACTAAACAAGAGCCTGATTTAGAAGTTGCTATAATCGACGGTACGATCATCCGAGCCCATCCATGTTCATCTGGATATACAAAAAACTCCAAGGATCAAGAAGCTTTAGGGAGGAGCAAAGGTGGCTTTACAACTAAAATACATGCGCTTGTCGATGCACTTGGAAATCCACTTAAATTTACTCTGACTCCTGGTCAAAGAAATGAAATTACGCAGGCACAAGTGTTGACCGAAAGTATCTATAACTCTACTGTAGTAGCTGACAAGGGCTACGATAGCAATGCCTTTGTTACAAGTCTTGAAGACAAGGGATGTACAGTAGTTATTCCGCCAAAACGGAATCGAAAAGTGCAAAGGTATTACGATGAGCATATCTACAAAGAACGTCATTTGATTGAGTGTTTTTTTGGTAAAATTAAAAATTTTAGGCGCATTTTTTCCAGATTTGATAAAACTGCTGAGGTTTTTATTGGTTTTCTCAATTTTGTTGGAGCTCTTGTATGGCTTCTCTAAAATTTTGTCCACAGAGCCTAGGTTTTCTTTGCCTTTTTTTTCTGCCTAGTAAATTTCTTAAACATTTATAGCTAAGGTTAGTTGCATTTAAAAACAGCTAAATTGCAGTGTTTAAGACTTAAAAAACGCCAATACTGAAAATAGATAATGACCAGGGCTTCTTTTGCCTTTTTTTTATTTGGTAAATTTCTTAAATATTTATAGCTAAACGACAATCGTCATCCCGCTGCTTGTTAGCGGGATCTAGAGATACCGCGAATGAATCGCGGTATGACGGTTCGTGGCGGTATGACGGTTCGCGGCGGCATGACAATAAGCTCGTCATCCCGCTACGTGTTAGCGGGATCTCTTGTTAGCGGATGAGATACCGCAAATGAATCGCGGTATGACGGCTAAGTAGGGTGTCATCCCAGTGCTTGACACTGGGATCCAGAAAAATTGATTGTAAACAAACGACTATACAACATTTTCAATAAAATTACAAAAAAGCTGGATCCCAGTGTCAAGCACTGGGATGACGTCATAGAGGCGCTGGGATGACACCCTGACAACCGTCATCCCGCTACGTGTTAGTGGCTGAGATACTGCGGCGGTATGACGTAGGACTGCTGTCACCCCGCTACGTGTTAGCGGGATCTATTATGAAATACCGCAGCGATATAGCTACAGAAAACTTGTATAGATTTTTTCTACTTCTGTGATATCATAAGCCTGTAATGATAAAATAAGTAAATATGGATAAGTCAGCGTATGAGATCATAGAACATGAGTATGATGTGGTAGTAGTAGGTGCAGGTGGAGCAGGGCTCAGAGCAACGCTTGGGATGGCTGCAACTAATTTTTCAGTTGCCTGCATTTCTAAAATTTTCCCTACACGAAGTCATACAGTTGCAGCACAAGGCGGAATTAGTGCAGCTTTAGGTAATATCGGTGAAGACGATTGGCGCTGGCATGCATATGACACAATAAAAGGTTCAGACTGGCTTGGTGATCAAGATGCAATAGAATATATGTGTAAAAACGCTGCTAAAGCTGTTATTGAACTTGAAAATTTTGGCGTACCTTTTTCTCGTACAGAAGATGGCAAAATATACCAGCGTTCCTTTGGTGGAATGACAACTCACTTTGGTAAAGGAAAATCAGCTCAACGCACTTGTGCGGCGGCAGATAAAACTGGGCACGCGATCCTTCACACTCTATATCAGCAGTGTCTTAAATTCAACGCTGAATTTTTTGTTGAATACTTTGTGATTGATTTAATTATGGATAGCGAAACCGGAGCATGCTGCGGAGTTCTTGCTTGGTCGCTATGCGACGGTACATTACATAAATTTCGTGCGCATAGAGTGGTGCTAGCAACAGGTGGATATGGACGTGTTTATTTCTCTGCAACAAGTGCGCATACCTGCACAGGTGATGGTAATGGCATGGTAGTAAGGGCTGGATTACCGCTTGAAGATATGGAATTTGTACAATTTCATCCAACAGGAATATATGGCTCAGGGTGCTTGATGACAGAAGGATGCCGTGGTGAAGGGGGGTACCTCGTTAATTCTCAGGGCGAAAAGTTTATGAAACATTACGCACCAAAAGCAAAAGATTTAGCTTCCCGTGATGTGGTAAGTCGTGCAATAACAATTGAAATTAGAGAGGGAAGGGGAGTTGGACCGAAAAAAGATTACATGTATTTAACTATAGCGCATCTTGATCCGGAAGTAATAAAGCTCAGATTGCCGGGCATCAGCGAAACCGCAAGAACTTTTGCTGGAGTTGATGTCACTAAAGATCCAATACCGGTCATTCCGACTGTTCACTACAACATGGGTGGCATTCCAACCAATTATCATGGAGAAGTGATCACGCTGAAGCAAGGTAAGGAAGAAGTGGTAGATGGACTATTTGCAATTGGAGAAGCTGCGTGCGTCTCTGTGCACGGTGCAAATCGACTTGGTTCTAACTCGCTTCTTGATCTTGTGGTTTTTGGCAGAGCTGCAGCGCTCAGAGCAAGAGAGAAACTAAAATCCGGTACACCACATAAAAAATTGCATTCAGACTGCACAGACTGGATAGTAGATAGATTCAATAAAATGCGATTTGCTTCTGGTGGGCTAAAAGTAGCAAAAATACGCAGTGAAATGCAGAACACTATGCAAAAATACGCATCAGTTTTCCGTGTTGCTGAAGTTTTAGAAGAAGGCAAAAAAGCTATAAAAAAGGTAGCAAAAATGATGCCTGATATTTCACTTGAGGATCGCAGTATGATGTGGAATAGTGATTTAGTTGAAGCACTGGAGCTTGCTAACATGATCCCACAAGCGGTTATTACCATGGAATGCGCAGCTAATCGCGAGGAAAGCAGAGGTGCCCATGCTCGTGAAGACTTTCCTGAACGTGATGACAAAAACTGGATGAAGCACACTATAGCGTGGCTTGAAGAAAAGAAAGGGCAAATTAACGTAAAAATTGATTATAAAAAAGTGGCTGAAAAAACTCTGAGCGGTGAGATTGATTTCATAGCGCCAGAGAAGAGGGTTTATTAGTCAGCCCATCTAGCTTATTCATGAATTGACGTAGTATTGATACATCGCTCATTTTAGTAGCTGGGTTTTCTGTATGCTCTGGTTGATTTGGTGACTCTTGTACTGCTTGATTTTTAGTCTCATTTCTTAAATTCTGTTGATCATTATTAACAAGGTTCTTCGAAGCTTGATTCTGCTCTGTTGTTGAATTAGAGCGGTTTTTGTCGTTAAATGTGTCCTGTGCTTTGTTGGTTGATTTTTCAAAAAGTTTCTTAATACCACTAAATCCTAAAGTTAAAGTAAGGCATATAACTCCAGCAACAGCTATGATAGGAATGGCTGCTCCAATTGCCATTTGACCCTGAAAGAAAGCAAATGTTACCATTGCAATAACAGTAATCGTTATCGTGATTGCTAACAGTTCGCGGGTCCTTTTTGCTGGATCTATGAATCCTGCTACAGCAGATACTCCTTTTTTTATACCAGAACCTGCTTCTTTAATGCCAGACTTGCATTTTTTTGAAGCAGTTTTACAGTGGTATTTTTCTTCAAGCTTCTCTTTTAGTTCTTTAGCTTTCTCCTGTGCTTTCTGTGAAGTCCCTGAATAATCTTTTAGATCTCGTAAAGTTAAATAGTACTTTTTAGTATGGAATTTTGGATCTTTCAGCTCCAGAGAACAGGGATCAGCGCCTATTTCTAGCAGCATTGTACAAAATTTTGTTGTATTGTCATAAGCAGTTGCTGTATCAAAAATTGTTCCTTGCGGTAGGTATTCGATACTTCTTTTTTCTGCTTTTTTCTTTAATGCCAATTCTAGGGGTGTGTTCCCTTCTCCATTCTTAGCATTTATAGCTTTACCTAATTTATCTTTAGATATTGTTCCATTTTTTACTAAACCTAAAATCAATTCCAAACATGTAACTTTTTGTTCTCCTTTGAATGAAGCAATATAGTGCAGAGCATTTTTTTCATCTTTATCTTGCACAGTAATATCTGCACCGTTTTTTAGCAATAGTTCTAGGGTTTCATACCTTTTAGTTTTTTCAAATTTTCTATCTGTACATGATCGATCCTCATTCTTTCCTTTTATATGCTGAAGCAGCTGATGAAGAGGCGTTTGTTCTTCCTGATTTTTACTATTAATGAGTTGTGCTAAATCTTCCTCGGTGACCGTTTTTATTAGGGTACCTAGAAACTTGCATTTCTGTTTCTTTTCCAACGACACGATAAGGTGTAAAATATTGTTGTCTTTTTCACCTTTCATACTATTAATATCCGTACAATCTTTTAGATATTTTTTAAATTTCCTGTTATTTCCATTTTTGATCGCTTTTAGTAATAGAGCATTGCTATTTGTTATTTCGTTGCTTATTTCTACTTTATGATCATCTTCAATATCGCTACCGTAGCCACTTTCTGCTTCACTATCTTCACTATTCCTACGATCATTTTTGTTGTGGGTAATACTATTAGAACAATATTTGCTATTATCAGTAATTTCTGAAATTACTTGCTTTACTCGTTCTTTTGTTTCATTTGATATTTTTTTCGATCGTTTTATTGCTTTATCTAGCACTGGAAGGAAGCATTGGACATAATACCTATAATATTTTTCTTGTTCTCTAAGTGATTCTTCTAATTTAGTTAATACTTCAGGGCTAGCACCTTCCTTGAATAACCTTTTACACTCCTTGAGAGCTCCATCTTGACCTCTTGGTTTTTCACGCTTGTGTTCTTCTTTTTTTACCTTTCTCTCTATAATGCCATACAATTGTTCGTCTTTTCTATCCCGCTCTTGCTTTTCATTTTTATCTATGTATTCATCTAATTTTTTTGCATTAGTAGTTAGTGCGTTTAGATCTATATCCATACTAAAACCTCAATATTAAAAGCTATTTAAGTTGTCAGCTAGGCTCTGTGGACAAAATTTTAGAGAAGCCATACAAGAGCTCCAACAAAATTGAGAAAACCAATAAAAACCTCAGCAGTTTTATCAAATCTGGAAAAAATGCGCCTAAAATTTTTAATTTTACCAAAAAAACACTCAATCAAATGACGTTCTTTGTAGATATGCTCATCGTAATACCTTTGCACTTTTCGATTCCGTTTTGGCGGAATAACTACTGTACATCCCTTGTCTTCAAGACTTGTAACAAAGGCATTGCTATCATAGCCCTTGTCAGCTACTACAGTAGAGTTATAGATACTTTCGGTCAACACTTGTGCCTGCGTAATTTCATTTCTTTGACCAGGAGTCAGAGTAAATTTAAGTGGATTTCCAAGTGCATCGACAAGCGCATGTATTTTAGTTGTAAAGCCACCTTTGCTCCTCCCTAAAGCTTCTTGATCCTTGGAGTTTTTTGTATATCCAGATGAACATGGATGGGCTCGGATGATCGTACCGTCGATTATAGCAACTTCTAAATCAGGCTCTTGTTTAGTATATTCAAGCAATTTTTTCCAGACATCTCTTTCACACCATCTTTTAAATCGCTTATGTATACTCCTGTAATTACCATAAGTTTTTGGTAAAAGTCTCCATTGGCAACCACTTCGCACTATGTACCACACTGCCTCTATGAATATTCTTAAACGTTTTTCATCTTTGCTGTGCATTCCTTTTACGCTTTTTATGAACTCTAAAATTTGTTTCCAATTTTCCTCTTTGATGTAATATTGCATATGGTAGTTTCTCCATTTTTTACCTATTAGGCTAAACTACCATCTTTTTCTCTCTTTTCATATTTTTTGTCCACAGAGCCTAAGATTCAATTTTTTTAATTAAGTCAAACGTTGTATATAGCTAACAAAGACCGCTTCTGTCATCCTATGGCTTGACCATAGGATCCAGTCTAAAAAATCTGGATTCCAGCGTCACGCGCTGGAATGACAACTCAAGATATCGCCTATAATTAACCATAAACATATTTCGGTAAACCTAAGTTACTTTTAGCTATATGTAGTTGAAATACAGATAGAAAGGCAGGTAAGAAGGCAGAAAATTAATTTCTGTAAGAAAGTTTGCCGTCATAGTTAAACCTCACTTGAACAGTTGTCTACTATTTTAACCATTTAATCTTAAAAAATAATAAATATAGCTAAAGTGTGAAACGTGCTACTGGCTAAAATAGGATAAGAAACTATAGCTGCAAATTAATGTGTATCTGTTCAGATGCATGGCTAATGTACAAATACTGAAATAAAAATTCCAGTGCTCCCTTTCTTGTCATCCCAGTGCTTGACACTGGGATCCAGATTGGGCACTAAGTTGGTAAACACGAAAGCGGTTAATCCTTTACAACGTTTTTGATGGAACTGTGCAAAAGGACTGGATGCCAGTGTCACGCACTGGCATGACACCCATTTGTTCCTATAGTTGTCTTTTCTCGTCTACCTTATTTTGCCACTCTGCTGAACAGATACATTAATGTTTTTATCAGTCTTCCAGACTTGGTTTTTCTTTTAGTTTTTTAAGTCTTTCTTTATTTAGTATGGAGCTTATCTCTTCTACACTTTTGTCAATATCATCATTGATTATTACATAATCATATTTATCACGTTTGCTTATCTCTTTTTGAGCTTCGGCTAATCTGCGCTCTATTTCGCTTGCATCATCACTATTACGCTTTTGCAAACGCAACCTAAGCTCTTCCATTGAAGGGGGAAGTATAAAAACACTCACAACTTTTTTTCTCATGAGCTTGAATAAGTGAAATGCTCCTTGCCAGTCTATGCTTAGTAAAACGCTTATTCCACTGCTCAGGTTTTGCTCTATAAAATCTCTTGGTATACCATAAAAATTCTCAAAAACTTTGGCGTATTCAAGCATCTGACCAGCTTCGCATAACTCGTGAAATTTTTCTTCGGTAACGAAAAAATAGTCTTTTCCATTTATTTCGCCGGGGCGAGGCTTGCGTGTAGTCATAGAAACAGACCTAACTAAATTAGTTGATTGCTCAAGTAATTTTGCTGATATAGTAGTTTTTCCAGCTCCAGAAGGGGAGGATAGAACCAATAATACGCCCTCACTTTTTACGGTCATTTTTCTTTGCATTTTTTAACATGGCGCTTTTTGGATCAGAGTTTAAAAAGCTAGAACCTTCTAAATTAGAATTTGATAAGTTGGTGCCAATAAGAGAAGAGTTATCAAAGACAGTATAGCGCAAATCGGTTTTTTCAAAATTTGCCTTATTCAAATTAACGTTTACAAACTTTGCTCTACTCAATGTTGAATTAGAAAAATCGGCATTTTCTAAATTCATATTCTTAAATTCAAAGTAAGAATAATTTACATTAAATTTTTCACCCTGTGATATTTTCTCTTGCAAATCTTTAATCGAAGTTATAGCATTTTCTGAACCTGCAAGTTTTTTCTGTCCTTTATTGTCAATCAAAATTGAATTATCAAATTTGCAACCTGTTAAGTGAGCATCAACAACTGAACTTTTATATATGCTTGAAGAGAGAAAAGACATATCACTAATTGTTGAATTGCTCAAATTGCTAAGAAAAAAGCTAGTTTTCCTAAAGGCATTAGCGTGAAGCAAAGAAGATCTGAAATCGCTTTCAATAAAATTTGAATTAGTTACTTTTAAATTAGACCAGCTTGAATTATCAGCTAATAAATTAAAGAATGTTGAATTTTCTATTTCACTGGAATCAATATTATGGCGAGAAAGTGTACTGTTATAAACTTGAGAGTCTTGGATTTTTATCTTATACATTGAAGTTGTAGAAAGGTCTGAATCTTCTATCTTCGCAGAGGTGAATAGTGAATGGTCAAAAAATGAGCCATTCATGTTAGAATTCGCAACTTTAGTATTATGAAACTTTCCGTGACGAATGTCAGCATTAGAGACATTAACTTGATGCAGTTCACTAAAACTAAAATCAATATTGGATAAATCAGCATCCTGAAGATTTGCTTCAGAAACATATGTATGCTTTATCTTGGAACCATTTAGTATAGATTGAACAAAACTTGAATTATCGTCATTCACATAGGAAATTTGTGTGTTGCTTAAATTAGTTTCGTCGAAGTTACTGTTAATTATGATAGAAGAATTAAGGTAGGCAGCGGAAAGATTGCTACCTGTAAAGTCTGATTCTTTTAACTCTGCACCATATATGTTAGCATTTTTTAATGAAGAAAATTGTATCTTTAATTTATATGCATCCACTCCAAAGAAACTTGCATTATCAAGGTTGTTTTTCTGCATAACGGTATCGTTTATTTCACTATCACTAAAATTTACGTGGCCAACATTCGAGTTTGATAAGTTGGAGAAATTCATTTTCACATTCGAGAAATTAGTATGCAAACCAATTACGTTGTGCATACTTACTTTTTTGAGATCGGAACTGATAAAATCAGCATAACTAACATTAGACTGATCAAATACGATATCTGTTAAGTTTGCAGAAACAAATTTTGTAAAACTCAAATTTGTACCTTTTATTTTAATGCCATGTAAATTAGCATTGGAGAAATTAGCACCACGTAAATCAACATCAATGAAAGACACGTCGGATAAATCGGTGTTAGAAAAATCAGCACCAATCAGACTTACTCCATTAAAAACAGATTTACTTAGGTACAGTTGGTTAAAATTAGCTCCATTTAAGTTAGAACCAAAACCTTTCTTAAAATCTTCTGGCACGCCCTCTTTGTGGCACTGCACCAAAAATTCAGCAAAGTCTTTTTTACTGTAAGATACGTATTTTGCATCACGCAAAGCGTTTAAAAAATCACTAATCTGATTTTTTTCATCATTTGTTTCGTTTCCATAACATAAATGACCAACTAAAATTAATATCAAAAATCTAATCATCTTGCTTATCGCACTGTATTTCTTTCGTTTTCACAGCCCAATCGTACATTGCTGAGCTTTCTTTATTGTCTATTTTTCTATCCTCCAAAAGGTGTGGCATCATTTCGGCAATCGCATTTATTATATTGATCTGCTTTTTTTCGATTGCTATATCAATTGGGGATTGAAAATTATTATTAACTACTCTAAGATCAGCACCTTGTAATAAGAGAAAGCGCACTATGTCTACCTCACCTTGTTTAACTGAATAAATGAGAGGAGTATCACCCAATTTATTTCTAAACCTTAGTATCTCTTGAGTTGTTAATCCAATTTTTTCTAGCTTACTTATTATTCCTCTTAAGCAAGGTAAGTTATTTTTCTTAATACAGTAAAAAAATTGCTTACTGTAATCATCAATAAATACAGTTGTAGGAAGATGCTCATTAAGGCTATCATATTGTCGTTTATATATTGACTTGCTTTGTATATCTTTATGACCCCATTCTTTTATTGGTTCTCTGTTTAGCTTTGTCCATTTTTGTAAATTTTTCTTTTCACTTTCATCTTTTTTAGTTATAGGTTTTACTCTATTGCGGTCCTTGGAATTACTGTTTGTTTCTTTCACTTTTTTTTCTTCAAACTGACTCTCTACTTTTTCTTTTTTTTCCTCTAATAATTGACTCGCATCACTTTTTGAAAGTTCATTATCTTTTATATCAATCTTCTGATCAGCTTGTAGATTTTTTTGCGGGTTAGCTGTATTCTCATTTAAATCAGCACTTAAAGGCAAAGGCTCTGGTTTCAAATCTTTATTCACTTCTTTATTGGCCACATTTGGTAAATTTTGAGCAAATTTATCTGTGCTTCCTTCTAGCTGGTCATTTGGCAAATCTTTATCAATCCTTTCACCTTCACTTATAGTTTTTTCAACCACGGAAGCTTTGTCCTCGTTGTGTTGCAGTTTCTCTTTATCGGTAGTGCCGTCTAATCTTTTGCTCTCAGCCTCTTGTGTTTGTTTAGCATCGACGTTGCTTTTTAACTCATCTTTTTGATTTGTGCTATCTTGCTTCCTTACACCTACATTTTCGTTTTTATGAACTGATTCAATTTTCTTTTCTTCAAATTGCTCTACAGCAAATAGGCTCAGTGATCCGAATACAACAGCTAATAATATAAAATATAAAATATTTTTCATAAATATCCCAAGCATAAGCTTAATTAAAATGATACTATAATCAAATGATTAATCTACAGTAAAAAATGCCTTAGGATTTAATTTATAAAAAAACAATAGATTTTTTGTATCTGTTCAGGGGCATCGCAAATATTGAAGCAAAGTGGTCAGTGCTTACTATACGAACATTGTGATTTGAGAGCAATCTCCGCTAGGGAGGATGTCATCCCAGTGCTCCTTTCTTGTCATCCCAGTGCCCTGACTACTTGGATCCAGAAAAAAGAATGGTGTCATGCAAGTAGCCTCCTTCTCCTGTCATCCCAGTGCCCAGACTACTTGGATCCAGAAAAGTTTGCTTGCTTACAAGCAAACTAGCATAGAAAGTGGTTACAACATTTTCGATGAGATTATATGGAAAACTGGATCCCAGTGTCTGGGCACTGGGATGACAAAGGAGGACGTTATTCCAGTGCCAAGCACTGACCATTTGCTGTGCAATTTACCTTCAAAAATGAATGTTCGTACAGCTATGGAATGAATCGCGGTATGACGTAGGCTCTGTGGACAAAAAATATGAAAAGAGAGAAAAAGATGGTAGTTTAGCCTAATAGGTAAAAAATGGAGAAACTACCATATGCAATATTACATCAAAGAGGAAAATTGGAAACAAATTTTAGAGTTCATAAAAAGCGTAAAAGGAATGCACAGCAAAGATGAAAAACGTTTAAGAATATTCATAGAGGCAGTGTGGTACATAGTGCGAAGTGGTTGCCAATGGAGACTTTTATCAAAAACTTATGGTAATTACAGGAGTATACATAAGCGATTTAAAAGATGGTGTGAAAGAGATGTCTGGAAAAAATTGCTTGAATATACTAAACAAGAGCCTGATTTAGAAGTTGCTATAATCGACGGTACGATCATCCGAGCCCATCCATGTTCATCTGGATATACAAAAAACTCCAAGGATCAAGAAGCTTTAGGGAGGAGCAAAGGTGGCTTTACAACTAAAATACATGCGCTTGTCGATGCACTTGGAAATCCACTTAAATTTACTCTGACTCCTGGTCAAAGAAATGAAATTACGCAGGCACAAGTGTTGACCGAAAGTATCTATAACTCTACTGTAGTAGCTGACAAGGGCTACGATAGCAATGCCTTTGTTACAAGTCTTGAAGACAAGGGATGTACAGTAGTTATTCCGCCAAAACGGAATCGAAAAGTGCAAAGGTATTACGATGAGCATATCTACAAAGAACGTCATTTGATTGAGTGTTTTTTTGGTAAAATTAAAAATTTTAGTCGCATTTTTTCCAGATTTGATAAAACTGCTGAGGTTTTTATTGGTTTTCTCAATTTTGTTGGAGCTCTTGTATGGCTTCTCTAAAATTTTGTCCACAGAGCCTAGGCTCTGTGGACAAAAAATATGAAAAGAGAGAAAAAGATGGTAGTTTAGCCTAATAGGTAAAAAATGGAGAAACTACCATATGCAATATTACATCAAAGAGGAAAATTGGAAACAAATTTTAGAGTTCATAAAAAGCGTAAAAGGAATGCACAGCAAAGATGAAAAACGTTTAAGAATATTCATAGAGGCAGTGTGGTACATAGTGCGAAGTGGTTGCCAATGGAGACTTTTACCAAAAACTTATGGTAATTACAGGAGTATACATAAGCGATTTAAAAGATGGTGTGAAAGAGATGTCTGGAAAAAATTGCTTGAATATACTAAACAAGAGCCTGATTTAGAAGTTGCTATAATCGACGGTACGATCATCCGAGCCCATCCATGTTCATCTGGATATACAAAAAACTCCAAGGATCAAGAAGCTTTAGGGAGGAGCAAAGGTGGCTTTACAACTAAAATACATGCGCTTGTCGATGCACTTGGAAATCCACTTAAATTTACTCTGACTCCTGGTCAAAGAAATGAAATTACGCAGGCACAAGTGTTGACCGAAAGTATCTATAACTCTACTGTAGTAGCTGACAAGGGCTATGATAGCAATGCCTTTGTTACAAGTCTTGAAGACAAGGGATGTACAGTAGTTATTCCGCCAAAACGGAATCGAAAAGTGCAAAGGTATTACGATGAGCATATCTACAAAGAACGTCATTTGATTGAGTGTTTTTTTGGTAAAATTAAAAATTTTAGGCGCATTTTTTCCAGATTTGATAAAATTGCTGAGGTTTTTATTGGTTTTCTCAATTTTGTTGGAGCTCTTGTATGGCTTCTCTAAAATTTTGTCCACAGAGCCTAGGACTGCTGTCATTCCAGTCTGGAATCTAGTCTTTACTGGGGAGAAGAAACTCTCCTTCTACAGTGTATCCGTTTAGGGGAGGTATCTGTTCAGATGCATGGCTAATGTACAAATATTGAAACAAAAATTCCAGTGCTCCCTTTCTTGTCATCCCAGTGCCCAGACACTGGGATCCAGAAAACTTAACTTTAAATAAGTGGCTGCATAATAAACTACACATTAAACCTAAAGTGCATTATATCACCATCTTGCACGATGTAATCTCTGCCTTCAAAGCGAATTTTTCCTGCGTCTTTACAAGCCGGTTCACTTCCATACTTTATGTAGTCTGCAAAGCTTATTGTCTCTGCTTTTATAAAGCCTTTCTCAAAATCAGTGTGGATTACACCTGCAGCTTTGTCAGCTGTTGACCCTATTTTTACTGGCCATGCCCGTGCTTCTTTGGGGCCCACAGTAAAGAAAGTTATCATACTCAGCACTTCATACATAATACGCGCTACTCCATCAAGGCCTGATTCTTGTAAGCCAAATTCTGATAAAAAACTCTGTTTTTCCTCTTCAGTATCAAGATTTGCAATATCTGCTTCGAGTTTTGCTGAAATGCAATAAAATTTGCTTTTATTTTCCTCCGCCATTCTCTCTACCTTTTTAGATAATTCATTGCCAGTTATAACATTTGTATCTTCAACATTGCAAACGTACATAACGGGCTTTGTTGTCAGCAATTGAAGCGACTTCATCTCATCTCCATCGATATTCTCCAAACTTCTTGCAGGTTTACCTGATTTTAAAGTAGCCAGTACCTCTTGCATTAATTCAAGTTGTCTCTTTAGCTCTTTATCACCTTGCTTTGCTTTCTTTTCCAATTGAGGAAGCCTTTTTTCTATGCTATCAATATCAGCTAGGATTAATTCCATTTCTACCACTTCAACATCTGATATTGGATCTATTTTACTGTGTACGTGGCTAATATCGTCATCCGTAAAGCACCTGAGCAGATGAACGATGGCATCAACTTCTCTGATATGGCTTAAAAATTTATTGCCGAGCCCTTCACCTTTGCTCGCACCCTTTACCAGACCTGCAATATCTACAACTTCTAATTGATTATAAATTATCTTCTCTGAGCCTGCAATTGCTGCGATTTGTTTCAAACGCTGATCTTTTATCGAAATCTTGCCTATATTTGGCTCAATTGTGCAGAAAGGATAATTTGCAGCTTCGGCTGTACTTGACTCTGTAAGTGCATTAAATAAGGTTGATTTTCCTATGTTTGGTAACCCAACTATGCCACAGTTAAAACTCATGTTTATTAAATAAAGCTAAAATATATATATAAATATTGCATAATTTAAAGATTTTTGCTATACTTAATTAGTTGCTTATTAATAATTTTGTTGGTATAGTAACATATATTAAATTGAGGTAAAACCATGACTACAGCTCAGAAGCAGAAGCTACTAAGTGATTTTCATGATGTTGAGAGTGAAGTAACTTCTTTAAATAGTAATTCTTACCCTGACAATTTTTATGTAGGGCAAGCAATTGGTAATGGAAGCTGCTTTTTTGACTCGTTCAGACAAAGTCTAGAACAACAGACAGGAGAGCAAGTTACTGTCGAAAAATTAAGAAATGATTGTAGGGAATTTGCGCAAAAGAATCCGCCAGAATGGTTTATAGATGCAATTGCCAATAGTTATGATAACAATGGCCAGCGCCGTAATGAGACTGTAAGTGATTATACAGCAAATATCATGAACAACAGTAGATGGGGTGATTCTGACATTGAAGGCAGAATACTTTGTGAAAAGTATGGTGTGAAATTGCATGTTGTAGAGAGTAACCCATTGCGTGCTATTGACATCCAACAAGATCGGTTTTTGCATCAATTAATAGACAATTCAGGTTCAAAAAATGCAGGTGAATACAATAAAGTTGATTATGATGATAGTAGTATTGTGCATGTAATAAACAAAGGCGGATTGCATTTCGAACCATTGCTTGATAGAAATAAAAGTTTAGCAAAACAATTACAAGAGGAAGCTAAACTTAAACAAGAGCAAGAGCAAGAAGATTTCCTATTAGCAAAAGAACTTCAGCTAGACGAGATCTTGGAATATTGTAACCTTTCAAAGGATATCTCTGAGAGAGCAGAGGTTGAGAAGAGATTTGATGAGTTATTGGCAAAAAATGCTGATGGAAAAATTATGGATGTTGCAAAGCAGTGCGCTCATGATATAACGCAGCGCATAGAGCACTCTGAAAAGCAAAACCCTTCAAGCTCACCAAGATGTAGTATGGAGGAATCAAGAACAGAAAAAACATTTCATCAACAACAAATATCACAATTGGAAGTGTAAAATAAATCTTCATAGCCCTGTATATTTTTATATAGGGCTTTTGCAAGCATTTCATATAATATGAACTTGCAGTACGTACTAACCTAAATGCAAGTTGACCATGAGACTAGTTTAATCATCGATGCCATAGAGAAATTTGGTGGTGAGGCTAGGCTTGTCGGCGGGTGTGTGAGAGACTCAATTTTGCAGCGTGATGTCCACGACATCGATTTAGCTACTAATTTGCTTCCCAATCAAACGATTAAAGCGCTAAAACTCTGTAATATAAAAACTATTCCAACTGGCTTAAAACATGGGACTATAACTGCAGTTCTAAATCAAAGATCTTTTGAGATCACAACACTAAGGCATGATGTGAAATGTGATGGCAGGCATGCAAAAGTAGAATTTACCAATAATTGGCAAGCGGATGCTTCAAGGCGTGACTTTACATTTAACGCTCTATACGCAGATAAGCATGGCCATATATATGATTACTTTGGTGGTATAGAGGACTTAAAAGCGCGAAGGTTAAACTTTATAGGCAACGCTGAAGATAGAATTAAAGAAGACTATCTACGTATTTTAAGAGCATTTCGTTTTCATGCAAAAATATGTGTCGGAGATTTGAGTGATGAAATACTAAACGTATGCAAAAAGCATTCGCATATGATCCAAAACCTCTCTGGAGAGAGAATAAGAGATGAAATACTTAAATTGCTGGAGTGCAATGATCCTTTTCCAACACTTAAGAGCATGCAAGAATCTGATGTGTTACAAAAAATTATCCCAAAAGAAGTAAAATGCGAAATTCTGTCTTCGTCACCTCTTTTTGGCACTGGTGCACTAGTAAAATTAGCGTTACTTCTTAGGACTACTAAAAAAAATGACAGGCTAAGTCTTGGAGAATATGTAAGCAAATTTTTACGTCTTTCGAACAAGCAAAAGAAAAAGCTGCTATTTTTACTATCCAACGATATCAAAACAGAACTCTCAGAAAAAGAGCAAAAAAAATACATATCTTTATTTGGTAGAGAATTATATTGTGATTTAGTAAAAATTTGTGGCGTTGAGTCTGGAGAAAATGTTGATAAATACATTTCATTTGCTAATACATTCAATATTCCAAAATTTCCTTTATCTGGCGATGATTTAATAAGTATAGGTCACCAGCCAGGAAAAAGTTTAGGTAAAAACTTAGAGTTGCTCAGGCAACATTGGGAAGACAGCTCCTACACTTTAACAAAAGAGGAGCTGGTGCTTTATGCTAAGAGCCTACTTTAACTATTTTCTGGCGGTTTGATGGATATATGCTTGCAGTATTAGTGTGACTCATCGAGGAACTAGGTGTGCTTGCCTTGTTAGCACTAAGTTGATATGTATTTCTTTCCCCAAGGACGCGACTACACATTTTCTGGTTTGGAGATAAAAATTTATCTCTTATACTTGATGCTAGGCTCTGTGGACAAAAAATATGAAAAGAGAGAAAAAGATGGTAGTTTAGCCTAATAGGTAAAAAATGGAGAAACTACCATATGCAATATTACATCAAAGAGGAAAATTGGAAACAAATTTTAGAGTTCATAAAAAGCGTAAAAGGAATGCACAGCAAAGATGAAAAACGTTTAAGAATATTCATAGAGGCAGTGTGGTACATAGTGCGAAGTGGTTGCCAATGGAGACTTTTATCAAAAACTTATGGTAATTACAGGAGTATACATAAGCGATTTAAAAGATGGTGTGAAAGAGATGTCTGGAAAAAATTGCTTGAATATACTAAACAAGAGCCTGATTTAGAAGTTGCTATAATCGACGGTACGATCATCCGAGCCCATCCATGTTCATCTGGATATACAAAAAACTCCAAGGATCAAGAAGCTTTAGGGAGGAGCAAAGGTGGCTTTACAACTAAAATACATGCGCTTGTCGATGCACTTGGAAATCCACTTAAATTTACTCTGACTCCTGGTCAAAGAAATGAAATTACGCAGGCACAAGTGTTGACCGAAAGTATCTATAACTCTACTGTAGTAGCTGACAAGGGCTACGATAGCAATGCCTTTGTTACAAGTCTTGAAGACAAGGGATGTACAGTAGTTATTCCGCCAAAACGGAATCGAAAAGTGCAAAGGTATTACGATGAGCATATCTACAAAGAACGTCATTTGATTGAGTGTTTTTTTGGTAAAATTAAAAATTTTAGGCGCATTTTTTCCAGATTTGATAAAACTGCTGAGGTTTTTATTGGTTTTCTCAATTTTGTTGGAGCTCTTGTATGGCTTCTCTAAAATTTTGTCCACAGAGCCTAGCACAACTTAAAACCCAGAATTAAATTGGTTATATTAAGCCTTACCTTTTACAGACAAGCACACCACAATAAACCTTACTTTAGTATGAAATTGCTTGCGTAAGATTTTGGCAGCCTCTTAACATTTTTTGGCATTTCAATTATGTATTTAACATTGCGTTTTTTTGCGTAGAATACTGCTTTTTCAAGAGAATCAAACTTTAATACAATCTGTTTTTTTGGATCTTTTGAGCCAACCCACCCCATTAAAGGTTCAATGTAGTAAGAGCCAGATTCAATTTTCAGGTGCCAGAAATTTGTATTACCTAAACCAGATTGTGTTGCAGTTCTTGTTGGTCTATAAATCCTAAAAACTACTTTATCGTCAATGCCCATAGTTCTTGTTAAATAAGCTTAAATATGTATCTAAATAAATCCTTTCACAAACAATTAGTATGAAAGAATGAAGTTTGAAATAAATATTTTTATGTTATATTATTATTAAATTATATTAAAAGGATTAGCTGAATAGGAGTAACCGATGACGCAACAGGAAATAGTAACAATTAATGCAGAGTTACGTGATATAACAAAAACAAAAGCGATGCATTCTCTAAGGAAGAAAGGAAACATCCCTGGAATCATATATGGAAAGGGCCATGATAATGTAAATTTGACATTGTCTGCAAAGGAATTCACAAAGCAATATAAGTCAGGCTCTCTTTCTGCACATTTGATAGAGCTGAATATTTCGGGCAAAAAGGAATATGCTCTTGTTCGCGATATCCAATTGCATGTAGTAAAGGATACTGTGCAACATGTTGATTTTCAGTTTGTTGATAAAGGCAGCGAAATTAAAATAGACATACCTCTATCATTTGTGAATGAAAGTAAAGCTCCAGGAATCAAATTAGGTGGAGTGCTTAATGTTTTGTGTCGTTCTATTGCTGTTAAATGCTCTCCTGATAAAATACCTCAGGTTATAGAAGTTGATTTATCCGGTAAAATGATTGGCCAATCTATACATATCAATGATGTAAAATTACCAGAAGGTGTTAAGTTTGTAGCTCATGAAGAAGAAAATTTTACCATTGTTACAATTTCTGCTGCCGATAGTGACGTTGAAGAACCTCAAGCAGAAACAGAGGAATAGTGCACCTGATAGTTGGGCTTGGTAACCCTGGTGGTCAATATGAGTTAACTTATCATAATATCGGCTTCATCGTAGTTGATACAATTTGCAAATATTGGAATTTCCAGTCGTTCTCTAAAAAAGCCGATTATCTAATAACCTCTGGCATAATTAATGATAATAAAATCATGTTAATAAAGCCTTATTCATTTATGAATAATTCAGGCATCCCTGTTGCAAAAATACGAAATTTTTACAAATTATCGCTAGATAATATTGTTGTCATACACGATGACGCTGATTTGGAACTTGGAAGAATAAAAATAAAGAAAGGTGGTAGCTCTGCTGGACATAATGGACTTAAATCCATAGATAGTTTTATTGGCAACGATTATTGGCGCTTGAGATTTGGAGTGGGTAGACCTGAAGATCAAAGAAGCTTAGCAGATTATGTGTTATCAAAATTTTCAAATTTTGATAATGTTACTCCCTTAGTGGAAAAAATAGCAAAAAATATACACTTAATGCTGCAAGGAGATAATACAGCTTTTATCAATTTGATTGTATAATATTACGAAACACAGGGAGTGTATGGTCCCAGAGTGTGATGGTGTGGATTTAGTATGAACAATTCAGGAGATTTTGTCCACTGTAAAGATATAAACTCAAAAGGTGTAAGACCCTTAAGAGTTTTGAGTCTTTTAGCATAATTGTAGACCATAACAAAGTCATAAAGATGCTCT
This sequence comes from Wolbachia endosymbiont (group A) of Trypoxylon clavicerum, assembly GCF_947251665.1. Taxonomy (NCBI): domain Bacteria; kingdom Pseudomonadati; phylum Pseudomonadota; class Alphaproteobacteria; order Rickettsiales; family Anaplasmataceae; genus Wolbachia; species Wolbachia endosymbiont (group A) of Trypoxylon clavicerum. The sequence goes on from NZ_OX366374.1 coordinate 164,771, forward strand.
TTGAGTTGCTGGTGAGACTGATAGTAATACTTCTTAACAGTGGCATTCTTTAAAGTTTTGTTCATACGCTCAACTTGCCCATTTGTCCAAGGATGGCTAACTTTTGTTAGACGGTGTTCAATGTCATTTTCTTCACAAGCTCTATCAAATATATGTTGAAAAGCGTATTTATGGCGTTTTTGGTTGGTAAATTGTATACTGTTATCTGTCAAAATAGTGTGGATTTTATATGGTAAAATTTTAATCAAATTACGTAGGCTCTGTGGACAAAATTTTAGAGAAGCCATACAAGAGCTCCAACAAAATTGAGAAAACCAATAAAAACCTCAGCAGTTTTATCAAATCTGGAAAAAATGCGCCTAAAATTTTTAATTTTACCAAAAAAACACTCAATCAAATGACGTTCTTTGTAGGCTCTGTGGACAAAAAATATGAAAAGAGAGAAAAAGATGGTAGTTTAGCCTAATAGGTAAAAAATGGAGAAACTACCATATGCAATATTACATCAAAGAGGAAAATTGGAAACAAATTTTAGAGTTCATAAAAAGCGTAAAAGGAATGCACAGCAAAGATGAAAAACGTTTAAGAATATTCATAGAGGCAGTGTGGTACATAGTGCGAAGTGGTTGCCAATGGAGACTTTTACCAAAAACTTATGGTAATTACAGGAGTATACATAAGCGATTTAAAAGATGGTGTGAAAGAGATGTCTGGAAAAAATTGCTTGAATATACTAAACAAGAGCCTGATTTAGAAGTTGCTATAATCGACGGTACGATCATCCGAGCCCATCCATGTTCATCTGGATATACAAAAAACTCCAAGGATCAAGAAGCTTTAGGGAGGAGCAAAGGTGGCTTTACAACTAAAATACATGCGCTTGTCGATGCACTTGGAAATCCACTTAAATTTACTCTGACTCCTGGTCAAAGAAATGAAATTACGCAGGCACAAGTGTTGACCGAAAGTATCTATAACTCTACTGTAGTAGCTGACAAGGGCTACGATAGCAATGCCTTTGTTACAAGTCTTGAAGACAAGGGATGTACAGTAGTTATTCCGCCAAAACGGAATCGAAAAGTGCAAAGGTATTACGATGAGCATATCTACAAAGAACGTCATTTGATTGAGTGTTTTTTTGGTAAAATTAAAAATTTTAGGCGCATTTTTTCCAGATTTGATAAAACTGCTGAGGTTTTTATTGGTTTTCTCAATTTTGTTGGAGCTCTTGTATGGCTTCTCTAAAATTTTGTCCACAGAGCCTAGCATAACCAGAAAATACACCGTTTTCTCCTATGCTTTTTATTGACAATGGTGAATAGAGAAATTTCTTATTCATAAAGCCTCCTGTAGGTTATAGTATTGGGAATTCTGTTTGCACAATGCACTGCAATGTCAAATCTATTATATGCAGTTCTCTAAAAAGGGGAAGTATTTTTTTTAGTTACAAAATAATAAAGAGACTATGAAAGCAATAAAGATCCCAGCGTCACGCGCTGGGATGAAAGTAGGGGGAAGGGTAGCTGGCTGTATGTTATGCTATGAATGTAATCTATTATTTCTCATAACTGGCTCGATGGTAACATTTTCCAGTCTTGTAGAAGGACGATCAGCATTTCGGCCTAACTCTTCTAATCTAGCATTTCTCATGACTGGTTCGATGGTAACATTTTCCAGTCTTGTAGAAGGACTACCTGAGATTGTTGCGAGCAGCTTTTGTTGCAATTCTTTTATACTCATAATTAGCTCCTATTAAAGTTTAAATGTTGCTATTACATGATGTTATAGTTTTAATCAAGATAATTCTCTATAATTAAATTTTTTGAATGAAGAGATGACGATTCGTGTAGGAATTAATGGTCTGGGTAGAATAGGCAGAGGCGTATTGCGTGCTATTTTCGAAATAGAGGAATATAGCAAACAAATAGAAGTTGTAGCTGTCAATGGATCGCTCAGTGCAAAGCAGCATGCACATTTGATTAAATACGATTCTGTTCATGGCAAATTCAGTGGTGATATTGATTTTAATGAGTCTCAAAATTGGATTTCTATAAATGGCAAAAAGTTTTCTTTATATAGAGAACGGAGCCCTGAAAATATTCCTTGGAATGTTGATGTAATACTTGAATGTACTGGTGCATTTAACAAGCGTGAAGAAGCAATAAGGCACAATGCAGAGAAAGTAATTGTCTCTGCTCCAGTTCCGGATGCTGATGTCACTATAGTTTATGGTGTGAATAACGATATGCTCGAAAAAGAGCATAAAGTGATATCAGCAGGTTCTTGCACTACAAATTGCCTTGCTCCGATTGTGAAAGTCCTACACTCCAGTTTAGGTATAAAAAGCGGTTTTATGACTACTATACATGCCTACACGAATGATCAAAATGTTCTTGATGGTAATCATAAAGATTTGCGTAGAGCAAGGGCTTGCGGACTATCTATGGTGCCAACTACAACCGGGGCAGCAAAAACAATTGGTTCTGTCATCCCTGAATTAAAAGGAAAGCTAGATGGCACTGCCGTCAGAGTTCCGGTTAGCAATGTTTCTATGGTTGATTTTAAATTTACGACTGATAAGAAAGCGACCGTTAAAGAAATCAATGAAATGTTTAAGGATGCAGCTCTCTCCTCTACGTCATTCCAGCGCGTGACGCTGGAATCTAATTTCTGGATCCCAGTGTCAGCTACTCGGATGACATCAGAGGGTACTAAGATGACAGAGGGTTATCCAATGTCAAATGTACTTTCTATATGCACGGAACCTTTAGTCTCAATAGACTTTGTACATAACCCTTATAGTGCAATTGTGGATTTAACTGGTACATATATTACAGGCGACATCTGTAGAGTTGCAGCGTGGTACGACAATGAGTGGGCTTTTTCGCTGAGAATGTTAGATATAGCACTATTGTGCTATAGTAGAGTATGAACTGGAACTCAAACAAATACGCCTCATTTTATGAGCACTTTGCGGAACTCAGAAAAAGAGTTATCTTTTGCTTTCTATTTTTTTGCGTTGCTTTTGGTTTTTGTTATTACTTTAAGGAAAATATATACCGTTTTTTACTCGCACCTTTAATAGAAGCAACAAAAGGTAGCGAAGGTTTTTCTTTAATTTACACAGACTTAACAGAGGCATTTTTTGTGTATCTCCAAGTTGCAATAATGAGCGCACTTTTGTTTTCTTTTCCTGTGTTTGCATGGCAATTTTATATGTTCTTAGCACCTGGGTTATATAAAAGTGAAAGGGCAGTGTTGTTGCCATACTTAATTGCAACACCGGTTTTATTTGTAACGGGAGCTACTGTAGTCTATTACTATATATTTCCTTTAGCCTGGAAGTTTTTCATCACTTTTGAACATAGTGGGAAATCTTTCGGTATACCAATAGAGTTTATGCCATCAGTTAGCGAATATTTAGACCTTGTTCTCCAATTTATGTTTGCATTTGGCACTGCATTTCAAATTCCAGTCATACTCACATTAATGGTGAGAGTAGGGTTACTCACTACACAAAATTTGTCAAATAAACGCAGAATCGCGATAGTGGTAATTTTTATTATTGCTGCAATCTTAACTCCACCTGATGTATTAAGCCAAGTAGGGCTTGCAATACCTATGCTGATTCTATATGAATTGTCCATTCTGATATGTAGGTATATTGAAAAAAAGAAGACAAAGATTTAAACAAAGGAATCCCTCTTATCTCCTTTATATCACATTTTTAACTTACAACATTCTTATTCAGGACTTAAATATGGAAATGTTTCATAAATTGATTGTAATACTTTGTTAAGTTCAGCCTTACTTTTGATGATCAATAATACTGTATCATCACCTGCTATAGTTCCTATAATTCCTATGTTTTTGCTATTATTTAATGAATAAATAACATACTTCTGATCTAGAAAGTAAGCCAGACTGCTAGCTTGTCCTGGTTGGGTATGTAGTACTATTAAACCAAAATCCGAAATTTGCATATTAAGTATCAATGGTAATTGATACTGGTTGATATCGATTACTTTATATACACCAGCAACTTTGGCAATTTTAAGTTTTTTTAATTTTCTTGATAAAGTAGCCTGAGGAATGTTGTGCCCTCTTTCTTTAAGCAAGGTCTGTAAATCGCTCTGCTCTAAAATTTCATGATTTTGAATAATATTTAAAATATGTTCACCTAGGCTCTGTGGACAAAATTTTAGAGAAGCCATACAAGAGCTCCAACAAAATTGAGAAAACCAATAAAAACCTCAGCAGTTTTATCAAATCTGGAAAAAATGCGCCTAAAATTTTTAATTTTACCAAAAAAACACTCAATCAAATGACGTTCTTTGTAGATATGCTCATCGTAATACCTTTGCACTTTTCGATTCCGTTTTGGCGGAATAACTACTGTACATCCCTTGTCTTCAAGACTTGTAACAAAGGCATTGCTATCGTAGCCCTTGTCAGCTACTACAGTAGAGTTATAGATACTTTCGGTCAACACTTGTGCCTGCGTAATTTCATTTCTTTGACCAGGAGTCAGAGTAAATTTAAGTGGATTTCCAAGTGCATCGACAAGCGCATGTATTTTAGTTGTAAAGCCACCTTTGCTCCTCCCTAAAGCTTCTTGATCCTTGGAGTTTTTTGTATATCCAGATGAACATGGATGGGCTCGGATGATCGTACCGTCGATTATAGCAACTTCTAAATCAGGCTCTTGTTTAGTATATTCAAGCAATTTTTTCCAGACATCTCTTTCACACCATCTTTTAAATCGCTTATGTATACTCCTGTAATTACCATAAGTTTTTGGTAAAAGTCTCCATTGGCAACCACTTCGCACTATGTACCACACTGCCTCTATGAATATTCTTAAACGTTTTTCATCTTTGCTGTGCATTCCTTTTACGCTTTTTATGAACTCTAAAATTTGTTTCCAATTTTCCTCTTTGATGTAATATTGCATATGGTAGTTTCTCCATCTTTTACCTATTAGGCTAAACTACCATCTTTTTCTCTCTTTTCATATTTTTTGTCCACAGAGCCTAGTGTGTTGTCATGCATTATGCATTTTCCTCATATTGAATATGTAATAAGTATATTTGAAATTATATTCATTATTCCTTGACTATTCAATTTTTAATGTCTATACTCATAAGATGAATAAAATATGAATATAAATTAGTAATATGAAAAAATATATTTTAAATGCTATTATAGTGATAAGTATTCTATTAACAGGATGTAAGGAAGATAAACACGATAATATCATTAGATTTGCAATTTCTGCAGATTATCCACCTTTTGAATATTATAAAAATGGTAAATTTACTGGCTTTGACATTGAGCTTGCTCAATTAGTAGCAAAAGAGTTAGGTAAAGAAGCAATGTTTAAAGATATGCAGTTTAGTACTATATTTGCAACATTACAAAGTAATTCTGTAGATGCTGCTATATCTACTATTGGTAGCACAGAAGAGCGTGAAAAAAATTTTGATTTTTCAAATAGTTATTATACAGGGGAATTTGGTATTCTATATCACAAAAATAAACCCATAGCCGGTATAAACAATTTAACTCACAAGAAGATAGCCGTTCAACTAGGAACTGTCATGGAAATTTGGCTAAAAGAGCATGTTCCTACAACAGCTCAAATTATTGCTATGGACAATAATAATCAAGCTGTAGAAACATTAAAGTCTGGTCATGTTGATGGCGTCCTAATTGATGAATTCCAAGGTAAAGTATTTAGCAAAAAAAATCCTGGTCTATCATGGTCAGCCATCGCTAAGTCAGATAATGGTTATTCTATTGCTGTGAATAAAGGATCTGATTTAAAGGATAAAATAAACGAGGCGTTAAAAAGTTTAGAAAGTAAAGGTGTAATACAAAAGATAGCAGAAAAATGGCTAGGCTCTGTGGACAAAAAATATGAAAAGAGAGAAAAAGATGGTAGTTTAGCCTAATAGGTAAAAAATGGAGAAACTACCATATGTAATATTACATCAAAGAGGAAAATTGGAAACAAATTTTAGAGTTCATAAAAAGCGTAAAAGGAATGCACAGCAAAGATGAAAAACGTTTAAGAATATTCATAGAGGCAGTGTGGTACATAGTGCGAAGTGGTTGCCAATGGAGACTTTTACCAAAAACTTATGGTAATTACAGGAGTATACATAAGCGATTTAAAAGATGGTGTGAAAGAGATGTCTGGAAAAAATTGCTTGAATATACTAAACAAGAGCCTGATTTAGAAGTTGCTATAATCGACGGTACGATCATCCGAGCCCATCCATGTTCATCTGGATATACAAAAAACTCCAAGGATCAAGAAGCTTTAGGGAGGAGCAAAGGTGGCTTTACAACTAAAATACATGCGCTTGTCGATGCACTTGGAAATCCACTTAAATTTACTCTGACTCCTGGTCAAAGAAATGAAATTACGCAGGCACAAGTGTTGACCGAAAGTATCTATAACTCTACTGTAGTAGCTGACAAGGGCTACGATAGCAATGCCTTTGTTACAAGTCTTGAAGACAAGGGATGTACAGTAGTTATTCCGCCAAAACGGAATCGAAAAGTGCAAAGGTATTACGATGAGCATATCTACAAAGAACGTCATTTGATTGAGTGTTTTTTTGGTAAAATTAAAAATTTTAGGCGCATTTTTTCCAGATTTGATAAAACTGCTGAGGTTTTTATTGGTTTTCTCAATTTTGTTGGAGCTCTTGTATGGCTTCTCTAAAATTTTGTCCACAGAGCCTAGGAGATAACTGATGCAAGAATTAATTTCTAATTTCTTGTTTGTTGGAACAGGCCTTGCCTTTACTTTAAAATTATTGATTGGAGGACTGCTTTTAGGTATGAGTCTAGGAGGGTTATTTTCAGTACTCAGATATAATAAGATCTGTATTCCATTAATTAATGGAATTATATCTGTAATACGTGGCACCCCCCTTATATTACATTTAAGTGTTGTTTATTTTATGACTCCAACCATTGCAGGAATTAAATTAAACATATTTAGTGCTGGCATTATAGCATTTGGTCTAAATAGCTGTGCTTATATTGCTGAGATTTTACGAGCTGGTATTGAAACTATATCAAAAAACCAGTTTGAAGCAGCTAAAACTTTACAAATACCTAGTTTCTATATGTGGAGAGATATTATATTACCACAAGTTGTTAAAAATATTCTTCCTGCAATGATAAATGAGATCATTGCACTTCTTAAAGAAACGGCATTAATCTCTACTATTGGTGGTATTGATATTATGCGCTCTGCGCAAATGCTTGCAGCAGAACAATTTACTTATTTTATACCACTTTGTCTTGCTGGGGCTTATTATTACGCTCTTGTATTACTAATTGAATATATAGGCAAAAAGATTGAACAGAAAGGTATACATGATAAAAATGCATAACGTTTGTAAGTTATTTAATAATGTTCCAGTACTTAATAATATTAACCTGATTATAGAACAATCTATAGTTGGTCTTGCTGGTCCTTCTGGTAGTGGTAAATCAACATTGTTACGTTGTATACAAAAACTCGAAGTTTTAGATTCTGGTAGCATTGAATGCAATGATAGTACTGGTTTTGTATTTCAGGATTTTCAACTTTTCCCACATATGACTGTCTGGGAAAATCTTACATATGCTCCCAAACTTAAAAACAAAACTCAGGATCAAAGTGATTCACTACTTGAGTCTTTGGGTATTGCCTCTAAAAAAAATGATTACCCTAGTAATCTATCCGGTGGGCAAAAACAGCGGGTTGCGCTTGCCAGAAGCTTAATGATGAATCCAAGGATTCTATTATGCGATGAGCCAACGTCTGGTTTAGATGTAGCAACAATAGTCGACGTTGTGGAACTACTACAATCAGTTAGAGATATGGGTATTACTATGATTATCGCTTCTCACAATTTGGATTTTTTAACAAAAATATCAGATCGGATTATTTTGTTAAAAAACGGAAAAATAATTGTAGATATCAATCCTAAAGAAATTGATGAACCAACAAACTATTTAAAAAATAATTATTAAAAGAGAATCACTCATATCATACTGAGAGCTATAACAGATCTTAGCATCGAAAATTACATAATGTATATTATGGAAAATAAATTACATAATATAAGAAGCAACGCTAAGAATAAAATCACATAATATAGCAAACTATAGCTAACCCAAGAAAGGTTTTCCTACGTCATACCGCCGCGATATCTCAGCATAGATTCCGCTAACAAGTAGCGGAATGACGAATTTTTGTTTTTCAAACTGTCGGTAAATCTAAGTCAGTTTAGCTATATGTGTCAAGCACTGGGATGACACCCTCCTGATGGGCCAAAATCACAATGTTCGTACAGTTATGGAATGAATCGCGGTATGACGTGTTGCTTTGATCAGCTATAAAGATGATGCTGCGGAAGTTTTTAGTACTTGCTCGCAACTTTCAACAATTTAATAGCACTGGTGTTTACAACCTCTCCGCCGACACGCTTAGTGACAAAAAACCTCACATAAGGTTTATTCGTATAAGGGTCTCTTAATATTCTCATTCCTCTGTTATCTACAATCTTATAAGCTTGTTTGAAATCTGCCATCGCAATTACTGGTAGCTGATTGTTTGGCGCTGGTGGCATATCGGCAGATTGATATACTGGTATTCCCATTAAAGTATCTGGAGCTTCAAGCGACAGACTTGGCTGCCAGAGATACTGACCTGTTTGAGATTTTAGCAGCCTGATATCCTTCAACGTACTCCTGTTCATCAAAAATGACGCATTTTTGGAATAATATTCGTCCAGAGAGTAATACAACATCATTATTGAATCACTATCTAATTTTTCAGTTTTAACTTGCTCTATTTTATTATAACTGTTTCCATTTTCATAAGCTAAAATTCCTTTTGGTTGAAAAGTGCCCTCACCCTTAATGAAGGCTTCGCTTTCTTCCTTACTAAAAGTCTCGGCAATCTTTTCCACCAGCCAACTCTCAACATCGACAAACGCATCATCGAGTAACTTTTGTGATATTTGTGGTTGAGCATATAACTCGTAAGTTGTGACGGAAATCTTTTGGATTTTGGGCGTGTCCGTATCTTTTGCAAAATCATACTTAGACTTATTGCCACCGTCCTCATCATCTACTGTTTCACTGCTCCAACCTGCACCGGCGCGGTCAAAATCTTCTATAATGTAATCCAATGTTTCAGTAGAGATTCTTTGACTGGAGCATATTTGTCGCATCGGGGACGAATCAGTTACGCGCTTGTTTATGCGTTTTACAATATGCGGAGTAACTAGGCTCTGTGGACAAAATTTTAGAGAAGCCATACAAGAGCTCCAACAAAATTGAGAAAACCAATAAAAACCTCAGCAGTTTTATCAAATCTGGAAAAAATGCGCCTAAAATTTTTAATTTTACCAAAAAAACACTCAATCAAATGACGTTCTTTGTAGATATGCTCATCGTAATACCTTTGCACTTTTCGATTCCGTTTTGGCGGAATAACTACTGTACATCCCTTGTCTTCAAGACTTGTAACAAAGGCATTGCTATCGTAGCCCTTGTCAGCTACTACAGTAGAGTTATAGATACTTTCGGTCAACACTTGTGCCTGCGTAATTTCATTTCTTTGACCAGGAGTCAGAGTAAATTTAAGTGGATTTCCAAGTGCATCGACAAGCGCATGTATTTTAGTTGTAAAGCCACCTTTGCTCCTCCCTAAAGCTTCTTGATCCTTGGAGTTTTTTGTATATCCAGATGAACATGGATGGGCTCGAATGATCGTACCGTCGATTATAGCAACTTCTAAATCAGGCTCTTGTTTAGTATATTCAAGCAATTTTTTCCAGACATCTCTTTCACACCATCTTTTAAATCGCTTATGTATACTCCTGTAATTACCATAAGTTTTTGGTAAAAGTCTCCATTGGCAACCACTTCGCACTATGTACCACACTGCCTCTATGAATATTCTTAAACGTTTTTCATCTTTGCTGTGCATTCCTTTTACGCTTTTTATGAACTCTAAAATTTGTTTCCAATTTTCCTCTTTGATGTAATATTGCATATGGTAGTTTCTCCATTTTTTACCTATTAGGCTAAACTACCATCTTTTTCTCTCTTTTCATATTTTTTGTCCACAGAGCCTAGAATTCACGCTTAAGTCTCAAGATGATAAAAATGTAACATACACAAATGGTAACTTGTCACTTACTGTTCCTGAGAGACTGAAGGACTATAATATAGGTGATAAAAGCTTATTTGACATTATAAAAGAATACTTTCAGAAATTGTGCGAGAGGCTTGGATTTTTTAAAATAAAAATAGAGCATGGTTTAGGCGATCCACTAGAAGTAAGCGACCATCTGGAAAATATGGAACCCCCTATTCGTAGTAATGAGCACGGCCTGAATTAAAATATCTTGAGCTTGTTTGCACAATCAATCACTTCAGCATTTAGAAATTGTTTTTTAAACCAGGTATACTGACGTTTCGCGTAGTGTCTCGTGTTTGTTTGAGCAATTTGTATCGCTTCGTCTAAAGTAATCTCACCTTTCAAGTACTTTATAATTTCTGGCACTCCGTGTGCTTTCATAGCTGGCAAATGTGGGGTTAGGTTCATGCTAAGTAGCTTTTTTACTTCATCAATTGCTCCATTTTCAATCATTGTAATGAAACGAGAATTTATTTTTCGGTATACATCTTCACGTTTAGGCAGAATTGTATATATCTTAAAATTATTGAATAAAGGAGGCTGTCTATTCTCTTGCCATACAAAAATTGACTTGCCAGTTTCAGTGATAACTTCAAGTGCCCTTGAAAGGCGGTGCGAGTCATTCATGAACACTTTACCTTGAATCCTTGGATCTTTGCTTAGCGCTAATTTGTAAAACTCCTCTTTACTTAAATTTTTCCTTAATTCGCTTACATTTTTCCTCACTTCCTGACTTATTTGTGGCATTGATGATAAGCCTTTGATTAAACTGCTGATGTAAAGCCCGCTTCCTCCAGTGATGATAGGTATTTGAGCATTTTCTAATGCGTGATTAACTTCTTTTTCTAAATCTTCTAACCATAGACCCACGGAATAATTTTCTTTTGCTGAAACATAACCATATAGTTTATAAAATACTTCTTGCTTTGGTGGTTGAGCAGTAATTATGGGAATTTCTTCATATACCTGCTTTGAATCACAATTTATTATACTAATATTTCCATATTTTTCTATCAGGTTATCGCATAATTCTGATTTACCTGAGGCCGTAATTCCTGTAATAATTACTATATTATTTTTCATTTATATTAATTTAATTAACATATGATAAAGTGTAGTAAAAGTTTGGATTCTACAATCTAAAGTTTGGAGATTTTTATGGCAGAAAACAACGACAATAATTCATTTACTAAGCGTTTCACAAACAGGACTCCTGGCGGTACAGGGGAAGGTTTTTCCAGTAAGTATTCGTCTCAAAACACCAAAGAACGTGCGCTAGGGGAAAAAGGAAAAATTTCTGAATTAGCAGGCAAAAAAACCGAATCCAAGGAAGCTTTTTCTGAAAGTGGCGGCATAAAAAGTAAAAGCAGAACTGTCAATGAAAGATCTTTTGCTGATGCAACAAAAAGAAGTAGGTCAGATCTTGTATACTTAGTCCGTGGTAAAGATCGTGGAAAATCAGCGTGGCATTATGTATTAGTTGATAAAGAGAAAAGAGAAATGTTTCTAGCAAAAAGCAGAACTGGCTCTATAGATGTTGCAGACTATGGAGAGATTTTGTATTCAGGATGGGGAGAGGATCCACCACAAGCAATAGTTGATAAAGTCAATGAAGAGTTTGGGTTGTAGCAAGTCTGCATAACAAATGGTAAGCTGCGTTGTATTATATTCACAAAAACTAGCGTATCTGTTTAGAGGAGTGGCTAATGTGCAAATATTGAAGCAAAGTGCGTGACACACAGCTGTACGAGCATTGCAATATGGTACATAGTAAACGATGTCATTCCAGTGCTTGACACTGGAATCCAGCTTTTTCATAATCATCAAAATGTTGTATTTTAACATAAAACGGCTACTTTTATGCTTACCAACTTAATAAAATTCCTGGATCCCAGTGTCAAGCACTGGGATGACACCATTTGTTGTAAACTCACTTTTACTCTATGGTCTTGCCGCTATCCTGAACGGATACAAACTAGCAGTTACTATATAAGATACAATGCAACAAAACTGATCTAGTTGTTATAAATAAGTTTTGAGCTATATGGTATCTAAAATAATAAATGCAACACAGAACAACTTGTTAGTGTGTTTTCCAACAGAAACAGTGTATGCTCTTGCTTGTAATGCACTAGATAATGAATCTATAGGAAAAATATATCAGATAAAGAAACGCTCTCAAAATAAACCACTGTCTATATTTGTTAGTGATATTTACAATTTGACAAAAATAGCAAAGGTAAAGGAAAGATATATTGATTTAATAAACTACTTTTCTCCTGGACCAATTACCTATATTTTACCACTTAAAAACAACAACATATTGCCAAACGAATTCTTTAAAGATAGTATAGGTATCAGAATTCCTGAGCATCCTATTGCAATTTCAATACTAAACAAACTGAAAGTTCCAATAGTTGCAACTAGTACAAATATTTCAGGAAAAAAAAGTGTATGTAAGGCAAACGATATACCACAATCCATTAAGCAACATTTATCTGTAGTGATTGAAGATGACGAACTAGTTTCTGGTATAGAATCTACTATTATTGACTTAACCGAAGATAAGATTAAGGTTTTAAGGGAAGGTGCAATTTCATTACAAACAGTAAACAACGCATTTTCAAACTAAAACCTATAGGAGAAAGAATGAAAAAAGTAATAGGCCACAACCAAGCCAAAAAAAAAATAATGAACAACTTATCTGTTCAGTCTTGGCTGATCTGTGGTAAAAAAGGTATAGGAAAAGCAACACTTGCAAAATCCTTTTCCAATTGGTTACTCATAAAAAACTATAATGAAGTAGCGTTGGACTTACACATTGTTGAAGGTGATACTATCGGAATAGAAAAAGTCAGAGAAATGAAAAACTTTCTACACTTAAGTCCCATTCAATCAGAACACAAAATAGCTATAATAGATAGCTTAGAGGTAATGACTAATAACGCTAAAAACGCAATATTGAAAATATTAGAGGAGCCGCCAAAAGATTCTAAGGTATTTATAATTAGCCATAAGCCATATGATATACAAACCACTATCCGGTGTAGGTGTTTCCAGCTAAATTTACTTCCATTAACTTATGATGAAACAAAGCAAGTTGTTTCATCTCAATGTAAATCTGATGATCAAACGTTTGATAAAATCATTACTTTATTTCCTGGAATGCCAGGAATGATAATAAATGCAATAAGTAGTGATGCTTATGAAGCATACAAATGCTTTTATAAATTTCTTCATGATTTAAAGAATCCCAATATGATTAATAAAGTAATTAATAGCGAAATCGAACTAGAACTAGCATCATATATAATTCAGGCCTTCATTTTAGAAAGCATAAAGAGAGAGGTAAATGGTGTTGAAATTCTGCTAAGTCAGTGGAAAAAAATAGATAAACTTTTCGTTGCCGCAAAGCAACTCCACTTAGATAAAAAGCATGTTTTAGCTAATGTAGTTAATATCATGACATAAGTTTACGAAGTATAATACTTTTAACATAAATTCATGATAAAATTCTGTTAATTTAATACTCGAAGTATATAATTTGACTGATAATAAATTAACTGTATGGCAATCAATAGAAGTTTTGACGAAAGCCATATTGAACATGCAGAAAAAATTAAGCTTAATTAAGAATATAGCTTCAGATCAAGACGTAACCCTAGAAAAAGGAAAGGAGTTGTTAAGTGGCATTTATGAAGCAAATTTTAAGCTAAACAAGACAATCAATATAGCTACTTTGCCAAAAATTGGCTATCATATGCTAAATGATGAGCTTGTTGTACGTAATCATATTACGGAAGAGGAAGTAAAGATTCCTAGGCTCTGTGGACAAAAAATATGAAAAGAGAGAAAAAGATGGTAGTTTAGCCTAATAGGTAAAAAATGGAGAAACTACCATATGCAATATTACATCAAAGAGGAAAATTGGAAACAAATTTTAGAGTTCATAAAAAGCGTAAAAGGAATGCACAGCAAAGATGAAAAACGTTTAAGAATATTCATAGAGGCAGTGTGGTACATAGTGCGAAGTGGTTGCCAATGGAGACTTTTACCAAAAACTTACGGTAATTACAGGAGTATACATAAGCGATTTAAAAGATGGTGTGAAAGAGATGTCTGGAAAAAATTGCTTGAATATACTAAACAAGAGCCTGATTTAGAAGTTGCTATAATCGACGGTACGATCATCCGAGCCCATCCATGTTCATCTGGATATACAAAAAACTCCAAGGATCAAGAAGCTTTAGGGAGGAGCAAAGGTGGCTTTACAACTAAAATACATGCGCTTGTCGATGCACTTGGAAATCCACTTAAATTTACTCTGACTCCTGGTCAAAGAAATGAAATTACGCAGGCACAAGTGTTGACCGAAAGTATCTATAACTCTACTGTAGTAGCTGACAAGGGCTACGATAGCAATGCCTTTGTTACAAGTCTTGAAGACAAGGGATGTACAGTAGTTATTCCGCCAAAACGGAATCGAAAAGTGCAAAGGTATTACGATGAGCATATCTACAAAGAACGTCATTTGATTGAGTGTTTTTTTGGTAAAATTAAAAATTTTAGGCGCATTTTTTCCAGATTTGATAAAACTGCTGAGGTTTTTATTGGTTTTCTCAATTTTGTTGGAGCTCTTGTATGGCTTCTCTAAAATTTTGTCCACAGAGCCTAGAGATTTTCATTACCTTAAAGTCGTTAAATCCGATCATGATAATTATAAATTAACGTTTTGTAATTTTTTAGGTAATGAGTTTTTTGAATATAAAAAGTATGATCCACAATATTCTGGCGTTTCAGATGAATATAAATTTGTGGATTTTGGTAGTGTAAAAAAGACTCATAATCTAAAATTTAAGGAATATGTTGGTCATGCACCTAAGTTTTTTGCTGCAGAAGGTCCTATTGAGCCTGGATCTCAAAACCACGCAATTGATCTATTTAGGCTAGTCAAAGATGGTAAAGGTAGCAAAGTGGGAACCCTCGCTGATGAATTTGGTTATTTTGATGATCAAAATAAATTACATTATTATAATTATCACAAAAGTGCTGAAAGTAATATTTACAATCCTGAAAATTTCAGTATAAAATGATAAATATAGATGTGAGCAAAATCGACAAATTCTACCTTATTGCGGAACAAGGTGATATAATCATTCATCCTATTTTGGAAAATTTAGACATATTTTAAAGTTTTTTAGAGTATCTAATTTTGTTGTTATTATAATTGGATTTGGTAGCATTGTGTTATGGAAGATAAATTGCTTGAATCAGTAAAAAACAAAAGTTATTTCAGTAAAGCAGTCGAATGGTATTGCCATAGGTATCTGTTTTGTGTAGCAGAAAGATCTTGGATGGCATTAATAGTATCGCTTCTCCTAGTAGGTATATGTTTATTAACATTAAACATATACCTGTTATTTCCTATTAAAAAAGATTTAAATTTTGTGAAGTATATGAACCACACAGAAGATGAGTTCTCTGCAATGCATAAGCTTAGTTTCAGTAAAAAGGAAGATGAATACACTTCCACAGCGAGGTACTTAATAAGTAAATACATTGAAATATACGAGTCCATTAAGATCGTTGAACCGAAGTACCAAGAAAATTTTATAAGAAACAATTCTATACATAAAATCTATCAAGGCTTTCAGGAAAAAACGAATAATGAAGCTGGTAATTTGTCTTTATCTAAAAGAAAAATCGCCAACATAAATGTAATAACATTATCTATTGATCGATCGACCAAGGACTTAGTTACATTTGCTGGAAATGCTACTGTAGTTTTTACAACCGAGCAAAATAAGGAGGATACTGTGGAGATTAGCTTCACTTTGTCGAATATAAAAGCAACTCTGGCTGGTATAATACCATTTAAATTTATTGTTAATGGTTATAAATACAGATAATCACATTTAAAATATTACTTGGTAGCTAAAAAAAATAACCAAAGTGCACATAGCAGTAATAACTGGAGGTAAAACTAGAAGAATTGGCGTTTTTTTAATGAAGTAATTCTGAGAAGGTTTTAAGAAAAAGGCATTGTAAATCATCGGTAAAAAGTACAGAGCGTTGAGTATAGTACTAACAATTAACACTAAAGTTACAAACACAGAAAGTATTACATTGCCAGAGTTGAAAACAGCTTGAAAAATGAGAAATTTACCCCAAAAAGTCGGAGCAGGCGGCACCCCTATCATAGACAATGCACCTATAGCAAATGCTGTCATGCTAATTGGCATACTGCGTCCTATACCGTGAATCTTATCTATATATTTCTCGCCTGTTTTCGTTATTATGCTACCTGCAACGAAAAACAAAGTGATTTTTGCAAATGCGTGGCAAACTAATTGAAAAATTGCAACTCTCATGCTGAGCTCACTAAAAATTGAAGCGAATAATATAATATACGACAATTGAGAGATGGTAGAGTAAGCAAGCAATTTCTTTAATTCTTTTTGCTTTAATGCAATCAATGATGCAGTAATAATAGTAAATCCAGCAGCGTACGGAAGCCACCCTCCAGCAAACCAACTTTGCTGCGCAAAACGTTGCATGTTACCGACACCGAAAGTGTATAATATAACTTTTATGATGATGAAAACTCCGGATTTCACAACAGCAACAGCATGCAGTAGTGCGCTTACAGGAGTTGGTGCAACCATTGCTTTTGGTAACCAAAAATGCATTGGCATTAATGCAGCTTTTCCTATTCCGTAAATCAGCATAGCAAAACACACCGCAATAAAAGTGCTGAGTGAAGTATCAAATTTGAATATTCCACCACTTACAAAGTCTAAAGTATGAAATTCATTATATAAAAGGCCTATTGCAGGAAAAAATAATACCAAAGAAGAGAAAAATAGCACGCCAAAGTAATAGCGCCCTGCAATCATTGATTCATTTGTTGAGTTGTAAGTAACCAGGGGGTATGTACTAATAGTTAGAAGCTCATAAAAGACAAATGTAGTAAGCAAATCTCCAGAAAAAGCAATAAACATTGTACAGCTAATCGATATTGAAAAAAAGCATAGAAAACTTGAGTGATTGCTATCAGCATAGTTATTCTGCATATAACATATTGCATATATACTGGTTAGTATCCACAAAAATGATATTAATAAACTGAATATCACTCCACTAGACTCTAGCTTTAAACTAATATGCAAATTATTACCAAAATCCATGAGGATAAATTGAGAATGATCACCATACACCCAATATAAAGTGCACAGACACGTATACGCAAACAGAAGTAGAGAAGAAGTGACAGTAATACTATTGTTCACTCTGGACCATTTACCAGTAAAAAAAATAGCTAACGCACTTAAAAGTGGAATCAACGCAGTAATTAATAAATAATTCTCAGTAATAAAAAATGGTAAGGAAAGATACATTAACATTAAATTTTCTGTTTAGGTAAAGCTGGAATTATACTCAAATCATAGAAAAACTGCTATGTTTTTTTGGTAAACTAGTTGCTAGGCTCTGTGGACAAAATTTTAGAGAAGCCATACAAGAGCTCCAACAAAATTGAGAAAACCAATAAAAACCTCAGCAGTTTTATCAAATCTGGAAAAAATGCGCCTAAAATTTTTAATTTTACCAAAAAAACACTCAATCAAATGACGTTCTTTGTAGATATGCTCATCGTAATACCTTTGCACTTTTCGATTCCGTTTTGGCGGAATAACTACTGTACATCCCTTGTCTTCAAGACTTGTAACAAAGGCATTGCTATCGTAGCCCTTGTCAGCTACTACAGTAGAGTTATAGATACTTTCGGTCAACACTTGTGCCTGCGTAATTTCATTTCTTTGACCAGGAGTCAGAGTAAATTTAAGTGGATTTCCAAGTGCATCGACAAGTGCATGTATTTTAGTTGTAAAGCCACCTTTGCTCCTCCCTAAAGCTTCTTGATCCTTGGAGTTTTTTGTATATCCAGATGAACATGGATGGGCTCGGATGATCGTACCGTCGATTATAGCAACTTCTAAATCAGGCTCTTGTTTAGTATATTCAAGCAATTTTTTCCAGACATCTCTTTCACACCATCTTTTAAATCGCTTATGTATACTCCTGTAATTACCATAAGTTTTTGATAAAAGTCTCCATTGGCAACCACTTCGCACTATGTACCACACTGCCTCTATGAATATTCTTAAACGTTTTTCATCTTTGCTGTGCATTCCTTTTACGCTTTTTATGAACTCTAAAATTTGTTTCCAATTTTCCTCTTTGATGTAATATTGCATATGGTAGTTTCTCCATTTTTTACCTATTAGGCTAAACTACCATCTTTTTCTCTCTTTTCATATTTTTTGTCCACAGAGCCTAGTATATGCTATAGCTATACCGCGATTCATTCCATAGCTGTATGAACATTCATTTTTGAAGGTAAATTGCACAGCAAATGGTGTCATTCCAGTGCTTGACACTGGAATCCAGTTGAGCTATTTCAACAAAAATACTGCATTTTGAGATGAACGTTTATTTGCACCAGACTTATTTACAAGTATAACAATTAAAGTCTGGATTCCAGACTGGAATGACACCCTTTTGGATGGAAAGCTACTTTCATGACATCATCATAAAGTAAAATGAGATCCCAGTGTCAAGCACTGGGATGACAAGAAAGAGGCTACTTGGGTAACTTTGTCATTCCAGTCTGGAATCCAGCCTTGCCGTAATCTCATCAAGAACGTTGTGTTTTAACATAAAACGGCTACTTTTATGCTTACCAACTTAATAAAATTCCTGGATCCCAGACTGGAATGACAAGAGAGGGTACTTGGATAAGAGGCATTGCCCTCCTGGTAGGCCCAAATTGCAATGTTCATACAGTTGTGCATAGGATGACAAAAGAGTAAACTTTATCTGTGTGAGCTATAGACGCAAATTATAACAAATGCAGTAGCGTAATCTCCATCGTCACTCAGAGAAAGATGAATCTTGTAGTCCTTTGAGATGAAATCCTTTCTGACAGCAATATATGGTTTTCCTCTTACATCGCTATATATTTCTATACCTTTCATTGTAATACCCTGACCACTGCCTAGTGCTTTAATAAAAGCCTCCTTTGCTGCAAAGCGTTTAGCAAAATACCTTGCTCGCATTTCTTGACTATTATACTTTCTACTTAGCTCTATTTCCTTTTCAGTGTAGATTCTATTGAGAAATTTTTCCCCGTATTTTTGTAATATTCTCAATATTCTTGGTATATATACTATGTCAGTGCCGATACCGTGTATCATTTTGCGCTAAAGTGATTTATTGCTTCCTCAATTTGCATTTCCTTTACCTCTCCAGTTGCTCTATTTTTTACTTCAACTATATTTTCACTTACTGCTTTCTTTCCGACAATTATTTGCCACGGCAAGCCTATCAGATCCATTCTAGAAAATTTTACTCCTACACTCCCTTCCGTATCATCGTAAAGCACTTCATCGCTTTTCAAAGCTTTGTATATTTTATCTGCAGCCTCCGGTACTTTCGTTTGTAAATTGATTAAACCAATTCTGAAAGGAGCCACCGATTCTGGCCAGATAATTCCTTTATCATCATGAAAAGCTTCTATTATTGCACCAACAAGCCTTGAAACCCCAATACCATACGAACCCATATGTATATTGACATTTTTTCCATCTTGAGAAGTAACACTTGCCTTCATAGGCTTTGAGTATTTGTCGCCAAAATAAAAAATATGCCCTATTTCAATACCCTTACTAACATTTAACTGTTCTTGTGATATAGGGCAAGTCTCAGGATTATGCATATCATCTGCAACTGCGTATATACTCTTTAAACTTTCAATATCTTCACTCTCTAGTAGTTCAGAAAATTTATTGTCATAATATAAAGTGCTCTCACCAGTGTTTGCCAATATATGAAACTCGTGGCTCAAATTTCCTCCAATTGGCCCAGTATCTGCCCTAACTCCAATTGGAGTAAGTCCCATGCGTTTGAAGATTTTTATGTAAGTTTTGTACATCAAATTATATGAATTCAGTGCACCTTCGTAATCTACATCAAAACTATACGCATCCTTCATCAGAAATTCTCTGCCTCTCATAACGCCATAACGCGGCCTTACTTCGTCACGAAACTTCCACTGAATTTGATATAAACAAAGCGGCAAATCTTTGTAACTTTTTACCGTATTTCTAATCAAATCAGTTGCTACTTCCTCGTGTGTTGGACCAAAAAGCATATCTTCCTCATACCTATCCTTTATACGCAACATTTCCTTACCGTAATCATCGTAACGCCCTGATTCTCGCCAAAGATTTGCTGGTTGCACACAAGGCATTAACACTTCAATAGCGCCAGATTTATCCATTTCATCTCTGATGATGTCTTCAATATTTTTAAGCACTAAGAGACCAAGTGGTAACCAGGAATAAATGCCAGATGCTATCTGCTTTATTAAACCTGCACGTAAAGAATATTGATGGGAGATAATTTTAGCATGGGCAGGCTTTTCCTTTAGAGTTGGTAAGTAATACTTGGATAAACGCATATAATAGATCTGATTGTATTAAGCAATCTTAATACAATCAGACCTGTAGGTAAACTTATTTTGAAAAAGAAGGGAAGTGCGTGGTGCTTCCCCGTGCAACAAATTGTCTTTGGCATGGAGACGCTTCTTTATCAAACTTTGCCATGAGACCCTTAACAAGAGAAGTAGATGAGTCTTTCACTTCAGTCACTGTTGTTGCAGGAGGAGCTTCAGGTTTCGTTTTTAAATTAACAGGCTTAGGCGGTATCGGTGGCTTTTTTGTATTTGGTTGGTGGCTTGGCGGAGCTGCAGTTTCAGGATATTGTTGATCATCATCAGATCTATAACCACTCTCGGGAGTGCTTGTTCCTTTTTTATTGTCTGATTGGGAATTTGAAGGCGTAGATTTTTTCCTGCTCTATCTCTTTCTGTTTGTCTTTGCTTTCATCTGTAGTCCAACCTGAATCGCTAATAGAATCAGAATGCTCACTTTCACTATCTGAGAATTCAATGGCTATTCTCCTTGCAAGAATAGAAGCCATATCACACTTTGTTTTTGGAGTACTCTTCTCAGGGCTTTGTTGATTTTTATTAACTGGTTTCAATGTAAAACCTCCTCTTATTTTTGCAAATAAAGCATTTTTGGAATCTGTTTGCTCACCTTCACTATTCTTTTCTCGTTTTTCCCTATTTTGTTTTAATTTTTCATCGCGTGCTTTTTTCTGTTCTTTGCTTATACCTGCCTTACCGCCAGCTTTTTTTATACTATTAAGTAAATCATTACTACCCTGTTGAGTTGATGAATTTTGAGGAGGAGGTGGTGGTGGTGGAGGTACTGCACCACTTGCTTGATTCAATTGCTCAGGAGTTGGCATAGGAGGAGGTGGTGGTGGTGCACAGCTTGATAGAGGAGGAGGCGGCGGCTGTAGCATATTGGCACTTGGATTTGGTTGTGTTCCAAACGTTACTGGAGGTGATTGAGGAGTAGGTACATTTGATTTATTCTCCAGATTAGTACAATTTTTACACACAAATTTTTGTGGTTCTTGAGATGGAGTATGGCCGAATTTCTGTCCATTAAGACCTAATTCTTTCTTATTATCATCTCTAGGCTCTGTGGACAAAAAATATGAAAAGAGAGAAAAAGATGGTAGTTTAGCCTAATAGGTAAAAAATGGAGAAACTACCATATGCAATATTACATCAAAGAGGAAAATTGGAAACAAATTTTAGAGTTCATAAAAAGCGTAAAAGGAATGCACAGCAAAGATGAAAAACGTTTAAGAATATTCATAGAGGCAGTGTGGTACATAGTGCGAAGTGGTTGCCAATGGAGACTTTTATCAAAAACTTATGGTAATTACAGGAGTATACATAAGCGATTTAAAAGATGGTGTGAAAGAGATGTCTGGAAAAAATTGCTTGAATATACTAAACAAGAGCCTGATTTAGAAGTTGCTATAATCGACGGTACGATCATCCGAGCCCATCCATGTTCATCTGGATATACAAAAAACTCCAAGGATCAAGAAGCTTTAGGGAGGAGCAAAGGTGGCTTTACAACTAAAATACATGCGCTTGTCGATGCACTTGGAAATCCACTTAAATTTACTCTGACTCCTGGTCAAAGAAATGAAATTACGCAGGCACAAGTGTTGACCGAAAGTATCTATAACTCTACTGTAGTAGCTGACAAGGGCTACGATAGCAATGCCTTTGTTACAAGTCTTGAAGACAAGGGATGTACAGTAGTTATTCCGCCAAAACGGAATCGAAAAGTGCAAAGGTATTACGATGAGCATATCTACAAAGAACGTCATTTGATTGAGTGTTTTTTTGGTAAAATTAAAAATTTTAGGCGCATTTTTTCCAGATTTGATAAAACTGCTGAGGTTTTTATTGGTTTTCTCAATTTTGTTGGAGCTCTTGTATGGCTTCTCTAAAATTTTGTCCACAGAGCCTAGTGTTTTCGGCTTATAAAAGAGTTAAAGAAAACAGAGGAGGAGCAGGTATTGATGATCTAACAATTGAAAAGTTTGATCAAGACTTAAGCAAGAACCTTTACAAGCTATGGAATAGGCTATCTTCTGGTAGTTATTTTCCACCAGCAGTCAAGGCTTGTGATATAATTAAGACAGAAGGAGGAACAAGGACACTTGGGATACCAACTGTTGCCGATCGTATAGCACAGGAAGTGGTGAGAAGTATTTTAGAACCAGAACTTGAGAAGGTATTTGATGAGGATTCATATGGTTATAGGCCAAATAAGTCAGCATTAGATGCCATAAGACCTGCTGCAAAAGGTGATTGAAAAAATGATGTGAGAGGGGTAGAAGAAGAATAAGCAGATCAAGTAAGGAAAAAAAATGAGCTTTAGTTACTATAATATGAAAAAACACCCAAGAAACTTTCGTAATATAACAGGTTTAAGTATAGAGGAGTTCGAAAAAGTAGTAGAAAAAGTGAGGTCTGGATGGAAAAAACTTGAAAAACAGAAAAAGTGTCATGGTAGAAGATCAAAACTACCAACTCTGGAAGATAAGTTGTTTTGCGTAATTTTGTACTATCGCACTTACATAACACATAGATTTTTAGGATGCCTATTCAATGTGCACAACGCAAATGTATGTAGGTTACTTAAGAGAATAGAGCCATTACTCGCCAAAAAAGTGACTATAACAAAAGATAGAAGTATGACGCCAGAAAAAATACTGAAGATTTTGGCTGATGTTACAGAACAGCAAATACAGAGGCCAGAAGATAGTAAAAAACGGAAGAAATCATATTCAGGAAAAAAAAGAACCAACACTATGAAAACTGAGATTATTATCGAAGAAGGAGGAAGAATTTTATCAGTGTCAAAGTCATACCGTGGTAGAATTAGTGATTTTCGCATAAGGAAACAAGAAAAATATTTACCACTTGATAGCATAAAACATGCTGATTCTGGATATCAAGGTTGGCAAAAATTGCAAAGCAATGTTATAATTCCATATAAAAAGTATCGTAAAAAGCCATTAACTCCAGAGCAGAAAGAGCATAATAGAAGGTTAGCATCATTTAGAATGAGAGTAGAAAATAAGATCCGAGAGATAAAGATATTTAAGATTATGTCGAATGTTTATCGCAATTTTCAGAAAAAATATAACTTGAGGTTCAATATTATTGCTGGTATTGTAAATCTTAAGCACGCCTTTTAGTTAACCTTGATTTTATTCACCCTCCTTTCCTTTTTTTTATCGCTTGATTCGCAGCAGGTCTTTAGCCAAACTTCCAGTCATAATACGCCTCCTTAACTATATTTATATTATATCAATTAACATATATCAAAAGAAATCAAACTGTATAACCTCGTCCTACACTAACTTTTATGATTACTTAATTGTGTAAAAATAACTGCAAGTGTTAAACTTGAGCTTTTATTTTTCATTATACATTTCTTACTACATGTTTATACTGCTGTCTTGCATAATAGACTATTCGAAGTTACACAAGTATTTTTTTTATTAGATAAGAGTTAGTAAGAGCCTGTTCATAATTTTTTCAGAAGTAAGGCAGTGAAAGCCAGAACTACCATTTGTAGGCTAGTATTGAGTTTTCGCTCACAATTTTTCCACAATCTTCTACATTTTTCTAACCAAGCAAAAGATCGCTCCACAACCCATCTTTTGGGCAATACAACAAAGGAACGTAATTCATTTCTTTTGATCACTTCAACGGTTGCACCAATAATCGTTTTTATTTGAGTTACAAAATTCTCTCCAGTATAGCCTGCATC
This sequence comes from Wolbachia endosymbiont (group A) of Trypoxylon clavicerum, assembly GCF_947251665.1. Lineage (NCBI taxonomy): Bacteria > Pseudomonadati > Pseudomonadota > Alphaproteobacteria > Rickettsiales > Anaplasmataceae > Wolbachia > Wolbachia endosymbiont (group A) of Trypoxylon clavicerum. The sequence goes on from NZ_OX366374.1 coordinate 189,263, forward strand.
AACCAGTACATTTTTAACTCCCGAGAGGTTTTCTTTTGCATTTTCGACCATTCTCACAGCACTGCTACGGTCAGTTATCTCTGCTGTTGTTGTATAAATTGCATGCTTGCGTATCTACTGCAATACGGCCCTGAAATCTTCTTGCCTGCATCATAGCTTCAGCAGTATCTGCATTTTTTATACTCTGTGCATCAATTATGCAGAAGCTTTTCCGACCATTGTTTTGTCGCAATTATTTTTTTTTAATACCAGCTCCAGAACACTTTCTTTATTTGCATCTGGTTTTTCACTCCACTTCTTAAAATAGTCGTAACAATTGCGCCATTTTGGGAACTCTTTTGATACCATTCTCCACTGGCAACCACTTTTTAACACGTATAACACTCCACAAAATACATCATGTAAATCAAGTGTTCTTGGTTTTGTCTTCTTTCTGCAAGATTCCAGATCTGCTACAATAATCTCAAACTTTTCTCGACTTATGTCACTTGGTTATAAACTTCGCATATCCTACTTTATATACTTTATCCTCTCACTTTATCTCTTTTTTGAGATTACGTACAGGCTCTAAGATACAAAGACGTTTTTAGAAATCTTTAAGCTTAATAACATCCTCTCTCTTTGGACTAGTTGAGATTAGATGAATTGGTACACCTATTAATTTTTCTAACCTGTCTATATATTTTATTAAATTAATAGGCAATGCTTCAATCGACCTTTTACCTTGAGTGTTTTCCTTCCAGCCAGGAAATTCTTCATATATTGGCTCTAATTCCTCTTGTATTGAATGTGATGCGGGTAAATAATCATACATTTTCCCGCTGTACTTGTAATCAGTGCATATTTTAATTGTATCAAAAGAATCAAGCACATCTAATTTGGTTAATACAATGCTTGAAACTCCAGAGAGTTGTACGGCCTGGCGCACTAAAACCGCATCGAACCATCCGCAACGCCTTCTTCTATTGCTCACTGTTCCAAGCTCCTTGCCTATAGTAAATAAGCTATTCCCCACTTCGTTCTTTTGCTCAGTAGGGAATGGACCATTGCCCACTCTTGTTGTATAAGCTTTTGCCACACCAATAATGTAAGCATTGTAGGCTAATCCTGAGCCTGTTATTGCTTGCGACGCTACAGTATTGCTTGAAGTAACAAAAGGGTAAGTTCCGTGGTCGATATCTAAAAATGTACCTTGGGCGCCTTCAAATATTATTTTCTTACCTTCTTTCATCAAGTCATTTAATATCTTCCATACAGGTTTTTTATATGGAAGAATTTTTTCTGAAATCTCTCGAATTTCCTTTAATATTTCTTCTTTTTTAACCACCTGGTAGTTAAGGCCTTTCCTGATAGCATTGTGATAATTCAAAAGAGTATCCACTCTTTTATTGAGCTCATCTGCGTTTTCTAAGTCACAAAGGCGTATAGCTCTCCTGCCAACTTTATCTTCATAACATGGCCCTATCCCTTTGTTTGTTGTACCAATTTTGTGATTTCCATTTAAATCTTCAAATAGCTTTTCCTTGTCCTTATGTACGCTAAGTATTAATGGGCAGCTCTCGGATACCATCAAGTTGTTATAGTTTACGTCTACTCCTTTAACTTTCAATGACTCTATTTCTGAGATTAGAGCGTGTGAATCAAGAGCAACGCCATTTCCTATGATAGATATTTTGCCCGTTCTCAAAACAGCAGAGGGCAGTAAATTTAATTTATAAACCTCATCATCTACTACTATAGTGTGCCCTGCATTATTTCCTCCCTGAAATCTCACAACTACATCTGCATTCTCAGAAAGATAATCTACTATTTTACCCTTGCCTTCGTCACCCCATTGCAGACCAACAATTACAATATTATTCATCATTATTTTCTAGGCTCTGTGGACAAAATTTTAGAGAAGCCATACAAGAGCTCCAACAAAATTGAGAAAACCAATAAAAACCTCAGCAGTTTTATCAAATCTGGAAAAAATGCGCCTAAAATTTTTAATTTTACCAAAAAAACACTCAATCAAATGACGTTCTTTGTAGATATGCTCATCGTAATACCTTTGCACTTTTCGATTCCGTTTTGGCGGAATAACTACTGTACATCCCTTGTCTTCAAGACTTGTAACAAAGGCATTGCTATCGTAGCCCTTGTCAGCTACTACAGTAGAGTTATAGATACTTTCGGTCAACACTTGTGCCTGCGTAATTTCATTTCTTTGACCAGGAGTCAGAGTAAATTTAAGTGGATTTCCAAGTGCATCGACAAGCGCATGTATTTTAGTTGTAAAGCCACCTTTGCTCCTCCCTAAAGCTTCTTGATCCTTGGAGTTTTTTGTATATCCAGATGAACATGGATGGGCTCGGATGATCGTACCGTCGATTATAGCAACTTCTAAATCAGGCTCTTGTTTAGTATATTCAAGCAATTTTTTCCAGACATCTCTTTCACACCATCTTTTAAATCGCTTATGTATACTCCTGTAATTACCATAAGTTTTTGGTAAAAGTCTCCATTGGCAACCACTTCGCACTATGTACCACACTGCCTCTATGAATATTCTTAAACGTTTTTCATCTTTGCTGTGCATTCCTTTTACGCTTTTTATGAACTCTAAAATTTGTTTCCAATTTTCCTCTTTGATGTAATATTGCATATGGTAGTTTCTCCATTTTTTACCTATTAGGCTAAACTACCATCTTTTTCTCTCTTTTCATATTTTTTGTCCACAGAGCCTAGCATATTATGTATTTTTTCCAATTTGCCATTACTACGTCACCTGAGAAAATAGTCATACACCGTCTTCCATGGAGGAAAATCTTTCGGCAGCATTCTCCATTGACAACCACCTCTCATTATATACCTTATTGCATTAATAATTGTTCTGATATTGTGCTTTCTTGGCCTCCCTATCTTTCCTTGTGCAACATGTGGCTCCAAAATTTCCCATTCCTTATCACTTATATCACTTGGATACAATTTTCCCTCCTATTTTTTACTTACACTATCATATTTTTTTCCTCATTCCTTTTCAAGACATACTCTTAGACAACTGGACGTCAAGCCTATCCTAGTGCTGCATATCAAGCTCATACTCAGTATGTAAATCTTTGACTAAAGCTACAGCGTATTCTTTTTGAACAATTATACTGATTTTGATTTCAGATGTTGTGATAGCAAGTATTTCTATCTTTTTTTCGCTTAAAACCTTGAGTGTGCGGTGCATCACTTCAGTGTTAGACATAACACCAATACCAATTATTGAAATTTTAGCTACATTATCGTTTATAGCATAATTTTCATTCTTATTCAGTAACTTTTCCATTAAATCAATATCAAATTTGGAGATAACAAAACTTGACCCATGTATCATATCAATTTTAACGTTTGCTCCTGCTATATCTCTTAAAGTACGCAAGTTATTTGCAAGGTTAGTGAAAGTTACAAGAGCTTCATTAGTGCTATAAGCTATTCCAGTAATTAAGTATCTCTCTAGTACATCCCTTTTGTGTAGCACTGTGGTGCCTTCTACTTCCTTAAAAGTGGATAGCACTTGCACTTTAATGTTATGTTTCATTGCAAGTTGTACTGAACGATTATGCAGTATTTTAGCACCAGATGACGACATTTCCAACATTTCATCGTAAGAGATAAATTTGAGCTTGCGTGCCTTTGGAACAATTCTCGGGTCTGCTGTATATATTCCATCAATATCAGTAAAAATTTCGCAAGCTCTAACACCAAAGGCTATCGCGAAGGCAACTGCTGATATATCAGAGCCTCCTCTTCCAAAAGTAGTGATTCTATCATCATTTATACCCTGAAAACCAGCGATGATCGCAGCAGTATAACCCTCAGCAAAAGATCTTTTCACACGGTCAATCTTTATTGTTTTTATTTTAGACTCAGAATAAAAATCATCAGTTACAATTGGTAACTGCCAGGCAAGCCATGATTTAGCATTAACTCTGATCGATTGGAGAGTGATAGCTAATAGACCGCAAGAGATTTGTTCTCCTGCTGAAAGCATAACGTCATACTCTGATAACTCTTGTCTGCAACTTAAATTTGAGATTTGCCTAGCCTGAAAAGCCATTTGGTCAGTAAATCCTGCAACAGCAGATACAACAACGATTACATTACAACCTTTCTCAATATCGTTTTTTATCAAATTTGCAACTCGGTTTAAATCAGTTAGCGAAGTCCCACCAAATTTTTTTATGATTATTTTGTCCATAGTTACAATATAACTCTCTTCTGAAGAAAAATATAGTTTTTGTAGAGATATAGCTAACCCAAATTAGGTTTACTGAAACAAATTTTATGATTGTATTGAACAATTTAAGTTGTCATTCCAGCGCGTGACGCTGGAATCCAGATTTTTTAGACTGGATCCTATGGTCAAGCCCATAACTGTACGAACATTGTGATTTGAGAATAATCTCCGCCAGGAAGGGTGTCATCCCAGTGCTTTGGCACTGAGATCCAGAAAACTTAATTTTAAATAAGTACACCAGATAGCTGCATAATAAAGGCTGGATTCCAGTGCCAAAGCACTGGAATGACATCCTCCCTTGTGGAAATTGCTCTCAAATCACAATGTTCGTACAGCTATGGATTCATTCGCGGTATAGATTCCGCTAACTAGTAGCGGAATGACGAATTTGTTGTTTTAAAATTGTCAGTAAATTTAAGTCAGTTTAGCTATATAGCACGAATTAAACCACTAAGCAGCAGAAGACCTTGCATGACCTCCAAAAAATGTTTTTACTTTTTCAAGATAAGTAGGTGGTTCTGGAGGAATTTCTATCTCATCTATTTCAGAGTATATTGCCGCATCTACAATTTCATTTGTTATTAATTCCCTTAGTTTTTGCTTTATCTCACTTCTTCTAATACCTTTTTTTCCATAGCCGTTATAAAACATTACATATAATTCCTTAAACACAAATTCTTTTATAGCATCTCTTGTATAAGAAATGCCATCCTTTACTTCATCACTCACGCTGCTTAAATCCACCTCAGAACCTGGTGAATACAAATCATCAAAATTTTCTTTCAAAACTTTTATCTTATAGTAATGCTTGTCCATATATCTCTCAAAAAATCTTTTAGTAGCATTACCAGCCAACTTTCCTATTGACCGAGGCTCTAGTAGAGCTGCAAAGTTGTTTTTTGCTTCAAGGCTACTTAATGCATAAATGATGCGGATAAGCATTCCAGGACCACATTTGCGTTTACTTTCACGAAAGCGAACCAGTAATGTAACTTTCAAATGTTCTACGTCTGCATTTTGCTCTCTTGCTGCAATTAAAACTAAATTTATAGCCTGTGTCGGTGTCAATCCGGTTCGTGAATCCACCCAATTTACCCACTTCCCAATCTCATAATCATCCAATCTTAGATAAGGTTCTATCCAGTATTTTTGCTCACTTGTTAAACCGTTTATATAACTTTTAAACTCTTCATCTAACTCATTTGATGGTGTCCCATATTTTTCCTTTAATTCTTTAGCACATTTAATGGTGCTTTTCTCAAAACTTCTAGTATGAACACTTTGACTGCCAGTGCCCACATCACTTACATTAAACAAAAAGCTTAGCTGCTTTACATTCCAACCCAAAGGTGAGAAGAGCTTTATCAATGGATACTTTATTAACTCAAGAAGTGCTACTGGAATCAGTAATATAGCATTTATAAGTATGAAACACGCTTGAAGAGGTAGTGAAAATCCTTCATCTTTCCATCCTTGCAGTAAGCTATTAACGGCAAGTATCTTCAAAGTACAATACAGAAATGGCAACTGTATCCAATATATTAAATATATAGAAAAAAGCAAGATTTTATCTCTTACACTTATTGTTGGATCATGATACACTTCAGAAAAGGCATCATAATCACCGTTTTCATTTTTGAAAGATCGATAGCTACTTGTAACCTTTTCTGTAAAAATAGAGCAAAGTATATATATACCCAAGAAAACAGCAAGCATGACCAAAGAGAGTATATTAAGAATTAATTCGATGGCTGGTTCACTTGAGACTTGAGGAAAAAAGAATTGAAGAAACATATTGGCTAAATATAAAAACAGAACCCATGCTGCGATACAAGCAACAAATAATAAAGCATACCCACAAACAACCAAAATGCTTTTAACCTCGGATCCATAACCTCCTCTTAATAACTTGTTAATATAATCTATTTTAGAAATAAATTGAGAAAAATGCAAGTTTTTATGTTAAAAGATCGATTGAAATTTCTGAGTTTAGGGTATATTGTTAATCTATTTAGATAAGAATTATTGTGTCAAATAAAATAGGTTTTTGGGCTATTTTTGCCTTAGTGATTAGTAGTCAAATTGGCTCTGGAATTTTTATGCTTCCAATTAGCCTTGCTCCATATGGCATGTATAGCCTTATAAGCTGGATAATATCAGGGCTTGGTGCTATATCTCTTGCTTTAGTTTTTGCCTCACTCTGCGCAAAATTTCCGGAAACGGGTGGCCCTCACGTCTATGTAAAGCATGCTTTTGGCCCTGCTGCAGCTTTTTTTGTTGGTTGGACGTATTGGGTGATCTCATGGGTTAGCACAACAGCCGTAATAGTTGTGGGTGTTGGTTATCTTACACCATTTTTCCATGAAGATATTCAAAACGTACATCTGTTTTTAGAGATGTTATTACTTACAATTATTACACTAATAAATTTTAGAGGAGTAGCTACTGCTGGACGTGTTGAGTTTTTATTGACGGTGATAAAAATTTCTGTATTGCTTGTAATACCTATAGCAGCATTGTTTTTTTTTGATAGAAATAACTTCATCATAAGTGAAGAAATATCAAATCTTACAACATCGCAGATTCTTGCCCGTTCTACACTTATTACTCTATGGGGTTTTATTGGAGTTGAATTGGCAACAGCACCTGCAGGGTCAGTTGATAATCCAGCTAGAACAATACCAAGAGCTGTGGTACTTGGAACAATCTCTGTTGCTGTTGTGTATTTTATCAACAATCTTGCAATTATGGGATTAATAAATGGCAATGATTTAGCAAGTTCAAGAGCACCATATGTTAACGCAATAAAAATTATGGCCTCTGGCAATTGGCACTTGATTATTTCTATAACTGCGTTCATTTTTTGTGTTGGTACTTTAAACGCTTGGGTACTAGCTAGTGGACAAGTGGCCCTCGGCCTTGCAAAAGATAAACTGATGCCACAGTTTTTTGCTCAAAGAAACAAGCACGGTTCTCCTTTCTGGGGCATAACAATCAGCTCTGTTGGTACTTCAGTTCTACTAATTCTCACTTCAAGCAACAATTTTGCTAAGCAGATCACATCAATTATCGACTTTTCTGTAGTTTCATTTTTATTTGTTTACCTTGCATGCAGTCTTGCTTTTCTCAGAGTTATTGTGCAAGAAAAGAGTTGTTACAAATTTTTAATTGGCAGTATAGCAACAACCTTTTGCTGTTGGGTAATATTTGAAACTTCTGTGAATACCTTGCTGATCGCAAGCTTATTCACTGCAAGTGGCGTACCTCTTTATTTATTTTGGTATCGCAGAGTTTCTGTATAGCAAATGTTATGTATCTGTTCAGCAGAGTGGCAAAATAAGGTAGACGAGAAAAGACAACTATAGGAAGAAATGGGTGTCATGCCAGTGCGTGACACTGGCATCCAGTTCTTTCGCGCAGTTCCATCAAAAACGTTGTAAAGGATTAATCGCTTTCGTGTTTACCAACTTAGTGCCCAATCTGGATCCCAGTGTCAAGCACTGGGATGACAAGAAAGGGAGCACTGGAATTTTTGTTTCAATATTTGTACATGAGCCATGCATCTGAGCAGATACAATGTTGTAGCTAGAGATAATTTTTAAATGATTGATATTTATGAACCACGACTTTTCTTGTTGTCCACTTGTTCAACATTACCCTTCCCAAGTTTACTATCTACTTCTTTTGTGTGTTCATCATCTATACTAGTTTCATCTTTTATCTTACTAGGGTAATCTTCCTGCGATTTTTTATATGCTTTCATGTTGTCATATATAGGGTTACTGATGATTTCTATTTTTTCAGGTGTGAAAATCCTTGCTAAAAATCTCCTTATTATTGGTATTGACCTTAAGAAATCTCTTAGCTTTGAAGATTCTTGTCTTTTGTTTAGAGACTGTTGGTCTATTTTAGAGGTTTTTACACCATACTTTTTATCATCAAAATTTATTGTAGGCTTTCTTTTATTCGAAAGAACACTTTGGGCCTTTGATCCATTGGTTCCTTCAGGCCCTTGAGGTGTAGAAATTGCAGGTTTAACCTTAGTTTCATCGTATTCCTTACTCATCTTTCATTTCATTATGTAATATTACTAATATTGCATAATAATAGCTAAATTACAATTAATTGCAAGGTAAAAATATTAAAACAATTGTAAATTTTGTCAGTAAAAATATAATAGAACTTTGAAATTAGAGGTTCATCTATATGGGATACAAAATTGCTGTTATTGGAGCAACCGGAAGAGTAGGGCGTGAGGTATTAAGCACGCTTGCTGAATTTCAAGATAAGGCGATAGATTGCGTTATTGCACTTGCATCGAAAAAATCAGAAGGGAAGAAGGTGAGCTTTGGTGACAAAGAGTTAACAGTTTTATGCCTTGAGGATTATGACTTCGTTGGAACTAATGTAGCCATTTTCTGTGCTGGATCTCATGTTTCTGAAGAGTATGTACCAATTGCAACACAGGCTGGATGCATCGTGATAGATAACAGTTCCCATTTTAGAATGAAAGAGGGTGTGCCACTCATTATTCCAGAGATTAATAAAGAAAAAATTATGGAATATAAAAACCACAACATAATATCCAACCCAAACTGTACTACAATACAGATGCTGCTAGTACTACATCTATTACACCAAAAAGCAAAAATAAAGAGAATCGTTGCTTCAACTTATCAATCAACTTCTGGTGCAGGCAAAGCAGCAATGGATGAGCTCTATGACCAGACAAAAAAAATCTTTATGAACGAAGCTAAAAAACCCAAGATATTCTCTAAGCAAATAGCATTCAATTGCATTCCCCATGTAGGAGAATTCATGGAAAATGGTTCTACAGAAGAGGAATGGAAAATGCAAGAGGAGACAAAAAAAATTTTAGAGGAAGATATAAAAGTTACTGCAACTTGTGTAAGGGTACCCGTCTTTATCGGTCACGCTATGGCAGTAAATGTGGAATTTGATCAACATATCACTGAAGAACAAGCTCGTGAAGTGCTAAGTGAAGCCGAAGATAGTGGAGTTTTAGTGTACAACAGGCGTGAAGATAGTGAATACATAACTCAAATTGATGTTGTACAGGAGAATGCTGTATATGTATCGCGTATTAGAAGAGACAATACTGTTGAGCACGGATTAAATATGTGGATAGTGGCTGACAACCTGCGCAAAGGCGCAGCATTAAATATAGTGCAGATTCTTGAGATTTTGATAAGAGAGCATTTGTCAATCAAGTGCATATAGAGCGCACGTACGTTGTAATTCGAAGGAAATTTGTATACCACATGGCAGCGCGTGACGCTGGAATGGCTTTGTTGCATCGCTACTTATGAAAGGCTAACTATAATTAGGATTATAAGCAACTTATTGAAAATCTTGTTTTTTTTGCAATCAATCTGATCAAATTTAAGAATAGTAACTTGTTATTTATATTAATAAATTTAATTCTATTGAAAATAGCTAAAGCATTGAAATTCTTGAATTTTAGCCGGATTAGTGAGTGGTAGTGAAATTTCTTTTACTCAAATTTAGGTATTCACTGACCGTTCTTGTTATAAATACCAGAATAATAAGCTACTGATATTCTCCACCTTTTTTATCTTTAATCCATCATAGCTAGCGATGCAACAAAGCCGGCTGGATTCCAGTGTCAAGCACTGGAATGACACCATTTGCTGTGCAGTTTACCTTCAAAAATGAATGTTCGTACAGCTATGGAATAAATCGCGGTATGACGGTTCGCAGCGGTATAGTAACTCGTCACCCCGCTACGTGTTAGCGGCTGAGATACCGCGGCGGTATGACGTATAAGCTATACTTTTATACTCACCAACTCAGTATCCAATCTGGATCCAAGTAGTCAAGCTATTCGGATGACACCCTCATAAAGTGAAATGAGATCCCGCTAACACGTAGCGGGATGACGGGAAAAGAGGTACTGGGAGACATCCTTCCTGGTAGACCCAAATCACAATGTTCGCACAGTTGTGCGTCACGCGCTGCCGAACACTGTATGGTTATACAAGAAAAATTAAGGCTTAAAAGGAAACTTAAGCAGCTAATAGGGCCTAAGCCTTCTTAATAAAACATAAAAAGCCCCTTTACCACCATGTTTTTTCGTAGCTTGCTGGTAGTATAGAACCATATGCTGGATTTTAGTATCATTTAACCACTTATTTAAGTTATTCTTCATAGTGTCTGTTTTATTTGTTGCACTGCCGTATCCCGTAATTACCAATAAACATCTATTTCCTGCTCGATAATTTTTGATAATAAAATCTATCAATTTACAGTAAGCATCCTCTATATTATAGCCATGCAAATCGAGCTTATCGCTTATAAAATATTTACCCCTATCAATCTTTGATTTTGTGTTGTAGTCAAGACAAAATGATGAGTTACCATTATTGGTATTAAGAAAATTCCCTTGTAAGTCGGAGGTACCTTTATCAACCATAGACTTTATATTTACTTTATGATCAACTTTCAAAGTAACTTTTCTACATTCTATTGGCTTAACATTTTTTTGCCAATCCAACTCATCGTCCGACATAAACGCATTAATCGAATTGTATAATTTTACAACAATATCCAAACATAGTAAAATGTTGCTTATTCTATAAAAAACCAGATTTTCAATAATACGATGAAATCGTCGAAAACTAATGAGAATTTTTGGCTGTATGGAAAGCACACCTGCATGTCAGCATTAAGAAATAAAAATAGGCGGTGTATAGAACTGTTAGCAACAGAAAATTTCTATAGAGAACACGAAAAAGAAATTAGGCAATGTGTAGACAGTAAGGGCATTAAAGTTCGATTAGTAGAAAACAAAATACTTAATGACGTTTTACCCAAAGGTGCTAACCATCAGGGAATTGCTTTAAATGTTGCCCCTATTCTTTATAACTTAAGCATCGAAGAAGTAGCTGAAAGCTCAAACGACAGCTCTACTATAGTCATTTTAGATCAAGTCACTGACACGCACAATATTGGATCAATTTTAAGAACTTCAGCTTGTTTTAATGTCGACGCATTGGTTTTACCACATAACCATTCACCGAGTGAAAATGCATCTATTGCAAAAGCAGCAAGTGGGGCTTTAGATATTGTTCCGCTAATATACGTTACAAATATAGTAAAAACTATGCAGTATTTAAAAAAGGTCGGCTACTGGTGTTACGGGTTTGATTGCAATGCTAAAGAAAATATAGATGAAATAAAGAGTTTTGAGAAAAAAAGAGTAATTATTTTTGGTTCTGAAGAGAAAGGAATGCGGAGGTTAGTTAAAGAAAATTGTGATTATCTTTTAAAAATCCCAATGTCAAATGCAATTAACAGTTTAAATGTTTCAAACGCAGCAGCAATAGGCCTATATTCTATTTATATTAAAACAAATGCCAGCGCATAGCTGTTTATAATAAAAACACTTGATAAAAATATGATTTTATATTATAATGTGTTAAGTAATGGATAAAAGGAGTTATATTATGTCTTATATGAGAAATGAACAGGATATTCGCTCTCAAGGCGTTTATTATAGTACTGGGCTTAGAAGTTACCTAACTAAAGTATATAATTACATGGCTTTAGCTTTGGGCGTCACAGGGCTTGTTGCATTTTTAACAGTATTTTCTGGTCTTTTTCAAGTAATTTATTCTAATCCCGTTCTATCGCTTGTGGTAATGTTATCTCCGGTTGCATTGGTGTTCTACATGTCTTATAGAATTCAACACCTAAGTGCTCAGTCTGCCGTTACTATATTTTTCTCGTTCTCAGTGTTAATGGGGCTTTCCTTATCTTATGTTTTTATAGTTTATACTGCAGAAAATATAGCAAGGGCGTTTTTCATTACATCAATCATGTTTGGCTCTATGGCTTTATATGGCAATACTACAAAAAGAGATCTTACAAGTATGGGCTCTTTCTTGATTATGGGAGTTTGGGGGTTAATCATTGCGTCTATAGTAAATTTATTTCTTGGAAGTAGTCCTCTCCACTTTGCAATATCGTTCATATCAGTAATAGTCTTTACCTTAATGACTGCGTATGATGCTCAAAGAATCAAGGACGTTTATTATAAACATAATGACGGATCAGAAGTTGCTACTACTAAATTGGCAATACTCGGTGCAACTAATCTTTATTTTGACTTTATTAATATATTTCTCAATCTACTCAGGTTACTTAACTTGTTCAACAATAGGGATTAGATGTTTTCCTTTTTAAGGAAAGGCAGTAAGAATTCTATAGTTTTCTTTTTAGTATCTTTAGTTGTGTCGATGATATGTCTTGCATATGCATCGGTACCTCTATATAGCATTTTCTGTAAAGCTACTGGGTATGGTGGCACAATAAGAAAAGTAACTAACACAACAACAAATATAACTAACCAAAAGATCAGGGTCTATTTCAATGCTGATATAATGTCCGATCTACCTTGGGAGTTTAAATCAGAAACTAACTACGTTGACGTAAACATAGGAGAACAAAGTTTAGCGTTTTATTACGCAAAAAATCTATCTGATCAGCCTTCATTTGGAATGGCGGTGTATAATGTTACGCCTTTCAAAGCAGGTAAGTATTTCAATAAAATTGCATGCTTTTGTTTTGAAGAACAAATGTTGCTACCAAAACAAAAAGCAGCTATGCCCGTATCTTTCTATATAGATCCTGAGATAATGCTTGATAGTAATACAAAAGATTTGGGCGAAATAACACTATCATACACGTTCTTTAAGCTTAAGTAACAGAATGTTTGCAAACCGTGTCATTTCAGTAATCAATAGGGTGTCATCCAAGTAGCTGACACTGGAATGACAGGAGGTAACGCAAGAAGTCTATTGATTGTGAAAACAATAACTTTGCAAAATATTAATTGTTAGATAACATAATCAAAGTTTTTATCTTAATATTCATCATGGTTAGAGCTATACAAATTAAAAAAACTGGGGGACCAGAAGTATTAGAATTTGTAGATAAGAGCATAGGTGAGCCAAAAGGCGAGGAAGTTTTAGTACGTCACACAACTATCGGCTTAAATCGTTATGATTTAGAGCACAGAAAAGGTATGCGCAAAATTAAAGATCTACCATCAGTGCTTGGAGTGGAAGCAGTGGGAGTGATTGAAAAGCTTGGTAAAAAAATCAGTGATGGATTGAAGGTCGGAGATAGAGTTGGATATTGCACAGCTCCTCCAGGGGCATATTGTGAAAAGCGCATTATACAGCAGAAATATCTGATAAAAATTCCAGATAACATATCTGATGAAGTTGCTGCTGCAGTGCTGTTTAAAGGTATGACAGCTCACTATTTAGTTAATCAATCTTATAAAGTTAGGCCTGGTGCTTTCGTGCTAGTTCATGGGGCTAATGGTGGTTTAGGACAAATAATATGCCAATGGGCAAAGGATAAAAAAGGTGTAGTGATAGGTTCTGTAAGCTCTGATGAAAAAATGAAGATAGCTTTACAAAGTGGCTGCACATACGCAATAAACTACAATGATAAAGACTTCGTTTCTAAAATTATGGAGATTACGCAAAACAGAGGAGTAGGTGCAGTGTATGACCCCATAGGTTACGCTACAAGCAAGCTCTCTTTTGAATCTTTAGGCAGGTTCGGCATATACGTTTCCTATGGGCAGATATCAGGTAACGCTCCTATTAGTTTTTCTTTACTTAGTTCACGTTCGTTATTTGCAACTGGAACCTCAATATACCATTATAAGCATGATAGATTCACATTAGTGCTTACCACAATGGAAATCTTTGAGATGCTAAGAAAAAAACTTTTAACTGTACGGATCAATAAAAAATATAAATTTGATGAAATAATTCAAGCACATCGCGATATGGAAAATAGAAAAGCGAGTGGGTTAAATATTATCAAAGTTTCTTAAATAAATTAGTAATCTAAACTAACCATTCATTAAATCATATCAACTAGGCTCTGATGGATTAAAGATAAAAAAGATAGGGAATATCAGTAGCTTATTATTCTGGTATTTATAACAAGAACGGTCAATGAATACCTAAATTTGAGTAAAAGAAATTTCACTACCATTTACCAATCCGGCTAAAATTCAAGAATTTCAATGCTTTAGCTATTTTCAATAGAATTAAATTTATTAATATAAATAACAAATTACTATTCTTAAATTTGATCAGATTGATTGCAAAAAAACAAGATTTTCAATAGGTTGCTTATAATCCTAACTATAGTTAGCCTTTCATAAGTAGCGATGCAACAAAGCCATTCCAGTGTCAGCTACTTTCATAACACCATATTACCTTAACAAAAGCAAATGTTCGTACAGATGTGCATCAGCTACTTTCATCTGCCACCTGCAAATTGCAATGTTCGTACAGTTATGTGTCACGCTACTTGGATGACACCGTTGAAAGAAATGAACCGCCTTTTCAAAATTGTTTTGAATAGAGGAATAACATTCACAAGTAAAATTTCATATTACCATTTTTTAATTTATGTATTATAATAAGCTTAATCTATAAGAAAAACAAAGTTGGAAAAGTTGGAAGAACTAAGCAAAAACTGGGTGATAAGAACGGGAAGATTTTTATCTTCATTGTTTTTTTTACTGTTGATTGCGCTATCAATACGTAGTTTTTTATTCGAGCCATTTCATATACCTTCTGGTTCAATGAAAAGCACCCTACTTGAAGGGGATTACATTTTTACTAGTAAATATTCATACGGTTACAGTAAACACTCATTTCCATTTTCTCCAAACATTTTTAGCGGCAGGATTTTTTATACCCCTCCAAAGCGTGGCGACATAGTAGTTTTCAAACCCACAAGAAACGACAGTATCAGGTTTGTTAAGCGAGTAATAGGAACACCGGGCGACAAAGTGCAAATGATAGAGGGAGAATTATACCTAAATGATCAGAAAGTAGAGCGAAGGCAAATTGAAAGTTTTTTTGATTATGAGTCAAATCGTAACATACCAAGATATATAGAAACGCTTTTAAGTGGCAAGGAACATGAGATTTTGATAGATAACGTCTCTAATAAGCTATCATATAACACTCCAGTTTATTATGTACCTGATGATCAATTTTTTGTTATGGGAGACAATAGAAATAATTCTTTAGATAGTAGGTTTTCTGAAGTTGGTTTTGTACCAATGGAAAATATCATTGGGCGTGTAAGCATAGTTGGTTTATCATTTAAATTAGGAAAGGTCGATTGGTTACCATTTAATTTCAGGTTACCTGTTGCTTTGAGATTAAATAGGGTATTGCACAAGGTTGTGTAAGCTTTTTCTACCTATTTGTTAATTCACACAACTCTAAAGAAGAATTTTCTAACTCGGCGATAGCGTTGTTAATTTCATTCAAGTCATTGCCTTGTAAAGCGTTTTTTGCATTTTGTAATAGGTTTTTCAACTTTTGATCAGTGGAAAGGTTATTATTGTTTTCAACCAAGTGTATGAGTTTATTTCCATTAATTTTAGCACCTGCAAGGGAACGAGCCTTCATATCTTCATCAAAGCTGTTTATTGACTGGTTAACCATATTTTGAACATCAGCTTCACTCAAGCCAAAACTTGAATTTACTTTAACTGTCTGCTCAATTCCAGTAGTTTTTTCTCTTGCAGTAACAGTCAAGATTCCGTCAACGTTAACTGTAAATTCTATTTCAACTCTTGCAGAACCTGCAGGCAGTGGCGGTATACCTTTTAGTTCAAACTGCGCTAGAGATTTGTTATCCTCTATCATTTCACGTTCTCCCTGACAAACATGAATTTTCATTGCTGTTTGCCCATCAATATAAGTTGTAAACTCTTTTGTTTCTGAAACTGGCAGTGGCGTATTTCTTGGTATGATTTTTTCAACTATGCCTCCCATAGTTTCTATGCCAAGTGATAAAGGTAGAACATCCAGGAGAATATTCCTATCTTTTGAGCTCGAAATTAAATCATGAGCCTGCAGAGCTGCCCCAATGGCAACTGCTTTATCTGGATCCACGTCATTTAGTACTTTATTTCCAAAGAGTTTGACTAGTGAATTTTGAACCAATGGTGTTCTAGTTGCACCACCAACTAAAATTACTCCTTTTATATCATCAATTTTAAGATCTATATCACTTATAGTACGAGTGACTATATTGATAGTCTTATTGACCAAAGAACTGATTGCCTGCTCGAATTCTTCTCTAGTAATTTCACATTTAAATGGCTTGCCGTTAATGTTGAATTCAAAAGTACCTACGGTGTTTTCGCTCAGATATTCTTTTACAATACGTGATTCAATAAGTGTTGTCATTCCAGTGCTTGACACTGGAATCCAGTTCTTATTATATAACTTTCTAGTGTGTTCATTTGTAATCAAACTTTCTGGATCCCAGACTGGGATGACACTAGAGCATTCTTTGTTTAAACCTACCTTTTCTCTATACTTATCAAGCACAATAAGGTTAAGCAAATGATCAAAATCATCTCCACCGAGTTTAGTGTCACCACCAACTGCAAGAACTTGAAACACTCCTTGATGCAATTTCAATATTGAAATATCAAATGTTCCACCACCAAGGTCATAAACTGCATATATTCCACTGTTATTGTTCTTTTCAATGGAGTAAGAAAGCGCTGCAGCGGTTGGCTCGTTAACGAGGCGAAGAACTTCTATGCCGGCTAATCTTGCTGCATATTTGGTTGCGTTACGTGCTGAATCGTCAAAGTAAGCTGGCACAGTGATCACTGCTTTTTTTACTTCCAGCCCCTTAGACTTTTTTACCCTCTTACATAAAGCTTTTAATATCTCAGCAGAAATCTCAACAGGAGTAAGATACTTTTCCTCTGCGCATTTTATTCTAATAACTTTTTCGCTTTCATGATCTATTTCAAAATTGACGCCTTCTTTATTTAATTCTTCAACACTTTTACCCATTAAACGTTTTATCGAGTAAATTGCATCTGAGTCAACATCGTAGCCAGTTTTCAATGTATTATTTTCATACGAAATAACAGAAGGCAGTAGCTCTCTTCCCTGCTTATCTTCAAATATCTCCACGTTGCCAGCTTTATTTACCATGGCAATTAAAGAATTGGTAGTACCAAGATCTATACCAAAAACTACTTCATTTGAATCCGGTTCAGAAATTTGAATTGGTTGCATTCTTTTTCACCTCCTCAAATGACTTATATAAATATTTCAATCTTAGGACTTGTGTAGCAGCTCCATCAAAATTCTTTACAGCAAAAGTGTTAATTAGGTTTTTAATGCAACCTTTTATTTTTTCATCAATCATCCTACTTGCAAATTGTAGATCATCGCAGTCCAGCAAATATTCTCTTATTTCCATTGATTCATTTAATATTTCAGAATTTGGATGATCCTTTGGGCTTCCTACACCAAAAAGATTCAACAAATGCTCGGCACGTTCTAGTGGTGACTTCAGCACTTGATAAGCTTTGTTGATATTTTCCATGTTTTTGGACTGTCTTTCATTTATATCAGTCTTGCTTAGCTCAATATATTTTTTCTCTAGCCCATCAAAGCTGATATTGAAAGTTGGTTCGATTTCAAACAATGTAAAATAGTTGCTAGACATGAAAACTCTCTCCACAACCACATTTTCCTTTCTCATTAGGATTTTTGAAAACAAAACCCGATGAAAATTTTTCTTCTACATAATCCATTTCAGAGCCAAGAATAAACATGACGGATTTTGGATCAATCAACACTTTAACTTTTTGGCCATCACTACAGTTTTCCTCAATTATCGACTCTAAAGGACGAGTATCATATGCATATTCAATATCATATTTTAAACCAGAACATCCTTTTTGCTTAATTAGCACTCTTATTCCTATTGCTTCTTCCGGTTTCTCAAGGTTAGTATGCTTCTTTTGGTCCAATAAATACCTTATCCTTTCTACTGCTTCCGCAGTTATAGTGATAAGTTTTTTATTCTTTTTTACAGTTTCACCTCCGCCTACTTCTTGATATTCACCCATGTTCGTAGCTTCTTAATTCTTTTGTTTACTTTGATAGTCATGAATAGCAGCCTTTATAGCATCTTCAGCAAGCACCGAGCAGTGTATTTTTACTGGCGGCAAAGACAACTCTTCCACTATTTGAGTATTCTTTATCTGTGTAACGTCACTGATGGTTCTCCCCTTTATCATCTCTGTTAACAAAGAGCTTGAAGCAATGGCAGAACCACAACCAAAAGTTTTAAATTTTGCATCTTCAATAACACCTTTGTCATTGACCTTTATCTGCAATTTCATTACATCACCGCACGATGGTGCACCAACTAAACCAGTGCCAACATTTGGATCATTTTTATCCAGAGAGCCAACATTCCTTGGATTTTCATAATGATCTAAAATTTTCTCATTATAACTCATAAAATTACCTATAAACTGCTATTTTACATTATAACACATTTAGGTTGAAAACTAAAGAAAAATGCACTCGCAACCGCTGTATTTTGTGAGTAAAATGTAACGGTTGCGAGTGCATTTTTCTTTACAAATATACGTAGTGCATGTCATCCTCTATATTGTAATTAAGTTTGAATTTTAAAAGGAGCATTCCCTTGAGTTTATTTGGTAATCTTTATAAAGGCTTGTTAAAAACTTCTTCTCGCTTTAGCGACGGGGTGAGAAGTATTTTCTCTGGCAAAAAAAAATTAGACCAGTCGCTTTTAGATGAGCTAGAAGAATTGCTAATTAGCATGGATATTGGTCATAAAACTTCCAAGTTGATTATCGATAGGCTCACAAGCATCAAATTTGACAAAGAAGTTGAGTATAATATTATCACGCAGCAATTAGTGAACGAAATAGAAGCTATATTAAACCCTGTCGTGCAACCGTTAATTTTAAACAGAAAACCACATATAATAATGGTATGTGGAGTAAATGGTAATGGTAAAACCACAACTATAGGTAAGCTCGCATATAAATATAAGGAGATGGGAAAGTCCGTTATGCTTGTTGCATGCGATACATTTAGAGCTGCTGCTAGTGAACAATTAAATATTTGGGCAGAACGTTCTGATTGCTTGATTGTTACTGGAGAGTACGGTAGCGATTCCGCGAGTGTGGCATATAGAGCTGTAAGTCAAGCTATAAAAGATAACGTTGATGTCGTTCTAATTGACACAGCAGGAAGGCTACAAAATAATGTGAACCTTATGGAGGAATTATCAAAAATATATAGAACGATAAAGAAATTAGATGATACTGCTCCTCATGACGTTATTTTAGTTCTTGACGCAACTACCGGCCAAAATGCTTATAGCCAATTAGAGGCATTTAGTAAGATGGTTAACGTTACCGGGCTAATCGTAACAAAGCTAGATGGCACCGCTAAGGGCGGAGTAGTAATTGGACTTGCAGAAGCTTATAAGGTAAAGTTACATGCTATAGGAATTGGCGAAAATATAGAGGACTTAAGGGAGTTTACTAGTAAAGAATTTGCTGAAGCACTATTTAACTGTGATTGAAGATTTCTCTTAATTCCCTTACGTGACCAAGCTTAATTATCTCAATATCATGAGAAGAGTAATTACCATTTTTAGGCATAATTGCTTTTTTAAATCCTAACTTTTGTGCTTCTTTTAGTCTGAGATCAGCATGCGAGACATTCCTAATTTCTCCTGAAAGTGCAACTTCACCGCAGATTATTGAAGAAGTTGGCAGCGGTAAATTTACTACACTTGAAATAAGGGAAGCAGCAACAGCAAGATCAGCCGATGGTTCCTGTATTTTGAGTCCCCCTGCAATGTTTAGGTATACCTCTTTATCATGCAAAAACATTTTGCAACGAGCATTTAGCACCGCGATGATCATAGCCAATCTATTAATATCCCACCCAACTACTGCCCTTCTTGGGGTTGCCATATTAGTTCCTGCTATTAATGCTTGCACTTCCATTAAAATTGGTCTTGAACCTTCAATTCCTGCAAATACGGCGCTGCCAACTACTTCTCTGTCATGGGCCATCAGAAACAATGATGATGGGTTATCAACAGGCACAAGTCCTGCTTCAGACATCTCAAAAACACCAATTTCATTTGCAGGGCCAAATCTATTTTTAATAGTGCGTAAAATGCGGTATTGATTGCTATTTTCACCTTCAAAATATAATACCGTATCCACCATATGCTCCAAAGTTTTAGGTCCAGCTATTTGTCCATCCTTAGTTATATGACCAACTATTAAGAGAGAAATACCATATTGTTTCGCAAGAATGGTTAATTCATGAGCGCAAGTACGAACCTGAGTTACAGTCCCTGGTGCTGATGTAATTCTGCTATCATACATTGTTTGTATAGAGTCAATTACTAAAAATTTAATACTTTTGTTTTCCTTTATCGTTGCTACTACATCAGTTAAAGACACTGTAGACAAAAGCTTAATTTTAGGTTCATTTATCTTAAGACGCTTTGCTCTGAGACTCACTTGCTCTAAAGATTCCTCGCCAGATACATAAAGACATTCAAAAGAGGAAAGTTGCACAACATTAGCTGCAATTCTAAGCAAAAGGGTGGATTTTCCAATACCAGGTTCGCCTCCAATTAAAATGCTAGCACCTTGAACGATACCCCCACCAAAAACTCTATCTAATTCTTCTATTCCTGTTAGAAAACGACTTGGAGTGATAATTTCGCTACCCGATAACGTCTTTATTAAAATTGGCGCAGACATACTTCTTTTGCCCGTTTTTACTGCTATTTCCTCAACAATTGTATCCCAATTGTCACATGCGATGCACTTCCCTACCCACCTACCAGTGCTATGACCACAGGATTGACATACATATACAGTTTTCATCAGAGCCAAAATTATTTTGTTATAATTGTAATAAAAATTAGCTGAATAGGCGAAGTAAATCTAAACACTGAGTCTCACAAACGTTGTGGTGCGAAGATAATTGTCATAAGTTGTACCATTTAAATTCATGCACAATGATTGCGCGAACGCTTCCCTCTAGGCTCTGTGGACAAAATTTTAGAGAAGCCATACAAGAGCTCCAACAAAATTGAGAAAACCAATAAAAACCTCAGCAGTTTTATCAAATCTGGAAAAAATGCGCCTAAAATTTTTAATTTTACCAAAAAAACACTCAATCAAATGACGTTCTTTGTAGATATGCTCATCGTAATACCTTTGCACTTTTCGATTCCGTTTTGGCGGAATAACTACTGTACATCCCTTGTCTTCAAGACTTGTAACAAAGGCATTGCTATCGTAGCCCTTGTCAGCTACTACAGTAGAGTTATAGATACTTTCGGTCAACACTTGTGCCTGCGTAATTTCATTTCTTTGACCAGGAGTCAGAGTAAATTTAAGTGGATTTCCAAGTGCATCGACAAGCGCATGTATTTTAGTTGTAAAGCCACCTTTGCTCCTCCCTAAAGCTTCTTGATCCTTGGAGTTTTTTGTATATCCAGATGAACATGGATGGGCTCGGATGATCGTACCGTCGATTATAGCAACTTCTAAATCAGGCTCTTGTTTAGTATATTCAAGCAATTTTTTCCAGACATCTCTTTCACACCATCTTTTAAATCGCTTATGTATACTCCTGTAATTACCACAAGTTTTTGGTAAAAGTCTCCATTGGCAACCACTTCGCACTATGTACCACACTGCCTCTATGAATATTCTTAAACGTTTTTCATCTTTGCTGTGCATTCCTTTTACGCTTTTTATGAACTCTAAAATTTGTTTCCAATTTTCCTCTTTGATGTAATATTGCATATGGTAGTTTCTCCATCTTTTACCTATTAGGCTAAACTACCATCTTTTTCTCTCTTTTCATATTTTTTGTCCACAGAGCCTAGCAATTGCTTTTAAGGTATTATCATCTAGATCTCCCTTCTGATCGTTTACCCAGGCAATGTTGTAGTGTTCCAAAACATTTAAAATAACGTCTGACCAGAAGCTATCAATGCTGACTTTAATGTCACCAACTTTCATATATTGATTAAGGTCATCAAGCACTGGTTTTAAGCGTGCATACTCTGCTTTTGGAGTTTGTATTGAGGAGCCAGGTCTTGTTGATTGAGCACCAAGTTCAACTATGCTTGCACCATCTGATAACAGCCGCAGTGCCTGCTTGGTTGCTTGATCTGCATCATAATAAAGACCACCATCTGAAAATGAATCAGGAGTAATATTGACAATACCTACAAGCTCTGGCGAAAGCGTAAAACTCCTTAAAAAGCAATCCTTAATGTTAGGGTTAACAGTACCAAACGTTTTGTTAACTACTGCCATGGGACTCAGCATTGCCATCAAGTGAAGCAAAAATGGTCTGTTTATCAATTCTGGGTGAGGAATTTTAAGGTAGGGTGTATCAAGTGTCAGGTCATCCCATAACAAAATATCCAAATCAATAACGCGAGGTGCCCATTTTTCATAGACCTGCAGACGGCCAATGTCACATTCAATTTGTTTAAGGCCCTTTAACAGCTCTCCAGGAGAAGAAGAACAACTTCCATACACAACCATATTTAGAAATGGCCTGTCCCACCTAGGTGGAGCATCATTTGGTAAAATAGCCTTAGTTTCCAGAATAATTGAAGATTTTAAATTTTTAAAATAGCGCTCCTGCAGTAACTGAGCAGCCTTTTGTAAATGGGAAAAGCGATTCCCCATATTTGAGCCAATAGAAATATAGATCATTAGTTATCTTCCTGTTCTTGCAGTGCATTACAATAGGTAAAAAAAACGCCTCCATGTACATTAGGAACGGGTGGTGCAACTTTGTAAGTAGTTACTCTTACAGAAGAAATAATATGCTTTTTTTGCAGCAAAAGATCATTAATGATCCTGTATATATCATGAGTTAAATGTTCGATTAAATTAAATTGCTTGTTCTGAACAAGAGATTGAATATTTTGTACTATCTCTAGATAGCAGACAGTGTCTTTTAGCTGGTCAGTTGTAAGCCCTAAAGGAGGGGATTTAAAAATAAAATCAACATCAATACTAACTAATTGGGAATGATACTTCTCTTCTGCACTGCACCCTAAGTGAACCCAAAGCCGTAAGTCAGATATAAGAAGATTACATGTAGACATTGCATTCCAACATCACTGAGTTTAAGCTACTTACAACTACTAACACACGCTAGCATTCATCATTCCATCAAAAAAACCCCACAAGAGCCTTGCTCCCTTTTGAGCACCCTGCATAACTTTATCTTGCTCTTTTTCATCTAGATCTTCAATAAGATTTGCACATTCCTCAGAATGCCATTCATCAGCATGCATATGGACCGTAAAAAATTGAAGAGAACGCTCATCACTTATTGAATGGAGTTTGACGTTCATAAGCGTACAAGGCTCCAAGACCTGCTGCAAAACCTGATCTTACAATGTCAAAGTAACCATCAATTAATTCTTGTGTCTCCTTAATCTGTGCACTTTCACGAAGATCAGATCGCGCAACGCCAAGCCCTTCAGCAAAACGTTTCCATAACTCTGGATGATTTTCATCACCTTGTTCCTCTTCTATTAAATTACCAAGTAAAACCTGTCGCATTTTTAGATCTGGGCACAAAAAATGTATACCACTGATGTAACGAGGAAACGCAGCAACGTGGTGATAATATTCTTTAGCATAGGTTTGTAAAGCTTGCAAGCTTAAGCTTCCTGTATTCCATGACTGGTAAAATGGATGATTTAGTAAGTGCAATTCATCTAACTTGTTATTTAGAGACTTAGTAAATTCCATCATTTCCCCCATTACATTAATATATAGTTCATATACTATAGTTTTCTCATTGTTACGATCATGCTAAGATCAATACAATGGTGGGATTGGTAGGACTCGAACCTACGGCCAATTCGTTATGAGCGAACTGCTCTAACCGACTGAGCTACAATCCCTTTTATCAATATTTATAATACACACAGAAGCAAATTTGTCTATTAGCTTATTTCACTATCAACCCAACTTAGCAAATCATTTGTTGCACCAATTTTGCGTGCAATTTCCTTACCATCTTGAAATATAATCAAAGTAGGTATAGATTGAACCCCATACTTACTTGGCACTTCAGTTTCTCCATCTATATCGAATTTGCAGATCTTAATCTTGCCTTTTCTGTCTTTAGCCAATTGTTCGATACGTGGCATTAGACTTTTACATGGCCCACACCATTCTGCCCAAAAATCTATCAGAACAAACCCTTTATAGTCAGTGACTTCAGATTTGAAATTTTGATCATTTACCGATGTAATATCATCACTCATAAAATACCTAAATTTTTGTAAAATATAGCGTATCTATTAGCAGTTAATCAACTAAATTCTTACCGCAGAGCTTGAAAAATTGCCCTTGTATCTTGTCAAAAGCATCTAATGTTTTAAGCTTATGCATTAGATGGAGAAGGGAAGAACTTTGTAAATTGCCCTAGGCTCTGTGGACAAAAAATATGAAAAGAGAGAAAAAGATGGTAGTTTAGCCTAATAGGTAAAAGATGGAGAAACTACCATATGCAATATTACATCAAAGAGGAAAATTGGAAACAAATTTTAGAGTTCATAAAAAGCGTAAAAGGAATGCACAGCAAAGATGAAAAACGTTTAAGAATATTCATAGAGGCAGTGTGGTACATAGTGCGAAGTGGTTGCCAATGGAGACTTTTACCAAAAACTTGTGGTAATTACAGGAGTATACATAAGCGATTTAAAAGATGGTGTGAAAGAGATGTCTGGAAAAAATTGCTTGAATATACTAAACAAGAGCCTGATTTAGAAGTTGCTATAATCGACGGTACGATCATCCGAGCCCATCCATGTTCATCTGGATATACAAAAAACTCCAAGGATCAAGAAGCTTTAGGGAGGAGCAAAGGTGGCTTTACAACTAAAATACATGCGCTTGTCGATGCACTTGGAAATCCACTTAAATTTACTCTGACTCCTGGTCAAAGAAATGAAATTACGCAGGCACAAGTGTTGACCGAAAGTATCTATAACTCTACTGTAGTAGCTGACAAGGGCTACGATAGCAATGCCTTTGTTACAAGTCTTGAAGACAAGGGATGTACAGTAGTTATTCCGCCAAAACGGAATCGAAAAGTGCAAAGGTATTACGATGAGCATATCTACAAAGAACGTCATTTGATTGAGTGTTTTTTTGGTAAAATTAAAAATTTTAGGCGCATTTTTTCCAGATTTGATAAAACTGCTGAGGTTTTTATTGGTTTTCTCAATTTTGTTGGAGCTCTTGTATGGCTTCTCTAAAATTTTGTCCACAGAGCCTAGCTCTATATTTTCTACTCCTTGTCCTATGTTTTGAAGTGACGGCATTACATCAATACATTCAATTACGCTCCAGCGATTCTTTTTGTTATACTTTAAACTTGTTGGAACAAACTTATATGGACCAAAAGATAACATTTTTATATTTTTCTCGTTGACTTACAAGACGGTATCTAAAGTGTTTTGCACAAACAAAAAACTTCTATTACATCTGGTGGTTAAAGATATCCACGTTTTCCCAACCCATTAAGTCTAACTCAATACGAGTAGGAAGAAATTCAAAGCACTTTTGGGCCAATTCTTTTCTATTTTCACGTTCCAACATTAAGTCTAGCTTTTCCTTTATCTTGTGGAGATACAAAACATCAGATGCAGCATAACTTTTTTGTTTGTCTGTTAAATTTTCGTTTCCCCAATCAGAAGATTGCTGCTGCTTATTTAGTTTGGTATCAAGCAGCTCTAAGCACAACTCTTTTAAGCTATGATTATCTGTGTAAGTGCGAACTAAACGTGAAGCTATTTTTGTGCAATAGCACGGAAGTGCCCAAGCTTCCAAGTAATAACGTATTATGCTCACATCAAATCGCGCGAAGTGAAATATTTTAGTTATATTTTTATCCTCTAATATTTTTCTCAAATTTGGCGCTGTATAATCGTTCTTAAGTTGAACTAAGTGAGCGTTGCCATCATTAAAAGAGAGCTGCACAAGGCATAATCTATCTCTGCTATGAAGTAGCCCCATTGCCTCGGTATCAACAGCTATAGACCTTACATCATCTGGTATTGAACTAGCTGGCAAGTCGTCTTTATATAAAAATATTCCCATAAAGCTTTGTGGAATAATTAAAAACTTATGATAATCAAAAATGAGCCTTAAGTATACGAAAAGATCATAGAAGGAACCACGCAAATTTATGGGCTCTCACATTTTTCGTGTACACGGGGTTTACAAATCGCTGTATATGCCTATAATTAAGTAAATTTAGGTTAATTTAATTGCGGGAGTAGCTCAGTTGGTAGAGCGCAACCTTGCCAAGGTTGAGGTCGAGGGTTCGAACCCCTTCTCCCGCTCTTTACTTTCAAAATCATTTCGTCAAAAATCCCTTGACACATTTCGTCAGCCCCCTTATCATGAAACTGAAGGTATTCAGTTATCTTCATCTGTGCAGATTAAACAGCAAGAAAACAACGTAGTTGGCGTCTTATTTTTAATTTTTTGCACTATGTGCACCTTATGTCTTCACAATATTTCTAGGTTTTTACCTACACAAGCTGAAACGCGCTTATAAGTCGTTTAAGACAGTATAGTACGCCAATTTGCAGGATTAGAGAGTGACAACTAGCTAACACGGGATTTCTTTTGCCTTTTTTTCTGTTTAGTAAATTTCTTAAACATTTAAACTAAGGTGAGTTGCATTTAAAAGCAGCTAAATTGCAGTGTTTAAGACTTAAAAAACGCCAATACTGAAAATAGACAATGACCAGGGTTTCTTTTGCCTTTTTTTCGCTTGGTAAATTTCTTAATGTTTATGGCTAAACGACAATCGTCATCCCGCTACGTGTTAGTGGGATCTCTTGTTAGCAGCTGAGATACCGCGAATGAATCGCGGTATGACGTAGGACTGCTGTCATTCCAGCGCGTGACGCTGGAATCCAGTTCTTATTACCTGGTGTAAAGTTAAGTTTCCTAGGCTCTGTGGACAAAAAATATGAAAAGAGAGAAAAAGATGGTAGTTTAGTCTAATAGGTAAAAAATGGAGAAACTACCATATGCAATATTACATCAAAGAGGAAAATTGGAAACAAATTTTAGAGTTCATAAAAAGCGTAAAAGGAATGCACAGCAAAGATGAAAAACGTTTAAGAATATTCATAGAGGCAGTGTGGTACATAGTGCGAAGTGGTTGCCAATGGAGACTTTTACCAAAAACTTATGGTAATTACAGGAGTATACATAAGCGATTTAAAAGATGGTGTGAAAGAGATGTCTGGAAAAAATTGCTTGAATATACTAAACAAGAGCCTGATTTAGAAGTTGCTATAATCGACGGTACGATCATCCGAGCCCATCCATGTTCATCTGGATATACAAAAAACTCCAAGGATCAAGAAGCTTTAGGGAGGAGCAAAGGTGGCTTTACAACTAAAATACATGCGCTTGTCGATGCACTTGGAAATCCACTTAAATTTACTCTGACTCCTGGTCAAAGAAATGAAATTACGCAGGCACAAGTGTTGACCGAAAGTATCTATAACTCTACTGTAGTAGCTGACAAGGGCTACGATAGCAATGCCTTTGTTACAAGTCTTGAAGACAAGGGATGTACAGTAGTTATTCCGCCAAAACGGAATCGAAAAGTGCAAAGGTATTACGATGAGCATATCTACAAAGAACGTCATTTGATTGAGTGTTTTTTTGGTAAAATTAAAAATTTTAGGCGCATTTTTTCCAGATTTGATAAAACTGCTGAGGTTTTTATTGGTTTTCTCAATTTTGTTGGAGCTCTTGTATGGCTTCTCTAAAATTTTGTCCACAGAGCCTAGAAATTGAAGGGATATTAAATAGTATTGATATTAAAGAAGAAGATGTTTTATCAGGAAAGTACGACTTTGCAAATATTGAGATATTTCTTGTGAATTATAAAGACTTGACCCAAGAGACAATGAATCTACATTCAGGAACTTTTGGTAAAGTGACATTAAGTAGTGGAAGATTTATTGTTGAAATTAGAGGGCTCTCAGCAAAGCTTGAGAGAAGCATAGCAGAATTATACTCTCCTGCATGCAGAGCACAATTTTGCGATGATAAATGTAAAGCCGATACTAAAAAATTTAGTAAAATAAGTACAATCACTAAAGTAATAGATGAAAGAAGATTTGAAGACACAAATTTAACTGAGAGTGATGAATATTATAAGCACGGAGTAGTGAAATTCTTTGGCTCAACAGCATTTGAAGGTGTAGTAAAAGAATATAAAAATAAAGTAGTTACATTGTTTACTGTGCCTCCATACCAAATTTTTGCTGGAGATAAATATTCAATACTTGCAGGTTGCGATAAAACATTTCCAACTTGCAGAAGCAAGTTTAACAATACTGTGAATTTTCGTGGTGAACCCTATATACCAGGTTTTTATATTGTTTAGCAGCACAATTTTCAATATCATGAATACATGGAAAGGTGGCTGAGTGGTCTAAAGCACACGCTTGGAAAGCGTGCACATATGAAAATATGTCGGGGGTTCAAATCCCCCCTTTTCCGTAGGTTACTTCTAGAATAGTATAAAACCCTCGGTCGCGCACACAACTGTACGAACATTGTAATATGGTACAATGTTACAACTATGCGGTGGTAATTTACGATAAATTCATGTAGCCATTTCAAATTTAGCCATACCAATGTCAGTAAATTGATTAAGCAAATAACACTTGAGTAGCAGTTCCTTCCCACGATTAATTTCAGATTTGTTCCGAAAATTAAACCCGAATGTTTGTTTCAGTCGCGAGAAAAAACTTTGTACATAAGATCTTTTTCCGTAGTTTGTTTGCCTTTTCCACCTCTTCATTCCATCTTCGCTGTATGACTTTATTAGTCTAATTGCAGCATTTCTCTCTGCCATACTTTGGATGCTCTGCTGCATTGTTTTTTTGGAGGAATTTTTGTCTTTATGCCGCATTCATCACACAATTTATAGAGTTTATGTCTGTCATATGCTCTGTCTGCATATAGTGCTTTTATGGCATGCTGAAAATTAACTCCTTTAAGCAAATCGCAAGCTCCATAGTGATCAGACCGTTACTGTATTTTGCAGCTATGGCTTTTTTGCTGTTTATATTCAACATTACATGCAATTTTCTTGTCTGTTCATAGCCACGATATTTTCTGTCAGCGCTATTTTCCTTGCTGTGTGTTGTTATAAATGCTGATGCTTGTGCTATCTATGGCAATTTCGATATCTTCCATATTATTTTTATCAATTCTGCAATCATTGATCTTAATATTAAGTTTTTTTTGAAGCTTGCGAATAGCTGATAACTGCCAAATCTCTTCCTATTTGTTGCAAATATCCTTTTATAAACCCGACTGTTTGTCTTAAGCCAATTCTAAAAAGATTAACGATTATATGGACTAAAATCACAACTTTATCACTATAAATATAGTTGCCGCCCTGCATTTTTGGACTATTTTCATACCAATTTTCGATAGCTTTATCGATGTAACGAAAAATATTTCCTCTTTTTTCTAGGCTCTGTGGACAAAATTTTAGAGAAGCCATACAAGAGCTCCAACAAAATTGAGAAAACCAATAAAAACCTCAGCAGTTTTATCAAATCTGGAAAAAATGCGCCTAAAATTTTTAATTTTACCAAAAAAACACTCGATCAAATGACGTTCTTTGTAGATATGCTCATCGTAATACCTTTGCACTTTTCGATTCCGTTTTGGCGGAATAACTACTGTACATCCCTTGTCTTCAAGACTTGTAACAAAGGCATTGCTATCGTAGCCCTTGTCAGCTACTACAGTAGAGTTATAGATACTTTCGGTCAACACTTGTGCCTGCGTAATTTCATTTCTTTGACCAGGAGTCAGAGTAAATTTAAGTGGATTTCCAAGTGCATCCACAAGCGCATGTATTTTAGTTGTAAAGCCACCTTTGCTCCTCCCTAAAGCTTCTTGATCCTTGGAGTTTTTTGTATATCCAGATGAACATGGATGGGCTCGGATGATCGTACCGTCGATTATAGCAACTTCTAAATCAGGCTCTTGTTTAGTATATTCAAGCAATTTTTTCCAGACATCTCTTTCACACCATCTTTTAAATCGCTTATGTATACTCCTGTAATTACCATAAGTTTTTGGTAAAAGTCTCCATTGGCAACCACTTCGCACTATGTACCACACTGCCTCTATGAATATTCTTAAACGTTTTTCATCTTTGCTGTGCATTCCTTTTACGCTTTTTATGAACTCTAAAATTTGTTTCCAATTTTCCTCTTTGATGTAATATTGCATATAGACCTGCTGCGAATCAAGCGATAAAAAAAAGGAAAGGAGGGTGAATAAAATCAAGGTTAACTAAAAGGCGTGCTTAAGATTTACAATACCAGCAATAATATTGAACCTCAAGTTATATTTTTTCTGAAAATTGCGATAAACATTCGACATAATCTTAAATATCTTTATCTCTCGGATCTTATTTTCTACTCTCATTCTAAATGATGCTAACCTTCTATTATGCTCTTTCTGCTCTGGAGTTAATGGCTTTTTACGATACTTTTTATATGGAATTATAACATTGCTTTGCAATTTTTGCCAACCTTGATATCCAGAATCAGCATGTTTTATGCTATCAAGTGGTAAATATTTTTCTTGTTTCCTTATGCGAAAATCACTAATTCTACCACGGTATGACTTTGACACTGATAAAATTCTTCCTCCTTCTTCGATAATAATCTCAATTTTCATAGTGTTGGTTCTTTTTTTTCCTGAATATGATTTCTTCCGTTTTTTACTATCTTCTGGCCTCTGTATTTGCTGTTCTGTAACATCAGCCAAAATCTTCAGTATTTTTTCTGGCGTCATACTTCTATCTTTTGTTATAGTCACTTTTTTGGCGAGTAATGGCTCTATTCTCTTAAGTAACCTACATACATTTGCGTTGTGCACATTGAATAGGCATCCTAAAAATCTATGTGTTATGTAAGTGCGATAGTACAAAATTACGCAAAACAACTTATCTTCCAGAGTTGGTAGTTTTGATCTTCTACCATGACACTTTTTCTGTTTTTCAAGTTTTTTCCATCCAGACCTCACTTTTTCTACTACTTTTTCGAACTCCTCTATACTTAAACCTGTTATATTACGAAAGTTTCTTGGGTGTTTTTTCATATTATAGTAACTAAAGCTCATTTTTTTTCCTTACTTGATCTGCTTATTCTTCTTCTACCCCTCTCACATCATTTTTTCAATCACCTTTTGCAGCAGGTCTTATGGTAGTTTCTCCATTTTTTACCTATTAGGCTAAACTACCATCTTTTTCTCTCTTTTCATATTTTTTGTCCACAGAGCCTAGAAATTTGTTATATTCATGGCAGTTACTAACTCTCATTTTTTGTGGCATATTTTTTCTTCAACAGTTAAATAGCTATTTATAATGAATTTTGTCAGTAGCCACCAGATTTTTTCAGTTGCTATGCAACAAAGCCATCCCAGTGTCAAGCACTGGGATGACAGGAAAAGAGGCTATTTGGATGACATCTTTCTTCTTGGTATAAATTACTTTTATATCTCAATGTTCATACAGCTATGCACGTTGCTGCATAGTGGATGAGGTGTATTACCTCTAAGAGTATAGTTTTTTACATAATAATGTGATATTCTGTTCATAAATCAATGTTTCAACGTACAACAAGAACATTTTCATTGTGATTAAGATTTCTAGTATGTATATTAATAAATCTTGTTCTCAACTAAGTAATGAAAGTAATAATTATTATAATAATGTTATTGTGTAGCAACTATACAATGGCAAGCGAGCGAATAAGTCTAGTGGATAAAAAACTATCTCAAGGGTATGTAGCTCCAGTGCTTACAGAAAATAGCGTTATTTTACCAGACAAGCACGGCGCTTTATATTCCTTTGATATTGATAACTCAAAGGCTATGAATTGGAAATTACACCTCTCACATAGGAAAAAAATCGGTAACATGAGCCTATTGCGTCACGGAGGAAATGTTTTCTTTATAGTGGATAACGTTCTACACACAATAGATGCAAAAACCGGCGAGATTCAGTGGGAAAAAGAATTGAGAGCTCCAGTAAGAGGGAAAGCAGGAGTAATAAACAATAAATTGGCAGTATTGACTATTGATAATTATCTGTACGTGTTTGATATAAAAGATGGCAGCTCCGTTTGGACTTATCAAAACGGTATCAATGAGGTTCGAGGTTTATATTCCATATCGCCAGCAATTTCTAACGATAAAATAATAGCGCCATTTTCAAATGGTGAGTTAATAGCTTTTAATAAAGACGGTAAAAAATTGTGGAGCCAAAAATTGGCTACAAACCTTTTGGATACACAGCTCACAGATGTAACTACTACACCGAGAGTGCTTGGCGATACTTTAATAGCTACAAATAATTCTTATATTTATGGCATTGAGGTGAAATCAGGAAATATTTTATGGTCAAAGTCACTGCAAGTAAAAAGTGTATCAGACATTGAGTCATATTATAGTCCTCTTATTCCTGCAGAGAAACAAAAAGAAGGCGGAAGAATTTTTATAGTAACTGAAGATAATAAAATAATCGGCCTGGATATAAAAAATGGAGAAACAGTCTGGGCATCTGATTTAATAGAAAATACGCAATTGTTTGCTCCAATTGTGCATGCCCATACACTGTGGGTGACAAGCAATAAAGGTTCAATGCTTGCTTTTCCTGGATCTGAAAGTGCAGGAAAGGTAGTCAAAGTACCTGGTAATGTGTTTCACACTCCAGTGTTTACTCACGATAAAATATATGTAACAACTGAGGGAAATGGTGTTTATTCTTTAGAAAATAGGTTTGTTCTTTATGATTGATTATGATCTGATTGTTATAGGTGGTGGTCCAGGCGGTTATAAGTGTGCTATCGCTGCTGCAAAACTTGGATTGAAAGTTGCCTGCATAGATAAAAATAGCATTTTTGGTGGTACATGCTTGCGAGTTGGGTGCATACCTTCCAAAGCACTACTTCATTCTTCCTATCAGTATGCTCACACGAAAAATGATCTGTCGAAGCTTGGCATAAAAATTAAGGATGCAAGTTTCGATTTAAAAGAAATGCTAGGTTATAAGGACGCCAGAGTTCAGGAACTCAGAAAAGGTATAGAATATCTGTTTAACCTTCACAAAATCACTAAAATCAATGGGCTTGCTTCTTTTGACCAAGGTAATCTTGAAGTTTCAGTTGAAGGTAAGGTGCTGAAGACAAAAAATATAGTAATTGCAACCGGTTCTGACGTTATTTCTTTGCCAGGAATTAATATCGATGAGAAAGACATTATTTCTTCCACCGGTGCACTATCTTTAACTGAAGTACCAAAAAAACTTGTCGTAATCGGAGCCGGGGCAATAGGGCTTGAAATGTCTTCTGTATGGAGGAGGCTAGGGTCTGAAGTCACTGTAGTAGAATTTTTTGACAGAATCGCTGCAGCAATGGATGGAGAATTAAGTAAGTCTCTACTTTCTAGTCTACAAAAACAAGGAATAAAATTTTTACTTAGCACTAAAGTTGAGGAGATAAAACAAAGTAGTAACTCTTTGAGTGTGAAAGTTTGTTCTGTAAAAGATAATCAAACAAACACTATAGAGGCGGATAAGGTATTGGTGGCAGCAGGACGCAAACCATGTACTGATGGTCTTGAAAAAATAGAAAAAGATAATCGCGGTTTCGTTCAAGTTAACAACAGATATGAAACTAATGTGAAAGGAATATTTGCTATTGGTGATGTGATCGGTGGAGCAATGCTTGCTCATAAAGCAGAGGAAGAAGGGGTAGCAGTTGCAGAGATAATCGCTGGGCAAGTACCTCACGTTGATTATGGAATCATACCATCTGTCATTTACACTCACCCTGCGGTTTCTTCGATTGGTAAAACCGAAGAAGAACTCAAAAATGCTGGCCGTGAATACAAAGTGGGTAAGTGTCAATTTGCTGCAAACGGCAGAGCAAAAATAACTGATGATGCTGAAGGATTCGTGAAAGTGCTAACTTGTAACAGAGCAGATACAATACTAGGTGTGCATATCATAGGGGCATACGCTGATACGCTAATCAACGAAGCAGCAGTTGCAATGGCATACGGCGCAGCAGCAGAGGATATATACAGAATTTGTCACTCTCATCCTGATATAAACGAAGCTTTCCGTGATGCGTGCATCGATGCTTTCTTTAAAAAATAATTGTGGACCTCGGTTCAATCATTGAAAAATGGTATGAGTGGCTGAGGTGCAACAGATCTTATTCACCAAACACTTTGGAATCATACATGAGGGACTTGAAGGACCTCATAAATTTCCTAAGCACTCACATTGGTGAAGAAGTAAATGTCGGCACTTTGGAAAAATTGAGCGTACCTGAGTTAAGAAGTTGGCTTACCTCTCGTTACGCAAGAGGTGTAAACGCAAGATCCAACACTCGAGCACTCTCAGTAATCAGAAATTTCTTCAAGTACATAAAAAACAACCACAATATAGACAATGAAGCTGTATTTTCCTTATCAAGGCCAATTCAGAGAAGAACTTTGCCCAAAGCACTTTCAATATCTAATATAAAAGCTTTATTAAAAGAAATGAAACTATCCGACCTGGGTGAACCTTGGGTGGTAAAAAGAGAAATTGCAATTATCGTCCTGCTATATGGTACAGGCTTAAGAATCAGTGAAGCGTTGAACCTTAGGGTTAGTGATATTAACAATGAAAGTTTAATAGTAACAGGTAAGGGAGATAAACAAAGGCAGGTATTCATTCTTCCGGTAGTAAAAAAATGTATACAAGAATATGTAAAAGCCTGTCCTTACCTTGATGAAGCACAACATCTTTTTTTGGGAGTAAGAGGAAAAAAATTGGGGAGAACTTATGTCGCTAATCGTTTGCAGAAAATAAGGAGAATATTAAATCTGCCAGAAATCTTATCTCCACATGCATTTCGTCATAGTTTTGCTACTCATTTGCTTCAGGAAGATATTGATATAAGATCAATACAACAACTGCTTGGTCATTCGAGTCTTGAGACCACTCAAGTTTACACTCACCTCAATTATCAAGATGTTTTTAATATGTATAAGAATTTCCAACAAAGTTTGGAGAAGAAGCCAAAACCCTTGTAACTCGAGGATTATCTGTGGCACTACCAGGTTCTATATCTTTTTCATCTCCTTTGTATAAAAAATATCCTACTAAAAGAAGAACAAGTGCAACTGCTGCAAGACAAGCACCTATTACTGGATAATCGTATAAAACTGCTAAACATGCACCAACAGCAAACGCTCCAGACAACACAAAAGCAGCAGAAGCGTAGTTGCTTAGTTTTCTACCAGGAGAAATTGCTTGCGAGGATTTTTCGTTTTTATTACTCAGACTTTTAGTACGGAGCAGTCTATTTTCTGATGAAAGCCTATCTCTTTCTTCAGTCAGTCGAGCTACTTGATTAGTAAGAGCGCTAATCCTTGCTTGCTGACTTAATTTCTCTTGCTTTGCACTATCCAGCTCTTGCTCTGTTTCTGCAAGTTGAGCTTTTATTTTTTCAAGCTCAATTATAACTTCTTGAAAAGCTCGCTCAAAACCTGCTGGTATATTATTCGTATTTGCCACAGGTTGTTCCACACTTGCAGGAAATTTTTCATTTAGATAATTTTTAATGGACTCAGTTGGCTCACTAGCATTTCTCAATGCAGCAGTAACAATTGCACGATTTATGAAGCAATTATCCTTTACCAATTCTTTTACATCATCTAGGCTCTGTGGACAAAATTTTAGAGAAGCCATACAAGAGCTCCAACAAAATTGAGAAAACCAATAAAAACCTCAGCAGTTTTATCAAATCTGGAAAAAATGCGCCTAAAATTTTTAATTTTACCAAAAAAACACTCAATCAAATGACGTTCTTTGTAGATATGCTCATCGTAATACCTTTGCACTTTTCGATTCCGTTTTGGCGGAATAACTACTGTACATCCCTTGTCTTCAAGACTTGTAACAAAGGCATTGCTATCGTAGCCCTTGTCAGCTACTACAGTAGAGTTATAGATACTTTCGGTCAACACTTGTGCCTGCGTAATTTCATTTCTTTGACCAGGAGTCAGAGTAAATTTAAGTGGATTTCCAAGTGCATCGACAAGCGCATGTATTTTAGTTGTAAAGCCACCTTTGCTCCTCCCTAAAGCTTCTTGATCCTTGGAGTTTTTTGTATATCCAGATGAACATGGATGGGCTCGGATGATCGTACCGTCGATTATAGCAACTTCTAAATCAGGCTCTTGTTTAGTATATTCAAGCAATTTTTTCCAGACATCTCTTTCACACCATCTTTTAAATCGCTTATGTATACTCCTGTAATTACCATAAGTTTTTGGTAAAAGTCTCCATTGGCAACCACTTCGCACTATGTACCACACTGCCTCTATGAATATTCTTAAACGTTTTTCATCTTTGCTGTGCATTCCTTTTACGCTTTTTATGAACTCTAAAATTTGTTTCCAATTTTCCTCTTTGATGTAATATTGCATATGGTAGTTTCTCCATTTTTTACCTATTAGGCTAAACTACCATCTTTTTCTCTCTTTTCATATTTTTTGTCCACAGAGCCTAGAAATTATGAACCAACCTTCATCCGGGTTTATAAATATTCAAGATAGCAGATCAGCACCTGAAATAGAGTGGAATATGAGTGTTGATAAGAGTAAGGCTACAAGCTCTGAAGTAAGTGTTGCAACCATTGGCGATTTTATAAAGATGGTTACAAATGGAGTGTTGATTGGAAAATATAGACCAAATAACACGGATGAAGAAATCGATATTGTACTCCGTTTCCCTGGAAAGGATCGCAACATGAAGACTATAGACAATCTTTTTATCAATACAGTTAATGGCCCGTATCCTATGAGCAATATAGTAAAATATGCTCCCGAAAAAAAGGTAAACAAACTAAACAGGATTGATGGATTACGCACAGTGACAATCTCTGCTGACGTTGATACTGGCTATCTTGTTGATGAAAGAGTAAAGTTCATTCAGAATTCTATTGCCCAGGATTGGGACAAGGGAGTAAAAATTGATTTTAAAGGCGACAAAGAAGATCAACAAAAATCAGGAGCATTTTTGTTAAAGGCTTTTATATTAGCGATTACACTAATGATATTGGTATTAGTGACACAGTTTAATAATGTATACCATACATTTATCGTAATGACAGCAGTGTTTTTATCCACAACATGTGTGTTTTTTGTTTTCTTTCTTATCCAACAAGTTTTCGTAGTTGTTATGTGTGGAGTGGGGATAATTGCTTTGGCGGGAATTATAGTGAATAATAACATACTATTACTTGATGCCTTTCATCACCAAATTAAGGTACACAAAAATGACATCAAGCGATGTGTAATAAACGCTGCAATTTCTCGCGTTAGGCCAATATTGCTTACCGTTGCAACCACAGTTCTTGGTTTAATACCGATGATTACCAGGTTAAATATCAATTTTTTTACGCTACAAATCACATATGATGCTCCATCAAGCCAGTGGTGGGTTGACATTTCAACAACCATAGCAAGTGGAATATTAGTTGCAACGGTTTTAACTTTATTCTTTACTCCTGCGTTGCTTGTTATACAAAAACATGAAAAAACTTGACTTAAATTAGCAATCATTTAACATTTAAGATAGTGTTCTTTGCCCGTTGGAGCTATAATTATAACTAATTACATTGGATTTATTTATTATGATTGCTAATCGTAAAAGCAGTGTTAAGCAGAAAAGTAACAAGAATAACATAGTTGGAAGCCTTGATGTAATAAAAACAGCAGGAGAGCTTTCACTTCAAAAAGGTTTAGATTTTGATGTTGTAATAAAGGCACTAGAAAGTGCTATAGAAGCAGTGGCTTATCAAAAATATGGTAGCAAAAGTAAAATTGTAGTTAATATAGATAGAAACACAGGCAAAGTTACTTCATACAGAAAACTAAAAGTTATTGATGACGAATCAAATAGAGAAGAGAATACTGAGTATGAATCAATTACGCTGACACAAGCTAAATTAATAAAAGAAGATGCAAAAATTGGAGATACTGTTAGTGAATTACTCTCTCTTAACACTGATCTTGCTTCAGCAAGAATTGCCCAGCAAAAAATTGCTCAAATAATTAAAGATGAAGAGTCAAAAAAGCAATATGAGGAATTTAAAGATAAGGTGGGAGAAATAAGGTATGGTATTGTTAAACAAGTAGAATATTCAGATCTTATTATAGACATAAATGGCACTAGGGCATATCTTCCATTACGAAATTTAACCGGTGGTGAATCATTTCGTGAAGGCGATAAGGTTAAAACTTATATACAGACTGTTAAGCGCTCTGATGATGGACGTCAAATTATTCTTTCTAGGACTCATGAAGGCTTTTTAGAGGCATTATTAAATCAAGAAATACCAGAAATTGCTGATGGGTTAGTAACAATTAAAGGTATAGCTAGAGACGCCGGCTCAAGGTCTAAGGTTGCTGTTTTCTCTCCTGACAAGAACATTGATCCAGTAGGTGCTTGTGTTGGAGTTAAGGGAGATAGAATAAAAACCATTATACACGAATTAAATGGTGAAAAAATTGACGTTATAAATTACTCCTCAGATTTGGGTCAATTTGTTATTAAAGCCATTACTCCTGCAGAAGTATCGAAGGTTATTATTGATGAAAATGAAAATTGCATAGAATTAATAGTTGCTGAAGATCAATTGAGTTTAGCTATAGGAAAAAAGGGCCAGAATGTAAGATTAGCTTCAGAGCTTGTTGGATGGAAAATTGAGATATTAAGCACTCAGCAAGAATCAGAAAGGCGAAGTAAAGAACTTAGTCAATGTTCAGCTTTATTTGCTGAAGCTTTAAACTTAGAAGAGATTATGGGTCAGCTATTGGTGACAGAAGGTTTTTCAAGCGTAGAAGATATATCCAGCGCTTCAATTAAAGAGCTTGCTTCAATAGAGGGCTTTAATGAGGATATTGCAAACGAACTTCACAATAGAGCAAACAAGTATCTGAAAGCAGAAAATGATAGAAAAATAGAAGAGCTAAAAAGTCTAGGTATGGAAGATGATGTAATCAATTTAACTTTATCAATAGACAATAAAATTGCTCTTAGTAAACATGATATTAAGACTTTAGAGGACATAGCAGATTTATCAAGTTATGAGTTTTGCAGCATACTCTCTTCCTCAGCTGATAATAAGATGAATTCAGAAAATCTAAAAGATACAGTAGACTCAATAATCATAGAAGCACGTAAAAAGCTTGGGTTAATATAATAAAATAATATGAATAATGAAGATATTAGTAATAAAAAATTAACGCTCCAAGGCTTAAGCAAGCTTAAATTAGACCTCAATTTAAACTCTTCAACTAGCCCAAGTACTGGAGCTACAATAGTAAAAAAAAGAAGAAAAAAATCTCATGATGCAGAAGAACATAATTTATTTGACGAGAGTAAATTATGTTCTTTAACAGAGAAAGAACAAATTTTTCGCATTAATGCTGTGCAGAATGCTGCTTTGCTGAAAGAAAGAAATCAGAGAGAAGAAAAAGAGAAAACAGCAAAAGAAGACAGCAATAAAGAGATTGACGAGAAAAATGAAGCGGACGCTTTATCTAAGGAAATAAATAAGCAAGTTTTAAGTAATACCCACTTAGTTGAACCAAAAGAAGATAGTATTGACCATGAGGACAACGATAAAAAGTCTTTTAAAGTCAACAAAGATATATATTCTAAGCATTCTAAACTGGTAATTGCACAGGCAATAGATGAAAAAACTGAACAACCCCCTGTATTTAAGCAAAGGTTTGGTATAAGAGGTAGAAAGTCAAAGTTTACTAAGGGTAAAAATATATCAAGAGAAGTTATTATACCAGATAAAATAACTATCAGGGAGTTATCTATTCGCATGGCAGAAGATAGCAAGAGTGTGCTAAAAATGTTCAAAGAAGAAGTCGGTGAGAGTTATAGAGTAGATGATCTGGTGGATCCAGATATAGCATGTGAAATAGTGGAAAAATTTAATCATACGGCTAAACGAGTGAGCGATACCAACAGAGAAAAAGATTTATTTTTTATAGAAGGCAGAGGAAGCCTGCCTAAAAAACCTAAACCACCAATCGTCACTTTTATGGGACACGTCGATCATGGTAAAACCTCATTGCTCGATGCATTTCGTGAATCTAATGTTGCAGAAAGAGAGTCAGGTGGCATAACTCAACACATAGGTGCTTATCAAATAACGACAAAAGATAAGCAAAAAATTACCTTTATTGATACACCAGGACATGAAGCGTTCACTGCGATGCGTGCACGTGGTGCCAATATTACTAATATAGTTGTAATAGTAGTTGCAGCTGACGATGGAATCATGAAACAAACAGTTGAAGCAATAAATCATGCAAAAGCAGCAAATGTTTCTATTATAGTTGCTATTAATAAAATTGATAAATCTGAGCCTGGTGATGTAGAAAAAATAATTAATAGTTTGCCTCAATATGATCTCATTCCTGAAGAGCTTGGTGGTGATGTTATGATTGTGCCAGTATCAGCAAAAAAGAAAACTAATTTAGATAAACTAGAAGAGACGATTTTGTTAATCGCTGAATTAATGAAGCTAGAAGCAATAGAAGATTGTCGAGCACTTGGATGGGTAATAGAATCCAAAATAGATAAAGCGAAAGGAATATCAGCCACATTGATAGTTGAGGAAGGAACGTTAAAGGTTGGTGATATATTGGTAGTTGGTACAACATACAGCAAAGTACGTAGTATGGTTAATCACCTCGGTCAAAGAGAAAAAGCAGCACTACCCTCCGCTCCAATTGAAATTACT
The DNA here is from genome assembly GCF_947251665.1 of Wolbachia endosymbiont (group A) of Trypoxylon clavicerum. Taxonomy (NCBI): domain Bacteria; kingdom Pseudomonadati; phylum Pseudomonadota; class Alphaproteobacteria; order Rickettsiales; family Anaplasmataceae; genus Wolbachia; species Wolbachia endosymbiont (group A) of Trypoxylon clavicerum. Next base: position 230,400 of record NZ_OX366374.1, read on the forward strand.
GGTCTAAATGGTGTGCCAAATGCTGGAGATAAATTTGTTGTTATAAATTCTGAAAAGCAGGCGCGTGAAATTGTTGAATACAGGCTAGAGTTAATCAAGAAAAAAGAAGAAAATTTAGATGAGGATGATTTAGATATATTCAGCCGTAATAACAGTGAAATAGAAGAATTATCTGTAGTTTTAAAATGCGACGTAACTGGATCTATTGAAGCAATATCAAGTTCAATTGATAAACTCGGTAAAGACCAAGTGAAATTAAATATCCTACACAAAGCAGTAGGAGGGATAACAGATTCAGATGTGCTGCTTGCAGAAGCATCAAGTGCAGTAATTTTAGCTTTTAATGTAAAAGTGGACTCAAAAATAAGGGACTTGGCAAAACAAAAAGGTGTAGAAATACATACTTATAACATAATATACGAGCTCATTGACGACATGAGAATGTATTTAACTAAAATGTTAAAGCCTGTTACACGAGAGGTTCGTGTTGGCTTTGCATCTGTGAGGCAAATATTTAATGTATCTAAAGCTGGTAATATCATTGGATGTTATGTAAGTGATGGAGTCATAAAAAAAGATTCTTTAATTAAGGTAGTGCGTGGTGGCAAATTGGTGCATGAAGGAAAGTTAAAAGCACTACGTAGATTTAAAGATGATGTTAAAGAAGTAGGTGTAAACTTTGAATGCGGAGTATCACTAGAGGGTAATATCGATATTAAAGTTGGAGATATTTTGGAAGCTTATCAATTAGTGCAAGAAGAAAGGGTGTTATAGTAGCTGGATATGAAAAAGGAAATTAGAAACCTAAAGATAGCATCGGTATTGCATAGAGCAATATCAAGAGTTCTAATGGAAGGTAAGGTGTTCAATAAAAATATAGCGGTATCTGACGTAAAATTAAGTAAAGATTTGAAAAAAGCAGATGTATATATTGTGTTATCTTCATTGAATATCCAAGTAGCTGACTACTTAGATCCAGAAAAAAGACGCACTGGAGATCCTTCTGAGAATAATTGTGATCTTAACACTGTTGTTAATGAAATGAACCAATCTGCATGGTCAATACGTAAATCTATACTGTGTTATGTTGATTTGCGATTTATACCTGAGTTAGTTTTCAAGCCTGATTTAGCGTTCGATAATTTTGTTAATGTAAGCAAAATATTACATAATCACACTTAATTAATGTATTTCAACCATTACTTTTCATTAATGAGGTTGCACAGTTTAACAGGTTTGTGGCTTGTGCTATTTCCTAGTTTGAGCGGTATTCTTTTAGCCTCAACTTCTCTATCATATCAGGCTCTTTTTCTCCTTGTTTTGTTTACTATAGGTGCATTTTTAATGAGACCCGCAGGGTGCATAATCAATGATATCTTCGATAGAAAAATAGATGCGCACGTTGAACGAACAAAATATAGGCCACTTGCAAGTGGTGCATTAAACATAAAGCAGGCTTTGGCTTTACTTTCACTGTTACTGTCTATTGCCCTGGTAATCTTATTATTAACTAATAAAACTACACTTATACTTGGAATAATCTCAATGTGTATGATAGCTACTTACCCTTTATTAAAGCGGTATGTTTGGTGGCCACAATTGTTCTTAGGGTTTACCTTCAATATGGGATCGCTCATGGGCTCAGCAGCAATAACAAACCAGATCAGTATAGAATCCTTGCTGTTTTATATAGGATGCGTCTTCTGGACACTTAGCTATGACACCATATACGCTCATCAAGATAAAAAAGATGATGAAAAACTCGGAATGAAATCTACCGCATTATATTTTGGTGATACAACAAAATCTTGGTTGAAAAGATTTTATTTAATATCTCTTATGACGTGGCTATATGCTGGTATCTTATCATCATTAAATAACATTTTTTATATTGCTCTACTTGCCGTAGGGTTCATATTTCACCGCCAACACAAAAATTTCAATCCTGACGATCCCAGTCAATGCATGTCCATATTTAAAAATAATTTCTACGTAGGGTTGCTGCTCTTTTTCGGCATTCTTTTAGATAGAATTATCACCTAGGTCTCAAGAGTTTCGGCTCTAATGAAATCAATAGACTCAGGTAGCCCGCAGAAACGAAAAAACTTCCTTGACAAACTCCGCCAGCGCCCTTATCATGAAACTGAAGCTATTTATTTATCTTCGCAATCTGTGCAGGTTAATGACAAAAAACTTAGGGTATTTGGCGTCTCATGTTTAATTTTTCGCACTACGTGCATCGCATGTCTTTAAAAATTTTTAGGTTTTTACCTATATAAGCCGAAACGCGCTTACAAAGCGTTTAAGACAGCAAAAAACGTCAAATTGACAAGGGAGAATTTGAATGCTAGCTACTACGGGGTTTTTTTGCCTTTTTTCCTGCTTAGTAAATTTCTTAAACACTTGCGGTGTAGGTTAGTTGCAAGTTAAAAGCAGCTAAATCGCTCTTAATCAAGCGTTTTAGAATAAAAAAAACGCCGATATTTTAGTACATAGTAAATAGCCAACCACCACGGGGCTTCTTTTGCCTTTTTTTTCGTTTGGTAAATTTCTTAACGTTTATGGCTAAAGATTACACGAATGTTGCAATTACAAAAGCGTTTCTACTAGGCTCTGTGGACAAAAAATATGAAAAGAGAGAAAAAGATGGTAGTTTAGCCTAATAGGTAAAAAATGGAGAAACTACCATATGCAATATTACATCAAAGAGGAAAATTGGAAACAAATTTTAGAGTTCATAAAAAGCGTAAAAGGAATGCACAGCAAAGATGAAAAACGTTTAAGAATATTCATAGAGGCAGTGTGGTACATAGTGCGAAGTGGTTGCCAATGGAGACTTTTACCAAAAACTTATGGTAATTACAGGAGTATACATAAGCGATTTAAAAGATGGTGTGAAAGAGATGTCTGGAAAAAATTGCTTGAATATACTAAACAAGAGCCTGATTTAGAAGTTGCTATAATCGACGGTACGATCATCCGAGCCCATCCATGTTCATCTGGATATACAAAAAACTCCAAGGATCAAGAAGCTTTAGGGAGGAGCAAAGGTGGCTTTACAACTAAAATACATGCGCTTGTCGATGCACTTGGAAATCCACTTAAATTTACTCTGACTCCTGGTCAAAGAAATGAAATTACGCAGGCACAAGTGTTGACCGAAAGTATCTATAACTCTACTGTAGTAGCTGACAAGGGCTACGATAGCAATGCCTTTGTTACAAGTCTTGAAGACAAGGGATGTACAGTAGTTATTCCGCCAAAACGGAATCGAAAAGTGCAAAGGTATTACGATGAGCATATCTACAAAGAACGTCATTTGATTGAGTGTTTTTTTGGTAAAATTAAAAATTTTAGGCGCATTTTTTCCAGATTTGATAAAACTGCTGAGGTTTTTATTGGTTTTCTCAATTTTGTTGGAGCTCTTGTATGGCTTCTCTAAAATTTTGTCCACAGAGCCTAGGATGACAAAAAAAAGGGCACTGTGACGGACTTAAATCACAATTATCAGTTAATACTAATCGCGGCATTACAAAAAACGCCAAACTTTTTTCTGCTTTTATGCAAGAAGCCTAGTCCATATATTCTTCCCACTTCTCCGTAACTTTTCTTACTATTTCCTCACTCATCCCAATTTTCTTTCCCCACTCTCGTTTGGTTTCAGGCGGAATTTTGTTTGTCGCATCAAATCCCATTTTACCTCCCAGGCCGCTTTCAGGGGAAGCAAAGTCTAAATAATCAATAGGTGCATTTTCTATCATGATTGTATCACGCACAGGGTCCATCCTTGTTGACATTGCCCACATCACTTCCTTCCAATCACGTATATTTATATCATCATCAACAACGATAATAAACTTCGTGTATAAAAACTGCTTTAGAAAAGAAAGTATGCCCATAACAATTCTTTTTGCCTGCCCTGGATAGGATTTTTTTATCGACACTACCGCTATTCTATATGAGCAACCTTCCGGCGGCAGATAAAAATCCACTATCTCTGGAAATTGATTAATAAGAATGGGCACGAAAATTTCATTGAGTGCTTCACCAAGAATCGATGGTTCATCAGGTGGCTTGCCAGTGAAAGTGCTAAGATATATCGGGTTTTTACGCATTGTAATTGCAGTAATGTTAAATTCTGGAAATTGCTCAACAGAATTATAGTAGCCAGTGTGGTCTCCGTATGGCCCTTCGTCTTGATATCTATCCAAACTCACATAGCCTTCCAGAACGATTTCCGCGTGAGCTGGCACTTGAAGTGGAATAGTCTTACAATTTACAAGCTCAAGCGGCTTCTTTCGCAGTAGTCCAGCAAATTGGTATTCTGACAATGTTTCTGGCACTGGGGTTACTGCAGCAATAATCGTTGCAGGATCACTACCGATCACAGCAGCAGCAGGAAATTTCATATTTTGTTCCTTCTCTTTCCATCGTTTGTGGTGACCTGCACCACCACGATGTGCAAGCCAACGCATTAGAGTCGTTTTTTTATCTATGACCTGCATACGATATATTCCAAGATTGAAATTATCTTGTTTGTCTCTCGTGGGGCCTTTTGTTACCACAATCGGCCAGGTGATAAGTGGTGCAGGTTCATTTGGCCAGCATGTTTGAATGGGCAGTAGACTTAGGTCCACTTCATCTCCGGTTAGCACTACCTCTTGACATGGAGCTTTGTTCACGACTTTACTTCGCATCGATAACACGACTTTTAGCAGAGGAAACATCTTCATAGCATCTTTAAAGTTTTTTGGCGGCTCAGGTGATTGCAAAAATGCTAAAAGTTTACCAAGATCTCTTAGCTCACCAGGATTTATGTTCAGTCCCAAGGCAATTCTTTCAATAGTACCGAATAAATTCACTAAAACTGGAATCGAATTTTTGCCGTTTTCTGTGACAACATTTTCAAAGATGATAGCTGGTCCTTTGTTTGACAAAACTCTGCGGTGAATTTCTGTCATTTCAAGAACAGTTGAAACCTCCTCCTTAATCCTAATCAGATCTTTTTTTTCCTCTAAGGCTTTAATGAAGTCACGTAAGTTGTTGTACATATTCCAGTTTTTAAAATTTTAAGTTTACATTTAGTTTTCAAGCACTTTATTGAAATTTGACCTATGCACTACTTTCCTGCCTAGCGAGCTTTCAGTTAATTTGAGATCAAATCCTCATATTGCTTACTAAGTTTGTATTTCCTTCCTCTATTGGAAAAATCTACAATCTTGATAAACCCCATTTCCACCCACTTTTTACAAAGTTGCGCACTGGTACGAGGCTTAAAATTAAATAGTTCGCCAACCTGACTAGCTGTAATAGCGGAAAACTCCTGGAAGAGCTCAAGAGCTTTGCGTTGTTTAGGATCAAGCTTACGTATAAGATCAGTCTGATCAGTGTGGTATTCTTCTTCATTTATACGTTGTAAAACGTTCTCAAATGAATTTGCCATACCTTCTACGAAATACTCCACCCACTTAGTGATATCTGCTTCAGCTCGTCCCATGTAATAATTGTGCGATGTTATTGCTTCATAATAAGCCCCTAGATTTTTAGCATAATATTCTTCCAATGAGTAAAGCCCTTTTAGGTCATATCCACCAAGGTGTAAAATTAATGTAGTCAACAATCTTGCAGTACGACCATTACCGTCATAGTAGGGGTGAATTGTTACAAATTGATAATGAGCAATACCTGCAATAACTGGGCAAGGCACTTGCTCACTGTCACAAATCCAATCAATCATACTGCTCATGAGCTTTGGTATATCCTTTGCTTCAGGTGGCATATAAATTATTGCACGTGTACGGCTATCACGAATAACGTTTTGACCATTACGATAAGAGGTTGGCTTCACTTTAGATTTTCCACTTGCCATTACTAGGGCATGAAGCGTTTGAATGGCTTTCTCAGTAATAGGGATCGTTCTCGCTGCCCATTGTTCAACTTGGGTTAAAGCTGCATAATATCCTTTAACCTCATTTTCATCTCTCCTATATTTTGGAAAGTGGCTTTTACCACTTAAAACCTCTTCAATCTGTTTAGGCTCAAGTCGATTTCCTTCAATCATAGTAGAGTAGTGTGTTGTATAGAGCCGTGCAGTTTCACGAAGGGACGAGAGCATCGATACAGTGAGTGGCAAATGTAACACTTTTTCTTTTGCTGCTTCAATCTTCATAAGGCAATTAGCAATTTTAGAAGTAATCGTATAATTTGGCATCGGCATAATATCTGCATTACATTATTTCTATATTATGCTGATAAAATGCAGATAATACAACATTTACACGACGCCGACCATAAACAGCAATAAATTCGGCTGATTGAGAAAGAAGTTTGTCTTGTAGAATAGCTATTTCTTTTTCTCTACCAATTATTGGCTCGTTCATATGTTTATTCCACGGAAAATTATACACAGCGGAAACAACTTAAATCTACGCTCCGCGCGCCTCTGCTACCAAGCCTTCTGATGAGCTTTTCAGTAATGTGCTTGAGTTTCATTGTACGTAAAGTTTGTACTTGCAGCAAAATTGGCTATAAAATACACTTGATACAAATGTTTTTATGTATTAACATTAGATGCTTCTTTTAATATACAGATAAATGTGTACTAAAAGTTTTATGTTGTAGGTTTTTAAATAAATTGTATGTCTAGGGTATCGTTTTTATTAATTTTAATAATAGCAATAGCAAGCTTGCCGATAATAAATAATTGGCTCTCAAATCGCAGCCAAATGCTAAACGATGATTATATAGGTGAGAAATTAGATAATTATATAAGTAGAAATTTTGATAAGATCATAAAAACTCTCAAAGAGGAGTCGATTAAAAGTAGTTACGCTGCTCGAGATAATGTAACCAAAAGTAAAATTTCACAATACAAGGATCAAATATTTGACCTTACTTATCCTTACTCCGGAAATGAAAATAGTAGTGTTATAGCTGTAGGCTTCCTTGACTATTCTTGTGGACATTGCAAAGCTATAAAGAATGATATAAAGCAGTTAATTAACGACGGCAAAATTAAGTATATCTTTAGGGATGCTCCAATACTTGGTAACGCTTCTTTAAAGGCAGCAAAAAGTGCTTTAGCTGTCTATTTTCTCGATAAAGAAAAATATTTCGATTTTCACCATGCTGCTTTAAGTCACAAAGGAGAATTTTCAGACGAAAGCATATTGGATATAGTGAAAAACATAGGGATTGATGAGGACGATTTTAATAATTCCATGAAAAATAATGCAGACAAAATTGAGCAAATGATAAATGGCAGTAAGCTCCTAGTAAGAGATTTGGGAGTAGGTGGTACACCTTTTTTAATAATTGGAGATAGCCTGTTTGTAGGAGCAACTGATTTGAATGTATTACGCAAAAAAGTAGATGAATTAAGTCACAAGCAAGGCTAGTTACAGTTTGCCATAAAATTTTATTTTTTTGCTTGACAACTCAAATGAACCTTAGTACAGTAGTTGTGGGTATGACAGCAGTTTAACTCAGTGGTCTCATCCACTTTCCATAGCGTCATTTACTATGTGAAATGCTTTCAAATTACAACATTTTCTTCAACCAAACTATTTTACTTTCACAGGAGGGCATATGTCATTCACAGAAATTAGATTTCCAGAAAATATATCTTATGGTTCCGCTGGAGGACCGGAATTTTCCACTGACGTTGTAACAACTCACAATGGTTGTGAACAGCGCAACATCAATTGGTCTCATGCACGCACTAGATACAATATAGCTTACGGAGTCAGATCAAACGAGCAGCTATTAGAACTAATAACATTTTTTCATGCACGAAAAGGTAAAGCAATAGGGTTTCGTTTTAAGGACTGGTCGGATTTTATAGCCATCAATCAAGAGATTGGTATAGGAGATAACAAAAAAACGACTTTTCAGCTAATCAAAACTTATGTAAGTGGGGAAGATAAGCATATACGCATGATCAAAAAGCCAGTACATGGGACAGTAAAGATTTATTTAAATGGTAAAGAAGAGAGTGAATATTCAGTAAATTATTCAACGGGAGAAATAACATTTATGAAGCCACCAGTAAAAGATGCGATAATCACTGCGAGCTTCGAATTTGATGTGCCCGTACGCTTTGATACAGATTACTTAAACGCTTCTATTGATGACTATGGAAGCAATAGCTGGAATAATATCCCCTTGGTGGAAGTGAAATTTTAGTTATGAGCAAGCATAGATCTAGGCTCTGTGGACAAAATTTTAGAGAAGCCATACAAGAGCTCCAACAAAATTGAGAAAACCAATAAAAACCTCAGCAGTTTTATCAAATCTGGAAAAAATGCGCCTAAAATTTTTAATTTTACCAAAAAAACACTCAATCAAATGACGTTCTTTGTAGATATGCTCATCGTAATACCTTTGCACTTTTCGATTCCGTTTTGGCGGAATAACTACTGTACATCCCTTGTCTTCAAGACTTGTAACAAAGGCATTGCTATCATAGCCCTTGTCAGCTACTACAGTAGAGTTATAGATACTTTCGGTCAACACTTGTGCCTGCGTAATTTCATTTCTTTGACCAGGAGTCAGAGTAAATTTAAGTGGATTTCCAAGTGCATCCACAAGCGCATGTATTTTAGTTGTAAAGCCACCTTTGCTCCTCCCTAAAGCTTCTTGATCCTTGGAGTTTTTTGTATATCCAGATGAACATGGATGGGCTCGGATGATCGTACCGTCGATTATAGCAACTTCTAAATCGGGCTCTTGTTTAGTATATTCAAGCAATTTTTTCCAGACATCTCTTTCACACCATCTTTTAAATCGCTTATGTATACTCCTGTAATTACCATAAGTTTTTGGTAAAAGTCTCCATTGGCAACCACTTCGCACTATGTACCACACTGCCTCTATGAATATTCTTAAACGTTTTTCATCTTTGCTGTGCATTCCTTTTACGCTTTTTATGAACTCTAAAATTTGTTTCCAATTTTCCTCTTTGATGTAATATTGCATATGGTAGTTTCTCCATTTTTTACCTATTAGGCTAAACTACCATCTTTTTCTCTCTTTTCATATTTTTTGTCCACAGAGCCTAGCTAACCTATTTCTGATGTTATCATTATCAAGCACAGTGTACTCGAGGTACGAGCAAGGCTCAATAAGTATAAAGTCCTCTAAAGGCACTAGTTCTGGATAGGTGCCAGCGTAATCAAGTATGCCACACTCAGTAATACACCCTCCTTTTCTTATAACACAGCAATTGAGACGACCATGATACATTGATAACAAAGAAAAAAGACGTATTATACTTGTACCTCTATCTTTCATTTCCTCGAAAAGCTTCCTATCATTTATTAATTTGTGCAAAATGTAATCCATAGCAGGACCTGGTTTGCGGAAATGAAACATATTATTCTCTTCAAAAATGGCCTCAGCTAATTCGATAGATTCTTTATCCTCATCTACAAAAGCTTTTTCATTTCTATTTAACTGTATGATCTCAGCTTTGCTATTGCTGCGTAGACTAGTTTGCCCTATTAACCTCTCAAATATTTCTGTATTCATATATATTCTATATTAATTAAAGTAAATATTAATGATATTTACTTTTTAAATAAAAATAAATGAAAATTTTAATAAAAATTGTAGCTTTTTCAATAGAATAAAAGTCTTTTTATATTTGTCTGAGCATCAAAGAGGTTTGATTGGTGTGATACGTTTTCTATCGCGCCTGGCTGCAGTGCCCAGCGTCAAGATCTGATGAACAATGTTCACTTGCCAGCTTTCGCTTCAATATTTGCACAATTGTGCTAGATCCCCTGCATAACCTGCTTTAAAATCTCCTCCTGTTGCTGAGCATGGACACTAGCATAACCACATGCAGGAGATGCGGCAGCAGGTCTTGCGATACACTTAGGTCTTTTTGCTTGAATATCGAGATTGGACAACACTTCTTCTATCAATGGGTTTACAAAAAACCACCCTCCCATATTTTTTGGTTCTTCTTGACACCATACAATTTCAGCGTTCTCGTATTTCTCAAGTTCATTACTTAATTTATCGGCCGGAAACGGATAGAATTGCTCCAAACGTATCACTGCTATATCGTTTATTTTTTGTGCTTCACATACTTCAATTATGTCGTAGTAAACTTTACCACTGCATATTACAACTTTACGTATTTTATCATTTAGAACCAAATCTGTTCTATATTCTGGGATTACCGTGAGGAATTTTCCTTCAAAGTCAGATAGGTTAGAAACTGCTCTTTTATGACGCAGTAGCGATTTAGGTGTAAATACTACCAGAGGCTTACGAAAGTCTCTATGCATTTGTCTGCGTAAGACATGGAAGTAATTTGCCGGAGTGGAACAATTAACTACCTGCTTATTATCTTCTGCGCAGAGTTGCAAAAATCTCTCTATACGCGCGGAGCTATGCTCAGGTCCTTGCCCTTCATAACCATGAGGCAGCAACAAAACTAGACCGCTTGATCGCAACCACTTTGTTTCTGCAGATGCGATAAACTGGTCGATCATAATTTGTGCACCATTTGCAAAATCACCAAATTGTCCTTCCCAGAGCATCAGTGAATACGGGGAATCAAGGCTATATCCATATTCAAAGCCCATTACAGCATACTCTGATAAAGCGCTATCTATGACCTCAAAGTGAGCCTGTTCTTTGTTTATATTATTTAGCGGAATAAACGCTTCTTCTGTTACCTGATCAACAAGCCTTGAATGACGGTGCGAAAAAGTTCCACGACCGGAATCTTGTCCTGATAAACGTACTCCTATTCCTTCTACGAGTAACGATGCAAATGCAAGACTTTCGGCAGTTGCCCAGTCTATATTACTACCAAAATTTATGCTGTCTATTCTGCCATCGAGTATTTTTCTAATCTTATTGTTAATGTTAAAGTTACTTGGGATATTGCTATTTATATGCACACCCAATTTTTTCAGCTCACTAGGCGAGACACCAGAATCCGTATAGTATTCGCTCAAATCGTTCAACTTTGCCCTTCTTAATTTTGACCACACTCCATAAAACCAGTCAGCTTTTTTTGGAGTATAAGTCACTGATTCAGCGAGACTTTTATCCAATCTTGCCCTGAACTCACTGCGCAATTTATTTACTTCATCGCCATCTAATACTTTCTCTGCGATCAACTTCTCTTCATACAGTGTTCCTGGAGTTTTATGCTTTGATATTACCTTGTACATAAGTGGCTGAGTGAAATTCGGCTCATCGCCTTCATTATGGCCATATTTGCGGTAGCATATTATATCAATCACTACGTCCTTTTTAAATTTCTGCCTATATTCCATCGCCAAATTCGCAACAAAACTCACAGCTTCAGGGTTATCTCCATTAACGTGAAACACTGGAGCTTCTATTGATTTTGCTACATCAGTACAGTAAAAAGAGGACCGCGCACAACACGGATTAGCAGTAAAACCAACTTGGTTATTAATGACAATGTGCACAATGCCATCCACTTTATAGCCTTCAATATTGCTTAAGGTCAGAGTTTCAGCAACCACTCCTTGACCAATGAAAGCCGCATCACCATGAATTGATATTCCAAGCACAGATCTTATATTCTGTTTTGCTCTTATTCTTCCAGCCAAAACCGGATTTACCGCTTCAAGATGAGATGGATTAGGGCATAAACTTAAATGTATTTTTTTACCACCGGCAAGTGCTCGATCAGAAGAATAACCAAGGTGATATTTAACATCACCGGACACCTCAAGACCACTTGGGTATGCAAGATTGCCTTGAAATTCAGACAGCATTGCCGCATATTCTTTCCCCATCACTTTGGTTAGAACATTGAGTCGTCCGCGGTGAGCCATGCCAAGGACTATTTCTTCAATACTAAAAGCTGCAGAATCACTAATGATTCTCTCAATTGCAACGATAGCTGACTCTCCACCTTCGATAGAGAAACGCTTATACCCAGGAAATTTCATATGGAGGAATTGCTCGAACATTTCGGATTCGACCAAGTGCCTCAGTATTTCTTTTTTGTCTTGTGAGCTCAGCGTATAGGTTTGATTTTCGATCTTTTCCTGCAGCCATATTCTCTCCTCATAAGAGGAGATATGCATAAATTCAAAACCGATATTCTTGCAGTAAATATCTCTATAGATTCCAGTGTCACTTGCCGGAGATAGATTCGAATATTTCTGATAATCTATTTGTTTATTTCCATTTGGTGATAATGGATCAAGATCTGCAAAAAAATGACCATAAGACCTGAAAAAATTTGCCAAATCGAAAGCCGAATCATCCGTCTTGGTTACATGCTGCGGACTGCAGGTCTCCGTTTTCTTAACTTCTAAATTGCTTGAAAAAATTCTATACCAATCTTCCCCGATTGATTTATCGCCCTGTAGATAACGGCTATACATTTCTTCCACAAATTCTGCATTATCACCATAAAGGCAACTTAAACTCGACATAATCACTATAAAAAGTATCAAATACTTATAAGTATAACTTAAGTTTTTTAAAAAAGAACTTTTTTAGTTTCTATACGTCATACCGCGATTCATTCGCGGTATCTCTTAACATAGATCCCGCTAACACGTAGCGGGATAACGATTGTCAGGGTGTCATTCCAGCGCGTGACGCTGGAATCCAGTTTTTATTTGCAGCCTACTTGACTCGAAGCTAAGTTTTCTGGATCCAAATAGTCAAGGCACTGGGATGACAAAAAAAGGAGCACTGGAATGACAAAGCTATAGGTTGCAAGCGAGACGTCATACCGCCGCGGCGCTAACAAGAGATCCCGCTAACACGTAGCGGGATGACGGTTGTCGTTTAGCTATAAACATTAAGAAATTTACTAAGCGAAAAAAAAGGCAAAAGAAGCCCCGTGGTTGGCTAATTACTTACATTATACTTTCAAGTATGGCGTTTTTTTATTCTAAACGCTTAATAACCGCGATTTAGCTGCTTTTTAATGCAACTAACCTTTAGTCATAAATGTTTAAGAAATTTACTAAACAGAAAAAAAGACAAAAGAAACCCTAGGGTAGCTAATTATTCACTATCCATTTTTTAAGTTGGCGTTTTTTATGTTTTAAATGCTTTATAAGCGCATTTTAGCTTATATTAGGTAAAAACCTAGAATTTTATAAAGACATAAGGTGCACATAGTGCAAAAAATTAAACATGAGACGCCAGATTCGTGAGTTTTTTTGTCATTTAATCTGTACAGAGAAGATAAATAAATAGCTTCACTTTCATGATAAGGGGGCTGACGGAGTTTGTCAAGGAAGTTTTTTCGTTTCTATGAGCTACTTGGATGACGAGAAAGGAGCACTTACATATTTATGGCAACCTCTTACCTCCGCTCAAAAAGTTTTTCAATATCACTGAGTTTCATTTCTATATAAGTTGGTCTTCCGTGGTTGCATTGCCCGGAATATGGGGTTTTTTCCATTTGTCTCAGCAGCTCATTCATTTCATCTAACCTCATTTTTCTACCCGCTCTAATTGATCCATGACAAGCGATAGTGGCCAATATTTTGTTCACTTTATCTTCTACTGGCAATGTATCTTCTATTTCCGTTAATCTATCGACTATATTAATTAGCATCTCTTTCACATCTATTGCTCCCAAAATTGCAGGGATTTCTTTTACTATCACTTTATTTTCTGATTTGATCTCAATATCAAAACCCATTTCAAATAACTTATCTTTATAAACTTCAATCATCTCCATTCCGGCTTGATTTTTGATTTCAACCGTTTCAGGAAGAAGTAGTTTTTGTCTTTTTACACTTGATTTTTGTTTTAAGCATTCATATACTAGCCTTTCGTGGGCTGCATGCTGGTCGACTATAATCAATTTGTCTCTTACCTCGGCAATAATGTAAGTATTATAGACCTGACAGCGTGCAAACCCGAGCGGGTGGCTCTCTATCAAATCAACTTGCTCTAACACCTTTTTTTCTAGAACCATAGTCTCCGCTTGTGATGGTAATTTCTGTATGCCGGTATAATCAAACGATTTTGACTGTTCTGATAAGCTTTTTACTCTTTCATTTGGAGAAGCAAATTCTTTTATTAGTTGATTTTCAAAAGGACTTGGCCTTCTTTCATTTTGAACATTAGGTTTATCAAAAGGATCTGGCAATGTTGAATCCATTTTCTGGTCATGCGCTAGAAAGGTGCCTATCCTTCTTGACAATGCTTTAATTAATCCTCTTGTCACTATCTCATATATGAGCTTCTTATTCTGAAACCTTACTTCTGACTTATTTGGATGCACATTTACATCTACTTGATCATAAGGTATCTCTAAATGTAACGCTGCGAAAGGATACCTATCGCTTGGAATAAAATCATGATATGCATACCTAACTGCGCCAATAAGTAGATTATCTTTGATTGGCCTTCCATTAACAAACGTATAGATCTGAGTTGACTTACCACGATTGACGGTCGGTTTACAGATGTGTCCCGTAAGTTTAATGCCGTCTTCTTCTTCATTAATCTCCAGAGAACTGCCCTGAAATTCTTCTTCTACTTCACACAATCTATGAAATAACGAAGTCTGCTTAGCGTATTTTAAGAGCTTTTTATTACCTGAAGTGAGAGTAAACCCTATATGATAGTTAATCATTGCTAGGTTGTTTACAATATCAACAATGCTTTGAGTTTCTGCTCTTTCAGTTTTTAGAAATTTTAGTCTATTTGGAGTGGCAAAAAATAAATCTCGTACTTCAATATGTGTGCCTTGTGATAAAGAGTAAGGAGTTTGCTCCCCTATTTTCTCTCCACCCTCATAACTTATAGACCATGCTTCATTTGCTTCTCTTGCCTTAGACGATAATTTTATCCTACTTACTGCTGCTATTGAAGGCAGAGCTTCTCCTCTAAAGCCAAGATGCTTGATTTCTATCAACTCATTGTCGCTCAATTTTGAAGTAGCATGGCGCATAAACGCAAGTTCTAAATCGTTTTTTTCTACTCCGTTACCATCATCTGTCACAATAATAAGGTTACGCCCACCACTTTCTATTTTAATCTCTATTTCTAAACTTCCAGCATCTATTGCATTTTCCACTAATTCCTTTACTACACTTGCTGGCCTTTCTATCACCTCCCCCGCTGCTATACGGTTTATGGTTTTTATGTCTAAAAGAATTATTGCCATAGATTTATTATGAAACTGGTTTTTCTTTTACTTCTTTGGTCTGTTTCTCTCTCCACTTTTTTAACCTACCTGCAATTTCACTGTTGGAAATTGACAATATAGATACGGCAGTAATGGCAGCATTATATGCTCCATTTTCTCCTATAGACATGGTTGCAACTGGAACACCCTTTGGCATTTGAACTATAGAGAGTAGACTGTCCAGCCCATTTAATTGTTTACTATGCACAGGAACGCCGATAACTGGCAAACAAGTTAGTGACGCAACCATACCAGGTAAATGAGCTGCACCTCCTGCACCAGCTATAATAACCTTAAAACCTTCTTCTTGTGCAGATTTAGCAAAATTGAAGAGCCTTTCTGGTGTTCTATGTGCAGATATTATGAATATATCATGTGAAACTTCTAATGCTTTTAACATATCAACAGTATGGACCATAGTGGTGTAATCTGACTCACTTCCCATAATAACAGCAACATCTTTTTTTATTTTTGTCATATTCAACACAATTTTACTTACTAACTAAATAATGTTCCAGCTAAAAAGCAACAAATATTTAAATTATATTATAAATATAATATATAGAATTCTCGTTAAAATAGAAATTTTAAAAATTTAAATAAATATTTATATTAAGATATAGAGATATAAACTTCTTATGTAAGATAAATTTATAAAATAATTATTTTTGTATTTCAAGCTTTGTAATCTTAGCTTGTTCTTTCTATAAATGGTTTTTTCAGATAGACTGATGGTAAAATGGTAATTTAAAATTACTAGAAATTTGATAAAAATATTAATATATAATCAACTTAAAGTTTTAAATATTGATATAGACCTGCTGCGAATCAAGCGATAAAAAAAAGGAAAGGAGGGTGAATAAAATCAAGGTTAACTAAAAGGCGTGCTTAAGATTTACAATACCAGCAATAATATTGAACCTCAAGTTATATTTTTTCTGAAAATTGCGATAAACATTCGACATAATCTTAAATATCTTTATCTCTCGGATCTTATTTTCTACTCTCATTCTAAATGATGCTAACCTTCTATTATGCTCTTTCTGCTCTGGAGTTAATGGCTTTTTACGATACTTTTTATATGGAATTATAACATTGCTTTGCAATTTTTGCCAACCTTGATATCCAGAATCAGCATGTTTTATGCTATCAAGTGGTAAATATTTTTCTTGTTTCCTTATGCGAAAATCACTAATTCTACCACGGTATGACTTTGACACTGATAAAATTCTTCCTCCTTCTTCGATAATAATCTCAGTTTTCATAGTGTTGGTTCTTTTTTTTCCTGAATATGATTTCTTCCGTTTTTTACTATCTTCTGGCCTCTGTATTTGCTGTTCTGTAACATCAGCCAAAATCTTCAGTATTTTTTCTGGCGTCATACTTCTATCTTTTGTTATAGTCACTTTTTTGGCGAGTAATGGCTCTATTCTCTTAAGTAACCTACATACATTTGCGTTGTGCACATTGAATAGGCATCCTAAAAATCTATGTGTTATGTAAGTGCGATAGTACAAAATTACGCAAAACAACTTATCTTCCAGAGTTGGTAGTTTTGATCTTCTACCATGACACTTTTTCTGTTTTTCAAGTTTTTTCCATCCAGACCTCACTTTTTCTACTACTTTTTCGAACTCCTCTATACTTAAACCTGTTATATTACGAAAGTTTCTTGGGTGTTTTTTCATATTATAGTAACTAAAGCTCATTTTTTTTCCTTACTTGATCTGCTTATTCTTCTTCTACCCCTCTCACATCATTTTTTCAATCACCTTTTGCAGCAGGTCTTATCATATAATTATTGACAAGTTACATGATATTAATATCTTGGTATATTAAATATTATGTTATAATGTTTAATAAAGTTAATTGATATGTGAGTGTAAGAATTATGGAAATAATATCGTTAAATAACTTAGACAGTGCAGGAATAAAAACAAAGTTGCTTTATATAATAAATAAAATTGTAGAAAAAAATGCTTGGACTCAGGCTTTTGCAGCTGAGAAACTTGGTATTGATCAGCCAAAGGTATCGCAAATTAAAAATGGTAAAATAGATGGTTTTTCTTTAGAGCGATTGTTAGGATTTCTAAAAAAACTTGATCATGAGATAACAATCACGATGACAGAAAGCCAAGAAATAAAATCTGAGGCAGAAAAAGTAAAACATGAAGTTGAATCGCAATAGATACAAAGTTGACAACTTGTTTTTTGTGATATAGTATAAAACTTATTAAGGTAGTATCTTATGGCTGAGTCTATTGTAGAAAACTGTATAGAACGGGTAAGTAACCGTTTCAAATTGGTTCTGTTGGCAAGTCAAAGAACACATGATTTAAATACAGGGGCAAGTAATCCAATTCAAGCAGCTAAGTTTAAAGGTCATAAAAATACCATAGTTTCCTTACATGAAATAGCAGGAAAACAGGTGGATACTCATGAGCTGTTTAGCCTTTTGGTAGGTAGATGCAAGGAATACATGAAAGGAAATATGAATAATGTTTACAGCAGTAATACAAGTAAGCTAGCGAATTTATTAAATTTTTCTGATAACACAGATCTTGATGCAAGTCAAGAAAGCCAAGATTATGAAGTGGATGGTGAAATAGATGATGAAATAAATGATCAAGATGGCGATGAAGAAGTATCCGTTTAGAAATCTACTGAAGTTACATAGTCTTTAAATGATTTGCATTGCTATCTATACACTGTTGTTCTGTATGAGTGTAATGTTGTGTTGCATAGTGTCTAAGTCAAATGATGTGTACAATAAGGTTTTAGCGTTCAATAATTTCTCAACGCAAGTAGTTGTACTTATAACAGCAATATCAATCATTCTGAATAATTTTTTTTTAATTGATATAGCATTGTTGTATGCTAGCGTTAGCTTTATATCAACTATAGCACTAATGAGATTAATGTTGTTTTGATAATTTATGATAGGATCCATTTTCATATTTTTAGGTATTTGTTTGATAATTATTTCAAATATAGGGGTGATCAGATTTCCTGATTTCTATACTAGGTTACATGCAGCAGGTATTACAGATTCTAGCGGTGCAACGTTATTGTTAATTGGTTTTGCTTTGCAGAATGGATTTTCAATCAATACTGTTAAAATAGTATTATTAATTTTTATAATATGGGTAGCTAACTCAACTAATAGCTATATTTTAGCGCGCACTCATTATAAAGTTAAGAAAAAAACTGTTAAAGAAGGCTAAGGTGTTAGAAATATTAAATGTAGTGTTATTTTTGTTGTTACTAACAGTTACGGTTTTTATAGTTTTCTCGCGACATTTAGTCGTAAGTGCTGTTCTAATGTGTGTATTTAGTTCACTGATTGCGCTTATATACTTAATTATGAATGCACCTGATGTTGCAATTACTGAAGCTTCTGTTGGTGCGGGGCTCAGTACAGTTTTTACGTTTGCAGCACTCTCCTTGATAAAGAATCATAAAGTAAATCTATCTCATAACCCTATAACGCTTTTTTTTATGTTATTTCTGGCTGTATGTTTGTCATATTTTATGATTCAATTGCCAGATTTTGGCAGCCACAATGCTCCGATCCACTTGCATGTTGCTCCTTATTATGTGGAAAATACCGAAAAAGCTACCGGTATTCCTAATATAGTGACAGCTATTTTGGCAAGCTTTCGTGGTTATGACACGTTTGGAGAAACTATAGTAGTTTTTACTGCTGCGCTTTGTATAACGTTGATATTAAAAGAAGAAAAAGAAAATGATTAAAGATCCGATATTAAATGCAGTAACATTTTTGATGATACCTTTTATCATTTTATTTGGTTTATACATACAATTTCACGGTGATTACACTCCGGGTGGAGGTTTTCAAGCAGGAATAATTATTGCCTCCGGGATAATATTATATTCAATGCTATTTGGTGTATCTACAACTCTAAAAGCAATACCTTATTCTGTAATTAGATTGACTAACGTGTTAGGTATTTTAATTTATGGAGGAACGGGCGTTGCAACAACTTTACTTGGCCAAAATTTTTTATCTTATGATATCTTGTTAACCAATAATAGAACCGGTCAAAAATTAGGTATTTTTTTGGTGGAATTAGGTGTAGCATTTACTGTCTGCTCCTCTATGTTAATTATATATATAAATTTTGCTCGTAGGAAAAAACAATGACTTTATATAATTATACGATTATTATTGTATTAATGGTGCTAGGTTTATATATTATTATAAACGATAAAAATTTAATCAAGAAAATGATAGGGGTAAGCGTCTTCCAAGCATCTGTTTTGTTATTTTACATATCTCTAGGATATATAAAAAGTTCCTTGCCTCCTATATTGGTTTCAAATTTTTATTCATATAGCAATCCTATACCCCATGTTTTAATGCTTACTGCTATAGTGGTTGGAATTGCAACATTTTCAGTTGGATTATCCATAGCAGTAAAAATGGAAGAAAAGTATGGAACAATTGATTAAGACAAGTGTACATAAATTAACAGTATCTTAAACTATATGAAGTAACAAATAGCCACAAGTTAAAAGTAAAATTATAGACTTGCTCGTTGTAAGTTTGTTTGTTAATAAGAAATAAAATTATAAACTATAAAGGTAATGATGTCAACTATTAATGATGCAGAAGATAAGAAAAAAATTATCAAAGATCTGGTAACTAAGAGTATAAAAAAGGGTGGTTTTATCACCTTTGATGATATAAATGATAAATTATCAGATGAAAATTTTTCGTCTGACTTTATAGATGATGCTATATCTTTATTGCAGGATTCCGGAATTAATGTGCTTGAAAGTAGCGAAGATGAAGAAGATATTCCTTCCAACAGTGATGATAGTAAACTTGATGATGATGACACATCGCCAAATGTTACTGCAACTTTAGTACAAAATGATGATCCAGTGAGGATTTATTTACAAGACATGAGCTCCGTAAAGCTTTTATCAAGGGCAGATGAAATCGAGATAGCAAAAAAAATTGAATCTGAAAAGCATAACATGTTACGTGCAATAATTGAAACATCAGTAACATTAAAGGTGATAAAAGTATGGCGTGATGATTTAAGTAATGGAGCTCTCTTACTGAGAGAAATTATAGATCTGGATGCAATTTATAACTCTGATTTTAATGTGGTACCCAAAGAAGAAAGTGAAGAGAGTGAAGAAAGTGCTGAAGATGTTGAGGATTCTGAGGATGTTTCTGAAGATGCTGAGTACTGTAGTGATGATGAGAAAGATAGTAAAAAAAGTGATGATGAGAAAGACGGTAATAATGAAGATATAAGTTCAGTCAATTTAAATGTTTCTATTCTTGAAATGGAAAGTGACTTATTGCCAAAGGTCATAGTTGCATTGGATGAGGTAATTACTTTAACAAATGAAGCGTTGATATTAAGAAAAAATTCTAAAAATTTCTCTAATGAGCTAGAAAATTTGTATAATCAAATATGGTCTATAGCATTACAAATTAAGTTAAGTGATGCTGCTGTTGCCAGAATTACACAAGAACTTTATAAGATAAATAGATCCGTCACGCTTGAAGAGGCTAATCTTATTGCTGAGGCTAGAAAATACAATATCGATAGAGAAAGTTTCTATAAAGTTTATGATGACGTGCTTTTAAAGCACGAGTTGAAAGAGATAAGTCTTTTAAAGATCAATGAAAATCAGTCCTCTTTTACAGGTGAATTAAAAAACAAATTTTTAAGGTTTATAGACGATAACTCTGAACATATAGCTAGTACCTTGAACGGTATTAAGCAGCATATACAGGAAGATAACGTACAAGAATTTAAGGAGCTAATCAGGAGAATACAAAAACACGAACGAGAAGTCTCTGAAGCAAAGCAAGAGATGATTAAGGCTAACTTAAGGCTAGTAGTTTCCATTGCTAAGAAGTATTCAAAAAGAGGTCTTGATCTGCTTGATTTGATACAAGAAGGCAATATTGGTCTTATGAAGGCCGTGGATAAGTTTGATTACAAACGTGGATATAAATTTTCAACTTATGGCACTTGGTGGGTAAGACAATCAATCACTAGGGCAATACCTGAGCAGTCTAAAGTAGTTAGAATACCAGTTCATATGGTGGAAATTATCAGTAAAATCAACAGAGCATTAAGAAAGATGACTCATGAGATGGGAAGAGAGCCGACGTTAGAGGAATTGAGTGTAGAACTGACAATGCCACTGGAAAGAATACGCAAAGTTATGAAAATAGCAAGGGATCCAGTAAGTCTTGAAGCTCCAACAGGAAAAGATGATAGTAGTACCTTCGGTGATTGTATAGAAGATAAGCGAGTCTCCAGACCAGAGGATGCTGCAATACTTGCTGATTTGCGTGGCATTACAACCAATGTTCTTGCAACTTTAACACCAAAGGAAGAAAGAATTCTAAGAATGCGTTTTGGCCTTGGTAAAGATGGGAAGGAACATACCTTAGAAGAAGTAGGAAAAATTTTTAATGTAACACGTGAGAGAATTAGGCAAATAGAGGCAAAAGCACTGCGCAAGTTGAAACATCCAAGCCGCGCTAGAAAACTTAGAGGGTTCTTTTAAGTATACGTGTCAAGTTAAGAAGAAGCTGATTTTGCCCGGAAAAAATGGAGAGCAAGTTAGGCCAAAGTTGTATAATTTCACCGCTATTTTTCTTTTTTTATGGATCTAATGAAACAACATGCTAATCTACGGTAAATATTATGACAAACAAAAATGACAATTCTAATTCAAAGTATAGAAATTTTTATGTTCTGGGTGATAGTTTATCCGATAATGGCGCAATCATTGGAATTTTAAATAACTTATCCTTTGCAAAAAGCGTAAAGTTTGATGACCCTTTTTATCAAGGAGGATCTTTTAGCAATGGCCCTACTGCTGTTGAATATATAGCAAAATATTTAGATTTAGATGAATTTAAACCTGGGTGGAGTTATTCATTTTTTGGGAGATGCCACGAACAGCAAGGTCAGAATTACGCAGTTTCATATGCAACAGCATCTGAAATTTTTGACCCTATTTTTTCTTATTTCTTCAATAAATTTCGTTTAGCTAACCAGCTAGATGCGGTAATTAAACATCATCCAGATATAGGTAAAGAAGATTTATTTTGCATCATAATCGGCGGAAATGATGTTATGGTTGCCACTGCTTATGACGATACTAAAGCGGAAGAAGTGTTGGAACAAGCAGTGAGTGAAATATGTAATGCACTTAAGGTTCTAAATGAACATGGTGTTAAGCATGTAGTTGTTGCAAACGCACCTGAAGTTGGCTTAATACCAGCTTTTAATAGAGATGAAGAAGCAAGGGAACTAGCTACAAAGCTCACGGAGAGTTTCAATGCAAAACTGGCTAAAGGCTTAGATTATATGAAGAAAAGTACAAATCTTGAAATAAAAGCATTTGATCTTAACTCTAAAATGAGAAGTATATTTAGCGAATACAAGAGCAAAGGTTTAAATTGTCAAGATGCATGCACATCGAACATTGCAGACCAAGTTGGAAGATTTAAAGAAAATATAAAAATACTCTTAAAGTTGATATTTAAAGGGGAACTTGACGTTCACTATAACCCTGGGTGTAGAAAAGAAACACTAAAGGATTATTTCTTTTTTGATTATTTCCATCCAACTGCGGAACTTCATCATGAAGTTGGTAATGAAGTGTATGAGTTGATTTGACACAGTTTTTTTGAACATATCCTTTTAAATAGTAACCAGACTGCATTCTGTGATTTTTAGCAAAACACGATCTTTCATTTGAGCTTTCTTCAATTTAAAATAAATACAGAAAATTGCTGCCTATAGCTAAACTGATTTAGATTTACTGACAATTTGAAAAACCGTCATCCCGCTACTATATAGTTATTGATATATATTTTCTTTTAAGCTCTTGGTTTTGATCGATAAATGTAATCATTTCATCTTCTAAAGTTTTAATTTGATTACGTAAAATTGCAAGAAGTTCCTCTATTTGTTTGATTATAGATGTATCAGTTACCTGTTGGATTTGGGTTTTTTGTATTTTTGCTATTTCTACAAGTTGGTTTCTACGAGATAATTTTTGTTTCAAGCAATCAATATTACCATTATCAACTGTTAAAGGAGTAACACGCATATCTGTATTATTGATATAACGTGAAATGATACTGCAGTCTATTTTATCAGTTTTTGTAGTAATACCAAGGCTTTTAGCATAGTCTCTAACCCATCTAGGTTGAATGACGTACACCTCAAAACCATTGCTTAGTAAAGTATAGGCATATAATTTTTCGTATCCATCAGTTGCCTCAAGACCAACTTTGGTTACATTATGCAAACGTAAAAAGTCCAGCATTTCATCAATGGATTGTACATTGTTTTCAAATATTTTATAATGCTCAAGTGGGTGAATGTGGAGATCTAATTTACTTTTGCTAACATCAATGCCAGCAATAATGTTTGATGAATTCATAATTCCTCCGTAATAATAACATATACTGCATTTTCCAGCCTTATATACGAGCCTAAAAGCTCAATCAGTTGTTCGGAACTTTCAGTATAATAAACCAGAGAAGAGAACCTTGCTGAACAACGATTCTTATAATCAAGGGGCGTGACGGTTCCTCTTCTCTGTGTGTCTTTAATATCACTACTTTGATATTTATAAAGACTTGTTCTTAACATATAAGGGAAGTGTCCTCTAGGCTCTGTGGACAAAATTTTAGAGAAGCCATACAAGAGCTCCAACAAAATTGAGAAAACCAATAAAAACCTCAGCAGTTTTATCAAATCTGGAAAAAATGCGCCTAAAATTTTTAATTTTACCAAAAAAACACTCAATCAAATGACGTTCTTTGTAGATATGCTCATCGTAATACCTTTGCACTTTTCGATTCCGTTTTGGCGGAATAACTACTGTACATCCCTTGTCTTCAAGACTTGTAACAAAGGCATTGCTATCGTAGCCCTTGTCAGCTACTACAGTAGAGTTATAGATACTTTCGGTCAACACTTGTGCCTGCGTAATTTCATTTCTTTGACCAGGAGTCAGAGTAAATTTAAGTGGATTTCCAAGTGCATCGACAAGCGCATGTATTTTAGTTGTAAAGCCACCTTTGCTCCTCCCTAAAGCTTCTTGATCCTTGGAGTTTTTTGTATATCCAGATGAACATGGATGGGCTCGAATGATCGTACCGTCGATTATAGCAACTTCTAAATCAGGCTCTTGTTTAGTATATTCAAGCAATTTTTTCCAGACATCTCTTTCACACCATCTTTTAAATCGCTTATGTATACTCCTGTAATTACCATAAGTTTTTGGTAAAAGTCTCCATTGGCAACCACTTCGCACTATGTACCACACTGCCTCTATGAATATTCTTAAACGTTTTTCATCTTTGCTGTGCATTCCTTTTACGCTTTTTATGAACTCTAAAATTTGTTTCCAATTTTCCTCTTTGATATAATATTGCATATGGTAGTTTCTCCATTTTTTACCTATTAGGCTAAACTACCATCTTTTTCTCTCTTTTCATATTTTTTGTCCACAGAGCCTAGGTAAGATTGTGGAGTATTCATTGTAGCATTTGGCTGTTCAATTACGCTAGTTGATTCTTTAGGTATACTATTTCCTTCAAAATTTCCATCTTTTTATTATGTTCTCTTTAGCATTTTGAGAGTGAATTATTCTAGTTTTGATATTTAAACGTTTTGTATCTGCTGTAATGATTTCACTTCCAATTTGCTATTCTTTACATATTGAATTGCAAGCACTAACGCTTTACTCCCAGAAGCTGTGGTACTGTAAGCTATATTTTGCAAAATAGCAGTTCTCCTGATATCTTTGCTATCTGAGACTGATTTCACACCTTTTGAAGTATTGATCACTAGATTTATTTTTCCATCTTTGAGCATATCAACTATGTGGGGTCTGCCTTCTCTCACTTTATTTACAGTTTGTGCAGCAATGCCATTATTATTCAGATAAGAAGCTGTACCTTTGGTTGCATATATTTCAAAACTCAGTTCTTTCAACATTCGTACAACAGGCAATATATACTCTTTATCATCATCTTTTACTGAAACCAGAGCTGCTCCTTCTGTTGGTAACTTGTATCCCGCAGCCATATGCACTTTTGCAAGTGCAGCTTCGAAAGATGAGTCAATTCCCATCACTTCTCCTGTTGATTTCATTTCAGGACCAAGTAGAATATCAATTCCCGAAAAGCGCGTGAATGGAAAAACAGCAGCTTTAACTGCAAAATGATTGAAAGGCTCGTTTTCCTGATTCAATTTTTTACCCAAAATAACTTGAGTGGCAAGTTTTGCAATAGGGATGTTAATTACTTTGGAAATAAAAGGAACTGTGCGACTAGCCCTTAGATTCACTTCAAGTATGTATACATCACTAGACCTCTTGCATAACTCGATTCCTGAAGGCAATTTTGTCGTCAAAGCTTGTCTGCGCTCCTCAAATACATTCGAGTATTCTGTGGTGCTCATCTGCATTTTTTCTAAAAATTTCTCATCACAAACAGGTTCTGCAAGAGGTCTATTCTCTTGAACAGCAAACTGAATGTTTATCAGACCTTTCACTTCTAGTGCAAGAGCTATTCTTTCAGTTTGTAGCTTAATCTCTTTTATTACTTCGTCACTCAATGTATTTGTCGGTATTGAGCATGTTGAATCACCAGAGTGGATACCAGCTTCTTCAATATGCTCCATGACCGCTGCAATGAAAACTTTTTCCCCATCACATACAGCATCAACGTCAACCTCAACTGCATTGACTAAAAATTTATCAAGAAGCAGCGATCCGTGTTCAAAAATTTTGGTTTGATTCAAGACATACTCTTTGAAGCTCTGAGTATCGTGTCTAATCGACATAGACTGACCGCCAAGGACATATGATGGCCTGACTACTAGTGGAAACCCCACCTTTTCTGCGTTGGTTAACGCTTCTTCTACTGAATGGCAGATAGAATTTTCAGGTTGTTTTAAATTAAGTTGCAAAGCAAGGTTTTTAAACCTCATGCGATCTTCTGCAAGGTCAATAGAATCAAACGAAGTTCCCAGAATTTTGAAACCTCTCTCGTTAAGCACTTTGGCTAACTTTAAAGGTGTTTGACCGCCTATTTGAACTATTACACCAACCAGTGTGCCATTTTCTTGCTCTTTACTTAGTATTTCAAGCACATTCTCTGCAATGAGTGGTGCAAAATATAAACGATCAGCGGTATCGTAGTCAGTTGAGACAGTTTCGGGATTACAGTTGATCATTATTGTTTCATACCCCATTTCTTTGGCGGCAGAAGCTGCATGTACGCATGCATAATCAAACTCAATACCTTGACCAATGCGATTTGGACCACTTCCTAAAATGACAACCTTTTCTCGGTCAGAAATATTCGCCTCACATTCCGTTTTATTTTCAACATCACCCTCATAGCAGCCATACATATAAGCAGTGCTCGATTCAAATTCAGCTGCACAGGTGTCTACGCGTTTATAAACTTGTTTAATGCCAAATTTTTTTCTTATTTCTTCGATTTGTTTTACTCGATCTCCAGCGTGTAACGCTGGCTGGATCCCAGTGTCACGCACTGGGATGACATTAGAGAGTACTGGGATGACAGAGGTAGGTCTATTACTTAACTTTGCCAACCTTGCATCCGAGAATCCCATCTTTTTTAGTTCTAATATTTCATATGCAGTTTCAGGAAGGCCATTTTCCTTGATTTTTTGTTCAGCTAATATAATTTGCTGTATATTTTGCAGAAACCATAAGTCATATCCTGTAATCGAATTTATTTCTTCTATGCTAATTCCGTGGCGCATTGCGTCAGCAGCAATCAGTAATCTGTTTGGCAGCAATTTTGCTAATTGAGATTTTACGTGATCAATATCAATGTTCTCAGGAAATACTTCATCAAGTCCTGTAAGATCAGTTTCAAGTGAACGGAAAGCTTTCTGTAGTGACTCATTAAAAGTGCGGCCGATTGACATTACCTCTCCCACTGATTTCATGGAAGTTGATAATTCACAATTCGTCCCCTTAAATTTTTCAAACTCAAATCGAGGAATTTTAGTGACGATATAATCAATCACTGGTTCGAATGCTGCTGGTATTATTGGAGCGCAGTCGTTACGTATTTCATCGAGCGAATAGCCAATAGCAAGTTTAGTTACAACTTTTGCAATAGGATAGCCTGTTGCTTTTGAGGCAAGTGCAGAAGAGCGAGAAACCCTTGGATTCATTTCAATTACAACAAGGCTTCCATCTTCTTTAGGATTCACTGCAAACTGAACATTTGCACCACCGGCACTAACATCAATTTCTCTCAGCACTGCTATAGATGCATTTCTCATCTGTTGGTATTCTACGTCACGCAGAGTCAAAGCAGGAGCAACAGTTATGCTATCCCCAGTGTGCACTCCCATTGGATCAACATTTTCTATCGAACAGACTATTATGCAGTTATCTTTACAATCGCGGATAACTTCCATTTCATATTCTTTCCAGCCGATAATTGATTCATCTATCTGAACTTCATTTATTGGCGAAATTTTGAGAGCACTTTCTGCGATATTGAAAAACTCCTCTTTATTATATGCTATGCCACTACCTGCGCCACCAAGAGTGAATGATGAGCGGATAATTGCTGGTAATCCAACGTAATCCAAAGCCTTTTTTATTTGTTCTTGATTTTTTATAATGATACTTTTGGGGTATTTCAGTCCTATTCTATCCATGGACTGACGGAATAACTCTCTATCCTCTGCTTTTTTTATTGCTTCTCTGTTTACCCCTATTAATTCTACGTTGTATTTGTCTAACACTCCATCATCTGCAAGTTTTATTGCGCAATTGAGTGCTGTTTGCCCGCCCATTGTTGGCAATATTGCGTCTGGCCTCTCCTTAATTATAATTTTCTCTATGATTTCAGGCAGTACCGGCTCAATATAAGTTGCATCAGAGAATTCAGGATCTGTCATTATAGTTGCGGGGTTGGAGTTAACCAAAATGACTTTATAACCTTCACTTTTTAATACTTTACAGCTTTGCGTTCCAGAATAATCAAACTCGCATGCCTGACCTATAACTATTGGGCCTGCTCCTATTACTAATATAGATTCTATATCTGTGCGTTTCGGCATAATTACAATAACGGTCTCTATTCAAGTAATGTTACCAATCTTTCCTGTATATGTGAATTTTTATTAAACCTATTAGGCTCTGTGGACAAAATTTTAGAGAAGCCATACAAGAGCTCCAACAAAATTGAGAAAACCAATAAAAACCTCAGCAGTTTTATCAAATCTGGAAAAAATGCGCCTAAAATTTTTAATTTTACCAAAAAAACACTCAATCAAATGACGTTCTTTGTAGATATGCTCATCGTAATACCTTTGCACTTTTCGATTCCGTTTTGGCGGAATAACTACTGTACATCCCTTGTCTTCAAGACTTGTAACAAAGGCATTGCTATCGTAGCCCTTGTCAGCTACTACAGTAGAGTTATAGATACTTTCGGTCAACACTTGTGCCTGCGTAATTTCATTTCTTTGACCAGGAGTCAGAGTAAATTTAAGTGGATTTCCAAGTGCATCGACAAGCGCATGTATTTTAGTTGTAAAGCCACCTTTGCTCCTCCCTAAAGCTTCTTGATCCTTGGAGTTTTTTGTATATCCAGATGAACATGGATGGGCTCGAATGATCGTACCGTCGATTATAGCAACTTCTAAATCAGGCTCTTGTTTAGTATATTCAAGCAATTTTTTCCAGACATCTCTTTCACACCATCTTTTAAATCGCTTATGTATACTCCTGTAATTACCATAAGTTTTTGATAAAAGTCTCCATTGGCAACCACTTCGCACTATGTACCACACTGCCTCTATGAATATTCTTAAACGTTTTTCATCTTTGCTGTGCATTCCTTTTACGCTTTTTATGAACTCTAAAATTTGTTTCCAATTTTCCTCTTTGATGTAATATTGCATATGGTAGTTTCTCCATTTTTTACCTATTAGGCTAAACTACCATCTTTTTCTCTCTTTTCATATTTTTTGTCCACAGAGCCTAGGCTCTGTGGACAAAATTTTAGAGAAGCCATACAAGAGCTCCAACAAAATTGAGAAAACCAATAAAAACCTCAGCAGTTTTATCAAATCTGGAAAAAATGCGCCTAAAATTTTTAATTTTACCAAAAAAACACTCAATCAAATGACGTTCTTTGTAGATATGCTCATCGTAATACCTTTGCACTTTTCGATTCCGTTTTGGCGGAATAACTACTGTACATCCCTTGTCTTCAAGACTTGTAACAAAGGCATTGCTATCGTAGCCCTTGTCAGCTACTACAGTAGAGTTATAGATACTTTCGGTCAACACTTGTGCCTGCGTAATTTCATTTCTTTGACCAGGAGTCAGAGTAAATTTAAGTGGATTTCCAAGTGCATCGACAAGCGCATGTATTTTAGTTGTAAAGCCACCTTTGCTCCTCCCTAAAGCTTCTTGATCCTTGGAGTTTTTTGTATATCCAGATGAACATGGATGGGCTCGGATAATCGTACCGTCGATTATAGCAACTTCTAAATCAGGCTCTTGTTTAGTATATTCAAGCAATTTTTTCCAGACATCTCTTTCACACCATCTTTTAAATCGCTTATGTATACTCCTGTAATTACCATAAGTTTTTGGTAAAAGTCTCCATTGGCAACCACTTCGCACTATGTATCACACTGCCTCTATGAATATTCTTAAACGTTTTTCATCTTTGCTGTGCATTCCTTTTACGCTTTTTATGAACTCTAAAATTTGTTTCCAATTTTCCTCTTTGATGTAATATTGCATATGGTAGTTTCTCCATTTTTTACCTATTAGGCTAAACTACCATCTTTTTCTCTCTTTTCATATTTTTTGTCCACAGAGCCTAATATAAAATCAAAATCTAATTCGCCAGCGTTCCCATAGCTTACTATAATTTCTTTTTTGCAAGCGAAAAATAAAATCTACTTCCAAATCATAATGCTGCTGAATGAATTTTACTGAAGACGATCATAGATAAATAATAATTTCTCTTGATTTAATAAACGCATTTGAGTGATAACTTCGGGTAATTGCTCTGCCGCCAACGTTTGTTCACCTATATTCCAAGCCGCAAGACGAGCACTACAAATCAGCGAAGTACACAAATCAACAAACAAATTGCCAATGGTGCCTGTTGTTCCATTTGGTTCAAACTCGGATACAATTTCCCCAGAGCTGGGTACCAGAACCATCTGCTGCAATAAGTCTATAGCCTCTCCAACTCAGGTTCATCCTGATAGGCTGTTTGGATGCTTAAATTCTTGAAAGCCTGTATGGCAAATCTTATACCTTGCTTTAGAAAAAGCTTGCTTTGAGGGTACATGTCAATGGCTCCATAAGTTCACATTCTATTCCCAAACTTTTTTTAACTAACTTTAAAATCATAGAAAATACTGTCGAAAAAGCTTGTTCGTGTAAAACTCAACACAATGGATTTTCTGAAAAGTTTTCGAGTATATTATATTTTTAATTTGTAGAATAAGGTTTTTTCCTTTTTGCATATTTCACCTAAAAAGGACACATTTTAGACTTCTTTGTTGAAATAAAACAGAAACAAAAGTAGACCTGCTGCAAAAGGTGATTGAAAAAATGATGTGAGAGGGGTAGAAGAAGAATAAGCAGATCAAGTAAGGAAAAAAAATGAGCTTTAGTTACTATAATATGAAAAAACACCCAAGAAACTTTCGTAATATAACAGGTTTAAGTATAGAGGAGTTCGAAAAAGTAGTAGAAAAAGTGAGGTCTGGATGGAAAAAACTTGAAAAACAGAAAAAGTGTCATGGTAGAAGATCAAAACTACCAACTCTGGAAGATAAGTTGTTTTGCGTAATTTTGTACTATCGCACTTACATAACACATAGATTTTTAGGATGCCTATTCAATGTGCACAACGCAAATGTATGTAGGTTACTTAAGAGAATAGAGCCATTACTCGCCAAAAAAGTGACTATAACAAAAGATAGAAGTATGACGCCAGAAAAAATACTGAAGATTTTGGCTGATGTTACAGAACAGCAAATACAGAGGCCAGAAGATAGTAAAAAACGGAAGAAATCATATTCAGGAAAAAAAAGAACCAACACTATGAAAACTGAGATTATTATCGAAGAAGGAGGAAGAATTTTATCAGTGTCAAAGTCATACCGTGGTAGAATTAGTGATTTTCGCATAAGGAAACAAGAAAAATATTTACCACTTGATAGCATAAAACATGCTGATTCTGGATATCAAGGTTGGCAAAAATTGCAAAGCAATGTTATAATTCCATATAAAAAGTATCGTAAAAAGCCATTAACTCCAGAGCAGAAAGAGCATAATAGAAGGTTAGCATCATTTAGAATGAGAGTAGAAAATAAGATCCGAGAGATAAAGATATTTAAGATTATGTCGAATGTTTATCGCAATTTTCAGAAAAAATATAACTTGAGGTTCAATATTATTGCTGGTATTGTAAATCTTAAGCACGCCTTTTAGTTAACCTTGATTTTATTCACCCTCCTTTCCTTTTTTTTATCGCTTGATTCGCAGCAGGTCTATTGAAACAAGAGGCCAGTGTCACGCACTGGCATGACACCCATTTGTTCCTATAGTTGTCTTTTCTCGTCTACCTTATTTTGCCACTCTGCTGAACAGATACATAAAGAAAGTGGAAAATTGGACATTCTCAACTCGGCTCCTGCAGATTAAAAATTAAGTTGAATAAAAATTGGGCTTGATGCAGTTTTTTCTCACAGTTTAAGAAATTAAAAATTTAACAATTAGAATTATAATTACAGACCACAGCAAAAAATAGACTTTTCCATTTGATTTATTTTTAATTTGGATGTTTTCTAATTTTTCATCAGCTATTAGGTTCAATTTTTCTATAAGGCTAAATATTCCTTGGATTGTTTTTATGGGATAAGAACTTCTAATTTTTTCCCTATACCCTATTTTATTTTCATGTTGACTGCTTATCCACGCTTCAACTACTTTCCACATATTGATTTCTGAGCAGATCTTTCTACATGTTCCTTCCAGTAAAATCATAGTTTTCTGCAGCAATAACAATTGTGTTTGAACTTTCATATCAAAATCACCCGTTATTTTTAATAGCTGAGCAAGTAAACTAGCAAATGAAATCTTCTGTATAGGCTGCCCAATAATGGGTTCACCTATTGCCCTGCAAGCTGTGACAAAATTTCTATGCTGTGATGAGACATAACCAGCTCTAAAATGCATTTTTGCAACGTGATCATAATCCCGATTTAAAAAGCCTTTGAGTATCTCTATAACGTAATAGCATGTCTCACGATCTATTCTACCCATGATTCCACAATCCAGGGCAATAATATTGTTATTACTATCAACCATTAGATTTCCAGGATGCATATCAGCATGAAAAAAACAATCTCTGTATACTTGATTGCAAAACGATTCTATAAGATTGATAGCTATTTGCTTACGATTATTCAGTTTTTCAACTTCGTATATTGGCGTTGCTTCTATCCATTCTAATGTTAAAACCTTTTTCGAAGTTCTATTCCAATCTACTTCAGGTACGTAAAAACCTCTGTCATTTTTTGTGTTTTCCTTTAGTTCTGAAGAGTGAGCAGCTTCAAAACGTAGATCTAACTCTAATCGGCAAATTTCAGCAAAAGTTTTGACTAATTCAATCGGCTTCAGCCTTTTTGATTGTTCGCTAAATTTTTCTGCAATTTCTGCAAGCCAAGAAAGCATTTTTATATCCCTTGAGAATGTCTTCTCAATATTTGGCCTTAAAACCTTCACAGCAACTTCCTTACCCTCAGTTGTAACCGCTTTATGCACCTGAGAAATCGATGCTGCTGCAATTGGCTTTTCAGAAAAGCTTGAAAAAATGTCGCTCAATTTACAATTAAACTCACTTTCTATAGTTTTAACTGCTATTTTGTGTGAAAATGATGGCAATCTATCACATATCAATAACAAGTTATTTGTTATATCCTCATTTAAAACATCAGTACGTGATGAGATAGACTGCCCAAACTTAATGAACACCGGACCTAATTTTTCAAGAGCACACTTTAGCTTGTGGCCTTGTATTTTATTTATTGATTTTTTTGATGGTGGAAGTAAATAAGGTAATATATTGTAACGCGTCAGCACCGTAGTTATGTGCAGAAGACGCAAAATATTTTGAATCATTTCGCTGCGTAACTGCTAAATATTTCATTTAGGGTTTTATTCTTCATAATCTCACCAGGCTTACCTTGGCAGTAGACAGTATTATTTATACAAATTATGTAATCTGAGCATGGTAGAGCAGAGTTAAGATCATGAGAAGTCATAAGAATCGACACTAATCGGGTTTTTGCCATTTTGCTTATAATATCATAGAACTTAGCCCGTGCGTTAATATCCATTGCACTAACTGGCTCATCTAGAATGATCAAGTCAGGTTCTGCAATTAAACAACGTGCAAGCAATAATAATTGTGCTTGCCCTGCAGAAATTTCTAATACTTGATTTTTCAAAATGTTACCAATACCAGCCAACTCTATCGTTTCTGTAATAATGGATTGATTTTTCTTTAGTCTTTTCAAGGAGCTATTTAAAAGAAAATACTCAACTGTTATTGGCATCAAATTACTAACACTAAAATTTTGCGGCATGTAGCTAATTTTTGTGTTCTCAGCTAACACAATATTTCCAGTATAATTTTTATTTATACCAGCAATTGCTTTCACTAAAGAGGTTTTACCTCCACCATTTGGACCAAGTATTGTAATTACGTCTCCTCTTTCCATGAACATATTGATATTGTCAAGGATTCTTTTACCATCATATGTGAGAGCAAGATTTTCTATTTTTAGAACACGATTATTGACATTATTCAATTTATTGACAAAATTTAACTTCTTCTCAACGTTTATATGAGACATTTACTGACTTTTTTTCTATTACTTTCATTTACACTATACTATAATATTGCCTTTTCATCCAATTTAAAAGTTGTAGCTATAATTAAACCTATCCACTCACTTGTGGCTTCTGTGACAGAAGGGATTTTAGAACCAGAATTGCTTGGCTATGCAACATCTGCGCATAATTATATATTAAAGCCATCTGATGCGAGTAATTTGGAATCAAGTGACGTTATATTTTATGTTGACGATAACTTAGAAACGTTTGTTCAAACTTTTGCCAAAAATAATAAAGAACTAGTACAATTGTCAAAGGCAATCAACCTACTTCCTGCTCGGCCACATTCATTTTCTAGAAAAATCACTCACATTCAAGATGAAAAAGATTTACACATTTGGCTGAGTCCCGAAAATGCAAAGAGCATGATACTTTTTATAAGTGCAACATTGTCTAACATAGATAAAGAAAATTTCCATCGATACAACTCTAATGCAACAAAAGCTATAAAGAAAATAGACCAAGAAGTAAAAGAAATTATGAAAGAACTGAATGATTTTAAAAATCAAAAATACATCGTTACTCATGATGCTTATCAATATTTTGAAAAATATTTCGGTCTAAATCATCCAAGCGCTATTCTTTCTATAGAAGAGGATTCTTACATAGGTATGAAGAGTTTAATGAAGCTAAAAAAGATAATGAAGGAAGAAAACGTTAAATGTATATTTGCTCATTCACAAGAAGATAGCATAAAGCCTAATACCCTTTCTAATGACGCAAAAATGGTAGTTCTTGATCCTATTGGATCAGACATAGAGCCTGGAAAAGATACATATCTAGCTATAATCGATAGCATTGCA
The DNA here is from genome assembly GCF_947251665.1 of Wolbachia endosymbiont (group A) of Trypoxylon clavicerum. Taxonomy (NCBI): domain Bacteria; kingdom Pseudomonadati; phylum Pseudomonadota; class Alphaproteobacteria; order Rickettsiales; family Anaplasmataceae; genus Wolbachia; species Wolbachia endosymbiont (group A) of Trypoxylon clavicerum. Next base: position 265,386 of record NZ_OX366374.1, read on the forward strand.
CAAAATTTTAAGTCTTGTTTTGTTGAGTAATAAGCTCCCTTTTAGCTTACCGTTTTATTGTTCTGCAATTTTTAAATTACCATTTGTCCTTTACATATTATGCAGGTTTAGAATTATGCTTTATTCTTACGTTTATGTCTTGGTCCAATGCAACCAATAAGTTAAGCAAGTATTCTAAGGAGAACCCTTCGATTTTTGATCTATTGATTTGAGATACTTTAGGCTGATCAATCTTTAGAGCGTTTGCTGCTTTTTTCTGTGTTGTGTATCTCTTACCTATTAATTGTGCAATGACCTTTATTAATTTCAGTTTTGTATCCTTTACATTGTCCAACTCTATTATTACAGGATAACTTAATTGTAAATTTTGCATAATAATAAACTTTCCTATAAAAAAACTACTTTAATTTTTCTTCTTTAAATAGCACATGCCTTCTGACTACTGGGTCATACTTTCTAAACTCCAGTTTTCTGGTGAGCTTTTTTGGATTACGCTTTTTTACATAAAAATAGCCTGTTGATTTTTCTTCACCAGCTCTTGTTGTCTTGATTGCAGTGCTGACTAACTTAACAAGCAAAGAAGCATTTTTTTTCGCCATACTTATAATGATATAATAAATTCTATGCGAGTTTATTACGCAAAATACTAAAAGTCAATCGAATAATGCAGATTGCAAAATCCTTGACAATCAACAGTGCATTAAGTAGCATAAAGTTAACTTCAGAATAAAAAGCAAACGGTAAATAAGTGACAAATAGTGGTAAAAGGGTATTATTGATAGAAAATTCTATCTGTTCTAATGAGGTAAGAGTTGCCTTGTCAATTAATAACAAGGTTGTAGAATTTGAACAAGAATTCAAGGAAAAAAAACAATTAAGAGGTAATATATACGTTGCTTATATAAAGCGTATAGAGCCTTCTTTGCAAGCCGTATTTATTGAATATGGAAAAAATAAGCAAGGTTTTTTGTCTTTTTCCGAGATATCTCTAGATTACTTCAATATTCCAGAAAAGGAAATTATCTTTGAGGGCTACTCAAATGACGATTGTACAGAAGAAGTCCCAGCAAGTGTCTCTTTAGATTCTGCAGCTAGTAAGAATGTTAACGAGTCAGGTAGCGGTTTTGTAAGAGAGGTACCTTTATATAAAAAATACAAATTACAAGATGTTATTTCAGTAAATCAAAAAGTATTGGTTCAGCTAACTAAAGAGGAACGAGGCAATAAAGGAGCTTCATTTACAACATACATAACTTTAGTGGGTAGATACTGTGTTTTCATGCCAAATTCCATGAGTAAAGGTGGAGTGTCTCGCAGAATTGAAGATGTTAATGTCAGAAAGCAGTTAAAGGAGATACTGAGTTCAATAAACTTGCCAAAAAGATCAGGTTTAATAGTAAGAACTGTTGGTTCAGGAAAAAATAAGAAAGAAATTGAGCAGGATTACAATTATTTATCCTCATTATGGCAGAGCATTCAAAAAAATGCCTTCTCTGTAAATGCTCCATCATTAATTTACAACGAAGCAGATGTAATTATGAGATCTGTTCGTGATTTTTGTAGCGATGGTGTAGAAGTTATAGTGTCTGGAAAGGAAGCTTTTGAAGCAGTTAGGCAATATGCTAACAATGCACTAAAAGGTAGTAAGTTGCGCTATAGATTGTATAGAGGTTATGTTCCGATCTTTACTTACTACGGAATCGAAGATCAAATTTCTGAGTTATATAGCAATAGAGTAGAATTGCCATCTGGTGGGTCTTTGATAATAACTTTAACTGAGGCGTTTGTTTCAATAGACGTAAATTCAGGAAAGATGACAGGAGAAGATAGCATAGAAGAAACAGCTTATAGAACCAATATGGAAGCAGTACCTGAAATATCAAGACAGGTGAATCTTAGGGGCCTATCAGGATTAATAGTAGTCGATTTTATTGACATGTTGAAATATCAGTATTGCAGAGCTGTTGAGTCTGCTATAAAGCAAGCGTTTAAAGACGATAAAGCTAAAGTTCAATTTAGCTACATAAATGACTTTGGTTTAATGGTATTTTCAAGACAAAGAATTAAACCAAACATACAAGAAATTAATACTACAGAGTGTTTACACTGCAAGGGTATTGGAAGAGTAAAATCAAACGAAGTAATTGTTTCATCAATACTAAGGGATTTACAACATATTGCTAACAAGAATCGAAATAAGTCTTTTGATTTAGTAGCGCACAGTGCAGTTATAGCACATATTTTTAATAATAAACGGAATACAGTTTCTACAATCGAAAAAGAGTTTAATATTACATTGAACGTCAGTATTGATAACAGTTTAGATGTAAATGCATTTGTTTTAAAACAAGGAGATGATGTTAATTTAAACGGTTATAAGCCATTACAGAACTCTGGATACCAAATTGGGGATAGCAGCAATGAAGAAGCTGATCATTCAAATAAACTACGAGGCAATTTTTGGCTGACTAAGTGGCTTTCGCGCCTTTTAAGTTCTAATAACTAATTAGAAACCTAAATTGGGCTTGTAATTAATGAGCCCTATGCTTATATATTCTTATATCAGATAATATTTACAATGGGGTACTCATTATGGGAAAAGCAATAGGTATAGATCTCGGAACAACAAATTCTTGTGTTGCAATAATGCAGGGCAAAGACACAAAGGTAATAGAGAATAAAGAAGGAGCAAGAACTACTCCATCTATAGTTGCATTTACTTCATCAGGAGAAAAATTGATTGGTGCTCCAGCAAAAAGGCAAGCAACCACCAATGCAAGTAATACCTTTTTTGCTACTAAGAGATTAATAGGCCGTCAATACGGTGATTCTGAAATAAAAAATCTAAACGTGCCGTATAAAGTGTTTGCGGCAAAAAATGGTGATGCATGGATTAAAACCACTGATAATAAAGAATACTCTCCTAGTCAAATTGGTGCATTTATACTACAAAACATGAAAGAAGCAGCAGAAGCTTATCTTGGAGAGGAAGTAAAAGATGCTGTGATAACAGTACCAGCATACTTCAATGACTCTCAACGTCAAGCAACAAAAGATGCAGGAAAAATCGCCGGATTAAATGTACTCAGAATAGTAAATGAACCAACTGCTGCAGCGCTTGCTTATGGTCTTGATAAAAAACATGGACACACAATAGTGGTGTATGATCTTGGTGGTGGTACATTTGATGTTTCAATACTTGAAATAGGTGAAGGGGTTTTTGAAGTAAAGGCTACAAATGGTGACACTCATCTTGGAGGTGAAGACTTTGATAATGGAGTAGTGAGTTATTTACTAGATGAATTCAAGAAAAGTAATGGCATTGATTTGAAAAATGATCCAATGGCTATGCAAAGAATCAAAGAAGCTGCTGAAAAAGCGAAAATTGAATTATCAAGTGCAATGGAAACGGAAATAAATCTACCGTTTATTACAGCTGATGCAAGTGGTCCAAAACACTTAAATATGAAATTAACGAGAGCAAAACTTGAAAGCTTAGTGAATGATTTAATCGAAAGAACTATGGCTCCTTGTAAAAAAGCTCTTGAGGATGCTAGTTTGTCTGCTAGTCAAATTGGCGAAGTGGTTCTCGTTGGTGGCATGACTCGTATGCCAAAAGTCATAGAGAAAGTTAAAGAATTCTTTGGCAAAGATCCACATAGAGGAGTTAACCCTGATGAAGTTGTAGCAATTGGAGCTGCAATACAGGCGGGGATCATTCAAGGTGATGTAAGAGATGTGTTGCTACTTGATGTGACTCCACTTTCTCTTGGTATTGAAACTCTAGGAGGAGTATTCACTCCACTTATTGAACGTAATACTACAATTCCTACTAAAAAATCTCAGGTGTTTTCAACTGCAGAAGATAACCAAACAGCTGTTACAATTAAGGTGCATCAGGGTGAAAGAAAACTGGCAGTTGATAATAAGCTACTCGGTCAGTTTAGTTTGGAAGGGATACCTCCTGCTCCGCGCGGAAGGCCACAAATTGAAGTGACATTTGATATAGATGCAAATGGAATAGCACACGTTTCTGCAAAAGATAAAGCTACTGGAAAAGAGCAAAAAATATGCATTCAATCTTCAGGTGGTTTATCTGATGATGAAATAAATCGCATGGTAAAAGAAGCTGAAGAAAAAGCGCAAGAAGATGAAAAGCGCAAAAAGTTTATTGAAGTGAAGAATCAAGCAGATAGCTTAGTCCATTCTACAGAAAAGTCTCTGACAGAGTATGGTGATAAAGTTTCACCAGAAGATAGATCTGCTATTGAAAATGCAGTTAACGAATTAAAAGAAGTTAGTAAATCTGATAACATTGATGACGCTGATTCAATACAGCAGAAAGTCACTAATCTTTCTCAATTATCTATGAAACTTGGAGAAGCTATGTATCAAACATCTCAACAAAATAGTGCTGAAAATGGCTTTTCATCAGAAGGAAATCCAAATGATAAAGAGGAAAAAGTAGTAGATTCTGATTATCAAGACATAGATAATAAAGAAGAGAATAAGTAATTGCGATTGTCATCCAAGTAGCTGATACTGGGATGACAAGAGGAGCATATTGTTGCTTAAAGAAGCCATTATGGATATTATTAAAACAATAGAAGAAAAGATACGCGATTCGATAGATGTAATTGATATCAACATTATCGATGAATCAGCAAAGCATGCTGATCATTATTTTGCTTCATCTTCAATATTACCTTCGCACATTAAATTAATATTAATATCTGACGGCTTTATTGGAATGAGCGTTCTAAAAAGACACAAGTTGATTTATGAGTTATTGAAGGGTGAGATAGAGCTAATACATGCAATTTCTCTTCACTTGTATACGCAAGATGAGTACAATTTAAAAAATAAATAATAAAAATGTGAAGGAAGAGTCTATATTAGTTAAAGCAGGAAGAAAATTTAATGACTATAAAGGTTCCATGAACCCGCCAGTTTATCATTCTTCTACCATATTATTTCCTACTTACAAGGACTACTTAAATGCAGCAAATGGAGAAAGTATATACGATGTAATCAACGATGGTGTTGCAAGAGATTATAGCTACAGTAATGTTGGTACTCCTACTGTTCATTATCTTTCAAATGCACTGGCTGAAATTGAAGGGAGTGGACAAGCGCTTATTTATCCTTCCGGACTATTTGCACTTACTTTTGCTATTCTAACTTTCGCTAAAGCAGGCTCGCACGTTTTAATTCAAGATAATAGTTATTATAGGCTTAGGAGGTTTGCAGAAAATGAGCTACCAAAAAGAGGAACAGAAGTAACTTTTTATGATCCAACACAGGATATAACTGATTTAATTCAGAGTAATACTTCATTGATAATGATCGAGACTCCTGGTTCTGTAACGTTTGAGATTTCGAATATAGAGCATATAGTAAAAGTTGCTAAGGAACATAAAATTGTGACCGTTTGTGACAATTCATGGGCTACTCCTTTGTTATTTAAGCCGCTTGATTATGGAGTTGATGTTGCACTATATGCGGTGACAAAGTATCTAGCCGGTCACTCAGATTTAGTGATGGGAGCTATGGTTGCTGAAGGTGAAACTTTTAAATTGCTTTATGAGAGCCATAAAAATTATGGGGTAACCATTCAATCGCACAACTGCTACCTTGCACATAGGGGACTAAGAACACTGCACACACGTATGAAAAGGCACCAAAATACAGCAATGGAAATGGCAAAGTGGCTAGAAAAACATTTAAAAATCAAAAAAGTTTTGTACCCAGCACTTCCCTCCCATCCTCAACACGAATTATGGAAAAGTTACTTCAAAGGAGCAAGTAGCGTATTCAGTATAATACTGGATAGAGAATATTCATGTGAAGAACTAAGCTGCATGGTTGATCATATGAAAATTTTTAGTATTGGTGCTTCTTGGGGAGGGTGCGACAGTTTGATATTACCAATAGATCGTAGATCTATGTCAAGATCTGTAATGAATTCAGATTATGGTGGAAGTTTTATACGGATATTTTGTGGACTGGAAGATCCTGAAGATTTAATCTCTGATTTAAATGCTGCACTAGCAAGGTTGCCATATTTGAATATCAAAGCTGGCAGATGAAACTGAGAGAATTACTGCATAACATTATTGATGTTGACTTTGATGTTGAAATCAAGGGCGTTACATGTAATCCCAAGAGAGTCAAGGAAGGTTATCTTTTTGTTTGTGTGTCAGAAAGGAGTAAAGAATACGCTACATGCGATACTGGAATCCATATCCTTCCTACTGAATCACAGTGTTACGTACACAACTGTGTAGACGTTGTGATACAAGGGGCCAAGAAAGATGTCATCCCAGTGCTTGACTACTTGGATCCAGAAAATTTAATTGCAAATGAGCACACTAGGCAGTTGTATAATAAAAACTGGATTCCAGTGTCACACACTGGAATGACAGATACTTCGAGCTTTGCAGTGCTTGAACACCCAAACCCTCAAGAAATATACAGCGAAATAGTCAGCAGGTTTTATCAATTCAAACAGCCCAAATATGTTGCTGCTGTAACTGGTACAAATGGTAAAACTTCAGTAGTAGAATTTTGCCGCCAGATCTGGCAAAACTCTGGCTATAATGCTGCGTCTATTGGAACACTTGGAACATGCATCAATAATGGCAGAAAAGGTAATAGCAACAGCCTTACCACTCCAGGTGCAGAAGACCTTTACGCAACATTGCGTGGTATAAGTATAGAACACTTAGTGTTGGAATCATCAAGTCATGGGATTGATCAATACAGAATCCATGGATTAAAGTTGAGTGCTGCAGCTTTTACTAATTTCTCGCAAGATCATTTAGATTACCATAAAAGTCTTGGTGAATATTTAGAAACTAAAAAAAGGTTATTTTACGAAGTATTACCAGAAGGAAAAACAGCGATTTTAAATGCGGATATAGATGAATACTGCGCATTGCTTAAAATAGCTGAAAAACGCAGCAACAAAATTATCACCTATGGAAAAACAGGCTCTGATATTACTTTATTAGAGCAAACACCAACCCCTAATGGTCAACATCTTACAGTAAAAATTGATAACCAAATTTACAATACATTTTTCCCAGTTTTAGGAAAATTTCAAGCATATAATCTGCTATGTGCAATTGGTATATCTGGATTAAATTACAGAGAAATATGCGTAGAAAAACTCATTTCTCCACCAGGAAGAATGGAAAAAGTGAAACCTTTTACATTCGTGGATTACGCACACACTCCAAGTGCGCTTAAACAAGCCCTGTTGTCTTTAAAATGGCATATCAACAAAAAAATAATTCTAGTTTTTGGATGCGGTGGAAATCGCGATCAGACGAAACGTTTAGAAATGGGCAAAATAGCACAAATGTATGCAGACAAAGTAATAATTACAGATGATAATCCGCGTGATGAAGATCCGGCAAAAATTCGCCACGATATTTTGCTACATTGCCCTGATGCACTGGAGATAGGAGGTAGGAGAGAAGCTATAGAGAAAGGCGTAGATATTGCCTATAACGAGGGTATGATTCTGCTAGTTGCAGGAAAAGGACATGAGAAATTTCAAATCATAGGGAATCAAACTTTTGAATTTAGTGATGTTGAGGTTATTAAAAATCACGTTTTAACATGCTACCGTTCTTGCAAGCGATAGCACTCTCACTTCTCTTGCACCGGAGTTTAAAATTTCTTGAGAGCAAGATCTTACAGTTGCTCCGGTTGTTACCACATCATCAACTAATATCACGATTTTATTTTCGATAATTTTCTTGTTGCTTATTTTAAAAGCCTTCTTTAAGTTTTTTTCACGCTGTTTAAGTGAAAGACCAGCTTGAGATGTGGTATGGCGAAGGCGTTTTATTGCAAATGGCGTATAGGATAAATTGGACAACTTACTCAACTCTTTTGCGAGCAACGCTGCTTGATTATATTTACGTTTAAACAAGCGCATTTTATGTAACGGTATAGGAATTATGACTTCTGCGTTTTGAAACGTATTCTGATTAGCTTGGTATATCCACTTTGCATAGATTTTTACGTAATTCAAATTATCAAAAAATTTGAAATTTATAATCATGTTTTTACTATAGACCTGCTGCAAAAGGTGATTGAAAAAATGATGTGAGAAGGGTAGAAGAAGAATAAGCAGATCAAGTAAGGAAAAAAATGAGCTTTAGTTACTATAATATGAAAAAACACCCAAGAAACTTTCGTAATATAACAGGTTTAAGTATAGAGGAGTTCGAAAAAGTAGTAGAAAAAGTGAGGTCTGGATGGAAAAAACTTGAAAAACAGAAAAAGTGTCATGGTAGAAGATCAAAACTACCAACTCTGGAAGATAAGTTGTTTTGCGTAATTTTGTACTATCGCACTTACATAACACATAGATTTTTAGGATGCCTATTCAATGTGCACAACGCAAATGTATGTAGGTTACTTAAGAGAATAGAGCCATTACTCGCCAAAAAAGTGACTATAACAAAAGATAGAAGTATGACGCCAGAAAAAATACTGAAGATTTTGGCTGATGTTACAGAACAGCAAATACAGAGGCCAGAAGATAGTAAAAAACGGAAGAAATCATATTCAGGAAAAAAAAGAACCAACACTATGAAAACTGAGATTATTATCGAAGAAGGAGGAAGAATTTTATCAGTGTCAAAGTCATACCGTGGTAGAATTAGTGATTTTCGCATAAGGAAACAAGAAAAATATTTACCACTTGATAGCATAAAACATGCTGATTCTGGATATCAAGGTTGGCAAAAATTGCAAAGCAATGTTATAATTCCATATAAAAAGTATCGTAAAAAGCCATTAACTCCAGAGCAGAAAGAGCATAATAGAAGGTTAGCATCATTTAGAATGAGAGTAGAAAATAAGATCCGAGAGATAAAGATATTTAAGATTATGTCGAATGTTTATCGCAATTTTCAGAAAAAATATAACTTGAGGTTCAATATTATTGCTGGTATTGTAAATCTTAAGCACGCCTTTTAGTTAACCTTGATTTTATTCACCCTCCTTTCCTTTTTTTTATCGCTTGATTCGCAGCAGGTCTTATGATTTTAAAGTTAGTTAAAAAAAGTTTGGGAATAGAATGTGAACTTATGGAGCCATTGACATGTACCCTCAAAGCAAGCTTTTTCTAGGCTCTGTGGACAAAAAATATGAAAAGAGAGAAAAAGATGGTAGTTTAGCCTAATAGGTAAAAAATGGAGAAACTACCATATGCAATATTACATCAAAGAGGAAAATTGGAAACAAATTTTAGAGTTCATAAAAAGCGTAAAAGGAATGCACAGCAAAGATGAAAAACGTTTAAGAATATTCATAGAGGCAGTGTGGTACATAGTGCGAAGTGGTTGCCAATGGAGACTTTTACCAAAAACTTATGGTAATTACAGGAGTATACATAAGCGATTTAAAAGATGGTGTGAAAGAGATGTCTGGAAAAAATTGCTTGAATATACTAAACAAGAGCCTGATTTAGAAGTTGCTATAATCGACGGTACGATCATCCGAGCCCATCCATGTTCATCTGGATATACAAAAAACTCCAAGGATCAAGAAGCTTTAGGGAGGAGCAAAGGTGGCTTTACAACTAAAATACATGCACTTGTCGATGCACTTGGAAATCCACTTAAATTTACTCTGACTCCTGGTCAAAGAAATGAAATTACGCAGGCACAAGTGTTGACCGAAAGTATCTATAACTCTACTGTAGTAGCTGACAAGGGCTACGATAGCAATGCCTTTGTTACAAGTCTTGAAGACAAGGGATGTACAGTAGTTATTCCGCCAAAACGGAATCGAAAAGTGCAAAGGTATTACGATGAGCATATCTACAAAGAACGTCATTTGATTGAGTGTTTTTTTGGTAAAATTAAAAATTTTAGGCGCATTTTTTCCAGATTTGATAAAACTGCTGAGGTTTTTATTGGTTTTCTCAATTTTGTTGGAGCTCTTGTATGGCTTCTCTAAAATTTTGTCCACAGAGCCTAAAGCAAGGTATAAGATTTGCCATACAGGCTTTCAAGAATTTAAGCATCCAAACAGCCTATCAGGATGAACCTGAGTTGGAGAGGCTATAGACTTATTGCAGCAGATGGTTCTGGTACCCAGCTCTGGGGAAATTGTATCCGAGTTTGAACCAAATGGAACAACAGGCACCATTGGCAATTTGTTTGTTGATTTGTGTACTTCGCTGATTTGTAGTGCTCGTCTTGCGGCTTGGAATATAGGTGAACAAACGTTGGCGGCAGAGCAATTACCCGAAGTTATCACTCAAATGCGTTTATTAAATCAAGAGAAATTATTATTTATCTATGATCGTCTTCAGTAAAATTCATTCAGCAGCATTATGATTTGGAAGTAGATTTTATTTTTCGCTTGCAAAAAAGAAATTATAGTAAGCTATGGGAACGCTGGCGAATTAGATTTTGATTTTATATTAGAAAATGAAAAGCTAAAAAATAAAATGAAAGGACAGAAAGTAAGAGTTATAGTGCTGACATTAGCCAACTGAGAAACAGAGCTTTTGACCGAGACTTTGGAGCAAAGCTGATGTGTTAAGGTGGCACATAGAGGAAACGACTCAAAGTAGGAGCAGAGTTAGAGAATTTTTCTGGAGAGGCTGTATACAAGAATTTTGGGCAAACTTGGTCATGTGCAATATATTATCGCTTCATATGTGTGATGCACAAGGGCCTTGGAACCCAGATCAAATTACTGAGTATCGTTTAAATTTTTCAGTTTTATTTGGTGTAATGAGGCAGAAACTCTATCAGGTACTTATTGCGCCAAAAAACTTTCAAGCCCTTTTTAAGTATACGCGCTAAAGTTAAAATCCGACCGGGACAGCCGCAATAAAGTAGATAAGCCTAAACGCCATCATGTCTTTAGGAGAGTTTGCTAATGAAAGTTCTTAAGTTGACGTCATTGACTGTTCCGATTCGTTATATGACATAAGAGCATCATATATTTCATGCAATGTATTTGAGATATTTTTTTCCATATGTTGATTAATATGCCCATATATTGTCGTCTCTTCCGAACACTCTGTATCTTTATGTATATGATTTTGTTGCTTTAATTCTTCTCTATCTACACTCTCTATTTGCTCTGACACTAGCATAACTACCCCATATTTTACATAACGAAATAAAAAAATTCTAACTGTAGTATGCTTATATAATCTACGAAGTCAATAGTTAAATTGAAAAGTTTCGGTTATAATTTACTTCATATAGAACATGCCCTTGAATTATGCTAAAAATCGCCATAGTAGGCCTACCAAATGCTGGAAAATCGACCCTATTCAACAGATTAGTGGGAAGAAAAGCAGCAGTAGTTAGTAATATTCCAGGAGTGACAAGGGATAGACGTGAGGGAATAGGGAGAATTAGCGATTTGGAGTTTAAAGTTATAGATACAGGAGGATGGAACGACCAAACTAATTTTTCACTACAAGTTATTGAACAAATCGAATTTTCTTTATCCAATTCAAACATAATTTTCTTTCTTGTTGATGCAAAAGTGCAAAATGAGCGAAATGAAGAGTTTGCAAAGTGGCTGAAGAGAAAAATAAATAAACCTGTAATACTAGTAGCAAATAAATGCGAGAGTCATAAATCCGAAAATGTTGATTATTTGCAGTTTTTTGATTTTCTTGGCCCGGTGTATATCTCTGCCGAGCATAATCTTGGCATGGTTGATCTTTATGATGCATTAGCTGGTGTTATTGAAAATTTTAACGAGAACACTGAGTTACCTAACAATGAACTGAGTAGGCTGAGGATCGCGATCATCGGCCGTCCGAATGTCGGAAAATCAACTTTTTTAAACAGCTTGCTTACAGAAAACAGAGTAATAGCGAATTCAGAGCCAGGCACAACACGTGATTCTGTAGATATTGTATATGATCATAATGGAGAGCTAATTACTCTTATTGATACTGCAGGAATTCGAAGAAAGGCTAATGTTACAGATGAATTAGAATCAAGATTTGTTGAGAAAAGCTTAGAATCAATCAAGCGCTCTCATGTGGTAGTTTTAATGCTAGACTCCCTGCTTGGTATTGAGCAACAGGATTTATCAATTGGTGAAGCTGCAATTAAGGGAGGGAAAGGGATTATTGTTGTTTTAAATAAGTGGGATTTAATAGGTAAGGATGACAGAAGTAAGTTAATAAAATTTGTCAAACAACAGGAAGTGACTCGGTTATTCTTGGAAGTGCCAACTATAACAGTTTCTGCGTTGAAAGGCATGCGCTGCGGTGATGTGATAGATAAGTGTCTTGAAGTGAGTGAATCCTTGAACAAGAAGATCAGCACTGCAAAACTGAATAAGTGGCTCATAGATGCTGTAGGAAAACATTCTCACCCTCTTGTAAAAGGCAAAGCAGTTAAAATGAAGTATATCGCTCAAATTGGTACTAAACCTCCAGCTTTTTCTTTGATATGTAACATACCTGAAAGTGTTGATGAAAGTTACAAACGCTATTTAATTAACGATCTCAGAAAAAATTTCTTTGCAGACGGTGTGCCAGTTAGATTGCTTTTGAAAAAAAATAAAAATCCCTATGTAAAATGAATACTCTGCTTTATACTTTCAGGGATAATTTACTTAAAGTTATGAGTAATAATTCCAGAATTCCTGCAATCTTTCTGCTGTCGAGTGCCGCTGCTCTAATTTTTGCATATGTGCTAGAATATTTTTTCAACATGCTGCCATGCAAGTTATGTACATACGAGCGAATAGTTTACTATATCGCCGGATTACTTGCAGTAGCGTGCATGCTTAAAGACAACAAAATTCTAATCTATGCAATGTTTTGCAGCTACCTCATAGGTGCAGTAATATCTTTTTATCATGTAGGTCTTGAACTCCACTTATTTCATGATGTTTTAGGTTGTACAGAGCAAGCAAGTGGTAACGTTAGTATAGAAGAGCTCAGAAATAATCTACTAAATCCTAATTACTCTCCATCTTGTGACAGACCTCATTACGTTCTAGGTGTTTCCTTAGCAACATGGAATCTAATTTATCTCATAGTAGCTCTGTTCGTATCAGGTAAGGTGTATTGTGGAGAAAGAAAGAAATCTAAATAATTTAAGGTACAGCAACAATCAGTTCTTGCAACAGGCAATTAGAGTAGATCACGCTGGAGAATATGGAGCTATTTGCATTTATTCTGGTCAAAAATTTATTCTTAAGAAATCTTCTATAATCAATGAAATAATTGAAATGGAAGAGCAGGAAAAAAAGCATTTTCACTATTTTAATGAGAAAATCAAAGAGCAAAAAGTTCGTCCTACTGTTTTGTTGCCTGTTTGGCGTGTTTTAGGAGTGTCGCTTGGCGTTGCAACTGCCATTATGGGCAAAAAAGCTGCTATGGCTTGCACTGCTGCAGTTGAAGAAGTTATCGGGGAGCACTACAAAGAGCAAGTTTCACATTTAGAAGATGGGGAATTAAGAGAAACTATAAGTAAATTTCGCGACGAGGAGTTAGAGCACAAAGATATTGCAATTCAGCACAATGCTGAAAGCGCATTTGGCTACAACATTTTATCATCATTCATAAAAACAGGCTGCAAAACTGCTATTTACTTGTCTAAGTTAATTTAACTAAGCAGCTTTCTTAAAGTGTTTTAAATGTTCTGATAACAACAGAAACCAGGAAGGAATTCAAGTGTAACAATTATTTTATAACTATATTTACATATCACCATTATTAATAAATAATTAGTATTTGTAAATTAAATACATCTAAAGTATAGACTGCAAAGGAGGCAAAAGTGCGTTTTAATTTAGAAGAGGGAAATGCTCTTATGTAATACCTGCCACAGGTTCACAACTGTACGAACATTCATTTTTGAAGGTAAATTGCACAGCAAATGGTGTCATTCCAGTCTGGAATCCAGAAATTTTGCTTATAACTGAGCTGATAAGCTAAAGGTAATTGTCTTACACTAAAACAAACGTTTTTAATTAAGTTGCATAGAACCAGTGTCTGGGCACTGGGATAACACCCCACTGGTGGTCCAAACTACAACGTTCGTACAGTTGTGGATTCCAGACTGGGATGACACCCTACTGATGGGCCCAAATCACAATGTTCGTACAGTTGTGGGTCAGGCTATAGGATGACAGAAGTTGACTTTATTAGCTATAGGTGGTATGACACTTAGTCAATTTAAGTAAGCAGATGATCTTAGCTACAAAAGTATTTTTTACCTCATTTGTTTTTGGGTTTATTCTTTTTCCCTATTTTATAAAGCTTCTAAAAAAAATAAGCAAAGATGGGCAACCAATTAGATCATGTGGACCAGAAAGTCATTTAATAACAAAAAAGAATGTACCACCTATGGGCGGAATAATAATACTGATTTCTTCTTTATTACCAATTTTACTCTGGGCTCAGTTAACACCAGAAATTTTGCTGCTGATATTGATAACTCTATTTTTTGCTCTACTTGGATTTATTGATGATTATTTAAAATTGAAGACAAATCACTATCGAGGTTTAAGTGCAAAAACCAAAATACTTATTCAGTTTATTGTTGCTCTGGTTGGTGTGTTTATACTTAAGCTATACTCTGCTGAAGGTTTTACAAAAACGTCCCTATTTAAAGGAGTAATAATAGATTTTGGCTATCTATATGTTCCGTTTGCTGCGTTTGTAATTGTCGGCTCTTCTAATGCTGTGAATCTCACAGATGGTTTGGATGGCCTTGCTGCAACTCAAGTTATCACTTCCTTTGCTTTTTTGGGGCTAATTGCATATATAACTCAGGCAGATATGAATATTACTTTATTCTGCATTGCATTTATAGGAGCTATTCTAAGTTTCTTGTGGTTTAACACACATCCAGCAAAAATATTTATGGGTGATGTTGGTAGCTTGTCGGTAGGTGCGGCTTTAGGGTTAACTAGTGTCCTAATTAAAAGAGAAATGCTTTTTGCTATTATTGGAATAATCTTTGTAATAGAGACTCTATCTGTTATTATTCAGATATCATATTTTAAATATACAAAGTTTAAATATGGAGAAGGAAAAAGAGTTTTTCTTATGGCACCAATACATCATCACTTTGAGAAGAAGGGATGGTCAGAAAATGCAATCGTTATGAAATTTTGGATAATTTCTATTATCTGTTCAGTTTTTACTATAACTTTCTTATTATAAAAACCTATGAAATACCCAGACTTTACATTAGAAAATAAATTATCAGGAGTGATAGCAGGAGTGGATGAAGTTGGAAGAGGTCCGCTAGCTGGTCCAGTAATATCCGCAGCCGTAGTGTTTATTGATAGAAATACAATTATTGATGGAATCAACGACTCGAAAAAGTTGACTCCTCAATGTAGGCAAGTCCTATATGAAAAAATAATATCCGTTGCAAAATTTGGTATAGGAATGGCAAGCGTAGAAGAAATAAATTCATACAATATCTTGCAAGCAACAAAACTTTCAATGAAACGTGCGTTGATAGACTTGGACCTAGAGTTAGATTATGTGCTAGTTGATGGTAATCAACCACCTGAAGTGAAATGGCAAGTGAAATCCATAGTAAATGGTGATAATTTGAGTACATCAATTGCAGCAGCTTCAATCGTTGCAAAAGTTACGAGAGATCGGCTTATGCAAGAATTGCACAATAAGCATCCTGAATATAATTGGTATAAAAATAAAGGATATGGGACAAAAGAGCACCTTAACGCTATTGGCCTTTATGGAATTACAGAACATCATAGAAAAAACTTTGCACCCATATCTCGGGCATTATAGCCTTTAGATAGTAATCACTTACCTTTTTTGAAAGGCATGTTTTCATTAAATAGGCAAACTGTACTCGATCCATTCCTTAAGGTAAACACTGAACTTACCCTTTCGATTATCAGATAGTTGTCAACTGTACGGAAATTTACTAAAGACTCATATCCTGCAGAATCAACCATAAAAACTGCCGGGAAATCAGAGTTTATTTTATTGAATTGTAGATATGTAAATTTTCCATCATCAAAAACCTTGATTGGTATTATTGACTGACTGCCTTTAACGTGCGAGATGGAATAATTAAAATTTAAACCCTTCTTTACAACTTCAATATCGTTTATATCAGGAATAATGGTATGACTAGCTTGTTCGAGGATATCACCGTTATTTGTTGTGTAAATCTCATCACTGCTAAATAGTGGATAAAGAAACCTTACTTCATATGCTAATCTTGGATCATCTAGTCCAGTTGCTTCTTCAGCATGAAGTTCAAAGTAATAAACTCTTTTATTGGTAATTATAGTTGCGTTGGTATCGGCAATATCATCTATAGGCTTAATAAACAATCTGTTACCTTGAGGAAGGAGTTGCCAACCAGTTGAATCACCCATTGAAAGGTTTTGTATTACCTCCCCTGGTTCAAACAATATACTGGACTGATAACCATAAAAACCCGTATACTTATGTATAGCCTGTGGGTTATAATTTATTACCTTTATGTGATTATCTCCAGCTATTGAACGTGGCTCCTGTTTTGCAAGTGCATCACTACCACAGAGGAACAATAGTACGGCAAACAGTAAACCAATCATAATATCAAAATGAATTAATCTTCATTTTATCATTAATAGACATGCACTGCAACTGTTAAGGCACTTTCTATACTATAAACCCCAAAGCAAGCGGTAGAAAAGGCAAGAAATAAGGCAAACTCCTTAAATACTTTAGAACTACAGGAGGCTTTACCTGAACGGATATACTTGGAATCCTGCCATTTTCACTTTGTAAACATACCAAGAATTCTGTCCATTATTCCACCCATATTTGCTTCAGCTTGAGTATACTCTATTTTACCACCATGCAAGAGTAGTTTAATATCTGATCCAGGTGATATATTAACAAATTTACTGCCAACAACTCCACTGCTAGTGATCAGAGCTGAACTATCAATTGGCAATTTTATGTCTTTGCTTATACACATATCGATTCGTGCTACGTAGGTAGCTTTGTCAAGTGATACACCAGTTATGCTTCCAACATCTACACCAGAGATCTTGACACTATCACCAACTCCTATACCGTTAGCGTTAGCAAAAAGACCATATATTTTATAGCAGTCCTTATAGTTTTTCTTTATGTAAGATAGCTTATCAATAGCAAAGAAAATCAGAAAAATAGTAAAAATTAATACAAATAATCCAGCGGTTATTTCAAGTATATTTGACCTTCGCATCTTTAGTTATCAGGACTCCAGCTTTTATAGTAATTTTTCACTTTTTGGTTTGGATAGTATGCATCTTTTGTACCCGTTAAATTAGGAGTATGTTTTACTTTTCTTTTTTTATTATTAACTGGTACTACATTATCAGTATAGTGAAGCCATATATGCCATTCCGGAGGCACTGTTGTAGGCTCAGAAACACTGCTATACATAACCCACCTTTTTCCTTTACTTGATTCATAGTAAGAATTTCCATTTTCATCTCTTCCTACAAATTTATCTTCTCTTCGTAATAGGCGTTTTATTGCATTACAAATTTTAGATAACATAAGGGTATTAAAACAAAAAGTATTATATATACTAATACTTTAACGATATATTAACAACAATTTAATGCAATTACCAATCTTACAAGTTATTATCCCAATAATTGCATCAATGTTTTGCTTTCTTGCCAAGAAACACAAGGTATCTTGGTTTATTTCTTTTATTGCAACAACAATCACTCTTATCATTTCATCAATACTACTCATTAAAACATATAAAGGTGAAATTATAACTTATCACCTTGGAAATTGGGCTCCTCCGTATGGAATAGAGTTAAGAATCGACGTGTTAAATTCCTTAATTCTAACCCTAGTGAATTTTATAGCGCTGATTAGTGTGCTTTATAGCTTTTATATTAACGAAAAAGAGATTAGCAAAAACAAAATCACTGGTTTTTACTCTCTATTTCTACTGTGCTTAAGCGGACTGCTCGGGATTCTAGTAACAAACGACATATTTAACCTTTACGTTTTCTTGGAAATTTCATCTCTTTCTTCTTATGTATTAGTTTCAATGGGAAGGGATAAAAAAGCCTTGGTTGCAGCATTTGAATATCTAATTAGTGGAACAATAGGTGCAACATTTTATTTATTTGGCATCGGGCTCTTGTATTCAATGACTGGAACGCTCAATATGTCTGACATGGCTGAAAGAATAGTTCCATTATACGATAACAACATCATAAAACTTGGCACGTTGTTCATTTTTGTTGGTCTCTCAATCAAAATGGCACTGTTTCCATTAAGCAGGTGGCTGGTTAATGCATATAGTGAGGCGCCAAGTTTCATTAGCATATTCTTTTCAGGCACAGTGACAAAAGTGATGATATATGTTTTCATCAGAATCTTTTATACTGTTTTTCATCAAAATTTTTTCTTGTTTAAGCCGCTACTGGACAATGTGATAATTATCCTCGCACTTTGCGCTATTGTATTTGGGTCGATATTTGCAATAACCGCAAAAGACATAAAAAGACTGCTTGCTCACTCTAGTATTAGCCAAATTGGTTATATAATTTTAGCACTGAGTTTTAACTCAAAAACAGGTGTATTTGCAGCAATTCTTCACATAGTAAACCACAGCATAATAAAAACATCTTTATTTATGGCTGCAGGATGTATTTCTTACAAATTTGATACAACAAAAATAGAGAATTTATCGGGACTCAAGAAATCAATGCCTTATACAGCACTTGCGTTCACTCTACTCAGTTTAGCATTAATCGGTGTGCCTTTAACAAATGGCTTTGTAAGCAAGTGGTATATAATGAAAGCAATTATCGAATCTCGCGCGTGGATTTCCCTGATAGCTTTTGCTGCCGGTTCTTTTCTTGCACTAATATACATGTGGAAGATGGTAGAGAAAATGTATTTTGAAAATGATGCAACGTCACGCACTAGAATGACACTAGGCAAAATTAATGATGTGCCATTTCCTATGCTTTTCTGTCTATTGTTTATGGCAGCTTTAACAGTAGTAACTGGAATATATAGCACTCCAATTCGGTTAGTAGTTGAGAAGTTGGTTTTTTGATTTTTATCTTTGTTTCATATTTTACTGTACTTTAAGGTTATAAGGTCTTTATTGTGGGTAGGCTGAAGAAGATTCATTGGTTATTAGTCATTAACGTGATAGCGCTGTTTTGCGTTGGCATTGTTGTTCAATACTCTTCCGCTGGAGGAAAGTGGGTGCCATTTGCGATTCACCAACTGGTCATATTTTCCTTCTTTTTCCTACTCGCTATAGCTATGTCATTCATAGAGCTAGATTTTTATTTGAAGTACGCCTACTTTTTTTATACAGCAGCAGCGATTTCACTATTAGCAGTAAATTTTTTTGGCTCACACATAATGGGTGCAACAAGGTGGATAAGAATTGGATCAATTAGTTTGCAACCATCAGAATTTGCAAAAGTAGGCTTAATACTTGCGCTTGCTCGCTATTTTGATAAGCAGAGTATGTATAAAATGATGGAATTTAAAAGATTGCTTAAGGCACTTATAATTATTTTCTTACCCGTGTTCTTGGTGTTAAAGCAACCTAATTTAGGCACAGCTATGATAATGTTATTTATAGGGATGTCAATTATATTCACAGCAATAATAAAAAGATCTCATTCGATAATATGTGGAACGCTTGGCATTTTTGCAGTACCAGCTATTTGGCCTTTTTTACGTCCTTATCACAAGCAAAGGATATTGTCATTTTTGGATTCATCAGTGGATCCACTTGGAATAGGTTATAATGCGCAGCAATCTCAAATAGCTATTGGTTCAGGAGGTTTGCTTGGTAGGGGCTTTGTTAACGGAAGTCAAACTCAACTTGGATTTTTGCCGGAGAAACGTACAGATTTTGCTTTTGCAGTGCTGAGTGAGGAATGGGGATTTTTAGGTAGCATGGCTTTAATTTTACTCTATACTACATTGCTTGCTATAATGCTCTCTATTGCTTATAGGTCAAAAAATTATTTTTCTAAGTCGGTATCTATCGGCATTTTTGCCTTTTTTAGTGCTCATTTCTTTATAAACATCGGAATGACAATGGGCCTCTTACCTGTAATAGGCGACCCATTGCCATTTCTGTCCTATGGAGGAAGTACAACTGCTGCAAGCTTAATATGTATAGGGCTATTGCTAGCAATAAAAGCAGATGAACAACAAAATGCTTGTATTTTACCTATGCTAAAGTAAAATTAAACTTTACTTAATAGTTTTTATGCTAGATGAAATGCGTGAGGAGTGTGGGGTATTTGGCATAAGTTGCAACCAAAGTGCTGCTTTTAACTCTATACTTGCTCTCCACGCTTTGCAGCATAGAGGTCAAGAGTCTTTTGGTGTAGTAACCAGTAACAACGATAAGCTGCACTCTTATCACTTTCAAGGTCAAGTGAGCAGCGTATTTGATGATATAGATGAAATAAAGAAATCCTTACCTGGAGATTGTGCAATAGGTCACGTTCGATACTCAACAAGTGGTAATAAGTTTGGAGTGCAGCCCATGCTTGGCAAAAGTGGCAAATTTGGGGATTTTGCCATAGCACATAATGGTAATTTAATTAATATTTCTCCAATACGCGAACAATTAATTAAACAAGAGTGCGTTTTTCAGTCAGATATTGATACAGAAGTAGTAGTGCATCTGACAGCAAGCGGTGAAAAAGATAGCTTCTTAGAGAGTTTTATATATGCATTAAAGCAAATACAAGGTGCTTATTCTTTTGTGGCAATCAATCAAGAAGTAGTTATTGGAGTACGTGATCCGTCTGGAATCAGGCCTCTTGTTTTAGGGAAGTTAAACGGTTCTTATGTTCTTGCATCTGAAACTTGTGCTCTTGATATAGTAAATGCAGAGTTTGTTAGAGAAATAGAACCAGGTGAGTTAGTTACCATTGATCGAAATGGTAATCTAGCTTCAGCATTTCCTTTCCCACAGCAAAAATCAAGTTTTTGTATTTTTGAATACGTTTATTTTTCAAGACCAGACAGCATAATGGAGAATAGGTCCATATATGATATAAGAAAAGAAATAGGAAGAATACTTGCAGAAGAGAGCCCACCAAAAAACAATATGGATATGGTTGTACCAATACCTGATTCTGGAATACCTGCAGCTATTGGATATGCAAAGCATTCAGGGTTACCTATGGAACTGGGAATAATTCGTAATCATTACATAGGAAGAACTTTTATACAACCAACCGCTGAAGTACGTAAAGTTAGAATAAAATTAAAATTCAATGCTAATAAGCACATTTTGAAAGGTAAAAACATAATTTTAATAGATGATAGTATAGTGCGTGGTAGTACGTTAACAAATATAATAGTTATGTTAAAGGATGCAGGAGTAAAAGAGATTCACCTCAAAATTTCAAGCCCACCAATTAAGCATTCTTGTTTTTATGGAATAGATACGCCAGAGTGCAAAGATTTAATTGCTGCAAATAAATCTGTAGAGGAAATTAAGGAAGTTATAGGAGTAGATAGCCTAGCCTTCTTGAGTATTGATGGACTATATCAGGCTGTTAAAGCAGAAAAGCGTAACAATGCTACACCACAATATTGTGATGCTTGTTTCACTGGTGATTATCCGATTGGCAAATAGTCTACGCAAGGTCTTAAGTTTAGAAAATCTTAAACCGCCAAAATTTCTCTTGGCCTTTACTAATTCCGATTCTCGGGGTGCAAATATAATCTGGTTTGAGGTAAGATTCATAAACACAAAATTCGTGGCTTATAGTAAGGTCCTGTTTGTTATGTTCTTTTGTAATATTTAATCTTTTACACAATATTCCTGGCCCACCTAAATTTGCCTCAAGCGGTTCAATGAGCTTTAATCCCCGTATTAACACTGCTGCTGGGAACCCTTCTGCTTCTGTTACAATATTTAAACAGTAATACATTCCATATATAAAGTACACATATGAAAACCCCGGCATACCAAACATTACTGAGGTTCGGTTAGTATAACCCTTAGCTGCATGACAAGCTGGGTCACTCATTCCTATATAGGCTTCAACTTCGGTTATTATTCCACTAAAGTTAGAAAATTTGAGGACTTTTCCCAATAACTCTCCAGCTACAGTTAAGGTCGGCCGCTCGTAGAAATTTCTTGGTAGTATTGTGCTACCCATTTTTTATTTTTGTTCTGAGGTTCTATATAGAATTCAGTTTAAGAATTTCTGGATCCCAGTGTCAAGCACTGGGATGACAAGAAGGGTAGCTACTTGAATGACAAGAAAATGGTACTGGCATAATAAGAAAGAAACACTGAGATGGTGAAAGAGAGAATATACGCGAGCAGCACCCATAGGGTAGCGCGTGACGCTGGAATCCAGTTTTTTCCTATTACCCAAACCGTAGCTTAATTAGTTAGAATAGCATAACTAGCGAGTACGAAATGGAGAAGTTTTAATTTGAATTACAGTTTCAGTACTATTTAACATATATGCCTCCATTATTATTAACACACAAATGTCAACATACGAGCATTATCTCAATTAGCCAATATTTAATTATGGTGTTTAATATTGGAAGCTCAAATACTCCCTTGCTTGGTCGGTTAGAACGCGTCCTCTTGGTGTGCGCTTTACAAAACTAATTTTGATTAAATAAGGTTCCACTGTTTCTTCGATATTGCCGGCATCTTCAGATAGCGCAATAGATATAGTGTCAATTCCAACAGGTCCTGAGGTGTTGAATAAAAATCTTAGATAATGCACATCAAGTTTATTGAGTCCCATTTTATCTACACCCAATTTTAGCAATACAGAATCAGCGACTTCATAAGTGATTTTTTTATCATCTTTCACTTCAACAAAATCCCTTATCCTTCTGAGTAACCTCAAAGCAATTCTTGGAGTACCGCGCGCACGGCAGGCAATTTCCCGTGCAGCACCCTCTTCAATTTCAGCAGAAAGAACTCTTGCGCCTCTTTTTATAATATCGACTAGCTCCTCAAAAGAATAAAACTCAAGATGCAAAGGAATGCCAAAACGATCTCTGAGTGGCGCAGAAAGTAATCCAAGCCGTGTAGTTGCTCCAATTAGCGTAAATGGTGGTAGATCTATCCTTAAAGTGCGAGTAGATGGACCTTCACCTACTAATATGTCCAAGCAAAAATCTTCCATAGCAGTATATAAAACTTCTTCGATGCTGCGATTTAATCTATGGATTTCGTCGATAAATAGAACATCTTTTGCATTTAAAGTGGTAAGCACTGCAGCCAAGTCCCCAGCTTTACTAAGTAAAGGACCAGAAGTTGCGCGAAAGCTAACTCTTAATTCTTTAGAAACAATTTGTGCTAAAGTTGTTTTGCCAAGCCCTGGAGGACCGTACAATAAGACGTGATCTAAGGCTTCAGTTCTCGTCTGTGCAGCGTTTATAAACACTTTTAAATTTTGTATTAAGTCTTTTTGCCCGACAAAATCATCAAGTTGCTCAGGCCTGATGTTGATATTGCGCACATCTTCAGTATATTCTTTATCGCACGATATTGATTTCATAGTGTTTTAAGCGCCATGCGAATAATATCCTTAGTGTCCAGGTTTGACGATTTGTCTTGTATTTTTTTTATCGTATCATAAGCTTTCATTTTTTCATACCCAAGATTGATCAATGCTGAAAGTGCATCTTCATTGATTGGATGAAAATTATTGTTATTTATTTCTAGTTTACTCACTTTGCCACTTAATTCAGTGATGATTCGATTTATGAGTTTCAGGCCAAGTCCACTCATCTTGAGTGTTACTTTATCTTCATTCATAATTGCCAAAAATAGCTGTTCTGGAGTTAATTTACTCAAAATTGACATTGCAGTTTTATAGCTAACACCGCTTACTTTAACTAGCAACCTCAAGCACTGTTGTTCTTCTTTGCTTATAAAACCATATAGCTGAGTAGTGTTTTCTCTGTTATTTGCATAGGTTTCGATAAGTAATTTGATTCTACTTCCGATGGAACATGCATTTAGAGTTTTGGCTGAAAGATACACCATATAGCCAACATCATTTACATTCAGGATTATGTGATCACCACGCACTTCATCAACTATTCCGCTTAGATTTCCTATCATTTTTAGTACTATGTAGGGTTCAGTTTAAATACTCCTGGATCTTAGGTCAAGTAAACGAACATTATAACAGGGAAACGTGGCTAAAAAACCACTTGACAAACTCCGCCAGCGCCCTTATCATGGTGGTGAAGCTATTTATTTATCTTCGCAATCTGTGCAGGTTAATGACAAAAAACTTAGGGTATTTGGCGTCTCATGTTTAATTTTTCGCACTACGTGCATCGCATGTCTTTAAAAATTTTTAGGTTTTTACCTATATAAGCCGAAACGCGCTTACAAAGCGTTTAAGACAGCAAAAAACGTCAAATTGACAAGGGAGAATTTGAATGCTAGCTACTACGGGGTTTCTTTGCCTTTTTTCCTGCTTAGTAAATTTCTTAAACACTTGCGGTGTAGGTTAGTTGCAAGTTAAAAGCAGCTAAATCGCTCTTAATCAAGCGTTTTAGAATAAAAAAAACGCCGATATTTTAGGCTCTGTGGACAAAATTTTAGAGAAGCCATACAAGAGCTCCAACAAAATTGAGAAAACCAATAAAAACCTCAGCAGTTTTATCAAATCTGGAAAAAATGCGCCTAAAATTTTTAATTTTACCAAAAAAAACACTCAATCAAATGACGTTCTTTGTAGATATGCTCATCGTAATACCTTTGCACTTTTCGATTCCGTTTTGGCGGAATAACTACTGTACATCCCTTGTCTTCAAGACTTGTAACAAAGGCATTGCTATCATAGCCCTTGTCAGCTACTACAGTAGAGTTATAGATACTTTCGGTCAACACTTGTGCCTGCGTAATTTCATTTCTTTGACCAGGAGTCAGAGTAAATTTAAGTGGATTTCCAAGTGCATCGACAAGCGCATGTATTTTAGTTGTAAAGCCACCTTTGCTCCTCCCTAAAGCTTCTTGATCCTTGGAGTTTTTTGTATATCCAGATGAACATGGATGGGCTCGGATGATCGTACCGTCGATTATAGCAACTTCTAAATCAGGCTCTTGTTTAGTATATTCAAGCAATTTTTTCCAGACATCTCTTTCACACCATCTTTTAAATCGCTTATGTATACTCCTGTAATTACCATAAGTTTTTGGTAAAAGTCTCCATTGGCAACCACTTCGCACTATGTACCACACTGCCTCTATGAATATTCTTAAACGTTTTTCATCTTTGCTGTGCATTCCTTTTACGCTTTTTATGAACTCTAAAATTTGTTTCCAATTTTCCTCTTTGATGTAATATTGCATATGGTAGTTTCTCCATTTTTTACCTATTAGGCTAAACTACCATCTTTTTCTCTCTTTTCATATTTTTTGTCCACAGAGCCTAAACAAGAGCCTGATTTAGAAGTTGCTATAATCGACGGTACGATCATCCGAGCCCATCCATGTTCATCTGGATATACAAAAAACTCCAAGGATCAAGAAGCTTTAGGGAGGAGCAAAGGTGGCTTTACAACTAAAATACATGCACTTGTCGATGCACTTGGAAATCCACTTAAATTTACTCTGACTCCTGGTCAAAGAAATGAAATTACGCAGGCACAAGTGTTGACCGAAAGTATCTATAACTCTACTGTAGTAGCTGACAAGGGCTACGATAGCAATGCCTTTGTTACAAGTCTTGAAGACAAGGGATGTACAGTAGTTATTCCGCCAAAACGGAATCGAAAAGTGCAAAGGTATTACGATGAGCATATCTACAAAGAACGTCATTTGATTGAGTGTTTTTTTGGTAAAATTAAAAATTTTAGGCGCATTTTTTCCAGATTTGATAAAACTGCTGAGGTTTTTATTGGTTTTCTCAATTTTGTTGGAGCTCTTGTATGGCTTCTCTAAAATTTTGTCCACAGAGCCTAAACAAGAGCCTGATTTAGAAGTTGCTATAATCGACGGTACGATCATTCGAGCCCATCCATGTTCATCTGGATATACAAAAAACTCCAAGGATCAAGAAGCTTTAGGGAGGAGCAAAGGTGGCTTTACAACTAAAATACATGCGCTTGTCGATGCACTTGGAAATCCACTTAAATTTACTCTGACTCCTGGTCAAAGAAATGAAATTACGCAGGCACAAGTGTTGACCGAAAGTATCTATAACTCTACTGTAGTAGCTGACAAGGGCTACGATAGCAATGCCTTTGTTACAAGTCTTGAAGACAAGGGATGTACAGTAGTTATTCCGCCAAAACGGAATCGAAAAGTGCAAAGGTATTACGATGAGCATATCTACAAAGAACGTCATTTGATTGAGTGTTTTTTTTGGTAAAATTAAAAATTTTAGGCGCATTTTTTCCAGATTTGATAAAACTGCTGAGGTTTTTATTGGTTTTCTCAATTTTGTTGGAGCTCTTGTATGGCTTCTCTAAAATTTTGTCCACAGAGCCTAAAATATCGGCGTTTTTTTTATTCTAAAACGCTTGATTAAAAGCGATTTAGCTGCTTTTAACTTGCAACTAACCTACACCGCAAGTGTTTGAGAAATTTACTAAGCAGGAAAAAAGGCAAAGAATCCCCAGGGTAGCCAGTATTCAAATTCTCCCTTGTTCTATTTGACGTCTTTTGATGTCTTGAACAGCGCGTTTCGGCTTGTATAGCTAGAAGTTTTATAAAGACATGAGGTGCACATAGTGCAAAAAATTAAACATGAGACACCAAATACGTTGAGTTTTTTTGTCATTTAATCTGTACAGAGAAGATAAATAAATAGCTTCAGTTTCATGATAAGGGGGTTGGCGAAGGGTGTCAAGTAATTCCGTTCCTTATGGGTAAAAAAAGAGAAACTCTAAGTTGCAGCCGCACAATATTTCTCTTTTCTGCTGTTGATGATTATTTCGCCTATTGTAACTGCCGCTAGAATAAAGCAATAATATACCTGTGTTAATAAAGAAATAGGTGATACAGAGGCGATGCTACCTGCTAGCAATAGTTGGGAACCATAAGGTAAGATACCTTTTGTAGCACAAGCAAAAACATCTAATAAGTATGCGCTGCGATGTGGCGCAATACTGTGTTTTTGTGCAAGCCTTTTTGCAATGCCACCACTTAGTAAAATAGCAATGGTATTATTGGCAACTAAGGTAGTAAACATAGACGCAATTCCTGCTATCACAAATTCAGCTTTAGTTTTTGTGATATTGCTTTCATCGATGAGTTTATGCAACGCTTTTTGACCTTGCTTGTACATTATATGGCTCAATCCACCGATAAATAGAGCAAATATCACTATTTCGTTTACTTTTTTGAAACCGTCATACACGTCATGAGGAAATTGAATGATAGCATAGTCAAAAAAAGTTATTCCTAGCACACCAGCAATAATTATGTTTATAGTTATTGTTACTAAAGTGGCGACTTCAAGCAGCCCCATGATTATTAAAGAAATGTAAGGAATAATTTTTATTATAGAATAATAATCTAAATTTGATATAGAAATAATTTTTGTACTATTTGAGGCAACTGCTAGGTAGATGAGTGTTATAATGCTGGCAATAAGTGCAACTTTAGAGTTCATTTTAAGTTTATCTTTTGCTGAAGCTTCCTGTGAAGAAACAGATGCAATGGTGGTATCAGATATCATCGAAAGGTTATCGCCAAACACGGCACCACCTACTACAGTTGCAGTTCCTATTTCGAGACCAAAAGCTCCACTTTTTGCCAGATTAACAGCTATAGGTACCATCAGCGCAACAACTCCCATAGATGTGCCAATTGCAGTTGAAATAAAAGCAGAAGCCAAAAATACTCCAGGCAGCAGTAATCTTGCTGGAAGGAAATTAAGAATTAAATTAGCAACAGTGTCTGCGCTACCGATTGATTGAGTCACCGCAGAAAATGCTCCAGAAAATAAAAAAATTAAACACATAGTAAGGGTGTTTTTGTCACCCATGCCCTTGATAACAGTATCGATGTTATGCTGAATTTTATTTGTACCACGTGAGACAGCAAAAAATAGTGCTGGCAATAAGCAGATTACTGGTGAAACCTGATGAAGTGGATTATCAGTTCCGATAAAAGAAAAATAAGCACCACTTCCAAGATACAAGATTAAAAAAATAATCAAGGGGACAAAAGCTGTCATTTTACTGTACCTAAACTTATAACTATAACTAATTAAGTGGTTTTAAGCAAGTTTAGTTTTCACTAGTTCTACAGGAAGTCAATAGCAGAGTTTTAAACTTCATATTTAATCTACTAAATAAATAGCACATGTAGCTTATTGCTTGACAATAGGATCTAATTGTTGTCTAGATTCCAGCATCACGCGCACAACTGTACGAACATTTGTTTGCGAAGAAATGTTATAGCTGGTTTTGCTTCAAACACAAAGATGTCATCCGAGTAGCTGACTACTTGGATCCAGGTTGGATACTGAGTTGGTGAGTATAAAAGTATAGCTAACGCGAGCTCTACGTCATACCGCCGCAGAATAATTAACCGTCATACCGCGATTCATTCGCGGTATCTCTAGATCCCGCTAACAAGTAGCGGGATGACGGTTGTCGTTTAGCCATAAATATTTAAGAAATTTACCAAATGAAAAAAAGGCAAAGAAAACCCGTGCTAGTTATTCACTCTCTATTTTAAAATTTGACGTTGGGTGATGTCTTGAACAGCGCGTTTCAGCTTGTATAGCTAGGCTCTGTGGACAAAATTTTAGAGAAGCCATACAAGAGCTCCAACAAAATTGAGAAAACCAATAAAAACCTCAGCAGTTTTATCAAATCTGGAAAAAATGCGCCTAAAATTTTTAATTTTACCAAAAAAACACTCAATCAAATGACGTTCTTTGTAGATATGCTCATCGTAATACCTTTGCACTTTTCGATTCCGTTTTGGCGGAATAACTACTGTACATCCCTTGTCTTCAAGACTTGTAACAAAGGCATTGCTATCGTAGCCCTTGTCAGCTACTACAGTAGAGTTATAGATACTTTCGGTCAACACTTGTGCCTGCGTAATTTCATTTCTTTGACCAGGAGTCAGAGTAAATTTAAGTGGATTTCCAAGTGCATCGACAAGCGCATGTATTTTAGTTGTAAAGCCACCTTTGCTCCTCCCTAAAGCTTCTTGATCCTTGGAGTTTTTTGTATATCCAGATGAACATGGATGGGCTCGGATGATCGTACCGTCGATTATAGCAACTTCTAAATCAGGCTCTTGTTTAGTATATTCAAGCAATTTTTTCCAGACATCTCTTTCACACCATCTTTTAAATCGCTTATGTATACTCCTGTAATTACCATAAGTTTTTGGTAAAAGTCTCCATTGGCAACCACTTCGCACTATGTACCACACTGCCTCTATGAATATTCTTAAACGTTTTTCATCTTTGCTGTGCATTCCTTTTACGCTTTTTATGAACTCTAAAATTTGTTTCCAATTTTCCTCTTTGATGTAATATTGCATATGGTAGTTTCTCCATTTTTTACCTATTAGGCTAAACTACCATCTTTTTCTCTCTTTTCATATTTTTTGTCCACAGAGCCTAGAAGGTGACATAGAAAAAATTCTTTCTCTTTACAAGAAGATATAAAGTTACAAAAGCTTCTACATCGTTGCTTGTAATGCTCTAGTGTACAAACATTGCAATTTGTAGATAATTTGCGTAGTAGGTGGTGTCATTCCAGTGCTTGACACTGGAATCCAGTTTTTATTGTACAACCACCTGGTGTACTCATTTAAAATTAAGTTTTCTGGATCCAAGTAGTCAGGGCACTGGGATGACATCTTTCTTAGTTTCTTGTATCACAATGTTCGTACAGTTGTGCTTGTGATACAGAAGTTACCTTTTATTCCATTACAACAAGCTTTAAAAGCACTACATTTTATATTACAATAACTCTTTTATTTCTTTAAAGGTTCATGAAATTCACATTATCTTGGTTATTAGAACACTTAGAAACCAATGCTAGTTTAGAAGAAATTACCGATAAGTTAACTCACATAGGGTTGGAAGTAGAAGATGTGATCGACAATACCAAATTAGCTGGTCTTATTGTTGCAGAAGTATTAGAGGTGATACAGCATCCAAATGCTGATAAATTAAAATTATGTAAAGTAGATGACGGGAGTAAAATTCTACAAATAGTTTGCGGAGCAAACAATGTTAGAGAAGGTATGAAAACTGTGCTTGCATCTCTTGGTAGCACATTGCCAGAAAGTGATTTCACAATCAAGCCCACAAAAATACGAGGAGTGCTAAGTGAAGGGATGCTCTGCTCTGCTTCTGAACTTGCGCTGGTTCAAGAGGAAAGTGAAGGAATAATCGAGCTTTCCGATGATTATAAAGTAGGGGATAAATTTTTCAATTGTGACCCTGTAATTGATATAAATGTTACCCCAAACCGTGGAGATTGCTTAGGCATTTATGGAATAGCTCGCGACCTTGCTGCAACTGGAATTGGGACATTAAAGACTTTAAGCATTCCACAACTTACCAGCTCCATAAATTCACCAATCGATGTTGAAGTTACTGACGGGGAAAGTTTTATTAGTGGAATATACATCGCCAATGTAAAAAATCAAGAAAGCCCAAAATGGTTAAAAGATAGGCTGGAATCGATAGGAATGCGCTCCATTTCTGCAATAGTTGATATCACGAACTATATTATGATATCTTTCAGCCGCCCAATGCACGCGTATGATGCAAAAAAAATAGAAGGAGAGCTCACAGTACGCAAAGCAAACGACGGAGAAAAATTTGCTGGTTTAAACGGTAAAGAATACTTATTAAACAAAGACATGAGCGTTATTTCTGATGATAAAAATATTCATGGAGTTGCTGGAATTATAGGTGGTAAGTGCAGTGAATGTACTTTTGAAACTACCAATATTTTTTTGGAATTAGCTTTGCTCGATCCAATCTCTATTGCTAAATCCTCAAGGGAGCTGAGCATCTCCACAGACGCTAGTTACAGATTTGCACGTTCAGTTGATCCTGGATTTACTTTTGATGGACTCAACCTTGCAGCTAAAATGATTCTGGACTTATGTGGTGGAGAAACCTCAAGCGTAGTGTCTGCTGGCAGTTTAGATAGTGCTGACACCAAGGTGAGCTTTGATTATCAGGATGTGAACAAGTTTGGAAGTGTGTCTGTATCGCCTGATGAGGTGCTTGATATCTTAACGAAACTAGGGTTTAGTATTGATAAAAAAACCGAAGGCAATTGGAATGTACAAGTACCAAGCTGGAGACCGGACGTGACAATACCGGCTGACCTAATCGAAGAAGTAACAAGGATATACGGCTATGACAAAATAAAAGAAGAACCACTACCAAATAATGTTGAAGAAGTAGATAGTACATACGACAATTTGCGTATTTTGATGACAAACAGAGGGTTTCATGAAGTGCTAACCTGGTCGTTTATGAGTGAATCAACAGCTGAAAAATTTGGTTACTCGAATAAGTTATTTATCATCGATAATCCGTTTAACAATAACTTTAATATAATGAGACCAAGTATTATGCCAAATTTATTGCAAGTTACTGCTGATAATATTGCCCATGGAATATCTGATCTTGCAATCTTCGAAATCGGGCCGATTTACGATGGTGAAGCTCAGTCTAAACATGTCTTAAGTGGAATAAGAACAGGAAATAATTTACCGCGAAACCATTATAATACTGATAGGAAAGTAGATGTTTTTGACGCAAAGGCTGATTGCATAGCAGCTTTGGAGTTTTTTAACGTCAATTGCGATAATTTAACGATAGAGAGAGCAGAAAAAGAATATTATCATCCAGGAAAGTCAGGCACCTTATCTTTTAGAAGTAAAATAGTTGGTTATTTTGGAGAACTGCATCCAAGTATACTGGATTTTTTTGATATCAAACAAAAAGTTGTAGGCTTTGAGGTAATATTAGAAAATATCGGAAATTTACCTGTAAGTAGAAAGAAATTTATCGATTATAAATACCAAAGTGTAAAACGTGATTTCGCATTTATTGTAAATAAGGATGTGGAAGTAGGTAACATAATCAATGTGGTAAAAAAAAGCTCAGAGCTCATCACAGAAGTTTTAGTATTTGACGTACACCATGGAAATAATATAGAATCGAATAAGATGTCTATAGCATTGTCAGTTACTTTCTGCTCTCCAACTCACACTTTAACTGAAAAAGAGATCCAAAAAGAATCAAGTGCTATAGTTAATTTAGTATGTGAAAATACCGGAGGAACTTTGAGAACTTATCGTTGAGTCACAATCATAGTTTCCTGCCGTTGCTGTGTCACACTTACTTCATCCAATTTATTTCCAATATTGAATTCAATATCCTTGAAAAATCTATCCCACATTCCATGCAAATGCTTTTCTATTTTAGGCCACACATCATTTTTAAATGTTACCCCATCATCAGAAAATAAATCACCTAAAAAGGCTCCAACACCTTCATAATTTGACTGAAAACATTGAAGAAATGTCTCTCCTTCTTTATAAGTATTATGTGCCACATTTAACGCTTTTCTCTCTGTAGTCTCTTTATAAGCATTTGATGCTCCAATCTTTATTGCACCAAACATAACTTTACTCCAGTTCTTAACTTTCTGTATACAACCTTCACTATTTCCTGGTATATTATTTATTATATCTTTTGTCAAATTATCTATCAAAGGAGACAATAAACCTTGATAAAAGTGCTTGATATTATTTTTTGTTTTTATCACAGGACTTTTTATGCATTTTTCTGCCAAATAGTATTCAAGTTCCGCTTCCTCTAACAACTTCTTAACTGCTTCTGTGTTAAAAGTTTCACGCTCGAACTCCTTCAGTAAATCATCCTCTATTATTGCAAACTTTATTTTTTCGCGAGATTCTAGTTCTTCTATATAATCATTTTTTGTTTCTTCATTTATCAACAATCCTTTTTCTTCTAATTCTAACTGTTTTAATGCTTTGAGAATTTCTTGGTTATTTTTCAAATGCTTCTCTATTAATATTGTACTTGGATGCTGTTCTCCTTTCCTATTTCGCTCACCTTCTAAATATTTGTTTAAATCCTCATTTTCTTCTATTACTTTCCTTAACGATATAGGTTGCTCTAAGCATTCTGCAATTTCCGCTCGGTGCGCATTAATCCTCTGTACTAAATCTGGCTCCTTTTCCTCTAACAGCTTACATGAATCCTCTATACCCTTTGCTTGGCCTTTGAGTACATTTTGTATGTTGCATTTCGTTATTTCTAAATATATGTTTGCTACAAAAGCATTTACTTTATCTGAAGCTTCTTTTAAATTCTCACTCAAAGAACCTTTTATCTCCTTTTCTAAATCCCGAAACTGGTCTATTAAGCTGAGCATGCCTAATAGGCCTAACTCACCCTTGGCTTTTTTCATTACTGATTTTACTAGCCTTTGCTCAACTTCTTGATCATCATACTCGAACTTAAAAAGACCTTCTAACCTTCTTCTTAAAACATCACCTGCTAAATTATTCTTTTTTACATCTCCATATATTTCTTTCAATTTTTCATGTATCCTAATATATCTTTTTTGTCCTTCTTTTTTTAAAAGATCAATCTCTTCTTTAGCATTACCTAGAGCTGTCTCTGTTTCTCTACTATGTATATATTTATAAACATCAATAATTGTTCTCTTAGCTATCTTCCCTTCTTCTTTAAGCCGCTTCCATTCTGCTTTAAATATAGGAAGCTCACTATCATCTAAAACATCCGGTACTTTTGCTCCTGCTTTTTTCAGATCTCTTATTATCACTTCTTTCTCACCTGGTAATTCCTTACCTTGACTCTCTAATTCCTGTCTCACTAAAGAATTTTTTATCTCATCTTCCAGTGAAAAACCTTCTTTCCGTCTATCCAGATGAAACCTAACTGCTTGTATAAAGGCAACTTGATAGGCGTTGTATATTAAGTGAGTTGTCAACTTAAAATCTATGCTACTTACCACTTTTAACCTGAATTCGTCCAACAATTCCTTCAATTTATCATATGTAATCTCTTTCTTTTCTAGCTTTATCAGTTCTTCCATAGTCTTCGCAAATTCCTGAATAGAAGTTGCAAGCACATCCTTGATTTCATTGCGTAAGGGCTTAAGACCATTTTTTAAATTGATGTTAGTTGACAATTTCAGTACGATGCTATGCTCTGAATCCCGCGTCACATCAAACCACTTGTTATTTTCATTTTCATACAAATCTCTAAGCAATCGTTTAAATTGCGGTGGAAATTCTATTTCCATATCCCACGCAATATTTGGTCCAGTAACTTCCTTTTCATGAAAAGACACCTCAATATTTTGATGCTTATTAGAATACCGCCCCATACTTATTTTAAGAGCAGTAACTAAAGAGTGAGATAAATCTCTATTTAAAAGATAAAAAGTAGCCAAAGCAATTGTTGCAGGAACAACTAAGGCTACAAGTACAGCCATATTAACAAAAATTGCTATTGCAGCAAGAACACCATATGCCAATCTTTTTGCTGTACTTTCACTTACTTCACTTTTTTTTGTTTTATTCTCCTCTGAACTGATTTGTGTCTTATCATTTGTTTTTAATTTATTATATACGGCTAATCCTAACGCAGTGAAAACTATATAAGGAAACATTAAAACTGATAGAGCTAAATTTAATATTTTCTTTTCTGGGCAAGCTCGATTTACCTCTTTAAATATTCTACTTGATATATTATACCAAGAAGTAAAAAAATCAGAGTTATAATCTTTATAATGAAATATACTGAGTGGAACGTTAAAATTAGCTAACGGCTCTTGTTCTTCCACAGCATCAAAAAATTCTTCTTCCTCTTCTGAAGTAGCAAGACCTAAATTATTCCCTTCTTCTACATTAGAAACAGGTTCCTGTTCTTCCATAGCATCAAAAAACTCTTCTTCCTCCTCCAAAGTAGCAACAGGTTCTACTTTACCTAAATCATCACTATTGTTATTCAAATCAACAACTTTTCCATAATCATCTGCAACAGCCTTATTCATATTATAACCTTACCTCAAGTAACCTAAGTATAGCATAAACAATGACAACTTTCAACTACTAATAATTTAACCTAATACCAACACTTAAATCCTGATATTCTTTAGAATAAAAGTTAGTTCCAATTTCTGTATTAATGTCCAAAGATAAGGTAAGGGTCTGCTCTTTTATATATTCAATCCACGTATTTATTGCTTCCTTAATTTTCTCATCTCCTGTTTTGATTATTACTCTGATTCTATCGGACATATGAAAATCAGCTTGTTTCCTGGTTTCCTGAATGAGCCTCACAACATCTCTTGCAAGCCCTTCTAGAATCAATTCATCATTTAAAGTGGTGTTCAGAATCACAATCCCTTTGTTGGTATCAAACACGGAGGAAAATTCACTGTTTGCTTTTAATAATAGTTCATATTCGCCTTTTTCTATGATGTAATTTTCTGACTCGTCCCCCAAAAATATGAGACCTCTTTCTGTCATTCCAGCGCGTGACGCTGGAATCTGCGTCTGGATCCCAGTGTCATTTACTCGGATGACACCGGATTCAACTTGTTTCCACTTTCCTTGTTTAACATATTGAACCAGTGTCTTAATCTTCTCCGGAACTCTCTTTCCAAGCATAGGGAAGTTGAGTTTTAACTCTAGTGATGCAATATCTTCAAGTCTGTTTACTAACTCCAGTTTTTTTACATTTACCTCATCTTTTATCATCTCTTGATATTCATCTTCAAGAAAACCGCAGGAAGACTGATGATAAATCCTCATACTGCCAAGTGGCTGCCTGATACGTATATTAAAAGTGTTTCTAATAGAGAGTGCAGAGTTGCACATCTCTCTCACCAAATCCATCTTGGCAATGAGCTGACTATCAAACTTCTCTAATTGTGGGAAATCAGCCAAATGAACAGATGTTTCTTCGTACTTAAGCCCTTGCCATATAGTCTCTGTTATAAGTGGCAACAAAGGAGCTGCAGCACGAAGTATGTAATAAAAAACCGTATATAGAACATTATAAGCATCAGTTTTATCCTGATCCAAATCACTTTTCCAAAAACGCTCGCGACTGCGACGAATATACCAATTATTTAGCACTTCAAAAAAGTTCATTAAAATTTTGCAAGCCTCTTGGGAGTTATAGCTGTTCATAGAAGCTTGGATACTTTCTACAGCTTCAAAACATTTGGAAATCGTGTAGCGATCAATAGTACTTTGATAATCCTTACACACTTCAGCTTTAATTCCATCTGCATTTGCATACATAGTAAAAAAGTGATAACTGTTCCACATAGGTTTTATTACGTTTTTCAGAACATCTCGTATTGAGTTTCCTTCTTTATCGAGTAGCAAATTACCACCACAAACAATGGATCCAGAAAGCATAAGAAAACGCAGTGCATCAGAACCGTATCTATCAAAAACCTCCATTGGATCTGCATAGTTATTCAAACGTTTGGACAATTTTTGCCCTTTTACATCCAAAACAACACCGTGGCATATGCAGTTCTTAAATGGTTCCCTATCAAACAAAGCAGTGGACAATACAAAGAGCGTATAAAACCACCCCCTGGTTTGCGCTATGTATTCAGTGATAAAATCCGCAGATTCAAACCACTCCTTATTTTCAAACGGATAGTGGACTTGCGCAAATGGCATCGAGCCAGATTCAAACCAGCAGTCAAACACGTCAGGTACACGGCGCATAACTGATTTTCCTGTTGGATCATCAGGATTTGGTCTTGTTAAAGTATCGATAAATGGTCTGTGCAAGTCGTCTATTTTAACATTAAAATCTCTCTCCAGTTCTTCTATTGAACCATATACATCTACTCTTGGATATCTCGCATCGTCTGATTTCCATACAGGGATCGGCGTACCCCAGAATCGATTGCGTGAAATTGACCAGTCGTGTGCCCCTTCAAGCCATTTTCCAAATTGACCATCTCTAATGTGGTTTGGTATCCAATTAACTCTCTTATTTAGCTCTACCATTCTGCTTTTGAATTTTGTAACAGCAACATACCAAGAAGGCATAGTGCGATAGATCAAAGGAGTGTCAGTTCTCCAGCAGTGTGGATAATTGTGAATATATTGCTCAGTTTTGAACCAGTTTCCTTGTTCTTTCAATTTTTTTATTACTGTATCATTGGTATCAAAAACATGAACTCCCGCTAAATCCGAAACTTCAGCAGTAAATTTTCCACTGTTATCAATTGGACAAATAACTGGAATATCATGGCTTTGGCAAAGGTAAAAATCTTCCTCACCAAATCCAGGAGCAGTGTGCACAACGCCAGTACCATCTTCTTCCGTCACATAATCAGCAATAAAAACGCGAAATGCATTTTTTGTGTCTTTAAAATAGTCAAACAGTGGTTTGTAAGAAAGACCTGCAAGATCATTCGCTTTAAGTTTTATATTGCAGTTTTCATATGGAATATTGCTTTGTTCAGAGTGGCTGATAAATTTCTCTAAGTAGCTTTCAGCAAAAATGTATATTTCACCATTCATTGAACTTCCTTCACTACTCCCTTTTATCCCAGTGCCCAGACACTGGGATCCAGAAATAGATTCCAGCGTCACGCGCTGGAATGACATCAAAGGGTGGACTGACACTGCACAATACTTAATATCTTTTCCTATTGCTAAAGCCAAGTTGCTCGGCAACGTCCAAGGAGTTGTAGTCCAAGCAAGTAATTTACACTTTCGTTTAACACTTTTAAATTGCTGTGGGTTTTCTAAAAGCTCAAATGCAACAGTTACAGCTTTGCTAACTTTTTCTCTATACGCGTTATCAAGCCTTGTTTCGAAATTAGATAATGGAGTTTCGCATGCCCAGCTATATGGTACAACGCGCACTGATTCATACACCAGACCCTTATCATAAAGCTGCTTGAATGCCCACATGACCGACTCCATGAATGATTTATCCATAGTCTTATAGTCATTGTGAAAGTCTACCCACCTTGCTTGCCTATTTACATACTTCTCCCACTCTGATGAAAATTTCATCACAGAAGTACGGCAATGATCGTTAAATTTATCTATACCAAACTTCTCTATCTCAGTTCTACCAGATATTCCAAGTTCCTTTTCTGCTCCCATCTCAGCCGGCAATCCATGGCAATCCCAGCCAAATCTACGTTCAACCCTTTTTTGAAGCATAGTTTGATATCTTGCAAATGCGTCTTTGATGAAACCAGTGAGTAAATGTCCATAATGCGGAAGTCCATTTGCAAACGGAGGCCCATCGTAAAAGACAAAACAATTATCCTTGGAACGTTCTTCAACTGACCGCTCAAAAACTTTGTTTTCCTGCCAAAATTTTATGATTTCCTTTTCTAACGATGAAAAATCAGGACTACTTACTGTATCAGGATAATGCTTTGACTTCATGTTCGCTATGTAAAACTAAAGAATATAGGGCTTTCTGAAAAATTACAAATTCAAAAATATTTCCGTAGCTCACACCCCAACAAACTATTCTGCCGAGCTTCCAATACCTTTTTTTAAGTTTTACTTGCAGTTTTTATTGTTTTACTTAACATTAACCCAAGCTTTAGGGGTATTTTATGGATCAGAAGACAGATAAGTTTCCACAATTTTTAAAAATGTTGTGCTTTGTTGAAATGTGGGAACGTTTCTCTTACTATGGAATGAGGGCACTTTTGGTCCTATTTTTGACTTCTCACTTAGGTTTCACTGATGAGAGGGCCTTTACTATTTACTCATTATTTGCTGCAACAGGTTATGCTATACCAATACTTGGAGGTTTTTTAGCTGATAAGTTGATGGGGTTCCGCAACATGGTGTTGCTTGGAGGGATAGTGATGATAGCAGGTCATGCTTGCATGTCATTAGTTGACTTTGAACCAGGTTTATTATATTTAGGTTTATCTCTAATAGCCATAGGTACTGGTATGTTTAAAGGGAACGTAACTAACTTACTTAGTTCATGCTATGGCAAAGACGATCCTGAACGTAGCAGAGGCTTTACTTTATTTTACGTAGGCGTGAATATTGGAGCAATATTGGCTTCTATTTCATGTGGTTATGTAGCCCACTTGTTTGGCTGGCACTACGGCTTTGGTTTAGCTGGTATTGGGATGTCTATAGGGCTAATCTTTTTTCTCAAATTTCAGAATCTTTTAGGAGATAGCGGCCTTTCTCCTTACCCAGAGCTTATGAATAAGCGCATATTAGGGATTAAAATTTTTGGTATAGTATTGATAGGAAGCTTTCTGTCATCATCAATAATTGCTAAAATGCTTATACATAGTGAATTTTTTACTAATATGCTCATATTTGTTGGAATAACAGCTCTGGGCATATTTACTTATATAATATCTAAATTATCAGCAGAACAAAGACGAAAATTAGTGGCATTATCTATTCTTGTGGTATTTTTCTTGTGTTTTTTTGCTTTAGAAATGCAGCTTGGCTCTTTGGTTAACTTATTCACCGAAAGAAACGTTATTAACAATGTATTAGGTATAACAATTCCAGCTTCAGTTTCTCAAGCCATAAATCCTTTGTCAATTATAATATTTGGCTTTCTTTTTGGAACATACATGAAGTTTAAGCAAAAATATGCAACTTCCATGTTTACCCTTGGCCTTCTGACAATGGCTATGTGTTTTTTCACACTGTACATAGGATGTTTAAACTCTAACATTGAAGGTAAAGTAGAATACTTATATTTAATAATTGCTATCTCCTTTATGGGACTGGGAGAATTATGTATTGCTCCATTAGTCCAAGAACAAGCAACTACACTAGCCCCCAAAAACCTTAGAGGAGTAGTGATGGGTATAGTAATGCTGTCATTAGCGTTTTCTAACCTAGCCGGAGTTGCAATATCAAAATTTATGTCAGTTCCTTCAGTAAATGGTAAAATAAATTATTTAGAATCTTTAGAAATATATAAAGAGGGTTTTTTAAAGGTGGGAATATTTAATTTAATGCTCGTTATTGTATTTTTATTCTTCTTCAATTTTATACATAAAGTTGTTACTAACTCATCTTGCACAAAAAATTGATATAGGTAAGCTCAAATTTGTAGGCTCTGTGGACAAAAAATATGAAAAGAGAGAAAAAGATGGTAGTTTAGCCTAATAGGTAAAAAATGGAGAAACTACCATATGCAATATTACATCAAAGAGGAAAATTGGAAACAAATTTTAGAGTTCATAAAAAGCGTAAAAGGAATGCACAGCAAAGATGAAAAACGTTTAAGAATATTCATAGAGGCAGTGTGGTACATAGTGCGAAGTGGTTGCCAATGGAGACTTTTACCAAAAACTTATGGTAATTACAGGAGTATACATAAGCGATTTAAAAGATGGTGTGAAAGAGATGTCTGGAAAAAATTGCTTGAATATACTAAACAAGAGCCTGATTTAGAAGTTGCTATAATCGACGGTACGATCATCCGAGCCCATCCATGTTCATCTGGATATACAAAAAACTCCAAGGATCAAGAAGCTTTAGGGAGGAGCAAAGGTGGCTTTACAACTAAAATACATGCGCTTGTCGATGCACTTGGAAATCCACTTAAATTTACTCTGACTCCTGGTCAAAGAAATGAAATTACGCAGGCACAAGTGTTGACCGAAAGTATCTATAACTCTACTGTAGTAGCTGACAAGGGCTACGATAGCAATGCCTTTGTTACAAGTCTTGAAGACAAGGGATGTACAGTAGTTATTCCGCCAAAACGGAATCGAAAAGTGCAAAGGTATTACGATGAGCATATCTACAAAGAACGTCATTTGATTGAGTGTTTTTTTGGTAAAATTAGAAATTTTAGGCGCATTTTTTCCAGATTTGATAAAACTGCTGAGGTTTTTATTGGTTTTCTCAATTTTGTTGGAGCTCTTGTATGGCTTCTCTAAAATTTTGTCCACAGAGCCTAGGTTTAAGGTACCCGTTCAGCAGAGGTAGCAATTAAACTTTGTAACTTTTGAAAAAGATTATGATTGCATTTTTTCAATGCTCTTTGCTTAAGACTTATATTTAACGCTGCTTAAAATCAGTGAAATGCACACCCCAGCAAACTACTCTGCCGAGCTTCCAACACTTTCACATTTACTATTTTGTCCCTGTATTTATCTTCAGGGTCATCAATGCACACTGATTGCATATATGGGCTTTTACCAATAATTTGGTTTTGGTGTTTACCTTTTTTATCGCTAAATAGAACAGGTATAGTTTTGCCTACCATACTCTGGTTAAACTCAAGTTGTTGCTTACTAATTAATTTCTGTAAACGAAGAAGGCGCTCTGTTTTAACCTCTTCTGGTACTTGATCTTTTCTTTCTGCTCCCGGTGTGCCTGGTCTTGGGCTGTATTTAAAACTATAAGCCTGAGCATATCTAACTTTTTCTACTAATTTCATAGTTTCTTCAAAATCTTTTTCGGTTTCTCCAGGAAAACCAACAATAAAATCAGAAGAAAATTCGATTTCAGGTTTCAATTTGCGAAATCTGTCTATTATTTCCAAATACTCCTCTGCAGTGTGTTTCCTGTTCATCGCGTGCAATATTTTATTCGAACCAGACTGCACAGGCAGGTGAACAAACGGTATGAGCTTTGGCTCTTCCGCATGTGCCAAGTAGAGAGATTCATGCATATCTCTTGGATGAGAAGTTGTATAACGAATCCTCTCTAGCTTTTCAATTTTAGCAATATGACTAATTAATTTTCCTAAATCCCACACTTCCCCTTCGCACTCCCCATGGTAAGCATTGACGTTCTGACCAAGCAAATTGATCTCATTTGCCCCATTTGCAACTAATTTCAATGCTTCACGAAATATTTCATTTACTGGCCGTGAATACTCAGCTCCACGAGTATAGGGCACTACACAAAACGTACAAAATTTATCACAACCCTCTTGTATGGCAAGAAATGCAGAAGACCCCTGGCTATTGCCATAGCATTCATCTGGCAATTTATCAAACTTTGCAACTTCAGGAAAATCAGTGTTTATTACATGACCTTTACTTCTGCTTGCTTTGACTATCAGCTCCGGTAAGATAGCGATACTCTGCGGACCAACAACAATATCAACAAAAGGAGCCCTTCTGAACACTTCTTCTCCCTCTGCTTGCGCTACACACCCAGCCACCACTATAGTCATTTCTTTTCGTAACGAATGAATCTTCCCAAGCTCTGAGTAAAGTTTTTCTGCTGCCTTCTCTCTAATGTGACAAGTATTCAGTATCACTAAATCGGCTTTCCCTGCATCACTAACAACGTTGAACCCCAAAGGTTTAATTACATTTTCCATTAAAACGGAGTCATAAACGTTCATCTGACAGCCGTAAGTTTTAATATATAGGCCTTTCATATTTGGTATGTCTTTTTCAAAATTTCTTCACCCTACACGTAAATGTCTAACAGACCAGCGCGTGACGCTAGTGAACTTGCTAGCACAATAGATTTTGACAAAATTATACGAAAAACTGGATCCCAGTGTCAAGCACTGGGATGACAAGAAAGGGAGCACTGGAATTTTTATTTCAGTATTGTACATTAGCCATGCATCTGAACAGGTACGAGCTTTCTGCTTTTTTTGGGTAAGGTCAGTCAAAAAGGTTTTACAACAACCATAGTAACTATAACTATTATCAATACTGTAACTGCTTCATTTAAAACGCGAAAATAAATATGTGACTTCTTATTCGAACCCATTGCAAAATTTTTCCTATATTTTGCAAGTAGCATATGAATAATTAACATCAAAAGTATTGCAAATGCTTTTACATGAAACCATCCTTCACGATATGCTTCCCTAATAACCATTAGTGTAATTCCAAGACCAAGTGAGAAAAGCATTGCAGGGTTTATGATATATCTAAGTAGCCTCTTTTCCATTGTTTGAAGCAAGCTATCATTTTCCGATCCCGGTTTTACAGTTGCATGGTAGACATAAAGCCTGGGTAAATAAAGCATACCTGCCATCCACATGATAACAGAGATAACGTGAAAAGCCTCAAGCCAGTGGTAATAGTTCATTAGCAAAAATTTAAAATTCCTGGTATTGTGTTAGTTTAATGAAAAAGAAATCGATATGAAAGCAGAAAATTTCACTAAAGAACAGATAATTGGATTCTACAGGAAAATGCTACTCATACGCAGATTTGAGGAAAAAGCAGGACAATTATATGGGATGGGATTAATAGGCGGGTTCTGTCACCTATCAATAGGACAAGAAGCAGTTGCAGTTGGAACTCAAGCTGCATCAAAATTAGGTGACGCTTTTATCACAAGTTATAGAGACCATGGCTTAATGCTCGCATGTGATTCTGATCCAAATGTTGTAATGGCAGAGCTTACCGGCAAAGAAACAGGATGCTCGAAAGGTAAAGGTGGTTCGATGCACGTATTTGACGTTGAAAAAAAATTCTTCGGCGGGCATGGAATAGTGGGAGCACAAGTTCCAATTGGCACAGGAATAGCATTTGCTAATAAATATAAGAAAAAAGATAATGTGGTATTTACATATTTTGGCGACGGTGCTGCAAATCAAGGACAAGTATATGAATCGTTTAATATGGCATCTTTGTGGGAGTTGCCTGTGGTTTACATCATAGAAAATAATGAATACGCAATGGGAACCTCCGTGCAAAGATCAACTTTAGTAACAGAGTTATATAAAAGAGGAGAAAGTTTTAGTATTCCTGGAAAACAAGTTGATGGAATGGATTTTTTCTCTGTTTATGAGGCTACAAGCGAAGCAGCGGAACACACACGCAGCGGAAAAGGGCCTATCCTGCTTGAAATGAAGACATATCGATATCGCGGTCACTCAATGTCAGATCCTGCTACTTATCGCTTAAAAGAAGAAGTTGAAGATATGAAGCAAAATCATGA
Source organism: Wolbachia endosymbiont (group A) of Trypoxylon clavicerum (assembly GCF_947251665.1). NCBI lineage: Bacteria > Pseudomonadati > Pseudomonadota > Alphaproteobacteria > Rickettsiales > Anaplasmataceae > Wolbachia > Wolbachia endosymbiont (group A) of Trypoxylon clavicerum. The sequence continues at coordinate 309,323 of NZ_OX366374.1, forward strand.
CCCTATAAGCACTTTAAAGAAATACATGACAGATAATAAAATGGCTTCAGAAGAAGAGTGCAAAGTAATTGATAAGGAAATACGTGATTTAGTAAAAAAGTCGGAAGATTTTGCCAAAAATAGTAAAGAACCAAGCGTTGATGAGCTGTATACTGATATTTATAAATTTGTTAGCTAATTTTTTTATCCAGAACTGTACAAACATTGTATAGTAAATGATGTCATCCAAATAGCTCCTTCTCCCGTCATCCAAGTGCCCTCCTTTTTTTGTCATCCCAGTGCTCTAACTACTTGGATCCAGCTGAGTTGGTGAGTATAAAAGTATAGCTAACGCAAGCTCTACATCATGCCGCCGCGAACCGTCATACCGCGATTCATTCGCGGTATCTCTAGATCCCGCTAACAAGCAGCGGGATGACGGTTGTCAGGCTAGCTGTCATCTCAGTAGTCTCCTTCTCCTGTCATCCGAGTAGCTGACACTGGTTCCTTTATGACGGCAGTAGCCCCTTCGGTGTCATTCCAGTGCTTGACACTGGAATGACACCAATAATTGACATTTCACTAGGCTCTGTGGACAAAATTTTAGAGAAGCCATACAAGAGCTCCAACAAAATTGAGAAAACCAATAAAAACCTCAGCAGTTTTATCAAATCTGGAAAAAATGCGCCTAAAATTTTTAATTTTACCAAAAAAACACTCAATCAAATGACGTTCTTTGTAGATATGCTCATCGTAATACCTTTGCACTTTTCGATTCCGTTTTGGCGGAATAACTACTGTACATCCCTTGTCTTCAAGACTTGTAACAAAGGCATTGCTATCGTAGCCCTTGTCAGCTACTACAGTAGAGTTATAGATACTTTCGGTCAACACTTGTGCCTGCGTAATTTCATTTCTTTGACCAGGAGTCAGAGTAAATTTAAGTGGATTTCCAAGTGCATCGACAAGCGCATGTATTTTAGTTGTAAAGCCACCTTTGCTCCTCCCTAAAGCTTCTTGATCCTTGGAGTTTTTTGTATATCCAGATGAACATGGATGGGCTCGGATGATCGTACCGTCGATTATAGCAACTTCTAAATCAGGCTCTTGTTTAGTATATTCAAGCAATTTTTTCCAGACATCTCTTTCACACCATCTTTTAAATCGCTTATGTATACTCCTGTAATTACCATAAGTTTTTGGTAAAAGTCTCCATTGGCAACCACTTCGCACTATGTACCACACTGCCTCTATGAATATTCTTAAACGTTTTTCATCTTTGCTGTGCATTCCTTTTACGCTTTTTATGAACTCTAAAATTTGTTTCCAATTTTCCTCTTTGATGTAATATTGCATATGGTAGTTTCTCCATTTTTTACCTATTAGGCTAAACTACCATCTTTTTCTCTCTTTTCATATTTTTTGTCCACAGAGCCTAGGCTCTGTGGACAAAATTTTAGAGAAGCCATACAAGAGCTCCAACAAAATTGAGAAAACCAATAAAAACCTCAGCAGTTTTATCAAATCTGGAAAAAATGCGCCTAAAATTTTTAATTTTACCAAAAAAACACTCAATCAAATGACGTTCTTTGTAGATATGCTCATCGTAATACCTTTGCACTTTTCGATTCCGTTTTGGCGGAATAACTACTGTACATCCCTTGTCTTCAAGACTTGTAACAAAGGCATTGCTATCGTAGCCCTTGTCAGCTACTACAGTAGAGTTATAGATACTTTCGGTCAACACTTGTGCCTGCGTAATTTCATTTCTTTGACCAGGAGTCAGAGTAAATTTAAGTGGATTTCCAAGTGCATCGACAAGTGCATGTATTTTAGTTGTAAAGCCACCTTTGCTCCTCCCTAAAGCTTCTTGATCCTTGGAGTTTTTTGTATATCCAGATGAACATGGATGGGCTCGGATGATCGTACCGTCGATTATAGCAACTTCTAAATCAGGCTCTTGTTTAGTATATTCAAGCAATTTTTTCCAGACATCTCTTTCACACCATCTTTTAAATCGCTTATGTATACTCCTGTAATTACCATAAGTTTTTGGTAAAAGTCTCCATTGGCAACCACTTCGCACTATGTACCACACTGCCTCTATGAATATTCTTAAACGTTTTTCATCTTTGCTGTGCATTCCTTTTACGCTTTTTATGAACTCTAAAATTTGTTTCCAATTTTCCTCTTTGATGTAATATTGCATATGGTAGTTTCTCCATTTTTTACCTATTAGGCTAAACTACCATCTTTTTCTCTCTTTTCATATTTTTTGTCCACAGAGCCTAGATATTCATTATAAAGAATGGAATGCTACAAAGTATAAAAACCATATTAATAGAAGACGATAACGTTAGGCTGGATAGGTACATCAGAAGAATCTTTCCTGATTTAAAGCAATCTGTAATTGAAAAATCTTTAAGGAAAGGATTAATCAAAGTTGATGATTGCAAAGCAAAGTCCAGTGATAGAGTAAATTCTGGGCAAACTATAACGCTGAAGCACTTGAATTATATTGAAAACGCTAATTCTGATCGCAAATATAATGAAAAGTTAGTGAATCTACTAAGAGAGAACATATTATATGAAGACGAATATATACTAGCTATAAACAAACCCGCAGGGGTCATCGTTCAAGGTGGCGTAAAAGTAAAGATTAGCATGAGTGATTTGCTTGACCAAATAAGAGAGGGAGAAACATTTAAAATTGTCCATAGGCTAGATAGAGATACGAGTGGAGTGATAATATTCGCACGCAACGCTAATGTTGCCAGATACCTTATGGAAGAATTTAAAGGACGAAGAGTAAAAAAAACTTATTTAGCATTAACTTCTGGCATACCGAGCAAGGATAGTGGAACAATAGACTATCCATTGGTGAAAAAATATGTTTCAGGTCAAGAAAAAGTGGTCGTTGATGAAAATTCACCTCAGAATGCCACTACGCATTTTTCAATTATAGCAAAATCCAAACACAATGTTGCTTATTTAAAATTACAACCAATTACCGGCAGAACCCATCAGTTACGTGCACATTTAGCTCATATAAATTGCCCTATTCTTGGTGACGGTAAATATGGTGGTAAAAAAGCTTTTATTGATGGGATAGCAAATAAAATTCACCTTCATTCGCATTCTTTATCTTTAAAACTGCCAAACAATAAAGAAATCACTATCACCGCTCCTATCACTAAACACATCGAAAAATCCATTGAAGCGCTATTTTTCGACTGAAACGATTTCACCAATCAACTTTTCTGTCTTTGGCTTTAATTTGAAGCACAGATATTAGGCTAATTAATGCGCAGGCAGTAAGATAAATGCCTGCTGCAAGTTTTGTTTCGGTTTTTTCTATAAGCCACATGCATATGGATGGAGAAAGGCCACCAAATATTCCTGCAGATATGTTATGTGCGAGGCTAAAGCCCGTGCACCTAACTTTCGTTGGAAATAACTTGCAAGCAAGAGAATTATATATTCCAAAAGATGCACTTATTGGTATGGTTATTAGCCAATAAGTGGGCGTTATAACATAGTGGTTATCATAGGACAGTAGCGAAAATGCCGGTAAGCTAGCGCAAGCTAATACTATTAGTACAGGAACCATCACGTTTTTCCTCCCAACTTTATCAGATAACGTTGCGAACAACACTGCAGATGTTCCAAATATAATTTCGCTTATAATTCTTACTACATTTTTAATATCGATGCCTGACAGGGTAAATTCTTTTACAGATATGTTGTAAAACATGATTGCTGAATAAACGATTGCATTTTGAGCAATACCAAGTCCAATTGCTATCACAAATGCTTTTTTATAGTCCCTGATTAACTCTAAAAATGGAGAATTAGATAAGCTTTTATTTTGATCGTGCACTTTATATGCTAAGCTCTCTTCCATTATATATCTTGTTAAAAAGCCTATTATGCCCATAATGAAGCAGAAATAGAAGGGCAACCTCCAGCCCCAAATTTCATAATTTTCACCTGTAAACTTTTTGCAAACAGCTATCATTACAAAGCATGTAATAGAACCAAGAGCACCACTAAAAGCTTTCATGCTACCTAAAAAGCCTAGATTTTTTTTATCGCTTGAATGCTCTATTAAAAAAGCTGAATTGATACTTGTTTCTCCACCTGCTGCCATTCCTTGTGTTATTCTACAAAGCAGAAGCAGTATAGGAGAAAATATTCCTATTTCTTTAAAGCTTGGTATAATCGCAATTGCAGTAGATGATATCGAAGCTAATATTACGGAAGTCAGCAAAATTTTCCTTCTGCCGTATTTATCTCCAATGTAACCAAAAATAAATGCACCAAGTGGTCTAAATCCAAATCCAATTGCAAAACTACCAAGAAATTTGATTGTGCTTAAATAATCGCTTTCTGAAGGAAAAAAAACATTGCTTATTATATGTGTTAAAACTCCAAATAGAGTTAATTCATACCATATAATCATGTTGCAGATTATGCCCGATAGTATTGCCTTTTGGATGTTAGTCATAATCTTTCGATTTAATATAACCTAATATATCATTAACCGGTGCTCCTTGCTATAAGATTTTTCACTCAATGATCTGCAAAGACAACTCACGTAAATGCTTATCCTCCACCTTGGAAGGAGCACCCATTAGAACATCTTCACCTTGCTGGTTCATAGGAAAACAGATTACTTCACGAATATTTGGCTCATCAGCAAGCAGCATAACTATTCTATCAACTCCTGGTGCTATTCCACCATGAGGAGGAACACCAAATCTGAATGCACGTACAAGTGCACTGAATCTTGTATCAACTTCTCCCCGGCTATAACCTGCAATGGCAAAAGCTTTATACATGATATCCAGTTTGTTATTACGAATCGCCCCACTTGACAGTTCTATTCCATTGCAAACAAGATCATATTGGTAAGCAAGGATATCCAGTGGATTTTTGTCCTCTAAATCTTTCAGACCACCGTGTGGCATGGAGAATGGGTTATGAAAGAAATCGATTTTTTTACTTTTATCGTCATATACAAAATATGGAAAATCAATGATCCAACAAAACTTGAAGATATTATCATCTATAAGACTGAGTTCTGACCCTAAAAGAGTGCGTACTTTTCCTGCAATGTTTGCCGCCTCATTCTCTTTGTCAGAAGCAAAAAATACACTATCTCCTGGCTCTATGTTTGTTGCTTCTCTTATGTGGTTTAGCCTATTTTCATCAAGAAATTTAGCAATTGGGCCTTTCGCAGTTCCATCTTTATCAAACGTTATATATCCGAGACCCTTAGCACCGAATTCTTTTTGCGCATGTTCTATCTTTTTATCAAAGAAGCTGCGTGGTTCCTCTGCTGTTTTAGGTGCAGGAATGGCTCTCACTACCATACCACGCTCAATATTGCTTTTGAAAATATTGAACCCTGAATCACGGAAAATTTCTGTAACATCGCTGATTAATAGTGGATTACGCAAATCTGGCTTGTCAGAACCATACTTAAGCATTGCCTCTTTGTATGTAATGCGTGGAAAATCTTTATCGACAGACTTGCGAGAAAATTTGGCGAACACTTTATATAAAGCAGATTCAATAACGTCAAATATGTCCTCTTGAGTCACAAAAGACATTTCAAGGTCTAGCTGGTAAAATTCCCCAGGAGAGCGGTCAGCCCTTGCATCTTCATCACGAAAACACGGTGCGATTTGGAAATATTTATCAAACCCTGAGACCATGAGCAACTGTTTGAAAATCTGCGGAGCTTGTGGCAATGCATAGAACTTGCCAGGATTTAGCCTGCTTGGCACTAGGTAGTCGCGTGCTCCTTCAGGAGAGGAAGCAGTGAGTATTGGAGTTTGAATCTCTAAAAATCCTCGCTCTATCATGAGCTTGCGGAGCTCTGCAATAATTTGTGAGCGCAAAATAATATTGTTGCGGACTTTTTCACGTCTTAAGTCAAGAAATCGATATTTAAATCTCATGTTTTCTGGGTATTCTTGCTCGCCGGTAATGCTTGCCAATATACTTCTTTCTTCTTTTGCTATTTCTTCATCAAAGTGGAACTCAACTTCCGACTCAACGCGCAAATTGTTGACTATCACCTCGATTTCTCCGGTAGAAATAGAGCTGTTTACCGTATCTTCAGTTCTAGCTTCAACTATTCCTGTAACAGTAATTACACTCTCCAATTTTAAATTTGATATCTCATCAAAAAAGTCTTTGTCATTATTAAATACTAGCTGAGTGATTCCGTAGAAGTCTCTTAAATCAACAAAAATTAGGTTACCATGGTCGCGCTTACGATATAACCATCCAGAAAGGGTAACTTCCTTTTCTACGTCGTTCTTCCTCAGTTCATTGCACGTATGAGTTTTATAGCAGTTCATATTTGTTTTACTTCTAAATTCTTTAAGAAGTATAGAAATAAACCTTATTACATACAAGCCCGTTCGTCAGATATTTGCGCAATTTTCGAAATAGAGCAGTACTGCTTTTATATTGTCTTTACCCGCAAAAAAATTGCACAATTTCTATAATTATGGTATAATAACAAGGGTATTTTTAATGAATTAGATACAGGAAATGCCACTTACACAGATCATAACATATAGCGTAACATTACTTGCTGTAGCTGCAGTATTTCTCTTTTTGAGAAAAATATACAAAAATCGCATTAGAAAAATCATATTTCCTAGAAAAGTTTTTAAAGAAGAGTGGGAAGAAGACAGAAAATTCAATGAATTATATCAAAAAAATAAGCAAAAAGAGTTGATGAAACAACAAGAAACGCTACGCGAGAAACAAAAAGATGTGCAAGTTTATAAAGAAGATCCAGAAATAGTTGACATAGCAAAACCGGTAGGTAAATGGACAAAGATGGTTATGATGGGTAATGGTTTAATGCAGCGTTTTGCACAATTGATACATAGAGAAGGCGGACAGAAAGGATTTTGGGAGCTGTTTGTAAAAGCTCAGGCTTCAACTCAAGGTAAACATAAGGGGAAGGGCAGATAATCCATGCTTGAATGTGAAAATTTATCCTGCGCTCGTAATAATAAGGTACTATTTAAGAATCTCAGTTTTAAAGCTGAGCTAAAATCAAAGATTCTAATCACTGGTCCAAATGGTAGTGGTAAAACCAGCTTAATTAGAAGTTTATCTGGACTTTTACCGCCGGTATCAGGCAATATAAGGCACTGCGGAAAAGATATATATGATGATCCAAAATCCTATATACCTTCTATGGTCTATATAGGCCATAAGAATGCCTGTAAAGATAGCTTAACTGTTGCTCAAAACGTAGAATTCTGGGCAGGAATACGAAATACTAGAGAATTGATTGTGGCAGCTATTTGTTGCTTGCAGTTGCAACCTGTACTTAATATTAGATATGGCGAACTTTCTGCAGGCTGGAAAAGGAGAGTTGCGCTTGCTCGCCTCTTGATTTCTAATGCAAACGTTTGGCTGATAGATGAACCATTTTGTAATCTTGATAGTGCAACGTATGAATTAGTGCTGAACTTAATCTCAATACGCTCTGAGCAAAATGGTATAGTAATTATTACAGGGCATAGCTCTACAGAGCAATTGTGTGATTTTACAACGATTGATATACGCTATTTCAATAGACTTCTTGCATAGTTTTTGGCAACACGTTAACAACCGTTAGAAACGAAAAAACTTACATGACACCCTTCGCCAGTCCCCTTATCATGAAACTGAAGCTATTTATTTATCTTCAGTCTGTGCAGATAAAACGACAAAAAAACTTAGTATATCTGGCGTGTCATGTTTAATTTTTTGCACTATGTGCACCTTATGTCTTTATAAAACTTCTAGAGACCTGCTGCAAAAGGTGATTGAAAAAATGATGTGAGAGGGGTAGAAGAAGAATAAGCAGATCAAGTAAGGAAAAAAAATGAGCTTTAGTTACTATAATATGAAAAAACACCCAAGAAACTTTCGTAATATAACAGGTTTAAGTATAGAGGAGTTCGAAAAAGTAGTAGAAAAAGTGAGGTCTGGATGGAAAAAACTTGAAAAACAGAAAAAGTGTCATGGTAGAAGATCAAAACTACCAACTCTGGAAGATAAGTTGTTTTGCGTAATTTTGTACTATCGCACTTACATAACACATAGATTTTTAGGATGCCTATTCAATGTGCACAACGCAAATGTATGTAGGTTACTTAAGAGAATAGAGCCATTACTCGCCAAAAAAGTGACTATAACAAAAGATAGAAGTATGACGCCAGAAAAAATACTGAAGATTTTGGCTGATGTTACAGAACAGCAAATACAGAGGCCAGAAGATAGTAAAAAACGGAAGAAATCATATTCAGGAAAAAAAAGAACCAACACTATGAAAACTGAGATTATTATCGAAGAAGGAGGAAGAATTTTATCAGTGTCAAAGTCATACCGTGGTAGAATTAGTGATTTTCGCATAAGGAAACAAGAAAAATATTTACCACTTGATAGCATAAAACATGCTGATTCTGGATATCAAGGTTGGCAAAAATTGCAAAGCAATGTTATAATTCCATATAAAAAGTATCGTAAAAAGCCATTAACTCCAGAGCAGAAAGAGCATAATAGAAGGTTAGCATCATTTAGAATGAGAGTAGAAAATAAGATCCGAGAGATAAAGATATTTAAGATTATGTCGAATGTTTATCGCAATTTTCAGAAAAAATATAACTTGAGGTTCAATATTATTGCTGGTATTGTAAATCTTAAGCACGCCTTTTAGTTAACCTTGATTTTATTCACCCTCCTTTCCTTTTTTTTATCGCTTGATTCGCAGCAGGTCTTAGGCTCTGTGGACAAAAAATATGAAAAGAGAGAAAAAGATGGTAGTTTAGCCTAATAGGTAAAAAATGGAGAAACTACCATATGCAATATTACATCAAAGAGGAAAATTGGAAACAAATTTTAGAGTTCATAAAAAGCGTAAAAGGAATGCACAGCAAAGATGAAAAACGTTTAAGAATATTCATAGAGGCAGTGTGGTACATAGTGCGAAGTGGTTGCCAATGGAGACTTTTACCAAAAACTTATGGTAATTACAGGAGTATACATAAGCGATTTAAAAGATGGTGTGAAAGAGATGTCTGGAAAAAATTGCTTGAATATACTAAACAAGAGCCTGATTTAGAAGTTGCTATAATCGACGGTACGATCATCCGAGCCCATCCATGTTCATCTGGATATACAAAAAACTCCAAGGATCAAGAAGCTTTAGGGAGGAGCAAAGGTGGCTTTACAACTAAAATACATGCGCTTGTCGATGCACTTGGAAATCCACTTAAATTTACTCTGACTCCTGGTCAATGAAATGAAATTACGCAGGCACAAGTGTTGACCGAAAGTATCTATAACTCTACTGTAGTAGCTGACAAGGGCTACGATAGCAATGCCTTTGTTACAAGTCTTGAAGACAAGGGATGTACAGTAGTTATTCCGCCAAAACGGAATCGAAAAGTGCAAAGGTATTACGATGAGCATATCTACAAAGAACGTCATTTGATTGAGTGTTTTTTTGGTAAAATTAAAAATTTTAGGCGCATTTTTTCCAGATTTGATAAAACTGCTGAGGTTTTTATTGGTTTTCTCAATTTTGTTGGAGCTCTTGTATGGCTTCTCTAAAATTTTGTCCACAGAGCCTAGGGATATAATTGTTCCACTTTCCAATCGCTTCCCTCAACAAGGGTGTATCTAAATCTAATATGCTTCCTATATTCACCTTCTTGCCAGAATTCAATTACTTTTGGGATTACGCAAAATCCCACCCAAAAATCAGGACGAGAAACTTGTGTATTGTGAAATTCTTTTTCCTTCAATTTTATAGCTTGCTCAAAATCCTGCCAATCTTTCAGAATGCTCGATTGTTTTGAGCACCATGCGCTAATTTGACTACCCAGCGCTCGAGAAGAGAAGTATTTGTCAGTTCTTTCATCGTTTAGAAGTTTAACCTCTCCTTCAATTCGCACTTGCCTAGCAAATTCTATCCAATGAAACACTAACGCAGCTTTGGGGTTCTCAGTCAATTCTTTCCCTTTTTTACTGTTTACGTTAGTGAAAAACACAAAACCTTCTTTGCTATATTCCTTTAGTAATACCACTCTTGCAGATGGAATACAGTCTTTGCTACAAGTTGCTAGCGTCATTGCAGTTGGTTGTTCACACGGAGAATTAAGTACTGCTTTGTACCACTTTGAAAACAAATCAAATGGATCTTTTTCAAGTGAAAATATCATATCAAAAAATAAAATCTTAATTCTGGCACGCGTTGCAAAAATAAGTGCTACGGCCATTTTGTCGTATAAGTGTTATGATATTATTGCAAATCTTGCAAGGTTTTTGAACTTTACCATATACGTAAAAGTTATTTTGAAAGTATCCAGCAGATCCAGATGGCTGTGCATAATCTTTCAGTGTTGAACCGCCTGCAGCAATTGCATCACTCAGAGTATTTTTTATTTCAGCAGCAAGTTTTTCGCACTCTCTATAGGTCAAGTTTTTTGCTGACCTGAGTGGTGATATACGGGCTCTAAACAAGCTCTCAGAAGCATATATGTTGCCTACGCCAACTATTGATTTATTGTCCATTAACGCTGATTTGATATTCACTTTTTTGTTTTTCAGCAACTCCTGTAAATAGTCTCCACTGAATTCATCCGTGAGGGGCTCTATTCCAAAATCGCTAAAAAAATCCGTTTCTTGTTCTTTATTTAAAATGATAACTAATCCAAATCTTCTTGGGTCATTAAAAATTATTGAAGTATTGTCAGAAAATAAAAATACCACGTGATCGTGCTTATTCCGCATTTGATCGTGGTCAGCATATATAAGCTTTCCGCTCATGCCAAGATGTATGATTACAGCCACACTACCATCTGTATTCCAGATGGTATACTTACCTCTACGCTTGATGTTGCGTATGACTTTGCCCTTTAGCATATCATCAATATTTTTTGTTATTGGGGCACGTAAATTCCAATTATTCACTATAACATTACTGATTTGCTTGTTTTTAATTTTATCAAGCAAAAAATTAGAGATTACTTCCACTTCCGGTAGTTCTGGCATGATACCTCCTTCAAAACTTAAGTTTCTGATGGTAATTTTGTCGTTCTCAAATACATTCGAGTATTCTGCGGTGCTTTCTCCTAAAAATTCCTCACCACAAACGAGTTTTGAAAGGGTTCTCTGTCTACTCTGTTGCTGCTTTTTTCTTTTCAAAATATTTTGCTTTAAAGCTTTCGCTAATCTTTTTTTCTCCTCTTCTTTTTCCTTATTCTTTTTTGTGTTATTCATTATCATAATATATAAACTTGCCGTTGTAGCTCAGGTGGTAGAGTACGTCATTGGTAATGACGAGGTCCCAAGTTCGAGTCTTGGTAACGGCACACTCTTATAATATCGCATAACTTGCAAGCAAGGCTTAGAAGAAAGTTACAGAGGTAAGTTGTCATGCTTTTTCCATATCCTTTCTACCTTCTTGTTTTTAAGTAGCTCTAATGCTTTACAAAAGTGATACCTTGTTTTACTTGGCACTATAATGTCATCAATGTATCCATATGATGCAGCAAAAAATGGGTTAGCAAATTTTTCTTTATATTCTTTAATTAACGTTTGCTGATCTTTTTCGTGTCGAAATATAATCTCAACTGCACTTTCAGGGCCCATCACAGCTATTTCAGCAGTTGGCCAGGCATAATTTATATCACCTTTTAGATGTTTCGAATTCATAACAATGTATGCACCACCATACGCTTTTCTAGTGATAAGGCTAATTTTCGGCACGGTCGCTTCAGCGTAAGCGTAAAGCAGTTTCGCTCCGTGTTGTATTATATTATTGTATTCTTGATTTGTACCCGGCAAAAATCCTGGAACATCAATAAGTGTGATGATCGGAATGTTAAATGCGTCACAAAACCTTACAAACCTCGCAGCTTTTCTTGAAGAATCAATATCCAAACATCCTGCAAGGTGCATAGGTTGATTTGCAACAATACCGACAGTATTTCCTCCAATTCTACCAAAACCAGTTATGATATTACGAGCAAAATCAGGTTTCAGTTCAAAGAAATTCCTTTCATCACAAACTTTTTCAATGAGTTCATACATATCATAAGGAGTATTAGGATTGGTAGGAATTAGAGTGTTTAAGGATTCATCAATGTCGTCAACATCATTACAGATTGGTGCAGATTTTGGTGATTCTTGATTATTTGCTGGTAAGAAAGTAAAGAATTCACGCATTTTTAGCAGCATTTCAACATCATTATTGAATGCAAAATCCGCTACTCCTGTTTTGCTTGTATGAATTTTTGCTCCACCGAGGTCTTCGAAACTTACATCTTCGTAGGTAACCTTTTTTACTACATCTGGCCCGGTTATAAACATATATGAACTGTTTTTCACCATGAAAGTAAAGTCAGTTAATGCTGGGGAATAAACTGCACCTCCTGCACATGGGCCCATAATTAAAGAAATTTGTGGTATAACACCCGATGCATTTACGTTTCTTTGAAAAATTTCTCCATAACCAGCAAGAGAATTTACTCCTTCCTGAATTCTGGCTCCACCAGAATCATTTAGTCCGATAATTGGAACTCTGGCATTAATTGCCATATCCATAATTTTGCATATTTTTTTTGCATGTGACGCACCAAGTGAACCACCAAAGACAGTAAAATCCTGAGAATAAACAAAAACTTTTCTGCCATAAATAGTACCATGACCAATCACTACCCCATCACCTAAAAAATTAGCATTTTGCATGCCAAAATCATTTGCATGATGTTTTACGAATTTATCATATTCTGCAAAAGAACTTTCATCGAGCAATATACTGAGCCTTTCTCTAGCAGTTAATTTCCCTTTTTCATGTTGTTTGGTAATCCTGTCAGAACCGCCTCCTTTTTCAGCTTCTAGTGCTTTGGTTTTTAGATTTTCTAGTATTTTAAAGTCTTGCATACAATAAAGTAGTTTTCAAATTAGTTGTAGACTTTATTAAGTTTACAAACCCTACTAACTATACACATACACTATTGCTATATGCAACAATGTATGTATGATAATTGTTAATGCTCTGGTGATTCATGGTCACTACTTTGAAAATGTTGCGATGTGTCAACACTTTTCATATTAGAAAGAGGTGGACTAACTGCACTGCTTTTCGTTTGTGCAAAACTTTTAGCAGCTTCAACAACCTTGCTTATACGAGGTTCTTTTTCTAGCTCTTTTAGTTACTTTGAGAAGATTTCACAACTTTTGTCATCCATATGTACCATTATTTTACCAAAACTTTCAGCTTTTTCAGAAGATAAAATCATTTCGATCTTTTCATCGCCTACCCTAAAGGTCATTTTTACTTTGCCTTGCATATCATGATATTGCCAGCTTTTTATTCAGATTAGATTATCTCCTTCTCCTATTCGCAATGCACCATATTCTAAGTCCTTAAATTCCGGGGAGTTCATAAATTTTGCAGGAGTGATCACACTTTTTTTCTGGACACTGTACATAATAAAATTTATTATCTCTTTCTACTACAATTTCTTTTTTTTTGTCATTTTCAATACTATCACTTACAATTTGTTTTAGACGTGACAAATATTCGCCGCGTTCTTTCAGTATATCTTCTGGCAATAATCTCCGAACTTCTTGGCTCACATCAGTGCCTGTTGAAACTAGATTAAACATTTCTAAAGACCTGCTGCAAAAGGTGATTGAAAAAATGATGTGAGAGGGGTAGAAGAAGAATAAGCAGATCAAGTAAGGAAAAAAAATGAGCTTTAGTTACTATAATATGAAAAAACACCCAAGAAACTTTCGTAATATAACAGGTTTAAGTATAGAGGAGTTCGAAAAAGTAGTAGAAAAAGTGAGGTCTGGATGGAAAAAACTTGAAAAACAGAAAAAGTGTCATGGTAGAAGATCAAAACTACCAACTCTGGAAGATAAGTTGTTTTGCGTAATTTTGTACTATCGCACTTACATAACACATAGATTTTTAGGATGCCTATTCAATGTGCACAACGCAAATGTATGTAGGTTACTTAAGAGAATAGAGCCATTACTCGCCAAAAAAGTGACTATAACAAAAGATAGAAGTATGACGCCAGAAAAAATACTGAAGATTTTGGCTGATGTTACAGAACAGCAAATACAGAGGCCAGAAGATAGTAAAAAACGGAAGAAATCATATTCAGGAAAAAAAAGAACCAACACTATGAAAACTGAGATTATTATCGAAGAAGGAGGAAGAATTTTATCAGTGTCAAAGTCATACCGTGGTAGAATTAGTGATTTTCGCATAAGGAAACAAGAAAAATATTTACCACTTGATAGCATAAAACATGCTGATTCTGGATATCAAGGTTGGCAAAAATTGCAAAGCAATGTTATAATTCCATATAAAAAGTATCGTAAAAAGCCATTAACTCCAGAGCAGAAAGAGCATAATAGAAGGTTAGCATCATTTAGAATGAGAGTAGAAAATAAGATCCGAGAGATAAAGATATTTAAGATTATGTCGAATGTTTATCGCAATTTTCAGAAAAAATATAACTTGAGGTTCAATATTATTGCTGGTATTGTAAATCTTAAGCACGCCTTTTAGTTAACCTTGATTTTATTCACCCTCCTTTCCTTTTTTTTATCGCTTGATTCGCAGCAGGTCTTAACATAAGAGGCCGTAGTTTTTCTTTTCCAGTCTCAGTAACATTTTTATCTTGCTCCATGAGGTGGTATAAGATCAGTATCGAATAATCTATTATTGATGACTTTTTTCTCCTTGGAATACATCAACACTAAACATGACCTTGTGCTTTTTTGCATCGTCTATAGATTTTTGAAGTCTCTTTGCTATGTTTTCGATAGCTTCATCATTAGGTAAGTGTTCAGGCAATGGCGTCAACTTAAGGAAAAATGTCAGAGATTGTGTATAAAATTTCTCTCTAGGCTCTGTGGACAAAATTTTAGAGAAGCCATACAAGAGCTCCAACAAAATTGAGAAAACCAATAAAAACCTCAGCAGTTTTATCAAATCTGGAAAAAATGCGCCTAAAATTTCTAATTTTACCAAAAAAACACTCAATCAAATGACGTTCTTTGTAGATATGCTCATCGTAATACCTTTGCACTTTTCGATTCCGTTTTGGCGGAATAACTACTGTACATCCCTTGTCTTCAAGACTTGTAACAAAGGCATTGCTATCGTAGCCCTTGTCAGCTACTACAGTAGAGTTATAGATACTTTCGGTCAACACTTGTGCCTGCGTAATTTCATTTCTTTGACCAGGAGTCAGAGTAAATTTAAGTGGATTTCCAAGTGCATCGACAAGCGCATGTATTTTAGTTGTAAAGCCACCTTTGCTCCTCCCTAAAGCTTCTTGATCCTTGGAGTTTTTTGTATATCCAGATGAACATGGATGGGCTCGGATGATCGTACCGTCGATTATAGCAACTTCTAAATCAGGCTCTTGTTTAGTATATTCAAGCAATTTTTTCCAGACATCTCTTTCACACCATCTTTTAAATCGCTTATGTATACTCCTGTAATTACCATAAGTTTTTGGTAAAAGTCTCCATTGGCAACCACTTCGCACTATGTACCACACTGCCTCTATGAATATTCTTAAACGTTTTTCATCTTTGCTGTGCATTCCTTTTACGCTTTTTATGAACTCTAAAATTTGTTTCCAATTTTCCTCTTTGATGTAATATTGCATATGGTAGTTTCTCCATTTTTTACCTATTAGGCTAAACTACCATCTTTTTCTCTCTTTTCATATTTTTTGTCCACAGAGCCTAGGGTGACTAGCATTCAAATTCTCCCTTGTCAATTTGACGTTTTTTGCTGTCTTAAACGCTTTGTAAGCGCGTTTCAGCTTATATAGGTAGAAACCTAGAAGTTTTATAAAGACATGAGGTGCACATAGTGCAAAAATTAAGCATGATTTACGCCAAATACATTAAGTTTTTTGTCATTAATCCACTGCAGAGATTGCGAAGATAAATAAATAGCTTCAGTTTCATGATAAGGAGACTGGCGAAGTTTGTAAAGTAACTTTTGCATTTAATTTAAAGTAAAAAAAACAGAAATGTTTTGGTTTGAGGTTTAATTGCCGGAATTTACAATTGGGAGTTGCCTGTATGAGCTTTGAAAGAGGTACTATTCATTTGATAATTCAAAAAACTTGAAAGAATAAAGATAGCTATTGAAATTATCTTGATTTACATCAGTTATCCAAGTTTGACATTGAATACTTAACACTTCCTCCATTAACGCCTTTCTGTAATGTTTATCCAGATGAGACATTATATCATCAAGTAGAAGAAGTGGTGCCTTATTGTAATGAATACACCTTGCTTTTACACTGGATAAAATAATAGAAAGCAGTAATAACTTTTGTTCTCCAGTGGAGCATAGATTTATTGGTACGTTTCTTTTTTGACAAAAAACCCGAAAATTATCGTTATGCACACCAAAGGTTACTCCACCAGTCAATGAATCTTTTTCTCTGTTTTCCTTTAGACGATTCTGAAAATATTCTGCAGTATCGTCCAAAGTTAGCTGGCTGCTGAATTTCAAACTTGCCTTCGGAAAAAACTCACTGGAATGGTTATCAATTGTGTCTTGTAGTGTCTTTAAAACAGACGATCGCATACGTAAAATACTAACTGCATTAACGGCCATTATGTTTTCAAGACTAGAGAGCCAATTTTCGTCCAAGGTGTTCTCTCTCAACAGTTTACTTCGCTCACGTTTAGCTTTTCTGTGTTTCATGTAGCAGCAAGTGTAATTTTCCTCAAACAGTGAGACTATACGGTCTAAAAATTTTAATCTGTCACTTGGAGAATTAAGAAGAACATAGTCCATTTGTGGAATCAGCCATATTACATTGGATATCTTATACAAAGATGAATAACTCAATTGCGTTTTTCCATCAATTTGTATTAGTTTCTTATCAAAACTCTTTGCGATACCAATTGAATTAAAATCCATCCCATTAAAAAAATCATAGTGCACTACCAAATCTTCATTACTGAATCTATTTTGTATCTCACTGGCTTTTGCTTTTTTCATTCCATTGCTTTTAGCAAGCAACGAGATTGCTTCAAGTATATTAGTTTTACCAATACCGTTTTTGCCAGTTATTACAACTGAGCTATCATCTGAATCCAGTTCAAAGTTTGAGTGGCTACGAAAATTATGTAATTTCAGCTTTTTTATGTAGCAATGGGTAGCCATTAACCTATTCTTTAGTTTATATTCTCTTTACTTCTTCCAGAACCTCATCAACATGTCCACTAACTTTTACATTTTTCCAGATCTTCACTATTTTACCTTTTTTATCTATTAAAAAAGTAGTGCGTTCTATTCCCATATACTTTTTGCCAAACATACTTTTCTCTACCCAAACACCATATTTTCCCAACATTTCAGCATTCTCATCAGAAACTAAAGAAAACGGCAGAGAATATTTTGCTTTGAAGTTAGTGTGACATCTAACACTATCTTTTGATACACCAATTATCACTGTGTCAAGGAAAGAAAAATCATCTATTTTATCTCTAAAGCCTTTTGCCTCCATTGTACAACCCGGAGTATCGTCTTTAGGATAAAAATAAAGAACTACATTTTTTTTATCAAAAAATTCACTCAGTGATAAATTTTCACCAGAATCTGCTGGCAAGCTAAAATCGGGTGCATTATTTCCTACTGCTAATTCCATACCTTGCTCCATTAATAACACTTCCATCTATAGTAGTATATTGTAGTCAGAGTATCAAATTTTATATATAGCTAACAGATAAGATTCTTGATGGGGGCTTATTGATGAATTTCTGCCTACCTTCTCGGCTTGCCGCTTTTGATAAAGTGTGGTTTTCGTCTGATGTAAGGCCATATCAAATAGATCCTATTAAAAATCAATCGAATCTTCACATGTTTGTTCTTCATAAAAGAAGTTCAATGTTATCGTAGTACCAAGTTTCGCTTCACTTTTAATGTCAAAAGTTCCACCCATTAACTCTACTAATTTCTTGCTTAGCGGTAATCCGATGCCCGTACCTTCGTTTCTATACCCCGAATCTGCTTGGCCAAAAACAGACATAACTTTATATATGTCCTGCTGCATTATTCCTATTCCATTGTCATGAAACTCAATAGTTAATAAGTTTTTTTCTATATTTTCTTTTATCACCATTCTTATTAAACCATCTTTGGGAGTAAACTTGATTGAGTTTGATAATAAATTTATTATAACTTGTTTCATTCTCTTGGGATCTGCAATGACTAATAATTGTTTATTAGTCATCTCTTTTTTTAAATTAATCCCGGCTTCTTTTAATTTAGGTAATAGCATATTTACGCATGAATCCATTATTTTGTTCAGGTTAAACTTCACTTTTTCTACTGTTAAACTACTTGATTCAGCTTTAGAAAAATCGAGCACATCATTAATTAAGGTAAGTAAGTGTGTTCCTGCATTATATATATCGTCTGCATACTCCTTGTATTGAGAATTATCCATTGAACCTAAAGTTTTATTTTTGATCAACTCCGCAAATCCAATAATAGCATTAAGAGGTGTGCGTAATTCATGTGTAACGCTTGCAAAAAACTTTAGCTTGTTTGCATTTTCTTGCTCTAATGTCTCTTTTATCTGCTGTAATTCAATGTTAGTTTTATGTTGCTTGGCTAGCATTTGGGTATTAGAAAAGTGCAAATAGAACATTATTAATATTAAGATTATTAATAATAGGCCCAAAAATGTTAAAAACAGGCCATATGCTATAACATAAGAATTATTGTAGTTTCGAAGAATCTTCAAAAAAAACGACGGTTTAACGCTATTTTCATGGAATATAGGGAAAATAGAAGTTGATGTATTTCCTGTAGTATAAAATATTTCTTGGTTACTTAATAGTTTATCAATTTCATCGTTTGTAAGTAACTGTTCATAATCATAATCTTGAGTGTTAAAATTACTGAATATTATTCTGCCGTTTTGATCATACAGTATTAAGCTGAAATCCTTTACTTTGCTCACTGATTGTAATAATTCAGCACGTAGTTTTACTAGTTGGTTTATGTAGTCAAAATTTTTGTATTTAATGTGATGCTTTTCTATTAGTAAATAATGGTATTTTTTTATTATGCCATTTTCCAGTACGCTTTTTAAGTTTACACTTGAATCACGGTAAGAAGAAAGGAAATTACTCCTTAGTAAATGATTACAATATATCACACTGAATAAAATCATAAAGATCGATGAGAGTAATACAATAACTTTTGTGTATTTGTTTTTCTTCAACGCAGAAAACATCAATTTACCTAGCTTATACATATCCTTCTTATTGTGAAACAACGGTTTTTATGTTATTAATAATAAAATTTAGCATATAATATTTTATGACAATTTCTCCTATTTTGCCAGTTTATTCTCCTGTTAATATAAATTTTTCTCATGGCAAAGGTATCTACCTATATGATGTTGATGGTGAGCGCTACGTAGATTTTCACTCCGGAATAGCCGTTAGTAGCTTAGGTCACACTAATTCGCGATTAATTAGTGCTCTTAAATTGCAAGGAGAAAAATTATGGCATATATCAAATACCTATAATATACCTGCTGCCAATAATTTTGCAGAAAAATTAATAAACAATAGTTTCGCTGACACTGTATTTTTCTCAAATTCTGGATCAGAGGCAGTAGAATGTGGACTTAAGATTGCTAGGATCTATCAAAATGGAAAAGGCAATAAAAATCGTCACAGAATTTTAACATTTCATGGTGCATTTCATGGAAGAACCTTTTTAACTTGTGCTACAAACGATAAACAGAAATTTTCTGAATTACTAAATCCCTACATTGATTGGTGTGATAACATCGAGCCCAATATTGAGAGCGTAAAGAAAGCAATTTCAAGTGGTATAGGCGTTATATTAATAGAACCAATACAAGGGCAAGGTGGTATCAAAGTAATGAATGAAGTCTTTATGAAAGAACTAAGAAGGCTGTGTGATGAAAATGACATATTGTTATTTTTTGATTGCGTACAATGCGGTGCTGGTAGGACAGGAAAATTATTCGCATACGAACATATAGGAGTGGAACCTGATATATGTGCTCTTGCAAAGGGAATAGGCGGGGGGTTTCCGCTGGGGGCTTGTCTTGCAACTGAAAAGGCTGCTAAATATATGGCAGTTGGTATGCACGGTTCCACTTTTGGTGGCAATCCGCTTGCAACCTCAGTAGGTAATGCTGTGCTCGAAGAATTGCTCAGCCCCGGCTTTTTGAAAAATGTTGAAATTAGAGGTAAATACTTAAAAAATAAACTAGAAGACTTAGCAAGTAAATTTCCAATAATAGAGGAAGTAAGAGGGAAAGGGTTAATGCTTGGAATAAAAGTGAAAGCAGACAATCAAAAGTTTGCAGAAGAGTTAAGTCATCGCGGCTTGCTTACTGTTGGGGTAACATCAGATAACGTTGTGAGAATTTTACCTCCACTCATTATCACCGAAAAAGAGATTGATGAAGGCATCGAGATTTTGACTCAATATTTATCTGAGAAATCTTCTGATTAGATACTTGCATTAATATGAACGACAATCTGGTATGCTTAGGAATTATTACCTCTCCTCACGGAATTAAAGGAGCTGTTAAAGTAAAAACCTTTACTGAAAAGCCTGAAAATATCTCCTTATATGGTAAGCTAATAAGTGGTGATGAGAATTATAAAATAGACTCAGTATCCGTCATAGGTGATAATTTAGTAATAGCTACAATAAGCGGAGTAAATTCCCGTAATGAAGCAGAGCTTTTAAGGAATAAGAAGCTATATATAGAAAGAAGCAAGTTACCAGAGCTAAATGATGAGGATGAATTTTACCAAAGTGACCTTGTAGATATGGAAGTAAGGCTGAAAAGTAATGAATTATATGGCTATGTAAAATCTGTGTATAATTTCGGCTCAGGGGATATATTAGAAATTTTAGTTATCAGCACAAAAAAACGTATTATGCTGTCTTTCACTAAAGAGATATTTCCACATATAAATATAAAGGGGAGGTATATAGTATTAAATATACCAGAATTTATTGACTAATAAAGACTTTGATATTTATATAAAGCTATTTATAATTGTAAGATCAAACTAAAAATGTAATTATGGCAGAAAGAGCTAACGATATTAGACCAGGTCAGGTGTTGGAACATAACGGCGGATTATTTTTGGTTGTAGGTATTATGCATACTCAACCTGGTAAAGGTGGTGCATACATACAAGCTGAAATGAAAAATATCAAGACCGGAGCAAAACACTATGAAAGATTTCGTTCTGATGCAACAATCAGAAGGGCAATTTTAGATGAAGAGGAATATGTTTACCTTTTCACTGAAGGAAACATTGTAAATCTTATGCATCCAAGTAATTACGAGCAAATCACTATAAATTTGGACTTATTGGGAGAAAAAAAAATTTATTTACAGGATAACATGAAAATTAAAGTTGTAGCTTATCAAGACAAAATAATTTCTGCGCATGTGCCTGATTATGTTACACTTGCTGTGAAAGAAACAGAGTCTGTTATTAAAGGACAAACTGCTACTGCTTCTTATAAGCCTGCAATTTTGGAAAACGGAATGCGCGTTAACGTGCCTCAATTTATAAAAGAAGAGGATAAAATTGTAGTATATACTCCAGGTGACAGCTATTATGAAAGAGTGAAAGAGTAAAAGGAAGAATGTCCCTCTCATCACCACGAATTAATGTGATGCTTGATTCTGTGCGTAATGCTTCCAAGCAGCTTATGCGCGATTTTAATGAATTGCAAATTTCTAATGTTAAATCAGCAGACTTTATTAATAAAACTTATTCAAAATCCAAGCAAACCATATACGATTGCTTGCACGACTACAAACGAGACTATGGTTTTATTTTTGAAGATGATACTGATCAAGAAGTAAAAGATAACACTTATACCTGGTTTATTATGCCTATAGAGGGCAGGGAGAACTTTTCTAGTTGCATGGTTTATTTTGCAGTATCAGTCTGTCTCATTCATAAAAATAAAGTTGTGGCAGCTGTAATTGATGCTCCGGCTCTTAGAGAAACTTTTTGGGCAGAAGAAAAGAAAGGTGCTTTTCTTGAGGATTTTAGATCTCGTCATGTAAAAATGCGAGTGAAAAGCCGTGAAGGGGGTCTAATAGATGTAAGTGGTAATTTGTTAAATAAATTGCTGCCTGGCAATAGTAATGTACGCTCCATAGGTTCAACAATTTTAGGCTTTGCATACCTTGCGGCAGGAAGGCACAGTGGAATAATTTACTCTGGAATTAATCAATATAAGGCTTTACTCGGTAAGCTTTTCCTGCAAGAAAGCGGTGGAAGGTTAACAGAAAATAATGGGTTAATTATTGCTGATGATATTGCAAACAGGCTACAGAAATAGACAGCTTTTCGAAAACTTTTACAAGAGACTCTGTTAAATGTTCTATCATTTCATCGGTATGATAAGGTGTAGGGGTAATACGGAAACGCTCAGTTCCTCTTGGAACTGTCGGGTAATTTATATGTTGAACATATATTCCATACTCATCAAATAATAATTTTGATGCTTTTTTGGATAACTCTGAGTTGCCAATTATTATTGGAATTATATGAGTTTCTGTTGGAATGAAGTTAATTCCTGCATTTCTCAGTGAGTTTTTTACTTTTTCAACGACTTGCTTTTGCTTTTCCCTTTCAATGTTGCTCGATTTTAGGTGCTCAACGCTTGCCTTTGCTGCCGCTGCTAAAACAGGCGACATAGCAGTGGTAAAAATAAATCCTGGAGCGGAACTTCTTATTACATCTACCAAGCTCTTTGAAGACGCTATATACCCACCCATCACTCCAAAAGCCTTTGATAGTGTACCTTGAATAACGGTTATTCTATCCATCAGACCTTCTCTTTCTGCAATTCCGCCACCATGTGAACCATACATGCCAACTGCGTGCACCTCATCCAAATAGGTAATTGCATTATGTTGATCTGCAAGATCACATATCGCTTCAAGCGGCGCTATATCGCCATCCATTGAATATACGGATTCAAGTGCTATTATTTTTGGTGTCTTTTTGTCTATAGACTTGAGTAACTGCTCTAGATGATTAACATCATTGTGTTTAAATATATGTTTTGGCCTTTTTCCTGATTTTATGCCTTCTATCATCGAAGAATGGTTCTTCTCGTCTGAAAAAATTACTACGCCCGGAATAACAGACGATAAAGTGCTAAGTGTTGTCTGGTTAGCGAGGTAGCCACAAGCAAAAGTTAAAGCAGCCTCTTTTTTATGCAAACAAGCTAAGGATTTTTCAAGTTCGACAACCTCTTTTGTTGTACCAGATATATTTCTTGTTCCTCCAGCACCAACAGATGAATTTTGGATAGCGGCAATTACACTCTCATTTTGTGACATTCCCAAATAGTTATTACTGCACCAGACTATTACTTCCCTATTTCTTTCATAGTCCATAATGTGGGGGAGCCTACCTGGTAATGACGCAAAGTGCGTAAATTCACGGTAGCGCCCCTCATCTTTTATATCTTTTATTTTATTCAAGAATATTTCTTCGTAGTTTACCAAGTTTTTATTCACTAATAATTAACATAATTATAATAAATTATTAAACGATAGACTACTATATTTATTCATCGTCAGCTACAGCAAGGTGTACTTTTTTGCATATCATCAACCTTTTCGACCTTATCGTTTTCAATTAAGGTTTTAGGCCTATAGCAGTAGGTAACTATAGCTACAATAAGACAACCAGCTCCAACTGCTATTCCTACCGCTAACATTTCCAAGTAAACTGCAACAGCCACCCCTGAAATAATACCAGCTATTGCAAGTGCAGAAGCAGCTATAACAGGCAGCTTACTACTTTTTGTATTTTGTGGAATAGCATTATTTTTGCCTGAATTATTAGGCAACCCGCCATTGGTTTGAGTATCATTCACCTGCTCAGATTTGTTGTTAGCTACTGAAGGCACTGGTTCTGGTGTTGGCACTGGATTCGGTGTTGGTGTTAGATTCGGTGTTGGCACCAGCGTAGGTGTTAGAATTGGATCTTGTGTTAGATCCGGTGTCAGTCCTGGCGTTGGCGCCGGTGTAGGTGTTGGAATTGGATTCGGTGTTGGTGTTAGGTTCGGCGTTGGCACCGGTGTAGGTGTTGGAATTGGATTCGGTTCTTGCTGCCTGGTGGTAGTTTGAGTACCATCTTCTTGTCCAGGGATTTCGTTAGTTGATGTAGGTACTGGATCTCCTAGGCTCTGTGGACAAAATTTTAGAGAAGCCATACAAGAGCTCCAACAAAATTGAGAAAACCAATAAAAACCTCAGCAGTTTTATCAAATCTGGAAAAAATGCGCCTAAAATTTTTAATTTTACCAAAAAAACACTCAATCAAATGACGTTCTTTGTAGATATGCTCATCGTAATACCTTTGCACTTTTCGATTCCGTTTTGGCGGAATAACTACTGTACATCCCTTGTCTTCAAGACTTGTAACAAAGGCATTGCTATCGTAGCCCTTGTCAGCTACTACAGTAGAGTTATAGATACTTTCGGTCAACACTTGTGCCTGCGTAATTTCATTTCTTTGACCAGGAGTCAGAGTAAATTTAAGTGGATTTCCAAGTGCATCGACAAGCGCATGTATTTTAGTTGTAAAGCCACCTTTGCTCCTCCCTAAAGCTTCTTGATCCTTGGAGTTTTTTGTATATCCAGATGAACATGGATAGGCTCGGATGATCGTACCGTCGATTATAGCAACTTCTAAATCAGGCTCTTGTTTAGTATATTCAAGCAATTTTTTCCAGACATCTCTTTCACACCATCTTTTAAATCGCTTATGTATACTCCTGTAATTACCATAAGTTTTTGGTAAAAGTCTCCATTGGCAACCACTTCGCACTATGTACCACACTGCCTCTATGAATATTCTTAAACGTTTTTCATCTTTGCTGTGCATTCCTTTTACGCTTTTTATGAACTCTAAAATTTGTTTCCAATTTTCCTCTTTGATGTAATATTGCATATGGTAGTTTCTCCATTTTTTACCTATTAGACTAAACTACCATCTTTTTCTCTCTTTTCATATTTTTTGTCCACAGAGCCTAGCCAACCATCGGGCTTCTTTTGCCTTTTTTTTCGCTTGGTAAATTTTTTAATACTTAGATTAGTTGCAATTTAAGAGACCAGAAATGGTCAGTGCTTGGCACTGGAATAACGTCCTCCTTTGTTATCCCAGTGCCCAGACACTGAGATCCAGGAAACTTAATTGCAAGTAATGCATTGGATTTGGTGAGTATGGGTTTTATGTTATAGAATGAAACACTTTTGGTGAATTTGTAAAGAAAACTGGATCCCAGTGTTTGGGCACTGGGATGACACCATTCTTTTTCCTGGATTCCAGACTGGAATGACACCATTTGTTGTGTTTAACAAAGTTCGTACTTAGCTTCATATTAGCCGTAAACATTTAAGAAATTTACCAAACGAAAAAAAAGGCAAAAGAAGCCCTGGTCATTGTCTATTTTCTGTATTGGCGTTTTTTTAAGTCTTAAACGCTGCAATTTAGCTGCTTTTAAGTGCAACTAACCTTAGCTTAAATGTTTAAGAAATTTACTAAGCAGAAAAAAAGGCAAAAGAAACCCCGTGGTAATTAGTGTTCACTCTCTAATCCTGCAAACTGGCGTACTATACTGTCTTAAACGACTTATAAGCGCGTTTCAGCTTATATAGGTAAAAACCCAGAAATGTTGTGAAGACATAAGGTGCACATAGTGCAAAAAATTAAAAATAAGACGCCAACTACGTTGTTTTCTTGCTGTTTAATCTGCACAGATGAAGATAACTGAATACCTTCAGTACAATGATAAGGGGGCTGGCGAAGCTTGTAAAGTAATTTTTTCGTTTCTATTCCCAATAAAAGTTTGTTATATGGTTATGCAAGAGGTCTAATGAATCGCGGTGTGACGTCTTAGCTATAGATGCTGATTTGTGTGATTTCAAGAGAAGCTTAGTAGATAAGTTGTGTTTTAAACCAGATTTGGTATTTTAAACTGAACATTTTCAGTAATACCACCTGGCATAACTGAAATTTTTACACTCAGGTTTACTTTTAGGTAGTCTATTAATTCATCAACTAATATGTCAGGAGCGGAAGCACCTGCGGTGATTCCTATCTTTTCTACGCCCTGAAACCAGCTTTTATTCACACAGCTATAATTATCAATCAAGTAGGCTTTTTTTCCTCTGGCAGTGCACAGATCTAATAAGCGGTTTGAATTTGAGCTATTTTTACTTCCTACAACTAACACCATGTCTACAATTTCAGCTAGCTTTTTAACAGCATTTTGTCTGTTTTGCGTTGCATAGCATATGTCCTTTAAATCTGGACCTGTTATGCCTGGAAACCTGAGCTTCAGAGCAACAATAATTTCACGGGTGTCGTCGATGCTTAACGTGGTTTGTGTAACATAAGATAAATTATCTGGATCTTTAACTTTTAAATTGCGTACGTCCTGCACAGTTTGCACTAAAATGATAGGATTATTTACTCTTCCTCTAATTCCCTTAACTTCTGGATGGTTTTCATGCCCAATGAGAATTAGTTCTTTACCACCGTTTTCATACCTTTTTGCCTCTTTATGCACTTTGCTGACTAAAGGACATGTTGCATCAATCACTTGAATACCCTTTCTTTTTGCCTCATCTTCTATATTTTTTGATACTCCGTGCGCGCTGAAGATCAGTATTCCTCCATTATCTTCAATTTCCTCGATACTGTTCACAAAAACCACTCCTTGTCTCTTAAAGTCCTCTACTATATATTTATTGTGAACAATTTCGTGTAGCACATAAACTTGGCGCTCGTTTTTGTATTTTTCTAAAGTAATAGCTAATATGTCCACAGCTCTTTTTACCCCGGCACAAAAACCTCGTGGTTCAGCTAAAATGATTTCCATTTTTGTCAAATCAAGTAAATATGCAAGCATTACTTAAAAATAAGCTCCGCTCACTATATTTTATAGTACCACTATTTATATTTTATATAATAATTATTTTTCGCATATTCTCTTTCACATTTGATCAACTTACTACTTCAGAAAATTTTAGAAAAGATAATATAGTACATAAACAACCCGATATTTTAGATAGAAATGGAGTGGTAGTAGCAACAAATGTGCCCACAACATCATTATATATAGATGCAACCAAAGTAAAGAATCCGGAAAGTATAGCAGCACAACTGTGTTCTACTTTGCATGACCTCGAATACAAGAACTTATATAGAGTACTTACTTCAGAAAAGAAATTTGCTTGGATAAAGCGGCACTTAACTCCAAAAGAACTGTTAGCAATAAAAAACGCCGGCGTGCCAGGAATAAACTTCTATAACGATGTAAAACGTATATATCCTCACAGTAATTTATTTTCACACGTGCTTGGTTACACTGACATAGATGGCAACGGTATTGCAGGAGTTGAGGCATATATAAGTAAAAACAAACAACATTCTGTTATCCAAGTACCTGATATACAGTTGTATGAATGTTGCAACTTGAAAGCAATTCCTACACAGCAACTCCCCACACAACAGATCCAGTGCGTGACACTGGGATCCAGATATAAAAATACTGACAAATTACGTGATGAACAACGGATTCCAGAAACATATGTCAAAAACAATGTTTGTGATGAAATTGCGCATAAAACTGGATTCCAGTGTCAGTGCACTGGAATGACACCAGACCAAGCTTCTGCACAATCTTCTGTCATCCAACAGGGATGGTCACGCTCTGCTGATCAATATGTTCAACTATCCTTAGATACACGAGTGCAAAGCATAGTGCATGAAGAGCTAACTAAAGCTGTAAGCAGATATCAGGCACTTGGCGGAGTAGGAATTGTTTTAAATGTGAGAAATAGTGAAGTTATCTCGATGGTCAGCCTACCTGATTTTAATCCCAACTTACAGAATAAGGCAGAAGACGTACAAAAGTTTAATCGCGCCAGTCTTGGGGTATATGAGATGGGGTCGGTATTAAAATACTTTACAATAGCCGCAGCGCTTGATGCGAACGCTACAAAAACTAGCGATTTATATGACGTATCAACACCAATCACCATTGGAAAGTATAAAATTCAGGATTTTCATAAATCTAAAATTCCAAAAATTACTGTGCAAGATATATTTGTAAAATCATCCAACATTGGTGCAGCAAAAATTGCAGTCAAACTAGGTATTGAAAAACAGGTAGAATACTTTAAAGCTATGAAGCTATTTTCTCCTTTGAAAATAGAAATACCAGAAAAATCTACACCGATAATCCCGGATAAATGGAGTGAAAACACTTTAATAACAGCATCTTATGGTTATGGCATAGCTGTAACTCCTATACATCTTGCACAAACTGCAGCAGCATTAATCAACAATGGAATATTTCATAACGCAACCTTGATATTGAATAAAAGAAGCATAGGAGAGCAAATTATCTCAAGAAAAACCTCCAGGGAAATGAGAAAATTATTACGCGCAGCAGTAACAGATGGCACTGGCAGAAAAGCAAAAATAAAGGCATATTCAATAGGAGGAAAAACTGGATCGGCGGAAAAAGTTGTAGATGGTAAATATAGCAAAGATGCAAACATAGCATCATTTATAGGAGTGCTAACTATGCTTGACCCAAGGTACATAGTGCTAATTGCTATTGATGAGCCTCAAGGGATGCACCATACCGGGGGAATAATTGCTGCGCCTATAGTAAAGAACATTATAAATAGAATAGCGCCTATACTAAATGTTACACCTGAGATGTAAAATTATGATTGCTTTACTACAACTTCAAATTTATCATCACCAAAATCCTTATTAATATACCAAGAACCATCATCTTTAGTTACAAATTCAAGACCTTTAAGGTCTTTTTTTATTGTCTTTCCATTTTGACCATCAATAGCGATATTAATATCGAATGTAATAATGTCTAGATTTATCATAGCTTCTTTCCCGCTGCACGAATTTAGACTGAACTTGCCTAACATGACATCATTAAAACTCACTTCCCCTGTATAGACATCACACTGACCGTCCACACAACACGTAGTTTCAATATAGAAAAGGTCTGACATATAAAACACCTTACGTTTATAAAAAAAGAGCTAAAGCCCTACGCCATACCGTTATAGTCAGTAAACCTAGAGCACTTTAGCTATAATACAGCTAAGAATGTAAAATTCAACAGTTAATTGTGTAAGGAAGTCTAAATTACTATATCTTAGAGGAATGGCTGTTTAGTTTTTTTGTTAATCTTTTTTACCATGCTGTCAATCATATGCTTTATCCCTTGATATACAGAGTACGTACTTTCGTCGCTACGCATATAAGCAGAACAGGAAAATACATTATGTTCTTCGTCTTCTATTGATAACTCTGTATCGCATTTTATGTGCTCGCCGCCAAGCCTTTCTATCAACTGTTCTCTGTCATCTCCTATAGTTACCTTAACCTTACTTTCTTCTTTACCTATCTTGCTACTTAAAATTGAAACAATGATGGCTGGAGATATGCATATCGCTCCTATTGGCTTTTTTGTAACAAAAAATTCTGAAACTAATCTTTCAAATTCAGGCATTACTGTCACCATGTCTTTACTTTCAGCTAAGTCAGATAAATTTTTCGCAACCCCGTATCCACCAGGTACAACTAGCATGTCAAAATTTTCAGCTTTGGCTTCTTTTAAGTCATATATTTCGCCTCTTGCGATTCTTGCTGATTCTGCAAGCACATTCCTTTTTTCTTTCACTGCCTCCTTTGTTTTATGATTCATAACTTGTGTGATATTGATATCAGGTGCAAAGCATTTAACATCCACATCCTGCTGATCAAGCACAAGCAGACTTAAAACCGCTTCTCTTACCTCTGCACCGTCAAGGTGACCACACCCTGATAAAACCACAGCAGCTTTTAATTTTTTTTCACCCATAAAGTACCTTAATTTCATGTAATCTAGATATTTTAATACAAATTCTATATTTGGAAAGAGGTTATTATATTAATTATCTCATATTTATTATAATATAATTAATAATTAGTATATATAATTAGGCATATTGATAGTTGATGAAGTTGAATATGGCACCTACAAACAGTACGTTTTTTGACACTGACTACCCAGAACTAAGAAAAGCTATTTCAGATATAATAGAAAGCATTGCACAGTTCCCACAGGAAGAAAAAGGGAAGTTGTTTGAAGCCCTATCAGAACAAGTTAGAGAGATGAACCTCAAAGATTTAGGTTTAGCAATTAATGACCAAGGCTTGCAAAAGGAGGTAAATAAAGAATTATTTATAAAACTCATTGAAGAAGCACTTAAAGGGTTAACTTCTGAAACCGTTGACTCAAAAATAATAGAAGAGGCGTTAGAATCTGTTAACCAACAAGCAATAAGTAATGTTATAAATAATAATAAAGGTCCGCTGGATAATCTAGTCAATTATTTTAAATCAGCATCTGCAAATGAAAAAATAGGAATAGCTTCTGCTGGAATGGTATTAGGAGTAGCATTTTCTCCGCTTATTGTGCTTGCTACATTAATAGCGCTTGTAGCTATTGGAGCACGTTATGTAGGAATAGGTATAGGAAAGGCAGGGGGAAAAATAAAAGAAGGTGCGATTGATGCAGGAAAAACAGTGAAAAGTTTATCTAAAAATTTAGGGGATAAATTGCCTGAGGTTGGGCCAAAAAAAGATAACTTTAGTAAATTATACAACAGTTTGGCTCTAGGCTCTGTGGACAAAAAATATGAAAAGAGAGAAAAAGATGGTAGTTTAGCCTAATAGGTAAAAAATGGAGAAACTACCATATGCAATATTACATCAAAGAGGAAAATTGGAAACAAATTTTAGAGTTCATAAAAAGCGTAAAAGGAATGCACAGCAAAGATGAAAAACGTTTAAGAATATTCATAGAGGCAGTGTGGTACATAGTGCGAAGTGGTTGCCAATGGAGACTTTTACCAAAAACTTATGGTAATTACAGGAGTATACATAAGCGATTTAAAAGATGGTGTGAAAGAGATGTCTGGAAAAAATTGCTTGAATATACTAAACAAGAGCCTGATTTAGAAGTTGCTATAATCGACGGTACGATCATCCGAGCCCATCCATGTTCATCTGGATATACAAAAAACTCCAAGGATCAAGAAGCTTTAGGGAGGAGCAAAGGTGGCTTTACAACTAAAATACATGCGCTTGTCGATGCACTTGGAAATCCACTTAAATTTACTCTGACTCCTGGTCAAAGAAATGAAATTACGCAGGCACAAGTGTTGACCGAAAGTATCTATAACTCTACTGTAGTAGCTGACAAGGGCTACGATAGCAATGCCTTTGTTACAAGTCTTGAAGACAAGGGATGTACAGTAGTTATTCCGCCAAAACGGAATCGAAAAGTGCAAAGGTATTACGATGAGCATATCTACAAAGAACGTCATTTGATTGAGTGTTTTTTTGGTAAAATTAAAAATTTTAGGCGCATTTTTTCCAGATTTGATAAAACTGCTTAGGTTTTTATTGGTTTTCTCAATTTTGTTGGAGCTCTTGTATGGCTTCTCTAAAATTTTGTCCACAGAGCCTAGGTTATGCAAGAAGTCTACTGAATAACAGTAAGATTTTTCAATCCTGTTCCACAGCAAATTTTAGTGCCATGTGAGTAGTTATGGTGCTGTTAACAATCAAAATAACAAAAACTAAGATGGTGATTAGTAGTGTATAAATATTCAAGGATAAATTTTCAAATTGAGTTAGCATTTTAAAATACACAAAGGTTGGCATTATCATTGGCAAAACAAGAATTTGCGATACTCCTGATGCTAAGTTGTTTTGACCAATCATCAATGCATTTCCAGTAGCTGAAATATTAATGATTATCAGCGTATTAAATAATAAAGACACTCCAACTGCTATTGAGTGTTCAATACTATTGCCTAGAATTGCAAAGCTGAATATGGAAGAAATTACTGAAATCGGTAACCCAAATAATAACCAGTGAGCGAAAATTTTATAAGCAACTATAAGCCTAGAAGAGAGTGGCTGTACAAAGATTTGCTCTAATATTCCATCATGATAATCAGATGTAAACAAATTATTTGTAGAAATCTGCAAAACAAATGTAGCACATATCCATGTTAATGTTAACATAACTTCTTGTTTATTGTTGTTTTCAAGTGTAAATGAAGACAAACTTAACATTATGATAAAAATACATACTATATAGGTAAAGTTCTTATCATCTATTACTAATTTTTTTACTGAGTCGATCATACTAGGCTTTTAAATGTTTATTATAAATTATAGTGTTTACTTTGAGGTAGTATAATTTTTTGTTCATAAATTATATAGGTTTTATTATTTTTTTGATAATGCAATTATGGAAAAGTTACCAAAAATAAAGTCACCAGAAGATTACACTTCTTCAGAAGATGAAGAATATATGAGCGTAAAACAACTGGAATACTTCAGCTTAAAGTTACAGCCAATACTCGCTGAGCTGGAGAAACAAGAACTAGAAGAGAATAGTATTGATACATACTATTCTGATGGAGATAGTGGAAACGAGGAATTAATCAAGCGTCGAAAAGATAGAAAAGAAAAAATTAAGGAGGCGTTAGAAAAAATAAAATTAGGCACTTATGGTTACTGCGATGGAACAGGAGAAGAAATAGGAGTCGAAAGACTTAAAGCTAATCCGCTTGCTATATATTGTATTGAAGAGCAAGAGAGAGTAGAAAAAGAAAAGAACGTGTACAACATTAACGATTAATTTACACATAAGTGGTAAGCCCATTGGACTTCAAGAGGAGCAAGAGGCGCTGAAGTATGTTATGCTATAAAGAAAGTGGAAAATTGGACATTCTCAACTTGACTCCTGCAGATTAAAAATTAAGTTGTATCCGTTCAGACAATGGCGTCAACTTAAGGAAAAATGTCAGAGATTGTGTATAAAATTTCTCTCTAAAATTTTTACCATTAAATTACCCAAAAGCTGCAATAAACAGCACTTTTGTTTCTGTTTTATTTCAACAAAGAAGTCTAAAATGTGTCCTTTTTAGGCTCTGTGGACAAAATTTTAGAGAAGCCATACAAGAGCTCCAACAAAATTGAGAAAACCAATAAAAACCTCAGCAGTTTTATCAAATCTGGAAAAAATGCGCCTAAAATTTTTAATTTTACCAAAAAAACACTCAATCAAATGACGTTCTTTGTAGATATGCTCATCGTAATACCTTTGCACTTTTCGATTCCGTTTTGGCGGAATAACTACTGTACATCCCTTGTCTTCAAGACTTGTAACAAAGGCATTGCTATCGTAGCCCTTGTCAGCTACTACAGTAGAGTTATAGATACTTTCGGTCAACACTTGTGCCTGCGTAATTTCATTTCTTTGACCAGGAGTCAGAGTAAATTTAAGTGGATTTCCAAGTGCATCGACAAGCGCATGTATTTTAGTTGTAAAGCCACCTTTGCTCCTCCCTAAAGCTTCTTGATCCTTGGAGTTTTTTGTATATCCAGATGAACATGGATGGGCTCGGATGATCATACCGTCGATTATAGCAACTTCTAAATCAGGCTCTTGTTTAGTATATTCAAGCAATTTTTTCCAGACATCTCTTTCACACCATCTTTTAAATCGCTTATGTATACTCCTGTAATTACCATAAGTTTTTGATAAAAGTCTCCATTGGCAACCACTTCGCACTATGTACCACACTGCCTCTATGAATATTCTTAAACGTTTTTCATCTTTGCTGTGCATTCCTTTTACGCTTTTTATGAACTCTAAAATTTGTTTCCAATTTTCCTCTTTGATGTAATATTGCATATGGTAGTTTCTCCATTTTTTACCTATTAGGCTAAACTACCATCTTTTTCTCTCTTTTCATATTTTTTGTCCACAGAGCCTAGTTTTCAAATAAAGAAAAGTCTACAATTATACGAAGTTTCAAAAATATAATGTTTAACCTCAAAATATTTTGTAATGTCCATTGCCTTTGAAATTACTATGGCTGCTTGCTATTTGCGAGCGAAAAATGCCAGATTTTGCTCTATAATGACTTTGTTCTCTATTATCGGTATTGCCCTTGGAGTTGCAACACTAATAGTGGTGATGTCTGTGATGAACGGATTCAGAGCAAAGTTGCTTGACTCAATACTTGGCATTGATGGCCATATTAATGTTTATTTTGATAGGAACATAAATTCAGATTACTGCACAGTTTCGAAATCTATTGAGAAAATTCCTGGTATATTAAAAGCTACTCCTATGACCAATGATCAAGTTATTATTGTAGCAAATGGTAAAATTGCAGGTAGCGTAGTGCGAGGTATGTCAACTAAAGATTTGCTTGATAGTACTGCCGTTATAAATAATGTAATTATAGGTGATGTAAAAAAATTTGATGAAGGGATAATAATAGGAGCACGATTGGCAGAAGCTTTGAACGTTGACTATGGCGACGAAATTACGTTTATATCATCTGAAGAATTTGATGCATTACTTGGTGAAATACCGCGAATGAAAAAATATAAAGTTATAGCAATATTTGATATGGGTATGTTTGAGTATGATAATACCTTGATATATATGCCTCTAAAATCAGCACAAGCCTTTTTTAATTATAAAAATAGCATAAAAAATATAGAAGTACTTGTAGACGACGTTACTAGAGCTGATAAGCTGGCAGATGCTATAGAAAAAGAAATAGGAATGGAAGCTGAAAGTTGGCAATCACAGCAAAGCCATTATTTTAGTGCTTTAAAAACTGAAAGAAATGTGATGTTTTTAATTCTCACTTTGATTATAGTTGTAGCAGCGTTTAATATTATCTCAAATTTAATGATGATAGTGCAAGAAAAGAAATCCACGATTGCAATTATGCGTACATTTGGTGCAACAAGTGGAAGCATTATGCGTATATTTTGCGCTTGTGGTCTATTAATCGGTTTTACGGGAACTTGTCTTGGCTGTATTATAGGTGTCGTTTTTTCTCTCAATATCGAAAATATTAGAGTGTTTTTAGAAAACATTACTAACGTCAAGCTGTTTGATCCTATGATATACTTTTTTTCAAGTTTGCCAATGATATTAGTTCCTCAAGATGTAGTGAACATTTCTGCACTTGCATTATTCTTATCATTTTTAGCGACAATTGCTCCTGCATTGCAGGCAGCTGCACAAGATCCTGCGGAGGTACTACGTTATGAATGATACTCAGCAAAAGTACATAGGTTGGTTCTTAATTGTATTGTTATTTACCGGTTACATCACAATAAATAACATAAGACCTGCTGCGAATCAAGCGATAAAAAAAAGGAAAGGAGGGTGAATAAAATCAAGGTTAACTAAAAGGCGTGCTTAAGATTTACAATACCAGCAATAATATTGAACCTCAAGTTATATTTTTTCTGAAAATTGCGATAAACATTCGACATAATCTTAAATATCTTTATCTCTCGGATCTTATTTTCTACTCTCATTCTAAATGATGCTAACCTTCTATTATGCTCTTTCTGCTCTGGAGTTAATGGCTTTTTACGATACTTTTTATATGGAATTATAACATTGCTTTGCAATTTTTGCCAACCTTGATATCCAGAATCAGCATGTTTTATGCTATCAAGTGGTAAATATTTTTCTTGTTTCCTTATGCGAAAATCACTAATTCTACCACGGTATGACTTTGACACTGATAAAATTCTTCCTCCTTCTTCGATAATAATCTCAGTTTTCATAGTGTTGGTTCTTTTTTTTCCTGAATATGATTTCTTCCGTTTTTTACTATCTTCTGGCCTCTGTATTTGCTGTTCTGTAACATCAGCCAAAATCTTCAGTATTTTTTCTGGCGTCATACTTCTATCTTTTGTTATAGTCACTTTTTTGGCGAGTAATGGCTCTATTCTCTTAAGTAACCTACATACATTTGCGTTGTGCACATTGAATAGGCATCCTAAAAATCTATGTGTTATGTAAGTGCGATAGTACAAAATTACGCAAAACAACTTATCTTCCAGAGTTGGTAGTTTTGATCTTCTACCATGACACTTTTTCTGTTTTTCAAGTTTTTTCCATCCAGACCTCACTTTTTCTACTACTTTTTCGAACTCCTCTATACTTAAACCTGTTATATTACGAAAGTTTCTTGGGTGTTTTTTCATATTATAGTAACTAAAGCTCATTTTTTTTCCTTACTTGATCTGCTTATTCTTCTTCTACCCCTCTCACATCATTTTTTCAATCACCTTTTGCAGCAGGTCTTAAGTTTCTCGACCCTAAGCTGGACTTGACCTTCAAAAAAATATTTGGCACTGAAAAAAATAAGAATATTCTCATACATTTTTTGAATGATATTTTAGGCTCTGTGGACAAAATTTTAGAGAAGCCATACAAGAGCTCCAACAAAATTGAGAAAACCAATAAAAACCTCAGCAGTTTTATCAAATCTGGAAAAAATGCGCCTAAAATTTTTAATTTTACCAAAAAAACACTCAATCAAATGACGTTCTTTGTAGATATGCTCATCGTAATACCTTTGCACTTTTCGATTCCGTTTTGGCGGAATAACTACTGTACATCCCTTGTCTTCAAGACTTGTAACAAAGGCATTGCTATCGTAGCCCTTGTCAGCTACTACAGTAGAGTTATAGATACTTTCGGTCAACACTTGTGCCTGCGTAATTTCATTTCTTTGACCAGGAGTCAGAGTAAATTTAAGTGGATTTCCAAGTGCATCGACAAGCGCATGTATTTTAGTTGTAAAGCCACCTTTGCTCCTCCCTAAAGCTTCTTGATCCTTGGAGTTTTTTGTATATCCAGATGAACATGGATGGGCTCGAATGATCGTACCGTCGATTATAGCAACTTCTAAATCAGGCTCTTGTTTAGTATATTCAAGCAATTTTTTCCAGACATCTCTTTCACACCATCTTTTAAATCGCTTATGTATACTCCTGTAATTACCATAAGTTTTTGGTAAAAGTCTCCATTGGCAACCACTTCGCACTATGTACCACACTGCCTCTATGAATATTCTTAAACGTTTTTCATCTTTGCTGTGCATTCCTTTTACGCTTTTTATGAACTCTAAAATTTGTTTCCAATTTTCCTCTTTGATGTAATATTGCATATGGTAGTTTCTCCATTTTTTACCTATTAGGCTAAACTACCATCTTTTTCTCTCTTTTCATATTTTTTGTCCACAGAGCCTAGCAAGCATAGTGGATCGTTGGTTATTTTTCTTCAAATATGCAGATGAAACTACGGAAGAAGACTTAAGGAAAATAGCAGAAAAAGCACCAATAATAAAGTTAGCCTACGATGAATGAGACAGGTTTAGCTGGAATGAAAAAGATCTAATAGCGTATGAAGAAAGAATAATGGATCTACGCAAAGAAGAAGCCATTCTTGAATACAGACTTGATCTTGCTACTGAAAAAGGCATCCAAATTGGCGAAGAAAGAGGCATCAAAATCGGTAAAGAGGAAGGCAAAATTGAAGGGAAAATTGAAGTCGCAAAAGCAATGCTGGCTAATAATGTTGATGTTACCACTATTGTTAAGTTTACTGGCCTTTCTATTAGTGAGATTGAAGAATTGCAGAATTAAGTGTGAACGGTTACAGAGTAATTTCAAAGTGCATTTGCAGTTGGAACGGATACATTTAATGAGAGTCCCATTTCACGGTGTTCAAATCTACTCCTTCTTGTACCATCTCCCAAAGTGGGCTCATTTCTCTCAGTCGGCCAACATTTTTAGCAACAAGATCTGCTGCATACAAAACTTCTTCTTTAGTTGTAAATCGGCCTAGGCCAAATCTAATTGATGAATGCTCAAGGTCATGGCCATTATTTAGCGACCGTACGACATAGGAAGGCTCAAGAGACGCAGACGTGCACGCAGAGCCAGAACTTACTGCTAAATCCTTGATTGCCATGATGAGAGACTCACCCTCAACATAGGGAAAGCTCAAGTTTAGGTTGCCAGGAATTCTATTTTCATAATCACCATTTAAAACGATATCAGGAAACGCTTCTTTTATCTTATTATACAAAATATCCCTTAATTTTTCCACTCTAGTTGTTTCTTTTTTCATTTCTTCTCTAGCAATACGTGCCGTTTCACCAAAACCAACTGCAAGAGGTGTTGGAACTGTTCCAGAACGCATGCCTCTTTCCTGTCCACCACCACTAATTAGTGGTATCAGCCTAACACGAGGATTCTTTCTACGTACATATAATGCGCCTATTCCCATAGGTCCATAAATTTTGTGGCTAGAGAGACTCATAAGATCAATGCACATCTCATTAACATCAATTGGAACTTTTCCAAAGCTTTGAGCTGCATCTGTGTGGAAAAATATATTATGCTTTCTACATATTACACCAATTTCTTTGACAGGCTGAATTACTCCGATTTCATTATTTACCATCATCACTGAAACCAGGATTGTTTTATCAGTAATTGCTTCCTCAAGCTTTGATAAATCTATAATTCCGTTTTGCTTAACAGGCAAATATGTAACTTTAAAGCCTTCATTTTCCAGATGCCGACAAGAATCCAGAACACACTTATGCTCCGTGCAGACAGTTATTATATGATTTCCTTTATTTTTATAAAAGTGAGCAACGCCCTTGATTGCTGTATTATTTGACTCAGTTGCACCTGAGGTAAAGATAATTTCTTTGCTATCTGCGTTCACCAGATCAGCGATGTGTTTCCTTGCTTTTTCCACTGCTTCTTCAGCAGTCCAACCAAATGAATGGCTGCGAGAGTGTGCATTGCTGAACTCACCAAAGTAAGGTATCATCACCTCTAAAACACGGGGATCCACTTTAGTAGTAGATTGATAATCAAGAAATATTGGTAATTTTATTTTAGTATCATGTATTTTTTTACTTTCAACATTCATAAAGCTACCACGGAGACAAAATTTACAATTATTTTATAGCATTAAAACTTAATTTTTTCAAGATATAATCTTGCATCAAGTACAAAAGTGTCATCCAAGTAGCTGACACATAACTGTACGAACATTTATTTGCGAAAGCAGTGTGTTAAATGTTATAGCCAGTTTTGCCTCAAACACAAAGGCAGTGCCCAGACACTGGGATGACACCCTACTGGTGGCAATTGCTTCCAAATCACAATGTTTGTACAGCTGTGCGCCGTGCGCTGGAATCCGTTTTAGCCCT
This sequence comes from Wolbachia endosymbiont (group A) of Trypoxylon clavicerum, assembly GCF_947251665.1. NCBI lineage: Bacteria > Pseudomonadati > Pseudomonadota > Alphaproteobacteria > Rickettsiales > Anaplasmataceae > Wolbachia > Wolbachia endosymbiont (group A) of Trypoxylon clavicerum. Next base: position 348,607 of record NZ_OX366374.1, read on the forward strand.
TATCTATATCTCAGTTCCACCAACAGTTATTGCGTCGACTTTGAGTGTTGGTTGACCAACTCCAACGGGCACATTTTGTCCATCTTTTGAGCATGTGCCAACACCGGGGTCCAACTTTAAGTCGTTGCCAACCATGGATACTTTTTTTAGCACTGTTGGCCCATCACCAATTAGTGTTGCTCCTTTTACTGGCTGTGTAATTTTGCCATTTTCTATTAGGTAAGCTTCCGAAGACGAAAAAACAAATTTTCCTGACGTTATATCAACCTGCCCGCCACCAAAGTTTACTGCATATAGACCTTTCTTTACGCTAGATATTATTTCCTCCGGTGTATGTTTTCCAGGCAGCATATAGGTGTTTGTCATGCGCGGCATAATAACTTTTTTATAACTTTCTCTTCTACCATTACCAGTTGGATTCACACCCATGAGTTTAGCGTTCATATGATCCTGCATGTATCCTTTGAGGATCCCATCCTCTATCAATATATTATAACTGGGTGGAGTGCCTTCATCGTCTACGCTGATAGAGCCACGCAAATTAGGCAGAGTTCCGTCATCAACTACTGTGATGTCACTAGCTGCTACTTGTTTACCCATAGAATTTGAAAATGCTGAGACTTTTTTGCGATTGAAGTCGCCCTCAAGTCCATGACCCACGGCTTCGTGTAACAATATTCCTGGCCAGCCTGGACCTAAAACGACTGTCATTTCTCCGGCTGGAGTTGGAATTGCTTCAAGATTTACCAGTGCTTGTTCTAACGCTTGGTTTGCAACTTCTTTCCACTTTTTCTCAGAAATAAACTTACTATAAGGGTCCCTTCCACCATGCCCTGCAGAACCTCTTTCGGTACGGCCGTCCTTTTCTACAATGACTAGCACATTGAAACGTACCAGAGGCCTGATATCGCTTAATCTGTGATCACCCTTTATTATTTGTACGACTTGCCATTCTCCACTTAAAGTTATTTTTACTTGCTTCACGCAGTTATTTTTAGATCTTATATATTCGTTAACCTCATTGAGTAGTTTAATCTTTGAATTCAGATCCATTTCATTTATAGGGTTAATCCTCGAATATAGGCTTTTTGTCTCTTCGTTTAAATTTATTGAATTTGTCTTGTTTAAAGACACTGAGCTTTTTACCATAGAAGCAGCATTACTAATTTCTTTTTCGCTGATCTCAGAAGAACAAACGAAAGATGTACTATCTTCACAAAAAGACCTTAAACCAAATCCCCTTCTAGTATTCAAGTCCATGTGTTTTAATATGTTATCCTCAAAAACCAAGGACTCCGACTGGCAAAATTCTAGAAACAGCTCACCACCATCGCTATTGCTCAAAGCGTTATTGACTATTTTATATACGTTATTAATATTAACATTGTTTTGAGCAAAAAATATTTGATCTAGATTTGGCATTACCTTTGAACTAAAAATTGTTTAAGTATATTATTTAACTTTAACATAGTAAACTATAAAAAGCCCGGGTGGCGGAATTGGTAGACGCGCTAGCTTCAGGTGCTAGTAACTTTTTAAGTTGTGGAAGTTCAAGTCTTCTCTCGGGCACTCTTAGCTTCTATATTGCTTGTTGAATTAATTAATGCTATAATATAACATATTAGGTAATATTTATGCTATGTATGATGAAAAAAATAAGTTAGCCCACAGAAAGAAGGTACGAACTTATTCAAAACGCTTAGTTACTACACTATCTACTATCTCTTTCATTGGATACATAGCGGCATTGGTCTTGAATATTCCTGTCTTAAGTCTGTATTTTAGTATTGCCGGCACTATATTAAGTGCACTTTCGTTTGCTTTAAATATATGGTCATTAAAGGATCATTTTCTACAGAAGCAACTTGGTGTAGCAGGACAAAAAAAACCAACAAAGATCTGTCTTGATATAGCATCCAGTGCTTCATTTCTAATAGGAGGTATTGCATCTATGTCGCTTTTTGAGTCTTCTGTTATTTATTTTGTTTCTACGCCTTTTTTTATTCTAGGCTGTGCTATTATGGCAGCTAATATCGTTCGAACTATGATTAGCGAACCACAGGCAGAAAAACCTACTGATGACCACTCCCTAGTTGCAGGAGCAGCTTAAGTATTAACTTATTTAACTCATACAGGAATATTAGCTATATAATTCCACTGAAGGAAGCCATTCAAAAGAGTTCAACGTAATTAGCGTCAAAAAAGTGTAAGCAGAAATTGTGGGCTTATTGGGGTAGGAGCGCTTAGTACTCCTACTTCCACATCAATTACTTGAATAATTGCTCAAGCTATCAAAATAAAAGTTTTTATTCAGTAATTTGTGTATAAAGGGTACTATTTTACTAGTAGTGAAATAAATCAGAATGAAGTCTATTTTATTAACGAGGCCTTTATTGGACTCGTTCAATACAAGAAATATATTGAGAAAGTATGGATACAAAGTTTTTATAGAACCAGTATTCACAATAAAGTACTTAAATCCTGATATATCTGCGTACGAATTTGACGTTGTGATATCTACAAGTAAAAACAGTGTAAAGGCTTTTAGTCAAATATGCAAAGAGGATGACTTTCCGATTATTACAGTTGGTAATTCAACCATGCAGGCTGCAAAAAATTTGGGATTTTCTGATATAATCTCAGCAGACAGCAACGTTGATGGTCTGATATCATTTATAAAAGCTCATTATTCAAACGCAATAAAGTTCTTATATATAAGGGGACAAGAAGTATCATGTGACCTAAAAAAGAGATTATCTGAAGAAGATTTCAACGTAAGAGAAGTTGTACTCTATAAAACAATTATAAAAAGGAATCTAACTAATAGGTGTAAAAATTTACTATTGGATGGTAAAATTGATAGTGTTGCTTTTTTTTCCTCACAGACAGCAAGGATATTTTGTTCATTAGTTCTAAAAAGTGGGCTATCTCATGTGATGAATAATGCAGTTGCATATACCATGAGTAAGAACATTGCTGATAGTTTAAAGTTAATCAAATGGAAAAAAATTATAACATCGAGGTTGCCTACTGGGGAGAGTTTAATTGATATAATTAATAAGGATTGCTGATGCTAAAGATTGCAACTTGGAATGTAAACTCCATACGTAAAAGAGTTAACCAACTTTGTAGTTTTATAGTTGATAGTCAGATAGATATAGTTTTGCTGCAAGAGATAAAATGTACGGAAGAGCAATTTCCTTATGCAGAGATAGAAAAGTTAGGATATGAATATGCTATCTATGGACAAGTTGCAAGAAATGGCGTTTGTGTTTTATCTAAATATCCAATATTGGAGAAGTTTAAGATTGATATCGTAGAAGGTTATCAAGAAGCACGTTATATAGAGTGTGTGATAAAGTATACCAATAGTAAGATAAGGGTGGGAAGTGTATACGTGCCAAATGGTCAAAGCCTGGACTCTCAAGCATTTGAATATAAACTCAAGTTTTTTGATAATCTATATGAAAGGATGAGCACTTTGTTAAAGAATGAAGAGTTAACTATTATAGCTGGCGATTATAATGTTGCACCGGATGAAATTGATGTCTTTGATTCAAATTTATTGAATGGCCAAGTGTGCTTTCATATAAAAGAACGTGAGAAGTTAAGAGCAGTCTTGAATCTTGGGTTTAAAGACGCGTTTAGAATATCTCACCCAAATTTGCAACAATTTACTTGGTGGCATTATCAAGGCAATTCACTCAGAAATAATCAAGGAATGCGAATAGATTATATGCTGTTATCACCACAAGCTGTAGATAAATTGGAAACATGCTACGTAGATGATAGATTGCGTAAGCTAGAAAACCCGTCTGATCATACTCCTGTTGTATGCGTTATAGAATAATAGCAGACCTCTTACACAACTCACTTTTTGGCAAACTTAGGTAATCCCTGCTTGTTTGTTGCTTGTGTTTTCTTCCCTTCGTTTGTTTTCCTTTCTTGTCCAAGGTTGATCTTGCTGTTTGCTTTCTTCGTTTCCCCTGTTGTTTTCCTGGGAAATTTGCTCAGGAACAGGTTGTTGTTCACTCTTTTCTTTTCCTTGGGAAATTTGTTCAGAAACAGAAATGGGTTGCTCACTCCCTTTAGCCTTCTCGACTGGGGTTCCTAAAATTTTATTGATACCATCGCAAATTTTTTTATTCAATTTTGCTCTCTTTTCTGTATCATCTTTATCTTGTGAGCTAGGGTCATACAAAGTACCTTTTTTGTTATTTGAAAAAAGAACTTCAACTCCTCTCTTTACGACAAATATTGTGCCGATAGCAGTAAGAACTACTCCGAGTGTAGTAGGACCAAAAATTAACATTGGAATAGTGGAAAGAAGGACAGGAAAAAAGATCTTGCTTAAGAACGTTGTTACCATCTCTTCATCACTAAGTGGTGGTTCATCTTCCTCTTTTTTGTCTTTACCTAAGAATGGTATATTCTCTAATAACCCATCTTTAAAAGAGCCAAGAAAGTTTTTAGGATCTACCTTTATTCCAAACAGCCACCCGGGAAGCTTTATGAATGAATCTTTAGCTTCTGTACCGCGTATATCAGCTACACAGTCATCTACTACTTTTTTTATTTTACCATTCTTGAGATTCTCCTCATTAGCTAATTTTTTCTCTCTAATTTTCTCAAATACGGAAAGTAAAAACTGAGAAAAATTCTCTTCACTTAGTAACTTTATATCTTCATGATTGATTTTCTTGAATATACCTTCATGATTTTTTGATATAAAAGTAAAAATTTTCTTTTCATTTCCATTCTGTAATCGCTTTAATTGTTTGTTTAATGACTCCAGATCACGATGTAATTTTTGTTTTTCTTTATCTGAAAGTTCTTCTTTCAATTTCTGTTTCTTCTTTTCTATTTCCTGTTTCGTTTGCTTTTCTAGAGTTTCTGGATTTTCTAAAATATCTAAGAAAGCACGATAGATTAACTGATGTTCCTCTTTTTCAAAAGTTTTCTCACCTTCATTAGGTAACTTTGGAGGTTTTGAACTTTTTACTTGTGGGCCTGTCATGGCTGACCTATTTGCATTTACTATGTTCTATTCTAACATATTTTTCGTATTAGTTCAAATGATTTATACTCCTAGAATTCACGATGTTTAAGTCATAATTAAGGGAATTTAGACCCCAGTTGTCGCCAACTTTTATTTCTACTTCAAGTGGTATAGAAATTTCTATTGCATTTTCCATTATATCTTTCATAAGTTTTGCTGTTTCTTGTACCTTTTCGTCTTCTACTTCAACCAGTAGTTCATCGTGAACCTGGAGGATTATTTTACCTACTTTTAATTGGTCAAAAAGCTGAATCGTCGCACGTTTTATTATATCAGCGGCGGTGCCTTGCAGTGGTGCGTTTATTGCTGCCCTTTCTGCAAATTGTCTTATATAAGGAATTGTATTGTTTATGTCTCTTACAAAGCATCTCCTGCCAAACAAAGTTTCTACATAACCATGCAATCTTGCGATAGACACTGCTTTTTCCATATAGGCCTTTATTTCTGGGTAACAGGAAAAATAGTAATTAATGTATTCAGCAGCTTCCGCAATGGTAATTCCAAGCCGTTTTGCAAGACCAAATGGGCTAATGCCATATATAATTCCAAAATTAATGGATTTTGCTTTGCGTCTTAATTGCTCATCTATTTCTTGCACTCCAAAAACTTGCCTAGCGGTGATATCGTGAATATCTTGTTCGTTTGCAAAAGCTTCTTTAAATGCTGCAACGTTTGCAACGTGTGCCAGGAGTCTCAATTCTATTTGTGAATAGTCAGCAGAAATTATCTTATGCCCTTTTGGCGCAATGAATGCTTGTCTAATGAGATTTCCTTCTTCGCTTCTGATAGGAATGTTCTGTAAATTAGGATTGCTGGAGCTCAGCCTTCCAGTTGCAGTTGCAGTCGTTGAAAAGTTTGTGTGTATCCTACCATCAATGGAATCAACTTGCTTTATTAGTGCATCAGTGTAGGTGCCTTTTAATTTACTTAAATGTCGCCAATTTAAGATTTTACTTGCGATTTCTACCCCTTCTTCTTCGAGTGCCTCTAGAACTTCATAATTGGTGCTATACGATCCAGATTTTTTTGACTTTTTCTTTTTATTAAGCCCCATTTTATTAAATAAAACATCACTTAATTGTTTTGGCGACGCAATATTAAATCTTTCCTCTGCTAAGTTATATATCTCATCTTCAAGCACGGCAATTACCTGCTGAAATTTATCGGATAGCTCCTGTAGTTTTTGAATATTTAGCAATATTCCATTTTTCTCCATATCAAATATTACTTTCATAAGTGGCTTATCGAAGCGCTCGTAAATTGTGAACAATTTTTCCTGAAATAATCTTTGTTTCAGCTTTTCATGAATCGCTATTAAAGTTTTTGCCGAGAAAATTTCTGCATTTTCACTCAAATTATGCGCAACTATGTTTGGAATACTGTGATCATGCTTTCCTGTATCCAAGCTATACGACATTATCATCAAATCATCAACTGAATCTAGCATCTTCTCTACTACAGGAAAGATTTTCCTGATCTCTTTAATGTTATGTATTATTTTAAGCACCCCATTTGAGAGTAAAGTTGAGTTAATTGTAATGAGTGCATCTTGTATGCTGTCTTGCTCTATATAAAAAATATTACTTTCGCTATAAGATAGACTTAATACATTGTTTTCAAGGTGGTAATGAATTGCAATTCTGCCTTCGTATCTACAATGCTCTAAAAATTTCTCTAACTCTTCACTACTATATTCTGTTTTCTTTTCTGTGCTAGATCCATTGTAAGAAAAAAGCTTTTCCACTTTCCCTATTAAGGAATTGAATTCATACTTCTTTAAAAAGGATAATAGTTTCTCCATATTTGGAGAATGGACTTCATATTTTGCAATATCATGTTGAAGGTCTACTTTTTCGCATAGTGATAAAAGTTCTCTTGAAATTAATGCTTTTTCCTTATGTTCGGTAAGAATATTACGAATCCTCGTTTGCTCGATGTTATCAATGTTCTCTATAATATTATTCAATGAATCAAATTCATCTAATAATTTAGTGGCAGTTTTTGGACCTATTCCCGGAACGCCTGGAATGTTATCGGATGCATCACCAGTTAGAGAAAATAAATCAAGAAGCTTGTGTGAGTTTACACCAAATTTTTCTACTATTTGTTTTTCATCTATATATATATTTTTAATGGGGTCGAATATTAAAATATTGTGGTTCAAGAGTTGAAACAAATCTTTATCTGATGAAACGACTACCACTTTAAAGTCTTGGTGGTTGGCGTATTTTGCAGCTAGTGTTGCGATTATGTCATCTGCTTCATAACCTTCAATTTCTTCATAGCTGAGGTTAAAAGCTTCTACCGCTTCCCTCAGTATGGTGAACTGTGGAGTTAGATCCTCAGGAGGCGTTACTCTGTTCGCTTTGTACTCAGGATATAAATTGTGCCTAAAATTCTTTTTCCCTGCATCAAGTGCTATAGTTAAGTAGTCCGAATGGGCAATGTACTTAAGAACCATATTCAGAAAGCCATATACACCACCTATTGGCATTCCTGTTGTGGTAATTAAGTGAGGTAGTACATAGTAAGCTCTGAAAAGAAAACCATAGCCATCGATGATTGTGAAAGTTTTTTCTTTCATTGTAGATATTTATGCGTGCTTTTGATGGTCCACTATTTAGCTGAGAAAATCAAGTTTTTGTTTTTCTGCTTTTGAGCGTTGCAAGAGATTTTACCGAAAATAGCATTCATGATGGGGATGTACACATATGTAATATCAAAACCTAGGCTCTGTGGACAAAAAATATGAAAAGAGAGAAAAAGATGGTAGTTTAGCCTAATAGGTAAAAAATGGAGAAACTACCATATGCAATATTACATCAAAGAGGAAAATTGGAAACAAATTTTAGAGTTCATAAAAAGCGTAAAAGGAATGCACAGCAAAAGACCTGCTGCAAAAGGTGATTGAAAAAATGATGTGAGAGGGGTAGAAGAAGAATAAGCAGATCAAGTAAGGAAAAAAAATGAGCTTTAGTTACTATAATATGAAAAAACACCCAAGAAACTTTCGTAATATAACAGGTTTAAGTATAGAGGAGTTCGAAAAAGTAGTAGAAAAAGTGAGGTCTGGATGGAAAAAACTTGAAAAACAGAAAAAGTGTCATGGTAGAAGATCAAAACTACCAACTCTGGAAGATAAGTTGTTTTGCGTAATTTTGTACTATCGCACTTACATAACACATAGATTTTTAGGATGCCTATTCAATGTGCACAACGCAAATGTATGTAGGTTACTTAAGAGAATAGAGCCATTACTCGCCAAAAAAGTGACTATAACAAAAGATAGAAGTATGACGCCAGAAAAAATACTGAAGATTTTGGCTGATGTTACAGAACAGCAAATACAGAGGCCAGAAGATAGTAAAAAACGGAAGAAATCATATTCAGGAAAAAAAAGAACCAACACTATGAAAACTGAGATTATTATCGAAGAAGGAGGAAGAATTTTATCAGTGTCAAAGTCATACCGTGGTAGAATTAGTGATTTTCGCATAAGGAAACAAGAAAAATATTTACCACTTGATAGCATAAAACATGCTGATTCTGGATATCAAGGTTGGCAAAAATTGCAAAGCAATGTTATAATTCCATATAAAAAGTATCGTAAAAAGCCATTAACTCCAGAGCAGAAAGAGCATAATAGAAGGTTAGCATCATTTAGAATGAGAGTAGAAAATAAGATCCGAGAGATAAAGATATTTAAGATTATGTCGAATGTTTATCGCAATTTTCAGAAAAAATATAACTTGAGGTTCAATATTATTGCTGGTATTGTAAATCTTAAGCACGCCTTTTAGTTAACCTTGATTTTATTCACCCTCCTTTTCTTTTTTTTATCGCTTGATTCGCAGCAGGTCTTATGATGTCATCCCAGTGTCAAGCACATAGCTGTACGAACGTTGTAGTTTGGGAGCAATTCCCACCAGTGGGCCAGTGCCCAGACACTGGTTCTATGCAACTTAATTAAAAACGTTTGTTTTAGCGTAAGACAACTACCTTTAGCTCATCAGCTCAGTTATAAGCAAAATTTCTGGATTCCAGACTGGAATGACACCATTTGCTGTCTTCAAAAATGAATGTTCGTACAGCTATGTGTCAAGCACTGGGATGACACCATTCTTTTTTCTGGATTCCAGACTGGAATGACACCCCCCTGATAGGCTCAAATCATAATGTTTGTACAGTTGTGGGTTTAGGCTACCTATAAATTCTAAACTGTTGTTACGTATTAGGACCACCAAATACACCCCCAGGACCCAAAGTCAGTTTAGCTATATCAGAAAACAGGTTATGTGGAAATCTTAAAATATTTCTTGCTTGTCAAGCAAAATAAATACATTCCTACAAACAAACAGATGCTCAATATTGACACATAAGAAAACTTAAAAATTAAATCTCTAATATATATTGATAAGCATTTACCTGCAGAAAATTTATATAGTAATCCAACACATACAACGGCACTATCAACCACTGATGCTATAATTAAAGTAATGAAATTTGCCATATGAAAATTCAACTTGGACCTCAATTTTTCAAAAATAATTATGCTTGAGAGAAGAGAGACTAAAATTGCAGTATATGAAATCAATATCATCAAACTAAAACTTTGCAATTTAAAAACACAACATAGCACTGTACACACTATTAAACTGTACGTAGCTTTACTTTTGCCATAAAATTCAACTATTGAATTTACAACTAAAGCAGCTCCCACAAATAAGGCAGCACATATCATCAATTTATTTGAAGTGTTGAGTAAAGAAAGACTGATAAACAGGAGTATCGATAAAATAGACATAATTACCTACCCAAAATTAATAACATACATTCATTCTAAATAAACATTACATATAGTAAAAGAGTTATTTAGGCTCTGTGGACAAAAAATATGAAAAGAGAGAAAAAGATGGTAGTTTAGCCTAATAGGTAAAAAATGGAGAAACTACCATATGCAATATTACATCAAAGAGGAAAATTGGAAACAAATTTTAGAGTTCATAAAAAGCGTAAAAGGAATGCACAGCAAAGATGAAAAACGTTTAAGAATATTCATAGAGGCAGTGTGGTACATAGTGCGAAGTGGTTGCCAATGGAGACTTTTACCAAAAACTTATGGTAATTACAGGAGTATACATAAGCGATTTAAAAGATGGTGTGAAAGAGATGTCTGGAAAAAATTGCTTGAATATACTAAACAAGAGCCTGATTTAGAAGTTGCTATAATCGACGGTACGATCATCCGAGCCCATCCATGTTCATCTGGATATACAAAAAACTCCAAGGATCAAGAAGCTTTAGGGAGGAGCAAAGGTGGCTTTACAACTAAAATACATGCGCTTGTCGATGCACTTGGAAATCCACTTAAATTTACTCTGACTCCTGGTCAAAGAAATGAAATTACGCAGGCACAAGTGTTGACCGAAAGTATCTATAACTCTACTGTAGTAGCTGACAAGGGCTATGATAGCAATGCCTTTGTTACAAGTCTTGAAGACAAGGGATGTACAGTAGTTATTCCGCCAAAACGGAATCGAAAAGTGCAAAGGTATTACGATGAGCATATCTACAAAGAACGTCATTTGATTGAGTGTTTTTTTGGTAAAATTAAAAATTTTAGGCGCATTTTTTCCAGATTTGATAAAACTGCTGAGGTTTTTATTGGTTTTCTCAATTTTGTTGGAGCTCTTGTATGGCTTCTCTAAAATTTTGTCCACAGAGCCTAGAAAATGAAAAGCTAAAAAATAAAATGAAAGGACAGAAAGTAAGAGTTATAGTGCTGACATTAGCCAACTGAGAAACAGAGCTTTTGACCGAGACTTTGGAGCAAAGCTGATGTGTTAAGGTGGCACATAGAGGAAACGACTCAAAGTAGGAGCAGAGTTAGAGAATTTTTCTGGAGAGGCTGTATACAAGAATTTTGGGCAAACTTGGTCATGTGCAATATATTATCGCTTCATATGTGTGATGCACAAGGGCCTTGGAACCCAGATCAAATTACTGAGTATCGTTTAAATTTTTCAGTTTTATTTGGTGTAATGAGGCAGAAACTCTATCAGGTACTTATTGCGCCAAAAAACTTTCAAGCCCTTTTTAAGTATACGCGCTAAAGTTAAAATCCGACCGGGACAGCCGCAATAAAGTAGATAAGCCTAAACGCCATCATGTCTTTAGGAGAGTTTGCTAATGAAAGTTCTTAAGTTGACGCCATTGGCTGAACGGATACGGAATGACACCATCCTTTTTTTTGGATTCCAGACTGGAATGACACCTCTGGACACTTCCGTCGTAAAGGAACCAGTGTCAGCTACTCGGATGACACCTTTTTTCTACTTAGTTTGGGTTATGCAAGAAGTCTAATGAAGTGAAAATAAATTTATTTACCAAAATAGAGTTGCCTTGGTCTACAGATCTTAGTTTCTTTATCATTTATCATTTCATACCACTGAGTAACCCAACCAGTGGTTCTTGCAAGTGCAAAAATAGGCGTGAACATATTTGAGGGAATATCGATAGCATTCATTATTATACCTGAGTAAAAATCAACATTTGGATATAACTTACGCACAATAAAATATTCATCCTTTAAAGCTATTTCTTCAAGTTTTTTTGCAATTTTGAGCAATTCATTATTTTGTTCTAGTTTACTTAGAACCTCATGGCAAGCGTCTTTCAATATGCGCGCGCGCGGATCATAATTTTTATAAACACGATGTCCAAATCCCATCAATTTAAATGGATCCTTATCATCTTTAGCTTTTTCGATGAATTTATCTATATCTCCACTTTGCTCTATCTCTTTTAGCATATTTATAACTGCCTCATTAGCTCCACCATGTGCTGGTCCCCAAAGTGTAGCAACTCCTGCAGAGAGGCTTGCAAACAGATTAGAACCAGCCGATCCCACCAATCTGACAGCCGCCGTAGAAGCATTCTGTTCATGATCAGCATGGAGAGTAAATATTTTATCCAGAGCTTTTGCAAAAAGGGCGCTTTTATCATTATCAACAGCATCGCCAAATATCATCTTTAAGAAATTTTCACTGTAACTTAATTCATTGTTAGCATTTATGAATTCCTGATTGTTGATATGCCTATAAATCATTGCAACAATTGCAGGAACTTGTGCTATTGCAGAAATTCCAAAATCTAGATCTTCACCATTGATATTGTTGCCATGCTTTTCATGGTAAGATGCTGACAAACTTGCAAAACATGCAATTAAAATCGACATAGGGTGAGCAGTCTTTGGAAATGCTTTGATTACATTTGTAACTTGCTCTGATACTTTGGATAATTTTTGTATTTTGAGAAGAAATTTTTTGTGTTGCTCTGAACTGGGTAATTCACCATAGAGCAATAAATAAATCACAGCAGTAAAACTATTATTCTCTGCCAAATCAGCTATATCATGTCCCCTATATTTAAGAACTCCTTCATCTCCATCAATGAATGTAATTGTGGAAGAGCATGAAGCTGTAGAAACAAACCCCGGATCATAAGTGAATAATCCTGTCGTCTTATATAAATCCTTGATATTTAACACGTCAGGACCTATTGTTCCACTTAATACAGGTAGCTCGATTTTTAATCCATTACTTAGTTCTAACAGCACTTTTTTATCCATCACTTAAGCTACTTAAATTTTATACAGAATATACAAACTGAAGAGTATATATTAATACAGTTAACTTTACATTAACCGTATTAAGCGGTCATCAATGCTTTTACTTTTGCATTTAAGCGACTTATTTTACGCGCAGCAGTATTCCTATGAATAACACCTTTATTCACACACTTGTGTAAATTAGATTCAGCATTCCGAAATGCCAGAACAACATTTTCTTTGTCGCCAGACTTGATTATATCAACCAATTTTCTAATAGAGGTGCGAGTTTTACTTTTCCGCATCTTATTTATTAAAGTGCGCTTTGCTATTACCTTTATCATTTTTTTAGCACTCTTATGATTTGCCATATATTAATACCTAAAATACTGTACTTTTCTTTTAATTATAAAGTTTTTTTGTTAATTTGCAATATCAGTTTTTCCTATGGTTAATCTACTGCTTCTCTCTTCAATAATTTTTTCTAAACTTTGCAAGAATTCATTTTTGTTTAACCCAGGATATATTGGGGGCAATATTTCTATTACTGCCTTTCCGGGATTCTTTCTCAGAGAAAGTATGCTTTTTGGCCAAAACAAACCAGTGTTTAAAGCAACCGGTAACACAGGAACAGATAATACGCTATATAAAGCAGCAATACCTGGTTGATATTTTATATTTTGGTTTATAGTTGTTCTTGTACCTTCAGGAAATATTATTATGCTTCTATTTTCTTTTATACGCATTTTTGCTAGTTTGATTATATGGCGTATAGAACTGATACCATCTGAACGGTTAATAAAAATCATTTTCAGCGCTATAAGATGCAAACCAATGAATGGAATCCATTTCAATTCACGTTTTAAAATAAAAACCGCTTTTCTAAATAGTAGTATAAAAATAAATGTTTCAAATGGAGATTGGTGTTTAGATGCAATGATAAAAGGTTGCTTAGGGATGTTTTCCGTTCCCCTCACTTCATATTTAATGCCACATAATAAACGCAGCATGAATAATACAACTCTCACCGAACAGACGAGGAAAATGGTTATTACACACTCAGAAAAGAAAATTACAGGGAGAGTAATGAAAGTATAGAATACCTCCCATAATATAAGAAAGAAATTAAACAATAAACTTGAAATCACAAACTCACATAAATTTATTTAAATTTAACTTTATTACAAATTAAAAACAATAAATTTAATTATTGATCATCTGAGTAATAGGATGCGAATCAGCTAATTTGTCCTTTAACTTTTCGTTAGCAATATGAGTATATATTTGTGTTGTAGAAAGGTTAGTATGGCCAAGAACTTTCTGTATCAACACAATATTTGCTCCGCTATTTAGTAGATGGGTAGCAAAAGAATGCCTAATCACGTGTGGAGAGATTTTATTTTCATCAATATTGCATTTTCTTGCTAACTCCTTCATTAATTGACCGACCCTCTGCCTTGTAATTGGTTTATTAGGTTTATCACCTGGGAATAGCCAATCAGACTCCTTTCTGTTAGAGAGCAGATTGTCACGAACTGATAAATAATTTCTAAGGCTCTGCAATGCTTGTTCATTAAAAAGAACTTGCCTCTCTCTACCACTTTTTCCTTTTATTATTATATAGCATTCTTTGTTATTACTGTTTATTAAATGCGACACTTCACATAATTTCATACTAATTAGTTCAGAAACACGCATTCCAGAAGAGTAAAGGATATCTAAAATCGCACATAGCCTTTTACTGCTTATCTCTTTATTCGATTCGCTTGCTGATTTTCTCACTGCGTCCATTAGCAAAAATATTTCTTCGACACTTAAATACTTAGGCAAAGGACGAGAAACTTTTGGATTCTTTAATTCAGCATCATTAGCCGGTGCTGGATTAAAATCTATTATTCCGTCATTAAATAGACACTTGTAAAAATTTTTCATAGCGGATATTTTTCTTGATATAGAGCTACTTTTATATTTTTCTTGTGTACATAAAGATTTCACATAATCTTTAATATTGGTTTTGTTTACACCAACCAAGGTAGTGCCGCTTTCCAATAAAAATTCTTCAAACTGGTGTAAATCCGAACGATAACTTTCCAGAGTATTTTGTGTAGCGGACCTCTCTGAAGCTAAAGCATCTATGTAATATGTTATGTAAAGATTTTCTTTTTTATTTTGCGACTGTTTATTTTTCATTATCAGCTCCTATATTCATTTCTTTGGCTATAATTTGATTAGAAGTGTTCCCTGTGTTTCTTATGAGAAAATATGAGACAAATAAAGCATTTATCAATAGAGTGAACATCACAAACTTTTGCTTTAACCTTTTTCTTAAATTTAATCTTACTCTTATCATAGTTAAATTATAACGTTAAATCTATAAAAAACACCTCATAAAGTGAGCTCTACTATAAATATAGAATACTTCTTAGCTGTATCTATCTATATTTATTATAACATAACATTGATTATGATTCTAACATGGACAGATAGAGATTTCAATTACGTTAGTGTTATGGGTGTTAATAAATTTTTAATATACACCTTTACAAAAGAAGAAATCAAATGGCATCTTTTTTTAATAAAGTGCTAATAAAAGGAACGGTCACATTCGACCCTATAGATTCATTATCTATCTTCTCTATAATTTTATCAATGCTATAGAAAGAACGTTCTATTCTTGCTAAAATATAATTAATCACTTTTAAATCAATTTTTAACTGTTTATCTGAAAATCGTTTTATTAGCATAATTCTTAATAATTCCTCGCTTGCAGGCAAAATTTTTACGCTGATAGTTGATAATATTCGAGAACTTAAATCTCTTAATTTGAAGTTAAGCTTTTTTGGTGAAATTGAAGAAGTGATTAGCAGCCTCTTGTCACTTTCTTTCATGTAATTGTAACAATGTAATAACATTGCTTCATCTTTAATGTTTTGTACGTCTTCTAAAATAAAAGCATCGCTATACCTAATCTCGCTTACGAAGTTATTCACATTGATAAAAATTGCATCGTTTATTGATTGCCAAATATGAGCAAGATGAGTTTTACCGGAGCTTTTAGGTCCAAAAAGAATCAGACATTTCCAAGATAAATCATTAACTACCGAATTATACACGTGCTTATTTTCATCTAAGACGATGTAATTTTGCCGACTATAATCATCTTGATTGTTGTTAAATAAATTTAATTGCACGTTGAACCTCTTACGTAACCTCTTTCTGGTAGTAATTTTTGCGCAGAAATTTACTTACGCTCCTCAAATATCTCAGGTATTCTGGGCTCATTTCTCCTCTTACCATAAATTGATTATGCAAAAGGTCTGTTAGCCGTTTTTATAAAGCTCACTTTTAAAATATTTATTGATTGCATATTCTACTGATACATTGAACATTGCTATTATTGGAATAAAAAGTAATATACCTGTAAATCCAAAATATGAAGCGCATATAGTAATTCCCAGAATAATCACAGTTGGATGTATATGAACTTTTTTTCCTATTAACAAAGGAACTAATATGTTTGAATCTATTAATTGTCCAACACCAAATAATAGCAAAACAGCAGCACTTTCAAACCATCCACTAAATTGAGTGATAGCGCTCAAGAACCCAATAATGGTATATAATAGTGGCCCTACGTAAGGTATGAATGTTAATATTCCTGATAAAATTCCAATAACAATAGAGTGTTTCAATCCGATTATGCTCAGGCTCACAGAGTAAAAGACCATCATGACAATACATACATTTACCTGCCCCTTTAGATAATTAGATATAATGAAATCCACTTTGGAAAAATAATTTGCAACTTTTTCTCTATAAGGAATAGGAATTAATTTATTAGCTTTTTCTATAATTAAAGGCCAATCACGTAATATATAGAAAAACACTACAGGAGTAATCACCATTAATGATACTGTGTGAATCAAGCTAAAGCTTGAACTTAACACTTGGATTATAAAGTTACTAGCAATATCAAGAGCATTCATGAAATAAGATACATAGTTGCTGTAATTTTCTGCTAGATTTTTAGATAAGTGATCAAATAAGCTATCCTCGATTTTTATATTAAGAAATTCTAATACAGAGGGGATTACTTTAAGCTTTAATGAAGGCACTTTACTCACTAAGAAATTTAATATTGAAGTAATTTGAACATATATAATAGGTAAAACAAATGTTATAACTAGTATAAAAGCTATTAATAAAACAAGTATTATAAAAATTACAGAACATGAACGCGGTATTCTATACTTTTCAAATTTGACTACTAGCGGATTAAACAAATATGCAATAACAATAGATATTAAACATGGAAAAATCATAGGACGCATCAGGAATAACATCCCTATTATAAAAAGCAGTGTAAAACAAATAGTTATATGACGTTTTTGCATGCTTTTAGCATAGTCAATTTACTGAAAAATATACAGTTTATTGTAAATACTATCTATTCATTGTTTTATCAATTTTATTAAGTATTAGATCAGTCAAATTTTTACCCAATTCTTGACTGAATAAAACTTCGTTATGTGGATCATCTTCACACCTTTTCGAATTAACAGTCTTGATCAATTTTCCACGTAGCAATACATCATTTTCTATTGCGTGCACCAATTGTGCAGGTTGTGGTATTAAGTGATCTCCTTTGCTATTAATAACTATTACTGGCATATTCAATTTTCCCTCATCTTGCAACTTTCGTATATCGTTCACTAAATCAAAATCTAGATCTAAAGCCTTTAGCAATTTTTTAAAAATGGATGGGGGCAACATACTTAAAATTTTTGCTTGAGGGATCGGAAAATGCTCTATTGCTGTATGAAAAGAGCTGAAAGTGCTAGTAAAAATAACACCTCCAAGTTTAACGTTTTTGTCTGCAAAGTGCTTCAAAACTGCCGATGTAACTGCTCCTCCAAAGGAATGGCCAAAAAGTATAATGTTTTCAGGCCTCACATCCTTGTCCATTAATTCATTGATTTTTTCTATCGAGGGCTTAAGCAAACTTTGATCTCTATTTATAAAGGGAATAACAATAAGCATTACGGATAAAAAAATGCAAATTAAAGCAGCTAAGCTTGCTAAACCAACTACTCCAGCTGTTATGGGGCTTATAAGTAGTAATATTGCAATGGGCACTGGTACAGATGCCACGAGGAACAAAAAGCTAACTGCAGCATAAGTTATGTAGTTCTGAAATGCGCTTGGATATTTATGTGCATGGCTATTATTCAATACTTTTAAATCTTGTACATAATTGTAAGCACTTTTATAGTTATCCCCTATTCCATGAAAGAATATAAGGTGTATCTCATTTTCTTTATTACACTTAGTAATGTGCATTCTAGCATCGTATTATATCTTCATTAAGATAATACACTCTTTTTTTAAAACTGTAAATAACCTGTTACTATACACTTACGCTGAAAATGATAAATATGCACACTAACAGACTTAAGAAATACAAAATAGCAGCATTAATAGTTGCAGCGGGAGTAGGCAGTAGATGCAATTCTACGCTTCCTAAGCAATATATAAAACTGGCAGGTAAATCTGTTTTATTTCATACAATTAGAAAATTTTTAGCTAACCAATATATAGATTATATAAGAATAGCAATTAATAGAGACCATGAAAGTTTTTATAGGGAAGCGATGAAGCTCTTGTACAACCATTACTTAAGTGAAAAATCAGCGGTACACTCCTTCCAGCGCGTGACGCTGGAATCTAGAAAAAAAGAAACAAGTAGTCAAGCTACTTGGATGACAGGAGGTGTAGACACTAAATTACTAAGTCCAATATACGGAGGAGAAAGCAGGCAAAATTCAGTTAAACTAGGGCTTGAAAGCTTACAAAAAGTTAACCCAGATTTTGTAATTATACACGATGCTTGTAGACCTTTTGTGTCAAATGTTCTGATAGATAACTTGGTTGAATCTATGATTAATGATCAATATATAGGAGTAGTTCCAGCAATAGATGTTGAAGATACTATGTCATTGGTGAGTAATAATTTTGTTGAATCTACGATTTCAAGAGGAAAACTCAGAGCCATACAAACTCCTCAAATTTTTAACTTTAAAGAACTATTATCATGTCACCAATCAACCAAAGAATTTACTGATGATTCATCACTAATGATAGAGCATAAAAAACATGTTGCGATTATTAAAGGTGAAAAAAGCAATTTTAAGTTAACCACAAAAGAGGATATCAATATGGCAAAACTCCTTTTTGAAGAGCCAAAATTTCGTGTCGGCACTGGTTATGACATACACAGATTTATAAAAATTCAAGATAGCACTAAGTGCCTTATAAAGATTTGCAGTGTAGAAATTGAGCACAACATGGTAATAGGAGCACATTCAGATGGTGATGTTGCAATACACGCAATCGTTGATGCAATACTCGGAGCACTAGGATGTGGCGACATAGGAGAGCATTTTCCTCCTAGTTCCTCTGAATGGAAAGATTGCAATTCATCTCACTTCCTTGACTTTGCTGCTAAAAAAGCAAAAGAAAAAGGGTACAGCGTATCTAATTTAGATATTACTATAGTTTGTGAGGAGCCTAAAATATCGCCTTACAAGGTAGAAATGAAAAAATTCATATCAAAAGCATTAGAAATTGATGATGAATTTGTAAATATCAAAGCAACCACTGCAGAAAAATTAGGTTCTCTTGGAAGAAATGAAGGAATAGCCGTACATGCTTCTGTGTTATTGCATACAAACTTTTATTGGGAATAGAAACGAAAAAACTTACTTGACACCCTTCGCCAGTCCCCTTATCATGAAACTGAAGCTATTTATTTATCTTCGCAATCTGTGCAGGTTAATGACAAAAAACTTAGGGTATTTGGTGTCTCATGTTTAATTTTTCGCACTACGTGCATCGCATGTCTTTAAAAATTTTTAGGTTTTTACCTATATAAGCCGAAACGCGCTTACAAAGCGTTTAAGACAGCAAAAAACGTCAAATTGACAAGGGAGAATTTGAATGCTAGCTACTACGGGGTTTCTTTGCCTTTTTTCCTGCTTAGTAAATTTCTTAATATTTATGGCTAAACGACAATCGTCATCCAGCTACTTGTTAGCGGGATCTAGGCTCTGTGGACAAAATTTTAGAGAAGCCATACAAGAGCTCCAACAAAATTGAGAAAACCAATAAAAACCTCAGCAGTTTTATCAAATCTGGAAAAAATGCGCCTAAAATTTTTAATTTTACCAAAAAAACACTCAATCAAATGACGTTCTTTGTAGATATGCTCATCGTAATACCTTTGCACTTTTCGATTCCGTTTTGGCGGAATAACTACTGTACATCCCTTGTCTTCAAGACTTGTAACAAAGGCATTGCTATCGTAGCCCTTGTCAGCTACTACAGTAGAGTTATAGATACTTTCGGTCAACACTTGTGCCTGCGTAATTTCATTTCTTTGACCAGGAGTCAGAGTAAATTTAAGTGGATTTCCAAGTGCATCGACAAGCGCATGTATTTTAGTTGTAAAGCCACCTTTGCTCCTCCCTAAAGCTTCTTGATCCTTGGAGTTTTTTGTATATCCAGATGAACATGGATGGGCTCGGATGATCGTACCGTCGATTATAGCAACTTCTAAATCAGGCTCTTGTTTAGTATATTCAAGCAATTTTTTCCAGACATCTCTTTCACACCATCTTTTAAATCGCTTATGTATACTCCTGTAATTACCATAAGTTTTTGATAAAGTCTCCATTGGCAACCACTTCGCACTATGTACCACACTGCCTCTATGAATATTCTTAAACGTTTTTCATCTTTGCTGTGCATTCCTTTTACGCTTTTTATGAACTCTAAAATTTGTTTCCAATTTTCCTCTTTGAAGTAATATTGCATATGGTAGTTTCTCCATTTTTTACCTATTAGGCTAAACTACCATCTTTTTCTCTCTTTTCATATTTTTTGTCCACAGAGCCTAGAGATACCGCGGCGGCATGACGTAGGACTGCTGTCATTCAAGTAGCTGACGCTGGAATCCAGCCTTGCTGTAATCTCATCAAGAACGTTGTGTTTTAACATAAGATCAGCCACTTTTATGCTTACCAACTTAATAAAATTCCTGGATCCAAGTAGTCAGGCTACTCGGATGACATTATAGGGGCACTGCTATTATAGAGTGAACCAGTGTCAGCTACTTGGATGACACCATTCTTTTTTCTGGATCCCAGTGTCTGAGCACTGGGATGACAGGAGGCTACTTGCATGACATCATCCTTTTTTCTGAATTCCAGTATCAGCTACTTTCATGACATCGTTTACTATGTAACATCTCATCATATCACAATGTTCGTACAGTTGTGGCGGTATAACGTAGAAAAACTGTTAACTTAAATCTATATTGACATGTCCCATTTTACGCTTATCCCTAACCTCTTTTTTCCCATATATGGTTAAACTAGCTTTTTCGTTGCTCAAATACTTATGAGAATCATATATATCATTACCTATTATATTTTTCGTCATACAAGGAAAGCGTAATACTACTTCCTGCATAGGTAGCCCGCATATTATCCTAACCAGCTGTTCAAATTGACTAACGTTACATGCATCCAAGCTCCAGTGGCAAGAATTGTGAGGTCTTGGAGCTAGTTCATTAACTAACAATTCGTTATCCTTAGTAACAAAAAATTCAATAGCCAGAATTCCTATTACATCGAGCGCATTTGCTATTTTCTTTGCAGCTCGTTGTACCTCTTGAGTTAATTTGCTATCTATTTTAGCTGGCACTGTTGAAGTATCAAGTATTCCATCAACGTGGTAATTTTCTGCTATAGGAAAAAAAGCTACTTTACCGTTTTTATCTCTTGCAACGACTATTGAAACCTCTTTCAGTAAATCAACACTTGCTTCAAGAATGTACTCTGTATTCCAATCAAAGGAAGCAAATTGCTTCACTTCAGAATCATTCTTAAGCACATATTGCCCTTTTCCATCATAACCCATTTCTGTTGTTTTCAGTCTTGTTGGATAGCCAAAAGCTCTGCTGCTTTTCAGTAGCTCATTATAATTTTGTATACTTTTGTATTCAGCAGTTTTTATACTCAAGCTTCTAATGAAATCTTTCTCTCTAAGCCTATTTTGCGCAATGTGTAATGCTTTTTTACCTGGATAAAAATCTGCGTGCTGTGATACGATATCAATTGCGCTACATGGAATATTTTCAGACTCAATAGTGACCAAATCCACACTCTGTGCAAAAGATTCAAGCGCTTTCTTATCAGAGAAATCTGCTATTGTGAAATCATCAGCAACAGAGCAAGCCGGATCGTCCTTAGCACTGGCAAAAACATGTGTTTTTTGTCCAAGTTTTGTTGCAGCGATAGCAGCCATTTTACCTAATTGTCCACCACCTATTATTCCTATTACTTTTTTGCTCAGCGCATCTGGTTCATTCATACTATAAATTGATATTTCCTAATTAGAGTATACTTGAAAAATCTATGAAAAAAGTATATAATTAGAATGTTATCTTTTTATCATGAATATTCTATAATGATTCTAGAATACACACTAACTACCAACTTTGTTGAAGTTACAGTTTTACCAATTTATATTGAAGAGCAATCCATTCCTTATGAAAATTGCTATGTATGGATGTATAACGTTAAGATAAAAAACAAAAGCCAATCAACTATTCAATTATTAAGTCGTCATTGGCAAATAATAGATTATAAGGGAAAAATAAATGAAATTGCCGGAGTTGGTGTTATCGGAGAACAACCTGTGATAAAATCTGGAGAGGTATTTAAATACACAAGTGGAACATACTTAAATGCACCGTCAGGAATAATGCAGGGTAAGTATGAATTTCTAAATGAAGAAAGCATAAAAATTTTTGAGGTTATGATACCACCCTTTTCTTTGGATAGTCCATACGTCAAAACTAGACCCCATTAACTATCAAAATAGTTTATTTTTTATCCTTATCATCAAGTGTAAATAAGGTTATTGTAGAGATTAAGCCTATTATAACTATCATTAACGAAAATGGGGCAGCTTCTCTATAGCGCTCATCGCTTACAAGTTCATATATTCTAGTTGATATAGTTTCAAAATTAAATGGTCTTATAATGAGTGTTGCTGTGAGCTCTTTGATAGTATCCATAAATACGAGCAAAAATCCCGATAATATACTCTTCTTGATGAGAGGGATATGAACATTCAAACATGTGGAAATAGGCCCATGACCCATGGTATATGCAGTCCACTCAATTTCATTTGGTGTTTTTTTGAGCCCTGACTCTACCGCCTTGAAAGATATAGCAAAAAAACGAAATAAATATGAGTAAATTAAAGCGCCAATAGTTCCTACCAAGCTAATTTCCACAATATATTGAGTAATGAAAGAGGATATTCTGCTTAAAAATATTATTATGCTAATTGCGATAATTGCATTTGGAATTGCGTAGCCTAAAGAAATGAGACGTGCTACATTATTGATTACCTTATTTTTACGCGCCGTATATCCAATCATTATTGCAATGCTAATTGAGATTAATGCGGTGATAAATGATAAACTAACGCTATTTGCTATTATGTTATAGAATCTTGCTTCGTATATGAAAAACCCCTTCTCTATGCTCCAATATATGAGCGGAATCATTGGCAAAATAAAACCTATTAATATCGGCAATACACACATAAGATAAGCAAAGATCAACGGTATAGCGCCACTTATACTCCGTTTGTTGTGATAATCTGAATTGGTATTGATTGAAGAGTAGGATATTCCTTTTTTTTGTAGTTTTTTTTCGATAGCTATTAGTGTTGCAACGAAAATCAACTCTGCAACTGCTAAAACAGTAGTTGAATATTTGTCATGCAGTAAAAACCAGGTGCGATATATTCCTGTCGTAAAAGTATCGATAGCAAGAAACTGTGGTGTGCCGAAATCTGTAATTACCTCCATTAGTACCAAGGATAACCCTGCTATAATTGATGGGCGTATGGAGGGTATGATGACAGAAAACAGGCTCTTCAATGAGGAGAATCCAAGTGTTGATGCAATAGTGACTGAGTTACTAACATTCTTTAGACTTGAGCGGACTAACATATAAACGTATGGATATAAACTAAATCCCATTACTAATATTCCACCACCTAGAGATTTTATTTCAGGAAACCAATAGTCACCTTTGCTCCAATCTAAAATGTCTCTTAATGAGCTCTGCACCGGACCTGAAAACTCTAGTGTATTTACATAGACGAACGCTACTATATATCCGGGAATCGATATCGGAAAGAACAAAGCAATCTCAAAAATTTTACTTCCAGGAAATGAAAAAAATGTGGTGAGCCACGCTGGAATTACTCCAAATATGAAAGATATTCCCCCCACTCCTATCATCAAAATTAACGTACTCAGTATATATTCAGGGAAAAGTGTACTAATTACCCATCCAGAACTTGCTGATTCTGTAAATAGAATTGATATTAATGATAATATTGGGCAGACGAATAATATACTTACTAGAAATAAGAATATATTTTTAAATACTCTTAAAAACATTAATTTGAATCTATATTTTATATTAAAATGTTATATGTAAAAACTGAAGATATCCAGTAATTATAGCTAACCCAAGAAAGGTTTCCCTACGTCATACCGCCCACAACTGTACGAACATTCGTTTGTGAAAGCAGTGTGTTAAATGTTATAGCAGGTTTTGCCTCAAACACAAAGGCAGTGCCCAGACTACTTGGATCCAGAAAAATTGATTGTAAACAAACGACTATACAACATTTTCAATAAAATTACAAAAAAGCTGGCTCCCAGTGTTAGCTACTTGGATGACAAAAAAAGGAGCACTGGGATGACATCCTCCCTTGTGGAAATTGCTCTCAAATCACAATGTTCGTACAGTTATGGATTCATTCGCGGTATCTCAGTATAGATTCCGCTAACGAGTAGCGGAATGACGGTTTTTCAAATTGTAGAGCCACTTTAGCTATAACAGCCGTACTATTGAATATCTTTATAATTTTGTATATCATGTTTTTAGTTGATAAGTGAATAATCATGAGCTTCGTCATTGCAACTTTCTATCACTTTGTAGAACTCTCTAATTATTATGACATGAAAGACGAAATAAAAGCTGCATGCAACAACGTTGAGTTAAAGGGTACTATACTCCTTGCAGAAGAGGGTATTAATGCAACCGTCTCTGGTGAAAGAAACGCGATTGATAAAATATTTGATTTTCTACGTTCTGATTATAGGCTAAGGGACCTTACATGGAAAGAGAGTGCAGCAGAACATCAACCATTTAGCAAGATGAAGGTAAAATTAAAAAGAGAGATTGTGAATCTTGGTGTAAGCAATCTTGATATTTCCCTTAAGGGTAAATATGTTGATCCAGAGCATTGGGATGATTTTACTTCTCAACCTGACGTTTTAGTAATAGATACACGAAATGAGTATGAAGTGAAATTAGGCAAGTTTAAAAATGCAATTAATCCACACACACAATGTTTCCGTGAGTTTCCTCAGTGGACAGAGTCATTTTCTGAGAGTAAAGACCTGAAAGTGGCTATGTACTGCACTGGTGGAATTAGATGCGAAAAATCTACAGCATATATGAAAAGCCTTGGATTTAGTGATGTTTACCATCTTAAAGGCGGCATTCTTTCTTACCTTGAAAAAACTTATAATAAAAATGGTAATTGGGAAGGTGAGTGTTTTGTTTTTGATGATAGAGTTGCTGTTGATAACTCACTTACTCCAAGCAACACAATAAAATGCATATTCTGCTCAAATCAAGTTTCAACTGATAAACTGAAATCAGTTCCACGTGCCCAGGTGGTTTGTTCTGATTGTAAACTTCAGTGTTATAGCTATAATAAATAAGATCTCTCTACGTCATACCGCCGCGGCGCTAACAAACAGCGAGATGACGAGGTCTTGAGATAGTCTTATGTTAGCTATAGAATTGGAAAGTTGCACTTCAAAAAGTAGAATGGCAAAAGCCATTCTACAACATTTTTCTAGGCTCTGTGGACAAAATTTTAGAGAAGCCATACAAGAGCTCCAACAAAATTGAGAAAACCAATAAAAACCTCAGCAGTTTTATCAAATCTGGAAAAAATGCGCCTAAAATTTTTAATTTTACCAAAAAAACACTCAATCAAATGACGTTCTTTGTAGATATGCTCATCGTAATACCTTTGCACTTTTCGATTCCGTTTTGGCGGAATAACTACTGTACATCCCTTGTCTTCAAGACTTGTAACAAAGGCATTGCTATCGTAGCCCTTGTCAGCTACTACAGTAGAGTTATAGATACTTTCGGTCAACACTTGTGCCTGCGTAATTTCATTTCTTTGACCAGGAGTCAGAGTAAATTTAAGTGGATTTCCAAGTGCATCGACAAGCGCATGTATTTTAGTTGTAAAGCCACCTTTGCTCCTCCCTAAAGCTTCTTGATCCTTGGAGTTTTTTGTATATCCAGATGAACATGGATGGGCTCGGATGATCGTACCGTCGATTATAGCAACTTCTAAATCAGGCTCTTGTTTAGTATATTCAAGCAATTTTTTCCAGACATCTCTTTCACACCATCTTTTAAATCGCTTATGTATACTCCTGTAATTACCATAAGTTTTTGGTAAAAGTCTCCATTGGCAACCACTTCGCACTATGTACCACACTGCCTCTATGAATATTCTTAAACGTTTTTCATCTTTGCTGTGCATTCCTTTTACGCTTTTTATGAACTCTAAAATTTGTTTCCAATTTTCCTCTTTGATGTAATATTGCATATGGTAGTTTCTCCATTTTTTACCTATTAGGCTAAACTACCATCTTTTTCTCTCTTTTCATATTTTTTGTCCACAGAGCCTAGAGCACCAAGTAATGTTCTATATCACTGTCAGCAACTAATTTGCCGCACCGAGAGCTGATAGACCCTTTCATCTTTCTCTCTACCTCTTTTTCACTAAATCTTTTGGGGGGTAAAACAATATATTTTTCCAAACAGTTATAAACTAGGAACCATAAAAACAGCTTCATGATTAGCCATTTTAAAAGTTTGATCAAGTTCAATATTCCTAAGCGTCGTACTTGCCTTATACGAACAATAACATCCCAATGTAAGGAAAGTTAATGCAGTCAAAGCAAGTGCAATAGATATTCCTAAATGAGACATTGTTAAACTTGTACCAACAGCAAATGCTCCAGATAATATAAGAGAAGCAGAGGCATAAATTATTTGCTTTCTACCATGAGCGCTTGCTTCTGAGAATTGAGATTTTACTGCTTTGAACTGCTCAGGAGGTTGACTTGGGCTGCTAGCCCTTCTACTATAACCTTGCTTTATATTGATTAGGCCCTCTTGTGTAATGTTTGCTAATATCAATTCGTTAACGGCTCTCCCCAATTCATCAATCCTTTGTGTCAGTCCTTGCTCACTCTCTAATTTCCAGGAACACTCATCACTGGATTGAGTAATTTCTCCAAATCTACTTACGTTCTCTGTTCTTTCTTTGGATACGTTGAACAGCTTATTCTCCAGTATACTATTTCTATTTAGAAGATCTTTTTTTTCTTCCACAAACTGAAGTTTTTCTTCGGTCAATCGAAGATTTGCTTGTTTCAGAAAACAATTAATTTCTTCTTTTATTTTTAATGCTACTTTAAGTTCATGAATTTCTTGTAACAAATCTTTAGAGTTGCCTTTAGACTCATTTTTGTGGCAAGCCCTACTACTATCACATAACACTTCTTCTATAATGCTCAGGCTGTCAAAACCTTCCTGATCAGTTGAATCCTTATCTGTGAGGATTCTGTTACCCTTTTTAGTAGGAGTGCTCGTATAAATCCGATCCTCATTGAGGTTAGCCGATATTCCTGTGTCGTTGAATATACTCTCAATAATCGAGCTATCCGAAATCGCATCTCTATTCCCAAATGTCTCATTATTGCTAGAAGCAACTTGCTCTTGCCTCTGACACACAGAAATTTCTGTTGGACTAGTAACACTCTCTTGAGCATTTTTACTGCTTCCACTAGTAAAGCAGTGCTTATTCATTACCTTTTCAACATTCTCCATAAGTTCTCCTCTTTCAATTACAATATGAGATTCGTTTTTTTCGTAGTTAATTTTGTCATATAATTGTTCACATTCTTTGTAGGATAATATTGGTTGTAGCGTCTTCTTCTTTACTTCTTCATCGTAGAAAGCTCTCAGCTTATCATTTGATAATATTGCTATAGCTTCTTTTACATCAGGATGCAATTGAGAATGCCCATTTTTGCATGAATTAACACGGTTCAGTAGAAAAATCTTAACAGAGTGTTGCTTGTATTCCCTAAGCTTCTCTAATGTAATCCCCATAACTTTTTCTTGTGATTCTATGTATCTCAGAGCGTCTTCAAAGTCTTGCCTGTTAGAGGTGAGAGGTTGAGCTTTTTTAAATTTTTTAATCTCACTCTCTTTTGGGTGCACAACATCAACTTCAATAACAGGACTAACACTTGCAGAGTCAATTGCATTTAACACAATACCGCGATCATCTTGATTTTTTAGGAAAGCTTTTAGCTGTTTTTTAAAGTTCAATAAATTACTTAATTTATCTTCATTAGTTTTAGATTTTTTGATTTGATCATAAACGTTTCTGGCTGCTTGGTTGTTCTCTTTATCAGTCCTTATTTTACTTTCTAACTTACCAAGGAGTTTGCTCAGTGGTTTTTTAAGTTTCTTATAATCGTTAACAAGCAGTTCTCTTATCCGTCTTTCAAAATCTCCTTTTCCTTTGAATCTCAAAACAGTATATAGATCATCTTCAGCCCTCTGCTGATCGGATTTTGTATTTACAACCATAACCTTACCTAACACTAACAGATACTGCTGAACAGAACTTAAGGGCGAAGTTAAAACCCACTTAGGCTCTGTGGACAAAAAATATGAAAAGAGAGAAAAAGATGGTAGTTTAGCCTAATAGGTAAAAAATGGAGAAACTACCATATGCAATATTACATCAAAGAGGAAAATTGGAAACAAATTTTAGAGTTCATAAAAAGCGTAAAAGGAATGCACAGCAAAGATGAAAAACGTTTAAGAATATTCATAGAGGCAGTGTGGTACATAGTGCGAAGTGGTTGCCAATGGAGACTTTTACCAAAAACTTATGGTAATTACAGGAGTATACATAAGCGATTTAAAAGATGGTGTGAAAGAGATGTCTGGAAAAAATTGCTTGAATATACTAAACAAGAGCCTGATTTAGAAGTTGCTATAATCGACGGTACGATCATCCGAGCCCATCCATGTTCATCTGGATATACAAAAAACTCCAAGGATCAAGAAGCTTTAGGGAGGAGCAAAGGTGGCTTTACAACTAAAATACATGCGCTTGTCGATGCACTTGGAAATCCACTTAAATTTACTCTGACTCCTGGTCAAAGAAATGAAATTACGCAGGCACAAGTGTTGACCGAAAGTATCTATAACTCTACTGTAGTAGCTGACAAGGGCTACGATAGCAATGCCTTTGTTACAAGTCTTGAAGACAAGGGATGTACAGTAGTTATTCCGCCAAAACGGAATCGAAAAGTGCAAAGGTATTACGATGAGCATATCTACAAAGAACGTCATTTGATTGAGTGTTTTTTTGGTAAAATTAAAAATTTTAGGCGCATTTTTTCCAGATTTGATAAAACTGCTGAGGTTTTTATTGGTTTTCTCAATTTTGTTGGAGCTCTTGTATGGCTTCTCTAAAATTTTGTCCACAGAGCCTAGCAAATTAAATAACCTGAAGTACATCTATTGACTAATACATCAATCCATATTACTTTCCACAAAAAACAGAAGTGGGCGTTGAAAGACAGCTAACCATAACATCAGAAAGGCATCTAGCTGGTGGATTTTTAAGTAAACCTATTATTTTTTTATTTTCAGTAAAAGAAGATGGTTTTCTACCATTATTATCCTTTATATTAGCTTTGGCTCCTGCCTTCAGAAGAAATTCAACCATATCAGCATTATTAGTAGAAGTGGCATGGTGTAATGCAGTTCTACCCAGATTATTCTGGATATTAATGTTAGCACCTTTTTCCAAAAGAAGTTTTACTATACTAGTCATACCTCTTAAGGAAGCCATGTGTAACATGGCTTCCTTATTATCGTTTTTAGCATTAACATCAGCACCATCGTTAAGACACCGTAACACCTGATCATAATTATCCTCAATAACCAACTCAATAATTTGTTTATTTCTAAGTAAAGTAATTATTTCTTCATTGTCAGTAAAGAAAAGTGGTGTTCTATCAAAGCTATCTTTCGCATTAACTTTGGCTCCTGCCTCCAGAAGAAATTTAGTCATATCAGCATTATTAGCAGAAGCAGCATGATGTAATGCAGTTTTACCTAGATTACCCCGGGTATTGATTTTAGCACCTTTCTTTAAAAGAATTTCTGCTGTAGCACGGTGACCATAATAAGAAGCATAGTGTAATGCAGTTTCATCTTGATTATCCCGGGTATCGATTTTAGCACCTCTCTCTAAAAGAAGTTTTACTACACTAGCCACACCTTTGAAGGAAGCAATGTGTAATGGGGTTTGACTACTATCGTTTTGAGCATTAATATTAACACCACCATTAAGACATTGTAACACCTGATAGTAATCACCACACTCAATAAATCGCATTAACTTTAGAAAGCTTACCGCCTCATTAATACCTCTTTTTTCATTATCCAGTAACTCATAATAATATTCATTGAAGCATTCCCATAACTTATCCTCTATTGCTCGTCTTATTTCCTCATCTAGATAAAGAGCTTTTACAGGCCTTTTGGTACATGGGTCTGTTGCGTTATCCCCTTCTTTTTCCCACCACTTAAAAATCTCATGGTACTCAAACACATTTTGCGACTTTGAATCATCATCATATATTATTCTAACAGGCTCTAATATTAGTTCTCCTGTTATCGGGCAAAGCAGACCACTTTCTTCAAAGCAATTATTACCTTTTTCAATCGCCTTCTCAATATACTTACCTATTAAACGCTCATAGTCTGCTAATTCATCATTGTTCTTACTATATTTCTCAAAAATTTTATATAAATCATAATGTTCAATGTTATTTAACATAATTTTACTTCGCAAATTATAAAAAGGCTAATGTATGTACTAAAAATAGAACTTACAAGTGTTTTTTTCAATTATAAGATACAATACCTCAACTTATTTTATTTATAAAAAAGTTATAAATATATACCTTTTAAGTATTTACTTCTTACCCTTAATCAGCTCTAAAGCCTTCTTCAAATCTATGCTTTCAATATCTGCACTCTTGCCCAAAGCAACGTTTGTTTTACCGCATTTTATATAGAATCCGTACCTACCGTTGCAGATAAAAACTTCTTTTCCTTTTTCATTAAGCCCGAGAGATTTTAACTCTTTGCGTGGACTGTTTGCAATAATTTGTACAGCTTCGCTCAATTCTGTATTCAGCACCTCTTTGGAGCTTTTCTTAAGAGAAAAGTATCTACCATCATAGAAAATATAGTACCCAAATCGTCCAAGGCCTATTTTTACTTCCTTTCCGGTTTCAGGGTGTTCTCCGATTACTTTCGGCAAGGAAAGTAACTGAGTAGCGGTGCTCAGATCAATCTCATTAACATTTATATCTTTTGGTATGGAAACCGTTTTTTTCTTTTTTAACTCGTTATTAAACTCCAGATAAAGTCCAAAAGGACCCTTTTTGATCATCACTTCTTGGTTTGTTATATCATCTATACCTAAACTTTTTGGATATTCTGAATTGTCGTTACTGCCCGTAATTTCTTTTGTATGGCTGCATTCAGGATAGTTAGAACATCCAAGGAACACTCCTGTTCGCCCAAAGTTCAATTTCAATATGCCATCAGAGCAAATAGGACATTTCGTATTCACCTCTTTTCTTCCTTCTTCTGAACAAAACCAATCGATTACCAAATCGTGAATACCGCTGAAAACTTCATCATGCGTCATTTGCTTAACAGAGTTTACATGACCAAAAAATGGCACCCAAAAGTGGCCTAATTCTTTTTTCCAATCTGCATGTCCATTTGAAATTAAATCAAGCTTTTCTTCCATTTGTGCTGTGAAATCATACTCTACACAACGCTGAAAAAAAGTTTCTAAAAATATAGTAACGATTTTACCACGACTGCTTGGAATAAACCTTTTGCTATCCAATGAAACGTACTCACGATCTTGTAATACCGAAATAATTGTTGCATAAGTTGATGGTCGACCTATACCGATTTCTTCCATTTTTTTAACGATACTTGCTTCACTATAACGAGGTGGCGGTTGAGTGAAATGCTGTTTTGGCTCAACTGAAATCAGCTTACACGCTTCCCCTTCC
The DNA here is from genome assembly GCF_947251665.1 of Wolbachia endosymbiont (group A) of Trypoxylon clavicerum. NCBI lineage: Bacteria > Pseudomonadati > Pseudomonadota > Alphaproteobacteria > Rickettsiales > Anaplasmataceae > Wolbachia > Wolbachia endosymbiont (group A) of Trypoxylon clavicerum. The sequence continues at coordinate 380,662 of NZ_OX366374.1, forward strand.
TTCATGGCAGGTAGCAGGCCTTCATTTTCGGCTTCTATATTATCTTGGTAGACTCTATAAAAACCATCAAAGAATATACTCGACCCACTTGCTCGCAGAATCACTTTCTGATCAGTAGAGCTAATTTCAACTACCACTTGATCAAGAATCGCCGACTCCATTTGACTTACAATGGTCCTTTTCCAGATTAAATCATACAATTTAAATTGCTCTGGCGTTAAGTAATCCTTAATACTACCCGGCGTTCTATTGATATCAGTTGGACGAATTGCTTCATGTGCTTCTTGAGCATTTTTGACCTTTTTTACATATTTACGAGGGGACTGCGGTAAATATTTATCACCATATAATGACTTAATTGACCCTCTAATTGAGTTTATAGCCTCATCTGCAATATGAAACCCATCTGTACGCATGTAAGTTATCAACCCTACAGTTTCACCACCAATATCGATACCTTCGTATAAATTTTGCGCTACTCGCATAACATTTTTCACGTTAAAATACAGCTTATTTACTGCATCTTGCTGAAGACTTGAAGTAATAAACGGAGGAAGCGGGTTTCTCTTAACTTGCTTGCGTTCTACTGTGCTTACAGCATATTGCCTTGATTCAATCTCCCTGACTAAGTTCTTTGCTTCTTCTTCATTCTTAATATCAAATTTTTCTAGCTTTTTATTGTCATAGTGGCTTAGCATAGCAAAAAAAGCCTCATCTTTGCTATTTTGCATTTCTGCCTTTATGCTCCAATACTCCTGTGTTATAAATTTACTAATTTCATCTTCTCGTTCGCATATAATCTTTAATGCAACAGACTGCACTCGCCCTGCAGACTTGCTCCCCGACAATTTTGTCCACAGCAGTGGTGACAAGCTAAATCCAACTAGATAATCCAAAGCTCTACGTGCTTGTTGTGCACGCACTAAATCCATATTTATTTCACGTGGATTCTTTATTGCTTCTTGAACTGCTCTCTTTGTTATCTCATTAAAGACTACTCTATGAATGTTGCTTTTATCATTGATTGCTTTCTTTTCTTTTAATGTCTCTATCACATGCCAAGCCATTGCTTCCCCTTCTCTGTCTGGGTCTGTTGCAAGATATATATCTGATGTTTTGCTTGCGGCTTTTACTAACTCTTTTATATACTTTTCTGCTTTTTCAATGGTTTCATACTTTATAGCAAAATCATTATCCGGATCGACAGAACCGTTTTTTGCTGGAAGATCCCTCACATGTCCAAAGGATGCAGCTACTTTGAACTCTTTACTCAAATATTTACCTATTGTCTTTGCTTTCGCAGGTGATTCAACTATTAATAATGCCATATTGTTAATTATTTTAGTACTTACAGATAATATGTTGAGAAATATACGATGAAAAGTAAAAAAATATTTTAATAGGTCTTGTGAATTTTACACAATGGGTTGTGGAACCTTTTCAGAAAACCCTTGGACATTGCTATTTTCAAGTGAATTTGAAGGCTTATTACAGTAATATACGATTGCAGCAGCAACAAGACAACAAATTGCTCCAACTGCTATTCCCACTGCTAACATTTCCAAATGAACTGCAATAGTTATTCCTAAAGCAACTCCAGCCACTGCCAGTGCAGAAGCAGCCACACCAGGCAGTTTACTTCTCTTTTCACTTCGTGAACTTGGTTGTATATTATTGTTCTGGATGTCATTTTCTTGATCTGAAACTAGGCTCTGTGGACAAAATTTTAGAGAAGCCATACAAGAGCTCCAACAAAATTGAGAAAACCAATAAAAACCTCAGCAGTTTTATCAAATCTGGAAAAAATGCGCCTAAAATTTTTAATTTTACCAAAAAAACACTCAATCAAATGACGTTCTTTGTAGATATGCTCATCGTAATACCTTTGCACTTTTCGATTCCGTTTTGGCGGAATAACTACTGTACATCCCTTGTCTTCAAGACTTGTAACAAAGGCATTGCTATCGTAGCCCTTGTCAGCTACTACAGTAGAGTTATAGATACTTTCGGTCAACACTTGTGCCTGCGTAATTTCATTTCTTTGACCAGGAGTCAGAGTAAATTTAAGTGGATTTCCAAGTGCATCGACAAGCGCATGTATTTTAGTTGTAAAGCCACCTTTGCTCCTCCCTAAAGCTTCTTGATCCTTGGAGTTTTTTGTATATCCAGATGAACATGGATGGGCTCGGATGATCGTACCGTCGATTATAGCAACTTCTAAATCAGGCTCTTGTTTAGTATATTCAAGCAATTTTTTCCAGACATCTCTTTCACACCATCTTTTAAATCGCTTATGTATACTCCTGTAATTACCATAAGTTTTTGGTAAAAGTCTCCATTGGCAACCACTTCGCACTATGTACCACACTGCCTCTATGAATATTCTTAAACGTTTTTCATCTTTGCTGTGCATTCCTTTTACGCTTTTTATGAACTCTAAAATTTGTTTCCAATTTTCCTCTTTGATGTAATATTGCATATGGTAGTTTCTCCATTTTTTACCTATTAGGCTAAACTACCATCTTTTTCTCTCTTTTCATATTTTTTGTCCACAGAGCCTAGTTGTCACTCTCTAATCCTGCAAATTGGCGTGCTATACTGTCTTAAACGCTTTATAAGCGCGTTTCAGCTTATATAGGTAAAAACCCAGAAATGTTGTGAAGACGTAGGGTGCGCATAGTGCAAAAAATTAAAAATAAGACGCCAATTACGTAATACTGTTGTCGTTTAATCTACACAGATTGAAGATAAATGAATACCTTCAGTTTCATGATAAGAGGGCTGGCAAAGGGTGTCAAGTAAGTTTTTATAATATCAGAGGATAATTTCGACCATAAACCCCTATCAATAAATTTTAACAAAAATACTTCAGTGCATTTTCAAATATAAGCATTCCATCGCCATATTTTGGCACAGCAACACCTAAACGCTTGCTCTTTTCTTTTTCAAGGGGCCAATTATCTTGCTGGGTAAAAAATATTCCCCTTTCTGGATGGGGCATTAAAGCTAGCACTCTTCCACTTTTATCTGATAAAGCTGCTAGGTCGTATGTAGATCCATTCGGATTGTAAGGAAATTGTAGGTTAGCATAGTTGCCATTTTTATCAATGTAACGTAATGCAGTGGAATTGCTCTCAATCAATTGGTTCAAAATATCTTGATCCATAAAAAATTTGCCTTCCCCATGAGCAATAGGGAGATATAGTTCACTCAGGCCCCGTAGCCAAACAGAATTACTCTGCGGATTAACTCTCACTCTAATCCAGCGGCATTGGTAATTGCCTATATCATTATGGATTAAAGCTAGATTAGAGAACTCTGGAATTAATTTTACTAATATTTGACAACCATTACATATTCCTATAATCAGCTTGTCCTGAGATAAAAACTCTTGAAACTCATCCAACAAGTTGTTTTTAATACGTAAAGCAAACGCATTACCAGCATCAGTGTCATCACCATAGGAAAAACCCCCTGGAATTGCAAGTATATTGCTTAATTTCAGTTCACCTGGATTATCTATGATATCGTTAATGTGAACGATTTTTACTTCAATATTACCAATACCAAGTTTTCTGCTGCATTCCATAAATGCAAATGCAGTTTCTTTTTCGCAATTTAAGCCATAACCAGATAGGACTGTGATTTTCATGAATTGCTAAAAATTAAAAAATTCGAATTTCCTTTTTACAAAATTTGCTACTAAATTTAACGCAAATAACACCAATAATAAAGCTATAATTGCGATAGCAGCAAGTTCAACAAATGCAATTTCAGGATTGCTTGACCATATGTATATTTGCACAGGTAGAACAGTTGCCGGATCGAAAAAGGACGTAGGTGTATCAGCAATAAATGCCACCATACCCATCATAAGTAAAGGAGAAGATTCACCTAAAATCCTTGCAATTGCAAGCACAGTACCATGTATTATTCTTGGTAACGCAATCGGTAAAGAGTGATCTAATATCACCTTGATGTGAGGTGCACCGAGCGCAAACGCTGCATCTTTTATCGTAATAGGAACATTCGCAAAGGCATTTTTTGTTGCAATTATAATATTAGGTAACATCATAAATGAAAGAGTCATTCCACCAACAAGTGGTGAAGAGCGTGGTAGCCCAAATATGCCAAGATAGAGAGTTAAGCCCACTACACCAAATATTATTGAAGGCACTGCAGCAAGATTATTCATGCTAATTTCTACAATATTAGTCATTAGCCTATTTTTAGGCATAAATTCGTAAAGACAGATGCCCGACATAATTCCTATTGGTAATGCTAATGCTAGGCACACTATAATTGTCATTAATGAACCGATAAATGCCCCTAAAATCCCTGCATTCTCAGGTTCACGAGAGTCAGATTTAAGGAATAAAGACTTATTAAAAAATTTTTTCACTCTCCTCTTTTCTTTTAGCCAATCAAGTAATTTAGCATAACGATCATTCAAATGTTTATCTTTATTTATTGAATTAATTATACTTGACGCGGTAAACCAGATCTCATATTCACCACTATCTTTTACTTTCTTACGAAAAAATTCCTCTAGTTCTTTGTAAGAATTACGACTTAAAATTTCGTCACCGTCTTTAAAATCAGTTCCTCCAAACACCTTACGTAAAGAATCGTTGAGTAAGCCAATGGACTTATACCGCAAATCACTAGGATTACTCGCCAAAGTAAGATCAGCATTTATTTCAACTGGCAATAAAATTTTCGTTACTGTTAAGGCACTGTAAGAGTTAACTAATATACTCAACAATATACACACAGGACAGCCAAGTGAGATAACTAGTGCCGTGAAAGAACAAAAGCGTAGCGCTCTGTTCTTTTTATTTTTCCTTTTTATACGAGCATGTACACGCCTTGACTGAAGTAATTTAAGGAATTTTTTCTTTATACTCATTTACTTTTCTTTACACGAGGATTTGAAAAAACTTTCCCCTTTTTTGTCATGCAAGTAGCTGACACTGGGATCCAGCAGGCTTTGCCTGCAAATAATTTTTACACTTTCCATGAAAGCACAAACCAAAAGGAGAATAATGAATGCTGGATCCCAGTGTCGGAGCACTGGGATGACAAGAGAGAGTTCTGAGATGACACAATTGACATCACTCCCTATTGTATCTACTTAGATTTCTTTTTAACATAAGTAGTACGCTCTTTGATCCTTGCAGCTTTTCCAAATAGTTTGCACAGATAATACAGTTTTGCTCTACGAACCTTTCCTTTTCTTGTCACTTGCACTGAAACCAGTGCAGGAGAATAAACAAAAAACTGAGACACTATACTTTCTCCATGGCTCACTTTTCTGACTGCAAAAGAAGAATGTAACCCGCGGTTCCTTTTTGATATACATACACCTTCAAATATCTGTATACGTTCACTTGTACCGTCAACTACTTTAAAAGTGACCTTCAAATCATCGCCAGGACGAAATTCTGGTATTTCTTTAGCTAACACTTGCATTTGCTGTTCGTTAAATTTTTTAAGTAAATTTGTCATTTATCTCTCCATTCAATAATTCAGGCCTACGCTTTTTTGTTATAACATGAGACTGCTTCTGCCTCCAATCACTTATTTTTTTGTGATTGCCAGATAACAAAACCTCAGGTACTTTATATCCCTTCCACTGCTCAGGTCTAGTATATTGAGGATATTCAAGTACACCACCACCATAATTAAAACTTTCTTCAGTAATACTATCGGTATTATTTACTACACCTGGAAGAAGTCTAATGCACGCATCAAGAACCACCATTGCAGCTGGCTCACCTCCTGAAAGTATATAATCTCCAATACTTAACTCATAAGGAGTATACGCATCAATTATCCTTTGGTCAATACCTTCAAATCGACCACACAATATTGTTATATGAGGAAACTCTAATAATTCTCTGGCAATATTCTGATTAAACTTAGTTCCAGATGGAGTCATGTAAATAAACTTAGTGTTTTTATGAACAGAGAGCATACTATCTACTGCATCACCAACTACATCAGAACGCATAACCATTCCTGCTCCACCTCCATATGGAACATCATCCACAGTTGAATGTTTATCTTTCGCAAAAGAACGAATATTTATTACTTCAAGGTTCCATATTTCTTTTTCTAACGCTTTTCCGGCAAGAGAATAGTTCAAAAACCCGGGGAACATTTCTGGAAATATGGTTAATATTGTAACATTGAATGCCATTAAGGTTTATTTTAAGTTATTTGGGGCTATACTCTAAGAACAGTAAATTGATATAATATATAGTTAAATTAAGCATGTCACTGAATAAAACGATATACGAAGGTAAAGCGAAAGCCATTATTGAAACTGAAGACTCATCAACTGTTATACAGCACTTTAAAGATGATGTTACAGCATTCAATAAGGAAAAATATGAAATTATTGAGAGCAAAGGAATAATTAATAATCATGTTAGTGCTTTTATCATGGAAAAGCTTGAGAAAGCAGGAATTAGCACACACTTTATAAAAACTCTGAATGAAAGAGAGCAGCTAGTCAAAAAACTCAAAATCATACCTCTTGAAGTAGTAGTAAGGAACGTTGCAGCTGGCAGCTTTTGCAAACGTTTTAATATCAAAGAAGGTGAGAGGCTTGCATCTCCTATAATCGAGTTTTTTTACAAAAATGATGACCTAGCCGACCCAATGGTAAATGAAAATCACATACTGTATTTTGATTGGCTATCTAGCAAAGAAATGGATGAAGTAAAAACTACAACTTTAAAGATCAACGAAATCCTAATTGATTTATTCTCAAATGCAAGCATAGATCTAGTTGACCTTAAATTGGAATTTGGCAGATTGATAAATGACAGTACTAAAATCATTTTAGCCGATGAAATCAGCCCTGATAACTGCAGGTTATGGGATAAAAATACTTATAAAAAGCTAGATAAAGACGTCTTTCGTTTGAATTTAGGCAACTTGAAAAAAGCATACTTAGAAGTTGCGGAAAGATTGTCAGTAGAGTTAGGTTAACTAAATACTACTCTATCAAGTGGAGGGTTACATGCCTCATCAAGTTTTCCAATAATTTCAATTTTTTCTCCACGTTTTTGGAAATGATTTTTCACGTTTTGCATATTCTCAGAACTTACGATCAATACCATACCAATACCACAATTAAATGTTTTTAGCATTTCTTTCTTCTCTATTTTACCCTCCTTTGTTAGCCATAAAAATATATCTGGCCATTTCCAGGAATTAATGTCTATGTTTGCAAATAAGTTTTTTGGAAGAATTCGCGGAATATTGTCTACCAAACCACCACCCGTGATGTGCGCAATACCTTTTACTTGTGACATGATAGGCAGCAAAGAATTAACATATATTTTTGTTGGTTCAAGTAGTATTTCACTCCAAGATTTATTATTCCATAGAGATGTATCGTTATAATTTATATCTAAGCTTTTGAAAACATGGCGCACTAAAGAAAACCCATTTGAGTGAATTCCACTTGACTCTAAGCCAACTATATAATCACCTGCTTTCATCATACTACAGTTTGGAAGAATTTGCTTTCGATCAACTACACCAACCACAAACCCTGCAAGGTCATAGTGATTATTACCATACATTCCAGGCATTTCTGCAGTTTCCCCACCAACCAATGCTATTTTAGCTTGCTTGCACCCCTTTGCAATGCCTTGGACCACAGATAATAAAACGTCCTTGCTCAAAACACCTGTTGCAAAGTAATCAAGGAAAAATAAAGGCGTTGCTCCTTGTGCAAGTAAGTCATTTACACACATTGCAACTAAATCTATACCTATAGTATCATGTTTATTCACTTCTTGAGCTATCAACAGTTTCGTACCTACTCCATCAGTTGAGGAAACGAGTACTGGATGGTCATACTTCTTACTTAGTGCAGCAAAATCAAATAACGCAGAAAATGAACCTATTTCGCTGATTACTTCTTCTCTAGTAGTTTCTTGAGCAATAGGCTTGACTTCTTTTATTAACTTATTATATAGTTCAATATCTATTCCTGATCTAGTATAAGTATTCATAATCCTTTTATAAATTTTAAAATTGTTAATACTATATTAATGCCTTGATATAAAAAGTGCAACGAAACTTTCTCTTAATTGACTATTATATACTTACCAATATAGGGTAACTTAAATCATTTATAATTATCCAATGAACGAAAATACCAAAAACATACTATTAATAACGGAACTGCTATCAGGACGGCTGCTTCATGACTTTGCTAACTCTATGAATGGAATAACGTTTGGCGTAGAAGAGCTTGAAGTAATAGATAAGAATGATGCTGATACGCAGAAGGAAGCGTTGTTGTTTCTTAAAGAAAGCTCCGATGATTTAATATATAAACATAAAGTTATGAAGCAGGCATATTCTTCTTCAATGGATAATTATAGCTTTGATAAGACCAAATCTAATATCGAAAATTATTTATTAAAAAAAAAGTAAAGCTTACGTGGAAAATAGACGCATACTCTGCAAAAAACAAGGAAGATTTAATTGAAAAGATAAATAAGATAATTTCTAATATGGTGCTAACTATAGCCAGTGCAGTGGCGGAAGTTGAACTAGTATCTGTTTTACTGAGTCAAACAGAAGATAAAATGCTATTAACTATAAAAATTCTAAATGAACACAAACCAATAAGCAAATCATTAGTAGACAAATTAATCAAAAAAAATGACACTAATTTAAATACAAAAGATATTAATATCTATATGACCTCTTTATTATTAGAGTACTATAACACTGAAATGCATTATACTTGCGAAAATAATTTGCTGGAAATAGGTTTAACTATAACTTGAGTTGCATATTTGGTTATTACAACTTTTTCTTCGTGTCAAGGCAAGGCATTCCCCGATAAAGGGTACCAAATCTAATTTTTGTAATCACTTAAGTCTAGTACTATTTTATTAATGTAGCGCTCATTTGCATCTTTGATGATAAACTTCATACCATTTTTATATTTAATGACTTCATCTACAGAAGGCACTTTACCAGCAATCGAAAGAATCAAACCACCAAGTGTAACATAGTCTTCTTCAGGGTCACGTAATTCTATTTTTAGATCCTCTTCTATATCTTTTATAAGAGCCCTTGCTGATACTTCAAACTTATTTTGAGACAATTCAGTAATGGTATATTCTGAATTTATTTCGTTTTCACTATCAATGTTTGGTATTAGTTCCTCTATAAGATCAGTCATTGAAATTAAACCATCAGTTCCACCATATTCATCCAATACGATAGCTAAGCATGATTTAGAAGAGTTCATCCTAACAAAAAGATTAGTTGTCTTCATCGAGGGTGGAACAAATATTACGCTTTGTATAATATGTTTCAGATTAAAATTTTTATCCCTATTAAAAATAACATCTTTTACATAAAAAAAGCCTATTACGTTATCAAAGTTATTTTTATAAATTGGTATTTTAGTGTGGCAAGTGTTTTTTATCTTCTTTATTATTTCACGCTCGCTTGACTCAATGTCTACTGCGCATATCTCTGTACGTGGAGTCATTATATCCATTATACCACAATCGCGGAATTTTAATAGACCATTAAATATATTAAGGTCTGGCAGATCTTTCATTAATGCCTCAGTCGCACACTTTTTCAACACAGAAGCTTTTTTGAAAAGGAAGAGAAAAATTCTATATGCTATTTTTTCTACTAAGGTTCTTTTTTTACTCAATTTATTCCCTGTAATGGCAAAAACGTTTTCAGATTAGATTTATCAAGAAAACTGTTATTAAATGTTTAATAAGCATGTGAATAATGTCAAATTAATTTGTGAATTATTTGTTGATATAAAATACCAACAATTGATCAACAACTTTTTCAACAACATATACATAGTTGTGTAACAATGCATGATGGCAAAGTATTTTCCATAAAAGAAAATTACTAACACTCTAAACACCTTACTTATACACATAAATCATAACAGAAAATCAATAATATACGAAAGTTACTCACATATTTATCCACAAGTTGAACAACGCCAATTTTTACTGAATTTTAAGTTAGTAACAAGTTATTGATAGAACTATTATTACTGCTATACTTTAATATACAAAAGAATAAATAGAATAGATTGAAAAGCAGCAAAACAACAATAACGAGAATTATTAAGAGAAATGAGCCGGGTGGAAGAGTGCCTATCTGGCTAATGCGTCAGGCTGGCAGGTCTCTTCCTGAGTACCGCAAAGCAGTAGAAAATATGAATAATTTTATGGAGATATGCTACAACACAGATTTAGTGACAGAATTAACGTTACAGCCGGTGACAAGATTTGACATGGATGCGGCGATAATTTTTTCAGACATTTTAATAATAGCTGATGTTTTGGGTTGTGACGTGAATTTCGTACGCGGTGTAGGTCCAATAATAAAACCCGTGGAAAGTCCTAAGGAATTGAAGGGTCCACAAGAAATTGAAACTAAAACCTTACCAATTCTAAACGCTATAAAAAAAGTCAGAAGCCAATTACCAAAAGAAAAATCTCTCATAGGATTTGCTGGTGGACCATGGACAGTAGCCTCATACATCATAGAAGGTGGGAGCAGCAAAACTTTTTCCAAAGTATTAAATTTTTATCCTTCGTGTTTGAAGGAAATAATTGAACGAATAACGGAAGCAACGATTATTTATCTAATTAAACAGATAGAATTTGGAGCAGATGTTATTCAGCTATTTGACAGTAATGCTGGTGCGTTATCGGAACCATTGTTTAAAGAATATGTTATCGAACCAACAAAGAGAATTATCTTGGCAATAAAGGATAGATTTTCTGATTTTCCAATAATAGGTTTTCCAAGGTCTGCTGGAAATCTTTATAAGGATTACTGCGAACAAACAGGTGTATCTGCAGTAAGTATAGATTATAATGTTCCAATAAAATGGGCGAAAGCGAATCTAAACATCCCTCTACAAGGAAACCTTGATCCTAATCTTTTAGCCTATAATAAAACGGAAGCAATCAAAGAAGCAAAACGTATAATAGATTGCTTTAGAGATTTACCCTTCATATTTAATCTCGGACATGGAGTACTCCCTGATACTCCAGTTGAAAATATTGCTGCGTTGGTAAACCTGGTAAAAAGCTACTAATACAATACACAAAATTCCTAGGCTCTGTGGACAAAAAATATGAAAAGAGAGAAAAAGATGGTAGTTTAGCCTAATAGGTAAAAAATGGAGAAACTACCATATGCAATATTACATCAAAGAGGAAAATTGGAAACAAATTTTAGAGTTCATAAAAAGCGTAAAAGGAATGCACAGCAAAGATGAAAAACGTTTAAGAATATTCATAGAGGCAGTGTGGTACATAGTGCGAAGTGGTTGCCAATGGAGACTTTTACCAAAAACTTATGGTAATTACAGGAGTATACATAAGCGATTTAAAAGATGGTGTGAAAGAGATGTCTGGAAAAAATTGCTTGAATATACTAAACAAGAGCCTGATTTAGAAGTTGCTATAATCGACGGTACGATCATCCGAGCCCATCCATGTTCATCTGGATATACAAAAAACTCCAAGGATCAAGAAGCTTTAGGGAGGAGCAAAGGTGGCTTTACAACTAAAATACATGCGCTTGTCGATGCACTTGGAAATCCACTTAAATTTACTCTGACTCCTGGTCAAAGAAATGAAATTACGCAGGCACAAGTGTTGACCGAAAGTATCTATAACTCTACTGTAGTAGCTGACAAGGGCTACGATAGCAATGCCTTTGTTACAAGTCTTGAAGACAAGGGATGTACAGTAGTTATTCCGCCAAAACGGAATCGAAAAGTGCAAAGGTATTACGATGAGCATATCTACAAAGAACGTCATTTGATTGAGTGTTTTTTTGGTAAAATTAAAAATTTTAGGCGCATTTTTTCCAGATTTGATAAAACTGCTTAGGTTTTTATTGGTTTTCTCAATTTTGTTGGAGCTCTTGTATGGCTTCTCTAAAATTTTGTCCACAGAGCCTAGCTTTTTTGTTGTACGGGGTTTATCATTTAAATTTAGCTTCAGTAAAATATGTCAGACCTTGCAAAAAGAATGTTCCTAATAAAACCATCACCTACGATTGCTGTAACTGATAAGGCAAATAAGTTGAAAAATGAAGGAAAAAAGATCTGTGTTTTAGCTGCAGGAGAACCGGATTTTGATACTCCAGATCATATAAAAAAAGCAGCTATTCAAGCAATAAGTGAAGGTAAGACTAAATATACTGCTGTTGATGGAACGCGTGAGCTGAAAGAAGCAATAATTAATAAGTTAAGAAAGGATAATAACCTCGAGTACACGCTTAACCAAATCTGTGTTGGTACAGGTGCTAAGCAGGTGTTATTCAATTTGTTCATGGCAACAATTAACTCTGGAGATGAAGTTATTATTCCAGCTCCTTATTGGGTTTCATATGTTGATATGGTAAGTCTTTTTGGCGGCTTGCCAGTTGTAGTAGAATGCAAACAAAATTTTAAACTGACAGCGGAATTATTGAAAAGCAAAATAACTAAAAAAACTAAATGGTTAATTCTTAACTCACCGAACAACCCTGCAGGAGCTGTGTACACGTATAATGAATTGAAAGACATAGCACAAATATTGCTTGAATATCCACATGTGAATGTCGTTACAGATGATATTTATGAGCATATAATATACGACGAAAAATTTTTTACTATCGCTCAGGTTGAGCCGAAGCTTTATGATAGAGTTTTTGTGGTCAATGGAGTATCAAAAGCCTATGCAATGACAGGCTGGAGAATAGGGTATATTGCAGGTAGAAGTGATGTGGTAAAAGCTATCTCTACGCTGCAGTCCCAAAGCACTTCTAATCCAAATTCGATAGCACAAGCAGCAGCAGCAGCAGCATTAAACGGTGATCATAGTTTTTTGAAAGAAAGAACAAGAATTTTTAAGAGTCGTAGAGATTTTATGGTGAAAGAGCTAAATTCTGCCCCGGGATTATCAGCATCTGTTCCACAAGGTGCGTTTTATTTATTTGTCTCATGTGAAGGATTGCTCAGTAAAAGCACAAAAAGTGGTAAGATAATAAATAATGATTTAGATTTTACTGAATACTTACTGGGAGATCATTTGGTTGCTGTGGTTCCAGGAATTGCATTTGGTCTAGAAAATTTTATCAGAATTTCTTATGCAACCTCTCAGGAACAATTAGAAATTGGATGTGATAGTATTACTAAAGCGTGCCAGGAGTTAAAATGAAATAGACTATCCATAAGTTGTATATTTTGCCATACTTCGCCAAGGTTATTTTGAATGTTCTAACTTGTGTTTTTCTATGGAAGGCATTTTTATTGATTGAGCAAGTGTCTTTCTAATATTGAATTCCTCATTTTTTTCACTTCGTTGCAGTAGGTTAATATTATTTATTTTATTTACTAAATCTTTCCCCTTTTCCAGAGTCTTTAAATCACTTTCGTTAATGTGATGTTCGTTGTAAAATTCTGCAACAATTTCTTTTCTTTTCGGGTGAGTATTTAAAAATTCCGACACCTGATGTTTAACAACAGCTTGAATAAATTTCTTATTAAATCTTGAATCGTTATATAGATCTTCTAAATTTTCATCGTAGTGTTTTGCTTCGTTTACAGCAAGCTTTATTATCTCTTCTATACCACTTAGAAGTTTCCTATACAATTTGTCGTATCTATTGCCTAGGCTCTGTGGACAAAATTTTAGAGAAGCCATACAAGAGCTCCAACAAAATTGAGAAAACCAATAAAAACCTCAGCAGTTTTATCAAATCTGGAAAAAATGCGCCTAAAATTTTTAATTTTACCAAAAAAACACTCAATCAAATGACGTTCTTTGTAGATATGCTCATCGTAATACCTTTGCACTTTTCGATTCCGTTTTGGCGGAATAACTACTGTACATCCCTTGTCTTCAAGACTTGTAACAAAGGCATTGCTATCGTAGCCCTTGTCAGCTACTACAGTAGAGTTATAGATACTTTCGGTCAACACTTGTGCCTGCGTAATTTCATTTCTTTGACCAGGAGTCAGAGTAAATTTAAGTGGATTTCCAAGTGCATCGACAAGCGCATGTATTTTAGTTGTAAAGCCACCTTTGCTCCTCCCTAAAGCTTCTTGATCCTTGGAGTTTTTTGTATATCCAGATGAACATGGATGGGCTCGGATGATCGTACCGTCGATTATAGCAACTTCTAAATCAGGCTCTTGTTTAGTATATTCAAGCAATTTTTTCCAGACATCTCTTTCACACCATCTTTTAAATCGCTTATGTATACTCCTGTAATTACCATAAGTTTTTGGTAAAAGTCTCCATTGGCAACCACTTCGCACTATGTACCACACTGCCTCTATGAATATTCTTAAACGTTTTTCATCTTTGCTGTGCATTCCTTTTACGCTTTTTATGAACTCTAAAATTTGTTTCCAATTTTCCTCTTTGATGTAATATTGCATATGGTAGTTTCTCCATTTTTTACCTATTAGGCTAAACTACCATCTTTTTCTCTCTTTTCATATTTTTTGTCCACAGAGCCTAGAGGATTTAGTTAATATGTATAGTTGCTTACACTAGTTATCTATATTAAATTTCAATGGATCGAAATAAATATTTATTAAATTTTGATAAATATTTATTTTGTTTTTTATAACTAAAGTATCTATAATCCTAAATTTTAGCTGAGATTCATGTTGCAGAGGAATTTTTTAATCTGGTTGTTGGCGTCACTGTTTTATGCATACCAATATATATTACGCGTAATCCCAAATATTATAATTCCTGAATTGGTAGTAAGGTTTAATATAGGAACAACAGAAATAGGACAATTTTGTGGACTGTATTATGTAGGTTATGTGTTAGCACATATTCCTGTAGGTATTCTTTTAGATAGATTTGGTTCTAAAGTTGTTATACCGATTTGTATTGCATTAACATCTTTAGGTGCTTTACCTTTAGTCAGTTCTAATGATTGGAGTTATTCTATTATTGGAAGAATAATTACTGGTATTGGATCCTCTGCTTCAGTACTTGGACTCTTTAAAATAATAAGAATCTATTACCATAGAGAAAAATTTGCCATGATGTTCAGCATATCGGTTATTATTGGCATTTCAGGTGGTGTATTTGCCACCAAACCATTACATGTCTTACTTGATAAGTTTGGGTGGGATTATTTATTTACTGTGTGTATAATGCTTGGATTATTGCTTGCTTTAACTACCTTTATATCTATACCTAAAGTTGGCACCTCAGACGAAGAATTAAATATTAAAAATTTAAGCAAAGTTATATTTAATAAAGATATTTTATTGATAGGTTTGTTTGGCGGTTTTATGGTTGGACCATTAGAAGGCTTTGCAGATGCGTGGTCCGCAACATTCTTGCATGAGATGTACGCTATAGATAGACACATTGCATATAGCATTTCAAAATGGATACTAATAGGCTTTGGCTTTGGGCATTTATTACTTCCTTACATATTAGCAAAAAATCCAACCAAGCACTATGAAATAATAATTTCTTGTGCTATGGCCATGATAATTGTGTTCTTATTACTTTTTATATGCAATATTAGTGAACTCCTGGCATGTATATTACTATTCATTATTGGCCTTGCTTCTGCATACCAAATTGTTTTTACTGCTAAAGTTGTAAGTTGTGTAAAAAACGAAGCAGTAGCAAGTGCAGGATCTGTAGGTAATTCCATAGTTATGAGTTTTGGTTATCTTTTTCACGTCATTATTGCAAATATAATGAATTTTTATTGGAACGGTGAAATTATTGATGGAAAGCCATTTTATGGAACTGATGTAATGGTTAAGTCTATGTTAATAATACCTATATGCCTACTAATAGGAATGATAGGCTTTTGGTTACTTAAAGTTATAAGCTGTAAAAAGAGCTAAGCAGATTTAGATGATTAATATAGTATTGTTTTTTATAACTAAAGTATCTATAATCCTAAATTTTAGCTGAGATTCATGTTGCAGAGGAATTTTTTAATCTGGTTGTTGGCGTCACTATTTTATGCATACCAATATATATTACGCGTAATTCCAAACATAATTGCACCTGAATTAATAACAAAATTTAATATAAGTATTGCAGATGTTGGCCAGTTTGGCGGGTTATACTATGTAGGCTATACGCTGGCTCACATACCTATTGGTCTTGCTCTTGACAAATTCGGGCCAAAATTTGTTTTGCCTATTTGTATTATCTTAACATTTACCGGAACATTACCACTTATATGCTTTGATGAGTGGTATTATTCAATACTTGGCAGAATAGTCGTTGGAATTGGGTCATCCGCTTCAGCAATTGGGCTTTTTAAAGTTGCAAGCATGTATTTTGCGCAAGAAAAATCAGCAAGAATGGCCAGCTTATCTATAATAATAGGGTTATTAGGAGCTACTTGTGGTGGATTACCCCTGGACTTCTTACTCGATAAATTTGGTTGGGACTATGTTATTTACACTTTCTCAGCATTTGGTTGTTTACTTGCCTTACTGTTATTCTTTATAACGCCAAGCAGTAATGACCAGAAAGAAGTAAGTGTAAATGATAATATGTTTCAGGATTTAAAAACTGTACTTTTCAACAAACATGTCATTCTAATCGGCTTTTTTGGTGGCTTGATGGTTGGTCCATTGCAGGGTTTTGCTGATGCTTGGGCAAAAACGTTCTTGTATGAAGTATATCAAATAACCACAGATCTAGCATCTTTACTTCCTTCTCTCATGTTTGTAGGCATGGGAGCTGGATCATTCTTTTTGGCTTACTTTCTAGAGAAATATCCAAATAAACATTACGAGGCAATTATTACATGTTCTTTTGCAATGATTGCCAGTTTCCTCTTGCTTTTCACGCAGGTTGGCGGTCTGTATATTGCGTTGCCGGCACTCCTTGTTATTGGTTTCGCATCTGGATATCAGGTGGTTACCATTTACAAAGCGATAAGTTATGTGAATAATAACTTGGTAGGTCTGGCTACAGCTGTGTCAAATATGATAGTCATGGTTTTTGGCTATTTTTTTCACACTGGGATCGCAAAAATAATAGATTTGTGTTGGGATAGGACAGTGATACAAGGAAATCCTGTGTATAGTGCTGAATTGCTGATAAAAGCAACATCAGTTATTCCTGTATGTTTGCTGGTGGCTGTTTTTGGGCTCTTATGGTTAAAAAATAAAGATTTTAGAGAAGTTGATTGTAATAAGTAGATAATTTATCGAAGGCTCGTATGATAAAATCGTTAGATGTACTAATTTAAGGCTCTTGTTATTATGAAATATAATACTTTATTTTACTTTGATATTTTTGTTTTAATTGTAATTGGGTTTTATTAGGTGGTAGGTATGTCGAAAAGTAATTTTTTTGTATGGTTGATAGTATCTCTTTTCTATGCATACCAGTATGTGTTACGTGTCATGCCAAACATAATTGCGCCTGTATTAATAACAAAATTTAATATAAGCATTGCAGATTTAGATACCGTCTTGTAAGTCAACGAGAAAAATATAAAAATGTTATCTTTTGGTCCATATAAGTTTGTTCCAACAAGTTTAAAGTATAACAAAAAGAATCGCTGGAGCGTAATTGAATGTATTGATGTAATGCCGTCACTTCAAAACATAGGACAAGGAGTAGAAAATATAGAGCTAGAAATAACCATTTACCTTAATAGTCTTAAGGGGCTAAATCAACTAAAGAATATGAAAGAAGCTGAAAAAGATCAGATCCCACACACTTTAGTAGATAGTTTAGGTAATTTTTTAGGACAGTTTGTGATTACACAATTAGAGGAAAGACAGATATCTTTTTTTCCTGGTGGGCTGCCGAAAAAAGTTGAATTTAGTTTAAGTTTAAAGAGTTATAGTGGTACACATATTCACTAACCAACTACATTCAATTTTTGATTTTAAACTTCAGTCAACCTCCTAGTTCTATAGTTCTTGATATGATCTGGATCAAAGGCCTTTTTTGAACTTAAAACACCAAAAACTACATGAAGTAACTTACGCATTGCAGCTCCCACAATTGCCATATTATGCTTGCCTTTCTCTTTTAACCTCTCGCAATAAATCACAATAATAGGGTTGTGATTTTTAGGCTCTGTGGACAAAATTTTAGAGAAGCCATACAAGAGCTCCAACAAAATTGAGAAAACCAATAAAAACCTCAGCAGTTTTATCAAATCTGGAAAAAATGCGCCTAAAATTTTTAATTTTACCAAAAAAACACTCAATCAAATGACGTTCTTTGTAGATATGCTCATCGTAATACCTTTGCACTTTTCGATTCCGTTTTGGCGGAATAACTACTGTACATCCCTTGTCTTCAAGACTTGTAACAAAGGCATTGCTATCGTAGCCCTTGTCAGCTACTACAGTAGAGTTATAGATACTTTCGGTCAACACTTGTGCCTGCGTAATTTCATTTCTTTGACCAGGAGTCAGAGTAAATTTAAGTGGATTTCCAAGTGCATCGACAAGCGCATGTATTTTAGTTGTAAAGCCACCTTTGCTCCTCCCTAAAGCTTCTTGATCCTTGGAGTTTTTTGTATATCCAGATGAACATGGATGGGCTCGGATGATCGTACCGTCGATTATAGCAACTTCTAAATCAGGCTCTTGTTTAGTATATTCAAGCAATTTTTTCCAGACATCTCTTTCACACCATCTTTTAAATCGCTTATGTATACTCCTGTAATTACCATAAGTTTTTGGTAAAAGTCTCCATTGGCAACCACTTCGCACTATGTACCACACTGCCTCTATGAATATTCTTAAACGTTTTTCATCTTTGCTGTGCATTCCTTTTACGCTTTTTATGAACTCTAAAATTTGTTTCCAATTTTCCTCTTTGATGTAATATTGCATATGGTAGTTTCTCCATTTTTTACCTATTAGGCTAAACTACCATCTTTTTCTCTCTTTTCATATTTTTTGTCCACAGAGCCTAGATTGATTAACTTCAAGCAACATTCTAAATTCATCCATGTTTTCCGTTAAAGCTTTCACATTGTTTTCACTCTCTTGCTGATTTATTTTTAAAAAGATTATAGACCTGCTGCAAAAGGTGATTGAAAAAATGATGTGAGAGGGGTAGAAGAAGAATAAGCAGATCAAGTAAGGAAAAAAAATGAGCTTTAGTTACTATAATATGAAAAAACACCCAAGAAACTTTCGTAATATAACAGGTTTAAGTATAGAGGAGTTCGAAAAAGTAGTAGAAAAAGTGAGGTCTGGATGGAAAAAACTTGAAAAACAGAAAAAGTGTCATGGTAGAAGATCAAAACTACCAACTCTGGAAGATAAGTTGTTTTGCGTAATTTTGTACTATCGCACTTACATAACACATAGATTTTTAGGATGCCTATTCAATGTGCACAACGCAAATGTATGTAGGTTACTTAAGAGAATAGAGCCATTACTCGCCAAAAAAGTGACTATAACAAAAGATAGAAGTATGACGCCAGAAAAAATACTGAAGATTTTGGCTGATGTTACAGAACAGCAAATACAGAGGCCAGAAGATAGTAAAAAACGGAAGAAATCATATTCAGGAAAAAAAAGAACCAACACTATGAAAACTGAGATTATTATCGAAGAAGGAGGAAGAATTTTATCAGTGTCAAAGTCATACCGTGGTAGAATTAGTGATTTTCGCATAAGGAAACAAGAAAAATATTTACCACTTGATAGCATAAAACATGCTGATTCTGGATATCAAGGTTGGCAAAAATTGCAAAGCAATGTTATAATTCCATATAAAAAGTATCGTAAAAAGCCATTAACTCCAGAGCAGAAAGAGCATAATAGAAGGTTAGCATCATTTAGAATGAGAGTAGAAAATAAGATCCGAGAGATAAAGATATTTAAGATTATGTCGAATGTTTATCGCAATTTTCAGAAAAAATATAACTTGAGGTTCAATATTATTGCTGGTATTGTAAATCTTAAGCACGCCTTTTAGTTAACCTTGATTTTATTCACCCTCCTTTCCTTTTTTTTATCGCTTGATTCGCAGCAGGTCTTATGTTATATGAAGCTGCACAAACAATGCTTACAGTTACCAAGAGGACATTTAAATTAAAAAACTGGGGTTGCGAAGAAAAAAGGAATGAAAAAAGCAATTGTAGCAGTAGCAAGAAAATTAGCTGTAATTATGCATAGGATGTTGGTTGATAAAACAGAATTTTATTATCAATAAACATCAAAAGAGCATAGGACAATAATTTTATTGAAAATAAAGATAGCAATGCCGATGGAAGGGACAAGCAAGAACTTAGTTAGACTTCGTGGTAAATATGTTGCCGTCCACTTCCGCCTAACAAGTATAATGCGGCTTGACAAATTTATTGTCATCTCAGACCGCGGAGAAAACCATATGCTACTTTTAACTTATGTAAAATTACCAAGGATTATGGAGAAGATATGCTGTTTTGATTTGTGTGAAAATTATTGTTGACTTATGTGCAATTAGAGAACCTAAGTCACTTTAGCTATATATAAAAGGTTTAAGTGGTTGTATTGATGTATCTTTGTATTAAAAAACACCCAATAAGCAGAGTTGTAAGTGGAATAAACCACAAAATGTAAGTGCTAGGTGGTACGATTATAATTGAATTGCCGTAAGAATTTTTTAACTCTGAGATTATCTCTTCATCAGTGTATCCATCATTGATTTTTTTACGAATTGCTCCTCGCATATCATACGCGATCTGAGATCCAGATTCAGACAATGATTCGCCAGAACATATTGGACACCTTATTATTTCAAATAAACTTGTTGCTCGTTTTTCCATGCTTTTATCTCTGAGTTTATTATCCAGAGTAAAAGCGTTTACGCCTGAGTGAAATATCAATATGAAAAGTAAACTAACTACTGCTCTCATCCTTGGTTAATTGGGTTATTTTACTGAGTTGGTTCATAAAATCAGTAGTGGATAACTTTCCAATAAAGCTTGACCCTACATCATCATCGTACTTTATTGAAAATTGAATGCCGTCATCAGTTGTTTTTTCTGATAAGGAAGACATTAATTTTTCAAACGCATCTGAAGTTTTTGAGTCACCAATCATAAACGAGATTAATTCTTTATAATTTGATATAGCCACGTTGATTTTGTCTTTAAATGAAGACGTAACCAAATTATAATTTTGCACTCCACCATCTGCAGCAAGAGAAAAATTATTACTTTGAATTAAAAATTTCTCTATGTTGAAATTAATTCTGGAAGCTGAGATGTGGTTTACAAATTCGTAATCAAATTTAGTGTCGATACTAAGGTAACTTTCAGGACTTGCAGTATTTTTATACCGATAAGTATAAAAATCAAATCCTAGTTTAGTATTTCCACTTGGTTCTTTATCGAGGTGAAATTGAATGTAATTACTTTTATCATTCACTTCAGTTATAACACTTTGCTGATTTTCTGAAACATCACATTTTAATCCATAATCTTCGTAACGAAGTGTATCTATATAGTCTATCACGGTACTATTTCTGTTGAATCGCAATGAAGATGGTAAATCATTTAGTCTAACAACAAAGTGGCTGCTATCATTTGTGTGGCATTTTATATTCTTTTTCTCATCACCATGAACAACAATGTTGACTTCATTGCTTGGTATGTAGATATATACTGATTTATCAAACAATCTATTTTTTATCAATAAAGCATCAGATGAGATGGTTAATTGCTCATTGGAAAATTTTGGGTTTGTCACACGGAAAATTAGGTTAGAAGGAAGTCCACTAAAATCATGTAAAATATCAAACTTTTCGTCGTTAATGTATAGTATTGTTTCAGCTAAAAGATTTTTTACCTTACATGCAGAAAAATACCAAAAACCACTATACGCTACAGGAATAAACAAAAGTAAAGAGATGATAATATAGATAAAAATCTTACGCATAGCTAATCACTCCCCTGTTTATCCAATGATATATTTCTTGTACCCCTTGGTATGGTTACATACAAGCCGTCGATATCTTTTGTGATTTTTATTTGGCACCCAAGTCTTGATGTCTCCGTTAAGCCGAAGGCTAGATCTAACATATCGTTTTCCTCATCAGATATGGGATTATGCGTTTCTACAGCATTATAAAACTTTGGATCAACAATCACGTGGCATGTAGAACAAGCAAGAGAGCCTTCACATGCACCTTCAAGCAGATCTGGATCACTTCTGTGGGCTAAATTAAGCAGAGTTTCTCCCTCTGCAGCTTCATAGCTTTTCTTACTCCCATCAGGTAAAATAAAAGTAACAGATGGCATATTATCCCCATTAAAATCCTTACTAATTTCTCTATATCCTACAGGTAATAACTAATATTTGCAAACTCT
Organism: Wolbachia endosymbiont (group A) of Trypoxylon clavicerum; assembly: GCF_947251665.1. Taxonomy (NCBI): domain Bacteria; kingdom Pseudomonadati; phylum Pseudomonadota; class Alphaproteobacteria; order Rickettsiales; family Anaplasmataceae; genus Wolbachia; species Wolbachia endosymbiont (group A) of Trypoxylon clavicerum. Next base: position 403,030 of record NZ_OX366374.1, read on the forward strand.
TTGCAATTCCAGTACCTATATTTCTTGTTATCCAAGTATCTCCTTTAGCATAGATCCCGCTAACAAGCAGCGGGATGACGGTTGTCAGGCTAGTGCCTTCTCCTGTCATCCAAGTAGCTGACACTGGTTCCTTTATGATGGCAACGCCCCTATGATGTCATCCCAGTGCTTGACACTGGGATCCAGGAAAGTTTGCTTGTAAGCAAGCAAACTAGCACAGAAAGTGGTTACAACATTTTCAATGAGATTATATGGAAAACTGGATTCCAGTGTCAAGCACTGGAATGACATCATAGGAGCACTGGGATGACAAAAAAAGGAGCACTGACCATTTTCGGTCTCTTAAGTTGCTTTAGCTACAAACATTAAGAAATTTACCAAATAAAAAAAAAGGCAAAAGAAACCCTAGGCTCTGTGGACAAAATTTTAGAGAAGCCATACAAGAGCTCCAACAAAATTGAGAAAACCAATAAAAACCTCAGCAGTTTTATCAAATCTGGAAAAAATGCGCCTAAAATTTTTAATTTTACCAAAAAAACACTCAATCAAATGACGTTCTTTGTAGATATGCTCATCGTAATACCTTTGCACTTTTCGATTCCGTTTTGGCGGAATAACTACTGTACATCCCTTGTCTTCAAGACTTGTAACAAAGGCATTGCTATCGTAGCCCTTGTCAGCTACTACAGTAGAGTTATAGATACTTTCGGTCAACACTTGTGCCTGCGTAATTTCATTTCTTTGACCAGGAGTCAGAGTAAATTTAAGTGGATTTCCAAGTGCATCGACAAGCGCATGTATTTTAGTTGTAAAGCCACCTTTGCTCCTCCCTAAAGCTTCTTGATCCTTGGAGTTTTTTGTATATCCAGATGAACATGGATGGGCTCGAATGATCGTACCGTCGATTATAGCAACTTCTAAATCAGGCTCTTGTTTAGTATATTCAAGCAATTTTTTCCAGACATCTCTTTCACACCATCTTTTAAATCGCTTATGTATACTCCTGTAATTACCATAAGTTTTTGGTAAAAGTCTCCATTGGCAACCACTTCGCACTATGTACCACACTGCCTCTATGAATATTCTTAAACGTTTTTCATCTTTGCTGTGCATTCCTTTTACGCTTTTTATGAACTCTAAAATTTGTTTCCAATTTTCCTCTTTGATGTAATATTGCATATGGTAGTTTCTCCATTTTTTACCTATTAGGCTAAACTACCATAAGACCTGCTGCGAATCAAGCGATAAAAAAAAGGAAAGGAGGGTGAATAAAATCAAGGTTAACTAAAAGGCGTGCTTAAGATTTACAATACCAGCAATAATATTGAACCTCAAGTTATATTTTTTCTGAAAATTGCGATAAACATTCGACATAATCTTAAATATCTTTATCTCTCGGATCTTATTTTCTACTCTCATTCTAAATGATGCTAACCTTCTATTATGCTCTTTCTGCTCTGGAGTTAATGGCTTTTTACGATACTTTTTATATGGAATTATAACATTGCTTTGCAATTTTTGCCAACCTTGATATCCAGAATCAGCATGTTTTATGCTATCAAGTGGTAAATATTTTTCTTGTTTCCTTATGCGAAAATCACTAATTCTACCACGGTATGACTTTGACACTGATAAAATTCTTCCTCCTTCTTCGATAATAATCTCAGTTTTCATAGTGTTGGTTCTTTTTTTTCCTGAATATGATTTCTTCCGTTTTTTACTATCTTCTGGCCTCTGTATTTGCTGTTCTGTAACATCAGCCAAAATCTTCAGTATTTTTTCTGGCGTCATACTTCTATCTTTTGTTATAGTCACTTTTTTGGCGAGTAATGGCTCTATTCTCTTAAGTAACCTACATACATTTGCGTTGTGCACATTGAATAGGCATCCTAAAAATCTATGTGTTATGTAAGTGCGATAGTACAAAATTACGCAAAACAACTTATCTTCCAGAGTTGGTAGTTTTGATCTTCTACCATGACACTTTTTCTGTTTTTCAAGTTTTTTCCATCCAGACCTCACTTTTTCTACTACTTTTTCGAACTCCTCTATACTTAAACCTGTTATATTACGAAAGTTTCTTGGGTGTTTTTTCATATTATAGTAACTAAAGCTCATTTTTTTTCCTTACTTGATCTGCTTATTCTTCTTCTACCCCTCTCACATCATTTTTTCAATCACCTTTTGCAGCAGGTCTTAGGCTCTGTGGACAAAAAATATGAAAAGAGAGAAAAAGATGGTAGTTTAGCCTAATAGGTAAAAAATGGAGAAACTACCATATGCAATATTACATCAAAGAGGAAAATTGGAAACAAATTTTAGAGTTCATAAAAAGCGTAAAAGGAATGCACAGCAAAGATGAAAAACGTTTAAGAATATTCATAGAGGCAGTGTGGTACATAGTGCGAAGTGGTTGCCAATGGAGACTTTTACCAAAAACTTATGGTAATTACAGGAGTATACATAAGCGATTTAAAAGATGGTGTGAAAGAGATGTCTGGAAAAAATTGCTTGAATATACTAAACAAGAGCCTGATTTAGAAGTTGCTATAATCGACGGTACGATCATCCGAGCCCATCCATGTTCATCTGGATATACAAAAAACTCCAAGGATCAAGAAGCTTTAGGGAGGAGCAAAGGTGGCTTTACAACTAAAATACATGCGCTTGTCGATGCACTTGGAAATCCACTTAAATTTACTCTGACTCCTGGTCAAAGAAATGAAATTACGCAGGCACAAGTGTTGACCGAAAGTATCTATAACTCTACTGTAGTAGCTGACAAGGGCTACGATAGCAATGCCTTTGTTACAAGTCTTGAAGACAAGGGATGTACAGTAGTTATTCCGCCAAAACGGAATCGAAAAGTGCAAAGGTATTACGATGAGCATATCTACAAAGAACGTCATTTGATTGAGTGTTTTTTTGGTAAAATTAAAAATTTTAGGCGCATTTTTTCCAGATTTGATAAAACTGCTGAGGTTTTTATTGGTTTTCTCAATTTTGTTGGAGCTCTTGTATGGCTTCTCTAAAATTTTGTCCACAGAGCCTAGTTATTACACTCTCTATTTTAAAATTTGACGTTGGGCGATGTCTTGAACGCTTTATAAGCGCGTTTCAGCTTATATAGGTAAAAACCTAGAAATTTGATAAAGACATAAGGTGCACATAGTGCAAAAAATTAAACATGAGACGCCAGATACGTGAGTTTTTTTGTCATTTAATCTGTACAGAGAAGATAAATAAATAGCTTCAGTTTCATGATAAGGGGGCTGGCGGAGTTTGTCAAGGAAGTTTTTGTTTCTATTGAATGACAGTTGTAACCTACGAAAGAAGTCTGTTGTAATTTGTACGATATCTTTATAAAATGGTTCGCATAAGTTATCTAGCAGTGCAACTAAACAAATACAAAAATCAAAACGTCGCGGTTTTTGGTCTTGGTAAAACTGGTTTATCCGCCATTAACGCTCTAACAAAGAGTGGTGCAAGAATATATGCATGGGATGATCATGAAGAGCAAATAGCAAACGCAAAAATGATGTATAAAAAATGTAATTTTATTCATCCCAAGGAATATAATTGGCATGAGATCAGTGCATTGGTTTTAAGCCCTGGAGTGCCAACAGAGCCACATTGGATAGTAAAACTTGCAAGGAGATTTGATTGCAAAATAAAATCAGACATTGAGCTATTTCTTGAAGCTAAAACTATAAACCAGAAGGTAATAGGCGTCACAGGAACAAATGGTAAATCAACCACTACATCACTAATAGGGCACATATTAAAATCTGCAGGGAAAAAAGTAGCTATTGGTGGAAATTTAGGTGTTCCTGTTTTGGATCTAGAAAGAGATGCAGAAATTTATGTAATCGAACTCTCTTCTTTTCAATTGGAGTTGATGAATGAAATTAACGTGGACATTTCAGTACTGCTCAATATTACACCAGACCACATAGATAGGCATGGAAGTATGGAGAATTACATAGCAGCTAAATTAAAACTGATAAACGGTAGTGAGATTGCTGTGATAGGATGTGACAATGGGATTACCGCTGATATATTCAACAAATTCACTGGGAACAAAATTCCAATCTCAGTAACATATTCCCCGATGTCATTCCAGCGCGTGACGCTGGAATCCAGAAAAGAAAAACCATTGCCAACTACTCAGATGACAGAGGGTGGTGCAAGAGATCTAATATCATTGGCAGGTAACAATTTGCTTGATTATAGTGAACAGATTACTGGTATAGATCGAAATTATCTGGATCCCAGTGTCAGCTACTTGGATGACAAAAGGGGCACTGGGATCCAGAAGATCTCGTTAAAACTAGAGAATCATAGCTTATCAGTAAGCGACGTGAAAATAAACCTAATATCCAACGCAGAAAACATAGCAGCCGCATATGCCGTATGTAAGGTACTTGGAGTAGATAGCAACACTATTATCAATGGAATCAAGTCCTTTTCAGGACTGAGGCATAGGAATGAACTGCTTGGCAAAATAAGAAATGTGTTTTTCGTGAACGATAGTAAAGCAACTAATGCAAAATCGAGCGAAAAGGCGATCTTATCTTATGAAAACATAAATTGGATCGTTGGTGGAAGAAGCAAAAAAGGTGGAATAGAATCATTAAGCAAGCATTTTACAAGGGTTAGAAAAGCTTTTCTTATTGGAGAATCAACCGAAGCTTTTGCAAATGTTATGGAGAATAAAGTAGATTATGTTAAATGTTGCAATCTAGAAGATGCATTCAGATTGGCTTTTGAAGAGGCCTTAAATAGCGCAGAAGAAGTAACAATATTACTTTCTCCCGCGTGTGCTTCTTTTGATCAATGGAAAAATTTCGAGGAACGTGGTGAAGCATTTTGTAGAATGTTTGAAAATCTCAGGTACAATCACACATGTTGTTTAGTATAATGCTACTGTGGAACAAAAGTTAATAATAGATAAGCTAATTAGGGTTATTCCATTTGAAGGGATAAGCGATGAAACCCTATTAAAGGTGTGTACAGACCTTAATCTAGCTAATAGCTTTTGCAAATTTCAGAATGGAATATATAGCGCTTTGGAGCACATAGCAGAGGACTTAAATAGCTCAATGGAAGCTGAACTAAGGAATTCTAATTTAGAAGATATGAAAGTGCGAGAGCGAGTAAAGTTAGCCATTCAAATACGCCTTTCAAATTACGCTAAGCTACCAAATTATAGAGAACTTTTAAAAAATGTCTTATTATTCTCTGTATCACCAAAAAATACATATTTTTCTAGTAAACTTTTATACAGAACTGTTAGTGCGATTTGGTATGGCATTTATGACCAATCAACAGATTTTAACTACTATACAAAAAGAGCAATATTAGCTGGAGTGTACTTAAGTACGATACTTTTTTTTATCAATGATTATTCAGAAGATTTTGCGGATACTTTATCGTTTCTTGATAACCGTATCAACAATGTCATGACATTTCAAAAATTCAAAACTCGCTTAAAAGGAATCATAGGAAATTTCTTATAAGCTATTGATTGTTGGTAGAAAAGTACTTGAGCACGATCCTGAAAAGGTTTGTGAAAATAAAAATATTCATGCTGATCATAAAGAACATTTAGTTTATCGTGAGGATAATAATGGTACAACAAAATACACCAGTTACGAAGAAAAAGAAAATAAATTTATTGAAGAAGCACATGAATATTTAATAGACTCTGAATTTAATAAAAATTTTGATCTAGGCTCTGTGGACAAAATTTTAGAGAAGCCATACAAGAGCTCCAACAAAATTGAGAAAACCAATAAAAACCTCAGCAGTTTTATCAAATCTGGAAAAAATGCGCCTAAAATTTTTAATTTTACCAAAAAAACACTCAATCAAATGACGTTCTTTGTAGATATGCTCATCGTAATACCTTTGCACTTTTCGATTCCGTTTTGGCGGAATAACTACTGTACATCCCTTGTCTTCAAGACTTGTAACAAAGGCATTGCTATCGTAGCCCTTGTCAGCTACTACAGTAGAGTTATAGATACTTTCGGTCAACACTTGTGCCTGCGTAATTTCATTTCTTTGACCAGGAGTCAGAGTAAATTTAAGTGGATTTCCAAGTGCATCGACAAGCGCATGTATTTTAGTTGTAAAGCCACCTTTGCTCCTCCCTAAAGCTTCTTGATCCTTGGAGTTTTTTGTATATCCAGATGAACATGGATGGGCTCGGATGATCGTACCGTCGATTATAGCAACTTCTAAATCAGGCTCTTGTTTAGTATATTCAAGCAATTTTTTCCAGACATCTCTTTCACACCATCTTTTAAATCGCTTATGTATACTCCTGTAATTACCATAAGTTTTTGGTAAAAGTCTCCATTGGTAACCACTTCGCACTATGTACCACACTGCCTCTATGAATATTCTTAAACGTTTTTCATCTTTGCTGTGCATTCCTTTTACGCTTTTTATGAACTCTAAAATTTGTTTCCAATTTTCCTCTTTGATGTAATATTGCATATGGTAGTTTCTCCATTTTTTACCTATTAGGCTAAACTACCATCTTTTTCTCTCTTTTCATATTTTTTGTCCACAGAGCCTAGGGCAGTACAGAATAAGTAATTTCTCCGGAAACTTGACGAAAATAGAACTGGAACTCATCAATGAAAAGTATATGCAAGTTCAAGTTAATAGAGAAAGAAAAATTATTCTCGCTATACCATAAATACGTTCCAAAATTACGCTAAAATTTTCGTTGCATTGAAAATCTTCATTTTTTTTGATCTCTAGAATTATCAATGCATCATCACTTAACCAGCCTGAGTTAGCTAGTCCATTCAACGTTGATTCAACTAGATTGCTATTGTAAGGTGGGTCTATAAAAACTATGTCACATTTTGAAATAGGTTGTGGTAAGCAGTTAGCACTGCAGCAAATTAGCGTAACATTGTCCGTAATTCCAAAATCTTCTGCTGTTTTTTTAGGCAATTGCAAATTGTAATAATCTGAATCTACCATAAATGCATGTTTAGCGCCGCGAGAAAGCGCTTCAAATGAAAAAGAACCACTACCACAGAATAAATCAAGTACATTCAAGTTATAAATAGGTTTTCTTGAGGAAAGCATATTAAATATTGCTTCTCGGACAATACTCATAGTTGGCCGTGCAGCTAAATGCTTACCTGTAGTTATTTTTCTTCCGCGATATTTGCCTGCAATGATGCGTAGCATATTAAATAAGCTCCAAAATAATTAATTATTTATACTATATGATTAATGTCAATATGGCTTTAGCAGTTTAATAGAGAGAAGCTATCGAGTCGCTTGTAAGAAAAACACAAACACAAGACTCATCAGTTATCTTTTTCTGATTTGCCTGCTGCATTAATTGCTTGACCAATCTCATCTTGTAAATCATCATGATCATTTTTTTCATCATGATTTAGCCCTTCAATTCTGCTTTCTAACTCTAACTTAATTATAGTATTGATTTTATCTATATTATCAAGAAAGCCTCTACATTCTTCTTCACTATACTCTTCACCAGATGCTTTTTTTTCAATAAATAGGTTTTTAAATCCTGCTAGATCAGAATTCTGATCGGTATTTAGTACAACATTTCTCTCTATGAAGCTAAGATCTGACAACAGTAAGCTAACCTCTAACAGATCTTCACTTTTCACGCTTTTAAGGTCTTCAAGACTTTCTAAAATACTAAACACCTTAATCCTTTCTTGTACAATCTCTTTGTCTTCCTTATCAAATTCAGACAATAAACTATGATTATCTACAAATTTCTCACTCAAAGCTTTATTTAATTTAGTGAGGTCGATATTGTTGTCTGGTGTGTTGTCTAATAGTAGATCTACTCTCGCCCTACGCACATTTAAAACGTCATCATAATTATTTAATTTTATATTGCCATCATCATCTTGCTGCAATTTATAATAATCAAGGCCTTTGAAATTTTTATTAGTCTTCATCTTCAATCCTCTTCTCATCTCCTTTTGCATCTGGTTTCCTCATTGGTTCCGGTAATTTCCTTTTACTGTCTTCTCGATTTCTTTTTTCCTCTCTGTCAGCACGTTTTTTTATAGCTTCCTGGGTATTCATTTCAAAAAGTGCCTTAATGTACTCTTCTGGATTTTTTGGTTCTTTAAATAAAGGCTTAAGATTATAAACTTCGTCTTTTCGATCTCTTTCTTCTTTTCTTCTAGCTCTTTCAGCACGTTTTTCTACAGCTTCTGGAGTGTTCATTTCAAAAAGTGGTGAGAGGTTGTAAACTTTATTTTGACTTCTTCTGCCTTCTCTTTCAGCACGTTTTTCCATACCTTCAAAAGCAGATCCAAAATCATCAATTTCATCTGGGCCTTTTGGTTCCGTGCCTAAATTTCGTGTCACTTCATTTGATTGATCAGGCTTATCTTCTTCTGTTGGCTGATCATGCTGTAGTTGATTAGGCTTGTCTTCTTGTTCTGTGCTTAGTTCTCGTACTACCTTATCTGGCTGACCTCCCCCTCGTAGTTGAAGAGGGTCGCCTTCTTCTAGTGGCTGATCATGGTTATCTCTTACTAGTTCCGTGCCTAACTCTCGTTCTACCTTATTTGATTGATCAGGATTGTCTTTTTCTGGTTCTCTCTTACGGCCGATAGTGTAATCATGAAGCTTCTCTAAGAAATCTCGCCTATATTCTTTTGCTCTATAGAGTAGGTTATGATCATAGCCATGCTTTCCTATAGAGTCAAGGCCATGCTCCCAAGTAAATTTCATAGCATCTTCTATTGTATAGCCCAAATGTGATCCTACGTATCCTTTATAATAATCTAAATATTTACCGATCCTTCTGTGTGTAATATCTTCCTTATCAACTCCAAATGCCCTGTAAATTTTTTCCTCGAGCTTATCAACATCATTTTCAGGCGATGTTGCAAACTTTGTTGCTTCAATAGTAGCATCTACAAATTTACGTGGCACATCAATAGCGTATTTCAGCACTCCTCCAACTCTTGGTACTCTCCCCAGCAGATTAGCTGCACCTCCGGCTAATCTATCCGGTAAATGAGTAGCCCAACTGCCTAAAGACTCAAATCCTCTACCAGCAAAATTTTGCCACTGCTGTTTGAATCCTTCCATTATACCAGTCAAAGGCGATGCCTGATACATACTAGATATATTGTAAACGCTGAATCCACCACCAGCGATACTTGAGCCCATTTGTTGTACGAACGTGCGTAAGGAGAACATTAAAAATGAAAGCAAGAATAGTATAAAGATTTCCCCTGCATTGATTAAATAACCTCTCTGTATGTCTTGCACCCTTTGGTAATCGCTATTTTCTTGATAATTTTTGCAATCCTCACAATCTTTACATTTCTGACAGTATTCACTGTTGGGATCCTTATATAAATCATGAAATTTCAGTATTCTACAACCTTGTTTTTCTACCGCACTCCGCACTAAAGATCTTATTTCATTAATTATTTCCCTATAACTATTGCATTTATTTATATCTTGACAGTAGCGTTTTATTATTTCACTAACATCACCTATCCTTTTCTCTATATTGTTGATCAGTAATATAATGTCAGCCCTCTCTGATGCATGGGATAAACTATTTGTTAAGCGTACTAGATCTTTTGCACTGCAGCCATTACTAACTACCATATCACTTTCTGCAATATAGTGGTCTGCTGGATTATCTTTAGTTCCAGGCATTGGATTAAAGAAAGGATAATCTATATAACGAAACCCTTTTATATGTTCACCATTTTTATCTTTAGGGTAATCCGGTGGAAGCGGGATATATCCAGCGCCTCCAGTAAATTTTATTGTACCACCTTCTCTGCTTATCTTTTCTATACCTTCTATACTTTTATCTATGTTAAGAGAAGAAGCTTCTCCAAGAGTGTAAGGTACAAAAATTTGCCCTGGGGTCCAACCAAAGTACTGCTTATCAACGATACAAAAACCGCCAAACACCCATTTTGGAGCACATAACTTTACCTCGAACCATTTATTGTAGCATACAGTAAAACCTAGTTGTCTATAAAAGGTGTTCATTATAATAGCAGCCAGCAATGACAGCAGGGTAAATATCATAATCGACTGTAAACAAAAGCTTATACAGAATTTTATCCAACCTTCAAATAGACTTTTCAGCGGTGAAAATAAAATAGAGATCAGGAACAGTGGCATGATAGCTATAAGAAAAGCTATACCCATAAAGCCAGAGAGAAATATTATGTAAGCATACAAGCACAACAAGAAGTATAGCACAATCCCTATGAAAATTGCCGGTATCATAAGAAGGCTTGCCCACATTTGGTAATGTAAAAACGCTGCAAACTTTTTCCAAACAGAATAAGCAAAAAATTTATTGAACATGTCCTCCATGAAGCTAAACAACTTAGCTTCATCTCCTTGAGCAATAATTCCGGTGTTCATGTTGGGAGCAAAGTTAGTAATTACACTTATCAATTGTTCAAGACCTTTAACGAATAAAACAAGAAAATGATCATAGAAAAATCTAAAACTTCCAGGAGATATAAGCACTATTACTAGAGTGATTTTCATCATTCTGATGAGCATATCATGCTTAGTTTCTCGTATCATGCCAAAAAGATAAAGAAACGATGAAATCATTACAAATAGAACAAGCAAGGAAAGAACAAAATTGTGAAAGCTCGTACTTTTTTCAGCTATATTTTCGAACATAGCTTGTGCAACTGCAGGATCATTGCTATTAAAATGTTCTTTGCAATTTTCGTTAATCAATAATACACATTTTAGATAGTTATAAATGTAATCAAAAAACCCAAAACTACTTGGCTGCTGTACTCCACTTAAGAACTCAAAAGAGTAGCCACCTACATTATCTAAGTAATATCTATCTAATATTTTTACATATATTTTCCATCCCTTTTTTAATTTCACCGGGTTACAATTTCTGTCTTTTAATTTAGTGCTATCTCTGTCTAAAGTAAAAAGACCGCTCCCATTTTCTGCCACGGAGTTGTAACCTAGATGTACAGTAGGATATTGAGGATCGCGCATTAACTTTAGATTTTCGTTAGGATCATCTTTCCCCGTTTGAAACAAAAGATAAGCACCATGACCATTGGTAAACCAACATGGAGCACCACGTGATACTGTATTTGCGCTATCATCTTCATTAATGCACTTGCAATTTACAGTGCAACTTGTATCAGACTTACTTGAAAATTTTTGTATGCTAGGTTTATAATCATTACAAACTAAGTGAAAATTAGGTAAACTATTATCACTTTGTTTACCTTCAAATTTAGTTGCATATTTTAACTGCTCCAAGCTTTGTAAGGTATAACTGCCTTTTTTAGATTCCTTCTTGTTATTATTACTCCAAGATGTCCATGCACCATTTACTCGCACTATTAAGCTATCTCCATTGGTTTCTAATCCAGTATCTTTCCACTTCACCACTTGGTTATGGTGAAAACCAGAATTAATTTCACCAGTGTCAGGATCAATAACGCTTTCATCTTCACCTTCTGGAATAAAAGCATCATGATCGCTTGAAAAATGAGCGCTTACTGCAATAGGTTCAGGACCAAAATAGTCAGCAGATATGCACCTTGGAAAAGGCATATCGTTCTTACTACAACCTGTGATCAGCACATAAGCTGCAAGAAGTAATACCCTAAACCAACATTTGCCTAAGCGTGATTGCATATCTAAACTTTTTCCAAATACAGAATAAATTTCTAAAACTTTACTTAAAATATCTTTTTAATTAGTTACTCCATAACATCATTCATATCTTACTTCTCTCCATTTCCTTCCTTGTTTTTAACTTTATCACTAGGATCACTTCTTATTGTTTCATCAGGATTTTTTTGCTGACCTGATTGTTTTGGTGCTTCAGGGTTAGAGCTCCCCCTCTCCTTTTTATCAGGACCTTCTTGCTTACCTGATTGTTCTGGTATTTCAGATTTAGGGCTCATGGAATTATCCTTCACGTCAACTTCCGTCCGATCTTTACCCACTTGTTGCCTAATGTTCTGTATAATACCTTGGGTCTTATCATCAAGGCCAACGGTGGACAGCATAGCTTGCGATGCGCTCTTAGCAACTTGACCAACACCGCCAGTAACTCCATAACCAGAGCTAAATAGTGTTTGTACCATAGTTTCCGATATAGGAACAAAAGCTTCCATTGCACCGGCAATAATGAGGTATATAAACGCCTGGATTAGGTCTATAGGTAATGCTGCAAAGTGTCCACCAGCCCTTTCTCCGGTACTGAGTGCAACATCAACGCTAGTGCCAGGACTGTATCCAAGAGGCAGTATTGATTTCATCAAGCACAGATCATACGATAAGAAATTTACGCTAATTAAACATTGATAGCATGCAGAAAAATTTGTGAGGTTATATAAAACTGAATACATCAACTGATTTAAAAGAGATAAAAATGAAAATAAAATGACTGGTTCTAATGAAACATGAGCCAACGTTTTTATCCAATTATCAAACAAGGGTTTAGTCTTTTGAAATAGAATAAATACGATAAATAAAGGTGTTAATGACAGTAAAAACGCCACTAGAACAGTAGATATTACATATTTAAACGTAGCGCTAATAATGCATTTTAAGAACATAAAAGTAGCATAGAGTATTGCCAAAAATGCAATAAAGCCAAAAGGACCAGAGAGCATCAACGATAAAAACTTTAGCCAAGTTTCTGTTGTGAATAATACTCCTGCTGTCAAGTCTAAGAATGCAAATTTTCTCCCCCCTTCCCCTATATAGCCAGAAAAGCTATCAACTAAATAAGTGCTACCATCTATAAAAAGTCTGGATAAAGTTGTACCAAAAAGTTCCCAGCTTCTATCGCTAAAGGCAAAAGCTATAAATGCTATCTTGAACATTCTTACAATGAAATCAAATTTACTTAGCTGTATTGTTCCAAGCATATAGCCAACGACAGTAAATATAACGTATAGAGTAAGCAAAGCTTTTACTCCTTGAAGAAGACCTCTTGCATATCCTTTGTATGAATCTTTAACGCTGTCCCCAATTACTTCTTCTTTTATAAATTTAAATACCCCGTTTACATTCGATGAAATAAAATCATTAATTTTTCTTTTGACAAATAAAGTTACACTATACTTATTGTTTTCGTAATATTTGCCATTTTTGTCCGTAATGTCATCTTTCTCTACGTTGCTTACATTGATGCCGAAATATATCTTCTTAGGTTTGCATTCATCTGTTATAGGTTTTTTGTCTTTGCATTCATCTGTTAAAAGACCTCCATCTATTATATAATATACCTTATCCTTTGTTTTATCTAAGTTCTCTACTTTTTTGAAATCATTAGTCTTTGGAGCAGATGGATCCCCTGGCGGGTTATCACCCAAATACACATACAGTTTTTTGCCATTGATATATTCACACGATCTAGTCACTTTAACATGGTACCCACCTCTATTAGCTCCATAGTGACCATAATCTGCAATGGCAAGCATCACACTGCTACCAGGTGTTACACTTCCTATTGGATAGTCATGATTTAATTTTAAGGAAAAATCTTCAAAATTATCACTGATTTTTGAGCATACTAGTTTATCATTTTTCTCCTTTCCTGCTCCTCCTCTTTTTGGAAGACATTGAATACCTTTAGCATCGCCCTTCATATCATTACGCTTGCCTTCAGAAATACTTGCATCACCTGGATCGCTTATTTTTGCAACAAGAGCCTCAGCCCAAGATTTATCATCTTCAGTAAAACTACCTGCTTTAACATTCCCTTCCATTTTTTCTAGATAAGAATACATATCACATTTATTTCCTTTATCGTACTTCTTATACCTTATAGAGGAGACACAGTTCCGTTCTCCTGCTTGACCTAAACCATAGTTCCATATACCCTTCTCAGTATAGCATATATTTTGATGGTAACAGTTAAGCTCATAGGAGGAGTACTTTTTTCTCTCATCAAGACTACAGTTTTTTCCATCACATAACTCGTTCAATCCTATTTTAGCGCGGCGTAAATCAAGTAGTGAACCATATACCCATGGTTCGTTGTCTTGAATATAACCTTTATTAAAATGCACCTTATTATCATATGGGGTATACCCATTGCCAACTAGCACTTTGCTTTCCTTTGCTTTTGTTTTATCAAGAGGTAAAAATTGTATTTTATTTTTTGTACCATCTTTACCATCACAAAAAAACTCTCCCCCCTGATGTACTTCACTCACTGTAGCTTTCTTATATACAGTTTCCTTACGGTCATTTTCTACAGCTTTATAACAATTGTCATCAAAATTGATGCCTTTCCCTTCTGGATTGTCGTAATCAATTGTTATTTTTCTGGGAACTAAGCTGAAGCTTAACTTGTCACTAGGATTTACTTTAATTCCAGTGTCCACATAACGTCTATTGCTGCCAAATCCTTTGCCACCACATAGTTCGTTTTTACTTTCATTAACACCATAATTGTTAGGTACACTATTAATATCCGCAGCCTTACTATAATTTGGTTCTGAGCCATCAGCACAAAAGCTAGCTGGCACAAGTACTTTCCTTGGATTTTTGTCTTCTTTAAAAGGGCAAAAATTTACTGATCCATCGAGGGTGAATTTGATTTTCTCACCCTGACTAATTACCTGACCAGAATCAACCCAATGAATTTTAACTCCTTTATCGGCTTTATGAACTGGAACATCCACGTTAACACTAGTGTTTCTGCTCTGTAACCCAGGCTCAACACAATCCATAGTACAACCAGTGATTGCAAGACACAGTATCAACAATAGTAATCTTTTACTTATCATTGCTGTCTTCCTTGTGGTATCTGAGGCGTTGACCTTTGAGTCCCTTGTGGTATTTGAGGTCTTGACGTACCTGACTGTTGAAAGGCATCTCCTCTTTCTCTTCTTTGAACGCTTTGTTCATCTAACCCTACTGTTCCCATTAAGCTTTGTTGATACTGTCTTCCAGGTTCGCTTGCTACATAAGCACCAAACAACGAGTCAGATATTGCCGAAGAAGCTTCAACTAAAGCTTTCATAGCGTGTCCCAAAATAACAAAAGCCATCATAGCGGTAATATTAGGTGTATATTTGGAAGCATAACCATAAAAAATACAAGGGTTAAAAATCTTTAGGTTAATATTAAGTATACATGTAGAGCAGACCTCAAAATCAAATATTGAATACACAATATAATCCATAACCTGACTTATCAGTGATATAAAAATTAAAAGGACCACTGGATGAATTGCAAATCTTGCTAAATTTTTAACCCAGTTTTGAAACATCTGCCTAGTATACGCAAATAAAAGACAAATAATAAAAATAGGTGCTAAAGAAAGTAATAACGCAACTATTGCTATAGATGTAATAAAAGAAAATAAGGCATTAAAAATAGATAAGCTCACTGTGATTAAACCCCAAATCACCAAGCAAAAAGATACAATGCCCAAAGGGCCAGAAAATATAAGAGATACTATTAACAATACTGAATGCGATGACAAGAACCTATTGAGCGGCAAATCAAGAAACTCAAAAACATTTGAAGTAGTGCCTCTAAAATTTGCTATTTCTATTAGTTGTTTTGGAGTGTTAATAAATATAGAGAATGCGTTGTTATAAAAAAAGTCCCAGCTATTATCCTGCAATAGCTGGGCGATGATTCCTATCTTTACGCATATAATTAAAAACTCATATATAGAAATATGAGTTAATCCAAAAAAGTAATAAAGAGTATATAAGATTATATATAGTACTAATAGTGATATTATAGTAGATCTAATGGTATTTGTTCTGCTTGATTTTATAAAACTTTCGTAAAGAGACTTTACAGGACTAGTATCAGAGTGAATTGCGTTAGGGTCTTTATAATTAGAGCCGAAAAATGCAGTTTTCACTTTTTCATCAAAGAAATTATATATTGCACTAAAAGTTTTTGTAGGTGGCTCTTTAGTTGTTAGGTTAATACTAAACTGACCTTCATTTTTGTAATCGCAGCCATGGTCTCTTATTCCATAATATATGGTGCCTTTTTTTTCTTTTAACTTTTCCTTTAAGCCTTCCATGTACTCAGTATCATGAACTTTGCTGATATCTACAGATATATCCGCTTGGTTTTCACCAGGCTTATGCTCAGGAAGTTTGTCAGAGACGCTTATATACAAGCTATTTTCTAGACTGTGGTTCTTTGTTACTCTTATATTGAAACCACCTTTGTCATTTTGATCGTAGCAGTACTTGTCATTTCTACTACATAAACTAAAAATTAATCTTGGTGTTCGATAGTTATCTCTTATCTTGTGATCACAATTAGTGCATAAACCACCTTCTGGAATGTGTTCAAAATTCTCATTATCCATGTAAGCACGTAATAGTGTAATGTCAGTTTTTACCTGTTTTCCCTTTAATACGTTACTAATAATTTCAGCAACAACAGATTCACCACTAGAATTTAAAGCATTGAATAGCTCAATTTCTATATTATTATATTCAATATACACGCAATCCTCGCCTCTACGACCAGAAGAAAATTTACATATACGTCTACAGAGTGAATTTAAAATGTGCGTATCTATCTTACTTGCACTGCTCTCTGAAAGCTTGCTGCAATCTATATTTTCTCCTTGTTTTATAGAGTTAATAATATTTTCAATTTCCTTTTTTCTTTCATCTTGATCTAACTTCGAAAAATCTGAATCCCAGTACTCTCTTCCTCTCAACCATTGCACATCGCCTATTATATATTTATTAGGACATATCCCATCCTTGCCACCTTGGCATTTCTCTTGATTTAAAACATGTGCAAAATGTTCCGTTTCTTGCTCGCTACACTTTTCGTCGATTTTCAAATACCTGATTTTTGTCTCACTCTCTTTATCTTTACACACTTTACTTCCAATCACACTAAAGCTTATCGTATCGCCTTTTTTAAGTGCAAATGGTAATGCAACGTCATTTCTCCCAGGCCCAATTGCAAAATCTGCATACTGCTTAGGACAAAAATTAACCTTACTAGGCACTATATCAATCTCTGTTACTCTTATTCTATCTGAGATATTAACACCGGAATCAACCCACCTCTGCTCTGTTGACACTATATCTAGTTTTTCACGCAAACCTGATAAATTTTCTGGCTTAATACAGTGATGTTCCCCGCAGCCTGACAGAAAAAAAAACGGTATTATCAGCAAAAATTTTAGCATAAATCCAACTCATTCAGTGCTTTTGTTAACACTCTCGGAGCTACTAGAACCAGAACCTCGAGATTTACTCTTGTCTCCACCACTCAACTTCTTAGCAGCAGCACCAGCAACTCCCCCAGCAGCAGCTTTGGCAGCAGATAAAGCTTTGCCCACCATTTGTCCAGGTGTCTGACCTGAGCCAAGTGCTGCTCTATGGTTACCAGCAAGTTCGGCAGCCATGCCAGGAAGAATGTTTAAAAAGTGGTAAAAGAGGAATAATACTAAACACAATTTTAATAATTCTCCGATGAGAGAGCTGCCAAATTCCATGTATGTAAAATCAAATAGACCAAGTATAGTGTTCTTTTTAAAGCTGTAGTTTTGCATCATACACGCTAGAGTAGTTTCATTGTTATCACATTCTCCATCTTTCAATTTAAACCACTGTTTTTTCTTACTAGCTGAGGGTTTTGCTTGGTTATTTTCATATGACTTATCCGGTTCAAAATTTAAATTTTTATAATAGATTTTATCACATGCTATAAACATAAAAGACAAAAACGCAAAAAGGATAACCGGGTATAAGCTATAGGTGATCAATTCTCTTACCCAGCCGTCAAAATATCCTTTGGTGTGTTGGAATAAAACCATAGGGATGAACAAAGGTGATAAAATGATGATTACACTCAAAGCAACTAGAGATAAAATAAATACATAGCACAGCCACAAAATAACCATCATCAGCAAAATGGCCATAAATATAGCAACAAGAGCTATTAAAATCTGTCCACCAGCAAAAATAATACCGATTACCGAACCTGCAACTAATAAGACAGGAGCAGCACCAAGCAAGACTGCTAACGTTGCAACACCTCCAGTACCAATTTTGCCACCAATTCCATCTAAAGGGGCACCTAAATAAAATAAAATTCTACAATCAAGCCTATCCCAAGGTGCAAGATAACTGTAAGATACCCTCTTTCCTGCACGAGTATATTCATAATCTGTACCTGCCTTATAATTACATATGCCTTTACTTTCAGATGATGCTTTTAGCACTATCTCTGACAAACCATTTGAGAGACGAGTTAATTCTCCATAATAATGAGACATGGTACTGCCTGTTGTGAAGTAAATCACTAAAGCGAATTTTATGATCAACATATACATTTCTTGAGGCCTCTGAACTCCACCAGACATGGCTTTTATAGAGAACAGTATTAAAGCTAAAATCAAAACAGCAGTTACAGTGTTTTTCAGTCTTTTCTGTGCTACAGACAAGAAACTGCCCTTGTTATGTCCATTTTTACCCTTAAGTGAGCTGCCACTTGAATCAATACCTGCCACTAAATTATCTAACGATTCCTTAATGCATTGCACTATCATAGAAGTGATGGGAATAGGAGCTAATGATTTACTCCCTGCCTGATTATAGCAAGCTTCAGAGACATACGAGCTAAAACAGCCAGCATTATCATAACCTACAAAAATTTTCCCCCCTTGTCCGTTGAGTCTTTTTTCTTTAGATCTGATAATAGTTTTATAGTCATCATTATTACCAATAGGAACTTTTTCCTCTCCTGTACCATCTTTATTTTTGAATATCATCACAGATTTTTCACACATAGGAGCAAGTGGGTCAGGTGGCAATTCCGTGCACCCCATATCAACCCCTTGCGGCCAAGGAGTCATTTCGATACCAAGCATGCTAACACTGGCTAACTCCACACATAATCTGCCCGTTTTTCTCACTGCTTTGAATGTAGCTCCATGTATGGTTTTGCTCTGTCCAGCTTTAAGAACTTCACATTTCAGCTCACCATCAACCTTCGGGGACCATGACCCATCTACATATCCAGTATCTTTCTCTCTTACATCAAAGTCTATACCACCAAAAAGATTGCCAAACGTTAAAGGGTTTCGATGACATACTTCTATATATTCACTGTATTGCACACCGTTTTTTGGCCAGTAATAACCACCAGCATTTTGGTCAGGTATGGAGTTTAAAATGCCTTTCTCTATATTTTTACCTCCTTCTATTGATCCATTTTCCTTATCAAAACATTTAAAATATTCATCTTCCTTTTGGTAATTCTTATTTGTGCACTCTGAATATTTTGAGTGTTCTGATTTTGAGAATCCGAAATCCTTATACTTTCCATTATGATCACGCGCAACTGGGTGTCTAACAAAACTATGCTCACAAACAACAAGTCCTCCTATCGCCTTCCAAACTCCAACAATTGCAGCTATCATTCCAACAATGACAAGAGCAGTAAATAAACCAGCAGAAGAAACGATCAAAACAATACTAGTAAATATTGCACCAACAGCAATCGCTATTCCAGCAAGTGCCGCAGCCGTTTTAAACGCTCCACAATCAGGATTAGAGGCACGATTGAAGCTGCCAGTAGAATTAAATCTACTAACAAATTCCGTCTTGTCAGTACCACTTACTCCATCTGCAAGCACTGGATATGAGAGTAAAAAGTCTATATTTAGTAAAAATATCGCAATTAATAGCAATGACAGCTTAGTCTTAAACATTTTTTACCTTCTGATAAAATATAGGCAACCATACTTTTGGGTTGTCCCCAACTTCATTTAATATATCGTGTAACAATAGAACACTTTCTGCACGTCCAGATAATACGTTGATTATATCATCTAAGTCTTTTAAGTCTATTCTAGCTACCACAGCATTAACTCCTTGTTTCACCAAAAAGAATCTAGTACTTGGATCTGTGTGCTTAATTAATATATACTCACGTTCAGTTAACATAAAAACATCCCGATAGACACTAGTAGCTTTCAGATTTGGTAAAAAAATCTGTGTTGCTGTTTGTTGTACAAGCGTATCGCTAATAGCACTTTTACTTGCATCCTCAACACTCTGAGTAGCAAAAATTACAAAAGCATTTAGTTTTCTCAGTACCTTCAACCAGTCTTTTATCTTGGGTGCAAAAACTGGATTATCTATTAACGCCCATGCCTCATCAAGAACGATAATAGATGGAGTGCCATCAAGAGATATACTAATCCTATGAAATAAATAAATCAAGACCGGTCCAAGAGCAACGGGATCTTTTAGCAAGCTAGCCATCTCAAAACCAAATACTCTTGCTCGTGAAAAATCTAGCAAATCTTCTTTATTGTCAAATATTGCAGCATGAGAACCATTATCATGCCACATAGATATTGCCCCAGCTAGAGTATCAGGACCTGCAAGCCCTAAAAACGGTACGAGGTTTCTCAAGAACCTGTCTTCTTTTCTTAATTTAAAATTTCCTTCAATTGCATCATTAATCCGTGCAATATCTTCTGAAGTAAATTTATCATTATATACCGAAATTAAAGACTTTATCCACTCCATTAAAAACGTTCTATTATCAGAGGTGTCATCAAGTTGCAAAGGATTAAAATTTGTTTTAGTTCTTGGTTCTATTACAATATAAATACCACTAAGTGCTCTCAAAAAAATCTCTGCACCGTGATCTTTATCAAAAAAGAATATCCTTGGAGAAAACTTCATTGCTTGGGCACACAGGAAATTCATTAAAACAGTTTTACCAGCACCAGTTGGGCCAATTATCATAGTGTGTCCAACATCCCTTATATGAAAGTTGAAAAAAAATGGAGTACCAGATGTCGTGTCAAAAACTGTAACGGCATCTCCCCAGTGGTTATTGAATTTAC
Organism: Wolbachia endosymbiont (group A) of Trypoxylon clavicerum; assembly: GCF_947251665.1. NCBI lineage: Bacteria > Pseudomonadati > Pseudomonadota > Alphaproteobacteria > Rickettsiales > Anaplasmataceae > Wolbachia > Wolbachia endosymbiont (group A) of Trypoxylon clavicerum. The sequence goes on from NZ_OX366374.1 coordinate 423,911, forward strand.
TGCCAGTAGGATAATTATGTTGAGATGCAAATCCAGCCAAATTAAGACTACTTATTGTAGCTTTTCTCACTATATAATCGAAATTACCAGGAATTTGCGCCCAAAATGCTGGTTCAAGGTTAACTCTTTCGCGAATAGGGTAAACACCGCAATTAGAAAGCTCAGATTCTACCAATGACAGAGCGTTATCCAATGATTTAGGACTTTTTGCTATACATAAAATAGTCAGGTGATGGTGACCAAACGCAATCTTACCACTCATTGCGTCATCAAGTGCTTGAGAAATTTCTGCTATTTGAGAAATAGCTTTATCTGCAGACTGTATCATTCGATTTTGCTGTATCTGCATTTTTCCAATCGCCATTTGCCTATTTGTAAATTGAAAAGATTGCGTAATTATAAACTCGTAAGGAAGTTGTAAAAATGAATCAAGCATTCCTGCAGAAGTATTATTTCCATACTCTTTTATACTAACTATTCCAGCATATTTACTCTCATTATGAGTCACAACCTGTATCATTTTACGGCCAAAGAATAACCTATGTATTGGTAAGTATCTTGATATTTCAGTTCTTAGCGGAAAAAGCGTATTTGTAACGAAGCCACAATTTACAATTCTAGATAGAAACTCCATTATTTCACAGAACAAACCACCTGGAGTTTCTTTTACTCCAAGAATTTTAGGCGAATAATTTCTAAGGCTTGTCACCACACGATTTGTCGTTTCCTCTAAATCTTCATACGTGGCACGTATATCACTTTCCCAAGCATGTTTTGAAGTTACATGTCCGAATTTTTTTAGTAGATGTGACAAAAATTCTACTCCTTTTGTGTCCGCTCTACGGATAATCGTAATGTATAGGTCATTAATAAATGATTGCCTTGTTGCATGTTTTTCTCTCCATTTTAGATTTACGTGATTAGCGAAAAAATTCGGCAAACCTTGACTTGCAAATTCATCAGAAAAAATATTTTTCTTACGTCTGATAGTATGAAAATACAAACTAAATGCTGGAGATGAAATGCTTCTTAGCATCTGGTTCCTGATATTATTTTGTATTACTAAATCCTCGTCATCGGCGGTTTCAAATGCAAAGCCACTTAATTTTATAACCTTAACCAACCAATTTTCTTTTGTCATCAAGGTTGTGCTATTCCAATAGCAAGAATAAGGAATAAATTCAGCAGCGTGAACTTCCCTGCTCAGAGTAGATTTATTCTTTGATTGAACAGCCCTAAACCTCAGCATCACACAACGTTAAGCAATATCATAAGAATTGGCTCCATGATAAAAACGATTTAAACATTTCGAGCACTTTCCTAATTTTACCATAAATAATTCAATAAACAACGGTTCTTTTGCAGAAGCTATATAACCAAGTCCATGTATACCTGGTAACATTAAGAGAATCACTCTCAAATCATTTGAATTAATGAAAATTAGCATGCAAATCAGGACGTTTAATATTGCAAACATATAACTCACACCAAAGAGCATTGCAGGTCTTGTAAGACCTTTGAATAATTGATCTGTTTGTATACTACCTGTGGACATATCTTTAACCTTCTAATAATAGCTCTACACTAATACTATATCATTATATTAAAAATCCATTGAAACTAGTAGCACTTTAAGTCAAGATACATTATTTAATCCCGATAATGACAAGTTGGCCATTTCAAGAAGCAGAAAAAATATTGCAAGAGTTTCCTAATAAAAAAGAAATAATATTTGAAACTGGTTATGGACCCTCTGGTTTACCCCACATAGGAACCTTTGGAGAGGTTTTCCGCACTACAGTTATTGTAAATGCATTAAAAAAAATAGCTCCTGGTATAAAAACCAAAATCATTGCAGTTTCAGATGATATGGATGGTTTGCGAAAAATACCAGATAATGTGCCAAATCAAGAGATGCTAAGAGAGCACTTAAATAAACCATTGACTATGATACCTGATCCATTTGGCACTCATCAGAGTTATGGTCATCATATGAATTCATTGTTGTGTAAATTTCTTGATATGTTTGAATTTGAATACGAGTTCAGGAGTGCAACAGAGTGTTATAAATCTGGCGTTTACGATGAAAAACTTTTACTCTTACTGAAAAATTATGATAAAGTGATGGACGTAATGCTTCCATCATTTCGGGAAGAAAGACAGCAGACTTATAGTCCATTCTTGCCAATATGCCCAAAAACTTCTCAAGTTTTACAAGTTCCAGTAATTGAAACAAATACAGAGAAAGGAGCAATCACATATGAAGACCCAAACGGGGGAAAAATAGAAGTTCCAGTGACAAAAGGAAAATGTAAACTGCAATGGAAACCTGATTGGGGAATGAGGTGGGCCGCATTTGGAGTAAATTACGAAGCTCACGGAAAAGATTTAACTCCATCTGCTGTGCTTTCAAGTCAAATATGTGAAATACTTGGAGAAAAGCCACCACTTCTGTTTTGCTACGAGCTTTTCCTTGATAAAGAAGGAAAGAAAATATCAAAATCAAAAGGAAATGGCATTTCAATTGAAGAGTGGTTAACTTACGCACCAACAGAGAGCTTAGCATTGTACATTTTTCAGAGTCCTAAAAAAGCTAAACGTTTATATTTTGATGTGATACCAAAATCAACTGATGAGTATCTAGAGTTTGTTAAGCGTTATAATGAGAACAAAGAAAAGGATATAAATAATCCTGCTTGGCACATTCACCAGGGCAATGTTCCCAATATAGAAACTTCAGGCATAAATTTCTCACTACTTTTAAACCTAGCAGCGGCTTGCAACGCCGAGAACAAAGAGATCCTATGGGGTTTTATATCCTCTTATGCACCGAACGTTACACCAGAAAATAATAAAATGCTTGATAGACTTTCAGACTTTGCAGTAAAGTATTACCACGATTTTATCAAGCCAACAAAATCGTATAAAACTCCAAATGAAAAAGAGAAAGAAGCGTTACTAGATTTGAAGGACACTTTACATTCTCTATCTATAACTGCTACTGCTGAAGAAATTCAATCTCAGGTATTTTTTATTGGAAAAAAATATGATTACACCAACTTACGTGATTGGTTTCAGCTATTATATGAAGCATTACTTGGCCAAAAAACCGGTCCAAGAATGGGATCTTTCATAAAGCTTTATGGAATAGATAATACGATTTCTCTCATAGAAAGCGCTATTAAATGTATACTTTAAAGTTTACCTTCTTTCATTTGAGCTCTTTAGTTTTAATAAGAATTCCTTGACACCCTCCGCCAGCCCTCTTATCATAAAGATGAAGCTATTTATTTATCTTCGCAATCTGCAGATTAAAACGACAAAGGGAACTTTGTATTTGGCGTAAATCATGCTTAATTTTTTGCACTATGTGCACCTCATGTCTTTATAAAACTTTTAGGTTTCTACCTATACAAGCAGAAACGCGCTTATAAAGCGTTCAAGACATCAAAAGACGTCAAATAGAACAAGGGAGAATTTGAATGCTAGCTACCCTAGGCTCTGTGGACAAAATTTTAGAGAAGCCATACAAGAGCTCCAACAAAATTGAGAAAACCAATAAAAACCTCAGCAGTTTTATCAAATCTGGAAAAAATGCGCCTAAAATTTTTAATTTTACCAAAAAAACACTCAATCAAATGACGTTCTTTGTAGATATGCTCATCGTAATACCTTTGCACTTTTCGATTCCGTTTTGGCGGAATAACTACTGTACATCCCTTGTCTTCAAGACTTGTAACAAAGGCATTGCTATCATAGCCCTTGTCAGCTACTACAGTAGAGTTATAGATACTTTCGGTCAACACTTGTGCCTGCGTAATTTCATTTCTTTGACCAGGAGTCAGAGTAAATTTAAGTGGATTTCCAAGTGCATCGACAAGCGCATGTATTTTAGTTGTAAAGCCACCTTTGCTCCTCCCTAAAGCTTCTTGATCCTTGGAGTTTTTTGTATATCCAGATGAACATGGATGGGCTCGGATGATCGTACCGTCGATTATAGCAACTTCTAAATCAGGCTCTTGTTTAGTATATTCAAGCAATTTTTTCCAGACATCTCTTTCACACCATCTTTTAAATCGCTTATGTATACTCCTGTAATTACCATAAGTTTTTGGTAAAAGTCTCCATTGGCAACCACTTCGCACTATGTACCACACTGCCTCTATGAATATTCTTAAACGTTTTTCATCTTTGCTGTGCATTCCTTTTACGCTTTTTATGAACTCTAAAATTTGTTTCCAATTTTCCTCTTTGATGTAATATTGCATATGGTAGTTTCTCCATTTTTTACCTATTAGGCTAAACTACCATCTTTTTCTCTCTTTTCATATTTTTTGTCCACAGAGCCTAGGGTTTTTTTGCCTTTTTTTTCACTCAGTAAATTTCTTAACGTTTATAATTTAGGTTAGTCGCATTTAAAAGCGGCTGAATCGCAGCGTTTAGAATAAAAAACGCCAATATTTTGAAGTACATATAAATAACTAGTTAACCATGGGGCTTCTTTTGCCTTTTTTTTCGTTTGGTAAATTTCTTAATGTTTGTAGCTAAACGACAATCGTCATCCCGCTGCTTGTTAGCGCCGCGGCGGTATGACGGTTCGTGGTGGTATGACGTAGAGTGCTTAGAAGCTGTTATTTTGCTATAAATGGCTGTAATGGCATCATTTATTTTATTGCTATCACAGCCTGTTTGTGCAAGTTCAGCATTCCCACCACAGTTCTTTTTAACTGCTATGGATATTAGTTCTTTTGCGCTAATCTTATTGATTAAGTCTTTACTTACTTTAATAATCAAGACTGTTTTATCTTTTTCTGTTGCCGTAAAAGCTATTACCGTTTTTGGTTTTTGTTGCTGCAAAACAAACTCTCTTATTACATTTGCTGGAATATCAGTGAAAGTGTGGCTTATAAAATTTATTCCATTTATTTCGGTGCTTTTTATATTCTCTGCACTCACAAGCTTTTTATATAGGTTTTTTATTTTGGTTTCGGATTTTTTGTGTTCTTGACTTAAAATACTTAATCTGCTTGTTATTTCACTCACTGGCGCTTTTACGAATTCTGCAACTTTTTTTAAGTTAATTTCATTATCACGTACATAATTGATTGCTTCCTGACCAGTTAAAGCTTCAATTCTCCTCACTCCAAAAGCAACAGAACTCTCTGTTACTATCTTAAACAAACCAATTTCTCCAGTATGTTCAACGTGTGTGCCACCACACAGTTCCCTTGAATCTCCAATCTTCACTACTCTTACTTGGTTGCCATATTTTTCACCGAATAACGCCATAGCTCCTTCGTCTATTGCCTGATTCATGCTCTGAATTTTTGTAGACGTAGAAAGGTTTTCTCTGATTAGAGAGTTTACCATATCTTCTACTAAGAATAGCTGATCCTGAGTAACTTGAGTGTTATGACTAAAGTCAAATCGTAACTTATCCGGTGCAACTAGGGAACCTTTTTGAGTGACATGATCACCCAAGATTTTTCTCAATACAAAGTGCAAAAGGTGTGTAGCTGAATGATTTCTTCTTAAGGCTTGCCTTCTTTCCTTATCTATGCTTGCTGTAACTGTGTCACCTTTACACATTGAGCCAGATTTAACTATGCATCTGTGCAAATATAGGTCATTAACCTTATTGGTATTCTCGACTATAATAATACTTCTACCAGGTTTGATCAGACTGCCAGTATCTCCCACTTGTCCACCTGACTCGCCATAAAAAGGTGTTTTATCAAGTATAATGGTTATCTTTTCTCCCTCCTTTGCAGAATCAATTACTTCATTTTTAGAGGAAACTATAGCTAGTATTTTCGCATCACTTACTTCATTGAACTCATAACCAACAAATTTTGTTTTGCCAAATTTATTGATCAAATCAAACCATACTTGCTCAACAGATTTTTCACCAGATCCAGCCCATTTAGCACGTGCTCTCTCTTTTTGTTCTCCCATTGCATCATCAAAACCCTTCTGGTCAAAATTTACTTTTTTCTCTTTTAAAATATCAAGTGTAATATCCAAAGGAAATCCGTAGGTGTCATATAGCTTAAACGCTGATTCTCCAGGCAAAGTATCGCCCGATTTTAAATCTGTAGTGAATTTCTCCAGGAGATTGATACCTTTCATCAAAGTGTCTTTAAAGTTTTCTTCCTCTGATTTTAACGTCGTTTCTATTAAGCTTTTAGCTCTGACTAATTCAGCTCCCATATAAGCCGAACTCGTGCTATCTATCAACACTGGAAAAATACGATGGAGTAGGGAATCATTATATCCAAGCAGGTGAATATAACGTGTGGCTCTCCTAATTAATCTGCGTAATACGTAATTCCTGCCCTCATTTCCAGGAAGCACTCCTTCTGCGATGAGAAATGCAGCCGCGCGAAGATGATCTGCTATGATCTTATACGCTATTTTATTTTCCGTTCTTCCACAGTACTCTTGTGATTTACTTATCAGAGCAGAAAATAGATCAATATCATAGTTATCATGGACGTTTTGCATAACAGCCGCTATTCTTTCAAGGCCCATTCCAGTATCGATGCATTTTTTTGGCAATTTGTGTAAATTACCTTCTTCATCTTTGTTAAACTCCATGAATACCAGATTCCAGATTTCAACAATTCTATCGCCCTCTTGTAAATTAGGACTCCCATGGTCATAAAAAATTTCAGAACATGGACCGCACGGACCAGTGCTTCCCATACTCCAAAAGTTATCATCCGTTGTAATTCTTATGATTTTATCACTTGAAAAGCCACTTATCTTACGCCAAATCTCGTACGCCTCATCATCAGTATGGTAGACGGTTATGGATAGTCTGTTTTTATCAAGAGATAACTCTTTAGTGATAAATTCCCACGCAAATTCTATCGCAGTTTCCTTAAAGTAATCACCGAAGCTAAAATTTCCGAGCATTTCAAAAAATGTGTGATGCCGAGTTGTATAGCCAACATTTTCCAGATCATTGTGTTTACCGCCTGATCTTAGGCACTTTTGACTTGAGACAGCACGTTTCATTTCAGTTTTTTGAGCACCAGTAAAAATATTTTTAAACTGCACCATACCAGCATTTGTGAACATGAGCGTTGGGTCATGTTCTGGAATCAAAGGAGAAGAAGAAACCTGCTCGTGGTCATTATTTACAAAAAATTTTATAAATCTTTCTCTGATTTCGTTTAGCTTCATCGTTTTTATTGAGGTTATCTATAAATAATAAGTTGTAATGGAAATAAAATCAATACCACTCTCTAGGCTCTGTGGACAAAAAATATGAAAAGAGAGAAAAAGATGGTAGTTTAGCCTAATAGGTAAAAAATGGAGAAACTACCATATGCAATATTACATCAAAGAGGAAAATTGGAAACAAATTTTAGAGTTCATAAAAAGCGTAAAAGGAATGCACAGCAAAGATGAAAAACGTTTAAGAATATTCATAGAGGCAGTGTGGTACATAGTGCGAAGTGGTTGCCAATGGAGACTTTTACCAAAAACTTATGGTAATTACAGGAGTATACATAAGCGATTTAAAAGATGGTGTGAAAGAGATGTCTGGAAAAAATTGCTTGAATATACTAAACAAGAGCCTGATTTAGAAGTTGCTATAATCGACGGTACGATCATCCGAGCCCATCCATGTTCATCTGGATATACAAAAAACTCCAAGGATCAAGAAGCTTTAGGGAGGAGCAAAGGTGGCTTTACAACTAAAATACATGCGCTTGTCGATGCACTTGGAAATCCACTTAAATTTACTCTGACTCCTGGTCAAAGAAATGAAATTACGCAGGCACAAGTGTTGACCGAAAGTATCTATAACTCTACTGTAGTAGCTGACAAGGGCTACGATAGCAATGCCTTTGTTACAAGTCTTGAAGACAAGGGATGTACAGTAGTTATTCCGCCAAAACGGAATCGAAAAGTGCAAAGGTATTACGATGAGCATATCTACAAAGAACGTCATTTGATTGAGTGTTTTTTTGGTAAAATTAAAAATTTTAGGCGCATTTTTTCCAGATTTGATAAAACTGCTGAGGTTTTTATTGGTTTTCTCAATTTTGTTGGAGCTCTTGTATGGCTTCTCTAAAATTTTGTCCACAGAGCCTAGGCTCTGTGGACAAAAAATATGAAAAGAGAGAAAAAGATGGTAGTTTAGCCTAATAGGTAAAAAATGGAGAAACTACCATATGCAATATTACATCAAAGAGGAAAATTGGAAACAAATTTTAGAGTTCATAAAAAGCGTAAAAGGAATGCACAGCAAAGATGAAAAACGTTTAAGAATATTCATAGAGGCAGTGTGGTACATAGTGCGAAGTGGTTGCCAATGGAGACTTTTATCAAAAACTTATGGTAATTACAGGAGTATACATAAGCGATTTAAAAGATGGTGTGAAAGAGATGTCTGGAAAAAATTGCTTGAATATACTAAACAAGAGCCTGATTTAGAAGTTGCTATAATCGACGGTACGATCATCCGAGCCCATCCATGTTCATCTGGATATACAAAAAACTCCAAGGATCAAGAAGCTTTAGGGAGGAGCAAAGGTGGCTTTACAACTAAAATACATGCGCTTGTCGATGCACTTGGAAATCCACTTAAATTTACTCTGACTCCTGGTCAAAGAAATGAAATTACGCAGGCACAAGTGTTGACCGAAAGTATCTATAACTCTACTGTAGTAGCTGACAAGGGCTACGATAGCAATGCCTTTGTTACAAGTCTTGAAGACAAGGGATGTAAAGTAGTTATTCCGCCAAAACGGAATCGAAAAGTGCAAAGGTATTACGATGAGCATATCTACAAAGAACGTCATTTGATTGAGTGTTTTTTTGGTAAAATTAAAAATTTTAGGCGCATTTTTTCCAGATTTGATAAAACTGCTGAGGTTTTTATTGGTTTTCTCAATTTTGTTGGAGCTCTTGTATGGCTTCTCTAAAATTTTGTCCACAGAGCCTAGCTCCCAATATATTAGACCAAAACTTTATTGTTGATCAACCAAATAAAGTATGGGATTACTTATATAAAAACCAAAGAAGGATGGCTATATTTGGCAACAATAATCGATCTATATTCACGCATGGTAGTTGGCTGGTCAATGAGCAGTTCAATAAATAAACAATTGGTTATGGACTCTTTATTAATGGCCGTTAACAAGCGTAAACCTGCCAAAAATCTACTATTACATAGTGATCAAGGTTCACAATATACTTCGCAAGGTTATCAATATCTCTTATCCATAAAAAACATAGATGAGTCATAAAGGTTGTTGTTACGACAATTCTGTTGTGGAAAGCTTCTTCAGTTCTCTAAAAAGGGAGTTACCAATAGACACCTCTCGGCACTCTAAACAGCATATCAAAACTGCTATATTTGAATATATAGAAATTTTTTATAACAAACAACGTAGACATTCCACTATTAACTATTGCATTCTTGAGCATTTTGATTCATCATTCTCTTTGTGAAAAACATTCCAAACTTTCTCTCCACTTTTTCTGGGTAAGGTCAGAGATTAAGCACATTCATGTACGCTGAAGAAGATACGCTACATTTTTACTGAAATTTGATTATTTTTAATAGAAAGGCCTGCAGGCGAAGATAAATTTTGAGCTCGAGAAATATCTCAATTGTCATTATAATTAAAATTTTTAGTATGCGGAAGTACTTTTTTAGCTAAGTAAGATTTACGTGCTGGAATGACAAGGTATCATCCAAGTAGCTGAAACCTAGAATATCCTAAATTACAAATTGAACTTGAAAAATACTATAGTATAAGCTCTCTTAAAAAAAGCTTTTCATGAGAAATTATAAATGATAAATTGTTAACAATAGGTTATTGTGAATAAGATTATGTGTTTTAGTTTACCTAATATAAACAGGGAAGGTTACTCATTTATAGTAGTTTCCTTTATAGTAACGTGTATAGCATTCTCTATATCTTGGGGGTTTGGTGTTACGTGCTTGTTCCCGACATTATTGTGTACTTATTTCTTTCGTGATCCAGCAAGAGTTGTGCCAAACAATAAGGATCTTATATTAAGTCCTGCTGATGGTGTGATTTCAAAAATTGAAGAAGTTAATTATCCTTTATCGGCAGAAAATGGAGAAGAGAAGAAGTTTACGCTTGTTAGCATATTTTTAAGTGTTTTGAACGTCCATGTGAACCGTATACCAATATCTGGTACGATAAAGGAAATGAGTTATAAAAAAGGCAAGTTTGTATCCGCAATGAGCAATAGGTCTAGTAATGAAAATGAAAAGCAGGTTATTGTGATTGAATACGAAAAGGGAAAAGAAATTATTGTGGAGCAAATAGCTGGATTAATTGCACGTCGTATCGTTTGTAATTTAGGAGTATCCCAGAACGTAAAAACAGGTGAAAGGTTTGGAATTATAAGATTTGGCAGTAGAGTAAATATTTATGTTCCTGCTGATATAGAAGTAAGAGTTTCAGAAGGGCAAACTGTTATTGGTGGTGAAACAATTATAGCAAACTTAAATAAGGAAAACGCTCAAGAGAAGCTTACTTTTGACGTTATATGAATAACGATGGAAGTAACAGTAGATTCTTACCTATTACTAAATTATTCCCAAACTTTATAACTTTATTGGGTTTATGTTCTGGTCTCACTTCACTTAAATTTACATTTAATGAACAATGGGAATTCTCAGTAATTTTTATCATCATTGCAGCAATAATAGATGGAATGGATGGCAGAATAGCTAGAATTCTAAAATCAACTAGCGATTTTGGAGCCCAGCTTGATTCTTTTGCAGATTTTCTAAATTTTGGTGCAGCGCCTGCATTTCTTTTGTATTTTTGGAAGCTAAACGAAATCAAAGTCATAGGTTGGATTTTAGTAATGATATACGTAATCTGCATATCAATAAGACTTGCAAGATTCAATGTTTCGCTACACTCAGAACAATCACATTGGGAAAAATTTTTCTTTTCTGGTGTTCCAGCTCCAGTGTGTGCTTTACTTTCTTTGTTACCAATAATTATTACCTTTCAATCTCATGAGAGTGAATACTTACTTCTCATAGAGCGATTTTTTAACACAAGAAACGTAGCTTGTTACTTTTTGGCCATTTCATTTTTTTCGATAAGTCACATTCCAACTTTCTCCGCAAAATATATTTATATTCCCAAAAGCCTATCCTATATATTTGTGTCATTTTTTGGAGTACTTATTGTATTTTTCATCAGTAAGCCCTGGATGACTCTACCAATTTTAGGTATAGTGTATACGCTTACTATTCCAATAAGCATTGGTTTTTATATATATTTTACATATAAAACTCGTTAGCTAACAAAAAATAGAAAACTGCATGATTTTGAAGATAAGTGAACTATTAAATTCATTTCTGTATATAAAGATATTCAACATTCCATTTATAATTATTTGGGTAATTGCAACTGGAATCTTTTGTACTGCCCAGTTCAAATTCATTAACTTTAGGTTACTTAAATATGGAATACAGACGCTATTCAATCTAAAGTGTAATAACAGCAACAATGGCATAATCACTCATATTCAAGCGTTTGCAACAGTAATTTCAGGAACAGTTGGTCTTGGAACAATATCAGGAGTTGCAATAGCTATCACAATAGGAGGTCCAAGTGCAGTTTTTTGGATGGTAATTACCGGAATACTTGCTATGTCGATAAAGTTTGCCGAGGTGGTGCTTGCATTCACTTATCGCTCTGAAAATACAACTGGTGGTGCTTTTTATTACATGGAATACGGGCTTGCAAAGATTGGATTTGCAAAAACTGGTAGATTTCTTGCCTTCACTTATGCGATTATGCTACTTATTGCAATGATTTTGGGCGGCATACCATTTCAAGCAAATCAAATAGCAGCACTATCAAATAACCTCCTAGGCTCTGTGGACAAAATTTTAGAGAAGCCATACAAGAGCTCCAACAAAATTGAGAAAACCAATAAAAACCTCAGCAGTTTTATCAAATCTGGAAAAAATGCGCCTAAAATTTTTAATTTTACCAAAAAAACACTCAATCAAATGACGTTCTTTGTAGATATGCTCATCGTAATACCTTTGCACTTTTCGATTCCGTTTTGGCGGAATAACTACTGTACATCCCTTGTCTTCAAGACTTGTAACAAAGGCATTGCTATCGTAGCCCTTGTCAGCTACTACAGTAGAGTTATAGATACTTTCGGTCAACACTTGTGCCTGCGTAATTTCATTTCTTTGACCAGGAGTCAGAGTAAATTTAAGTGGATTTCCAAGTGCATCGACAAGCGCATGTATTTTAGTTGTAAAGCCACCTTTGCTCCCCCCTAAAGCTTCTTGATCCTTGGAGTTTTTTGTATATCCAGATGAACATGGATGGGCTCGGATGATCATACCGTCGATTATAGCAACTTCTAAATCAGGCTCTTGTTTAGTATATTCAAGCAATTTTTTCCAGACATCTCTTTCACACCATCTTTTAAATCGCTTATGTATACTCCTGTAATTACCATAAGTTTTTGGTAAAAGTCTCCATTGGCAACCACTTCGCACTATGTACCACACTGCCTCTATGAATATTCTTAAACGTTTTTCATCTTTGCTGTGCATTCCTTTTACGCTTTTTATGAACTCTAAAATTTGTTTCCAATTTTCCTCTTTGATGTAATATTGCATATGGTAGTTTCTCCATTTTTTACCTATTAGGCTAAACTACCATCTTTTTCTCTCTTTTCATATTTTTTGTCCACAGAGCCTAGTTTCACGTTTTCCTTTTTTACTTATAAATGAGAGAAAAATATCAAAGCGATCTTTTGATATGTCTATACCTAAAAAGTTGTTGATCATATATAACCTCATACGTTACCATTTAAAATGAAAAGTAAGGCTAACCTTGTGAATACAGAATTAGAACCATTTAGGTCTTTCTACGATACCGTCCAGCCTCTACTTTTGAGAAGGGAGCTCTTTTCTAAAACACAGATTTTGTATCTAGGGCAATTTACAAAGTTCTTCCCTTCTCCATCTAATGCATAAGCTTAAAACATTAGATGCTTTTGACAAGATACAAGGGCAATTTACAAAGTTCTTCCCTTCTCCATCTAATGCATAAGCTTAAAACATTAGATGCTTTTGACAAGATACAAGGGCAATTTAATGGTCTCTACTATGTGGGATTTACACTAGTTCATATCCCTGTTGGTCTTTGTTTTGATAGATTCGGTCCAAAAATTGTTTTACCTATTTGTGCTGTCTTGGTATCTATTGGAACATTACCTCTTGTGTGCTTTGATGAGTGGTATTATTCAGTATTAGGTAGAATAATTGTTGGGATTGGCTCGTCTGCGTCAGTAATAGGAGTATTTAAAGTTGCCAGTATGTATTTTCCGCGAGAAAAATCAGCAAAAATGGCAAGCATATCTGTTATTATAGGGCTATTAGGGGCAATATATGGTGGTCTACCAATAGAACTTTTGCTTGATGAGTTTGGTTGGAATTACGTAATTTATATTCTTTCAGGGTTTGGTTTCTTACTCGCTTTATCTTTATTTTTAGTTATTTCTTACAATGCTTACGACTTTCGAAAAGAAAAAATTAGCATGAAGGATCTAAAAACTGTGCTTTTCAATAAATATATCATTCTAATTAGTTTTTTTGGTGGCTTAATGGTAGGTCCACTAGAAGGTTTTGCTGATGCTTGGACAAAAGCTTTTTTATGTGAGGTATATCAAATGGCCGGTGATCTAGCGTCTTCAATTTCTTCTGTTATATATGTAGGATTTGCAGCTGGATTGCTCTCTTTTGCTCACATATTAGAAAAATATCCAAATAGACATTATGAAGTTATTATTGTCTGTTCCTTTGCAATGATTGCTAGTTTCCTTTTACTTTTTACACAGGCTGGCGGATTGTATATTGTATTGCCTGCACTTCTTGTTATAGGTTTCGCTTCTGGATATCAAATAGTAACACTGTACAAAGCATTAAGTTATGTAAATAATAACTTAATAGGATTAACTACAGCTGTGTCAAATATGATAGTCATGGTTTTTGGCTATTTTTTTCACACTGGGATCGCAAAAATAATAGATTTGTGTTGGGATAGGACAGTGATACAAGGAAATCCTGTGTATAGTGCTGAATTGCTGATAAAAGCAACATCTATTATTCCTGTATGTTTGCTAATAGCTGTTTTTGGGCTCTTATGGTTAAAAAAGCAGGATAAGCAGTCTTAAAATTGCTTGTGCATCTTAAAATTAAAGCGAGGTTTGATCTATGATGAGTGTTTTAAAAAAAATCTGTGGCTCTAAAAATAGTTTAAAGTCTTTTGATAACGAGGTTTATCAGTCTATAGAAAAAGAATTGCAACGCCAAAGATCACAACTGCAACTAATTGCATCAGAAAATTTTGCAAGCAAAGCGGTAATGGAGGCACAAGGCTCTTTTCTGACTAATAAATACGCAGAAGGTTATCCAGGCAGAAGATATTACTGTGGTTGTGAGCATGTGGACAAAGTTGAAAGTCTGGCTATAGAAAGACTTTGTAAGTTGTTTGGTGTAAAATTTGCAAATGTTCAGCCTCACTCTGGTTCTCAGGCAAATCAAGCAGTGTTTGCTTCACTGCTTACTCCAGGTGATACAATACTTGGATTGTCACTGAGTTGCGGTGGGCATCTAACTCATGGTGCGGCACCAAGCCTTTCTGGTAAATGGTTTAAGTCAATTCAATATACAGTGAATAAAGACACTTACTTGCTGGATATGGATGAGATAGAAAAGCTGGCGCTGGAGCATAAACCGAAATTGATCATAGCTGGTGCTTCTGCTTATCCGAGAAAAATGGACTTCAAACGCTTTCGCGAAATTGCAGATAAAGTTGGTGCTTATTTGCTTGTAGACATTGCTCACTATGCAGGGCTTATTGCAGCGGGCGAATATCCATCCCCTGCTGAATATGCACATGTTATGACTTCCACAACTCACAAAACTTTGCGTGGTCCTCGTGGTGGAATAGTGATGACCAATGATGAAGCATTACACAAAAAAATTCAATCTGCAGTTTTTCCAGGATTGCAGGGCGGGCCACTTATGCATGTGATAGCTGCAAAAGCTGTTGCATTTAAAGAAGCATTAGCACCAGAGTTTAAGACTTATAGCAAGAAAGTCGTGGAAAATGCGAAAGTGCTGGCTCAAGAATTGCAAAAGCATGGACTTGACATTATAACCGGTGGCACTGACTCTCATATAGTGCTAGTTGACTTAAGATCGCAGAAATTAACTGGAAAAGACGTTGTAGATAGCCTTGAGAGAGCCGGTATTACCTGTAATAAAAACTCTGTACCATTTGATACAGCAAAGCCGACCATCACTTCAGGGCTCCGTTTTGGCACCGCTGCTGAGACAACACGCGGACTTGAGGCAGAAAATTTTAAAGAGATAGCTGGTCTAATAAATGAAGTAATTCAAGGATTAATCAGCGGAAATAGCTCAAGTGTCGAAAAAGCAGTAAAAGCTAAAGTTGAAAGGATTTGTAGTAATTTTCCTATTTATTAATTTATGTGGTGTCATCCAAGTAGCTGGTAGAAACGAAAAAACTTACTTGACACCCTTTGCCAGCCCTCTTATCATGAAACTGAAGGTATTTATTTATCTTCAATCTGTGCAGATTAAACGACAACAGTATTACGTAATTGGCGTCTTATTTTTAATTTTTTGCACTATGCGCACCCTACGTCTTCACAACATTTCTGGGTTTTTACCTATATAAGCTGAAACGCGCTTATAAAGCGTTTAAGACAGTATAGCACGCCAATTTGCAGGATTAGAGAGTGACAACTAGGCTCTGTGGACAAAATTTTAGAGAAGCCATACAAGAGCTCCAACAAAATTGAGAAAACCAATAAAAACCTCAGCAGTTTTATCAAATCTGGAAAAAATGCGCCTAAAATTTTTAATTTTACCAAAAAAACACTCAATCAAATGACGTTCTTTGTAGATATGCTCATCGTAATACCTTTGCACTTTTCGATTCCGTTTTGGCGGAATAACTACTGTACATCCCTTGTCTTCAAGACTTGTAACAAAGGCATTGCTATCGTAGCCCTTGTCAGCTACTACAGTAGAGTTATAGATACTTTCGGTCAACACTTGTGCCTGCGTAATTTCATTTCTTTGACCAGGAGTCAGAGTAAATTTAAGTGGATTTCCAAGTGCATCGACAAGCGCATGTATTTTAGTTGTAAAGCCACCTTTGCTCCTCCCTAAAGCTTCTTGATCCTTGGAGTTTTTTGTATATCCAGATGAACATGGATGGGCTCGGATGATCGTACCGTCGATTATAGCAACTTCTAAATCAGGCTCTTGTTTAGTATATTCAAGCAATTTTTTCCAGACATCTCTTTCACACCATCTTTTAAATCGCTTATGTATACTCCTGTAATTACCATAAGTTTTTGATAAAAGTCTCCATTGGCAACCACTTCGCACTATGTACCACACTGCCTCTATGAATATTCTTAAACGTTTTTCATCTTTGCTGTGCATTCCTTTTACGCTTTTTATGAACTCTAAAATTTGTTTCCAATTTTCCTCTTTGATGTAATATTGCATATGGTAGTTTCTCCATTTTTTACCTATTAGGCTAAACTACCATCTTTTTCTCTCTTTTCATATTTTTTGTCCACAGAGCCTAGCTAATACGGGATTTCTTTTGCCTTTTTTTCTGCTTAGTAAATTTCTTAAACATTTAAACTAAGATGAGTTGCATTTAAAAGCAGCTAAATTGCAGTGTTTAAGACTTAAAAAACGCCAATACTGAAAATAGACAATGACTAGGCTCTGTGGACAAAATTTTAGAGAAGCCATACAAGAGCTCCAACAAAATTGAGAAAACCAATAAAAACCTCAGCAGTTTTATCAAATCTGGAAAAAATGCGCCTAAAATTTTTAATTTTACCAAAAAAACACTCAATCAAATGACGTTCTTTGTAGATATGCTCATCGTAATACCTTTGCACTTTTCGATTCCGTTTTGGCGGAATAACTACTGTACATCCCTTGTCTTCAAGACTTGTAACAAAGGCATTGCTATCGTAGCCCTTGTCAGCTACTACAGTAGAGTTATAGATACTTTCGGTCAACACTTGTGCCTGCGTAATTTCATTTCTTTGACCAGGAGTCAGAGTAAATTTAAGTGGATTTCCAAGTGCATCGACAAGCGCATGTATTTTAGTTGTAAAGCCACCTTTGCTCCTCCCTAAAGCTTCTTGATCCTTGGAGTTTTTTGTATATCCAGATGAACATGGATGGGCTCGGATGATCGTACCGTCGATTATAGCAACTTCTAAATCAGGCTCTTGTTTAGTATATTCAAGCAATTTTTTCCAGACATCTCTTTCACACCATCTTTTAAATCGCTTATGTATACTCCTGTAATTACCATAAGTTTTTGGTAAAAGTCTCCATTGGCAACCACTTCGCACTATGTACCACACTGCCTCTATGAATATTCTTAAACGTTTTTCATCTTTGCTGTGCATTCCTTTTACGCTTTTTATGAACTCTAAAATTTGTTTCCAATTTTCCTCTTTGATGTAATATTGCATATGGTAGTTTCTCCATTTTTTACCTATTAGGCTAAACTACCATCTTTTTCTCTCTTTTCATATTTTTTGTCCACAGAGCCTAGATCTCTTGCTACTTTTGCAACTGGTTGACCTACCTTTCTTTGTTCATTTGCCAGCTTAACAGCTTCCAATTTGAATTCTGCCGTATATTCTCTTGCCATTTCTAATCCTCCAAAATTTTATTTTACCCGAAAAAACTCCTTTCTTTCTCTCCACTTTTTCTGGGTAAGGTCAAACGGAAGAGGGTTGTATTTTTTCGTTAAAATTCTTGCATTTTATCCCAATGCTAATTTTACCATCCAAATAGCCCCTTTCCTGTTATCCAGGTAACTAACATTGGAGCCCAGAAAACTTTATCTATATATCATTTATTTTTGAAAATACTATGTTATAACTTAAATTAGAAAACTGATTCTTCTAAAAGTTGCTCACTATCCTCGTCTATTATGATAGAATTATCATGATTTCTGAGTAAATCTCTGATTTTCGTTTCTATTTCATTTGCGACTTCTTTGTTTGTTTTTAGGTAAGTTTTTACATTCTCTCTTCCTTGCCCAAGACGTGTGTTGTTATATGAATAGTAAGCGCCTGCTTTTTCAAGCACACCAAGCTTTGCTCCCATATCTATTATTTCTCCGAGTTTTGATATACCTTCATTGTACATTATATCAAATTTCGCTTCTCTAAATGGAGGAGCAACTTTATTTTTTACAACTTTAACTCTTGTTTCATTGCCTGTAATATTTTCTTTGTCTTTTATTACACCAATTTTTCTTATATCAAGCCTTACAGAAGTATAGAATTTTAATGCATTTCCACCCGTGGTAGTTTCAGGATTTCCATACACTACTCCTATTTTCATACGAATTTGATTAATAAATATCAATATACAGTTCGCTTTTGAAACGGCAGAGGTTAGCTTTCGTAGCCCGTGACTTAGAAGCCTTGCTTGCAGCCCCATATGTTGATCACCCATATCACCTTCAATTTCAGCTCTTGGAGTTAATGCTGCGACAGAGTCAATAACTATCACATCAACCGCACCAGAACACACTAAATACTCAACAATATGCAACGCCTGCTCTCCAGTGTCTGGTTGTGAAATCACTAAATCATCAGTGCTTACCCCAAGTTTACGAGCATATAAGACATCCAATGCATGTTCTGCATCGATAAATGCGCATGATCCTCCTTTTTTTTGTGCTTCAGCAATCACGTGCAAGGCAAGAGTGGTTTTACCAGAACTCTCGGGGCCAAATATTTCAATTATACGCCCTTTTGGCAGACCTCCAACACCTAGAGCCGAATCAAGCGCAATTGATCCTGTGGATATTGTGTCTATTTTTTCTACAGGGTTTTGCTTCAACTTCATTATTGCACCTTTACCGAATGCTTTTTCAATCTGGCTTATTGCGTTATCTAGCGCTTTTTGTTTATCACTATTTCTTTCTTCTGGGTTACTTGCCATAGATCATTTATTAATTTATATAATTCTCTATGATAATCAAACGCGAATAACCTGCCAAGGTTTTTCTAGGCTCTGTGGACAAAAAATATGAAAAGAGAGAAAAAGATGGTAGTTTAGCCTAATAGGTAAAAAATGGAGAAACTACCATATGCAATATTACATCAAAGAGGAAAATTGGAAACAAATTTTAGAGTTCATAAAAAGCGTAAAAGGAATGCACAGCAAAGATGAAAAACGTTTAAGAATATTCATAGAGGCAGTGTGGTACATAGTGCGAAGTGGTTGCCAATGGAGACTTTTACCAAAAACTTATGGTAATTACAGGAGTATACATAAGCGATTTAAAAGATGGTGTGAAAGAGATGTCTGGAAAAAATTGCTTGAATATACTAAACAAGAGCCTGATTTAGAAGCTGCTATAATCGACGGTACGATCATCCGAGCCCATCCATGTTCATCTGGATATACAAAAAACTCCAAGGATCAAGAAGCTTTAGGGAGGAGCAAAGGTGGCTTTACAACTAAAATACATGCGCTTGTCGATGCACTTGGAAATCCACTTAAATTTACTCTGACTCCTGGTCAAAGAAATGAAATTACGCAGGCACAAGTGTTGACCGAAAGTATCTATAACTCTACTGTAGTAGCTGACAAGGGCTACGATAGCAATGCCTTTGTTACAAGTCTTGAAGACAAGGGATGTACAGTAGTTATTCCGCCAAAACGGAATCGAAAAGTGCAAAGGTATTACGATGAGCATATCTACAAAGAACGTCATTTGATTGAGTGTTTTTTTGGTAAAATTAAAAATTTTAGGCGCATTTTTTCCAGATTTGATAAAACTGCTGAGGTTTTTATTGGTTTTCTCAATTTTGTTGGAGCTCTTGTATGGCTTCTCTAAAATTTTGTCCACAGAGCCTACGAGAGAAAGGTTGTAGATCTTGTGAAAACTGAAGGAAGGGGTACTGAACAAAGAGCACCTGTAGGAATATTAACCGAAAAGCCAAGCAGTACTATAGATCCTGATGGTGCTTTTAACACCTCAGCTCATGAAGTGGGTTGATTATTCTCCATACTCAAATCTCTAGCTAGGAACAATGAGCCACAGATTAGTATGGTTTTGACGTTTTGGATAGAGGCTTTTAATATGTGATTTGATATTGCATCGCCAATTGATTCACATTCAACTGCTTTTATTCCTATGTTATTGGCTTTTTCCCTAATCAAATTTGTATTTGTTGCTTTAGGTTCAGACTTAACACAAACCGCACATAGTAGCTTGATATATGGCTTTAAGTGCTCTAAGAACTCTTCCACATTTCTGTTACGAGTAACACCAAAAACCATATAAATACCTTCAGCAAAATTATCTTTTACCCACTGAGATAGTACTCTAGCACCATCATTATTGTGCGCACCATCTAAAAATAATTGCCAATCTTTCGGTAGTAGGAAAATTAAATTACCTTCTTTTATAAACTCTAGCCGTGCAGGCCAATAAGTGCACTGTAAACCTGAAGTGATATCCTCTTCTCCAATATCAAATTCATACTTTCCACTTAAAATACTACATGCTGCAATAGCATTGCCTGCATTAATCACCTGATGATCACCCTTTAAAGATGGCAAAGGAAATTCTATTGATTGAATAGCTGATTGAAAAACCATTTTGTTGTTCTTTTTTTTGCAATTCCATTCAAGACCTCCTCTATACAAGGAAGATTTCTTATTTATTGCGTGGTGTTCTAGCGTGTTCACTATAGATTTTTCTTGCGGTGCTATTACGCAAGGAACATTAGGTTTCATTATTCCAGCCTTTTCACCTGCTATAATTTCTACAGTAGGGCCAAGATATTCTGTATGATCAAGTGCAATGGAAGTAATGATTGTTAAAATCGGATTATCTATAACATTTGTTGCATCAAGCCTTCCACCCATACCCACTTCAACTAAAGTTATATCGGCTTTATGACGAGAAAAAGCTAAAAAAGCTGCAATAGTTGCAGCTTCAAACAGAGTGATAGGTTGTTCTGCAATTACGGCACGGCATTCTTCTAACAAGCTATATAATTCATTATCGTCGATATAACTGCCTGCAATAACTATTCTTTCATTAAAATTCACCAAATGTGGAGAAGTGTATGCGTGTACCTTATACCCTGCTGCTTGCATTATATATCTTATAAATGCTAGTGTTGAGCCTTTCCCGTTAGTTCCAGATATATGAATTACGGGAGGCACTTTTTTCTCGGGGTTATCTAGTTTGCTAAGAAAGCCTTTTATGCGATCAAGAGAAAAATCATTCGGCCTGCTACCAAGTGGCTTAGGCCAATGAGGCATATATATCATGGATTGTTATTGCATTTTAATTCAGCTATAACGCTTGCTATGCCATGCGTGTCGATTTTTTCACTAAATTGATAACGTTGATTAATAGCAATACTTATTCCACTCATTACAACATCACTTATCAAGAAAGAACTGTTATTTTTAGTAACTTTAAAATCAATATTTGTAAATTCTTCATCACCGTAAGAAAATCTTGTACCAATTAAGCAAGTTTCATCTTCAACTGCTTTTGTACTCATTATGATCATTTCACTATCATGCATGTATTTATATAAAATTTTAACGCACAAACGCGTAAGATACACTTCATACTCTCTTAAAAAATCTTCTTTTTCTTTTTGTTTAACTAAAGCCCAATGTTTTCCTATAACGAATTGCGATATTCCTTTGAGGTTAACATTGTTTTGAATGACCTCCTGAAGCTTTTTTTGCACACATTCCCGGTTTTTTTTATTCTCCTTTGTAGATATACCATCCACTTGTTGCTTCATAGTATGCACAAAAATTTTGTGATCTGTACAATTAGTGTAAGCACTTGAAGAAATTACAATAAAAACAATGATAGTTAAAACTTTAGTAATGTTCATAAGATATATTTATTAGCTATGATACTTAGAATGCAAAGTTTAATAAAGATTAAATAATAATCGCTAGCTTTAATATATCTATAGACACACCTTGTATAAATCATCTACAATTAATTAAGGGTCTGTTCTATGCGTTATGAGTTAAGTTAAATTTCCCGAGCGATAATTTCTAGTCAAGGGAATTGCCTCTGTTAATTTCGTTGAAATTGATACGCGATGCCCACCTTAACTTTAGTCTCAGGAATCTACTAAGGCTGACGGTAGATACGGATCCTATTTTGATTGGTTTAACATTTATGCTTCATCAATACAAAGAACAGGGTGTTTTCCTATGTTTGCCTAATGAAGTATTCCAAATTGTAATTGATGTTGAAAGGTATCCTGATTTTGTTCCTTGGTGCAAAGCCGTTTATATAAAAGAAAAAATTAACAACCAAATGGTTGTGGATCTCCTCGCAGCTTTTTATGGAATTAAAGGTAGATATACATCAGAAGTTACTTCTCTTTCTCCAAGTGGAACAAATGAAGGTTGGATAAAAGCTGTATCATCAAATGGAATATTTAAACATCTATACAATGAATGGCAATTCATTCCCATAGATGAAAATAAAACTATGGTAAAGTTTTATATAGAGTTTAAGTTTAAGTCCAACTCATTTTCCACTTTATTAAACTCAGTATATAAGTATACACAAAGTAAAATAATTGCTGCATTTAAAGATAGGGCTGAAAGCCTTGCTAAACAAAAGTTATCTTGACATTATTAATATAAATGTATAATTTTTTTTAGTAAGTTAAGTGTTTATATTGTAATGATTTTTAGACTATTGTTTTTATTAATTTTCATAAGTGTTAATTCTTATGCAGTTGTTAAGCAAGATTTATCCGATAACCAATACATTCAAAAAAAACCCAATGAAATAACATCAAATGAGCTATTATCGCCATTACCTGATGATAAATTATTAGGAGATCCAAAAGCACCAATTCTAATGATAGAATATGCTTCATTAACTTGTTATCACTGCTCTCTTTTTCATAGGAATGTTTTTCCTAAAATTAAAGAGAAATATATAGACACAGGTAAGATGTTATATATATTTCGTCATTTTCCTTTGGATTACAGAGGGCTAAAGGCTGCAATGCTAAGTCATTGCTACGAAAAACAAGAAGACTACTTTAATTTTAACAAAGCTGTTTTTAACTCAATAGATTCGTGGAATTACTACAATTTAAGTGATTTGACTTTACTACAAAGAATTGCTGCACTAAGCAACTTAAAGCAAGATGCATTTAACCAATGCATTAATGATAAGAAAATAATGGATAAAATCGTAAATGATAAATCACTGGCAATTAATAAACTTGGTATCACAGCCACTCCAATATTTTTCATCAAGCTTAACGATGATAAATCATATATAGAGCATAATAAAGTTAAACATGGAGGGTATAAAGAGCTGAAATACTTCACTAATGTGATAGATAAATTATATGGAAAAGCTATAGTGAAGTAATACCACTGTAGCTTACCATATAAAAGACTCTATGCTGAGTCATTGTTTTTCACTACTGTTTGTTGTTTTTTACGCTCAAACTCTCTTTTTTTACTGTGCCAAGTGTAGTAATACATAGCGATTTTATTCTCTATTAATACTATTGTCCCATCATAAAACTGAACCATATCCATAACTTTTCTCTGAGCTTCATCAAAACGTTCTTTATACTTTTCACGATAAGCTGGATTATGTAGTAACATAACCCCTTCATTCTTGTTAGATTTTTTGTTTAACGTTTCAACTTCACCAGCAATAGTATAAGACATATAACCCCCTCTAATTGATTATAAAAATTATATTTTAAAAAGAGAAATGCGCATAAACAATCCCTTTAATTCTAGCATAATAATCGACTGTTTATTATACTAGTTAACTATAGTACGATATATAATAATTTTTGTCACTTAAAATTTTATACTATGAAATAATAACTTAAAATAAATGTTTTTATTATTTTAAACTATATTATTATATTTATAAATTGTGTATGAATTAAGTCTCCCTAATTTATAATATATGCGTAATAATTTTAGTATAAAATTGTCATACATAAGAAATCTATTTGCAAAAGAATATAAAAAAATAGAAGAATATTGTATTCTTGAAAAAAAGCAACATATTCAAATTGGCCCTGAAGAAGGAAAGCTATTAAGTTTATTTATAAAAATCCAAAAAATCAAAAGTATTGTTGAGATTGGCACGTTATACGGTTACTCGTCGATTTGCATGGCAAAAGCTCTACTAAAAGACGGTCATATATATACAATAGAAAATAATCCTCAACACTCAAGAATAGCAAAAAAAAATTTTAGTGCTTTTAATCTAAGTGATAAAATTACTCTAATAGAAGGCGATGCACTGGAAAAAATTAATGAATTATCAGCAAAAGCACCATTTGACATGATATTTATTGATGCTGACAAAAGTAGTTATCCTAAGTATTTAGATTGGGCAGAGTCATACATTAAACAAGATGGGCTAATCGTTGCAGATAACACTCTACTGTTTAACACAGTATTTTTAGAATCGCCTCCAAAAGAAGTATCAGAAAAATCATGGCATGCCATGAGGGAGTTTAATAATAGATTATCAGATGAAAAAAAATATTTCTCTATATTGATTCCAACTGATGAAGGAATGACTGTAGCTTTAAAGCTAACATAAGTTAAAAATCAAGGTCAGCATAATGTTTAGGAGGGATTAAACCAGAAATCCTCTCTAATAATATCTCACGAAAACAAGGCTTTGATTTAACAATGGAGTACCATTCTTTTAAAATTTTACTTTTTTCCCATGGAAAACTACTTACATAATCCATTACGGAAATATGCGATGCTAAAGTAATATCAGCTAAAGTGAACTTATCAGTTGCAAGCCAAACGTTCTTGTTAATTAAGTGTTCGATGTATTCCATATGGCAAGGCAGGTTATGCTGAGCTGCATGAAGAAATCTAGAGTCAGGGCTGCGGTTAGTAATTACTTTTTCATTCATAATATACTTAGTAACTTCATTGTAAAATTTGTTATCGAACCAATTGATTAGAGCGCGTATTTTAGACTTAATAATAGTGGATGAACCAAGTAATTTGACGTCGCTATTGTAAGTCTCTTCTATATATTCACAAATGGCATTACTATCCGCTATTACAAAGTTATTATCTATTAACACTGGTACTTGCCCGGTTGGATTGATCTCCATAAATTCATTCCGCTTTTCCCACGGATTTTCATACACTAGATCACAGCCTAATTTTTTTTCTTTTAGAAAAGCTCTAACTTTTCGTGAAAATGGACAAAGAGGAAAATGATATAAAATCATAACACCTCTCCTTTGTCATCCCAGTACCTATAGGTTGTTATTCCAGTGCATGATACTGGCATCCAGCTTATTTCATTATGGACATTATTTTTAACATATACTCCTAGAATCCGTTGTACATTGCATAATTTGTAAATATTTTTATATCTGGATCCCAGTACAACTGTACGAACATTGTAGTTTGAGAGCAATTCCCACCGGAAGGGTGTCATTCCAGTGCTTGACACTGGAATCCAGTTCTTATTATACAACAGCCTGATGTATTCATTTAAAATTAAGTTTTCTGGATCCCAGTGTCTGGGCACTGGGATGACAGAAGAAGAGTATTTTGGGTAACAGTTATTTACTCCAAAGTAGCACTGCAAAAAATCTGACATATCAAATTATAAAACTAACATAGGATATACCTTGCTAAATAAAAAAAAAAGTATAATATTTTATAAGGTATGCAGGCAAAAACTCTGTAATTTGGTCAGATCAGAAATGAAGCAGCCATATCAGAACCTTTTTGGGTTGCATACCTATTTCATTATTTGTTTTATCCGAGGCTATGAATATAGCATTAAAACATCGTCCTAGTAGCTTTAAAGATCTAGTAGGTCAAGATATATTAGTGCGTGTATTAGAAAACGCTTTTATTTTAAACAAAATCCCACAATCTATACTGCTCTCTGGTAGTAGTGGAGTTGGTAAAACCACCACTGCAAGGATAATAGCTTTATGTTTGAATTGTTCCCTGGGGCCAATTTTTGAACCTTGCGGATCATGTGAAAATTGTCTAGCAATAAAAAATTCAAGCCATCCAGATGTAATTGAAATCGATGCAGCAAGTCACACTAGCATTGACGATATTAAAGTAATCCTGGGAGATATTTGCTATTCACCTATAAGCTCTAAATTCAAAGTCTACATTATAGATGAAGTACACATGTTATCCAGCAGTGCATTTAACGCATTACTTAAAACCCTAGAAGAGCCACCATCTAGTGTAAAATTCATTTTAGCAACTACGGAAATAAAAAAGATACCAATAACTATTATTGCACGTTGTCAAAGATTTGATTTACACAACATTCCTGTAGCTAAAATAGTGGAACGTTTAAATGATGTTGCACAAAAAGAGAGTTATTCCATTGAAAAGGGAGCATTAGAATTAATTGCACGACATTCTGGAAATTCAATGCGTAACGCCTTGTTTTTAATGAATCAAGCAGTGCTATATAGCAAAGATGGTGCAATATCCACTAAAAATGTGACAGACATACTTGGCCTAGTGGATAAAGATATTATATTCGATCTATTAGGAGCAATATTAGATGGTGATTTACAGAAAGCTCTATCAGTGTTTGACAAGGCGATAAAAACAGCAAACTCACTTAGTATTTTTGAAGGTCTATTGCAAACAATTCAGTTAGTATGCCGTCTTTTGATTACAAAAGAAATTGATAATGCAGTTACAACGCATGAAAAGAATAGGATAAAAGATTTAAGTATAAAGAAGTCTTTAATATTTTTTTCGAGATTGTGGAAGATGTTGCTTAAAGGTATTCAAGATATAAAAGCTTCAACATGCAATGACGTTGCTGCTGAAATGATGTTAATTAGTCTTTGCTATCTCTCTGATCTACCTTCTCCAGAACAGGTGATCAAAAAAGTTCTTTCACAGAATGCAGAGCAAGGAAATAGACAGGGCAGACCTGTTGCACCTTCCCCCTCTGTCACCCAAGTAGCTGACTACTCGGATCCAAAAAAATATGTGGAAAGTAAACAACAACCCCACTCTGTCATCCCAGTGCGTGACACTGGGATCCATGTGGAAAATAAACAACAAAATTACGATTTTGATAAGATTTTGCAACTATTAAGGCGGAGTAACCAAATTTATCTTTACAAACAACTGTGTAGTAATCTACAGTTAATAGATTGTAAACCTGGATATCTAAAATTAAAAGCTGTATCTAAGTTGGATAGTAATTTTTGCAATGATTTAAAAAATTACTTAAACCAGGTAACTCAGCAGGAGTGGGTTATTACAGTTGATACGGGTTATATAAACAGGGAAGTGAGTAATTTAAATTATGCACCTGCAGTTAAGGACATCCTTGACACGTTTAAAGGTGCAAAAGTAGTTAATATAGAAAATAAGGAGTAAGTTGTGGATCTTAGTCAAATAATGAAACAAATGCAAGAGATGCAAAAAAAGCTTGCAGAAGCTCAAGAAAAATATATTGGAAAAGAGTTTCAAGGTATTTCTGGTGGCGGCAAAGTTTCTGTATTAGTGGAAGTCATAAAAATAGGTAGCTATAAAGCTAAAAAGGTGAACATAGACTTAGAACTTATGAGAAATGAGGAAAAAGATATAGTAGAGGATTTAGTAACAGCAGCATTTAATGATGCCATTAAAAAAGCAGAAGAAGATATGGCAAATGCAACTCCTGATCTTGCAGGTATGATGGGTTTACCACCTGGGTTTAAACTTCCTTTTTGAATTTACTACTGAAGTTTCTTTTAGTGTAAGTATTTTTTTTCTAATACTAGACTTCTTTATATAATGCGCCTATAGCTAGCACAGCCCTATGTCATACCGCCGCGGTATCTCAGCCGCTAACAAGTAGCGGAATGATAGCAGTTCTACGTCATACCGTGATTCATTCCACAACTGTACAAACATTGCAATATGGCACGATATCACATAGTAAACGATGTCATTCCAGTGCTTGACACTGGAATCCAGCCTTGCCGTAATCTCATCAAGAACGTTGTGCTTTAACATAAAACGGCTACTTTTATGCTTACCAACTTAATAAAATTCCTGGATCCCAGTGTCAAGCACTGGGATGACAAGAAGAGGGTACTTGAATAAGAGGCATTGCCCTCCTGGTAGGCCCAAATTGCAATGTTCGTACAGTTGTGCGCGGTATCTCAGCCGCTAACAAGTAGCGGAATGACGAGGTCTTTCGATAGTAAATCTTACCTATGTTAGCTATACCAAAAAATCAAGAGTAAAAAAGTCGTATTTATTCATTAATAAAATCTTTGTCTTCTCCTAAAAATTAGTTAAAATGTAAGATATTTTGTGTTATTAAGTTAGCACTTGACTTAACTTTAGTTGTTACTTAGACTGCTAAAGTGGAATTTTAATTTTTTTACGAGGACAATTATGCATTATAAAAAGTTTTTTTCAGCAGCCGCTTTAGCAACGTTGCTAAGTTTATCAAGCTCTGCTTTTTCAGATCCTGTTGGTCCAATAAGTGATGAAGAAACTAGCTACTACGTTCGTTTGCAATACAATGGTGAATTTTTACCTCTTTTCACAAAAGTTGATGGTATTACAAATGTAACAGGCAAAGAAAAGGATAGTCCCTTAAAAGCATCTTTTATAGCTGGTGGTGGTGCGTTTGGCTATAAAATGGACGACATTAGAGTTGATGTTGAAGGGCTTTACTCATGGTTGAATAAAGATGCAGATGTAGTAGGTGATACAGTTGCAGATAATTTAACAGCAATTTCAGGACTAGTTAACGTTTATTACGATGTAGCAATTGAAGATATGCCTATCACTCCATACATTGGTGTTGGTGTTGGTGCAGCGTATATTAGCACTCCTTTGAAAACCCCTATAAATGATCAAAAAAGTAAATTTGGTTTTGCTGGTCAAGTAAAAGCTGGTGTTAGCTATGATGTAACTCCAGAAATCAAGCTTTATGCTGGAGCTCGTTATTTCGGTTCTTATGGTGCTAATTTTGATGGAAAAAAAACAGATCCTAAAGATTCAACCAAACAGGTTACTGATGCAGGCGCATACAAAGTTCTTTACAGCACTGTTGGTGCAGAAGCTGGAGTAGCGTTTAATTTCTAGTCTATCTCAGTCTTGTTATCCCAGTGGGTTTTTTCTTGTCATCCAAGTAGCATGACACTGGGATCTAGAAAAAGAAATGTGGATTCCAGTGTCAAGGCACTGGAATAACACTATTTGCTATGTGTTTAAGCTATAACGTTCACCATTGTATTGATAGAATATCATCTAAAGTTACATAATGTTATCCAATTAGCTAACACTGCGGCCTACTGTCTCCAAGAAATTAGATGGAAAATTTGTACTTTTTTCAAATCAAAGCTTGAATTTTTGCTGGAAAATCAATATATTATATGCATGAAGTTTTAATTTAAGTTGTTATGTTGACCCCAATGGCAAGCTTATGTGTCGATAGCAGAACCAATCTCATACAATATATTGCTAGGGTGCGAAAATTTCCCATGCTGTCTCAAGAGGAAGAAGTACAACTAGCAAAAAATTGGAACCAATACAAGGATATTTCTTCTGCTCATAAATTGATTACCAGCCATTTGAATTTGGTAGTGAAAATTGCAATGAAATTCAAAAATTATGGACTATTGTTGATGGACCTGGTCATGGAAGGGAATATGGGTTTAATGCATGCAGTAAAAAAGTTTAATCCTGATTTAGGGTTTCGTTTTTCAACTTATGCAGTGTGGTGGATTGAAGCTTCAATAAAAGACTTTATATTGAAATCTTGGTCATTTGTGAAAATAGGCACAACGCAAGCACAAAGAAGATTATTTTTTAGTTTACGTAAAATAAAAAAAAGAATTTTACAGTATACAAACAGAGAAACTTTAAATAATGAAGAAATAAAAGCAATATCTAATGAGCTTTCTGTATCCGAAGGAGATGTTGTACAAATGAATTACCGTTTGGCTTGTAAGGATCAGTCGCTAAACGATTGCATAAAAATAGGTGATGACTCTAAAAGGGAGTTACAAGATATGATCCCATGTAACTTGGTCAGTCAAGAAGTAACCTATCAGAATCATGAAGAAAAAGAATTAAAAGAAACAATTTTAAACAATGCACTAGCAAGCCTCAACGAAAGGGCAAGAGACATTTTTATCAGTAGATATTTGTCTGAAAACACTCAAACTCTAGATGAACTTAGTAAAAAATATTGTGTTTCAAGAGAAAGAATAAGGCAGTTGGCTGAGCAGGCGATGGCTAAGGTAAAACGATATATACAATCTGAAAGTTTGAAATTTGGTTTGCATGCGTAGTTTTTTTATATTTCTAATATTTTTTTCAATAGGCACTTTTGCATCAGTTAGTGATGTACAATTGAAGGAAAAATATAAAGATTGGCTCGTGTATACTGCATTGGAAGATGGAGAGAAAGTATGTTATATTGTATCCTATCCTAAAAAAAAAAGCGAACATTATACAACCAACCACAAGCCATATGTAATGGTTAGTTATGTTGATAAAAAAGCAGATGAGGTAAGCGTTACCTCTGGTTTTCAGTATGATAAGGAGCCTGTAGCTCTCAATATCGATAAAAAAATTAAATATACACTGCCCATAATACAGGGAAGTTTTGCATGGGCAGAGCATACAAAAATAGATCAAGATCTCATTCTAAAAATGAAGCAGGGATTATCAATGGTAGTGAATGGGAAAACAAAAACAGTGACCATTGATGATACTTATTCCCTACTTGGGTTTCAAAAAGCGTATCAAAAAATGCATGATTTATGCCATACAAAGTAAATTATTGTAACAGAATACCCAGCTATAGTATAAACTAGACTACTCTTTCAATGAATAGCACTTTACTTTATATGGAATGCGGATATCATTTAAAATATATTTTTGAGAGTTAGTAATGTCAGAGGTTGCAGGTGTAGATACAGAAATCAAAAAGCAAAATTCTGTGTGTGAGCAGATGCGTTTTAGCGTGAGCCGCACAAGTCTTTTAAATACATTATCCAGAGTAAGTGGAGTGGTTGAAAGGCGTAATGCAATAGATGTTTTGGCGTGTATAAATATCAAAGCACAACACGGCAGCATAAAATTAATGGCAACTGATCTTGACATTTCAATGTTTGCCTCACTTGCTGCAACCGTATTAACAGAAGGAGAAGTAAAAATTTCAGCGCATACTTTACATGACATAGTGAAGAAGTTACCCGCTGATTTGGATGTCAATTTTGAAGTAAACAACCAAGGAAAATTATTGATGTCTTGCGGAAATGCAAACTTTTCTTTACCGAATGTAGTTTCAAGCAGCTTTCCTGCTCTTGAAGAAGACAATTATAAACATGATTTTACTCTACTAAATACGGACCTGATAGATTTATTAACTAAAACAAAATTTGCTGTATCACTAGATGATACAAGGTATAATTTAAATGGAATATATCTACATACAGATGAGCAATTTCTGTACTGCGTTGCAACTGATGGCCATCGTTTATCATGTATAAAGAGGCCAAAGCCTGGGAACATCAATGGCGAATTTGGTGTGATCATTCCACGTAAAACTGTTATGGAGCTGTTAAAAATATTGGACGATTGTAATGAAATTAAAGTAAAACTCTCAGACAGAAAAATCAAGTTTACATGCGGTGAATATATTCTAATATCAAAATTAATAGATGGAACTTTTCCAAATTATAAAGCAGTTATTCCAGCATCTCAAGATAAGCATATGATTATTGAAAGTAAAAAACTTTCAGACGTTATAGATCGAGTTTCCGTTGTTGTATCTGATAAAGTAAAATCTATTAAATTCTCACTACAAGAAAAGCTGCTAACTCTGCATTCAAACTCCCAAGAGTGCAGTGATGCAACTGAATCCATAGAAGTGGACTACAATGAAGCCCCTATAGAAATAGGGTTCAACTCGCGTTATTTACTTGATGTTCTATCCTGCATAAAAAATAAATGTAAGTTTAGCTTAGCCGATGGTAATAGTGCTACAATTATCACTGATGAAGACGATTCAAGTGCATTATATGTAGTAATGCCAATGAGAACTTAAACTCGTCATCTCGCTGCTTGTTAGCGGAATCTGGAGATACCGTGGCGGTATGGCACTTATTTCACTAGCTTTTATTAAATTAGTAATCTATCTTTACCAAATATAAGCCAAAAGGTGGTGCAGTAACTCCAGCGGCACTTCTTTTGCATTGGTTTAATATATTTAGCATTTCTTGCGGATTGGTTCTATTTTTTCCAAATTCAACTAAAGTACCCACAATAATCCTCACTTGGTTATGTAAAAAGGAAATAGCAGATATTTTGATGTGTATATGATTCCCATTTTGTATTATATCGATATCATCAATTGTTCTTATCAGATTTGCGGCTTGACAATCTTTTGAACGGAAACTTGAAAGGTCATGTTTTCCAAGTAGATGTTTAGCAGCTTCACGCATAATATTTACATCAAGTGGGCTAAACACTTGCCATACATAACCCGTCTCCAGAGCGGCAGGAGCATAGCGATTAACTATTCTATATTCGTAATATCTTTTTTTTGCTGAAAACCGTGCGTGAAACGCATCATCTACAACTTCTGCATTAAGCACGACTATAGGAATTGATTTTAAATGATAGTTTATTGCATTCCTTATTCTATAAAGCTCAAATTCCTTTTCCATATCAAAATGAGCAACTTGTCCTAAAGCATGAACCCCTGCATCAGTCCTGCCACCACAGTACAAAGTAACTTTCTCACCACTAAAATTAAATATAGCATTTTCTATCTTCTCCTGGATTGAGTTAGCAGAGTGTTGCTGTTTTTGCCAACCAGAGAAACTACTACCATTATATTCTACCGTTATTTTGTATCGCACTGCATTACATCAAGCTCTATCTAAAATAGTCATTTTCTATCTTAACATAATTTATGGTCAAGCCTACAGTGCTGCCACTCCCATAAAGTAGTTCGTCCAATCTTAAATCTTGCTGCCACTGCTTCTCTGCTTTCTCCTTCGTCTAGCGCCTCCATTGCTTTTTTTCTTAAATCATAACTATATGCTGCTGGCATTCAACCTCCTTATCATTATCTATCCTTATCACATCCGGACTTCTATGAAAAGAGCTATAAATCGTGAAAAAGAACTGCTCATTAAGTGCTATTTGCTTAATAAATTTACTGACATTGGTATGGCTAAATTCGAAATGGCTACATGAATTTATCGTAAATTATTACCGTATAAGGTACGATGCGACAAAGCCATCCCAGTGTCAGCTACTCGGATGACACCGTCATAAAGGAACCAGTGTTAGCTACTTGGATGACAACCATTGTGCTTGAGGCAAAATTGACTATCACTTCTTTTTATAGAGCTTGCTCCAAACTTTGTTGTTAGTTAATACAAAAAACACTGTTAAAATTATAAAATACGCCACTACTTTTAATCCAAGTTTATGCCTGCGCTCTAATTCTGGCTCTCCTGCCCATTGTAAAAAATTTACCACGTCATATGCCATATTTTCAACTGTGGCTTGTCTTGCACCATCATATTCCACCATTCCTTCAGAAAGTGGTGGCGCCATAGCTAATCTGCCTGTTGGAAAATACGAATTAAAATATAAATCATTTTCATCGTGTTCGCCGTTTTGATAGCCTGTTAACAGTGAATAGACATAATTTGCACCATCATGCCTTGCTTTAATAATTAATGATAAGTCTGGTGGGACTGCACCATTGTTGCTTGCTGCAGCTGCTTCTTTTGTATCAAAAGGCGCAATAAAATAATCCGAAGGTACTCCAGGTCTGTCAAACATTTCACCCAAATCATTCGGACCATCTTTAACTTGGTAAGAAGCTGCTATCTGTTTTACATCTTCTTCAGAAAAACCGACATCTTGCAAATTACGAAATGCTACCCTATTCATTGAATGACAAGCAGCACAGACTTCTTTATACACTTTATAGCCACGCTGAATTGACTCTCTATCGAAAGATCCGACAATTACATCAAATTTCCAGTCTATTTTCTTATTTGGTAATGGTTTAAACTCTTCTGCAGATATAAGACTAGATAGAAATAACATGCAGGAGATTGCAAATACATTAGATCCCATGCGTAACCACTGTTTTAGTAAATTTCGAATTGATGACAACGGAAGATAGTGGAATGACACTGTGTGTTGTATACAACGTTCATACAGTTGTGTACATGATGCTGGAATCCATTTATTTTTTTTCTGGATCCCAGTGTCAAGCACTGGGATGACAGAAGAGGGTGCTGGGATGACAGAAGAGAGTTCTGGAATGACAGAAGAGGGCTCTGGGGTGAAAGAAGAGAGTTCTGGGATGACAGAGAATTTTGTAAGAGATCTGCTTTGAATTGACATCACCTCATCTCCGGCACAGAATCACTTAAGGTTTTTGGTGGTTCTTTTGGCTTTTCATACTTACTAAGCAGTGGTAAAACTATCACAAAGTATGCAAAGTAATAAAGAGTAAATAGCCTACTCATAGTGATGTAAGGTTCTTTCACCTCTTGTCCTCCAAGCCAGGCAAGAAGTGCAAAATTTATTGCAAAAACCCAAAAAAATTTCTTAAACACCGGGCGATAAGCACCACTTTTAACTTTTGATTTATCAAGCCAAGGTAACAAAAACCACACTAAAATAGACGCAAACATGGTAAGCACACCAGTAAGTTTATCTGGAATCGAACGTAGCATTGCATAAAAAGGTAAAAAATACCACTCTGGCACTATGTGTACCGGAGTTACCATAGAGTCAGCTTCTATATAATTATCTGGATGCCCAAGATAATTGGGAGCATAGAAAACAAATGCGAACAAAACTACAAAAAACAGACCAAAAGTTATGCAATCCTTGACTATATAATAAGGATAGAGAGGGATGGTATCCTTATCTGATTTTACCTCCACTCCACTTGGGTTACCAGAGCCAAACCTATGCAGAGCTATCACATGAAGCATAGCTAAAGCAATAATAACAAAAGGCAGAAGATAATGCAGAGCGAAAAAACGGTTAAGTGTTGGGTTATCCACTGAAAAACCACCCCATAACCATATAACTATTTTATTGCCAATTAAAGGTATAGCAGAAAATAAGTTGGTTATAACTGTTGCACCCCAGAAACTCATTTGTCCCCAAGGCAATACATATCCCATAAAGGCAGTTGCCATCATTGCAAAAAATATAAATATTCCAATAAACCACACCATCTCTCTCGGTCTTTTATAAGATCCGTAATATAATCCACGCATTATATGAACATAGACTACCATAAAGAAGAGCGATGCTCCAACAGCGTGAGTGTAGCGTATTAACCACCCGTAATTCACATCTCGCATTATGCGCTCTACACTATTAAACGCATAATCAACATGCGGAGTGTAGTGCATAGCAAGAAATATACCTGTTATTATTTGTAAAATCAGCGCTATACCAGCCAAAGAGCCAAAGTTCCAAGCATAATTTAAGTTTTTTGGCACTTGGTAAGAAGCAGTGTGTCTTAGAAAAGAAAATATAGGCAATCTATATTCTATCCATCCTAATATGCCTTTTTCTTCTTTTATTGTTTCTTTTTTGTTATCTTCCTGCATAACTTAAACCTTTCTGAACACATGTCCATTGCTACTTTTATCTTATTTTTTTATTGTAGCAACTTATCCTTTACGCACAAATAAAAACTTTAAAGCAATATTAATTACCTCTTCAGCAACCTATCACGTGCCGCATTTAATTTTTGTGTAAAATATTCCGAGCCTCCTTATATCTGGATGGACTAGCTTCATTAAATTTTAATATGCTTTATTGATTTCATTTTGGTTAGCTCCAGAATCTATTCCTAGCACTTTAAACGCTCCATCTCTGAACATGTTACTACTACCGGACTAGTATGATTTTGTCTTGTAAATTTATTCAACAACCCTATTCTAACTATAGAATGAAAAATTATCTACAAAGTGTTTATAAAGATGGTATGAAAATCCAACTATCTAAAGTTAACAAATATTTATTAGTTTTACTGATTACTGTTTCAGCATTTCTCATATCTGGGCAAGTATCCAGTTCAAGCAATATCGAGAATGATTTTCAAGATTTACAAGAAAAATTACCATTATTGAAAGATCAGGATTTGTTATTTTTAGATCCAGCTTCAGCTTTAAATTATGGTGATAGGGCAGGTAAAAAAGTGTTAATGGTTATAGTTCACCATACTGAAACATCAACATTAAAAGGTACAAAAGATACACTGAATGCTAGAGGATTGTCAGTTCATTTTATTGTCGATAGGGATGGCAGCATCACCTTAATGGTTCCATTAGAGAAAGAAGCATGGCATGCTGGTATTAGTTATGCAAGAGTTAAGATAGATAGCAAGCTTGAAGAGCTACGGAAGCTTAACAACTACTCTGTAGGTATTGAAATTGTAAACACAGGACTTGAGCCTTTTCCGGAAGAGCAAATGAGATCCGTTAAAGAGCTGATTTTATATCTTATGGAGCGTTTTAAAATTAAAAGGGATATGATATTTAGTCATTCTGAAATAGGAACTATAGTGCATGATCCAGAGCTTGGCTATACAATGCGTAAACCAGATCCACACAAATTGTTTGATTGGGAGTTATTAGAGAAAAATGGAATTGGATTGCACATAAGTGACAGAATAAACCCTAAAGATGCTAAACAGCAAATGGGCGAAATATTGTATAAAGCAGGTGATAGAAATGAAGGTATTTTGAAATTAAAACAAAGGCTGAACAAATTTTTCTATAAGATACTACCCTGGAATGATAAGAAAGGTAATGTAATTTTTCCTGATAATAATGCTGATTACTCAGATAAGTTTGACGAGAATTTTGTATGGGTTATTTATCAGTTCTCAATACATAATTTACCAAGAGAAATTAGAAAAGATTTACCTCTTAAATTAGAACAAGCGGATATATTTCCTGAATTCTTTAGTAAATATAGTCATGGCATTTCTTCTAGTTATTTAACCTTTAGTGAAAAATTTAAATCGACTCTACAACCATGTTTAAGCAAAGTAGATTATGAGAATTTATTATCTTCTCTTGCACAATATGAGAATAACATTTCTCCTGATGCATCTACCACTTTAATGTACAAAATTAAGTTATACTATGATTCTTATTTAAGATATCGCATATGGTCTTCACTCTATGAACCATTTAAGCTTAATGTATTGGAAGAGTTAGACATTTTAAAGAGTGGAGTGTTATCTTTAAAATCACTAGATAGCTCTAAAGCTGCAGAAGTTTCCAGTTTAATTGATAGCTTTAAAGTAGATATTTCTTTAGAATTTCAGGATTTTGAAAAACAGTGGTTTCAGGAGTTTAAGAATGCTTGGAGACAAGAATTTATACCTTCCCTGGAAGAACAGATAACATGGACTGCGCTACATGAAGCAATATTGGAGTATTTAGAAAAAGCAAAGGAAGAAATTTGTTAAACGAAAACTTTTTTTAAGATCACTTTTTTAACAATTTATCACGCGCCGCATTTAGCTTTTGCGCAAAATATTCTGAGCCTCCCTTATCTGGGTGAACTAACTTCATTAAATTTTGATATGCTTTATTGATTTCATTTTGACTTGCCTCAGGATTCAGCCCCAGTATCTTTAATGCTTCATCTTTGGATATGTTATTACCAGTGTAATTTTCAGTATAACTTCTACTGCTATTAAATTCGTTCAAAAACTTACTCAATACAGAGTTTATCATGAAACTTATGTTATTTTTTTTTGTCAGGAAGAGAAAAAATACAACAACGCTAGGCAAGACAAACGTGATTATTATGAATACTAAAAAAAGGAAAAAGATGAATGACATGTATATTTTTTTATCATTTTATGATTAAATAGTAACAATTATAATTGTCATGGTAAATAACATGTTCATCCAGATTGAAGAAACACCAAATCCAAACACACTGAAATTTCTTCCTGGATTTGCAATTCTAAACGAAGGAGAAACGGCTGATTTTTTAAATGCAGACGAAACAAAAAACTCCAAGTTAGCAGCAAATCTTTTTCAAATAGAACATGTGGTAAGAGTGTTTTTTGGTCATGATTTTATTTCAGTAACAAAATTGGGTGGAATTAATTGGGATACATTAAAAGTAGAAATTTTAACTACAATTATGGATCACTTTACTTCAGGTGGAAAAGCGCTAGATAAAGAAGGAGTGAATGATCCAGACGAGGAATTTTTTGATGAAAGTGATATAGAAATTGTAAATAGAATAAAAGAATTGATGGAAAGTTATATCAAACCTGCAGTTGCTCAAGACGGTGGTGATATCAAATTCCGTGGCTATAAAGATGGAATAGTTTATGTTGAGCTGCAAGGAGCCTGCTCTGGGTGCCCAAGTGCTGCAATTACTTTAAAGCAAGGAGTGCAGAATATGCTGAGCTACCACATACCAGAGGTTGCGGGTATAGAGACTACACTATGACTAATCAAACAGTTAGAGGAACGAAAGACCTTCTATTTGATGAGTGGTATAAGTTTAAATACATTCAGCAAACAGCAAATAGAATCTCAAGTCTATACGGCTTTTTGCCCGCCCAGACTCCAATATTTGAGTACACGGAGGTTTTTACAAAAACCTTAGGTGATAGCTCAGACATCATCACTAAAGAGATGTATAGCTTCAATGATAAAGGGGGAAAGAGCATAACTTTACGTCCTGAGTTCACCGCAACGATTGTTAGACTATTAATCGAAAAAAAACTGCAAACACCGATCAAATTATTCTCAACAGGACCTGCATTTCGCTATGAAAGACCGCAAAAGGGAAGACAAAGGCAATTTCATCAGATAAATTTTGAGGTTTTTGGCATAGAAGATCCAAAAGCTGATATTGAATTGATATCACTCGCTCAGCACTTACTAATTGAATTTGGCATCAATAAAAATGTAAAGCTGGAAATTAACTCTTTGGGTGATGGTGAAACAATAACTAAGTATAGAGAAGCTTTGGTATCATACTTTAGAAAGTATCAAAATGATCTATCAGAAGATAGCAAAAATAGGTTGATCAAAAATCCACTCAGAATACTGGATTCTAAGGATGAGAAAGATAAATCAATAATTTTGGATGCACCTAAAATCAGTGATCACTATACAAAAGAATCTTCATATTTCTTTGATCAGGTGTTAAATGGACTGCAAGCTCTTGGCATACCTTACACTGTAAATAGCAAATTAGTTCGAGGCCTGGATTATTATTGCCACACAGTATTTGAATTTGTTACAGAGGATTTAGGTGCACAAGGGGCAGTTTTTGCCGGTGGAAGATACGATAATTTAGTATCTTCAGTAGGTGGAAAACACACTCCAGCAATAGGATTTGCAGGGGGTATTGAGCGCATAATGGAGTTAATCAATTATTCTCCGAAAGAAGAGCGACCTATTTACCTAATTCCAATCGGTAGAGAGGCTGAAGAATATGCCATAACACTTGCGAATGAATTGCGCAGAAATGGTTTATATGTAATCTATGAATATAGCGGAACGCTCAAAACCCGAATGAAAAAAGCAAATCAAGCAAATGCTAAAGCTGCTTTAATTTTTGGCGATGAAGAATTGAGTAGTAAAACTTTAAAGATTAAAAACATGGATACAGGTGAAGAAAAAATAATTGCTCGCGATAACACAATAGAAAACATCTAATTAGGAGCAATGCAAATGTTTTTCTCAGTCAGCTATAGAAGAAAATTCGTCTGCACAAGAATTTTTCATAACATTCAATGTATCATAATCTGTAAAATCTAATTTTATTGGTGTGATAGTAATAAATCCTTCTTTTATTTTATTTACACTACCACTGCCTGAGTGCTCTCGAGACCAATTTAAGCTAAAAGAGCCATTCGAATTTTCAGTAAAAGTAAAATCCCCATCAATGTTATATTCACCTTGTTCAGCAAATTCTACTCCTTTTACTTTTTCCGTAGCAGGAAAATTTACACTCATCACTATGTTTTTAGGCCAACCAACCTTAACTAGCTTGGCAATAACCTTTGGTGCAAAAACCTTTGTATTGTGCCAGTCTATTTTATCATGATAAACTTGGCTCAGCGCAATAGAAGGTATAGACCTTGCAGCACCTTCCATTACAGCACCAATTGTTCCTGAATAACAAATATCGTCCCCGACATTTGATCCAATATTTACTCCGGACAATATTAAGTCTGGTTTTTTATTCATAACTTTATTTAGCGCAATAATGACACAATCTGCAGGAGTACCAGACACACTAAATTCCCTTTCACTATGTTGTTTTATTCCAATAGATTGTTTCACTGGATAATCAAGAGATCTTGCAGCTCCGCTTCTATCAGTATCTGGTGCCACTATCCATATTTCTGACGCAAAATTCCGTGCAACCTCTTTGAGTAATTTTATTCCTTCACTTCCAAAACCATCATCGTTTGTTATTAATATTATCATATACAATACTCAGCTATACAGCTCCAAATTATGTAAACCACTGGCTGTAAATAAACTCATGAGGCTTTAAGTTTCTTTGCATAACTGTGAACTGTAACAAAGAACCTGCTGTAAATCAATAGATTTCTTGCACAGGCCATAACTGTCATTACAATAGAAACGAAAAAACTTACTTGACAAACTCCGCCAGCCCCCTTATCATGAAACTGAAGCTATTTATTTATCTTCGCAATCTGTGCAGGTTAATGACAAAAAACTTAGGGTATTTGGCGTCTCATGTTTAATTTTTCGCACTACGTGCATCGCATGTCTTTAAAAATTTCTGGGTTTTTACCTATATAAGCCGAAACGCGCTTACAAAGCGTTTAAGACAGCAAAAAACGTCAAATTGACAAGGGAGAATTTGAATGCTAGCTACTACGGGGTTTCTTTGCCTTTTTTCCTGCTTAGTAAATTTCTTAAACACTTGCGGTGTAGGTTAGTTGCAAGTTAAAAGCAGCTAAATCGCTCTTAATCAAGCGTTTTAGAATAAAAAAAACGTCGATATTTTAGTACATAGTAAATAGCCAACCACCACGGGGCTTCTTTTGCCTTTTTTTTCGTTTGGTAAATTTCTTAATGTTTGTAGCTAAACGACAACCGTCATCCCGCTGCTTGTTAGCGGGATCTAGAGATACCGCGAATGAATCGCGGTATGACGTAGGACTGCTGTCATTCCAGTCTGGAATCCAAAAAAAAGGATGATGTCATCCCAGTGCTTGACACTGGGATCCAGTTTTCTTTACAAATTCACAAAAAGTGCTTCATTCTATAACGCAAAACCCATACTCACCAAACCCAATGCATTACTTGCAATTAAGTTTCCTGGATCCCAGTGTCAAGCACTGGGATGACACCCTTTTGGATGGAGACCAGTGTCAGCTACTTGCATGACACCATTCTTTTTCCTGGATCCAAGTAGTCAAGCTACTCGGATGACACCTCTGGGCGCTGGGATGACAGGAGAAGGAGGCTACTTGCATGACACCATTCTTTTTTCTGGATCCAAGTAGTCAAGCTACTCGGATGACACCCCACTGGTGGCCCACACTACAATGTTCGTACAGTTATGAAATGAATCGCGGTATGACGTGTTGCTTGGGTCAGCTATAGTATTTCCTAAAATTAATAATAAATTTCTTGGCTAGCAAAAAGCTGTAAATTTTTTTGCGAGAACTAAGCCGGCTTTTGATATAGCTAAAGGTAAGGTCACTTACTTTCTGCTTAGCATATCCATCAAATCAGATTCTTTGAGTTTACTATGGTCAACTTTACTGAACTTATTTACTATAGAGCTCATTTGATTGTACTGCTTAATCAGAAGATTAACGTCAGTTACACTTGTTCCGGACCCCTTAGAAATTCTAAGTCTTCTTTTGCCATTT
The DNA here is from genome assembly GCF_947251665.1 of Wolbachia endosymbiont (group A) of Trypoxylon clavicerum. Classification (NCBI taxonomy): domain Bacteria; kingdom Pseudomonadati; phylum Pseudomonadota; class Alphaproteobacteria; order Rickettsiales; family Anaplasmataceae; genus Wolbachia; species Wolbachia endosymbiont (group A) of Trypoxylon clavicerum. Next base: position 465,991 of record NZ_OX366374.1, read on the forward strand.
AAAATATCTGGATTTTGCCTTTCTTTTTCGGTCATTGAGTTTATGATGGCTATATATTTTTTCACTTTATTGTCATCTGGCACACTGCTACTTAGCTTTTTTGTGAATGAACTAGGAATGAATTTCATTATGTTGCTAATGCCATCCATTTTACTCAGAGTTTTTAACATTCCCACTAGGTCGTTTAGGTCGAATTTACCCTTTTTTACTTTCTTTTGTAACTTATCAATTTCTTCCTGACCAACAATCTCAGCAGCTTTTTCAACCAATGATACAACATCACCCATGCTAAGTATCCTTTTTGCAATTCTATCGGGATAAAAATCATCGAGGTCACTTAATTTTTCACCACAAGCAATAAATTTAATTGGACAATCGGCGATCATTTTCATAGAAAGAGCAGCACCACCACGTGCATCACCATCAACACGGGTAAGAATAATGCCGGTTACACCTATTACCTCATTGAATGATTTGGCAATGTTGACCGCATCCTGGCCTATCATTGCGTCGGCTACTAAAATAACTTCTGCAGGTGAAGCTATTTCCTTTACGGCTTTCAACTCATTCATCATATTATTGTCAATATGAAGCCTGCCTGCGGTGTCTAGTATTAATACATCATAATTATCGTTCTTTGCTGCTGCTAGTGCCCTTTTTGTAATTGCAATAGGCCCTTCATTTATTACTATAGATAAAGTTTGTACGTCTATTTGTTTACCCAGCACCTCAAGTTGTTTCTGGGCAGCCGGCCTATAAATGTCTAAAGAGGCAAGCATCACTTTTTTCTTTTGCTTTTTTAGCTTTAAAGCAAGCTTTCCTGAGGTGGTTGTTTTACCTGCACCTTGTAAGCCCACCATCATAATCACAGCAGGGGGTTTAACTGCTAGATTTAAGTCACTTTTCTCTGATCCGAGAACTGCAACTAAATTATCCTGCACAATTTTAATTATCATTTGTGCTGGAGAAACACTTTTTATGACTTTTTCCCCAATCACTTTATCTTTAATGTCGTTGATGAATTTTTTTGCAACTTCAAGTGAAACGTCAGCTTCAATTAAGGCTATGCGTATTTCACGCATGGCAAGATTAAAATCATCTTCAGAAATGATCGACTTTCCTCTTAGTTTACTAAATACAGAATTTAAACTTTCAGTTAACGATTTAAACATAATAGCGTTAGTAGAATACTCATTAAAAAGAGAGAAGAAGCTGAAACAAAACTCACTGAGTTGTAACCCAGCACTTCTTTAAGTTTAGTAATATTATTAAAGTATAAACTAGTAAGTGAATTAGTCAAGTTTTGCAGTACATTGGCAGACATTTCTCTCACTTTAAAGATCAGTTGATTGAACAGCAAGATAATATAGGGTATGAAAGCTCTAAAAATCCAATCAACATCCATTTTAAAATTTATTCTCGGGTAAAATAACTTGCGTAAAAGAATGAACAATAAAGTGGTACATAATAACAAATTAAATTGCGACAAAATATTTTTTGTGTTGTACACAAAATCGAAAATCGAAGATTTATTGTAAATAGGTAAGTAAGGGTTGCCAGCAATTACGCATATAAATGCTAAAATAATCATAGTCATTTTACCTCCCCTCTCTGCTAAAGGTTTCGACTTACTTTTTGCAATAAATATGTAGTAAAGAAACTTGAGCCCCACGCTTAAATAAAGCAGTAAATTTAGAATCTTGTATAAGTTTTTATACACTTCTAAATTAGCACCACTTGCTTCAATCTCGACTGTAATGTATGATTTGCTAATAAATCCAGCGGTTCCAGGAAATGCAGCCATTGTAAGTATTGCGATTATAGCACACATGCCTTCCACTGACATCAGTTTACCTACTCCATTAAAACTAATTGTTTTTGTTTGTGAAATAATCGAATTACTGACCACAAACAATAATGATTGATAAACAAGAGAGAAGATTATATGCAGTATCAAAATTGGTATTGCCTTTTCCGAAGGGCTGAGTAAACCTCCTGCAATAATCAGCAAGCCCATTTGTCCTACAATATTATAGCATAAAAATCTACGAATATTTTGCTCAAGAGAAGCAAATATAATGCTGTAAATTGCAGTGATGGCGCCTACAGGCGCTAATATTTCAGTACAATCTTGCCATAGGTTATAAGTGTGTAAAAGCATCACTAAAAAAGAGACTTTAGTGGTAAATAAAGAGAGATATGTGGTGCCATGTAGCGATGCAGCAGGATATGCATCAACAACCCAAAATGAAAAAGGAAAACAAGCGCAGTTTATCAATAAACCCAAAATTATCAGGTTAGTGCTTTGAAGTGCCAATCCTGCTATTAATATAACTCCAACGAAAAAGTGTACACAAGCGTACCTTATTGCAGGTCCACTATCTCTACAGCTAGCTGCGATAATAAAAAATGCACTGACGGTCATTAATTCACAGAATATTATAACCAATATCATATGTTCAGATAAAACTGCATAAAGTGAACTGATAGTGTAAGCAGAAAAAGAAAGCATCTCTGAAAAACTCAAATTTTTTGCTGATAGAACAATTAAAAATGCAACCGATAAAAAAGATATTAGTACGATGCGAAAAGATAAATCAAAATCTAGAATTGGGAGAGACCAATTTACTGCAATGCTCAAATTTTCAGGTAATTTTAGGACTATAACTATTAATACAGTCAGTAGAAGTAACAGTGACGATTTATAAAGTTGCACAATAATTAAAACCAATATGGTTTATGCTATCTCAATATATGAATAAAATCAATTTGCATATTAACCACTAATTAAACTAATTATCATATAATTATATCAGAGTTTAGAGGGTCATAGAGAAACCGGTCAGATTAGGTTTTTAATCTAATCTGACCGACAGCTTTAATAGTGAGGTAAGCTTTAATATAGCATTCTTCATTCACAATGCTACACTCGTGCATAATTTATTTTTAATTTGTGCACGAGCGTTAGTAAATTATTTACTTTTTGAAATAAAATTTGGCATCACTTTAATATTGAGACTTAGTAAACCTCAGTAGGTCTGCCAGTTGGGCCCATAAGAATTATTTGCTCGCCTTCTCTTAAGTGTCTGCATAAATTAGTGGAGCCGCCGATTTCCAGCACAATAGTGGAAATAATTCCTTTTTTTTTGTCTACTTCAGTGCCGGTTACGGCTATACCTTCCATAGCAAGGTTTGTATTATTGGCTTTTCTGCCATTGGTTTCAAAATTTTGCAATCTAAAGAATTGCCCAGGCTTAAAATTCTTTGCCGCAAGTGGTGCTTTGATCACTATTTCCACAACTTTGTCTGTTAAATATTGAACTTTTATAACCTTTGCAGTGAATTGCTCTTTGATTTTATTGAAGAATTCTTTATTAGCCAGGTCTTCAACACTTGACCACGCATTTTTTTTCTGGCCCACAACATCACACACTGGAATGACAGAAACGAAGCTATTAACTCCACTCAAAAGCTGAGAAATAATAGGGTAGCCGTTCTTAGCACTTGCCATAGCTTTCACGACGCTGCCACTATACGAAGGGTGAAGATCACCAAAAAAGCTGATTGTTTTATTGCCTTGCTTATACACTAATATTCTATCTTTATTTTGCATTTTAGGAGAAAATATTGGGTCTATTTCTTTGCCTGATGAATTCAAATGAGTAAAATACCCATTACTTAATTTAAAATGCTTTTTATCTTCTGTTGCAATAACTGTATTTGGCTCAGTACCTGCTGCTATAAAAATAGAACGTGCTTTTATACGTTTGATTTCGCCGGATTTTGTGTCTATCAGTTTTATTGACTCAGCATGGTTATATTTATCTGTCACAACTTCAACTGGCTCTAAGTTTTCAATAAAGTAAATCCCTTCTGATAATGCGTTTTGCACCTCTTCGCTATTTAATCGATAACTTGGCGAGTCTTTCAGCTCTTTTCTATATACAACTTTCACTCCCCCGAGGCTCTGCATTAACTCTAATATTTTTATTTCTCTATTCTCTTTTTTTGCTAACTCTTGCTCTGCTTGGATCAACTTTGCGTGCGATATGAGCTCATTTGCAATTTTGTGTTCTTCTTCTGTCCAATCTTTTTCAACACAGTCCTTTCCATACTTATCAACTAATATCTCATAACGAAGAAGAAATTTTTCTACTTGAATTGGATAATACGCTAAAGCTTCAGTGGCAGTGTCAATCGCAGTAAGCCCCGCACCTATGACAACTATCGGCATACGAACTTGCAGATTTGCTATAGAATCAAATTTAAGAGCACCAGTCAGTTGTAACGACATAAGAAAGTCAGATGCCATACGTACTCCACGAGCTAGCATATTCTTTATTTTGATCATTCGTGGCTTGCCAGAGCCAAGTGCTAGGGCGATGTGATCAAAACCCGAGTTGAACGCGTCATCAACATTAATCGTGCCACCAAAACGAATGCCTCCATAAAGTGCAAAATTCTCACGTCTTTCCAGCAGTAATCTAATAATCTTTAAGTAATTCTTATCCCACCGAGAAGTAATACCATATTCTGCCACCCCACCAAACCCCCCTGCCATGCGTTCACTCAATTTTTCGTGTTCAAAATCTTTAATTAGCTGGAAATTATCGATCAAAGGTTCAATCTTTAGTCCATCAATGGCGATAACGTTATGCCCATCATTCAACAAATGATGAGCTAAATTAAAACCAGCAGGACCAAGGCCTACAACTAGAACGTTTTTTCCAGTGTTTCCTCTTGGCAATGGACGCTGAAAATTTAAAGGATTCCAACGGCTGAGCAGAGAATATATTTCAAATCCGTACGGTAAACTGAGCACATCATCCAGAATCTTTGTTTCAACCATTGGCACATTTACAGGCTCTTGTTTCTGATATATGCACGAGTTCATGCAGTCATTGCATATTCTGTGCCCAGTGGCTGCACATAGCGGATTATCTATCATCACAATTGCAAGACTTGCTATGCTGTATCCTTCGCTTTTCACCAGATTCATTTCTGATATTTTTTGCTCTAGTGGGCAGCCGTGCAGTTCAACTTTTAGTGGAGATTGTTTAAAAGTATTGTCGTTATTAATTAGCCCCTTTGAGCAGCTGTCCTTACTTTGCTTATGACAAAATATGCAGTAGTGAGCATTATCTAGTGCTTTATTCAAACTCACCTTTTTGCTTGTTAGATCAAAACCGTATCGTCTTTTTACTTCATTTGAATACAGCACTTCAACTTTGTCCACTTCTTTTTTAGAAAATGGTATGAGGTTTTCGTGGTCAATTTTTTTATGAATACTGAATAATATACTCTGTTTATTTTTTACTCTCCACACTGCATATTGTGCCGCAAGTTCTATTTCCTCTTTGTGATCCTCTTTATTTTCAAACCAATGCATCACCTGCTCAGCAAAATTTTTTTCTGTTGTTGGCAAAGTGAGAAAATGACTTAGTTTGTTAGTAATATCTATATTCGCCACATTAGTGTATTTCTTCAATGCATAGCGTTGGACAAATAATCTTTTGCACTTATATATTACAGCAAAGTCGTTGTGCTTTTTCTTTAGCTCCTCTATTTCTTTTTCAACATTGAAAAGTTTTGCAATAAATTCATCAAGTAAATATGAGAGGTCTACTATTAACTGACTATCTGTCATCCAAGTAGCTGACCGTCCTTCTTGTTTTCTAGATCCCAGTGTCAAGCACTGGGATGACGGGGGGTGACACTGGGATGATGGGAGGTGACACTGGGATGACATCGAAGAAGAAGCTGCTTTTTCTCTTGCTTCAATTAATGAACAAAACAAGCTCTCATCACATGATTTGATATAATTCAAAAATGTCTCATTTAATTTTATTAATCCATCACGAGTATATAGATTCGAAAATGAGATTTTGAAATTCAGCTTCATTGCTATACTATACAGTGTACATGCTGTTTCTTACAGATAAAGATTTTATTTATTTTGCAATACTGCTGAGATTGTTGCTTCTGCAACTTTTTCTTCGCTAACAGATGCAATACACCTAAATTTGTGTACACCTAAACACACACTTTGAATGTTAGCTTGAAGAATCAATGTGTCCCCTGGAGTAACTAGCTTTCTGAATTTTGCATTTTCAATGGATCTCAAGTAAACAACTTTATTTTCTATTGTTTCTTTACCTAGAACACATATAGCAGATGCCTGAGCTAGAGATTCAATTATCAAGACTCCTGGCATTATCGGATGACCAGGGAAGTGGCCAATAAAAAATGGCTCATTGAAAGTCACATTTTTGATTGCTTTTATACTTTTACCAGGATCACACTCTATAACTCTATCTACTAAGAGAAACGGATAAGAATGTGGTAGTATTTTTATAATATCACTGATATTAAATTGCATAAGTCTATTCAATGCCTTTTAAAGCAAATTCAGGTATTTCCTTGTTTACATTTTTTAGTACCACATCTGATAAATCAACTTCGTCCATAGAGTATAAAACTTGATTCTTTTTTGAAATAAATAGTACTAAATCTATGTTGTTTTTTTCTGCCGTTCTTTTAGCAACTTCTTTTATTTTATTAAAGACACTCTCTACTGCGTCTCTATAGCTTTCTTCTAAATGTAACATTTTTTTAGCGTAATTATCTCTAGTATTTACAGTGTGCTTATTAAATTGTCCTGTCTTTTCCTTTTTTGCTTCTTCTGACAAAAGGTCAAATTCTTCTTTTGATGGCTTAAGTTTTTCTAACTCATTTTCAAATTCTTGTTGTAATCTAGAATTCTGCTCCTTTATTTGTTGTTGTATATTTTGCAGAGCAAGAGATTCATTGATGACTTTGTCACTATCGATAATTGCAGCCTTTGTGTTCTGAGGTTGATATCCTACAAACTTATACCCCACAAATAAGGAAATAATTAAGGCAATAACTGATATAAATAACTGTATATATTTCATTCAAATCCCCGCTTCAATAGAAAATTTAACATTTGGTGATGGTATTATATCATAAGATTCCTTTACTAAAGGAAACCCGAAATCCAATCTAAGTCTACCAAAAGGAGAAAGCATTGAAAAGCCAAAACCTGGTGACACTCTTATAAGCTTACTATCATTATATGGATCTTTATATTTCCCATTTTTATCATCTAAGCCGAAAAGTGTCGCATAGTCAACAAATAATGAGCCTTTGATACCAGCATAGTCATATAGTTTTGGTAGTGGGAAATCTACTTGCTGTGTTAAATTAAAATAAGTTTTGCCTCCTAGTGAGCTTTTATTTTTGTCTTCTGCTCTTGGTCCAATACCGGAAAGGTCAAACCCTCTAATCTCATTACCCCCTTTAAAAAAGTGCTGGCCAATGTTTAGATCTTCATCGGTATAAGAAAAAATATGACCTGCTGACATCTTAAAGCGTAGCGTTATATCATCGTCAATTTTGCTTAATATAGGGTGCGTATAAAAAGATAAGAATTCAGATTTCAGGAAATTCACGTTTCCTCCCAATCCTGAAATATCCTGACTTAAGCGCAGTAAATACCCTTCTTTTGGGGCATATAGATTATCCAGTTTATTATATGCCAACGTGTATCCCACTGATGAAATCTGATGTTCACCTTTTCGGTCCAGTATTATTTCAGAGATATCGGTGTCTTGTCCACCCTTATTATCCATGTGTATATGATTATACTTATAAGAATAGCGAAGGGAATTAGTTAAGTTCTCTGTGACTTTATATGATAACTTTGTAAAAAATCCCATATCGCAACTATCAAAAGTAGTGTTTGGCTTATCTTGTTTTTCGTAAAATACGCCTACACCTAGTGACGTATCAGAATCATTAAAATTATTTTCAACAAACTCTAAATCAGTAGAAAATACGTATTGACTTTTTTCGAGAGCAAAAGAGAGCTCTTTTCCAGTACCAAATAAATTACGGTCTTTGAGGTCAATTTTAATCAATGCTCCACCAGGAAGAGACACACCGCCTCCCAAATACAACGAAGTAGTGTTTTTTTCTTTTACATTTAAGTCAAGATTTACTGCATCGTCATTAACTGCGTAACTATTTACTTTCACTGTTTCAAAAAAATCACTACTCATTAGTTTTTTGCGTGACTTTTGAATCTCAGATATATTGTACGCATCACCTTCTGCTACACTTAGCTTACTTCTGATCACTTTATCTAAAGTGCGATCGTTACCATCAATTGTAATTTGATTTATATAAATCTTTTTACCCGGCAGCACTCTGTAGGTTACATCTACAACGTTGTCACGTTGTGCATACTCTGGATTAACTTTTGCAAATATATATCCTTTTTCATTTAAATATTTGTTTATTTTTTCTACTGTATTATTAATTTTAACTCTATTAAATATCTTATCGTTTTCCTCTGTTATAAAATCCAATAGTTCTTCTTTTAGGCTCAAATCCTGAATTTCAGTTTCAATATTAACCTCATTATTTCCAAACAAATACTGCTGTCCTTCGTCAATCAAAAAAGTTAACTCTGTTTGATTGTTATTATCAACCTCAACAATTGGTTGAATATTATTTTGAATATATCCCTTAGACGAATAAAAACGATCGAGCAATTCTGTGTTAATCAATAGATATTGCGGTGAATAATGATTTTCGCCTTTAAAAATGGCTCTAAATAACTTACTAAATATGTCATTACTATGTCTTTTAATAACTTGCTCTAGCTCATTTTCAGAAAAGTTTTTATTGCCTATAAATCTTATATCCTTAATTTTAGAGGTTTTGCCTTCTTTTATTTTGAAAATTAGATTGACCCTATTACTATCGAGCTTCTCCAACTCATATTCAATTTTAACGCCAACCTTACCGTTATTTCTATAAGTAGTGATTAAATTCATTAAATCGTTTTGCAATTTTGTTTCAGTGAAAATAGTTAGTGATTTTGACTGAATCACATTATTTAGTAACTCTTTGCTATTAAATAACTTATTACCCTTTAATATTATCTTGTTAATTAGTGGATTTTCTTGAATTTTTATTACCAAATTTTTTTTATCATCTATGTAAGCATTAACACTAGCAAATAGCTTTGTTTTATATAAACCTTTTATAATCAAATCTATATCATCGTCGTTTACATAATTACCAGGTTCCAATTTTATATAAAAACCTATTGTTTGATTGCTTACACGCTCATTACCAATATATTTGATATCTTTTATCTGCGTTTTTTCCTTATTTTCTAAAGCAACAAGTAGAGTAGGAAAAGAGATAAAAATTATTATTAGTATGTGGAATAGCTTTTTCATATGTATCTTAAAAAAGATGCCTAATATCATTTGAGATTGCAACTGCCATCAACAAGAACAATATGGAAGCACCAAAAGTAGCTGCATATTTTTGATATTTCAAACTTAAATCTCGACGTATAACTGCTTCTATAATATAGTGAAATAAATGCCCACCATCTAGTAGCGGAATTGGTAGCAAGTTAATTGCAGCTAAATTAGCTGAAATAATTGCCATGAAATACACAACCATAACGAACCCCTTTTTAGCTGATTGCCCTGAATACTTTGCGATTTTTATTGGCCCACCTATTTCATTGATACTCCTTTTACCAACAATAATGTGAAAGAGAGCTTTGATCGTTAAGCACATAGTGTGGTAAGTTTCACTTACTGATAAGCTCACAGCCCCAAGAAAAGACGACTGCTTTAATGTATTGACTGAAATAATCCCTATAGTTTCTCTTTCTATTGTGTTGCCAAAAACGTCTTTGTCCTTGATTATTAATGGAGTTAAACTGGTCCTGTGCTTCTCATTATTTCTGCTATACTCAATCTCCATTCTTGTTTTAGGATTCGACATTATCACACGTGAAATATCTTCAAAGTATTTTATTTTATGCTCATTGATTTGTGTAATAGTGTCACCTGGCAACAAACCAGCTTGCTTAGCTGCACTACCTTCGATTACATTTCTAATCACCGGTGGAGTGCGATAATAACCTGCTATGCTAAAAAATATTGTAAAAGCTATAACAGCAAATACCATATTTGCAAAAGGCCCTGCAAAAACTACTGCTGCTTTTTTATGCCGCGGTTTTGTATGAAATGAATACAACTTTTCTTCTTCGGCTAAATTTTGTTGATCAGCTGGGACACTTGCTGCATTGTTGTCCCCTAGCATTTTAACATAACCACCCAATGGAACAACGCTTAATTTCCATCTAGTTCCGGACTTATCGTTAAAACCAAAAATTTCAGGACCAAAACCTATGGAAAAAGATTCAACTTTAACTTTGCATGCTTTGGCAACAACATAATGCCCATATTCATGCACGAATACTATGACAGAAATTATTAAAGAAAATGATAAAAAATAATATATTCCATCGCTAAATTGATGGATAAGATTAGAAATTAATTCCACCTGTATATTTAGATCTTAACAAAATGTTAAGTATATTAAAATGCGCCTCGCTTGACAAGTATTTAGTTTAACTTTTAAATTAAAAAAAGTTTAATTGTAATGACAGATACCTCACTACTCAGAAGAAAATTAATATATAGAAGCTGGCATAGGGGTTGCAAAGAAACCGATATACTTTTAGGGCATTTCGCATTGAAATATCTTGATAAATTTTCCTTAAGCGAACTAATCGAATACGAAAAAATAGTTGATCTTGATGATTACGAATTATATTGTTACATAACTCGTAAGACAAACCTCCCTCCTGGCTTGAATAGTCAGATAGTCAATTTAATTGCTTGCTTTATTGAAGCTAATCCTTTATGCACTCAAGATTAGTGATAATCTTATTTACCTTATCTAGTACCTCAGTATATTCTATTCTTTTCTCGTTTCTATACTTTGCGCGCTCTTGATTTACTTCATCTAATCGCTTTGTTAATTCTAAAATTTTATCCTCAAGAATTAGTGCTGCAAGTAAGAAATTTAATGCATCCGAACCCTTACCTCCAGTTTTTTGAGATACAGAACTAACTAACTTGTCAAAACTATTAGCAAGGCGTAATAAATGATTCCCCTTCCCACTTTCGCAAGATATTTTATATGTGTTATTACGTATAACTATTTCTACTACTTGCATATGGTGCTAAAAATTTCTATCGTACAGTATAAACTCAAACCCCTACTTTCATCTTATTTATGGTATAAATTTTTATTCATTTATCAAATCAGATAATTTTTTACTGCTACGAAAATATGTTTTAAAGTATTGATTCTTTGTAAACTTCTGTAACATTAAATGGCTTGTTTCTTTCAAGTTATAACTTCTAACTGAAAAAGAACCAAACCCCCTAATTTCAACTCTATTATGATGTTTCAATGTGCTTGAAAGTATCCCAAAAAATCTATCAACTATAGCTGCTATAACAATCTTATCTAAAAAAGGATGTCTTTTTGCTACCCTCACTATTATATCAGACTTTGTTGCCATTTATATGAAGCAAAATAAGTAAACCTTATCACTTAGCAGATAATGCTATGTTATATTCTTCAACACCCAATACTTCAACTTCTATTTTTTCTGATATAGAGAATTTTTTATTCTCTGGTAAATGCTCTTGATCTATTAGAAGGGTTACATCGTTCTCAACTTCAACGACTAGTCCATTATCTTCTCTCTTACCTACAATAACCTGTATTTTATCACCTACCTTAACTTTCTTTATCAGTTCTTCAAGAGGATCATACTCTATTTGTTTTATTCCAAGATAAATTCTTGCCCGATTCACGTTAGCCCTTATTACTTTTGCTTCTATTTTATCACCTACATTATACTTCTTTATCTCATCTGAACCATTTTTAGACCAACTAAAATCTTTCACATATATTGTCCCTTCTACGTTCTCATCTATTTCAGAATCACCGAAAGCAACAGATACATATGAGCCGGTATTATTCTTCACTTCACCAGAAACAATAGAACCAGGAGAATATTTATTGATAAATACTTGCCAAGGGTTGTCTACACACCTTTTCATGCTTAAACTCATCCTACTCTTAGCAATGTCAATACTGAGAATTTTTACATATACTTCTTGTCCCCTTGTTACGAGACTACTAACTGGTAAATTACTCTTAACCCAAGTTATTTCCGACGAGTGCACTAAACCTTCAATTCCAGGTCTAAGCTCAACAAATAATCCATAATCTTCTATGCTTGTTACATAACCCTTATGCACACTATCAACTGGATATTTTGACTCTGCATCTTGCCAAGGGCTATCTTCTAGCTGCTTCACACCCAAGGAAATTTTAGCATTTTCCTTGTCTATTTTTATAATTTTAACTTTTATAGTCTGACCACAAGTAAAAACTGCAGACGGATGACTTACCCTACTCCAAGAGATATCTGTAATATGTAACAATCCATCTATAACTCCCACTACATCTGATTCATGAATACCGACAAATACACCGTAATGAGTGATACTTTTTATTTTCCCTTCTATTATATCGCCTTCATTTAAAGATTCTAAAAATTTAATTTTTTCACCAGCGTGCAATTTTTCTAACACCAGCTTTCTTGATACTACAATATTGCCCTGCTTCTTATCCATTTTAAGCACGATGAACTTTTGTTCAGTTTCAATAAGGTGCTTCGCATCTTTTACTTGCTTCAAATCCACATGACTCAGCGGTAAAAAAGCGCTTATTCCGTCACCAAGATCAACAATAAAGCCACATTTAATTGAGCGTTTAATAACTCCGCTTACTTCAGCCCTTGTAACTGTATCTTCTTCCAACTTATTCCATTTTTCGTCCCTAATTGCTTTTTCACGACTAAGAACAACATTACCATGATAATCTTCAATTCTTTCCACATAAACTCTGATTTTCGAGCCAATAATGACCTCATCATTACAACCGAGTTCCTTGATCAGAATTCTCCCGTCAGATTTTAAACCAATATCAACCACAACGTCGTTAGGGTTTATTCTTGTAATTACACCTTCTACCACATCTCCTTCTTTAATTTTGTTAACAAAAGAATCTTCAAACAAGGTATTATCTTGATCCTCAAATTGGCCTTGACATATCTCTTCTATAAATTTGTTTGATGATAGCTTTCTGATAGTAACCGGTAGATTTACGACTGGATTATTATTATTCATACCTTTAACTTAAACTTTATTAGAACTCATATATTATATAATATTAACAATTATTGACAAGTAATTTTTCATTAACTCATTTCGAGAATTGTTTAAGCTATATAAAATATAGTGAGAAAATTATATATGTATCAAGAATATGCTATTTAAGAATAGCAAGTGGATTAGATCGTTCTCCAGAAGGTCCAGGCTAAAACCTGATGTTGATGAAATATTGGAAAAATATTCTATTCAAAACAGCAAGGAATCTATAGAGAAAATTGTAAATTCACAAAAAAGAATATGGGTAGAAATAGGCTTTGGCAACGGTGAAAATATGCTTTACCAGGTGCTCAATGAACCTGATCTATTATTTATAGGATGTGAGCCCTACTTAAAGGGGGTTTCTCGCTTGCTAACAAACATAGAAATACAGAACATAAAAAATATTTTAATGTGGACAGAAGATGCAAGAGAATTGATTGCAAATTTTCCTGATAACAGTGTTGAAAGATTCTTTATTCTCTTTCCAGATCCATGGCCAAAAAGAAGTCACAATAAAAGACGATTAATTAATACGGAATTTTTAAATTTATTAGCAAAAAAAATACTTATAACAGGGGAAATATTCATTGCAACCGATCATCAGGACTATGCAGAGTGGATAGCATCACATATAAAGCAGTGTAACTCTTTAATCTATAGGGAAGACGATTTCACAAGTTATACTCTTACAAAATACCACAGAAGAGCGCTCAAAGATCAGCGTAAAGTGAGGTTCTTTAAAGTAAGTGTTATTAATAATTTGCAGACTATGGATCAATAGAGTTTTTGCATATCTCTTTTACGTTAACTATAGATTAAAAATAATAAAAAAAGAGGGAGAAATAGAGTAAATTCCTTTAACTACTTCTCCTTATGAAGGAATAGACTTCTTGCATAACCCAAACTAAGTAGAAAAAAGGTATCATCCAAGTAGCCCCTTTCTCGTCATGCCGCTGCGAATCGTCATACCGCCGCGGCGCTAACAAGAGATCCCGCTGCGGGATGACGAGGTCAGGGTGTCATGAAAGTAGCTGACACTGGTTTCCATCCAAGACAGCAGTAGCCCCTTCGGTGTCATTCCAGTGCCCAGACACTGGTTTCTATCCAAAAGGGTGTCATCCCAGTGCCCAGACACTGGGATCCAGGAATTTTATTAAGTTGGTAAGCATAAAAGTGTTATGTAAAATACAACGTTCTTGATGGGATTGCGTGAAATGCTGGATCCCAGTGTCAAGCACTGGGATGACAAAAAAAGGAGCACTGGCATGACACCTCTCTTGGACTCTTTTAGCCACAAACATTAAGAAATTTACTAAATGAAAAAAAAGGCAAAAGAAGCCCCGTGGTGCGAGTTTTGACTCTATATTACTGTAAGTGGCGCTGTAATAATGTGCTAACGCTTAAAATAAGCGCGATTTGGCTGAATGTAGAAAAAATTTAAAAGACATGCAGCCGCTATAATTTTATGTAATCCGCCAATAAATACTCTGAGTTTTTTACTGAATTTTTGTTGTTGAACCTGCGCAGATCAAAAACAAGTTTTGAGTCATAAATACCCTTAATACTACAATAAGGGGGCTGGCGGAGTTTGTCAAGTAAGTTTTTTCGTTTCTAACGGTTGTTGCCAAAAACTATACAAGAAGTCTTTTAAGATCAATCACTTATCTTCAAGGCTTGAATAAAAGCATTCTGTGGAATATTTACGTTCCCTATAGAATGTAACCTTTTTTTACCTTTCTTTTGCTTTTCAAGTAGTTTCATTCTTCGCGTTACATCTCCACCATAGAGTTTAGCTGTTACATCTTTTCTATATGGATTAATCGTTTCTCTGGCAATAATTTTTCCACCCACTGCCGCTTGAATCGCGATTTTATATTGCTGACGTGGTATTAAATCCTTCAAGCGTGCACATATTTCACGCCCCCTTTTTTCTGCCCTACTTTTGTGAACGATACAAGCCAGTGCATCTACGGGCTCTCCATTAATTAAAAAGCTTAATTTATCTATTTGGCTTACCAGATAGCTGGAAATTTCCCAATCCAAACTTGCATATCCTTTGGAAATTGATTTTAATCGATCATAAAAGTCAAAAACAACTTCAGACAGTGGTAATTTATATCTTAACAATGCTGTTGTTGTGTTACCAATGTAAGATAAATCCTCCTGTTCTCCCCTCCTTTCTTCACATAGAGATAGAATCTCTCCCAAGTATTGGTCAGGGACCATTATGGTTGCGGTAATCCATGGTTCTTCCACAATTTCAATTTTCGTTGGATCTGGCATATCACTTGGGTTATGAATATTCAAAACTTCACCACCTCGTGTTGTAACCCTATATATAACACTCGGTGCAGTTGCTGTTAGGTCTAAATCAAATTCTCTCTCGAGCCTTTCTTGAATAACTTCAAGATGCAACATTCCCAAAAAACCACAACGAAATCCATAGCCTAGTGCATTTGAAGTTTCAGCCTCGAAGGTAAAACTTGCATCATTTAAATGTAACTTTTCTAGAGCTTCTCTTAGATATTTAAAATCATCCGTTTTATGAGGAAAAATGCTACAAAATACCACAGGATGCACTTCTTTAAATCCAGGAAGTGCTTTACTACAAGGTCTCTTTTCCTCAGTGATAGTGTCCCCTACCTTGCAGTCTGCTACTTCCTTCATTGAAGCAGTTATAAAACCAACTTCACCCGCTGAAAGTTCACCCGTCATCACTTTTTTAGGGGTGAAAATACCGATATTATCTATCTGATATGTAGCATTATTAGACATCATAACAATTCTCATGCCTTTTTTTAGCACTCCATTTTTAACTCGCACTAAAATTACCACTCCTAAGTAAGTGTCATACCAACTATCAACTAAAATTGCTTGCAGTGGAGCATTTACATCACCTTGAGGAGCTGGAAGTTTTGCCACTATTGCTTCAAGTACATCTTTTATTCCAAGTCCAGTTTTTGCTGATATTAAAACTGACTCACTTGCGTCAATACCGATTATTTCCTCAACCTGGAGTTTTACCCCTTCTGGATCTGCAGCAGGAAGATCAACTTTATTGAGCACAACTATTATTTCATGATTGTTGTCAATAGCTTTATATACATTTGCAAGGGTTTGTGCTTCAACGCCCTGGCTACTATCTACCACTAAAAGTGAACCTTCACATGCGGCTAAGCTTCGGCTTACCTCGTAAGAAAAGTCAACGTGACCTGGGGTGTCCATGAGATTTAGGCAATATTGATTACCGTCATTTGCCGTATAATTGAGTTTTACTGTCTGTGCCTTAATTGTAATCCCACGTTCGCGTTCTATATCCATTGAATCGAGTATTTGATTGATCATTTCTCTTGCTTCAAGGCCGTTACATTCCTCTATTAAACGGTCAGCAAGCGTTGACTTACCGTGGTCTATATGCGCTATTATTGCAAAATTTCTTATGTTGTTCATTTATGGCTATTTTATTTAAGTAGAACCATTTTACATTTTAAGTGTTGTGAGGGCAATCCTTTATTAAGAGACTATTTACTCCTTCAACATAGACGACACTTTTTTCGAGCAGGAAATCACTTTATTAATCATATAATTCTCATGATTATTATCTATTTTAGGCAACTCATACAGATAATTCACCATCATTCCAGCCGACTGACTAATACCCTTTTCAGAAGTATCCGCCATCCAGTTTAATTGTTTTATCGATGCACCATTGCTTAAATGAAAATGCGCCACCGGATCATAAGCATTCCCATTACTATTATTCACTTTTAGTAAATAATATGCACATAGTTTAAGCATGCATTGTTTAGTTTCATTTATACATTCAACGTTAATTTTTAATTGCTCTGCACTTTCTAAAATTTCTGCACTAGATTGTTTTATATTTAGTTTGCCCAATAAAGTGACATCTTGGTTTAGATTGTTTTTTAGCCATTTCGTAAAGCCAGGTATTGGAGAAAGAGTTGCGTATGTTTTTATACTTTTAAATTCCTGTGATAGCTTTTCCACAACCCTTTTGATCAAAAAATTACCAAGGCTGATTCCAGATAACCCTGCTTGAGTATTTGATATTGAATAGAATATAGCAGTGCTCGCACTACTTGGATCATTTGAAGGTACCGACTCATCTAAAAGGTGTTGAATACTATCTGCAATCTTATCCACCAATGCAACCTCTACAAAAATTAGAGGTTCGTTTGGTATCTTGTAATGAAAAAAAGCAAAACAGAGACCCAGCCTGTTTTTTAAGTCATCCCAAGAGGAAATTTTATGCACAGCTTCATATTTTATAAGTTTTTCTAGCAATGATGCAGGTGAATCCCAGGTGATTTGACGAAGATCAAGTAGATCAACATCAACCCAAGTATAGAGTATATTTTTTAATTCGTTCTCTAGTGGATTCAAGCTTCTATATTGGTTCTTTAGCTTAAGCACGTCAGAACGCATATCAACAATAAACTTAAGGCCTTCTGGTAAAGAAATAAATTGCTTTAATATTTTAGAACGCGGTGATTCAAGAATTTTTATTAAATCCTGTTCAAATTTATAGTTTAACTCGGGATCTTGGTTTTTCTTATACTCTCTAATTTTCTCATCTATTTCCGCTTTATTCGGATTAAATTTTTCTGCCAGGGTTTGTAGAAATTTTATTTTACCTTTCTCTGATAAGCTCAAGTACAGGTTACCAAGAGATACAGCGTTCTTACGTGCTGAAACCTCCCCTCCCTTTGGGTTTAAGCACTCGTTCATCTTCAAGACTAAACTATCGATATCGCGACTGTTGCTTAAATCAGGACTGATGTTACCAATCCACGATCTTACAGCATCTGCCACTCCACCTAGTATTTTAAAAAAGCTTCCTACCGCCTTTTTGTCTTCAACTTTCACTATATCAGTTTTTACCAATGATTCTTTTGTCATAGATTACCTTTATTATACATGGCTAATGCAAGTCAGTACGTCATACCGCCGCGGCATCTCAGCCGCTAACAAGAGATCCCACTAGCGGGATGACGGTTGTCGGTAAACCCAAGTTATTTTAGCTACATATAGCTTAAGTTAAAAGAAAATTTAGCTACATAGCAGGCACTATTACTAGGCTCTGTGGACAAAATTTTAGAGAAGCCATACAAGAGCTCCAACAAAATTGAGAAAACCAATAAAAACCTCAGCAGTTTTATCAAATCTGGAAAAAATGCGCCTAAAATTTTTAATTTTACCAAAAAAACACTCAATCAAATGACGTTCTTTGTAGATATGCTCATCGTAATACCTTTGCACTTTTCGATTCCGTTTTGGCGGAATAACTACTGTACATCCCTTGTCTTCAAGACTTGTAACAAAGGCATTGCTATCATAGCCCTTGTCAGCTACTACAGTAGAGTTATAGATACTTTCGGTCAACACTTGTGCCTGCGTAATTTCATTTCTTTGACCAGGAGTCAGAGTAAATTTAAGTGGATTTCCAAGTGCATCGACAAGCGCATGTATTTTAGTTGTAAAGCCACCTTTGCTCCTCCCTAAAGCTTCTTGATCCTTGGAGTTTTTTGTATATCCAGATGAACATGGATGGGCTCGGATGATCGTACCGTCGATTATAGCAACTTCTAAATCAGGCTCTTGTTTAGTATATTCAAGCAATTTTTTCCAGACATCTCTTTCACACCATCTTTTAAATCGCTTATGTATACTCCTGTAATTACCATAAGTTTTTGGTAAAAGTCTCCATTGGCAACCACTTCGCACTATGTACCACACTGCCTCTATGAATATTCTTAAACGTTTTTCATCTTTAGACCTGCTGCGAATCAAGCGATAAAAAAAAGGAAAGGAGGGTGAATAAAATCAAGGTTAACTAAAAGGCGTGCTTAAGATTTACAATACCAGCAATAATATTGAACCTCAAGTTATATTTTTTCTGAAAATTGCGATAAACATTCGACATAATCTTAAATATCTTTATCTCTCGGATCTTATTTTCTACTCTCATTCTAAATGATGCTAACCTTCTATTATGCTCTTTCTGCTCTGGAGTTAATGGCTTTTTACGATACTTTTTATATGGAATTATAACATTGCTTTGCAATTTTTGCCAACCTTGATATCCAGAATCAGCATGTTTTATGCTATCAAGTGGTAAATATTTTTCTTGTTTCCTTATGCGAAAATCACTAATTCTACCACGGTATGACTTTGACACTGATAAAATTCTTCCTCCTTCTTCGATAATAATCTCAGTTTTCATAGTGTTGGTTCTTTTTTTTCCTGAATATGATTTCTTCCGTTTTTTACTATCTTCTGGCCTCTGTATTTGCTGTTCTGTAACATCAGCCAAAATCTTCAGTATTTTTTCTGGCGTCATACTTCTATCTTTTGTTATAGTCACTTTTTTGGCGAGTAATGGCTCTATTCTCTTAAGTAACCTACATACATTTGCGTTGTGCACATTGAATAGGCATCCTAAAAATCTATGTGTTATGTAAGTGCGATAGTACAAAATTACGCAAAACAACTTATCTTCCAGAGTTGGTAGTTTTGATCTTCTACCATGACGCTTTTTCTGTTTTTCAAGTTTTTTCCATCCAGACCTCACTTTTTCTACTACTTTTTCGAACTCCTCTATACTTAAACCTGTTATATTACGAAAGTTTCTTGGGTGTTTTTTCATATTATAGTAACTAAAGCTCATTTTTTTTCCTTACTTGATCTGCTTATTCTTCTTCTACCCCTCTCACATCATTTTTTCAATCACCTTTTGCAGCAGATCTATAGGGGCACTGGCCTACTTAACCGTCATACCGTCGCGGTATCTCAGCCGCTAACAAGTAGCGGAATGACGATTTATCAAACGCTGCCTAATTTTCCGTAACAGTTGAAAAAATCAATATATCACTATAAATTCACGTATTTTGAGGCTATAATGATTAATACGCTGTATGGTATAATATGGACGATTTTATCAGAGTTAAGGGCGCAAGGGAACATAATCTGCAAGGTGTAGACGTCAATATACCGAAAAATAAGCTAGTTGTTATAACTGGGCTAAGTGGTTCTGGCAAGTCTAGCCTCGCATTTGATACGATTTATGCAGAAGGCCAACGCCGGTACGTTGAAAGCCTGTCAGCTTACGCGCGTCAATTTCTCAACATTCAGGATAAACCAGATGTTGAGTCGATTACAGGTCTCTCTCCTGCAATATCTATCAACCAGAAATCGATCTCAAAAAATCCAAGGTCAACAGTTGGAACTGTTACCGAAATTTACGATTACTTGCGCTTAGTATATGCACGAATAGGAGTTCCTTATTCACCTGCAACTGGATTACCAATAACAAAACAAACGGTGTCTCAAATTGTAGATACTATAATTGCGTTACCTTTAGAAACTAAGATATATATACTTGCCCCTGTTGTGCGTGGTAGAAAGGGAGAACATCTTAAAGAGATATTGGAAATTAAAAGACAAGGTTACGTAAGGTTCAAAATAGATGGTGAAGTGTACAATGTAGATGACTTGCCTAAACTCGATAAGAATAAGAAACACGACGTTTTTGTGGTTGCAGATAGAATATCAATATTGGGCGATATAGGAAATCGACTGCCAAGTAGTATAGAATCCGCACTAAAACTTGGTAATGGTCTAATGTATGTAGAAATAGTAAACCTACCTGACAACCATAATTCCGAGTATAAAAATGGTCAAATTCTGACTTTTTCAGAGAATTTTGCATGCCCCGAGTCTGGTTTCACTCTTGAGGAAATAGAACCAAGATTATTTTCTTTTAACAGCCCTTACGGTGCATGTGGTTCGTGTAATGGGCTTGGTAAAAAACTAAGTGTTGATATAAAGCTAATAGTACCGGATGAAACTCTTTCAATATCTGAGGGTGCTTTAAAGCCAGTGGGATCAATGTTCCGTCAAGTGCACACAGGTTATGGATTTCTAAAAAGTGCAATTCTATCACTGGCTGAAAACTACAAATTTAACCTTGATATTCCGTGGAAGAACATAGATCAAGAAGTAAAAGATATGATACTCTTTGGCTCTAATAAATTTCAAGGTTTGATCAGTATCTTGGAGAACCAGATGGATTATGATGAAACACTTGTTGAGCGATATTGCTCTGTCACTCACTGCAGAGAATGTACTGGCTATAGATTGAAAAAAGAAGCGCTTACAGTAAAAATTGATAGCAAACATATAGGTGAAATATCTAGGCTCAGCATCGATGAATCCCTTAAGTGGTTTGAAAATTTGCCAGACAAGCTCACAGAACAACAGAAGCAAATCTCAAGTAAAATATTAAATGAAATAATCAAGAGGCTAGCATTTTTAAAGAATGTAGGGTTGAATTACCTAACGCTTGATCGAGAATCTAGCACTCTCTCTGGCGGTGAGAGTCAGAGGATCAGACTTGCTTCACAAATTGGCTCTGGTTTAACAGGAGTGCTGTATGTGCTTGATGAACCCTCGATAGGCCTTCATCAATGCGATAATGATCGGTTAATTGCTACACTGAAAAACTTGAGAGACATGGGTAACACTGTAATCGTTGTTGAGCATGATGAAGATACAATAATGGCTGCTGATTATGCGATTGATATTGGTCCTGGAGCTGGCGTAAATGGTGGAAAAGTTGTTGCAGAAGGAACACCAGACCAGGTGCAAAGAAATTCAGAGAGCATAACAGGGCAATATTTGAGTGGAGAGAAAAAAATTTTAATTCCAAGGAGAAGAAAGCAAGCAACTCAGTTCATAAAAGTAATAAATGCATGTGAAAATAACTTAAAAAATGTGAACGTTAAATTTCCTATAGGGAATCTTATTTGTGTTACTGGAATATCAGGAGGGGGAAAATCAAGTTTAGTCATAGAAACGTTATATAAATATTCAGCACATAAGATACATCATTCGTCTGCAAGGTATGGTCAGTGTGATAGAATAGAAGGCCTTGAATATATAGATAAAGTTATAGAAGTCGATCAGTCGCCAATTGGTAGAACTCCTGCGTCAAATCCAGCAACATATGTCGGTATGTTTACTCATATAAGAAATTGGTTTGCAGGTCTTTCGGAGTCAAAAGCAAGGGGATATAATATAGGCCGGTTTTCATTTAATACCAGAGGGGGAAGGTGTGAGGCTTGTAAAGGTGATGGGCACTTAAAGATAGAGATGCATTTTCTACCGGACGTTTATGTGAAGTGTGAGCAGTGTAAAGGGCGAAGGTATAATCGGGAAACATTGGAAGTTACTTATAAAGAAAAATCAATCTCTGATGTGCTTGATATGACGATAGATCAAGCTTGTGGTTTTTTTGAAAACCTTCCAATGGTAAAAGAAAAGTTGATTTCTTTGCAGGAAGTGGGGCTTGGCTATATAAAACTCGGACAGTCGTCAACAACGTTGTCTGGGGGTGAAGCACAACGAATAAAGCTGTCCAAGGAGCTATCAAAACGATTTACCGGAAGAACATTGTATATTCTTGATGAGCCAACAACTGGATTACACTTTGAAGATATAAATAACTTACTAAAAATACTCCATAGATTAGTCGATCTGGGAAACACTGTTATAGTTATCGAGCACAATTTGCACGTTATAAAAACTGCAGATTATATAATAGACATCGGACCAGAGGGCGGAATAAAAGGCGGAGAAGTGATTGCTACTGGAACTCCAGAAGAAGTGGTAAAAATTCCAGAAAGTGTTACAGGCAGGTATCTTAAAACGTATTTATTATAAACTATTTCTTAATTATATTAGGCTAGGTTGCATATTTATGATTTGGAGATAAGAATGTCAGTATATCGATACTTTAGAAGGTACGTTGAATATGGAGTTGTACCTGCTAAGAAAGCAGAAGATAACACACTAGGCTCTGTGGACAAAAAATATGAAAAGAGAGAAAAAGATGGTAGTTTAGCCTAATAGGTAAAAAATGGAGAAACTACCATATGCAATATTACATCAAAGAGGAAAATTGGAAACAAATTTTAGAGTTCATAAAAAGCGTAAAAGGAATGCACAGCAAAGATGAAAAACGTTTAAGAATATTCATAGAGGCAGTGTGGTACATAGTGCGAAGTGGTTGCCAATGGAGACTTTTATCAAAAACTTATGGTAATTACAGGAGTATACATAAGCGATTTAAAAGATGGTGTGAAAGAGATGTCTGGAAAAAATTGCTTGAATATACTAAACAAGAGCCTGATTTAGAAGTTGCTATAATCGACGGTACGATCATCCGAGCCCATCCATGTTCATCTGGATATACAAAAAACTCCAAGGATCAAGAAGCTTTAGGGAGGAGCAAAGGTGGCTTTACAACTAAAATACATGCGCTTGTCGATGCACTTGGAAATCCACTTAAATTTACTCTGACTCCTGGTCAAAGAAATGAAATTACGCAGGCACAAGTGTTGACCGAAAGTATCTATAACTCTACTGTAGTAGCTGACAAGGGCTACGATAGCAATGCCTTTGTTACAAGTCTTGAAGACAAGGGATGTACAGTAGTTATTCCGCCAAAACGGAATCGAAAAGTGCAAAGGTATTACGATGAGCATATCTACAAAGAACGTCATTTGATTGAGTGTTTTTTTGGTAAAATTAAAAATTTTAGGCGCATTTTTTCCAGATTTGATAAAACTGCTGAGGTTTTTATTGGTTTTCTCAATTTTGTTGGAGCTCTTGTATGGCTTCTCTAAAATTTTGTCCACAGAGCCTAAAATTCATGCTGAATTAAAGGCTTTGGGTAAAAGTTGCAACTTAAAAACAGTGCAAAGTATTATGCAGAAAAATGGTATTCAGGCTATATTGAGAAGAAAATTTAAAATTAAGAAACAACAAACGGACAGTAGAGTCGTAGCTCCCAATATATTAGACCAAAACTTTATTGTCGATCAACCAAATAAAGTATGGGATTACTTATATAAAAACCAAAGAAGGATGGCTATATTTGGCAACAATAATCGATCTATATTCACGCATGGTAGTTGGCTGGTCAATGAGCAGTTCAATAAATAAACAATTGGTTATGGACTCTTTATTAATGGCCGTTAACAAGCGTAAACCTGCCAAAAATCTACTATTACATAGTGATCAAGGTTCACAATATACTTCGCAAGGTTATCAATATCTCTTATCCATAAAAAACATAGATGAGTCATAAAGGTTGTTGTTACGACAATTCTGTTGTGGAAAGCTTCTTCAGTTCTCTAAAAAGGGAGTTACCAATAGACACCTCTCGGCACTCTAAACAGCATATCAAAACTGCTATATTTGAATATATAGAAATTTTTTATAACAAACAACGTAGACACTCCACTATTAACTATTGCATTCCTGAGCATTTTGATTCATCATTCTCTTTGTGAAAAACATTCCAAACTTTCTCTCCACTTTTTCTGGGTAAGGTCAGTTTTTCCCCTATTAAGATTTGTCGATTTAGTTGTAGCGCAGTTGCTCACCATAAATTTGGTGCTCTCTTTCAATCAAAGGTGTCTTGCTGCTTGAGATGTTTTCTTTGTAAAGATTTAGCTTATCTTTTACATCTAAACAGAATTAACACGATTTGGCTTTTTGTAGATGAGTAATTCTCTAGGGATTATCCTATTGAATTCTATGATATTATTTTTTGTAACATTGTTATACACGTCATGATAAGGGGGCTGGCGAAGGATGTCAAGTAATTTTCTTATTTCATTTAAATTGCTTGTAACCTTCTTATACACTCATCTTTACCAAGAATCACCATGATATCAATGATTCCAGGTGCATCCATTACTCCAGTTATAGGGGCGCGTAATGAGTGGTATACATCGCTTATTTTCATATCGTGCAATTTTGCACATTCCTTGATCTGAGAAGATAAAAAACCCTTATTCCAATTTTCATCACCGATCTTTGACAGAAATGATGCGAGTAACTTAATTATATTGAGGTTAGATTTGACAATTTGACAAGCTTCTTCACTTAAATCAAGTGGCGGATCTTGAATATAAAATTTTGCTAAATCCAATAATTCGGTCAGGTAGTTTGCTCTTTTTTTTAGCTCTGTCAGTCCCTGCAGTAAATAGCCCTTTTTTTTGTCAGTTAGAGTA
Source organism: Wolbachia endosymbiont (group A) of Trypoxylon clavicerum (assembly GCF_947251665.1). NCBI lineage: Bacteria > Pseudomonadati > Pseudomonadota > Alphaproteobacteria > Rickettsiales > Anaplasmataceae > Wolbachia > Wolbachia endosymbiont (group A) of Trypoxylon clavicerum. The sequence continues at coordinate 491,225 of NZ_OX366374.1, forward strand.
TTTTCTCTAAGCATTAGAGTCAGAATATCTTCATTGCTCATATTACTAATATAGTGGTTATTCAAATGCTCCAGTTTTTTGAAATCGAGCCGTGCAGGTGAACGACCAATACTTTCTATATTAAACCACTCTATTGCTTGCTCATCGCTAATAATCTCATCGTTGCCGTGACTCCAGCCAAGTCTCAGCAAGTAATTACGCATCGCTTTTGGCAATATTCCCATCTTTTCATAATCGCAATCGCTTGTGGCACCATGCCTTTTGGATAGCTTATTCCCATCTTCCCCATGAATAAGCGGCACATGTGCAAAACGTGGAATGTCAAAATCAAGAGCCTGGTATATTAGCAACTGTTTAAAGGTATTAGTGAGATGGTCAGAGCCACGTATAATATCGGTTATTCCCGCATCATGATCGTCAACCACTACGGCAAAAATATATGTTGGAGTGTTATCAGAACGTAAGATCACTATATCATCAAGCTGCTCGCTATTTACTTTGATTTGGCCGTATATTTTATCATCAATGACGATCTCTTGCGAATCCGGCACTTTAAAGCGAACAACAGGCTTTACGTCTGATGTCACACTAATACATTTGTGCTTATATATCTTGCCCTCTTCTCTTGCTTTTATTTTCTTTTCTGCAACTTCATTTTCAGGACAGTAACAGTGATATGCCCTACCCTTCTCAACTAAAAGGTTTGCTACTTCTTTATGCCGCTCTATTCTTTTTGATTGATATACTATTTCCCCATCACAGCTCACACCGAGCCATTTTAGCCCTTCTATAATTGCATCAATTGCTTCTTGCGTTGAACGTTTTCTGTCGGTGTCTTCAATCCTTAGCAAAAACCTGCCACCATGATGCTTTGCATAGAGCCAATTGAATAAAGCAGTACGAGCCCCTCCAATGTGCAAAAACCCTGTGGGTGATGGAGCGAATCTAGTGACTACGTCTGGCATGTTATTGTTACAGTAAAGTATAGGCTATAATACCCAAAATCCACGTTTGTAACAATGTGGAATTTATTTATTCTGAGAGATAAGATTTACTTGTTTTTCATAAAGTTATGTTGTATAATTTAGTGTTGGTTAAATATAGCGAGGTATGTTATGATTGGATCTGTAGATATAGAAAGCTTGCTCGAACAAGCTAATATAAGTTGGAGCCACACTGGTCCATCTGATAAAATAAAACTAATAGTGTGGGGAGACAATCTCTTGCATTTAGCTGCAAGAACAAAAAATATTGAAAGATTTTTGTTCATTTTCAAAAAAAGTATTGAAAGTGATGCTCGTTTATTAGAGTACAATGACGATCATGAAAATCCATTCCATATAGCGGCGAAGATGAGGATATTACCGGATGTAGTGAGAGGAATATTTGAGCATTTGGATTCTTCGGAAAAAGTAACAAAAGAAAAATCAGAAAATTTTAAAAGTTACATTAAAAATGCATTAGGCAATAGATGTGCGTTAGATAAATCTAAAAGGACTCCTCTTGATTGGGTTAGTAAGGATGTTAAGAAAGAAGTAAGAGAAATTGCAGGCATAAAAGACAGTCTTATATGTAATCAGAAGTTTCACCTGTGTTTATATATAGTAGGAGCTATAGCGTGCATTGCTGCTTTATGTTTGTCTTTATACTTTTTATTTTTAGTTTCTCAATCTCTTGCACTGGCTACGATGGCTGGGATAGTTTCTGGTGGGGCTGCGTATCTGTCAGGCAAAGTGTGTAGTGAGATACATAACTTGCATGACATGAGCACTCCAGTGGAAACTTTTAGTAGTACAGATCTTGCAAGGGTGGCTGTCTGATATATAACAAAAAGTTGCAGGCAATGATATAGAAATTTACTTTCTCAGCTTAAGAAAGTATACTTATACGATGACGGAAAAGAAGTACAGTAAGATTTTAATAGCAAACAGAGGAGAAATTGCCTGCAGGATTATCAGAACTGCTCGTAGGATGGGTATATCTTGTGTATGCATATATTCGGATGCAGATGTAAATTCTGTGCATGTAAGACAAGCAGATGAGTCAAGATATATCGGCCCTTCGCCATCTTGCCTCAGTTATTTAAACATTGAAAAAATATGTGAAGTAGCAGTTGAAACAGGTGCTGAGGCAGTTCATCCTGGCTATGGTTTTTTAGCAGAAAATCCAGATTTTCCACGTGCTTTGCAAAAACACAATATAGATTTCATAGGTCCCAGTGCAGAAACAATAGAAGTTACAGCCAACAAAATAACAGCAAAAGAAGCGGCAAGAAAAGCTGGAGTGAATGTAGTGCCAGGATATATGGGTAAGATCAGCGATGCTGCCCACGCAGCTCAAGTTGCTAAAGAGGTCGGTTTTCCCGTTATGCTCAAAGCTGCATCAGGCGGTGGTGGCAAAGGAATGCGAATTGTAAACTCCAAAAAAGAAATTGAACTAGCATTTACATCAGCCACAAATGAAGCAGAGAAAAGTTTTAAGGATGGCAGTATCTTTATAGAGAAATATATAGAGTTGCCAAGACATATTGAAATACAAATCATAGCAGATAAATATGGCAATATAGTTTGTCTTGGAGAAAGAGAATGCTCGATACAAAGGAATAATCAGAAAATAATAGAAGAAACGCCAAGTCCATTCATTAGTGAAGAAGTAAGACAAAAAATGTATGTTCAATGTGTTTCTCTGGCAAAGCAAGTTGGCTATTTTTCAGCAGGCACTGTTGAGTTTGTTGTAGATAAAGACCAAAACTTCTATTTTCTTGAGGTAAATACGAGATTGCAAGTTGAGCATCCAGTAACAGAATTTATAACTGGAATAGACATAGTAGAAGAAATGATTAGAACTTCCTGTGGAGAGAAATTGAGATTCAATCAGGATGATATTAAACTTACTGGTTCTGCAATAGAAAGTAGAATTTGCGCTGAAGACCCATCGAAGAAATTTTTCCCTTCCAGCGGAAGAATAAAATATTACGATAAACCGGGTGAAAATGATTATGTAAGAATAGATGATGGAGTTGCTGCAGGTTCAGAAATTAGCACGTTCTATGACTCAATGATTGCAAAAGTTATAACATATGGAAAAGATAGAGTAGAAGCGATCAGCAGAATGCAAAAAGCATTGTCTGAATGCTATATAGAAGGAGTAACAAATAATATAGAATTTCTAGAATCCATCTTTCATCACCCAAATTTTATCGCAGCAAAGCTCCACACGAGATTCATTCCAGACCATTACCCCAGTGGGTTTCACGGCGATTTTGTTACAGAGGAGTATATTAAAATATTTATTTTCACTGCGTTATATGTTCATTTGGAAAATGAAGAAAGGTACTATTACGAAGCAGTGAATAAAACATCTCAGGTGTCATTCCAGCGCGTGACTAGTAAAAAAGAAGGGGCACCAGTATCAGCTACTCGGATGGCAGGTGACCGTGCAAGAGATTTATTCATAGTGAATATAAATGACAATGAGTACTCCGTAAATGCAAAATACCAAGATAATATATTAATAACAGTATATAATCACAATAAATACTCCGTTATAGGCAAGTGGAAATCAAGTCATAAATTACTATATATTACAATTAATGATGATGCTGATATAACATTTAAAGTAGAAAAACAAGGCAGTAAATACTTCATAAGACATGCAGGCATGAAAGCTGAATGTTGTGTATTCAAATCTCATGTAGCTGAATTAAGTAAGTTAATGCTAAACAATAAAACAGAAGAGATTTCAGTAGATGCTGTAAAATCCCCAATATCTGGCTTATTAGTTAAATTACACGTAAATGTAGGAGATCAGATAGAAATAGGACAACCTTTATTTGTGGTGGAGGCAATGAAAATGGAAAATATCATATGTGCTGAAGCAGCAATGGTGATAAAAAATATTCCCGTTCAAGAAGGAAAAAATGTGCAGATTGGTGATGTAGTCTGCTTTCTTAAATAACACAAGAAGTACAAACTTGACCCAAACAAGATAAATGAAAACACTTGATGAGCTATGGCAATGGCTATTGGTATGTGTAACAAAAGAGTAACCACTCCTAAAATTATCTGAGTGATCATGGAGAGCAGCATAATATATACCGGTTTTACGCTAGCATTTTTTACTGTGAGTATTACTACCAAAGTTAGTATTAGCAATGCCAGTGCTCGATGTATAAATTGCACTGTCGCTCTGTTCTCAAAGATATTCAGCCATATAGGCTGTAAGAAAAATAAATCTTCTGGAACGATTTGTCCGTCCATTAGTGGAAAGGTATTGTAAATCAAACCAGCATTTAATCCCGCAACAAATGCGCCGAAAATTATTTGTATTACAATTAGAATCAGAATAAGTATTGTGTAATATATACTACTGTTAGTAGATTGAAATCCTGTCATCCGAGTAGCTGACACACAACTGTACGAACGCTTACTTTTGAAAATAAATTGCACAGCAAATGGTGTCATGAAAGTAGCTGACACTGGAATCCAGCTTTTACTATGCAGCCACTTATTTAAAGTTAAGTTTTCTGGATCCCAGTGTCTGGGCACTGGGATGACATCTTTCTTGGTGAAAATTACTCTTATACTGCAATGTTCGTATAGTTGTGTACGTAACACTGGGATCCATATTTGGTAATCAAAAAATTGATATGACAATAATGCAAAGATAATTAATGCTAATAATAAGTGAAGTGCAAGCCTATAGTGGCTAACATGAGGTTCAGTTACTAAACCACTTTTAACCATATACCAACCAGCAAAAGCTTGTAAAGCTCCAAATAATAATGCCATAAATAGCCTTATTACTACCTTTTTAGATATTTTTCTTCTTAATGTGAAATATATAAATGGCAGGACAAAAACTAAACCTGTTAGTCTTGCAATTAATCTATGCACATACTCTATTAAGTATATAGCGCGAAACTCCTCCATACTCATACCATAGTTGAATGCTTTATACTCAGGTGTAGCTTCGTATTTTAATTTTTCTTGTAGCCAGTCTTGCTCATTCAGTGGTGGTAATGTTCCAGTAATAGGTTTCCACTCCGTGATTGACAATCCTGCTTTTGAAAGTCTGGTAAATCCACCAATCCCCACCATGAGAATTACCATAATACAGCAGAGAAAAAGCCAAATAGCTACAGGTTTTGCTTCCATAAACCATGCTGAGTTTTGTTCCATCGCTCAGGGTAAAGAATAAATTCCCATAAGGCAAGAAAAGCTGCAACACTATGTAGCAGACTATAGACCGGAAAAAATATCGATACTATATAAAAATAAAAAGGCATCTTTTGCTGTTTGACAGCTATTACCAAAAGAATCAGGTTAGTAACGTATACCACTACAAAGTAGTACAAAAATAATTCATTTAAAACTTTAGTTAATATCAATGAAAGCAATAAAAATGGAGTAGTAAAAAATATAAAAGCTGCAGAGCCAACAAAAAGATTCAATAGCAAAATTCCCTTAAATCCAGTGTGTTTATAAAGTGACTTTATATTTTTTAAATGAACAATATAAGTTTGCATATAGCCTTTGATCCAGCGCGCTCTTTGCTTAATCCAAGCAAATACAGCAATTGGTGACTCTTCCAATGTTTCTGAGTCAATCATCCTGGTTTTATATCCCATTTGCGCAAGTCTCAAACCGAGGTCAGCATCTTCGGTAACACTGTAAGCATCCCAGAAAAACACTTTTTTTAGAATTTTTACTGAAAAATGATTACTGCTACCACCCAAAGGCATTGGCATGTTCATTTTTTGGAATCCAGGCAATAAGTATTGAAACCAGTTCATATACTCCAGAGAAAAGGATTTTGTGAGAAAATTATAATCACAATTATAGTAATTTAATTTCGCCTGTACACAGGCTAACTTATCGTCGCCCTTATTAAATTCAATCAGTGCTTTTTTTAACTGCAATGGGTCTGGTTTATCGTCCGCATCATATATTACTGCATACTTTCCTCTAGGCTCTGTGGACAAAAAATATGAAAAGAGAGAAAAAGATGGTAGTTTAGCCTAATAGGTAAAAAATGGAGAAACTACCATATGCAATATTACATCAAAGAGGAAAATTGGAAACAAATTTTAGAGTTCATAAAAAGCGTAAAAGGAATGCACAGCAAAGATGAAAAACGTTTAAGAATATTCATAGAGGCAGTGTGGTACATAGTGCGAAGTGGTTGCCAATGGAGACTTTTACCAAAAACTTATGGTAATTACAGGAGTATACATAAGCGATTTAAAAGATGGTGTGAAAGAGATGTCTGGAAAAAATTGCTTGAATATACTAAACAAGAGCCTGATTTAGAAGTTGCTATAATCGACGGTACGATCATCCGAGCCCATCCATGTTCATCTGGATATACAAAAAACTCCAAGGATCAAGAAGCTTTAGGGAGGAGCAAAGGTGGCTTTACAACTAAAATACATGCGCTTGTCGATGCACTTGGAAATCCACTTAAATTTACTCTGACTCCTGGTCAAAGAAATGAAATTACGCAGGCACAAGTGTTGACCGAAAGTATCTATAACTCTACTGTAGTAGCTGACAAGGGCTACGATAGCAATGCCTTTGTTACAAGTCTTGAAGACAAGGGATGTACAGTAGTTATTCCGCCAAAACGGAATCGAAAAGTGCAAAGGTATTACGATGAGCATATCTACAAAGAACGTCATTTGATTGAGTGTTTTTTTGGTAAAATTAAAAATTTTAGGCGCATTTTTTCCAGATTTGATAAAACTGCTGAGGTTTTTATTGGTTTTCTCAATTTTGTTGGAGCTCTTGTATGGCTTCTCTAAAATTTTGTCCACAGAGCCTAGTAATCAATGAAACTGGCGAAATTCAAGGGGTTACGGTGATAAAAGGCAACGTTGATACCTGTGCCAAATTTAACTAAGAAATTAACTGGATTATTGTTTGGAGATAAAGGACATATCAAAAAAGATCTTTTTCACGAATTATTCGATAGAGGGTTAAAGCTTGTAACCAGTATAAAAAAGGGTATGAAAAACTCATTAATGGCGCTAAATGAGAAGATTTTGTTAAGAAAAAGATCGATTATTGAGACAGTTTTTGGCTCTCTGAAAAACAAATTTGAGATTGAGCATACTCGCCATAGATCACCGATAAATTTTTTGGTACACATTTTTTCTACGCTTGTTTCATATTCCATGCAGCCGAAAAAGCCCTGTATTTCTAAGCTTTACTTCGTTGGCTAATCCGCAACTGGGGTATATAGGGTTGACACCAAGGCAATATTCTTCTGGAGAAGTTGATCGGCATGGCAGCATATCAAAGATGGGACCAGCGGAATGTAGAAGTATAGACCTGCTGCAAAAGGTGATTGAAAAAATGATGTGAGAGGGGTAGAAGAAGAATAAGCAGATCAAGTAAGGAAAAAAAATGAGCTTTAGTTACTATAATATGAAAAAACACCCAAGAAACTTTCGTAATATAACAGGTTTAAGTATAGAGGAGTTCGAAAAAGTAGTAGAAAAAGTGAGGTCTGGATGGAAAAAACTTGAAAAACAGAAAAAGTGTCATGGTAGAAGATCAAAACTACCAACTCTGGAAGATAAGTTGTTTTGCGTAATTTTGTACTATCGCACTTACATAACACATAGATTTTTAGGATGCCTATTCAATGTGCACAACGCAAATGTATGTAGGTTACTTAAGAGAATAGAGCCATTACTCGCCAAAAAAGTGACTATAACAAAAGATAGAAGTATGACGCCAGAAAAAATACTGAAGATTTTGGCTGATGTTACAGAACAGCAAATACAGAGGCCAGAAGATAGTAAAAAACGGAAGAAATCATATTCAGGAAAAAAAAGAACCAACACTATGAAAATTGAGATTATTATCGAAGAAGGAGGAAGAATTTTATCAGTGTCAAAGTCATACCGTGGTAGAATTAGTGATTTTCGCATAAGGAAACAAGAAAAATATTTACCACTTGATAGCATAAAACATGCTGATTCTGGATATCAAGGTTGGCAAAAATTGCAAAGCAATGTTATAATTCCATATAAAAAGTATCGTAAAAAGCCATTAACTCCAGAGCAGAAAGAGCATAATAGAAGGTTAGCATCATTTAGAATGAGAGTAGAAAATAAGATCCGAGAGATAAAGATATTTAAGATTATGTCGAATGTTTATCGCAATTTTCAGAAAAAATATAACTTGAGGTTCAATATTATTGCTGGTATTGTAAATCTTAAGCACGCCTTTTAGTTAACCTTGATTTTATTCACCCTCCTTTCCTTTTTTTTATCGCTTGATTCGCAGCAGGTCTAGTGATTTTCGCATAAGGAAACAAGAAAAATATTTACCACTTGATAGCATAAAACATGCTGATTCTGGATATCAAGGTTGGCAAAAATTGCAAAGCAATGTTATAATTCCATATAAAAAGTATCGTAAAAAGCCATTAACTCCAGAGCAGAAAGAGCATAATAGAAGGTTAGCATCATTTAGAATGAGAGTAGAAAATAAGATCCGAGAGATAAAGATATTTAAGATTATGTCGAATGTTTATCGCAATTTTCAGAAAAAATATAACTTGAGGTTCAATATTATTGCTGGTATTGTAAATCTTAAGCACGCCTTTTAGTTAACCTTGATTTTATTCACCCTCCTTTCCTTTTTTTTATCGCTTGATTCGCAGCAGGTCTTTAGATAAAGCCATAGCCAAAGTGCTTAAAAATATTAATAATTATACACACAATTATTCAACCATATTTTTGAAGATAGCTATAGCTATGCCGCCGCGAACCGTCATACCGCGATTCATTCGCGGTATCTCTAGATCCCGCTAACAAGCAGCGGGATGACGAATTACTTAACCGTCATACCACCGCGAACCGTCATACCGCGATTCATTCGCGGTATCTCGGCATAGATTCCGCTAACTAGTAGCGGAATGACGATTGTGCATCGTGCTTTGCTAAAAAAAAATCACAGAATACAGTCTGGTTACATTACTCTAGCTATACGCAACAACTTTACTTTCAACAACTTTATTAGCAATAATACGACTTTCATAATCAATATTTATTATATCAGATAGTGAATTAATATCAGTATAACTACCAAAACTTTCCATTGTTGATTCCACTACCTCTACTATTTTTAAAAAGCCGATTCGTGACTTCAAAAATTCATTAACAGCTATTTCATTTGCAGCATTGAGCACAATACTGTTTGTTTGTGAAGCAGAAGAGTTTAACACTGCCATGCTAAGCTTTAGCGCAGGAAAACGCTTATGGTCTGGTTCTTGAAAGGTCAATTTTCCTTGCTTTGTTAAATCTAATTTACGATTTAAAGCTGATCTTTCCGGCCAAGACAAAGCATATGAAATGGGAATTGCCATGTCAGTCTCTGCAAGCACAGCAAAGTTGAACCCATCCTTATAAGTTACAATTCCATGTACTATTGACTCAGGATGCACTATTGCTTCAATTTTATCCGGGCTGATGTTAAACAAGTTATGTGCTTCTATTATCTCTAGTGCCTTATTCATCATTGTTGCGCTATCAACCGAGATTTTCTTTCCCATATTCCAAGTGGGGTGACTAAGCGCCTGATCTACCATGACATTTCTTAATTGCTCAGAACTATAATTTAAGAATGGTCCACCAGAAGCAGTAAGTATGATCTTTTCTATGCATTTGTCGTCATTTTGCAAAATTTGAAAAATTGCGTTGTGCTCAGAGTCAATAGAGATTATTTGTACGTTTTTTTCTTTAGCTTTTTTAAGTAATAACTTTCCACCGCAAACAATGCTTTCTTTATTTGCTAATGCAATGACTTTGGTACCGCTTTCTATAACCTCCATAACTGGCTCAAGGCCTGCAATGCCAACTATTACAACAACTGAGAGATCAACAGGTATGGTAGCAATATTTGTAGCACCAATTGCTATTTTTACATCTGTACCAAGTAGATTTTCTTTTAAATCTTTGTAAAACCTTTCATCGGAGATAGCAACGTATTTTGCATTCAGCAGTTTTGCTTGGTGTGCCAGTAGAGCAAAGTTCGAATGGGCACTTAGTGCTTCCACTTGGTATTCTTCTTTTCTCTTTGAGAGCAAATCTACAGTCTTTTTTCCAACACTTCCTGTTGACCCTAAAACTGAAACCTTTTTCACTAAGACAAACTCATGTTAATTATAACAACAGCAACTTTTCTTATTAGGCCTTCTCGCATACTATTCAGCAGTTTTTAAGCGTTTAACCAAGTTCATGCCCGTGGTCATCACCAACAGATGGTGAAGGACCAGGTGAAAAAGATTGACCATGGTGATCACCTGCATCATGCATGTCTTGCAAACCATCAGCATTATGAGCTATTTCGTTATTGGCATGAGGGTAATCATCTGAGTGATGTCCATCATCACCATGAGCCATGTCCATTCCTTCTGATGGCATATCTTCCCCACCTCCACCTGAAAAATATTCTGCAAGGCCTTCAAGAAGTTTTATGCCAAACATATTACCTGACTTTCCAAACAGTGTTACTAAACTACTGCCACTCACCAAACTTTCAAACACATTATTATAAGCAGCAATCGCCCCTTCATGAAAGTTGAACAACCATTTCATTCCATCCACGACTGTTGAAACAGAGTCACTGTGACCAAGACCAAAACCACTTTTCTCACCAGCGGCTTCTTGGTGTTGTTGCTGCGCTTGCCATTCTGCAATATTTGGACCTTGAGCTTCACTCATAAATTTTTACTCTCAACCTTAAGCTATTATTTTATCACAAATATTGCAAAATATCAATAGAGCTTTTGAATATATAACTAATACAAACAATTCTGTTATCTGATATAGGGCCCAGTTTGAAAAAAATCTGAATTCCAATGTCCACTACCTTTTACAAAGTTAAAACTTAAAAATATGACTGTTAGCAATAGTGTATATATCTTTAGCTATATATAATGAATGAATTTTTTTATATATTCGTTATTAGTATTTTGTATTTCCTGAACAGTTCCATGGGAAATGATCTCCCCTTCATATAATACTGCTATTTTATCAGCTATTTTAAATGCGCTATGAATATCATGTGTAATCGTGATAATTGTAGGGTTAAGATCTCTAGATAATTTTATTATTATCTCGTTTACTATATCTGACATAATTGGGTCCAATCCTGAAGTTGGTTCATCCAATATGATGATTTCTGGGTTGTGTGCAATTGCCCTTGCAAGTGCCACTCTTTTTTTCATTCCACCTGATAGCTCTATTGGAAACATATCTGCTATATTTTCTTCCAATCCAACATCATTTAGCTTTTCAATTGCTAGCTGTTTTGCCTCCTTTTTGCTGATATTAAAGCGTTTTTTATAATTAAAAGATATATTTTCCCACACTGTAACATAGTCAAATAAAGCGGAATTTTGAAATAAAACCCCAAATTTATTTTTGCTTTTACTATTTATTTTAATAGACCCTGAGTCTGGTGTCAGCAAGCCAATGATTATTTTTGTTAATACAGATTTGCCGCTTCCTGAGCCGCCAAGTATGACTAATGATTCCCCTTTTGATATATCAAGATTTAGATCTTTTAGTACTGTCCTGTCATCAAAAGATAAGCTTAAGTTCGATATTGATATTATAGGGTTACGCATGTATCAAAGTAATCATGTAGTTTGCTAAAATGATCAGTATGGACGATAAAACAACAGTTGATGTTGTAGCAACACCTACTCCTCGTGCACCTTCTTTGCAATGGTAACCGTAATAGCAACTTGAGACAGAAATTATGGCGCCAAAAGCAGTTGCTTTAGCTAGCCCAGTTACAAAATCGTACGTATTAAAGAACTGAGCTGTGTATTTAATGTATATATTTAGATTGTGGTTAAATTCGAAGACTGCAGTGACATATCCTCCAAATATTCCTATTAGATCTGCACATACTGTAAGTATGGGAAATACTATGATTGACGCTAAAATCCTTGGTGCAATTAAATATTTGAAAGGGTTAATGTTCAAAGTTGTAAGGGCATCTATTTGCTCGGTGATGCGCATCGTACCAATTTCTGCTGCAACTGATGATCCAACCTTTCCTACCATTATTAAGCTGATCAAAACTGGTCCTAACTCTTTAATGATAGTGATCGTAACAAGTTTGGGTATTATCTGTTCTTGGTTAATTAATGGGTCACTCAAGCTACTTTGTAAAACTATCGCCGCTCCTATAAAAACTCCAGTGAGCCCAACAATTGGCAGAGAGAAAAAGCCTATCTCTATAATTTGTCTTGCTACGTTGCTAAAATAATATGGCGGCACAAGGCAGTGGTATAGAGATTGAATAAAAAATATGAATGCACTACCAAGCCTTAACAAAAAATTGATAAAGTACCTACCAATTATCCTAACACTATTTATATCAAAAAAGCTCACTTTGTATTCATTTTAGCTAGAGGTTAGTCTTACTGATTTTATTAAAATTTTTATTAACTTTATCGCAAAGTATAGCTGAGATATGTTTTAAGTTCAACATACTTGATGTTTTAATTTAAAGCTCATATAGCTAACCCAAGAAAGGTTTCCCTACGTCATACCGCCACGGTATCCACAACTGTACGAACGTTGTAGTTTGGGAGCAATTCCCACCAGTGGGGTGTCATCCCAGTGCCCAGACACTGGGATCCAGCTTCTATGCAACTTAATTAAAAACGTTTGTTTTAGCGTAAGACAACTACCTTTAGCTCATCAGCTCAGTTATAAGCAAAATTTCTGGATTCCAGTGTCAAGCACTGGAATGACATCATCTGTTGTGCAATTTACCTTCAAAAATGAATGTTCATACAGCTATGGATTCATTCGCGGTATAGATTCCGCTAACGAGTAGCGGAATGACGGTTTTTCAAATTGTAGAGCCACTTTAGCTATAGAACTCAATTACATAAGCAAACCTTACTTATTTTACTATCCCTGTTTACTTCCTGTAAAAAACATGTTACTAATGTATTGTATTTTGTAGTAGAATGGAGGAAATTTTGGCAGTTCCAAAAAGAAAAAAGTCAAAGTCAAGGCGTAATATGCATCGTTCTCATCATGCTATTCAGCCTAAGAATATTGTGGTGTGTTCAACAACTGGGGAATTCATGTTGCCTCATAACGTAGCAGTTGATGGCAGTTACAAAGGAAAACGGGTTTTCATCAAGCAACAGGCAGAGTGACTATTATGATATGTTACCTACGGTCAATAATAATATAGTTATTGCACTTGACGCTATGGGGGGCGATTTTGCGCCTCTTTCCGTAATTCAGGGTGCTGGTTTTTTTTTAGACAACCTTGTTGACCCAGGCATTAAAGTTTTTTTTCATATTTATGGAGATAAGGAAGAAGTATCTCCTTTGCTTTCAAAATATAAAAAAGTCAGTAACAATTCTGAGTTTACTCATTGTTCTGACAATGTTCTTGCAAATGATAAGCCATCTTTTGCACTGAGGCATCGTAAAGACTCAAGTATGAAAGCTGCCATTGAGGCAGTAAAAAAAGGTAAAGCTTTCGGAGTGGTGTCTTCAGGCAACACCGGAGCATTGATGGCAATTTCCAGATTTATTTTAGGAACATTACCAAATATTTATCGTCCTGCTATTGTCTCTATCTGTCCAACTAAGACAAAAAGCTTCGCTTTGCTTGACCTTGGTGCAAATGTTGATTGTAATGCCGATTCGTTATTCCAATTTGCATTAATGGGTAGTATATTTGCAAAAATAGCATTAAAAATTGACAATCCTGAAGTTGCTTTGCTAAATATCGGTACAGAAGAAGTTAAAGGTAATGACTCAGTGCGCGGCGCTTTTGAGTTGCTTAAAAACGCTTCTGGCATTAATTTCAAAGGATATATAGAGGCAAGTGAATTTTTAGAGGGTAATATAGATGTGATTGTTGCTGATGGTTTTGTTGGCAATGTAATGCTCAAAACGGCTGAGGCAACCGCTAGTACCTTTATCAATCTAATAAAGCAGGAAGTATTCAACTCGTGGATAGCGAAAATGCTTGTTGGTATATTGTTAAAATCCAAACTAAATAAAGCATTAACGCGTTTTAATCCCCAAATTAGAAGTGGAGCTATGTTTTTAGGGCTGAATGGTATCATCATTAAAAGTCATGGAAATTCTGATGCTATTTCTTTTGCCCATGCCATAAAATTTGCAGTAAATGCAATTAGTGAAAATTTAAATCAAAAGATAATTAACGGGGTAAGTCATATTGAATAAAAGTTTCATATTAAGCACTGGATCTTACCTACCAAGAAAAATGTTGAGTAACAACGAAATTGCATCGATAGTTGAGACGAGCGATGAATGGATAAGGCAGAGAACAGGAATAGTTCAAAGGCATATAGCAGATGAAGGAGAGTTAACATCAGACTTAGCTGTAAATGCAGCAAGAAATGCTATAGAAAAAGCTAAAATTTCAGTAGATGAAATTGATTTAATCATAGTTGCCACAACAACGCCTGATAAAACTTTTCCTAGCTGTGCAACGATTATACAAAGTAAGTTAAAATGTAAAAACGCATTTGCTTTTGATGTACAAGCAGCATGCTCTGGTTTTATATATGCAGTTACAATCGCAGACTCGCTTATCAAATCTAACAATAGCATTAAATGTGCGCTCGTTATTGGCGCTGAAATAATGTCTAGGATTGTTGACTGGGAAGACAGATCAATTTGTGTACTCTTTGGTGATGGTGCTGGTGCAGTGATAATAAAATCAGAAATGGGTAGCAACGGCATCATATCAACAAACTTACACTCTGATGGCAATGTGGACATACTATGTACGAACGGAGGGATATCCTCAACTGGTGATTCTGGAAAAATATGCATGAATGGAAGAGAAGTGTTTAAACATGCAGTGGATAAATTAACAGCCTCAGTAGAGGAAACTCTGAAATGCAATAATTTGAAAATCACTGATATTGACTGGTTAATTCCCCATCAAGCAAACATTCGTATTATTGAAGCAGTAGTAAAGAAATTAGATTTTCCTATAGAGAAAGTGATTAATACCGTTGATAAGCATGCAAACACCTCAGCGGCATCAATTCCACTGGCCTTAGACTATGCAATACAAGAATCAAAAATAAAATCAGGAAATCTGGTACTGCTGATTTCAATAGGTGCAGGCCTGACCTGGGGTTCCGTGTTGCTGCGCTATTAAACTTCCTGCATTACCTCCTGTCACCCAACTCGTAGAACATCACAGGTTGCACCCATAAGGCACAGCCCATAACTGTACGAACATTGTGATTTGAGTCCACCAGATCCGAGTAGCCCTTCGTTGTCATCCGAGTAGCCCCTTTCTCGTCATCCCGCTACGTGTTAGCGGGATCTCATTTCACTTTATGAGGGTTGTCATCCCAGCACCTCTTTTCCCGTCATCCCGCTAACAAGCAGCGGGATGACGAGTTACTATACCGCTGCGAACCGTCATACCGCCGCGGTATCTCAAAGCCGCTAACAAGCAGCGGGATGACGGTTGTCAGGCCAGTGCCTCTACGATGTCATCCCAGTGCCCAGACACTGGGATCCAGGAAAGTTTGCTTGTAAACAAGCAAACTAGCATAGAAAAACGTTTTCGATGAGATTATATGGAAAACTGGATTCCAGTGTCAAGCACTGGAATGACACCATTTCCATGAATATTGCTCTTAATTTGTAACTAACCTAAGCCATAAATATTAAGAAATTTACCAAATGAAAAAAAAGGCAAAAGAAGCCCCGTGGTTATTATCCGCTTTAAAATATTGGCGTTTTTTATGTTTTAAACGCTTGACAAGCGAGATTAAGCTGCTTTTAATTACAACTAACCTACGCTGCAAATGTTTAAGAAATTTACCAAGCAGAAAAAAAGACAAAGAATCCCCGAGTTAGCTAGTCTTTTACTATCTTTGTCGAGTATTGGCATTTTTTGATGTCTTGTAACGCTTTGTAAGCGCGTTCAGCTTATTTAGATAAAAATCTAGATGTAGATGAAGTTTTGTAAAGACATACAGTATCTATATACTGCAAAAAATTGAACATAAGACGCCGATACATTAAGTAATCCTTACCTTTTAATCTGCAGATTGGCGAAAGCAAATACAATAGCTTCACTGTCATGATAAGGGGGCCGGCGAAGGGTGTCAAGCAAGTTTTTCTTTTCCATGGATTCCCTTTAAAGTTGAATATTGAAAATTGACTGGAGAGTTGTGGATTACTTTGTATATGTCATGACAAGCCATTGCGCTCTCGGCAAAACCACTTAATATTAACTTTAGTTTGCCTGAATAAGTAGCTATATCTCCGATTGCATATATTCTATCCCTACTGGTTTTTAAGGTAGCCGGATCAACAACTATGCGGCCATGTTCTAACTGTATACCCCAATTGTTTATTGGACCAAGATTCATTGACAGTCCAAAAAATGGCAGCAAAAAATCAGCGGATATTTCTTTTTCTTCCTTAGAGGCAATGTTTTTTACTATCACTGCGCTCAACTGCCCATTACCTCCTGCTAGTTCGTGTAATTGATATGGCACTACCAGTTCTATCTTTCCATCATTTTCAAGTGATTCTAATTTATTTCTAGTTTCAGGAGTGCAGCGAAATTCCTTTCTCCTATGTATCACATAAATTTTCTTTGCAACTTTAGAAAGTTCTACAGTCCAATCAGCTGCAGAATCACCCCCCCCTGCAATGACTATAGTTTTGTCCTGAAAATCGGAAATTTTATTTACACTATAAAATACAGATTTATTTTCATATTCTAATATACCACTTAAGGGTGGACGGTTAGATTCAAACATTCCGTTACCTGCAGCAACAATAATGGCTTTGCATTTTACCTCTGTACCTATGTTCGTTATGATAGTAAAGTTTTCACCTTCGTTATTTGAAATCTTTTCCACTTTTTGACTTAAATGGTAAACAGGCCCAAATGGTGAAGCTTGCTCCATTAGTCGCTCAATTAATTTTTGGGCAGTAATTACAGGATAACCAGGTATATCATATATTGGCTTTTCTGGGTAAAGAGCTGTGCATTGTCCTCCTGCTTGATCCAAAACATCTATTATATGACATCTCATATCAAGCATTCCCGCTTGAAAAGCAGTGAATATTCCAACAGGCCCTGCACCTATTATTACGATATCGGTTTCCATATTCAGATGGTGATCTATTTATAGATATTAGCTTTCTTTGCTAACAAGGTCAATTTACAAAGGGATGTATTTTTAAAAGATGTGGCTAGATTAGACAAGATTTCCAGCGTTATGAACCACATAGTCCAAATAAGCTCTAAAAATCAGCTAGCATAGCGAGATGCTGTGCGGACGGAATGGGATTCGAACCCATGGTACGCTCATCACGTACGTCAGTTTTCAAGACTGGTGCCTTAAACCGCTCGGCCATCCGTCCATTTCTTTTCTATCACAACATTTGATTTTAAGCAATCTATAAAAGCTTTACTTGCCCACGCAAAAGTTGCTAAATATACTGTTCAATATTTCCTCAACATTAATAATTCCAATCACCGCACCAAGTTCAAATGCAGCAAGCCTCAAGTCTTCAGATATCAACTCAATTGGATTATCGATATTAAAACGTTGTAAATGTTCCAGTGCCTTCTTCATGTGATTCCTATGTCTTTGCCGAGTAATCACAGGAGTGTCTCTATCATGCCCAAATTTCTCCTCTGCCTTCTCTTTTATGAGGGAGATCAACTTGTTTGTACCTATTCCCTTTAAAATAGAAATAGGTAGAAAATCTACATCGCCAACCAGTATATTTTTTTCACTAACTGCATTGTCAGCTTTGCTCAGAACATAAATGGTGTCATTTTGGTCTGATGTCATTCCAGTGCGTGACACTGGAATCCAGCTTATCTCATCATGAACATTGTTTTCAGCACATGTTTCTAGAATCCATTGTCTATTGCATAATTTGCAAGTATTTTTATATCTGGATCCCAGTGTCAAGCACTGGGATGACACCGTTTGTTGATTACAATATTTGCATAGTTGTGTGTCAAGCACTGGTACTACAGATGGTATATTGCCTGTGGCTTGATAATTGACATCGTGTCGTTGTTCAAAAGGAAATAGTTCTATTCTTAAATCAGCTTCAAAAGACCTCTTTTTCGCTCGACTTATACCTTCTGATTCTATTGGATCTGAACTCTCACGAATTCCAGCAGTATCAGAGAGAATGATTGGGTATCCACCAATGTCAATATGAGCTTCAAGTATATCTCTTGTTGTGCCTGCATATTCAGAAACAATAGCAATATCACGCTTGGCTAAGAAATTAAACAGAGTTGATTTACCGACATTTGGTTTACCAGTTATTACAACATGTAAACCCTCACGCAACCTTTCACCCCGTCTATTATCATTTAAATGCTCTTGTATCAACCGCACAAGAGCTCGCACTTCATTATTAATTTTTTCCAATTCATTTTTTTCTGTCCAAACATCCTCTGGAAAGTCTATATATGCTTCGATTTTGGATTGTATCGTTATTAATCTTTGCCTCCAATTGCTGTATAGTCTCTCCAATTCTCCTGATATCTGCTTAATCGCTTGTTTAGCTTGCATTTTCGTCTCAGCATCAATTAAGTCTGCAATCCCTTCTATTTGAGTTAAGTCAAATTTACCATTTAGAAAAGCCCTAAGTGAGAATTCTCCAGGCCTGGCCATAACGAAAATTTTTGATAATTCCTCCAAGATGATTTTTATAACTGCCTTGCTTCCATGCACTTGTAACTCTATAACGTCCTCGCCAGTGAAACTGTTTGGAGCAGGGAAATAGATGATTATTCCATTATCTATCAATTGACTGGAATCATCATATAGATCAACTAAAGTAGCAAATCTTGGTTTAATTTCTTTCTTAATATGAAAATGATTTAAAGCTTTAAGCGCGTAATTGCCTGAAATTCTGATTACTGCAACTCCTGACTTACCAAATACGGTCGACAAAGCGAAAATAGTTTCATTTGTGTTTGTCATTATTTATATAAACTACTTAGCAATATTACACTTAAGAAACCAAAATACCTAATTTGAAAATATTCAAAATTTTTATCTATCTTGCTAGTTTATATTAATGCAGTACTATCATACTAGGCTCTGTGGACAAAAAATATGAAAAGAGAGAAAAAGATGGTAGTTTAGCCTAATAGGTAAAAAATGGAGAAACTACCATATGCAATATTACATCAAAGAGGAAAATTGGAAACAAATTTTAGAGTTCATAAAAAGCGTAAAAGGAATGCACAGCAAAGATGAAAAACGTTTAAGAATATTCATAGAGGCAGTGTGGTACATAGTGCGAAGTGGTTGCCAATGGAGACTTTTACCAAAAACTTATGGTAATTACAGGAGTATACATAAGCGATTTAAAAGATGGTGTGAAAGAGATGTCTGGAAAAAATTGCTTGAATATACTAAACAAGAGCCTGATTTAGAAGTTGCTATAATCGACGGTACGATCATCCGAGCCCATCCATGTTCATCTGGATATACAAAAAACTCCAAGGATCAAGAAGCTTTAGGGAGGAGCAAAGGTGGCTTTACAACTAAAATACATGCGCTTGTCGATGCACTTGGAAATCCACTTAAATTTACTCTGACTCCTGGTCAAAGAAATGAAATTACGCAGGCACAAGTGTTGACCGAAAGTATCTATAACTCTACTGTAGTAGCTGACAAGGGCTACGATAGCAATGCCTTTGTTACAAGTCTTGAAGACAAGGGATGTACAGTAGTTATTCCGCCAAAACGGAATCGAAAAGTGCAAAGGTATTACGATGAGCATATCTACAAAGAACGTCATTTGATTGAGTGTTTTTTTGGTAAAATTAAAAATTTTAGGCGCATTTTTTCCAGATTTGATAAAACTGCTGAGGTTTTTATTGGTTTTCTCAATTTTGTTGGAGCTCTTGTATGGCTTCTCTAAAATTTTGTCCACAGAGCCTAGGCTCTGTGGATAAAAAATATGAAAAGAGAGAAAAAGATGGTAGTTTAGCCTAATAGGTAAAAAATGGAGAAACTACCATATGCAATATTACATCAAAGAGGAAAATTGGAAACAAATTTTAGAGTTCATAAAAAGCGTAAAAGGAATGCACAGCAAAGATGAAAAACGTTTAAGAATATTCATAGAGGCAGTGTGGTACATAGTGCGAAGTGGTTGCCAATGGAGACTTTTACCAAAAACTTATGGTAATTACAGGAGTATACATAAGCGATTTAAAAGATGGTGTGAAAGAGATGTCTGGAAAAAATTGCTTGAATATACTAAACAAGAGCCTGATTTAGAAGTTGCTATAATCGACGGTACGATCATCCGAGCCCATCCATGTTCATCTGGATATACAAAAAACTCCAAGGATCAAGAAGCTTTAGGGAGGAGCAAAGGTGGCTTTACAACTAAAATACATGCGCTTGTCGATGCACTTGGAAATCCACTTAAATTTACTCTGACTCCTGGTCAAAGAAATGAAATTACGCAGGCACAAGTGTTGACCGAAAGTATCTATAACTCTACTGTAGTAGCTGACAAGGGCTACGATAGCAATGCCTTTGTTACAAGTCTTGAAGACAAGGGATGTACAGTAGTTATTCCGCCAAAACGGAATCGAAAAGTGCAAAGGTATTACGATGAGCATATCTACAAAGAACGTCATTTAATTGAGTGTTTTTTTGGTAAAATTAAAAATTTTAGGCGCATTTTTTCCAGATTTGATAAAACTGCTGAGGTTTTTATTGGTTTTCTCAATTTTGTTGGAGCTCTTGTATGGCTTCTCTAAAATTTTGTCCACAGAGCCTAGTGAATGTATTATATAGAAAAGCTGTAAAAGTCACCCAGGTGAAAATATTTATTTTGAAAACTGATAATATGATTTATAATGACTGACACAAGTTTTAAATATTTTATGCTCAAGAAATTAGCTTGGTACTGGTCTTTTGTAGAGTTAATTAAAGGGTTTGTTATTACATTAAAATATATGTTTAAGCCAAAGGTTACTTTGAGGTATCCTATGGAGAAGGGCCCTTTAAGTCCAAGGTTTCGTGGTGAGCATGCGTTGCGTAGGTATCCAAACGGTGAAGAACGATGCATAGCTTGTAAATTATGTGAAGTTATCTGCCCTGCTCAAGCAATAGTTATTGAAGCAGAGGAAAGAGAAGACGGTAGTCGCCGCACCACGCGCTATGATATTGATATGACAAAATGCATATACTGCGGACTTTGCCAAGAGGCATGTCCAGTTGATGCAATTGTTGAAGGTCCTAACTTTGAATTTGCTACTGAAACAAGAGAGGAGCTAATGTACAATAAAGAAAAGTTATTGCGTAATGGTGAAGTTTGGGAAGACGCAATTGCACTCAGGTTAAAAAAGAATAGGCCTTATTATTAATGTTCAGAGCTTATAACCCTGTTATCCATTATGATTTAGGGGCAGTGCCCACTAGGGGTGGTGTCATCCCAGTAGCTGATACACAACTGTACGAACATTTGTTTGCGAGGGCAGTATGTTAAATGTTATAGCCTGTTTTGCCTCAAACACAAAGGTGTCATCCCAGTGCTTGACACTGGGATCCAGTAAAATTGATTGTGAACAAGCACACTATACAACATTTTCAATGAAATTACAAAAAAGCTGGATTCCAGTGTCAAGCACTGGAATGACACCATTTGCTGTGCAATTTACCTTCGAAAATGAATGTTCGTATGGCTATGTGCGTGACACTGGGATGACACCGTTGGAAGAAGCAAACCGCCTTCAAGCTACATGTCCGTATAGGTTTATTTATGGTTAGGATTACTTTTTCAACCGAACAAAAAGTAAAAGAATACAGTGGTAAAGTTACTGGTTTTGATATACTACAGCCGAATGTTTTAAAGGAAGCAGTTGCATTGAAAGTAAATGGTGAGTTATATGATCTCTCACGTGAAATTGAATCTGATACAGAGATAGAGGTAATACAACTGAGTGACGAAGCGGGTTTAGATATAATAAGGCATGATGCTGCTCACATAATGGCGCAGGCAGTGAAAGAGCTATTTCCTAATACTCAGATTACTATCGGCCCAACAATTCAGGACGGTTTTTACTATGATTTTGCTACAGATCGTACCTTCACTACGGATGATCTGGCTGCAATAGAAAAGAAAATGAAAGAGATTGTAAAAAGTAATCACAGATTTGTTCGAGAGGTTTGGACTCGTAAGCAAGCAGTTGATTTCTTTAGTGGTATAGGCGAAAAATACAAGGTTGATATTATCTCATCCATACCAGAGAGTGAAAACCTAACTGTTTATAGACAAGGCGATTTTGTAGACCTATGCCGTGGTCCGCACTCACCATCAACCGGTAGAGTTAAAGCGTTTAAACTTATGAAAGTAGCGGGTGCATACTGGCAAGGTGATGCAAAGGGCCCAATGTTGCAGCGAATATATGGCACAGCATGGAGAAATAAGGATGAATTAAACGCTTACCTTGAGTGCCTCAAAGAAGCAGAAAAACGTGATCACCGCAAAATTGCTAAGGATATGGATTTATTTCACATCCAAGAGGAAGCTGTTGGGCAGGTTTTTTGGCATGAACAAGGATATATTCTATATAATGTTCTTGAGTCTTACATCAGAAAGAAGCTAATAAATAATGGCTATTTTGAGGTAAAAACTCCTATTTTAGTAAGTAAAGAGCTGTGGGAAAGATCTGGACATTGGGATAAGTTTCGTGAAAATATGTTTATTGTTGACGAATCTGAGAATAAAAAGTTAGCAATAAAACCCATGAATTGTCCTTGTCATGTGCAGATTTTTAATTCTCACACCAGGAGCTACCGTGATTTACCAATACGTATGGCAGAGTTTGGCACATGCCATAGAAATGAAAGCTCAGGCTCATTGCACGGACTGATGCGAGTGCGTGGTTTTACGCAAGACGATGCACACATTTTTTGTATGGAAGAACAAGTGAATTCTGAGACTATAAAGTTTTGTGACCTTTTAAAAGAAGTATATTCAGAGCTTGGATTCAATGAAATTTTTGTGAAATTTTCAGACCGTCCAGATATTAGAGCAGGTAATGATGAAGTGTGGGATAGAGCTGAAAAAGCGCTGCTTGAAGCCGTTAAAGAAGCGGGCTTGAGTTATGAACTGAGCCCTGGTAAAGGTGCATTTTATGGTCCAAAGTTAGAGTTCGTTTTGAAAGACGCAATAGGCAGAAATTGGCAATGTGGAACATTACAAGTTGATTTCATTTTACCAGAACGTCTGGGAGCTTTTTATATAGGGGCAGATGGGCACAAGCATCACCCTGTCATGTTACATAGGGCAATTCTTGGGACTTTTGAGCGTTTTATCGGAATTTTGATAGAAAATTATGCAGGAAAATTTCCAGTTTGGCTTGCTCCAACGCAACTTGCTATTCTGACCATTACAAATGAAGCTGACGATTACGCCACAGAAATTAGCAATATTTTAAAAGAACAAGGTGTGAGAGTCAAGACTGATTTGACCAATGAAAAAATTAGTTATAAGATACGTTTGCATAGTTCAAACAAGGTTCCTATATTGTGGATTGTAGGCAAAAATGAAGTTACAAGTAAAACTGTGTCAGTAAGAAATTTAGGATCGGAAAGACAGGAGTCTTTTTCTTTGGAGAAGGCTATTGAATTGTTGTTAAAAAGTATTAATTTGAATTAAGGGAGTTAAAGTTTGCAAGTTAAAAAGAACAATAAAAACAGAATTAATGGATTCATCACAGCTAAGGAGGTACGCTTAGTTGATCATAGTGGTGAAATGGTCGGAATCGTGCTAATAGAACGAGCTTTGGAGCTTGCACAGGGTGTTGGTTTAGACTTGGTAGAAATTGCACCTGATTCAACCCCTCCAGTATGTAAAATTCTGGATTATAGCAAACAAAAGTATGATATAAAAAAGAAAGCAAGTGAAGCAAAAAAGAAACAAAAAACATTAACTATAAAAGAAATTAAACTGGGTCCCAATATTGGTGATCACGATTACGGAACAAAATTGCGTCAAGCAAGAGACTTACTTGCCCACGGACATAAAATTAAAGTCACAATGAGATTTAGAGGGAGAGAGCTTATAAACACTGAAGTTGGACTGGAAAAATTAGAACGGCTAATTCGAGACACTGAAGATATTGCAAAGGTAGAATTGGCACCTAAAAGAGAAGGGAATCAATATTTTTTAGCTCTGGTTGCTAAGTAGCAAAACGGCTTAAGAAGTATAAGTAAAGTTAAACTATCGCTCTCTCTTTGATAACATGGCGAAAATGTCTTATTAATCCTTGAATCGGCCAAGCTGCAGCATCGCCAAGCGCGCAAATTGTATGTCCTTCTATTTGAGTTGTAAGGTCAAGCAGCTTATCTATTTCATCAGGCTTAATATCTCCTGCCACCATCCTCTTCATAATCCTCCACATCCATCCAGTACCTTCACGGCATGGTGTGCATTGTCCACAGGACTCATGCATATAAAAGTGTGATAACCTCTCTATTGCAGCTATTATATCAGTTGATTTATCCATCACTATTACAGCAGCAGTACCAAGCCCTGATTGTGCAGTTCTTAATGAATCAAAATCCATTTCAATAGTATCACATATAGATTTTGGAATTAATGGCACTGAAGACCCACCAGGTATTACAGCAAGTAAATTATCCCAACCTCCTTGCACTCCACCTGCGTATTTTTCAATTAATTCACGTAATGGAATTCCGAGCTCTTCTTCAACATTACACGGGTTGTTTACGTGCCCTGAAATACAAAAGACCTTGGTACCAGTATTATTTGGTTTACCAAGAGATGCAAACCATTCTCCTCCGCGATTCAGAATATCTGGAACCATGGCTATAGTTTCAACGTTGTTTATTGTGGTTGGGCAGCCAAAAAGTCCAACACCTGCGGGAAATGGAGGCTTCATGCGAGGAAAGCCCTTTTTTCCTTCAATTGATTCAAGTTGAGCTGTTTCTTCTCCACATATGTAAGCTCCTGCACCCCTATGGATAAACACATCAAGATCATAACCTGATTTGCAGGCATTTTTTCCAATTAAGTTTTCTTTATAGGCTTCCTCAAGTGCTTTTTTTAGAACTAAATATTCATTATAAAATTCACCCCTGATATAAATATACGCAACTGATGCGCTGATCGCTCTGCTGGCCAGGAGAATTCCCTCAAGTAACTTATGTGGCTCATATCGCAATATATCTCTATCTTTACATGTACCAGGTTCTGACTCATCTGCATTGACTACTAAATATGCTTTTGGGAGATTTTTGGGCATAAAGCTCCACTTAAGGCCGGTGGAAAATCCTGCACCCCCTCGACCTCTCAAACCAGATTTCTTTACTTCATCAATGATCTTTTCTGATCCTAAATCCAGTAACTCCTTTGTTTTTTGCCAGCTACCACGTTTTTTTGCACCCTCAAGTAGTGGAGTTCCTTTACCATTTAGGTTGGTGAATATTTTGTCTTGTTCTTTTAGCATGTTTTTCAAAATTTGTGAGTGATCCCGACGCGATTCGAACGCGTGACCCACTGATTAAAAGTCAGTTGCTCTACCGGCTGAGCTACGGGATCATTTCATTTTTCAGCTATACTAAACATCAATACAGTTTTTATCCGTTTTAATCAAACTAAAATTTTCATGTGTGGTTAAATAAATTATATAATATACTGCGTTAGTGATAATTTAGTTAAAAAATTTTTAAAGGAAAACTTCTTGTTAATTTTCAGTTCACAGATTTATTTGGATGGTGTGACGTATAACGCTAAGGAGACAAAAAAATAGAGAAGTGTGTACACCCTGCAGAATTTGTACACTATTTAGCAATAGCCTAATAGATAAATATTTCTTGCATTTCAGCCTGAGTGATTTATGCTTTAAGCAAGAATTACCTGGGGGTATAGCTCAGCTGGTAGAGCATCTGTTTTGCACGCAGAAGGTCAGCGGTTCGATCCCGCTTGCCTCCACCAGTCTATACAGCTCTAGCCGCCACAAAACCTGTCAAAGCAGCTTATTTTAATCTATGAGGATTTTATACTACTTCCCTGAAAATCTCTATTTCTTTTCGTAACTTTTCTCTACACAAGTAATGTTGGTTATTACAATTGTAATATATACCAATTTAACAATAAATTAATCAATAAATGTTAGGCTCTGTGGACAAAATTTTAGAGAAGCCATACAAGAGCTCCAACAAAATTGAGAAAACCAATAAAAACCTCAGCAGTTTTATCAAATCTGGAAAAAATGCGCCTAAAATTTTTAATTTTACCAAAAAAACACTCAATCAAATGACGTTCTTTGTAGATATGCTCATCGTAATACCTTTGCACTTTTCGATTCCGTTTTGGCGGAATAACTACTGTACATCCCTTGTCTTCAAGACTTGTAACAAAGGCATTGCTATCATAGCCCTTGTCAGCTACTACAGTAGAGTTATAGATACTTTCGGTCAACACTTGTGCCTGCGTAATTTCATTTCTTTGACCAGGAGTCAGAGTAAATTTAAGTGGATTTCCAAGTGCATCGACAAGCGCATGTATTTTAGTTGTAAAGCCACCTTTGCTCCTCCCTAAAGCTTCTTGATCCTTGGAGTTTTTTGTATATCCAGATGAACATGGATGGGCTCGGATGATCGTACCGTCGATTATAGCAACTTCTAAATCAGGCTCTTGTTTAGTATATTCAAGCAATTTTTTCCAGACATCTCTTTCACACCATCTTTTAAATCGCTTATGTATACTCCTGTAATTACCATAAGTTTTTGGTAAAAGTCTCCATTGGCAACCACTTCGCACTATGTACCACACTGCCTCTATGAATATTCTTAAACGTTTTTCATCTTTGCTGTGCATTCCTTTTACGCTTTTTATGAACTCTAAAATTTGTTTCCAATTTTCCTCTTTGATGTAATATTGCATATGGTAGTTTCTCCATTTTTTACCTATTAGGCTAAACTACCATCTTTTTCTCTCTTTTCATATTTTTTGTCCACAGAGCCTAGGTTAAGGAATCTATTTTAAAACTTTCGGCATATAGTTCTCATCATGTTTTGCAAACACCGTATCTGCAAGAAAGGTACTATTATCAAACATTTTACCTTGCACAACAATACCACTTTTTTCTGAAAACATTGGTGGAAGTATCCCTTGATATTTCACCATAACGCTTTTGTTAAAATCTGTCATTTGAAAAATCACTTCACTTTCGCTCCGTATCACGCTATTTTCAACAACCATTCCACCAACACGGATTGGCTTTTGATTATTTGGCAAGACTATGGCTTCACTTACTGTATAGAAAAATGAGATATTTTCTTTGAGCGTTGTTAAAATAAAAAAGACTATGCAGCTTAAAAAGCAGAAAATTCCTGAAGTTATAAGTAATCGCTTATGTTTCTTCTTCATTATTATCTTTTAGGCTTTCTAGAATTTTTTTACTTTTAATATAGCAAGAAATGGTAAAAATCAGTTCTCCGGTAATCAACGTAAAACTAATAAGGTAAGCAAAAATTACATATGTATTCATAATGCATTATCAATAAATAACTCACCTGCATCAAAATAAATTAAGCTTTCATCTTTTTGCTGCAACACCAATTTACCACTTTTATCTATATCAGCAAAAATTCCTTCATACAATTTGTCAGCTAACTTTACACTGATTTGCTCATTCATCTTGAATGCTTTTTTTAACCACATTTTTCTTATAGCATAAAACCCATCAAATAGCCATTGCTTTCTTAGCTTATTAAAGTTTATTATTAATTCTTTTAACAGGTCTGTATTAGACACAGACTCACCGTAATTGCTAATGCACGTTGTTCCTGGAAGTGGTGCATGATTGACATTAATTCCAATTCCTATAATGAGCCAATTCGAATTGGATCTTTTTTCAAGCAATATTCCACTGATTTTTTTACTATCAACTAAGACATCATTTGGCCATTTGTATTGAACGTTACTATCAGCTATAAGTGACAGTAATGTGTTGCCAACAGCAAGGGCAGTAACAAAAGTCAATTCTGTTAATTTGCTAACATCCGCAATTTTATTCACCAAACCCTTCTCTGTCATCCCAATGCCCTCTGATGTCATCCCAGTGCTTGACACTGGGATCCATTCTTCTTTTTTTCTAGATTCCAGCGTCACGCGCTGGAATGACACCGAAAGCTGGCTTTCATTCAGATAATCGTTAAAGAGGTTTATCACCAAACTCGCATAAAAATTACCCTCTGGAGAAATCCAGTTTTTTCCAGTGCGCCCTCTACCCTCTGTTTGTTTGTCGGCAATAATAATAGTTTCATTAGATATTCCTCTCCCAATTAAATCCAACGCTTCTTTATTAGTGCTTGAAACTTCTTTGTAATGATGAATACGAAAGCCCTCAGGGGTCACTTTGTCAGCCCTTTAGTTCAATGAGTGAGTAAAACGTACAAGAAAAGAACGAGGTTAATCAGTGAAGCCACCGAAGTGATAATGAATAGGCCCTTAGAATAAGCAACCTTATTACCACTAGCTTTATCAAAATACATAACTTTCATGATATTTAAATAATAGTAGCATGATATCACACTTGCTATTACAAGAATCAAGGACAGGCTGATAAAGCCAGAATTTATTAAACTTTTGAATATAAAAAATTTAGCGATAAAACCCGCAAGTGGAGGTATTCCCGACATCGAGAGTAACAGCACAGAAAGATGAAATGCTACAATTGGGCGTTTCTTCCCTATACCAGATAAATTTGCAATATCACAATCGTCATCGTCAATTTGTACGAGATATGAGAATAGCCCTATGCTTGTGATGATATATATCACCAGATACATTAAAGCACTATCTGTTCCTGCTTGTGTAAAAATAGAAAGTGAAGCAAATATAAAACCAATGTGACCAATTGAACTGTAAGCAAGCAGCCTTTTTAAGTTTTGCTGACGCAAGGCCCCAAAAGCTGAGATAAGCACAGACAATGCTGAAACGTATAAGAAAATAGGCTGAACATAACTTTTTACATTTACTAACTCTTCATTCATCAATCGAATTAAAAATGTTACAAGTGCAGCTTTTGGGGCCGTAGAAAAAAACGCAGTTACTATGGTAGGTGCACCTTGATAGACATCTGGAGCCCACATATGAAAAGGAGCAATAGCAAGCTTGAAACACAAACCAATAAGGATAAAAACTAACCCAAAAACTATTCCATAAGTTATCTGATGGCTTTGCAAGAATGAACCGAGCTCAGAGAAATTGACTTGTCCTGTATATCCATAAAGTAGCGACATTCCATATAGCATAATGCAGGAAGATAATGCACTGAGTGTAAAATATTTCACTCCTGCTTCACATGAATAAGCTGAATCTTTATTAAAGCTCGCAAGAACATATAAAGATATACTCATCAACTCAAAAGCTAAGTAAAAAGAAATCAGACTATTTGCTGAAACCAAAGTTATCATGCCAAACAGTGCAAAAAGAATCAGTATTGAAAATTCATATTTATAGTCATATTTTGATAAATTCAGCATCAAAAGTATTAAAATTCCTGTGCTGAGAATTAACCCTTGGGCTGACCTGATGTATAAATTGAGTTTTAACAACGAATTAAAGAGAAAAATTTCATTGTTTTTTGCCGAAAGAATTAAAATAATCAAGGTTACCACTGTGCAGCCAAGTGCTAGTAAATTGATAGTGCGGCGGTTAAATATAATCCCAAGCAGCAGCAACACTAACGAGGAGATAATAGAGAACGTTTCCGGCAATATCTGTATATAGTTCATAGCGCATTATATTTGACTAACAAATTTGCCATGCATGGCTTCAAATAATTCAGTGCAAGGGTTGGGTAGAATCCAAGCAAAATAACAAACACTGCAAGCAGAATTAAGACAGAAAATTCTATGCTATCCAAGCGGTTATTTAATAATTTAGAATAGCTAACCCCCCATATTATTTGCTTACATAAATTCAGCATATAAACTGCGCTTAAAATAGTGCCAAGTGCGATAAATCCTGTAAAAAACCCTATGCTCTTAAACATTCCAATCATAGCCAAAAACTCACCTACGAACCCAGATGTTCCAGGTAGCCCTATTGAAGCCATTGAAAATAAAATGAACATAAAACCAAATTTTGGCATTGTGTTTACTATGCCAAAATATTTTGCAATCTCCAAAGTCCCAGTTCGAGTATATAGCATTCCAACACATAAAAATAAAGCAGCAGAAATAAGGCCATGACTAATCATTTGAAATATGCTACCCAGTACTCCTTCCTCACAAAATGAAAAGAGGCCAGCGGTAACGATCCCCATATGTGCTATTGAAGAATAAGCTATTAACTTCTTTATATCATCTTGAGCAAACGCAACTAGCGAAGCATATATCACCGCAATAATGCTCAGCACAACAACGAAATTTGAAAAATACAAACTTGCCTGAGGAAGCATTGGAATAGAAAACCTTAAAAATCCATATCCCCCCATTTTAATAAGCAAGCCAGCTAAAATCACAGATCCAGAAGTTGGTGATTGCACATGTGCATCAGGAAGCCAAGTGTGAAATGGAAACATCGGTACTTTTACTGCAAAAGAAATAAAAAATGCAATCCACAGCAATGACTGCACTTCAAGATCAAGGTTTGGCACTAATGTAGCTAATTTTTGTATATTAAACGTCCCAAAAGTGCTATAGATGTACACCAATCCAAGTAGAAATAATAATGAGCCAGTTAATGTATAAAGAAACAACTTAAACGTTGCATATACCCTGTGTTTTCCTCCCCAAATGCCAATAATAAAGAACATTGGTATTAAAACAGCTTCAAAAAACACATAAAAGCTTATAGCATTCAGTGAAACGAAAAAACCGACTACAAAACTCTCAAGCAGTAGAAATAATGCCATATATGGCCTAAGGGTTGTATAACTCATTTTGCAGTTGTAGAGTATACAAATTACAAACAAGAAAGTTGTAAGCAGAAGGAAAAGCAACGATATACCATCTATCCCTATTCCAACATTTCTAATTGGGTAGCTGACAAACTGAAAGTCCGCATCGTTATAATCAAATTCTATACAAACTACAATGCTAAGCAAAAATGGAAGTACAGCAAAAAATAGAGCAAGGAATCTTAAGTGTATAGATTGATGATTAATCCTGATTAAGGATAAAATCAACGCTCCTATCAGTGGAAGCAAAAATATACTAAGTAACAACACCTTCTATTTAATTCCAATAATATATAAAGCACCGATTATTAAAGTAACAAACATAATAAATGCATAATCAAATATATAACCAGTTTGTAACTTTATAGAACTTTTTGAACATTCATTAACCAACCTTACAACACCATTTGGCCCAAATGAATCAATAGCCTTAACATCAAACTTCCATAGAAGCCTAGATATAAACCTTATCGGTGCAATTATAACAAACTCATACACCTCATCAAAGTACCATTTATTCTGCAAAAACTTAAGTAAAAATTTACTCTTAATTTGCCTAATTACTTGATATTGGTAAATTAGGTACGCAAGTGCTATTCCACTTAGGCTTGCTAAGGTTGGCAGTAGTTTTATAAAGAAATTATGAACTCCATGCTCATCAATCATCACTAAACTTGATTTCCAAAACGCATTACTAGTTATGTTCAAAATATTTGCTCCCCATATTCCAGAAAATACTGATCCAAAAGCAAGTATCAGTAATGGTATAAGCATAATCTTTGGTGCCTCATGTATATTAATTTTACTTTGTTTTTGGCTATGGAACACAAGAAGCAATAACCTCCAAGAGTAAAACGCTGTGAAGAATGCAACAACTAAGCTTATTACAAAAGCAAAGCTATCCGTGCTATAAGCATGTTCAATTATCAAATCCTTTGAGTAAAAACCTGCAAATGGAAATATTCCAGAAAGCGCAAGAGACCCAATCCACATGAGAGTGTAAGTGCAAGGGATTTTCTTCCAGCAATTTCCCATTTTCTGAATGTTTTGCTCATGATGCATTGCATGAATCACATTGCCAGCACCAAGAAATAGTAGAGCTTTAAAAAAAGCGTGTGTCATTAAATGAAAAATAGCAACATTGTAAGCAGAAAGCCCACATGCCATGAACATATAACCAAGTTGACTGCAGGTTGAATAAGCAATTATTTTCTTTATATCGTTCTGAGTAATCGCAACGGTGGCTGCAAAAAAAGCAGTAAGTGCACCAACGATAACTATTAATTCTCGTGCCACATTTGATAACTCAAACAATGGAGAACACTTTGCTACTAAAAATATACCTGCTGTTACCATCGTTGCTGCGTGAATGAGTGCAGAAACAGGAGTTGGCCCTTCCATTGCATCTGGTAACCAAACATGTAGGCCAAGTTGCGCGGATTTTCCCATACAGCCAATAAAAAGTAATATGCATATTATATGCATTATTTTAAATTCACAGCAGAACACACGAATGTTTTGAGTGCCAAGAAAATCAGTTGTATCAAATATATATGCAAATTCTAGAGAATTAAATGTATAATAAATAAGAAAGATTCCAATCAATAGTGCAAAGTCCCCTACCCTATTCACAACAAATGCTTTGAGTGCTGCATTATTGGCAGAATATTTTTGAAACCAAAATCCTATGAGTAAATAAGAACATAGGCCAACCCCTTCCCAGCCAAAAAAAAGCTGCACGAAATTATCGCTTACAACCAGCACAATCATGCAAAACGTAAATAGCGATAGGTAAGAAAAAAACCTCGACTTCCCTTTATCATGCTCCATATAACCGATAGAATAGAGGTGGACTACTAGTGAAACGGTGGTAATAACAATAAGCATTAAGGATGAGAGAGCATCCACACTAATTGCCCAATTTACTTTTAATACACTTAATGAAAACAAAGGAAATAAACTCAAGTGATAATTTTCAGAGAAGGTGAGAAAAACATACCAAGATAAAACTGCAGATATTCCAATCCCTGCCGTTGTAACTAACTGACTTTTTCTAAAAAGTGTTGCAAATAGCGAACCAAAAAGTGGCAAAAATACTATTAATTTCAGTATATCCATCATACTTTCATTCTTTCATTAAATTTGCTTGTTCAACATCTATATTGCCACGGCTTCTATAATATACAACCAATATTGCAAGCCCAACTCCTGACTCTGCTGCCGCAACAGTCAACACAAACATCACAAAAATTTGCCCAACTATATCATTCATAAAGGCAGAAAAAGCAACTAAGTTGATATTAATTGCCAGCAATAATATTTCTATTGATAACAATATATTGATTATGCTCTTACGGTTGATGAAAATACCGCACACTCCAATAGTGAACAAAACAGCAGCAACTATCAAAAAGTGATTTAATCCTATTTCCATTCTACTCCTTTTCCAAATTTAGCCTTAATCAATTTTACAGATGAAGATTGTGTCAATTGCTTTAATACATTCTGTTTTTTAACTCCTTTTTTCTTGTCCTGCAAAGTAAGAGCAATTGCACCGACAATTGCAACAAGCAGCAGAATACCAGAAAGATGAAAAGCGTACATGTAGTCGGTATACAGCAAATTACCAATAGCTTTCACATTATTGGTATTATAGTTTATAACATTGCTTATATTCGGTGCTGAGCTGCGGATTACAAAGCTGATGACTAGAAAAAACACAACACACAACATAGCACCAAGAGTGCAATGCTTTGCAAAACCCTGGCGCAACCTTATGTAGTCAATATCGAGCATCATAACTACAAAGAGGAACAACACTGCAACTGCACCGATGTATACTATCAGCACCATCATAGCGATGAATTCAGCTCCAAGGAGAATAAAAAGAACTGCAGAATTAACGAAGGTAAAAATTAAAAATAATACTGCATGCACAGGATTTCTTACGCTAATTACACAAACAGCAGATAAAATGCTAAGAATTGCAAAAAAATAAAAGAAAAAAGGCATCGATACTTTAACTGCAACAATAGTTACTAATTTAAAGTAACTATCGTGGTAAAGTCAATATTATATTAAACGTTTGAAAACATTGTACTACAAAGCTCCAGCTCCATTTTAAATTATTATACAGAGCGCTCTCTAAGTGCTTAATCAATACACTAAATCCTTAATTTATCCTTGACTATTTTAATTTATCAATATATAATATGTGTATGTTAGTAATTAATGGCGGCTCAAAATGTACAACATATTTGGTTATTTCAAAAGCAACAATAGTTCTAACGCACAAAGTAGCAGACTAGATGGAGAAAGTTATCAATATACCACAAGAGACTATATGACAATTTACTTTAATAACACACTAGGCTCTGTGGACAAAAAATATGAAAAGAGAGAAAAAGATGGTAGTTTAGCCTAATAGGTAAAAAATGGAGAAACTACCATATGCAATATTACATCAAAGAGGAAAATTGGAAACAAATTTTAGAGTTCATAAAAAGCGTAAAAGGAATGCACAGCAAAGATGAAAAACGTTTAAGAATATTCATAGAGGCAGTGTGGTACATAAGACCTGCTGCAAAAGGTGATTGAAAAAATGATGTGAGAGGGGTAGAAGAAGAATAAGCAGATCAAGTAAGGAAAAAAAATGAGCTTTAGTTACTATAATATGAAAAAACACCCAAGAAACTTTCGTAATATAACAGGTTTAAGTATAGAGGAGTTCGAAAAAGTAGTAGAAAAAGTGAGGTCTGGATGGAAAAAACTTGAAAAACAGAAAAAGTGTCATGGTAGAAGATCAAAACTACCAACTCTGGAAGATAAGTTGTTTTGCGTAATTTTGTACTATCGCACTTACATAACACATAGATTTTTAGGATGCCTATTCAATGTGCACAACGCAAATGTATGTAGGTTACTTAAGAGAATAGAGCCATTACTCGCCAAAAAAGTGACTATAACAAAAGATAGAAGTATGACGCCAGAAAAAATACTGAAGATTTTGGCTGATGTTACAGAACAGCAAATACAGAGGCCAGAAGATAGTAAAAAACGGAAGAAATCATATTCAGGAAAAAAAAGAACCAACACTATGAAAACTGAGATTATTATCGAAGAAGGAGGAAGAATTTTATCAGTGTCAAAGTCATACCGTGGTAGAATTAGTGATTTTCGCATAAGGAAACAAGAAAAATATTTACCACTTGATAGCATAAAACATGCTGATTCTGGATATCAAGGTTGGCAAAAATTGCAAAGCAATGTTATAATTCCATATAAAAAGTATCGTAAAAAGCCATTAACTCCAGAGCAGAAAGAGCATAATAGAAGGTTAGCATCATTTAGAATGAGAGTAGAAAATAAGATCCGAGAGATAAAGATATTTAAGATTATGTCGAATGTTTATCGCAATTTTCAGAAAAAATATAACTTGAGGTTCAATATTATTGCTGGTATTGTAAATCTTAAGCACGCCTTTTAGTTAACCTTGATTTTATTCACCCTCCTTTCCTTTTTTTTATCGCTTGATTCGCAGCAGGTCTTTTGAATATTCTGGATACTGAACTCATAGCAAATGTTGTTGGACGAGAGGTAGAAGAAAAAAATTATAAAGCTATTTGCAAGCAGATGGGTGTAGATGAATATAAAGACCGTGGATGGATGTTTCAATTTAAATATAAGGATACAACTGGTAGTATATACCGCAAAGATCTTTCAGAAGAAGAAAAATTTCAAATTATACAACGTATCAAGAACTCTGGATTAGATGAATATGAAGACCGTGGATCGATGTTTCAATTTAAATATAAAGGTACACTTTATAAATATCACAAGAACCTTTCAGAAGAAGAAAAATTTAAAGCTATACAAAATGTCAAGAGTATTCATGAACTAGGCTCTGTGGACAAAATTTTAGAGAAGCCATACAAGAGCTCCAACAAAATTGAGAAAACCAATAAAAACCTCAGCAGTTTTATCAAATCTGGAAAAAATGCGCCTAAAATTTTTAATTTTACCAAAAAAACACTCAATCAAATGACGTTCTTTGTAGATATGCTCATCGTAATACCTTTGCACTTTTCGATTCCGTTTTGGCGGAATAACTACTGTACATCCCTTGTCTTCAAGACTTGTAACAAAGGCATTGCTATCGTAGCCCTTGTCAGCTACTACAGTAGAGTTATAGATACTTTCGGTCAACACTTGTGCCTGCGTAATTTCATTTCTTTGACCAGGAGTCAGAGTAAATTTAAGTGGATTTCCAAGTGCATCGACAAGCGCATGTATTTTAGTTGTAAAGCCACCTTTGCTCCTCCCTAAAGCTTCTTGATCCTTGGAGTTTTTTGTATATCCAGATGAACATGGATGGGCTCGGATGATCGTACCGTCGATTATAGCAACTTCTAAATCAGGCTCTTGTTTAGTATATTCAAGCAATTTTTTCCAGACATCTTTTTCACACCATCTTTTAAATCGCTTATGTATACTCCTGTAATTACCATAAGTTTTTGGTAAAAGTCTCCATTGGCAACCACTTCGCACTATGTACCACACTGCCTCTATGAATATTCTTAAACGTTTTTCATCTTTGCTGTGCATTCCTTTTACGCTTTTTATGAACTCTAAAATTTGTTTCCAATTTTCCTCTTTGATGTAATATTGCATATGGTAGTTTCTCCATTTTTTACCTATTAGGCTAAACTACCATCTTTTTCTCTCTTTTCATATTTTTTGTCCACAGAGCCTAGTAGATGAATATGAAGACCATGGATCAATGTTTAGTTTTAAATACAAAGGCACCACTTATAGAGCAGAACACAGAGATTATCTTTCAGCAGAAGAAGAAAAACTTCAATTTATTAAAGACATTAAGAACTCTCATGAATCGCTCGTTAGTGAATGTGATGGATTGGGAAACGAGAATACAACTTTAGTGATTTACATTGATGAAAATAAGGAGATAAGTCAAATGTATTTTCATAATCCCGACAAGAATATATCTAAATGGTTAGATAAGACACTCATAAGCAGAGGTAAACCTGAACAAGATGTGGATGACACAGCAGGAAAAGAACCTGAACCAGGATCAGCCGAAGAGGATACTCAGCAACCCAGTAGTTTCTTATCCAATATTTTTTCAACAATTAAATCTATTATTGATTCTATCTCATCACTCTTTTCATGGTTATTTGGGTCTAAAGAGGAAAAATCTGATGACAATCTTTCTTTGTTTAAGCTCGATGCTAATGAGTTAGATCACGATGTTAAGCCTGATGCCAATGAGTTAGGTCACGATGTTAGAGATCACTTATCAGACAATTATAACCATTACAACTCATCTGATGGGCTATAGCTAATTTACAGTATCTGTTCAGATGCATGGCTAATGTACAAATATTGAAACAAAAATTCCAGTGCCCCTTGATGTCATTCCAGTGCTTGACACTGGAATCCAGCTTTTGATCGAAAATGCTATATAGTACACAATCAAATTTTCTGGATCCCAGTGTCTGGGCACTGCCCTTTTGAATGGAAACCAGTGTCAGCTACTTGCATGACACCCATTTGTTCCTATAGTTGTCTTTTCTCGTCTACCTTATTTTGCCACTCCGCTGAACAGATACTGTTGAACAACTTCCCTTTTGGTCATATTGAACCAAATTTTTTTTTTCATACCACTTTAATTGCTGACAATAGCCTTGTTAGTTTTTGTCATAATGCGATCAAACACTCCCAATAACCTCTTTAATAGGTTTGGAGTTAGCGAAGAGATAAGATCAACAGATACGTTATTGTTTTTGTCATCACCACTTGCTTTATAGTCTATTGAAACGATTCCCCTACTTTTCCCGCCAGTAAGAAGTTTCCCAATTATAGGAATTTTTAACAAAGATTTATTAATTGAATATGCTGGTATTACCTGTCCTTCAACTTGGAATTTATAATTTCTAATGTCGAGCTTACCGCTAGTGCTAATGCCTAATTCCGCTCCTTCAAGCCAAGATTCTTCAATTTCGACAGAGCCGTCTTTGTATGAGAAAGGTGCATTACATTTATAAAAGTATACACCTTCATTTTTTATGGCATTTACAATGCCAGGCAATGAAGACATCGACAATAAAGTAGTAAGTAGTGGAGCATCTTTGATGTAGAAATTGCTAATGGATAACGTACCATAATGTTCTCCACTTTCTCTCTGAGGAGAGAGATAAAAAGACAATTTGCCGTTTTTAATTGATTTACTAATGCCTAAGGAACGCAAAAGCATACCTGAATTATCCGCATATATTTCGAGCCCTATTCCACTGTATTCTGCTAGTATGTTGCTGCTATCTTCCAGAAACTGCCCTGTAAATTGACTTCCATTGCAATTACCTTTAGTACAGGTTACATTCAGCTTAGCATTTTTGATAACGATGCCTTCTTTCATAATTACATTGTCAACATTCATACTAATCTCTATATCTTTATTTAATCCATTACTGTTTTTGCCAAGCAAGCCTAAAATATCACTTAAGTTAATTTCCTCACCATAAATAGTTATGGCATTTTTCTCCTTACCTGATTCAATTTCTATACTAAAATCATTATCAGGCAATTTAAAGCTACTAGAATTTAAATATAAATTTCCATTTTCTACTCTTCCGCTGAATTTTATATCTAGGTCATTTCCTACAATGTCTAATTTATCTACTAACAATTCACCTGCTCCTTTTAACCTTGTAGAAAACAAAATTTTATTGTGATCTTCAAAGCGATTTTTCCACCCTAAGTAGCTTGAATGTGATTCAAATTCTGATAAATCTATATCACCATTAACATACCCCGTCTTATCTTGATTTATCACTGACTCTAAATTTGCACTGACATAGCCACTATCAAAATTAAATATTTGAGCAGGTAAATCTCCGGTCAAATTCCAGGCGAAACTTTCATTCCTATTGCTACTTTTCAGGTCAAATAATAGCTGTGTGTTATTCACCATACCACTACCATTTAAATCTATAAAGTCACTGCCAAAACTAAGCTTAATATCATATTTACCAAGACTTGCATTATAGACGGCCAAATTGTCAATTTCGGAATGAAAATTGGCCGAAAAATCTACTTTTTTGTCATCAGCATTTAGATTAAAAATGCGAAAACTGAATACAGATTTTGCCATTCCACTTACTTTATCCCTTTCAACCTTCACCACATCATCCAGCTTAAATCTTATAGGCTCATATAAACCATATGCATCACTTACAGCTTGGCCATTAATGGTTAGAACTGAATTTTCCTTATTGAGAGATTTCATTTCAATATCACCACCATTAATAGTGAAATTCTGAAACTTAGCACTATTTACAGTAATTTCAAGATCGTTATTCTTGATGATCAAATCACCCTTTAATTCCTTTACTTGCTCAAAATCTTCATCAAATTTTACGCTACCGTTTTCTATATCAGCAACTACTACGATATCTGACAGATCGTTATTAAATAAATTTTTAATTTTGCCATTGAAACTTACAATTGTGTTTAAAACATTCCCATCAATATTATCACAATACCAGCTTTTTAATTTACTATTTACTACACCATCTGGTACATAAGTACATAAATCCTTTGCAGCAAACTTACTAATATTAATTCTAAGCAAAGCATGGCTTGTACTAAAGTTCATCTTGCCTATTAAAGAGAGATACGTGTCATTTAACTTAAAATGGAAGTTTTTTACACTAATAATTCCATCACTATATGTTAAATTTATATTTACATTAGTTAAGGCTAAATTTTTGTTCAAATAATTTTCTGTATTCAATACGTATATATTTCCATCTACAATTTCATCCTTTTTATTAATTTTCACTGAGAAGCTTCCTTTGAATCCTACATTTTTGTCCAAATTGTAGCTTTTAACTAATGTAGAAAACTCGCTCAATAGTCCCAATTTTAGATCATAAAATGTCCCGTACACATTTAACAAATTGTTGCGATTTTTTATCGTAATTGATAAATCATCCAAAAATCCCTTTCCATCTTTTGTATTCACATGAATATCTAAAACATTAAAATCTTCCCCCTTCCCTATATACAATTTATCAATAAAAAATTCATCTTCCGTGCCTTTATTAATAGCGATGTTAGTAAATTCAATTTTTGAATCCGCATTTAAGTCAAAAAAAAATTCCCTTATTGTTTTTAATAGATTTTTTGCACTACTTTCTGTCATCTTGAAATTCTTCCCTGTCATCCCAGTATCTTTTTTTCCTGTCATCCCAGCACTCGTCCTTGTCATCCAAGTAGCTTGACTACTTGTTTCTTTTTTTCTAGATTCCAGCGTCACGCGCTGGAATGACACCGAAGGAAGGCGGTTATTACTTAAATAATGATTATCCAAAAGGTCTAATGAGTTTTGCGGATTAACATTAGTTTCTTCTCTCTTGATA
Source organism: Wolbachia endosymbiont (group A) of Trypoxylon clavicerum (assembly GCF_947251665.1). NCBI lineage: Bacteria > Pseudomonadati > Pseudomonadota > Alphaproteobacteria > Rickettsiales > Anaplasmataceae > Wolbachia > Wolbachia endosymbiont (group A) of Trypoxylon clavicerum. The sequence goes on from NZ_OX366374.1 coordinate 531,678, forward strand.
CATACATGCACATTATCAGCTGAAACCTGAGAGAGATTTGTGCTAGCTTTAAATAAGGAACTTAACTTAAAATGTACAAAAAGCTCAGGAACTTTTATAGTAAAATTAGGGTTTGCTATTGCCAAATCTGTAATGACTAAATACGGATCTTTGCCATCTTTCTGCCAAACAACTGAGGTATTCTCCATATTAACGCTTGAGCCAACAAATATTTTTGATATTTTATGTTTAACATAGAAATTAATATAATTAATATTGATTCCTAAAGGCTTAAAAAAAATAAAGAAGCACAATATGAATAATAAAGCTACGGAAAATAATATAGTAATTTTTTTAAGCATCGATTATTGCTTTTCTTGCTAAACTATCAGCCTCCTCATTATACTTATCGCCACTGTGTGCTTTAACCCACTTCCAATCAATTTCGTGTTGTGAAGCAACGTTGTCTAGCTCTTTCCACAATTCCATATTTTTTACTGATTTTTTATTGCTTGTTTTCCAGCCATTCATTTTCCACTTATTTATCCACTCTGTTATACCATGTTTAACATAGAGACTATCCGTATATAAATTAATATTACAAGAAAATTTTAACGCTTTCAGTCCATTGATTACTGCTGTTAACTCCATTTTATTATTTGTGGTATTTTCTTCTCTACCATAAATGTCTTTTCTATAATCTTGAAATAATATGATAGCTGCCCATCCTCCCGCTCCAGGATTACCAGAACACGCCCCATCCGTATATATTGTCACTTCCTTTTTGCTCATCTTTCACTGTAATGAATTAATAAAGTATATAGTTGCTTCTATGAAAGCACAATTTCTAAAGGTAGTTTAAGCTGCACCTTTAAATTTTATTATAGAAACAAAAAAAAGTGTGACAACGAGCATTACCAAAAGGAAAAGTAAAAAATAGTTTTTATACTTCTGCCGTTCTTTCATAACTAAAATAAATCAATAGAACAAAAAATAATACTGGCAAATAGGGAAAATAGATAAGAAATTGAATAAGAAAACATTTGTTTCTGTGAGTTGTGGTTCTTGAACTTCATAACAGATACAGCGTACCAAATAAAGATGCAACCTACAAAAATTGCCATGCTTAGATAAAGTAAAGCCTTTTTCAAGAATAGAGCTGGAAGCAAGCTAGTTAGCACCAGCAAGACACTATAAATTAATATATATTTTCTTGTTTTTTCCGGACCATAAACAATATTGAACATTGGAATCGATGCCTTTGCATAGTCTTCAGACTTATTTAAAGATAGGGCCCAAAAGTGTGGCGGAGTCCACATAAAAATTACTAAAAATAAAATGAAACTTTCCCAACTGACAGAATTAGTTACAGCTGCCCAGCCAATCATTGGAGGAAAAGCACCTGCTGCACCACCGATAACGATATTCTGCGGAGTACGCCTTTTTAGCCAAATTGTATATACGAAAACGTAAAATAATATGCTAACTGCAAGCAAAGCAGCAGAAATATAATTTACTGCTATTGCCATGATAAATACTGACAATATTCCAAGAGTTATACCAAATTCAAGCGCGCTTTCTGCAGAAACTCTACCTGAAGGTATAGGGCGGTTTTTTGTCCTTTCCATGAGCAGATCTATGTCTTTGTCATACCACATATTTATAGCACCTGCAGATCCTGAGCCAAGAGCAACACATATAAGAGATATTAGTGCTAGAAAAGGGTGTATACTACCTGGTGCAGTAACCATACCAGCAACTGCAGTAAATACCACAAGATACATTATCCTTGGCTTCAGCAAACGCCAAAAATCCAGTATTGTTGATTCAACATTGAGCAAAACACTTGTATGCATTCTATTTTATCACTGGTGGTTTTTCGAAAGTATGAAAAGGCGGTGGTGAAGATACCGTCCATTCCAAGGTGTCACCTTCCCAAGGATTATCTCCAGCTTTTTTGCCCCATTTGAAGAGATGTATAACTATAAACACAAAAAACATAACTGAAACAAAGGACATATACGAACCAATTGAGGATATATAATTCCAAGAGATAAACGCATCAGGATAATCAGGTATACGCCTTGGCATACCAGCTAATCCTAAAAAATGTTGAGGTAAAAAAGTGATATTGGTGCTAATAAAAGTAAGCCAAAAGTGGATTTGACCTAAGCGCTCATTATATTGTTTACCCGACATTTTACCAATCCAATAATAAAAGCCAGCAAAAGCTCCAAATAATGCAGCAAGTGACATGACATAATGGAAGTGAGCAACAACATAATAGGTGTCGTGCAGGAGCTTATCTATTCCACCATGAGAAAGAATTATTCCCGTTATGCCACCGCCAACAAACATGAAAATAAAACCCAACGCAAATAGCATAGGGGTTTTAAACTCAATTGCTCCGCCCCACATAGTTGCAATCCAACTAAAGACTTTTATACCGGTTATAACACCGATAAAAATTGTGGTAGTGCTAAAAAATGCAGCAGCGTCAGCACTAAGCCCAACAGTGAACATATGATGAGCCCAAACCATAAAGCCAAATACTGCTATACCTATCATTGCATAAACCATCCCTATGTAACCAAATACAGGTCTGTGAGAAAAAGTTGATACAACCTGACTTATGATGCCAAATGCAGGAAAAATAATTACGTAAACTTCTGGATGACCAAAAAACCAAAATAGATGTTGAAATAACACAGGATCGCCACCACCGGCAGGATCAAAAAAGGAAGTACCAATATTGCGATCAGTAAGAAGCATAGTTATAGCACCGGCAAGCACTGGTAAGGCGACAATCAGCATAAATGCTGTTAGCAAGACAGACCAAACAAATAGTGGCATCTTAGTTAATGACATGCCTTTTGCGCGCATGTTAAATATAGTAACTATAAAGTTGATCGCCCCAACAATTGACGACATACCAGCAACATGAAGTGCAAGTATAGCAAGGTCAACTCCTGCACTTGGATGGGACATTACCTGTGATAAAGGTGGATATAAAGTCCAACCCGTACCTGCACCTTCGCCAGCAAATGCTGAGAGAATGAGCAAAATAAAAGATGACACTAATAACCAAAAACTTAAATTATTCATACGAGGAAATGCCATATCGGGTGCACCGATCATAAGAGGCACAAACCAGTTACCAAATCCTCCCATGAGGGCTGGCATTATCATAAAAAACACCATTATCAACGCATGCCCTGTAACCATTACGTTATATAATTGATAGTTATTGTTAAGTATATTAATGTGCATTAGCTGAGTGCGAATAATCACCGATAATAATCCACCAATAATTCCAGCTAATATGGAAAAAATAATGTACAGTGTCCCTATGTCTTTATGATTAGTGGAAAACAACCAACGCTTTATGCCCTTTGGTACGTCACTCATATCTATACTCCAAATTTAACTCACTAATTTTCTATTTTCAATCCACTTATTAAAATCTTCTTTGCTTACTGCTTCAACAACAATTGGCATAAATCCATGGCCTTGACCACACAATTCGTAGCACTGCCCGTAATAAACACCAGGCTTTTTGATATTAAACCACGCCTCATTCAGCCTTCCTGGTATTGCATCAATTTTTACACCGAAAGCTGGTACTCCCCAGCTGTGTATCACATCTCCTGCTGTAACTTGTAAACGAACGTTAGCATTAACGGGTAAAACGATGTTGTTATCAACAGAGAATAGCTTTAAATCTCCTTCGATAAAGTCTTCTTTTCCCTTAATATAACTATCAAATGACACACCTTGATATTCTGGATATTGGTAGCTCCAATACCATTGATGGCCAATAACTTTTAGTGTTATATCAGCTTTCGGTATTTCTTCCTGTAGCTTCAGTAATTTAGCGTTTTCAAAGGCTAATATTCCAACAATGATAGTTGGTATAACAAACCAAATAATTTCTAAAGGAACACTATGGGTAGTTTTACTTATGTTTGTTACTTTGCTTTTACGAAAGCGAAACGCTATATAAGCAAGCAGCGCCCACACAAAGAGCATTATTGCAACCATCACAAGCATCACAAACGAATGTGACCTAACTACAGCCTCCATTACTTCAGTTGCAGGAGCAGGAAATCCAAATTGCCAGGAAGTAGGAGCAGAGGCAACAGATATATTTGAGTAAAATATTATCAATAGTGCAAATAACTTCACCATATCTTTTGTTTGTTTGCTATAAAACTAAGTGATATACTGTATAATAGTATATATAAACTTACTATGCAAATAGAGATTAGTGATGGTTAATAATTTTTTAGCATTCAACAAGTATAATAGTACAATACTAATTTGAGGAAAAAAGCATTTACATAAATCTATTGTAAGTAAAAATATTATAATATTTTAAATTAAGTATTTACTTTAAGTAAATTCTATAATAAGTTTAATAGTGTCTGTTACTGCTAATAACCCTCTAGCCTCACACCTAAAAGCAGTAACAGACACTATTAAACTTTATGATAAGTTTATGATTTGCAAGATCAAAATCTTGCAAGTGTCTTTATTTCATTATACATTGCAGTTTGTTAATTAACTTTTAATGCCTATGGTAGCATTTATAGCTTGGACCAAAGGTTTATGCATTATAGAAAATAATTATAAAAAAGCACACTATTTGTATACCATACAAACTTTTTTCATTCTGCATAGCTGAGTTACTAGATTCTGTAAACGAAATCTTTAGAGAAGCCAAATGGGCAAAGTTTCATGAAGGTCTTTGGCATCTCTTAGGCTCTGTGGACAAAAAATATGAAAAGAGAGAAAAAGATGGTAGTTTAGCCTAATAGGTAAAAAATGGAGAAACTACCATATGCAATATTACATCAAAGAGGAAAATTGGAAACAAATTTTAGAGTTCATAAAAAGCGTAAAAGGAATGCACAGCAAAGATGAAAAACGTTTAAGAATATTCATAGAGGCAGTGTGGTACATAGTGCGAAGTGGTTGCCAATGGAGACTTTTACCAAAAACTTATGGTAATTACAGGAGTATACATAAGCGATTTAAAAGATGGTGTGAAAGAGATGTCTGGAAAAAATTGCTTGAATATACTAAACAAGAGCCTGATTTAGAAGTTGCTATAATCGACGGTACGATCATCCGAGCCCATCCATGTTCATCTGGATATACAAAAAACTCCAAGGATCAAGAAGCTTTAGGGAGGAGCAAAGGTGGCTTTACAACTAAAATACATGCACTTGTCGATGCACTTGGAAATCCACTTAAATTTACTCTGACTCCTGGTCAAAGAAATGAAATTACGCAGGCACAAGTGTTGACCGAAAGTATCTATAACTCTACTGTAGTAGCTGACAAGGGCTACGATAGCAATGCCTTTGTTACAAGTCTTGAAGACAAGGGATGTACAGTAGTTATTCCGCCAAAACGGAATCGAAAAGTGCAAAGGTATTACGATGAGCATATCTACAAAGAATGTCATTTGATTGAGTGTTTTTTTGGTAAAATTAAAAATTTTAGGCGCATTTTTTCCAGATTTGATAAAACTGCTGAGGTTTTTATTGGTTTTCTCAATTTTGTTGGAGCTCTTGTATGGCTTCTCTAAAATTTTGTCCACAGAGCCTAGTCTTTTACTATCTCTGTCAAGTATTGGCATTTTTTGATGTCTTGTAACGCTTTATAAGCGCGTTCAGCTTATTTAGATAAAAATCTAGATGTAGATGAAGTTTTGTAAAGACATACAGTATCTATATACTGCAAAAAATTGAACATAAGACGCCGATACATTAAGTAATCCTTACCTTTTAATCTGCAGATTGGCGAAAGCAAATACAATAGCTTCACTATCATGATAAGGGCGCTGGCGAAGGGTGTCAAGTAGGTTTTTCGTTTCTATTGAATGACACTGGGAGGTAGTGCAAGAAGCCTATTGTCTAATTATGTACCTAAATTTTATTACGGCACTTTCACTACTACTTTAACGAGTGAGCTACCTTTCTATAAAAGACCTATCGACTGTTGCAATTATAGGCGTAAACAAGAATGATAAAAGAGTACGGGATTGAGTAACTATGTACACTTCTGCTGGCATACCAGGGTATAGGTATACGTTTTTAAACTGAGCAAGCTCTGGTTTTGGTATCACTACACGTACTGAATAATAACGCCCTAGCCTTGGATCATCAAGGGCATCGGGAGAAATATTGCTTACTATACCATTAATTAAACTTAAACGACGTGCACTGTAAGCACTTAAACGAACTTTAACCTTTAGCCCTTCTAGCCCATCAATAGAGACTATATTGCTATCTTTCTTTTGTGCTGACAGTATCTCTTCTATGTTTCTGGTCTGAATTTTAGCATCTATTATTAGGTCATCATCCGATGGCACTACGCTCATGATCGGAACTCCAGATTGTATAACACCACCTTCAGTATGGTATCTTATATCTGTGACTATCCCATCTTGAGGCGATTTAATTATTGTACGTGCTAATGAATCTTCAGCAACCATCAGTCTCTCTTTCAAGTCTGCAATAGACGTACTAACTTCCTTAAGTTCAGCGTTTGCTCTTTCTTGAGAATCATTTCTCACGTTTATAATTTCTAATTCGTTCTCTCCAATTTTTTGCTGCACTTGAGATATTGCAGAACGGTAATGTCCAACTCTGCCTTCAATTTCAGCAAACTGCTTTTCTAAAGCTAAAATGTGTGGTTTGCTTATATGGCCACTATCAAGTAATTGTCTTTTTGTTTCCAACTCCTCAGTTATCAAGTCATATTGCTTATGAGCTGCATTTAGTTGAAAGTTTAGCCCCGCTAATTCATCATTTAACTGCTTTATACGTTGTTGCAGTATGTCTGTTTTTCCCAATATGCTCTTTCTCTGAGAGTTGAACAACTTTACTTGATTCTTTATCGCTTTATTTACAAGTTCATCGTGAGATAATTTTTTAACCTCATCAGGAAACTCGAGCGTGTCCAAATCTACTCTGATTGCAAGAAGCCTTGCTTCTGTTGCTAAAAATGATAAGAGCTTCTCTTTGATGATACTTAAATTCGCCTTCTCGTTAACATCACTCAACAAAACTAGAGGCTCATCTTTTTTAACTGCTTGACCCTCTTTTACTAAAATTTTGCTTATTATTCCTCCGCCCAAGTGTTGAACTATTTTTCTATTTGAAGATACAATAACTTCTCCACTTGCATGCACCGCACCGTCAATTGGAGCTATAGCCGACCAAATACCACCTATCCCAAAAAAGATGAGTATTACTACCAGACCAAAAAATAGTGGTCCCCATGTTACTTTCAGGACTTCATTTACGTTATTACTTTCGCGTTTTAAAATAAAATTTATCATCGCATCAATCAATGCGAACGTCTTATCTAAAAACTTTGGGTACTTCTTCTTTTTATTTTTTGCTCCTTGCATATTTATATTATCACTATGGCCAATCAGGCCTGTCAAAGAAAATCCAGTGCTAAGCTTTTTCAACTTACTTATCATAATACTACTGTGAATTTGTGTTAACTCAAGATAACACACAAAAACAAAGAATCTATAATTTAAGCATTCCATTTAGACTGTAGAGCACCAGAATAAACTATTTAGTAACAATTCCTGCATCAACTATAGACCTGCTGCAAAAGGTGATTGAAAAAATGATGTGAGAGGGGTAGAAGAAGAATAAGCAGATCAAGTAAGGAAAAAAAATGAGCTTTAGTTACTATAATATGAAAAAACACCCAAGAAACTTTCGTAATATAACAGGTTTAAGTATAGAGGAGTTCGAAAAAGTAGTAGAAAAAGTGAGGTCTGGATGGAAAAAACTTGAAAAACAGAAAAAGTGTCATGGTAGAAGATCAAAACTACCAACTCTGGAAGATAAGTTGTTTTGCGTAATTTTGTACTATCGCACTTACATAACACATAGATTTTTAGGATGCCTATTCAATGTGCACAACGCAAATGTATGTAGGTTACTTAAGAGAATAGAGCCATTACTCGCCAAAAAAGTGACTATAACAAAAGATAGAAGTATGACGCCAGAAAAAATACTGAAGATTTTGGCTGATGTTACAGAACAGCAAATACAGAGGCCAGAAGATAGTAAAAAACGGAAGAAATCATATTCAGGAAAAAAAAGAACCAACACTATGAAAACTGAGATTATTATCGAAGAAGGAGGAAGAATTTTATCAGTGTCAAAGTCTTACCGTGGTAGAATTAGTGATTTTCGCATAAGGAAACAAGAAAAATATTTACCACTTGATAGCATAAAACATGCTGATTCTGGATATCAAGGTTGGCAAAAATTGCAAAGCAATGTTATAATTCCATATAAAAAGTATCGTAAAAAGCCATTAACTCCAGAGCAGAAAGAGCATAATAGAAGGTTAGCATCATTTAGAATGAGAGTAGAAAATAAGATCCGAGAGATAAAGATATTTAAGATTATGTCGAATGTTTATCGCAATTTTCAGAAAAAATATAACTTGAGGTTCAATATTATTGCTGGTATTGTAAATCTTAAGCACGCCTTTTAGTTAACCTTGATTTTATTCACCCTCCTTTCCTTTTTTTTATCGCTTGATTCGCAGCAGGTCTTATGTTTTTAAAATTTTTTGATGTTTAACTTTATTATAACTTTTCCTTTATTTTGTGAATATCTGAGTTACTTATATTATGTAAGAAATCTATTGCCAACTAGTCAATATTCTGTTAGGAATTAAGATAATATAAAGTTATTATGTTTGGATTGGAAAGCAGAAAGTTCCTGATCACTGGCGCATCAGGCGGAATAGGGCAAGCAATTGTAAAAATTATGCACAAAGCCGGAGCAACTTTATGTATTTCTGGCACAAAAAAAGAAGTGCTCGAAGAAGTTGCTAAACAATATGAAAAAAACATGCATGTACTCCCTTGTGATTTATCAAATGCTGAGGAAGTAAATCAACTAATAAATAGAGCAAGTGAGCTGATGGAAGGCTTTGACGGGCTCGTATGCAATGCGGGTATTACGCGAGACAGTTTATTATTGAGAATGACAGATGAAGCATGGCAAAAAGTAATTGATATTAACTTGAGCTCTACATTTAAGCTGAGTAGAGAAGCATGCAGAAAACTAATTAAGAATAATTGGGGAAGAATTATAAATATTTCCTCAATAATAGGGCTGACAGGAAACGCCGGGCAAGCAAATTATGCGGCGTCTAAAGCTGGAATAATAGCTATGAGCAAATCTATAGCAAAAGAAGTTGCAAGTCGTAATATAACAGTAAATTGTATTGCTCCTGGGTTTATAGATACTAAAATGACTGAAGTTTTAAATGAAGTGCAAAAGGGAAAAATATTAGATAATATTCCAATGAAAAGAATGGGAACAGGGGAAGAAATAGCAGCAGGGGTCTTATTTTTAGCAAGTGATGAAGCAAAATATATAACAGGGCATGTGCTTAACATTAATGGTGGGTTATTTATGTAGCAACACTTATGTATGGACAAATTATAATTTTTACTTTAAAACAAAAATATGTGTAGGTTTAGGTTTACGTTAATTTATTATTTAGAGGCAAAAAAATGAGCTCTATAATGGAATTTTTTAGTGTTTTTTGCGTAGTATTGCTTTTCTCTTTCTCAGGTTATGCAGCTGACCCTGATATGGATGACACAACTAAAGTAATATGCAATATTATTGGTTATGTTTGGGGGATAGGCGGTCCACTTATGACGGTAGTAATAATTGGTGCAGCTTTGCTTGCAATATTTGGCAGGATGCCGTGGCCAGCCCTCTTTGCTCTTGGCGTGTTCTGTGGTGTATTTTTTGGCGCTAAAACTATCATAACGAAAATTATGCCCAACGTAAGCGATGAAGCAAAAACTATGTTGGAAAAGTGTGGACAAAAATAATCCAAAAAGTGCAGAAATGCTTTTTTGTTATCCATTAAACCGCTTCATATCTTCAACTTGCAACAAATAAGGGCTATCTTTTGGTAGAGTTTTAACAGCTAGCTCAGCATATTTTGTAAATTGCTTTAAATCACCTTCAATACAAGCCTTTTTTGTCAAGGCAAAATAATGCATTGCCGTATCAGCTTCACATTTATATGCAATGCTTAAATATTTCCAGACAAAAGCGTTATTTGGTTCTACATTCAAAATCTGCTCCAGGTAAAAAATCGCCTTTTTTGCATCACCGTGTAATAATAAAGTATGAGATAATGCAAGTTTCACTAAATAACTGTTTTTCTCAGATAAATACCTAAGCGATTCCTCATACATTTTTATTGCTTCACTTAAATTTCCGGCCTTGTATAGCATTTCTGCTTTTAATTCATATAGGTATGGATCACTGTGTGACTCTTGAATCAATGAATTAACTTTAGCAATAGCCTCTTCTATCTTTCCTTGCCTATAGCAAACTATAGCATTTACATACTCAGAATTATTTTCATATTTATTAGATAACACATGAATAGGAGCAAAGAAAGAGTCTAGCTTGGCAACCACACGCTCAAACTTTAGTAACTTATCCGCAAAAATTGGTTTTACGTTGTTTTTAACCTTATAATTTTGTACAGCAAATATACGTTTCTCACTAAGTGGGTGAGTGCGGAAATATTCCTCGGTGTTCTCATGCTCAATACTTTTAAAATAATCAAAAATCTCTTTCATACCTGAATTATCATAGCCAGATTCATCAAGATACCTTAAAGCATAGCTATCTGCTACACTTTCTTGCTCTTGAGAATAGTTAAAAAATAGCCTTGAACTAAACGCTACACCACTAAGCAAAATTGCACCAGCAACCTGAGGGTTAATGATAATACTAGGCTCTGTGGACAAAAAATATGAAAAGAGAGAAAAAGATGGTAGTTTAGCCTAATAGGTAAAAAATGGAGAAACTACCATATGCAATATTACATCAAAGAGGAAAATTGGAAACAAATTTTAGAGTTCATAAAAAGCGTAAAAGGAATGCACAGCAAAGATGAAAAACGTTTAAGAATATTCATAGAGGCAGTGTGGTACATAGTGCGAAGTGGTTGCCAATGGAGACTTTTACCAAAAACTTATGGTAATTACAGGAGTATACATAAGCGATTTAAAAGATGGTGTGAAAGAGATGTCTGGAAAAAATTGCTTGAATATACTAAACAAGAGCCTGATTTAGAAGTTGCTATAATCGACGGTACGATCATCCGAGCCCATCCATGTTCATCTGGATATACAAAAAACTCCAAGGATCAAGAAGCTTTAGGGAGGAGCAAAGGTGGCTTTACAACTAAAATACATGCGCTTGTCGATGCACTTGGAAATCCACTTAAATTTACTCTGACTCCTGGTCAAAGAAATGAAATTACGCAGGCACAAGTGTTGACCGAAAGTATCTATAACTCTACTGTAGTAGCTGACAAGGGCTACGATAGCAATGCCTTTGTTACAAGTCTTGAAGACAAGGGATGTACAGTAGTTATTCCGCCAAAACGGAATCGAAAAGTGCAAAGGTATTACGATGAGCATATCTACAAAGAACGTCATTTGATTGAGTGTTTTTTTGGTAAAATTAAAAATTTTAGGCGCATTTTTTCCAGATTTGATAAAACTGCTGAGGTTTTTATTGGTTTTCTCAATTTTGTTGGAGCTCTTGTATGGCTTCTCTAAAATTTTGTCCACAGAGCCTAGAAACTAATCCTACCATATAACTAATCATTGCTATCGATTGAAAATAACCCATAGCACTACTCATTTGCAATATATGACCAGCAGATATGTGAGCAATCTCATGTGCTAATATACCAAGCAGGACATAAGGTTTAGCCGAATATTGTAAAAGTCCTAGGCTCTGTGGACAAAAAATATGAAAAGAGAGAAAAAGATGGTAGTTTAGCCTAATAGGTAAAAAATGGAGAAACTACCATATGCAATATTACATCAAAGAGGAAAATTGGAAACAAATTTTAGAGTTCATAAAAAGCGTAAAAGGAATGCACAGCAAAGATGAAAAACGTTTAAGAATATTCATAGAGGCAGTGTGGTACATAGTGCGAAGTGGTTGCCAATGGAGACTTTTACCAAAAACTTATGGTAATTACAGGAGTATACATAAGCGATTTAAAAGATGGTGTGAAAGAGATGTCTGGAAAAAATTGCTTGAATATACTAAACAAGAGCCTGATTTAGAAGCTGCTATAATCGACGGTACGATCATCCGAGCCCATCCATGTTCATCTGGATATACAAAAAACTCCAAGGATCAAGAAGCTTTAGGGAGGAGCAAAGGTGGCTTTACAACTAAAATACATGCGCTTGTCGATGCACTTGGAAATCCACTTAAATTTACTCTGACTCCTGGTCAAAGAAATGAAATTACGCAGGCACAAGTGTTGACCGAAAGTATCTATAACTCTACTGTAGTAGCTGACAAGGGCTACGATAGCAATGCCTTTGTTACAAGTCTTGAAGACAAGGGATGTACAGTAGTTATTCCGCCAAAACGGAATCGAAAAGTGCAAAGGTATTACGATGAGCATATCTACAAAGAACGTCATTTGATTGAGTGTTTTTTTGGTAAAATTAAAAATTTTAGGCGCATTTTTTCCAGATTTGATAAAACTGCTGAGGTTTTTATTGGTTTTCTCAATTTTGTTGGAGCTCTTGTATGGCTTCTCTAAAATTTTGTCCACAGAGCCTAAATGAATGAAAATACTGTTATTGTTAATTACAAAAGCATTAATCGAATTGTCATTAATTATAAAAACTTTTATTTGCTCATGATCAATATCCGCAGCAGAAAATAAAGGTTGCGCTAGCTCTTTCACTATTGCTTCCACTTCACTATCTCTAATAATGTTAATAGAGTAAGCATTATTATAATATGCAAAAAAGAACAATAAGGTCAAAAACTTAGCAACTCTAAACATGAAAATTCTGTGCTTGTATAATTTATAGAAATTCTATATTTTAACACTTAAATTATACAAATTTATAAACGCTAGTTTAAATTTTTAACGTAACTGATAAGTTTGTCGATGGTAGTTAACTTAATTTTATGTTGTTCAGCAAATTTAAGTAACTGAGGTAAGCGCATCATAGAGCCATCATCATTCACTAATTCACAAATAACTGCTGAATGATCAAACCCTACTAACTTCGCCATTTCAACACTCGCTTCAGTATGACCAGCACGTTGTGCCACCCCACCTTTATGTGCAATTACAGGAAAAACATGACCTGGAGTTATGATGTCATCCTGAGTACCATCCTTGTTGATAGCAGCATGTATAGTTTTCGTTCTATCCTCTGCTGAAACACCGGTTGTAATGCCATAACGTGCATCAATTGATGTAGTAAATGCGGTATGATTTTCACCAATATTTTTCTTTTCCATGAAATTAAGGCCCAACCTTTTCATGTGAAATTTAGTCATTGCTAAGCAAACAACCCCTGTACCGTACCTAACCATAAAAGCCATATGTTCCGGCTTTATTTTCTCAGCTAAGACAATCAAATCGCCTTCATTTTCTCTATTTTCATCATCAACTAAAATGAATAATTTACCGGAACGAGCATCCTCTAATACATCTTCCACAGAAGAAATACCTGGTAGACTCATTGAAGCATAAGTAGCCTGTACCATAATAATTTACTTAAATTCAATCTTAACTATTTTATACAATTTCTCTCCATTTGGCACTGTCACTTCCACATATTCACCGACTTTTTTGCCGATTAAGGCACTCCCAAGTGGTGAACTAGTAGATATTAACTGCTTTGAAACATCAGCTTCATATTCGCCTACAACCTTATAAACATATTCCACTTCACCGTTATTATCACTTAACATGCTTAATGTCACAGTTGCACCAAACATTACTGAATCACCAGACAAATTTTTTACTTCTATTACTTCCGCATGTGAGAGCTTACTTTCTATCTCCATTATACGGCCTTCAATAAAACCTAACCTTTCCCGTGCTGCATGATACTCTGCGTTTTCAGACAAATCACCTTGATCACGAGCATCAGAAATAGCCTGTATCACAGAAGGTTTTTCTTCCTTTAATTTTTCAAGTTCGGCTTGCATATTCTCAAAACCTTCACTCGTTATAGGAAATTTATTAATAATGGATGAAGCCATAATCACCACCTAAACGCAATTAAATTGAGTAACGAAATTACTCACAATGTTAAAAATATCACCTTTTATATCATCACTCATGTCATTTGACAACTTTTTTAAAACCCCAGGATGCACAGTATGAAAATAATTAATAAGATCATGTTCAAATTTATTAATGTAACTTATTTGTATTTTACTTAACTGATTATATAGGTTAGAAAAAATATACATCAGCACTACTTGCTCTTCTATTGACATAGATAAATGTTGTTTTTGCTTTAATAACTCGACAAGATATTTACCCTTATTCAAGGATAATTGAACACTAGCATCAAGATCAGAACCAAATTTTGCGAAATCTTCTAATTCTCTATACTGAGCTAAGCTTAGCTTTATAGAACCAGCAACTTTCTTCACAGACTTTAGTTGTGCAGCAGAACCAACCCGTGAAACTGACAAACCTATATTTACTGCAGGTCGAAATCCTTTATAAAATAATTCAGACTCAAGAAAGATCTGCCCATCGGTAATTGAAATAACATTTGTTGGCACATATGCAGATACATCACCAGCTTGAGTTTCGACAATTGGCAAAGCAGTTAAAGAACCCTGCCCTTTTTTATCAGACATTTTAGCAGCTCTTTCAAGCAAGCGAGAATGTACATAGAATATATCTCCAGGGTAAGCTTCACGACCAGGAGGACGTCTGAGCAATAAAGACATCTGCCTATATGCCACAGCATGCTTAGATAAATCATCATATATAATCAAACAATGCATTCCTTTGTCACGGAAAAATTCCCCAATAGTGCAACCAGCATAAGGTGCTAAAAATTGCATAGGCGCGCAGTCAGATGCACTAGCCACAACTACAGTTGTATACTCTAATGCTCCGCTTTCTTTCAGCTTATTTACCACTTTTGCTACTGTTGAAATTTTTTGCCCAATAGCAACATAAACACAGTAAACTTTTTGATTTTCGTTTACTTCATCGTTAATCTTCTTCTGATTGATAATAGTATCAAGCGCAATAGTAGTTTTACCAATTTGTCTATCACCAATAATTAATTCACGCTGCCCTCTACCTATTGGAATTAGCAAATCTATAATTTTAATTCCTGTTTGCAGTGGCTCATGCACAGACTTACGATCAATAATGCCTGGCGCTTTAGATTCTATATCCATTCTGTTTTTGGCTCTAATTTCCCCACCGTCGTCCATAGGATGGCCCAACGCATTTACAACTCTCCCTAACAATTCATGCCCTACAGGCACCTGCACAACATCACCACTACATTTTACAACGTCCCCTTCTTTCACATCACGGTCATTACCAAGCACAACTATTCCAGCTGTATCATGATCTAAATCGAGAACTATTCCTTCTACACCACTTGCAAAAAATACCTTTTCACCGAATTTTGCTTTTTCCAGCCCATAAACCAATGCGATACCATCTGTTACTGAAATTACTTCACCTATATTTTCCCGCTTTATAGGATTATCAAACGTCTCAACTTTTTCCCTTATTACACTTGCTATCTCAGAAACATTCATACTGTTCTTCATACAAAATTCCTTACTTTTAATATTTCCATTTTACTTAAGTCAACTAACCTATCCAAGTAACTTTTTAGCGAAGCATCGATCAAATTAAAACCATACCTAACTACGAAGCCACCTAGTATAGAAGGGTCAACCACATTGCTTACTTTTATTATTTTACCAAGAAAGCTCAAAGATTCAGTAATTATTTTTATATCAGATTCCTTTAAAGTTTCTGCTGACTTTATAGTAATTTCGAATTCATTTTCATTTTCTCTTGCAAGACTTAAGAATTTTTCTAATATAAGGATCAATAAACTAGAGCGTTTATTTGCAAATATAACCATAATAAATTTTACTAAATTCTCACTCAAGTGCTCATTTATAGAAAGCATCACTTCTTTTTTGTGTGCAAAAGAAATCATAGGATGAGATAGGTACACAAAAACATCACGTTGATCCTTAAAAAAAGCCAACAAAAATTCTACTTCTTTCCTTATAATACCTAACCTGCTTCCTGAGACATGAAATAGCACTCTAGCGTAAGATGAAACTAAATTATTGTATTGGGTCTTTTTCATATTAAATCCAGTAAATCTAAATTAATTCAGCTACAAATCTTTCATTCTTCAATCCAAGCATTTTTTATATAAACAGGTCTTCTCTTTAAGGAAAGAAAATATAAATCATATCTGACTGAATAATCTAAAAAACTAAGGTTTTTACTTAAGAAATACTTAGAAGAATTTATAATAGACTGACATTGAAGATGAGATATCGGTATTTCTTTTCCAAGTAAACTTGTTTTAACTTCTATAAAAATCAGCTCCTTTTTTTTAGATACAATTAAGTCAATTTCACCGAACTTGCAACGGTAACGGCGTTTTATAACATTATACCATTTCAGTTTTAAATATACTAAAACTAATAACTCGCCAAAGTAACCTACAAAGTAGCGTAACCTACTTACCACAAGAAGAACAATTATGATAACAATTAACTTTGTGTAACTACTTTGCCTCCTTCTTTATTTTTACTATAAACCTTACCTCTTGCTGCAATATCCCTATCAACCAGTTCTATCACTGCCATTGAAGCGCAATCACCCTTTCGAGTGCTAAATTTTATTATTCTAGAATACCCACCTTTACGATCTTGATAACGGCTGGCTAAGACGTTTAATAACTTATCAACTGCTAACTTACTATTATGAAGGCGTGAAAGCAAAAGTCTTCTACCATGTAAAGTATTCTTATTCTTAGCAATTGTAATAAACTTTTCGACATATGGACGAAGTTCCTTAGCTTTTGGTAAAGTAGTTACAATCTGCTCATGGTTAATTAATGAGATAGATAGATTCTTTAACGTCGATAATCTATGTTCAGTACAACGAGATAGTTTACGTTTTTTTATTCCATGTTTCATATATCACCTAATCTTCATCAGTATGTTGTTTAGCCAACTCATCTATATCCTTAGGTGGCCAGTTTAGCACATTCATACCCAAAGACAAGCCAAAATTAGTCAAAACTGCCTTAATCTCATTCAAAGACTTTCTGCCAAAATTAGCAGTTCTTAACATTTCACCTTCTGTCTTTTGCACAAGATCACCTATATAAGTGATGTTTTCGTTTTTCAGACAGTTATGAGACCTGACAGATAATTCCATTTCATCTACCTTACGCAATAAGACAGGGTCATAACCCAAATCTTTAGCACCACTAGACGAAGAAACCTGCGATTTTTTATAACTTACATCAGAACTAATAAAGGGCTGAAGTTGCTCCTGTAATATTCTTGCAGCAGAGTCAACAGCTTGACTCGGAGAAATTGTACCATCAGTTTCAATTGACAATATCAGCTTATCCTTATCAGTCACTTGGCCAACACGACTGTTCTCTACCCTGTACGAAACCCTGTTGACAGGGCTATACAAAGCATTAACTGGAATAAAACCAATTAAATCCTGTTCACTCATAAGCTTCAAAAGTTCATTTTCTTTATATTTAGTTACAGGAAGATAACCTTTTCCGCTAGCCACATATATGGTCATGTTAAGCTCCACATTTTGCCCCAGCGTACATATTAACAAATCTTTATTAACAATAGAGCATTGATCATCAGTTTCTATCATCCCAGCTAATACCTGGCAAGGCCCTTTAGCGTTTAAATTTAAGCATTTATTAGAAGCACCATTTAATTTACACCTCAACATACCCATATTTAATACTATATCAGTTACGTCTTCTCTCACCCCTTGAATTGAAGTGAACTCATGAGTTACACCTTCAATTTTTATTCCATAAACAGCACTACCTTTAAGAGAAGATAACATTACACGTCTTAATGCATTACCTAATGTTAAAGCAAAACCACTTTCCAACGGTTCTAGCACTATATCACTTTTTTCACTTGAATCATCTGATATTACCTTAACTGAACTAGGTTTAATCAATTTATCTAAATTGCTACAGAGAGAAACATCATTATTATAATACATAAAACAACCTTTTCAAATATCCTATACTCTTCTTTTTTTTCTTAACCTGCACCCATTATGAGGAATTGCGGTTTTATCTGCAATTGAAGTCACAGTCAACCCACAGCTCTGAAGTGCTTTAACCGCAGCTTCGGTACCAAAGCCAGGACCGCGAATTATTACAGAGACAACCTTCATACCAAATCTCTCCATTGCGTTCTTCGCAGCAGACTCCGCAGCCTTACCTGCAGCATAAGGTGTGGATTTTCTCGAACCTGAAAAACCACATGCACCCACAGAAGTTTGACATAGCGTATTACCATGAACATCAGTTACATTTACAAAAGTATTATTAAAAGTTGCACGAATATGGACAACACCAGTAATAAACTCCTTCTTACTCTTACCAACCGTTTTGACTTTTTTCATTAAAACTCACAATAATAATAAATTTTATTTTTTCCCAGCAATAGGCAACCGAGATCTACCTTTACGAGTCTTAGCATTAGTATGAGTCCTTTGCCCTCTCACAGGTAAACCTTTTCTATGTCTCACCCCTCTATAGCATCCCATTTCCACTAAAGATTTTATGTTCATAGCCACTTCTTTTCTGAGCTCACCTTCTATAACATAATTTTGTCTAATGAAACCGCTGATCTTTTCTATATCTTCATCTCGTAATTCTGAAACACGTTTGCGCTTATCAACTTCGCAAGCGTGACAAATTACATTCGCAGTAGCAATACCTATACCATATATATAAGTTAATGCAAAAGGAACACATTTCCTCACTGGAATATTTATGCCTGCAATACGTGCCACTGGTACCTCGATACTTTATTAATAACAACTCTTAATTTATACCATAAAACAACTCAAAGTCAAACCAAATTACAAGAAATTTTACTTTCAATCTCTTGCGTTACCTCATCAACACTCAAATTAGCGTCAATTGTTAATAATTTGCCTTTATAATACTCGCGTAAACCTTTCATTTGAAGGTGATATTCACTTATTCTCTTATTAATTGCAGACATATCAGCATCATCAATTCTTTTCTCTAACCTCGTACTTTTACATTTAGCACAAGTAGTACTCTTAAAAGAAGATACACTATATATGCTTTTACAGTCCAAACACGCGAGACGATTTTTTAACCTATCGATTGCAATATTATCGTCAAGCTGCAGCTCAACTACAATGTCAACATCCCTATTATATTTTTCTTGCAAAACTTGAGTCAAAAAATGAGCCTGGTTTAAATTTCTCGGAAAACCATCTAATAAGCAATTATCATCCACTAATGCAAGCTGGTCACGTAATAATCCACATATAATTTCATCTTGAATTAAATTACCAGATTCCACGGTACCCTTTATTTTTTTACCTAACTGACTACTGCTAGATATAATATTCCTTAATAAATCCCCTACTGAAATTAATTTTAAATTATATTTTGCTATTAACAAGCTTGACTGAGTACCTTTACCAGAACCTGGAGGACCAAAAATCGTAATGATCATCTTACTTTCCTCGTTTTAGACTCATATTTCTTTATCCAGTTGTCGTACCTATTTGAAAAAATATAAGATTGTATTTGCATAATAGTATCAGTAATAACGTTCACTATAATCAGTAAGCTCGTCCCACCAAAAATAAATGGTATATCATAATAATATCTCATAACTTCAGGTACAGTACATATGACTACCAAATACGCAGAGCCAATGAATGTCAACTTAAAAACTATATCTTGAAGGTAATCAGAAGTATGTTTCCCAGGCCTTCTACCAGGTATAAAACCACTATTTTTTTTAAGAAAATCTGCGTTTTCCTCTGGATTAAATATAAAATTGGTATAGAAAAAATTAAAAAATACTATCAGCACCAAATAGGCTACAATATATACTACTTTATTTGCCATAAAGTAATTCAAAATAAAATCAGAAAAAGCGTGCCCCTTATAGAAATTTGCAATTGAAATAGGTGTCAATAAAATTGCATTAGCAAAAATGGTTGGTACTACACCAGATAAATTAATCTTCAATGGAATATAAGTAAAATCGTCATTATGTAATCTTTTAAATTGCTTTTTAGGATGTTGAACAATAACCTTTCTATAAGAAGACTCTACAAAAATGACTAAGAGTAGCAGCAAAAAAAACAATACCAAAACAAAAAGGATAATAAATAACGATACGCTACTGTTTTTATTTAACGTTAACAAAGATGACAAAGCACTGTGTAACTCTGATATTATACCCGTGAAAATGATTAATGAGATACCATTGCCTATACCGCTAGCGCTGATTCGTTCACCAAGCCATATTAAAAGCATAGTTCCACCTAAAAGGCTGAAAACACCTATTGTACGAAACATAACACCAGGTTCGATTACAACCAATACCCCTTCCCTATTCATCCCTTCCAATCCAACCAAAATTGGAATTGATTGAAATACACAAATTACTATGGTCAGATAGCGTATATAAGAATTCATCTTTCTACGGCCTGACTCTCCATCATTCTTAACTTCCTTCATTCCTTTAATCGCAGAAGAAAGTAACTGAATAATGATAGAAGCCATTATATATGGCATAACGTTCAATGCTAGAATTGTCATTCTAGCCAATGCACCACCAGAAAATAAATTAAATACTCCAAAAACGCCTGAGCCATCTTTGGGAAATATATCATTAATTACATCAAGATTAATTCCAGGAATAGGCACATAAGTACCCAAGCGATAGCAAATTAAAGCTATTAGCGTAAAAAATATACGCTTTAATAAATCGCCTTTATATAACAACGTAGGATCCAAGCTATTAAATGCTGATTTATTGCCCATGACTTACGATAGTATTTCCACACTACCACCAACTGAAGCTACAGATTTTTTTGCAGCTTCTGACGCAAAATTAACATGAAACACAAATTTTTCGCTCAACTTACCTTTATTAAGAAGTTTAATTTTATCCTTAATAGACTTTATAAAACCTAATTTATACAGCCTCTCCTTATCTATAACAGAGTCTTTCACTATTTTTTTAGCTTCCATTAAGCGCTGTATATCGCCAACATTAATTATAGAGTATATGCTCCTACGTATAGGCTTAAAACCTCTTTTAGGCAAACGAGTATATATAGACTGTTGTCCACCCTCAAAACCATTTATAGAAACTCCACTTCTAGCCTTCTGCCCTTTATGCCCTCTACCGGATGTTTTACCTTTACCACAACCGATACCTCTACCCAGCAACTTAGGCTTCTTTTTCTTAGATAATTTAGTAAATATAGAGTTTAATTTTACAGCATTATTCATACTTTACCTGTTTCCAACTATCTCGCTAATCTTTTTGCCTCTTTTGCTTGCTACCTGACGAGGAGATAACATACTATCAAAAGCCTTAAACACCGCACATATAACGTTATGAGGATTATTTGATCTAGTGGATTTAGCTACCACATCCTTTATACCTAACACCTCAAAAACTGATCTAATCGCTCCACCAGCAATAATACCTGTTCCGGCTCTTGCGGTTCTTAAAACTATCTCACCAGAACAAAATTTAGCTTTAATATCATGATGCAAAGTTCTACCTTCACGCAAGTACACTCTAATCATTGATTTCTTTGCAGCATTTACAGCTTTGACTCTTGCTTCAGCAACTTCTGCGTGCTTACCTATTCCACACCCTACCCTACCCTTCTCATCGCCAACAACAACCAAAATTGAAAATGAAAATCTTCTACCACCTTTGGTAACCGTTGTCACTCTTCGTACCGAAACTAAAAGCTCTGATAAATCATTATTATTTTGTAAATTCTTTATAGCCATATTCAAAACCTTCTAAAATTCAAATCCAGAACTTCTTAAAGCCTCAGCAAATTGAGAAACTAATCCTGTGTATTTATACGCTCCACGATCAAACGTAAGCTGCTGCTCTAATTTCATGCCAGACAGACGCTCAACCATTAAAGAAGAAACCTGTTTTATAGTTTCAGCGTTGACTTTCCCTTTACATACATCCTTAATTTTAGCATCCAAAGTAGAAGCTGAAGTGAGAGTTATTCCTTTTACATCATTAATTAACTGGACATAAAAATGCCTATTAGATTTAAATATGGATATACGTAAACGTTCAGCGCTCTTGTCAAGCTTCGCTCTATTACGTAACTTCCTTTTTTCAGAATTACTTAAAAAATTATACGATCTTTTCATTTTTATTACTTCTTTTTACTTACAACCTTACGCAGCATAAATTTGCCTTTTATTACAACACCCTTACCTTTATAAGGATCATATTTTCTAATTTTGCATATATCAGACGCCACCATATAGACCTTCTGCTTATCCATACCACTAACTACTAAGTAAGTTGGCTTTATGCACTTAATCTCAACATCTTTAGGCACTTTATATTTAACATTATGGCTATAACCAAGATACAAAGTCAAATACTTACCATCACACTCTGCCTTATATCCCACACCGTTAATCTCAAGATTAACAGAAAAACCATCAACCATGCCGTTAATGATATTATTAATATTACTCCTATAAGTGCCCCACATAGGCTTTATTTTATCATAATTATCTTTATCTTGATCAACAGAAAGCAATAGCTGATTATCAATAATCTGACACACAACATCCCTGATCAAGCTAACTTCCTTTTCAGCCTTAGCACTCTTTATTAACATACTACCATTATTATATTCAACTGAAACACCAGCAGGAATATTGATAGGAGCAGCACCTATACGAGACATGAATTTCTCCTATTATTTAAAACACACGACACAAAACTTCTCCACCAACCTTTAACTTATGTGCATTATAATCAGTCATCACTCCTTTGGGTGTCGATATAATAAAAATACCAAAACCATTATATGCTTTAGAAATGTCCTTATACTTAGAATAACGACGACAACCAGGCTTTGACACCCTAACTATGTCACTAATTACAGGTGACTTCTCATAATACTTCAATTTTACAATGAAAGAAGGTAAATTATCTACAACTTGCTTTTCATAATCAAGGATATACCCTTCCTCTTTTAAAATCTCCAATATAGAAGAATTCATCTTAGAAAATAGTACCCTTGTTGCCCTATGCATTGCCAATTGAGCATTACGTATCCTTGTTAAAAAATCACCAATACTATCAGATAACGCCACAATATACTCCTTATATTATATTTACCAACTAGACTTTGTAACTCCTGGAATTTGCCCAAAAGAACATAAATCACGCAAAACAATTCTACATAAACCAAATTTTCTATATACTCCTCTTGGTCTCCCAGTTAAAGCACACCTATTTCTAATTTTGGTTTTAGAAGAATTTCTAGGCAATTTTTTAATTAATTTATTTTGAGCTGTAAACCTTTCTACAATAGACAAATTCTTATTATTTATTATAGATTTCAATTTTTCTCTTTTTTCTTTATATTGATCGCACAACTTTATTCTGCGAAGATTTTTTTCTATCATAGATTTTTTTGCCATATATTTCTCCTCTTAATTAATCAAAAAAAGGAAATTTAAGAGCCAGTAATAATTCCTTTGCTTCCTTATCACTAACTGCACTTGTTATAATATTAATATCCATACCTCTAATTTTACTTATTTTATCATAGTCTATTTCTAAAAACGAGATATGTTCCTTTATACCAAAGGAAAAATTACCATTACCGTCAAATTGCTTCACACTAAATCCTCTAAAATCTTTTTCCCTTGGCAAAGCAATATATATCAATCTTTCTAAAAACTCATACATTTTATCTCTACGCAAAGTTACTTTGCAACCTACTGTAGCACCTTTTCTGATCTTGAAGCCAGAAATAGATTTTTTTGCAAAAGTTGATAAAGGCTTCTGCCCAGCAATCAAATATAGGCTATCAAGTGGTTCATTTATTGCTTTACTATCTGTAGCAGCATCTCCAACGCCCATATTGATACACACCTTGACAAGTTTAGGCACTTGCATTATATTGCCGTAATTAAACTTATCCTTTAAGGACTTTACTACGCTATCTTTATATAATTCTTTAAACATATCAACCTAATCTATCACTTCTCCAGAAACTTTTGCAAAACGCACTTTTCTACCGTCTATAACCTTAAACCCCACTTTAGTTGGAGTTTTATATTTAGGGTCCAATGTTGCAACGTTGGATATATCAATAGCTAACTCTTTATTTAATATACCACCACTACTACCAGCTTTTGGTTTAGTATGTCTCTTATGCACATTCACTCCAGAAACAATTACTTTCTTTTTAGCATCACGTGCTATAACTTTGATTACCTTACCAATTTTTCCCTTATCTCTACCAGTTAAAACTATAACGTCGTTACCACTTTTTATTTTAGCACTCATTATAAAACCTCAACAGCTAATGACATTATCTTCATAAAAGAACCAGATGATAACTTTTTTACCGGACCAAACACCCGAGTGCCAAGTGGTTCACCTTGATCATTAATCAAAACTACAGCATTGCTAGAAAAACGAATTACAGAACCATCAGATTTTCTAATAGGGCTTTTCACCCTCACCACAACTGCTCTATATACTTTTCCCTTCTCAACCTTCCCTCTTGGAGTAATAGATTTAGTAGATACAATAACTGTGTCACCTATAGATGCAGATTTTCTACCACCCAATAAACCAATACAAAGCACTGCACGCGCACCAGAATTATCAGCTACTTCCAATAATGTATTTTTTTGAATCATGTAAATATCCTATTCAATGTGAGCTATTAACAACAACCCATTTTTTAGTAGTAGAAATAGGCTTGTGTTCTTGTATTAAAACCTTGTCCCCTTCTTTACAACTATTATTCTCATCATGTGCTGTATACTTCTTGTATTTTTTTATAACCTTTTTATACAGCTCATCCTTATACACTTGTAATACCGAAACCTTTACAGTCTTATCACACTCAGCCTTAGTTACAGTACCACAAAAAACCTTTTTAGGCATTCTTTTCCTCTCTTCTTCTTTTATTTAATGTAGTTAGAATACGAGCTATGCTCTTTTTTATTAAGCTAAAACGCGAAATATTGTTGCACTGGCCCAGCTTTTTTTGAAAAACCAAATTAACAAACTCTTTTCTCAAATTCACAAGAATTTCATGCAATTCTTGCGAGGACCTCGATTCAATGTCAGCTATATCCATTGCAACTCCATTTAATTATGATTAGATACAAATTTACACTTCATAGGAAGCTTAGCAGTTGCCTTTTCAAGCGCCAATCTTGCTAAATGCATGGGAACATCACTGCTAATTTCAAACAACATTCTACCGGGCTTAGCTTTAAATACCCAAAACTCAACACTACCTTTCCCTTTACCCATACGCACATCCGCCGGCTTTTTACTAACAGGGGTATCAGGAAAAATTCTTATCCACACTTTACCAGAGCGTTTTAATGTTCTAGATATTACACGCTTTGCAGTTTCAATATGCTTAGATTGAATCCTACCTACTTCCATAGCCTTTAGACCATAATCTCCAAAAGATAATGTGCTACCACCTTTCGTGTTACCCTTAATTCGTCCTTTAAATACTTTTTTATATTTACTTTTTTTAGGAACAAACATTTCAATATACCTAATTAGTTACCAATATAAACCCAGACCTTAACTCCTATGATGCCATATATAGTTTTTGCTTCAGCAAAAGCATAATCTATATTAGCACGTAAAGTATGCAAAGGCAAACGGCCTTCTTTATACCACTCAGTACGAGCTATCTCAGCTCCGCCAAGGCGCCCAGAACAACTTACTTTAATACCTCTAGCACCCATCCTCAAACAACTTTGAATAGCTTTTTTCATCGCTCTTCTAAATGAAACCCTTTTTTCTAACTGCTGTGCAATGCTGTTTGATATTAAAACTGCATCTATTTCAGACCTTTTAACCCCTACTACATTCACTTCCACATTATTTTTTACTTTTTCAGCTATCTTTTGCTTTATCTTCTCAATATCCGAGCCTTTCTTACCTATTATCACTCCAGGTCTAGAAGAATGTATTATTACAGATACCAAATCGATCGTACGCTCTATAATTACTTTAGAAACACCAGCATGCTTAAAAGATTCATTTATATAACTGCGAATAGATAAATCTTGATGCAACCCTTGTTTATAACCCTTCTCAGCATACCAAATAGATGACCAAGTATTAATTATTTTTAACCTAAATCCTTTAGGATTAACGTTTCCCATATTTTTGCACTTTCCTTATTAATTTTCTATTTTTATGAATCATATAATTTCCCCCAATTTTACAGTTATATTACTATAACGTTTACTAACTCTATTAGCTCTACCCATAGCTTTTGGACATACCCTACGCAAAGTAAGAGACTTACCTATTAAAATTTCTTTTATATATAAATTATCGATATCCAATCCATAATTTTGAGCATTAGCAATCGCAGAATTTAATACCTTCCTTATAAGACCTGCAGCTTTCTTTTCACAAAATCTTAATTGCACAGTGGCAAAAGAAACTTTTTTATTACGTACTAAACCAGCAACCAAATTCAATTTACGAGGAGTTGATTTTAAAACCCTAGAACCAGCTTTAACTATTACATCTCTGTTTTTCATATCAATTACCTTCTTGTCGCCTTTTTATCACTACTATGCCCAGTAAATTTACGAGTGGGTGAAAACTCACCAAACTTATGACCTATCATATTCTGATCATTAACATTCACAGGAATGTAATCCTTACCATTATAAACAGCAAATTTTAAACCTAAACAATTAGGAAGAATTACAGAAGCCCTGGAATGAACTTTTATAGCCATGTTAACAAACCCCTTGTTTAAAGCATTATTCACCGACTTTAATATAGAAGGATGACAAAAAGGAGGCTTCCATGCAGATCTACTCATAAACTAACCTTTCAACTGTTTTATATACTTATCACTAGATTTATTTCTCTTCCGAGTTTTCTTTCCTTTTGTTGCAACACCCCAAGGAGTAACAGGATGACGACCACCAGAGGTTTTTCCTTCCCCGCCCCCATGAGGATGGTCAACCGGATTCATTGCAACTCCACGTACAGTAGGTCTAATCCCAAGCCACCTACTTCTCCCAGCTTTACCCAACTTTCTATTCTTATGGTCAGGGTTAGATACTACACCAATAGTAGCCTTGCAAGAAGATAAAATCAACCTAATTTGACCAGACCTGAGTCGTAATAAAACATATTGGCCATCACGACCAACAATTTGTGCATAACAACCAGCAGCTCTAGCAATCGCAGCACCATTACCTGGCTTCAGCTCAACATTATGAACGAAAGAACCAACAGGTATATGCTTGAGTAGCAAACAATTCCCTGGCAAAATATCAGCATCATTCCCAGCTGTAACAACATCACCTGGCTTCATACCTTGAGGAGCTAATATATAAGACTTAATATCATCTTCCTTATATGATATTAACGCCAAAAACCCACTTCTATTTGGGTCATACTCTATTTTTTCAACTATACCTTGACCACTTCTATTACGCTTAAAATCTATCACTCTATACTTCTTTTTGTGACCACCACCCCTATGACGAGTTGTAATTCTACCATGATTATTTCTTCCACCACTGGACTTTTTACCAGATGTAAGAGACTTTTCTGGCTCATCTTTTGATAAACCAACTTTACTTACTAACACAGTCCCACGAGAAGACGGAGTAACAGGATTAAAAAATTTCATACCCATATTAAACGCTCATTATATCTAATTTTTGACCATCCATCAAAGAAAAATAAACTTTCTTTTTCTGTTTTTCACAACCAATCACACCCCTAAAACGCCTATATTTAGGCTTAACTCTAACAACATTTATAGAAGAAATTTTAACATCAAATAGAGACTCTATTGCCAACTTTATTTGACGCTTATTTACATTTACAAAAACATACAAAGAATATTTATTAAACTTCTCCCTCAAAAAAGAGGCCTTTTCTGTAATTATAGGAGATTTTATTATATTATTATATTTGATCATAACAATCTACCTTCAAGATGCTTTAAAGTATCCTTTGTCAACATCACGCATTCGTGATTCAATATATCAAAAACATTTAACCCAATAGGTTTGATTAAGTCTACATAGTGCAAGTTTTTAGCCGCACGCAACAAATCATCTCCATAATCACCAACTATCAAAAAGGAAGAAAATTTAAAATTTTTAATACATTTACACACTTCAGACGTTTTCTTCACATCAATATTTAAATTATCCAGAATAATTACTTGATTATTTAAATACTTTAGAGATAAAGCAATTTTTAAACCAAATTTGCGTACCTTCTTATTAAGAGAATAACTATGACTCCTCACAACAGGGCCAAAAATAACCCCACCACCTCTAAATTGAGGAGATCGCAAGCTCCCTTGTCTTGCCCTACCGGTACGTTTTTGACCATAAGGTTTAGCTGTTGTACCAGAGACATCACTGATACCTTTTGTTTTATGAGTACCAGCTCTTCTCTTCGCTAATTGCCATCTCACTATATCATGCAAAATACTCAATTTTTGCTTAGCAGAAAATATCAAAGGATTGAGCTGAGCAGTACCTACATTATTATTAGATAGATTAACTAAATTACATTCCATAACTAACTTACCAAATTACTAGCATCATCATTTACATCTAACAGCAGACCTACCGGAAAAGGAACATCTTTATGTAAAGATTTTTTAACTGCATCTCTTACAAAAACATAGGAATTTTTAAACCCAGGAACATTATTACCCTTCACAGCAATTATACTATTTTCATGATCAATGGATAATATCTTCATATTTTGTGCAGTTATCCTGCTGTTACCTAAATGACCAGCCATTTTCTTTCCTTTGAATACTCTACCAGGATCCTGACATTGGCCAGTGGAACCTTGTGACCTGTGAGCAATAGAAACACCATGAGATGCCCTAAGCCCACTGAAATTATGCCGCTTCATCACACCAGCAAATCCTTTACCTATAGAATAACCCGTAATATCAAGATATTGACCAACCACAAAATGATTGATTTCCACTTTTTTACCACATTCTATTCCCGACAGGTCATTTAATCTACTTTCGTATAACTTACATTTATTATTTATACCCTTTTTCTTTAAATATTCCAACTGAGGTTTTGCTATATTTTTAAAATCTCCTGTGCCTAAAATAACTGAATTATAGCCACATTTATCTTGTCCTTTCATATCAATAATATAAGTTTCGCTGAGATGCAATAAAGTTACAGCCATGCGACTATTGTCAGAATACATAGCAGTATGACCAATATTCATCATTAGTAAACCAATTCTCCTCAGCGAATTTATTCTCTTCATTTCCTTCTCCTAAACCTTAACTTCCTTGACTTTTAAATCCACTTCTACGCCAGCAGAAAAAGATAAACCTGTAAGCATCTGCATCATAGTAGGAGTAAGATCATGTAAAACAATCAAACGCCTAGAAGTTCTTATTTCAAACTGTTCACGAGATTTTTTATCAACGTGAGGAGATCTATTAACAATAAATTTAGAATCTTTTCTTGGCAACGCAATCGGACCAGATAATTTTGCACTGGACCGCTTTAATTCATCAACAAATTTTCGAACACACTCCTCCAACAAAGAACAATCGAAAGCCTTAATGTTAATATATATATCTTGCTTCATCTTAGTTACTACACTCACTCCAAAATTTCAGAAACAACACCAGAACCAACAGTTCTACCGCCTTCTCTTATCGCAAAACGCAATCCCTTATCCATTGCTATCGGTACTTGCAATTCTACTTCTACACTCACATTATCTCCTGGCATTACCATCTCCTTCCCATCTAGTAATTTTATGCTCCCAGTTACATCCGTTGTCCTTAAATAAAACTGTGGCTGGTAATTCGCAAAAAATGGTGTATGCCTTCCTCCTTCCTCTTTCTTTAATATATAAACCTCCGCCTTAAACTTTCTATGCGGCGTTATCGTCCCCGGTTTTGCTAATACTTGCCCTCTCTCCACTTCTTCTCTTTTTGTTCCTCTTAACAATATTCCTACATTGAGTCCTGCACTTCCCTTATCCAGCAACTTCTTAAACATCTCAACCCCTGTGCATATCGTCTTTTGCGTCGCTTGCAGACCTATTATCTCTATCTCTTCTCCCGTCTTTATCTCTCCCTTCTCTATTCTTCCTGTTACCACTGTTCCTCGCCCCGATATCGAAAATACATCTTCGATTGGCAATAAAAATGGTAAATCCACAGGCCTTGGTGGAACCGCCACATATTCATCTAACTTTTCCATCAATTTGTCTATTGATTTTTTTCCATATTCGCTGCTGTCATCCTCCAGCGCCTTGAGTGCTGAACCAACCACAACAGGCACTTCATCCCCTGGAAATCCGTATTTATTCAGCAATTCCCTCACTTCCATTTCCACTAAATCTATCATATCAGCATCAGCAACATCAGCTTTATTTATATACACCACGATATATCCAACACCCACCTGCTTCGCCAGCAATATATGCTCTCTCGTTTGTGGCATTGGCCCATCAACCCCTGACACTACCAATATCGCCGCATCCATCTGTGCTGCACCTACTATCATGTTCTTTACATAGTCAGCATGTCCAGGACAATCAACGTGTGCATAATGCCTTTTTTCCGTCTGATACTCAACATGCGCTGTTGCTATCGTTATCCCCCTCTTCCTTTCTTCTGGCGCTTTATCTATCTGATCGTACGCTACAAAATTTCCATAATGCTTCGTTATCGCCGCTGTCAACGTTGTCTTCCCATGATCCACATGTCCTATTGTTCCCACATTTACATGCGGCTTTCCAAATGCTTCCACTATTGCTGTCATAATTTAAACTTTTCTACCTAAAATACAAATACATCAATAAATAATATGTTGATTTTATAAAAATACAACAAAAAAAAGAGCGGATAGTGGGAATCGAACCCACGTCACTAGCTTGGAAGGCTAGAGCTCTACCATTGAGCTATACCCGCACAATGGAGGAGGTAGGATTCGAACCTACGTACGCTCACGCGGACAGATTTACAGTCTGTTACCTTTAACCACTCGGTCACTCCTCCACAAAAATTTGTTAAGAGAACGCTATTTTAGTACCTTAACTCAAGCTTTTATTGTATTTAAATACTAAACACCTAAAATTAAAAAATCAAGCAATAAAACCTACCTTGATTAAAATCATGCAGATTTCATTTTATATAACGCAATATTATCAATAAAATGCTTAAATAGATAATGCGAATCATGCGTACCTGGCGCTTCTTCTGGATGGTATTGCACAGAAAAGACTGGGTAATCCTCCATCATTATTCCCTCTACACTATTATCAAATAGAGAAATGTGAGTAATTTCAACATTCCTTGGAAGAGAAGCTGAATCAACAACAAAACCATGATTTTGGCTAGTGATCTCAACTTTTCCACTAATTACATCATAAACTGGATGGTTACTCCCTCGGTGACCTATATCCATCTTGATGGTCTTTGCCCCCAAAGTAATCGCAAGTAATTGATGGCCCATGCATATGCCAAAAATTGGTATTTTAGATTTTATAATAATGTCTATTTCTGAAACTACACTTTTTCCTATTTCTTGCGGATCACCAGGACCATTTGAAAGCACTATACCATCTGGATTCATACTCAACACTTTTTGAGCAAAACCTGTGCTTGGTCTGATTAATTCAACTGTACAACCAAGTTCTATTAAGCGTGAAACTATACTGATTTTTACGCCAAAATCAACGATTACAACCCTATATTTTGCATTAAGGTCACTTTTAAAATTACTATGCAAGCTAACTTTATTGGTTATTTCTATCCCATTTACAGATTTGTATTCCTTCAATTTGTCCAACGCATGCGTCTCGCTTGACGGGCATATCATTCCATTTTGAGACCCATGTTCTCTCAAATGTCTCGTTAAAGCTCTAGTATCAACTCCTGATATCCCAATCACGTTATTTTTCTCTAACCAATCATTTAAACTGATATATGAAGAAGGGTGGGACATAGAAGAAAGTTCACGCATAACCACACCACTTGCAAAAATTTTCTCTCCTTCATTATCCTTATGGTTTATTCCAACGTTACCAATATGAGGAAAAGTGAACGTTATAATTTGATCGGCAAAAGAAGGATCAGTTATAGTATGCTGATAACCGGTCATACCAGTGGTAAAACAGACCTCACCTATGCATTTGCCTTTTTTACCTACTGATTTTCCCCAAAAGCACTTGTCATCTTGTAAAATTAAAACTGCGTCCTGCACTTCATTATCTATTTAATTGATTCAAAACAGTATACAAGAATTTCAAATAATACGTAACTCTTTCTAAAATTCCAAATTTAACCACGAGGCGGCGAAGAACAATATGAAAAAAATTTTTAACGCGCCCTTTCATAAAATATGTTGACTATCTCCATATTTTATATTAGGTATACTCCGGCAGTTATGAAATAGAGGTTTATTATGTCAAATGAAATCCAACCTAAAAATAAGTTACTAATTGTAGGAGCTGGCTTACTATTCTTTGCAATGATATTGCCATCATTTTTTCTCTTAGCAAAAATAGCCATAGGATTAGCTATGACCGCAATTGCAACAATCGCGGTAAAAATTGCCTCAAAAACAACATCGAATGCTTTAGAGGATAAACAGGCAGATCAAAGCCAAGCGACGCAACAAACAACACAAAGTAAAATTATAAACCTAGCTATTGGATTAACATCTATACTTGTAGGAGGATTATCACTATTCATTATAGCACAAACTGGCTTGATTGCAGCATGTGCAGCTATAACTTCTTTAGCTCTACACGAATATGTTAAAAATGAAGAAATAGGAAAAGATATAAACAATAAATTCGATAAGGTAGCTGACGATATAACTGACTTTATTGTTAGCAGTGTTGAAAAACTTATTTCAATAAAGCCGCCAGGCATAACAGCCTAAACTGTCTCCGTTCAGGGTATAAGTGTTACAAGTAGCATCATACAAGGCGATTAACGGCATCCTCCTGATAATAGAATAATTGTATCTGCTCAGGGGCATCGCAAATATTGAAGCAAAAGTGGTCAGTGCTTACTATACGAATATTGTGATTTGAATCCACTAGGGAGGATGTCATCCCAGTGCCCAGACACTGGTTTCCATCCAAGATGGTATCATTCCAGTCTGGAATCCAGTTTTCTTTATAAATTCACCAAAAGTGCTTCATTCTATAACGCAAAACCCATACTCACCAAACCCAATGCATTGCTTGCAATTAAGTTTCCTGGACCCCAGTGTCTGGGCACTGGGATGACAGGGGAAGGAGGCTACTGGAATGACACCTTTGTGTTTGAGGCAAAACCTGCTATAACATTTCTTCGCAAACAAACGTTCGTACAGTTATGTATCAGCTACTTTCATGGCACCATTTGTTGTAAACTCACATTTTCTCTATGATTATTTTTATTTGCCGCTTTCCCGGACGGATGCTCTACAGTTATTTCCTCATCAATAGCCGAGCGAGGTGCACCAGAACCAGGTACAACAATATTCTCGTGCGATTGCGTATCCTTCTTTTCCTCACATGGTGTTTGCTTAATGAAATGTGCTGCTAAAACTTCATGTAAAGCTTTACCTTTTATAAGCACAGCCTCGTTTTGCTTAGCTAACTCTAAAATTTTCTTTGGTTCAACATCTTTACCGTCAATAGTTGATTTTTTAATACTAACTTGACCTAAATTTATATTTAGAACAACAGTACAGTTAAGGTCTTTTCCAGATTCATCTTTTGCACCCCAACTAATTTCGATGTCACATATTGCAAATTCTGTAAAGGAGTAGTTCCTCTGTTGTTTCTCATTCTTCTCAATTGTTACTATTCTTTTATCATTACTGTATATTTTTACCCTTTGTACCTCATTTTTAATTGTTTCCATCCTTTTAGTTTTTTTGCTAAAAAGACGACTAGTTTCTAAACTCTGTCCAGGTTTAGTAATATTAATACTAAGATTATCATAATGATTAACAAGATGTCCTGCCTTTTTGTCTGGCCAATAACATCCATCAAAGAAACCAGTTAGATCATCTTCGTTTAGAAATTCTTTTGCATCATTCATTCCTTCGTCAATTCGAAGAAGATATCCACCCAACCTCTTTTTAAAATTTTCTTTTAACTCCTCCTGATCTTTAGAAGTAAGCTTCTTATCCAATATATCCATTATTTCTCTTTGCTTACTTAATACCACATAGTTAAAAAGGAAAATGCTCTCCTTCTCCCGTCGATAATAGTTTGCTATTTTTTCAAATGGATCTGCTGGCCGGCCGTTATTATAATTTACAGAATCAGAAGAATCTTGACATTTATTATCCTTAAAATTGAAATTCAATTTTTCAAAATCTGATAACACTTCTTCTGCCCTATCTTTAAAAGACCGAAGTCCATCTTGAAGTTCTTTTCCATAACTCATTCCTTTGTCAACTTGAAGAACATATTGACTATATTTCTTTCTAAACTCCTCCTGTTCTTCGAGAAGAGGAAGATTCCTATCTAATATATCGATTATTTCTTTCCGCTTATTCAATATTACATAGTTAAAAAGGGCACTCTCCCCCTTCTTTTCATAATCGTCTGCTATTTTGTCAAAACACTTATTATCCTTAAACTCCAATTCCTCAAAATCTGAGAGCACACTTTGTACCTGAATCTCATCGAATTGAAGATTTGCTTGAGGAGATAGAAGAGTCAACTTTTCTTCACTTTCCTTGGTACTCGAATTTTTGTACAAACCATTAAATAGATTTATAATACTAGAAAACATTTCACACCTCTATTGTTATAAGTAAACTTGATTATATCTTAATGCTAAATGTTGTAAAGCTAAAATTAGAAACTAAAAAAGCTAACATAAGTTCTGCATTGTTTGCAGCTTTATCAGCTTATTAGGTAGAATTATTAAAGAACTAGTTGAACAGACGTTATCAACTCCATCCACAAGTTCTCCGCTTGTTACTCCAGTTGCAATGAACACTGATTCACCTCTTGCCATATCTTTTACGGCGTAGACTTTTTCTGGGTCATCAATATTTAAATTTTTTGCTCTTTCTCTTAACTGATCCGTATCAAGTACTAATCTTCCCTCCATCTGTCCGTCGATAGAGCTTAGCGCTGCAGCCGCAAGCACTCCCTCTGGTGCTCCTCCTATACCGATATACATATCATGATTGCCATTTACTAGTGAAACTACGGCCGCAATATCACCATCATCTATTAGTTTAACTTTTGCTCCTAATTTCCTGATTTTCTCTATTAATTCATTGTGCCTTTCACGTTTAAGTACAGTTACCACAAGATCATTCACTTTGCATTTTTTTACCTTGGCTAAATTGTCTAGATTCTTCTCAAGGCTATTTTTTAGTGAGACTACACCCTCTGGAAGATTTTTTCCTACCGCTATCTTTTCCATATAAACATCAGGTGCATGTAAAAAATTACCTTTTTTCGTTGCAGCAAGAACAGACATTGCCCCCTGTTTGTAGTGAGCGCAGATTGTAGTGCCTTCAAGTGGGTCAACAGCAATGTCAATCTCAGGACCATTTCCAGTGCCAACCTTCTCGCCAATATATAGCATCGGCGCTTCATCTCTCTCACCTTCACCAATTACGATAGTACCATTTATTTCCATTGAATTTAATACTGTACGCATGGCATCAACTGCAATCTGATCAGCCTTTTTTTCATCGCCGAAGCCTGCTAGTTTATATGCAGCAAGCGCCGCAGCTTCGGTCACTTTAACTAATTTATAGGCTAAATCTTCCATCATTTGCTTTAAGAACTATAAATAAAGCATTGAATATATATCATGCTGCTTGAAACTGCAATATGTCTTGACTGGTTTTGGGAAAGTTGCTGTAATAAACTAACATATAGTAGTAGGTTTAGTTATGATATATAGTAATGATGATATTAGAGAGTTGTATCGAAAGATAGCTACAATTGTAAAATATGATGATAAGGGAATTGCTAGTCTTAAAGATTTGCAAAAGGAACCAAAGTGGAAAGAAGTTAATTTCCAAGATA
This sequence comes from Wolbachia endosymbiont (group A) of Trypoxylon clavicerum, assembly GCF_947251665.1. Classification (NCBI taxonomy): domain Bacteria; kingdom Pseudomonadati; phylum Pseudomonadota; class Alphaproteobacteria; order Rickettsiales; family Anaplasmataceae; genus Wolbachia; species Wolbachia endosymbiont (group A) of Trypoxylon clavicerum. The sequence goes on from NZ_OX366374.1 coordinate 567,932, forward strand.
AATGTGAAGGAGACAATTCATTAGAAGACTTACTTCTAAAACATGCAACCGAAAATAACAACACACGCGTTAAGGATTTTCTCCTCCAAAATGGGTGTAAACCCCTTCAACAAGAGCAAATAACCGCAGCAATAAACAAGGAAGAAGAGGAGCAAAACACACCTGATATAAGAGAAAATAAAGCAGACAGCAATGAAGTAGATTCTAGTAACTCCATAAACCCTGGTATGACTGCTGAAGTACTTTACGGGCAACTAATACAAGGAAAAAAAACAAATTCGGCAATTTTTGACTCGTTTGCAAATGCTGTAAGAGAGTCCAATATTACCGGCGATCGTAGCGTATTTCTAGATGTTGTAAAATTGTTTACAGATTTAGATGCTGTAATCCATCTTACAGATACTGCTTCCAGGACTATATTGGATATAGCTGCAATAACAAAACAAGCTGACGTTGTTAAGGTACTTTTGGATAGTGGCAAATTTAATGAAGAAGAAAAATTGCATGCCTTGAATTCTGCTATTGTTCAAGGTAATGTCCAAGAAGTTGAGCTAATTTTAGGTTACGTGAGTCCTGCAAACAGGAAAGAGGCTTTAGAAGTGGCCATACAGGTAGGTAAAACTGAAATTGTTAATGCGTTCTTGAATAGTGGTAAGCTTAATGAAGAAAACAGAGCAAAACCTTGCAGCAGTAATGGGAACATTGGTAGTAGACCTATAGCAACAGTTCCTCTAACCAGTACCAATGGTGATAATCATAATAACAAAAATAAAACGCCTGTAATACCAGAGGAAACAAATACTAAGCAAACTGCCACACCAAATAATGATAATAAAGCTAACGGCTTTGTAGATGCTCAATTTTCTATGCCAAATGAACAAGAAACTAAATATAAAGAGAGCAAAAAGGATTTTTACACCTCATTGACAAAAGATGTTGTTAGAGTTGTTGTTACAGGATTATTCATTGCTGCTGCTGTGATGGTTCCATCTGTGGCTGGTGCTATAGTTTGTGGTATTATAGCTGCTTTGGTTGCAATATATACCGGGTTGCATATAAAAAATTCTACATTACCAAGCTATAGAGAAATGGAAGAAAATAAAGTTGAACACGTAAATTCACAAGTTGTAAAAATATAGGATGTCATGCCAGTGCGTGACACATAACTGTACGAACATTTGCTTTTGTTGAGGTAATTCGCACAACAGATGGTGTCATGCCAGTGCGTGACACTGGCATCCAGAAATTTTATTGTAGAAGCACACTGAACTGGTGAGCGTAAAAGTAGCTGTCTTATACTCAAACAAATGTCTTTGCGAGATTGCATGGAAAACTGGATCCCAGTGTCTGGGCACTGGGATGACATCCTCCCTTATGAAGATTGCTCTCAAATCACGATGTTCGTACAATTGTGTGTCACGCATGGGAATGACAAAAAAAGGAGCACTTGAATGATAGAGCTCCACAAGGCGGTCCAATGTTTTTCACTTACCCAACAAACTTAGATTTTATGCTAAACTGTGCTGCCACTAACTTTGCAATCGGTACTCTATAGGGTGAGCATGAAACATAATCCACCCCTGATTCGATGAGAAACTCTATAGATCCTGGATCTGCACCATGTTCTCCACATATACCCAGTTTTATTTCTTTTCGGGTTTTTTTGCCTCTTTCAATGGCCATCTTGATTAACTCCCCTACCCCTTCGATGTCCAGCACTTCAAATGGGTCGTTTTCGAATATGTTGCTTTCCTTATAAGAATCAAGGAAATTAACTGAATCATCTCTTGAAAGTCCCATGGTTGTTTGCGTTAAATCATTAGTGCCAAAACTAAAAAACTCTGCATGTTTTGCTAACTTATCAGCAATTAGTGCCGCTCGTGGCAGTTCTATCATCGTTCCAATTGAATAAGCCTTGTCTGATGTCATTCCAGCGCGTGACGCTGGAATCTGCGTCTGGATCCCAGCTGAGATAACAGAGGATTCTTTCTTTGCTAGCTCGCATATCAGAATAAATTCTTTCTCGCTCATGATAAAAGGAATCATGATTTCAGGCTCCACTTCTATCTTCTTTTCTTTCTTTAATTCACTTGCAGCACTAAGTATTGCCCTAATCTGCATGCTATATATTTCAGGATGAGAAATGGCAAGTCTACAACCTCGATGGCCAAGCATTGGATTTTTTTCCGATAACTGTGCTATTTTATTTTTTACTGATTCAACTGACTTATTCAGTGATTTAGCAATTTTTTCTATAGTAGACTGATTATTGGGTAAAAATTCATGCAAAGGTGGATCAAGCAAACGTATAGTGACTTCCCTGCCCTCCATAATAGAAAATATTTCTTTGAAATCAGACCTTTGCATTTCTTCGAGTTTATTTAATGCATTTGTCCTTTCATTTTCATCATCAGCTATTATCAATTTTTGAATGAATTCGATTCTATCACTAGCGAAAAACATATGTTCTGTGCGACATAAGCCTATGCCTTCTGCACCGAATTCTTTTGCAATTTTTGCATCTTTTGGAGTATCAGCGTTCGCTCTCACTTTGATCGTTTTAATTTCATCTATCCAGTTGATTATCGTTTTGAATTCTTGCGATAATTCAGGTGAAATTGTAGGAAGAATGCCAAGCATAACTTCCCCTGTTCCTCCGTTGATGGTAATTGGTTCACCTTGATTTACTTTTGTATCCCACACAGAAAAGAAAGTTCCATCTTTATCGATATAAAGTCCACTCACACTGCAAATACAAGGCTTACCCATTCCACGAGTTACAACAGCAGCATGCGAGGTCATCCCTCCACGTGCTGTTACTATGCCACTTGCAGCATTCATTCCATTAATATCTTCAGGACTCGTTTCTGACCTTACTAAAATCACTTTTTTACCCTGCTCTGCAGCTTTTTCAGCATCACTTGCACTAAACACTACATATCCAGAAGCAACCCCTGGAGAAGCCGGCAGTCCCTTCCCTATTACTTTCTGGTCACTCTTAACGTCAAGAACTGGATGCAACAAATTGTCAAAAGTTTTTGGATCAATTCTCAATATTCCTTCTTCCTTTGTAATCGTTCCTTCGTTTACCATATCAACTATTATGCGAATAGCAGCTTCAGCCGTACGCTTGCCAGACCTAGTTTGCAAAATCCATAACTTACCGTCCTGCACAGTAAATTCGATATCCTGCATGTCTTTATAATGCCTCTCAAGTTTTTCACATACTGCGCATAATTCCAGGTAAACACTTGGCAGCAACTTCTCCATGGTGTTTTTTTGCTCTCCGTCAACTGGCATAGGAGTATAAACACCAGAAACCACATCCTCACCCTGAGCATTAACCAAAAACTCACCAAAAAGCTTTTTTTCTCCAGTTGAAGGATTTCGTGTAAATATCACACCAGTTGCAGAATTATCATTTAAATTACCAAAAACCATTGCTTGCACGTTGACCGCTGTTCCAAGGTTTTCAGGAATATTATGTATTCTTCTATAGGAAACAGCCCTATCATTTTTCCAAGAGGTAAATACTGCATTAACTGAGTTTAACAATTGCTCTTCAACGTTCTGCGGGAAATGTTTCTCAGTTTTTTCATATACTATCTTTTTAAAATCGTTAACAATTCTCTTTAAAACATCAACATCAAGATCAGCTAAGCTTTTTGCTCCACTCTTTTGCTGCTTATTATCAACAACATCTTGAAATAGGTGATGATCAAGCTGTAGTACAACATTGGAGTACATCATGATGAAACGGCAGTAGCTATCGTAAGCAAAACGTTCGCCACTTTTTTTTGCAAGCCCAACAACGGTTTCATCATTTAGACCAACATTTAAAATAGTATCAAGCATGCCCGGCATTGAACTAACACTACCAGAGCGTATTGAAACTAATAAGGGATTATTTAAATCCCCAAATTTACAACCGATGTCATTTTCGAGCATCGCCATGTAGTTTTTGATTCCACTACATATGTCATTCCAGTGCGTGACCACATTTTTTTCTGGATCCGAGTAGTCAGCTACTTGGATGACAGAAGATCTATTGTCTTGATAATAGACTTTGCAAGCAGAGGTGGAAATTGTGAAACCAGGTGGAACAGGAATGTCAACATTGCACATTTCTGCTAAATTTGCCCCCTTTCCTCCCAGCAGATTTTTCATTTCTGCATTGCCTTCGCATTTACCCTGGCTAAAGTAATGTATTAACTTTTCCCCCATCATTTTCTCCGGATTTTCACTGATAAACACATTGTACATATAGTTCCAATAAACCTGTGAGAACTTGAAACCTTAGGATAATAAATTTTACAAAATTTTGCAACAACGTTCCTTCTGGCAACATCAGTAAAGTTAACAAAAAAGATGACAAATTATTGAATTATTATCAATAAGAATATATAATATAAAGATACATTTAAAAATTTTTTTATGGCTCTTTCTAAATTTCTCGACCCCAAGAATGATGGTGTGCTGCAGTAACAAACAAAGTAATGTTTGTGAGAAGCTTTATTGAAGATGAAGGAAGGTCCTTCGAAATCGGTTTTCAGGAGCAGGTTTCAAACCACCTTAAGTGGCTCTATTTAAGAGATAGGGTCATAAGCGTTAAGGAAAAATCAGCGTAAGAGCTGGAAGGTGTGGATCAGAAAGGCGAACGTAAGTGAACCACTGATGAACGTGTCGAAAAGGGAAGTGAACATCGAAAGGAGGAGTGAGTCGTTCTCCTCTTAATGAGCTTACAAGAAACCTGATTACTGTGTAGGTGGTGTTCGGCATAAAGGTGGCGCGAGTCTGATCTGGGCTTTAATAAGGAACTGCAGGAACCAGTCGATTTGATGAAAAGCGAGATAAGCAAGAGGCTAATCCTCAAGCTTTAGAGTAGCAATGCAAATCACTGGGGCGGATCAACTCGTAGTAGTGAAGAAGTGGTTGTAATGACTATGGAGCGAAGGGGTTGAGCTAGTCGACTTTAGTAAATCATTCAACTTGAAGGAGGATGAAAATGATTGAACGAACAAAGCCTTTTGATATACCGAAATCTCTAGTGTTTTCGGCTTATAAAAGAGTTAAAGAAAACAGAGGAGGAGCAGGTATTGATGATCTAACAATTGAAAAGTTTGATCAAGACTTAAGCAAGAACCTTTACAAGCTATGGAATAGGCTATCTTCTGGTAGTTATTTTCCACCAGCAGTCAAGGCTTGTGATATAATTAAGACAGAAGGAGGAACAAGGACACTTGGGATACCAACTGTTGCCGATCGTATAGCACAGGAAGTGGTGAGAAGTGTTTTAGAACCAGAACTTGAGAAGGTATTTGATGAGGATTCATATGGTTATAGGCCAAATAAGTCAGCATTAGATGCCATAGGAAAAACGAGAAGGCGATGCTTCGACCAAGATTGGTTAATAGAGTTCGACATCAAGGGAATGTTTGACAACATAGACCACAATCTACTGATGAAAGCAGTCAGAAAGCATACCACAAATAAGTGGGTTCTCTTATATATACAAAGATGGCTAAGTGCAGAGATACAGCAAAAAGATGGGACAAAAATAAAGCGTCTCAGTGGGGTGCCGCAAGGGGGTGTAGTAAGTCCTATCTTAAGCAACCTATTTATGCACTACAGCTTTGATATGTGGATGAGAAGAGAATATCCAAGTGTAAAGTGGGCAAGATATGCTGATGATGGTGTTATACATTGTGTAAGCAAGAGTCAAGCACAACTAATTCTTGGTCAACTTGAACAGAGACTGAAGATTTGCAAATTGGAAATAAAACATACGAAGACCAAAATTATCTATTGTCAAGATGGAAAACGAAGGGATAATCATGAGAATGTATCATTTACATTTCTTGGATATGAATTTCGAAAAAGACTTGTACGAAATAGAAAAGATAGTAGTCTGTTTGTAAGCTTTACTCCAACTGTAAGTAAAGAAAGTCTGAACAAGATGAAGAAAGAAATTAGAAGCTGGAAATTTGCTAGGCTCTGTGGACAAAATTTTAGAGAAGCCATACAAGAGCTCCAACAAAATTGAGAAAACCAATAAAAACCTCAGCAGTTTTATCAAATCTGGAAAAAATGCGCCTAAAATTTTTAATTTTACCAAAAAAACACTCAATCAAATGACGTTCTTTGTAGATATGCTCATCGTAATACCTTTGCACTTTTCGATTCCGTTTTGGCGGAATAACTACTGTACATCCCTTGTCTTCAAGACTTGTAACAAAGGCATTGCTATCGTAGCCCTTGTCAGCTACTACAGTAGAGTTATAGATACTTTCGGTCAACACTTGTGCCTGCGTAATTTCATTTCTTTGACCAGGAGTCAGAGTAAATTTAAGTGGATTTCCAAGTGCATCGACAAGCGCATGTATTTTAGTTGTAAAGCCACCTTTGCTCCTCCCTAAAGCTTCTTGATCCTTGGAGTTTTTTGTATATCCAGATGAACATGGATGGGCTCGGATAATCGTACCGTCGATTATAGCAACTTCTAAATCAGGCTCTTGTTTAGTATATTCAAGCAATTTTTTCCAGACATCTCTTTCACACCATCTTTTAAATCGCTTATGTATACTCCTGTAATTACCATAAGTTTTTGGTAAAAGTCTCCATTGGCAACCACTTCGCACTATGTACCACACTGCCTCTATGAATATTCTTAAACGTTTTTCATCTTTGCTGTGCATTCCTTTTACGCTTTTTATGAACTCTAAAATTTGTTTCCAATTTTCCTCTTTGATGTAATATTGCATATGGTAGTTTCTCCATTTTTTACCTATTAGGCTAAACTACCATCTTTTTCTCTCTTTTCATATTTTTTGTCCACAGAGCCTAGAAGAACAAACTTGGAAATAGAAGATATATCACGAATATGTAATCCAATCCTGAGAGGATGGTTTAACTATTACGGGAAGCATCATATAACTGCACTAGATAGCATAATAAGAATGTTTAATAGGAAACTCAGAAAGTGGTTCCAGACAAAGTACAAAAAGCTGAGAGGACACAAAACCAAAGCAGCTAAGGTACTAGGCTCTGTGGACAAAAAATATGAAAAGAGAGAAAAAGATGGTAGTTTAGCCTAATAGGTAAAAAATGGAGAAACTACCATATGCAATATTACATCAAAGAGGAAAATTGGAAACAAATTTTAGAGTTCATAAAAAGCGTAAAAGGAATGCACAGCAAAGATGAAAAACGTTTAAGAATATTCATAGAGGCAGTGTGGTACATAGTGCGAAGTGGTTGCCAATGGAGACTTTTACCAAAAACTTATGGTAATTACAGGAGTATACATAAGCGATTTAAAAGATGGTGTGAAAGAGATGTCTGGAAAAAATTGCTTGAATATACTAAACAAGAGCCTGATTTAGAAGTTGCTATAATCGACGGTACGATTATCCGAGCCCATCCATGTTCATCTGGATATACAAAAAACTCCAAGGATCAAGAAGCTTTAGGGAGGAGCAAAGGTGGCTTTACAACTAAAATACATGCGCTTGTCGATGCACTTGGAAATCCACTTAAATTTACTCTGACTCCTGGTCAAAGAAATGAAATTACGCAGGCACAAGTGTTGACCGAAAGTATCTATAACTCTACTGTAGTAGCTGACAAGGGCTACGATAGCAATGCCTTTGTTACAAGTCTTGAAGACAAGGGATGTACAGTAGTTATTCCGCCAAAACGGAATCGAAAAGTGCAAAGGTATTACGATGAGCATATCTACAAAGAACGTCATTTGATTGAGTGTTTTTTTGGTAAAATTAAAAATTTTAGGCGCATTTTTTCCAGATTTGATAAAACTGCTGAGGTTTTTATTGGTTTTCTCAATTTTGTTGGAGCTCTTGTATGGCTTCTCTAAAATTTTGTCCACAGAGCCTAGAAAGAACTGCAAAGAGCAGACCAAGTCTGTTTGTGCACTGGAAATTGAGTATAGGGTTAGGGCAATGACTAGTGGGAGCCTTATGAAGCGCGAGTTTCACGTAGGGTTCTGGAAGGGGCCAGGAGGGAAGTTCTCCTGGTCTACTCTCCTTGCGTTCCGGCGTATTTTTGGTACTGAAAAAAATAAAGACATCCTCATTCACTTTCTCAATGATATTTTGGGGTTCACTGGCAAAGATGAAATAAAAGAAATAGAATTCCTCAGCACTATTCAAGATGCTGAAATTGCCTCTAAAAAACAAAGTATCGTTGATGTTCTTTGCAGGGATGAAAATGGGGTGCAAGTAATAGTCGAAATGCAAGTTGCCAAAACTAAAGGCTTTGAAAAACGCGCTCAATATTACGCTGCTAAAGCTTATTCAAGGCAAGCTGATAAAGGTGATCAATATCAGGATCTTAAAGAAATCATTTTTATAGCTATTGCTGATTGTATTCTCTTTCCTAATAAATCTGAATATAAATCAGATCATGTAATGTTAGACAAAGATAGCTATGAACATGATTTAAAAGATTTTTATTTTACATTTATTGAGTTACCAAAATTTCCTAAAACTAAAGAAGACCAATTGGAGAGTATAGTTGAAAAATGGATCTATTATTTTAAATATGCAGATGAAACTAGCGAAGAAGAATTGGAAAAGATAATAGGTAGTGATGTAATAATTAAAAAGGCATATGAAGAACTAAATAGATTCAACTGGTCAGAGAAAGAATTTATTGCCTACGAACAGGAAATAAAACGTATTCGTGATGAACGGGCTGTTCTTGAACAAAAACTTGATGATGCTAAAAAGGAAGGAAAAATTGAAATTGCAAAAACAATGCTGGCTAATAATGTTGATGTCACCACTATTGTTAAGTTTACTGGCCTCTCCATGAGTGAGATCAAAGAATTGCAGAATTAAGTGGACCCGCAAACGGTTACACGAAATAATGCTGCAGCCTGACCAGGTGATAAGTACATTTAGCCTATTTATCTTTATACTTTCATGTCAATTTTATAAATCAAATTTATTTCTGTGAGTAGCTACAATTTAAAGACCTTGCTTCATCAATGTAATGGAACAAAACCTTTTTAGTAAGTTCAAAACCCTCTAAAGTCTCTCCTTCGCATCTTGCTGTAATGCAGTTTTGCGTATTTGATACCCTAAGAAGCCACCAACCTTTATTATCGGTTACTTTAACACCATCAAGATCTGAAAATACAATATTTTGCTTCTCCAGTGTTTTCTTTATTGATTCAATTATTTGAAATTTTTTCTCATCTTTCACTACAATCTTTACTTCATGAGTGATATATAACTTCGGTAAATCCTCAATTACCTGAGATAGGCTTTGGTTTTTCTTAAGCAAAATGTCAACTGCTTTAACAGCAGAATATAGCCCATCATCAAAACCTAGCTCAGAAAAGAAGAAGTGCCCGCTCAATTCACCAGCAAACTTTGCTTCTTCCTCTACCATCTTCTTCTTAACTAGTGAATGTCCAGTAGCGCAGGTAATAACTTGCCCTCCTAACTTACTAACAAAATCATGCACTTTCATGCTCATTTTTACGTTGGCAATAACTTTGCTTTCTGGATATTCCTCCAACACTTCACGTGCAAAAATTATGAATAAATGGTCATTGGAAACAACACTGCTTTTATTATCAATTAAGCGCACCCTATCGCTATCGCCATCTAGCGCAATGCCAAGATCACATCCATATTCCTTCACAATGTCAATTAATTGAGCGAGATTTTTTTCCTCTATGGGATCTGGATCATGCAGTGGAAATGCCCCATCTATAGAGTTATTGGTTACGATGTGCGTATGACCAGGCAAGATCTTTTCAATATACCTTATAATTCCACTGGCTGGACTATTTCCACAATCCCAGGCTATTTTTAATTTCTGTGTAGTATTATTCTTCACTGCACTTTTCAATATGCTAATGTACTCACTATATATATTTATGTTAATTAAGCTTCCAATTCTTGTGCTGTTTTTAATTGGACTGCTTATAATTTCCTTCATTTCTTGATCTGAGAAGACTTTTTTATTACTAAAAAATTTAAAGCCATTATATTCGCTGGGGTTATGAGAGGCAGTTATTATGATACCAAGATCCGCCTGTGTGATTTGTGTTGCAGCGTAAAGCATAGGTGAAGAGCATAGTCCAACGCGTATAACATTTGCACCGGATAAAGTTAAGCCCCTAATTAATTCTCTTTCTATACCTGGTGAATCTATTCTACTATCGTAGCCGACACAAACATTAGCTACGGTTTGGCCAAACTTTCTGCCTATTTCGTACCCATCATTAATCTGCAAGTCTTTGCCTACTATACCTCTAATATCGTATTTTCTTATAATGGTATTGTCCATACTGCTTCTTAAGTGGTAACTACCTTATAGTATATAGGGAGAATCTACAAATACTCAATTTAATTTACGCTTTCTGTTAATTAATTTTTAAATTAAAAATATTACTATTTAAGCATATTCTCTAAAAATATAAAATTATGCCAGAGGAGGATGAAAGTGTATTTATAGCTGAGGGTCAAAGTTTAAATGTAGATGAACAGCAGAAAAAGGATATTTTAGATGTGATTGAATCTTGCAGCAGCTTTCGGGAGACTATAAAACAATTGGAGAAAAAAAACTTAATCTGGTATTTTATTGGTCCTTTACGTAAAGATGAAAACATTACAGGACAGATAAATTTAAAGTGGGAAAAGGAGTTCCAAAAATTTGAGCAATCAATAGACGCAATGCATAAAGAACTTAAGTCGTCTCTGCCTAGTCAAAATTTCTTAGCGTATTCAACAAAAGATAATGACTTCAAAATTAGATTTGAAAATGAAGAAAAACCAATAGAAATTAGCAATATTTTAAGGGCCAGCAGTGAAGGTAAGGTTTATAACATATCTTTAGGGAAAGATAGTCAAATAACTGCGACCAAAAAAGGCAGCGAAAGGCACTATGATTTTACTGGTTCAAGCTCATGTGAAATGACCATTAACTGGCAGGCTAAGGACTCTGAAGGTAATAACATAGACTGCAGCATGACTGTAAAATTGGATTCTGGTGGTATACAAAGTGTCATTGGTGAGCCAAAATTTGGTGATTTAAAGTTCACAGATCCATTACCAAAGGAGACAAAAGACGAAATATTAAAATTAGTTAAGCAAAACAAAGAAGTTTTTATCAATAGACCTGCTGCGAATCAAGCGATAAAAAAAAGGAAAGGAGGGTGAATAAAATCAAGGTTAACTAAAAGGCGTGCTTAAGATTTACAATACCAACAATAATATTGAACCTCAAGTTATATTTTTTCTGAAAATTGCGATAAACATTCGACATAATCTTAAATATCTTTATCTCTCGGATCTTATTTTCTACTCTCATTCTAAATGATGCTAACCTTCTATTATGCTCTTTCTGCTCTGGAGTTAATGGCTTTTTACGATACTTTTTATATGGAATTATAACATTGCTTTGCAATTTTTGCCAACCTTGATATCCAGAATCAGCATGTTTTATGCTATCAAGTGGTAAATATTTTTCTTGTTTCCTTATGCGAAAATCACTAATTCTACCACGGTATGACTTTGACACTGATAAAATTCTTCCTCCTTCTTCGATAATAATCTCAGTTTTCATAGTGTTGGTTCTTTTTTTTCCTGAATATGATTTCTTCCGTTTTTTACTATCTTCTGGCCTCTGTATTTGCTGTTCTGTAACATCAGCCAAAATCTTCAGTATTTTTTCTGGCGTCATACTTCTATCTTTTGTTATAGTCACTTTTTTGGCGAGTAATGGCTCTATTCTCTTAAGTAACCTACATACATTTGCGTTGTGCACATTGAATAGGCATCCTAAAAATCTATGTGTTATGTAAGTGCGATAGTACAAAATTACGCAAAACAACTTATCTTCCAGAGTTGGTAGTTTTGATCTTCTACCATGACACTTTTTCTGTTTTTCAAGTTTTTTCCATCCAGACCTCACTTTTTCTACTACTTTTTCGAACTCCTCTATACTTAAACCTGTTATATTACGAAAGTTTCTTGGGTGTTTTTTCATATTATAGTAACTAAAGCTCATTTTTTTTCCTTACTTGATCTGCTTATTCTTCTTCTACCCCTCTCACATCATTTTTTCAATCACCTTTTGCAGCAGGTCTTAGGCTCTGTGGACAAAAAATATGAAAAGAGAGAAAAAGATGGTAGTTTAGCCTAATAGGTAAAAAATGGAGAAACTACCATATGCAATATTACATCAAAGAGGAAAATTGGAAACAAATTTTAGAGTTCATAAAAAGCGTAAAAGGAATGCACAGCAAAGATGAAAAACGTTTAAGAATATTCATAGAGGCAGTGTGGTACATAGTGCGAAGTGGTTGCCAATGGAGACTTTTACCAAAAACTTATGGTAATTACAGGAGTATACATAAGCGATTTAAAAGATGGTGTGAAAGAGATGTCTGGAAAAAATTGCTTGAATATACTAAACAAGAGCCTGATTTAGAAGTTGCTATAATCGACGGTACGATCATCCGAGCCCATCCATGTTCATCTGGATATACAAAAAACTCCAAGGATCAAGAAGCTTTAGGGAGGAGCAAAGGTGGCTTTACAACTAAAATACATGCGCTTGTCGATGCACTTGGAAATCCACTTAAATTTACTCTGACTCCTGGTCAAAGAAATGAAATTACGCAGGCACAAGTGTTGACCGAAAGTATCTATAACTCTACTGTAGTAGCTGACAAGGGCTACGATAGCAATGCCTTTGTTACAAGTCTTGAAGACAAGGGATGTACAGTAGTTATTCCGCCAAAACGGAATCGAAAAGTGCAAAGGTATTACGATGAGCATATCTACAAAGAACGTCATTTGATTGAGTGTTTTTTTGGTAAAATTAAAAATTTTAGGCGCATTTTTTCCAGATTTGATAAAACTGCTTAGGTTTTTATTGGTTTTCTCAATTTTGTTGGAGCTCTTGTATGGCTTCTCTAAAATTTTGTCCACAGAGCCTAGCTATAGAGAAATTAACTGATATTATCAGACACTTTAAGGGTGAACAATTAACTCAGCCAGTAATTTTTAAATATAGTGATGCACCCAAAGAAAAAAGATTGGTTCCCGATATGAAGGATATTAAAGGCCAAGTTGTTGCAAAAAGAGCAGCTGAAATTGCAGCAGCAGGTGGGCATAATATGCTTCTTGTTGGCCCTCCTGGTACTGGAAAGTCAATGCTTGCTAAACGCTTTATAGGGTTGCTGCCTGATTTGACCGAACAGGAGATGATTGATGTTAATATTATTTCCAGCATAACAAAAACTGGTAATGAAATATTCAAAGTAACTCGCCCCTTTCGTGAACCTCATCACTCATGTTCCATGCCAGCAATGATAGGAGGAGGAAAGAATGCAAAACCCGGAGAAATTACCATGGCTCACAATCGCGTGTTATTTCTTGATGAGTTACCTGAATTTCCAAGACTCGTGCTTGATTCTCTGCGCCAACCACTTGAAGATAGAAAAGTTACCGTTGCAAGGGCGAACGCTCACATTACTTATCCAGCCAATTTTCAACTTATAGCTGCAATGAACCCCTGCAGGTGCGGTTATCTAGGTGATGCAAGCAGATCGTGCAACAAAGCTCCAAAGTGTGGCACAGATTACAAAAACAAAATATCAGGACCATTGCTTGATAGAATAGACATATGCATTGAAATGCCAAACGTCAGCATACTCTCTCCTGAAATCTCTGTGGAGGGAGAAAGTACCAAGATTATAAGAGAAAGAGTAATAACAGCGAGAAAAATTCAAACTGAGCGTTATAGTAAATTGAATGTTCGTTGTAACGCAGAAGTGAGCGGTGAAGCATTTAATAAATTTACTGAACCAGATCAGGCAGGGTTAGAATTGCTAAAATACGTACTGAAAGAAAATTATATTTCCAATCGGGGCTACACACGTGTATTAAAAGTTGCAAGAACCATTGCAGATCTTGCAAAAAATGAAGAAGTAAAAAGAGCACACATTGCTGAAGCGCTGAATTATAGGATAAGGGTATATTAAAAAATTAGTTTACTTGACAGATAATTTGTTTCATTGTATACTGCCCTTAATGAAATTTTAACATTCTATTTAAGGAGTAGAGTTATGGCATTAACAAAATATAATTACGAACAAGAACATAGTGTTTTTCGCGCTATTTCAGAGGGATACACACAAGCTGGTAATGAACACTGGGGAGTTACAGGTGCTGCTGGTGGGTTTGGTCAGTATATTAAGGATAATAAGTTAAGAACAGCATTATTTCCGCTTGCAGTTGCAAGTATTGTCTTTACAGCAATGCATATGAAAGCAGGCTTTGTTAGTGCAGCAGAAGCTTCTGGGTTTCTTGCTAAGACTGCCAGTTACTTTGTTGGAACAAATCAAGCAATAGCTGCTTCATTACCTGGATTTATCGGAACAGGTGTTGCAGGTGCCATAATGGCAATTGCTGCAGCTGCTGTTCTTTATGGAACATATCAAGTTGCCTCAAAATTAAAAGATGTTGCGTTTGAAGCATGTAAAGGAAAAGAAAAAGGAGAAGCTATATAATAACTTCAACAAAACAAGAAGGGATAGTCTCTGTCCCTTTTTGTAAACATTTTCTATTTTTTGCATCGGTTAAGTGATGTCATTTAAGAATCTAGTTATTATAATTAACGGCACTTATTAGTATAAATGTTAAGAATAAGTAAATCCCGTTTACTGTTTACGCCTATAGAAGTGAAAAGTATTTGCATATTATTAAAAAAGCGGTAACTTATTATCAAGTGAATTCGCTAAATTTGAGTAATTTAAATGTCTATTGATCTTAGTCTGCCGGAGTTACCTATATTACACCCAAGGATTACCGTTGTGGGAGTGGGTGGTGCTGGTGGAAATGCTGTGAATAACATGATCCAATCTAATTTGCAAGGAGTGAATTTTGTTGTCGCAAATACCGATGCTCAAGCACTAGAAAAGTCGTTATGTGATAAAAAAATTCAGCTTGGCATTAATTTAACTAAGGGGCTTGGTGCTGGTGCTTTGCCTGATGTTGGCAAAGGTGCAGCAGAAGAGTCAATTGATGAGATTATGGAGCATATAAAAGATAGTCATATGCTTTTCATCACAGCAGGAATGGGCGGCGGTACTGGAACCGGTGCAGCACCGGTAATTGCAAAAGCAGCCAGAGAAGCAAGAGCCGCAGTTAAGGATAGAGCGCCAAAAGAAAAAAAGATATTGACTGTTGGAGTTGTAACTAAACCGTTCGGTTTTGAAGGTGTGCGCCGCATGCGCATTGCAGAACTTGGACTTGAAGAACTGCAAAAATACGTGGATACACTTATTGTCATTCCAAATCAGAATTTATTTAGAATTGCAAATGAAAAAACTACATTTTCTGATGCATTTAAACTTGCTGATAATGTTCTGCACATTGGCATCAGAGGAGTAACTGACTTGATGGTTATGCCAGGGCTTATTAATCTTGACTTCGCTGATATAGAAACAGTAATGAGCGAGATGGGCAAAGCGATGATCGGCACCGGAGAGGCAGAAGGAGAAGATAGAGCAATTAGTGCTGCGGAAGCTGCAATATCCAATCCATTGCTTGATAATGTATCAATGAAAGGTGCGCAAGGAATATTAATTAACATTACTGGTGGCGGAGATATGACTCTGTTTGAAGTTGATGCTGCAGCCAATAGAGTGCGTGAAGAAGTAGATGAAAATGCAAATATAATATTTGGTGCTACTTTTGATCAAGCGATGGAGGGAAGAGTTAGAGTTTCTGTTCTTGCAACTGGCATTGATGGTCGCAATAATAAATCAGAAACTTCACCTATAAGTCAGAGCGAAGACTCAGAGAAAGAGAAATTTAAGTGGCCATATAGTCAAAGTGAAAGTACGCAAGACAAAACACTGGAAACAAAACCAGCTGAACAGGTAAGCGAAGGAGCTAAGTGGGGCAGCAATATCTATGATATACCAGCTTACTTAAGAAGAAAAAAATAATGCAATTTTGGCTACTCAAGTCAGAGCCAAGTGAATACTCATGGCAAAAAATGGAAAAGGAGCAGGTAGTTGAGTGGGATGGTGTGCGCAATTATCAAGCTCAAAATTACATGAAAATTATGAAAGCAAGCGATCTTGCGTTTTTTTATCATACAGGTAAAGAGAAAGCAATAATTGGAATCGTTGAAGTATTTAAAGAGTATTATCATGTTAATGATCCCAAGTTCGGATTAGTGAATGTAAAATTTTTGAAACTTTTAAATAACCAAGTAACGTTAAATAATATAAAACAAAACCCACTTTTGAAAAATATGGCTATATTAAAACAACCACGTTTATCAATTGCCCCAGTTTCGGAAATTGAATGGAATGAAATAATAAGGATGAGTGATGTGTAATACCTGTCATTTCAGTTCCTAAATGATGTCATCTCAGCACGCAACGCACAGCTGTATGAATATTTGTCTCGAAGGCAGTGCATTAAACGTTATAGCCGATTTTGCATCAAACACAAAGGTGTCATTCCAGTGCTTGACACTGGAATCCAGCCTTAATGCAACCACATTAAAGCCGTTGTGTTTTAATATAAGATTAGCTACTTTTATATTCACTAACTTGATGTCTAATCAAAATTCCTGGATCCCAGTGTCTAGGCACTGGGATGACATCCTTCTAGTGTACAATATTCGTACAGTTGTGTACATGACACAAGGGTCTATAACTCTTCTTTTTTGGATTCCAGTGTCAGCTATTTGCATGACACCCTTACTGATGTGTCACTCATGTTAGAAGTAAATATTCTTGACAAGAAATGGTGCAGCATTATAGAAAATCCTAAAAATTTTGTATTAGGTATCATCAATGCTTCTCTAAAAGAATTAAAAATAGACCACTATAAACCAAATATATCAATAGCTCTGGCTGATGATGACTTGCTACATCAACTTAATTTAAAATTTAGAGAAATGGATAAGCCAACTAACGTACTATCATTTCCGTATGAACAATTGTCTAATGAGTGCGATTTAGGAGACATAGCAATTTCAATAGACACAATAAAAAGAGAATCGCATGAGTATTGTATACCCATTCTTGCTCACATTGCACACATATTAGTGCATGGATTACTGCATTTACTTGGTTATGATCACCAAAAAAAAGATGAAGAAATTATAATGAAAAATCTAGAAAGAGAGATTTTAGCTTCGCTTGGCTACAATATGTGTGCGATTTAAAAGGAATTTAATAAAAATATAGTAGATGATAATAAAATATGTTATCTACAAAGGGTTTTAGCTATAAACAATAAAAGGTAAGTGATATGGTTCAGTTTTCTTTGCCAAAGAATTCTAAAATTAATCAAAAGGGCAAAATTTATCCTATTCCTGCTAGAGTAAAAAACATCAGAAGATTTCAAATTTACCGTTGGTCTGCTGATGACGAGAAAAACCCTAGAATAGACACATTTTTTATTGATATGGATAGTTGTGGCCCTATGGTACTTGATGTATTAATAAAAATAAAGGATGAAATAGATTCGACTTTAACTTTCAGACGTTCTTGTAGAGAAGGCATATGTGGATCTTGTGCCATGAATATTGACGGAACCAATACTCTTGCATGTACTAGATCTATACACGATATAAAAGGTGACGTAAAAATATATCCATTACCTCACATGTATGTGATAAAGGACCTAGTCTCGGACTTGAGCCAATTTTATGAGCAATACAAATCAATTAAACCTTGGTTACAAGCAGATAAGCCTGCCCTACCAAATAAAGAATACTCTCAATCTCCTAAAGATAGAAAAAAATTAGATGGCTTGTCCGACTGTATATTATGTGCTTGCTGTTCAACTGGTTGTCCAAGCTACTGGTGGAATAGTGATAAATTTTTAGGACCAGCAATACTATTACAAGCCTACAGATGGATTGCTGACAGCCGTGATAATAAGACAGGTGAAAGACTTGATGTTTTAAACGACCCATTCAAGTTGTATCGTTGTCATACAATAATGAATTGCACAAAAACTTGTCCTAAAGGACTTAATCCAGCAAGAGCAATAGCGAAAGTAAAACAGCTCATGGTAGAGAGAGAAGGAGTTTAAGTATCATCTTTTGCATTCTTCGTAAGAGAACAGCAAACCTTCCGAAGCGTAGGGTATTGTTAATACCCTGAACGCTTTTCCGTTTGTGAAGTGCATCGTATCATCGTACGATTCAAATAATTTTTTGAACAACTCATGTCTTTGGTTACTAATAGTTTGAAAATCCTCTTTTTCTAAAAGCTTTTTAGATTCGAAGAGGTAAAGCATAACTTCGTGATAAGTTGGGTAAGATGCCAAAAATTTTGGGTCAAATTGAAAGGTTTTTATAAAAGCATTATTATAAAATTTTAGCTTTTGATTCTTACTATATATTACTATAGCAACCGGTAACCTCTCAAGCAAATTTTTCTGTGTAGCTAAATAACTGTTTAATTCAGTATATAATTTCTCTGCATCACTAACATCTTTCCCATACATTACTATGCTACCAGAACCTTGTATTGGAATTTTAACAAAATCGAAAACCTTAGGTTCGTTCTTATAAGTTATGACATGTCTTCCTGGTTTTGTGCTATGAGCGCTACCGGTAATAGCAAATTTCTTAGAACCATCTACATATTTATCATAAAACAAGTTATAAAATTCCACCTTTCTACTCTTGTTATATCTTAGTATTGGAAATGGTAAAGAGTTGAAAACGTTTTTATAGCTCTCCACTTCCTGTGTAAGCTTACTATTTTCTAACTCAAGTCCGTTAGCCTTTATCTTACAGTCTGAGACATTCCTTATCCATAACAGCACACCTATCACATTGTTAGAATCATCTATTATGCTTCTACCGTAACATATGCAATAAACCTCACTGTCTTTTGACTTTAAATCTAGAGTAAAAGATTTATTTATTTCCTTTGCCTCAACAAAATTTTTGATTAAGCTTTTTGATTGCTCAAAAAAATTCACAAACTCATTAAATGAGTAAAAAACAGTATTAAGCAAAATTAGTAAATTGGGAGAGAACTTTTCTATACGTTTTTTTGCATCCCAAATATAAAACCCATCATTCACAGTATCAATTAAATTATTTATGATAACATTTTGATGCTGTAAGTTCTTAATCTTATTACTAATTTTTAATTTAGAATAAGAGAGAAAGAATAATATTAGAATCAATATTAAAACCACTTCATACAAAAAAAACATAGCACTTTTAAAACAAATGTAAAAATTTGTAACCGCTCAGAATTATGCTGAAGAGGTATATAAGTAAAGATTGCCTAACATTTGAAAGCCCAATCTCTTATAAAGGTTCACAGAAGATTTCATACAATGTGCTACTATATATTTGCATTCAATCTGTTTAGCTATCTTTATTCTTTCTAAAACCATTTGGGTACCTATTCCACGATTCCTGTAAATTGGTAAAACTCCATCACTATAAAAACCAGCTACGCTGTCTTGAACATAAAGACCGCATGTCCCAATAATTTCATTATTTAGTGTTACAAGAAAAAATCTTAATCTTGAGTTCTTATCATCATAATTTGATAATCCGCGAAAAAATGTGCTGACAATTCCAACGCCATGATAAAAAATTTTAGAAGTGTGTAGATCTAACTGTTCTAAGAGGTTGCTACCATTCACAGCATTTAACCTCAAGTTTGGAATAACATCAGCAGGTAAAAAGTAATTTTTCATATTAAGTAAAGCTTTTTTTGGTGTGCTAACGTGTTTTATTTCACACTTTTCTAAAATATCTCTTATTTTCATATGTGAATTTATTACCCATGTTGCTTCTATATCTCTTGTTCTGAGATAATCTAGAGTTTTTTGTATAGAAAGCTCGGTACATTGATCTCCACAGAACACAAAATTAAATAATGACTCCCTGGTACCATTTATTGTAAATATGATGTTATCAAATTCATCGTGTACTTCCCACTCAGATAAATTCGCTGTGTACAGTATATAATCCTTTAGATTTTGAACAATTAAGCTTGAATAATAAATTTTTTTATCCTGCATACACCAACAATAAACAATAAAAGGCTCCTATAAGAACACAGGCTAAAATTGCAGCTATAACGTCATCTAGCATAATACCTAAAGGACCTTTGGTATTTTTATCGATTAAATTTATAGGCCACGTTTTTATTATATCAAAAAACCTAAAAGAAAAAAAGCACAACAACAATGAAGAACAATTCATCTCTTGGCTTAACAATATCGAAACTAAAAGTATCGTCAGCAATTGACCAACCACTTCGTCAATTACTACCTCTTTTGGATCACATGAAGTCTTGTAATGTTTTATATAATTACCTGTAGACCATAATCCAATTAAGAATAAAAAAGAAATAATTGCTGCACCTAAAATTTTGTTGCTCAGGATTACAGGAACAAGCGGAAAAGAAGCCAAACTACCTACAGTACCTGGCATTTTTTTTACTGTTCCAGACAGCCACCACGTTGATATTAATTTATATAAAAATTTCACAATATATCCAAATACAAAATTAACTTATAAGAACAGAAATAGTATCCTCTATAGAGGCGCTTTCATACAATAATCTATAGACCGCTTCACATATAGGCATTTTTATCTTTAGCTTTCCTGCTAAATTAAATATGGACTCAGCAGTGCTAAAACCTTCAATCACTGACTTGCCTTCTGACAAAATCTGCTGAACATTAAAGCCATTGTCACTATTACCTATTTTAAACCCAAAAGATAAGTTTCTTGAATTCAAGGATGTGCATGTCATAATTAGGTCACCCAGACATGCTGGCCCAAGTAGTGTATTTATATCCACACTACCGTCACCAATTTTTGCTGAGTATAAAGCCTTAATTTCGCTCATACTTTTCGTAATCAATGCTGCATGAGCATTAAACCCAAGTTTACTACCTAGAACAATCCCACACGCTATAGCAAAAACGTTCTTTAACGCTGCACAAATCTGTACTCCTATAATGTCGTTACTAAACTCCAATTTAACATTTTCTTGTTGCAGCTCTGATACTAGCTTTGAACCTAATGTGTTATTTTGGCATGCAAGAACCATTGAATAGGGTAATTTTCTTGCAACTTCTACAGCAAAGCTAGGACCTGAAAAAATAGCAATAGGATTGTTAGGTAAAATTTCATTTACTATTTCACTAGGTAATTTTAATGTAGACTTTTCTATTCCCTTACAAGCTAAAATTATTGCTACATCTTTTTTCAGATTACAATTATGCAATTGCTGACATACCTTCCTCAGAGACTGAGTGGGAACAGCGAGGATTGTTACTGAAGCATTAATTGTGTCTTCAATAGCCAATTTTACTGACACATTATCAGAAATTCGACAACCGGGTAGCTTGTCACTTTCTCTTTTCCCGTTGATTGATTCAAATGTAGTTTCATTGCGAGTCCACAAAATCACATCTTTCTTACTACCTAATGAAATTGCGATTGCTGTACCCCATGCACCAGCACCTAAAATTGATATTGCCACACAATATTCCTGAAAATATTACTTATACTTTAAAATAGTAGGATAAGTAAATTAAAAATATAACACAGACATATAGAATAGTTAAATATTTATTAACCGAAGTATTCTTTTAATAATAGTAACTTTAATTCAATATTTACTAAAAATATTATTACTATCATGGTATGTCTATTATATTTTAGATCTATTTATATAACTTTGGAACAATATATTTACTATTAATTAATAAGTGTAATTTTGATCATTTGTTAATAAAAATTTGATTTATTACTTTCCTTAGTTATATATATTACTAAAATTATAAATTATTTATGGGGTGTAAAATATGCGTATATTATTAATTGAAGATGATCAAGTAAGTGCAAAGACTGTGGTTAACGCCTTAACTTCTGATGGACATTTCTGTGACGTTGTTACTTCTGCACAAGATTATAACAATAATATGGTTTCCTCAAACGGAGATTACTATGACCTAGTTATTTTAGATATACACTTGCCTGGTGATATTGACGGATATGATATATTGCTAAGACTAAGAAGTGCAAAAATCAAAGTTCCTGTCTTAATACTTTCATGTATATCCGCTGTCAATCACAAAGCTAAAGGACTCGGGTATGGTGCCGATGATTACTTAACCAAACCATTTCATAAAAGTGAGTTATTAGCTCGAATTAAGGCCATAGTGCGTCGTACTAAAGGCCATCCTGAATCGGTGATAAAGATTGGTAATATAAATATCAATTTTGATCACAGGCTTGTTGAGGTGAAAGGTAAAACGGTTCACCTTACTAATAAAGAGTATTCTATGATAGAATTGCTAGCACTGCGTAAAGGAACAGTATTAACAAAAGAAATGTTCTTAAATCATCTTTACAATGGCTTAGATGAACCTTCAGATAACAAGATAGTTGATGTTTTTATGTGCAAATTACGTAAGAAACTTGAAAGTGCAAATGATGGAAAAAGCTACATAGAAACCGTTTGGGGCAGAGGGTATGTTCTGAAAGAGTATATTGATGATGATGAATATTCTAATGTTAATGTAGGCGAAAGTAGTGATGGCTATCAAGCAGAACAAGTGAAGGACAACGCATGAAATGCCTACACATTTAAATATAGCATGGCTTATATCGCACGTATCATGTGAACGCCTAGGTGAAATATAAGCCGAGTTCTGTTTATGTAGCTATTTATCTGGAGTAAATGTTACCATTTACCGCATGCGATTTACCCGAGTAGATATGAGGAAAACATAAAATCCACTTCTATTTAATCTTGCTCCTAGTGTTGGTTACTCGACTACCAATATTGCCATTGCCATGGTGTGCTCTTACCACACCTTTTCACCCTTACCTAAAAATATTTTAGGCGGTAATTTTCTGTAGCCCTATAACTGGAGTTACCTCCGGCGGGCATTACCCGTCACTATTTTTCCTTGGAGCCCGGACTTTCCTCTGCTATGTTTATCACACAACAGCAGCTACTTATTTCACCTAGGAATTATACTTTAACATGAAAATCACAAAAGCAAAAGACAATTTCCTAACAGTCTACATATTAAAAACATTTAGACAAATAGCTAAAGGTGATATTCCGGCACATCATCACTATCCCAAGATAAGCTTTTTTCACTTTTAGACTCCGCTTCAGTTAGTCAAGAGCCTGGTCCACCGCTTGAAGACGATGAGCTACTTCTTGATCGACTACTACTTTCTACTGATATACTATTTAGCACTGTTTCAGATTGATATATAGTTCGCATTCTGTTACCAGTGGTAAAAATTTCTTCATCGCTACTTGAAGATGATCGCCTTCTATAACCCAAATCAGTTAGTTCTAATACAGGAGCAGCATTACGACCCTTAACATATCTATATGCTATGAATCCTATAATTCCAACAATACCTATTGCTCCAACCAAAGATCCCCCTATCATTCCTGCCTTATTAGACCCTATAGCAAGTTGAGTAGGTTGTGGTGAAGAAGTAGACTGAGGAAGTAAAGTCGTGGTGAATATAGGAGTTGTTGACTCTTTTGTTCTAGGCTCTGTGGACAAAATTTTAGAGAAGCCATACAAGAGCTCCAACAAAATTGAGAAAACCAATAAAAACCTCAGCAGTTTTATCAAATCTGGAAAAAATGCGCCTAAAATTTTTAATTTTACCAAAAAAACACTCAATCAAATGACGTTCTTTGTAGATATGCTCATCGTAATACCTTTGCACTTTTCGATTCCGTTTTGGCGGAATAACTACTGTACATCCCTTGTCTTCAAGACTTGTAACAAAGGCATTGCTATCGTAGCCCTTGTCAGCTACTACAGTAGAGTTATAGATACTTTCGGTCAACACTTGTGCCTGCGTAATTTCATTTCTTTGACCAGGAGTCAGAGTAAATTTAAGTGGATTTCCAAGTGCATCGACAAGCGCATGTATTTTAGTTGTAAAGCCACCTTTGCTCCTCCCTAAAGCTTCTTGATCCTTGGAGTTTTTTGTATATCCAGATGAACATGGATGGGCTCGAATGATCGTACCGTCGATTATAGCAACTTCTAAATCAGGCTCTTGTTTAGTATATTCAAGCAATTTTTTCCAGACATCTCTTTCACACCATCTTTTAAATCGCTTATGTATACTCCTGTAATTACCATAAGTTTTTGGTAAAAGTCTCCATTGGCAACCACTTCGCACTATGTACCACACTGCCTCTATGAATATTCTTAAACGTTTTTCATCTTTGCTGTGCATTCCTTTTACGCTTTTTATGAACTCTAAAATTTGTTTCCAATTTTCCTCTTTGATGTAATATTGCATATGGTAGTTTCTCCATTTTTTACCTATTAGGCTAAACTACCATCTTTTTCTCTCTTTTCATATTTTTTGTCCACAGAGCCTAGGGATTGTAAAGCTTCTAATATAAAAGCAACAACAAGAATCATTTATTAATTCTAAAACCACAGATCAGTCTACTATGCTGCCAAGGAAGGACATTTATCAGCTGTAGAGTTTCTCATAGAAAAAGGAGCAAGAATTGATATTAAAAATTCCAATAATAGATCACCATTGGAACTTGCAAATGATGGAGGACATGAAGAAGTTGAAAGTTTACTAAGAAATGAATTACTTCTTGATGCTGTCAAGAGAAAAGACCGCAGTGGAGTAGAAGCTCAACTTGATAAAGGGGCTAATGTTAATTATGTACGTCGAGAAGATGGCTGTGCACCATGCTGTCAGTTATAACCATGAAAATCTTGAGTTTGTGAAGTTCTTAATAGGGAAAGAAAAGGTGAAATTATTTAGCACCAAAGATTAAAAAAGATATAGTAAATGGGAGGCAGCCAAGAAATTTGAAATTAGTTGATTTGAGAGAAATACCGGTGTTGTGGAGTGAGCAGATGGAAAAATTGTAAGGAATGGCGTCTTAATTTACAAAAGTAACAGAAAGAGTACGTGCCAGAAGGAGCTGATACGAAGGGCCATTCCAAAAGATGTTGAGGAAGTCAAGATTGATGTAAAAAAGCAAATCAATGTTATAAAAGCTGACACTCAATTATGCAAAAATATCAATATAAATGACGAAGATTTTAGCATGCTAGATACGACAATGGCAGAAAATGTATCGAATTTTAGCTGCACATTTTAATAATAGATCTGGGGAAAAATTCTATAGAAATCGAAAAATGCAACGTACAATACTCTAAATCCCAGCATACAACTCGAGAAAGTAGTACATGTGGACTAATCTACAGCTTCCTTTGAACCTGAAAGCGTACTTGAAAATTCATAAGTGCTAAGTAAATTCTTTTTTAACCATCTAAATAAACTTCCTCCATCATTGCTGTGTAACAAGTCATATACGGAGCTATGATCCACTTACAAGTAGTGACTTATGTTGGTGAGATTCTATCTTTAACTCGTCCATACTACACCTTGGTAAGCTTGAATAGCATTTTGCCAAGATTTTATTACTATTAAACAGTGGTTCAAAATGATCATGTCCCTTATTTACTATATGTAAGACATTATTGTCATCATAATCTATCCTATTATACTCACCTGTACTTCTTGATCCTAAACTATCTATTAGTTGATGCAAGGATGGATCTTGTTGTTCATCAGTAGCATGTAATGGATTACTCTCTACAACATGCAATTTTACACCATACTTTCCGCAAAGTATTCTACCTTCAACCTCAGGATCACCCCATCTATTGTTATTTAGAATATTTTTTGCATAAAAATCTGGAGTTTCCCTACGCACCACGCCATTATTATCATGACTGTTAGTAATAGCATTTATGAACCATTCTGGTGGGTTATTTCGTGCAAACTCTTTACAATATTGTCGCAATTGCTCAACAGTAGCTTTTATCCCTAATTGTTGTTCTAGTTCTTGTCTAAACGAATCAAAAAAACAGTTTCCATCTTCAATTGCTTGTCCTAAATAGAAATTATCAGGTATGTTTGATTTTTGTTCTTTATCACCTTGTTTTTCTGCTTTTTCAATAACTCCTTTCTCTAAACCAAAAATCTTACTCCAGTTATATTTACCTTCTAACCCCAATTTTTTACTTTCCTTTTCTGCTGCTTTAGCTAAGTCTGTTTTAGAAATATCCCCTTTTTCTTCACAGAATCTAGATAAAGTTTTAAAGATTTCTACCAGGTGAGTTTTTATGTCAAAATTCTTCTCCTTTTTTACAATATTAGACTCAATATAGCGTAAATCCTGTAATAGTTGTTGCTTTTCATTTACAGTTTGAGCAGCTGAACTAACTGTTTCGGAATATTGACAAAGTTTTCCTGATCTAGTAAAGAAACCTCGTTCTATGGCTTGATCAACTGGTAACCCCCCTAGTAAGCAATTCTTACCTATTTTTTCGTTACAATTTTTTAATTCCTCCAGTAAATCTTGATCGTTCACCTCTACTCTTATTAGATCTTTATTTTGTGTATCAGGATATAACCTGACCTCTAGTTCCCCCTGAATGGTATAGAAAGTTAATACTATATCACCACCTTCTGTAAGATCTGTGTAATTCCTTACACCATCTTTTGTGATAATCTCTACTTCACTATTACCGATCTTTACTATATTTCTTCCACACTTTACATCTCCATGGGTTAGCCCTAAATCCCTTGTTCCATCTGTAATTTGTGCAACATCTATTGTACTGTCCTCTGAATATTCTAAGTAAAAAGTAGCGTTATCCATTTTTGCACGATTTAACTTGCCGTTGGTCGCATTTTTTGCGATTTTCAGGAATTTCTGAGTACAATTAACATACTTTTCATGAGCTTTTATCATATTAGCTTTGTGATCTTTAAATTCTAATTCCAGTTCGCCAATTACATCTATACTGTTTTTAGTATAGCACGCTGCTCCCCACGATACCAACTTACATACTATATCACTTGCAACTTTAGGATTCTTTTCTAATCTACTAATTTCTTTTATTACATAATCTGTAAAGTTGTACTTTTCACCTTGAGAAGATTTTTTAGCGAAATTTAACATTACTCCGAAATCTATAGCTCTATCTACAACTTTTTCCAGTTGATCCATACTTTCAACTTGAGATATGTCATTTAAAAATCCACCTAGCACTATCTGTTGGTTTGGGATACTCCATAAAGTCCTAGGTGGAAGCAAACACTTTTTCTTCTTATTGCACATATTTGCATCTTTTTTAGGATCAGTTGCTCCTGCCTTTAGAAGTAAATCCACTGCTTCTTTGCAAGTAGCTCTAGCATAACTAAGTACTTTTGACATACCTACTCTATCCTGAACAATGAAAATCATTTTGAGATCCTGACTATTCTTATGTTTATCCAGAAACTTGCCTAAATTTTCAATAGCCTGACGATTAAAAACTTCACCTATAACATGAGGTTTTTTATAATCTTCAGGCGAGAGTATACCTAAAAGTATATCATACAGCTCTTTACTCAACTTTTTCTGATTGTCAGTTAAGAAGCATTCTAAAATGTGGCAGTTATTATTATCAATAGCAGTTTGTAATGGGGTTTTTCGTTTATTGTCCCGTATGTTAGGATCAGCTTTTCCCTCCAAGAGTAGATTTATAGTGAGATACCTATAGTTACTATCAGCAGCATAATGTAAAGGTGTTTTCCCTTCATTGCTTTCTATATTAGGATCAGCCCCTGCTTGTAGAAGTAAATTGACTAAAGTAGGACCGCTCTGATCATCATTGAGTCTTGAAGCAGCATGCAATAACGTTAATCCTGACTCTCCCCTTTTAAGGTTAAGAACAACTTTTAAATCTTGATCGTCCTTGTTATTTTTTAAAAAATTTTCAAGTTTTTTAGTATCGTACTCATGAAGATAAGAACCTATACCCTTAAGAGTTTTTAGTAATTCTTTATTTAACTTTTTTTGATTCTCGTTCAAATTTGTTGTATGAGCAAGCCATATACACACCAGCTCCTCAAATGAACATTGACCATCAACTAGAGATCTACCTCCATTTAATTCAGATGGAACCCATAAATATTTTTTAATTAACTCGTACTCTTCATCCAATAGTTTGTCTGTTTCTGACCACTCTTGTCCAGGACTTAATTTCTCTTCTAGCTTTTTGCTCGCTTGTTTACTTTGCCCGTTGATAGCTTCAGCAATAACCATATTTTCCTCCTAGCTTGATATATTATGTACAATATATAATATGAGTCAAGCTGATTTTAATATAATATTTTTATTATTTTGCAATTTTTGAGTTTTTGTAGTAAGTTCAGGTGTTTACATAAACTTTCTTTTAACCTAATAAAGATGCCTGATAGGATAGTAAACTTGCAACCTTGATTCAGAGTGTTAAGCAATCAACATAGCAGAATTTATAGTCTCTTTCCTTCCACATCAACTTCAACTTGACACTTCTATAAAATTCTCCGACATTGATTTTGAACTTACTACACGGATTTTTTTGCCTGCCCATCTGTAATCCACTACTCAATAAAGCCGATCTGGTTACAAAATGAAGTAGTCAATATAACACTATCAACCAATTCTAACTATAAACCTTGTATCTTGAAAAAAGCATCTAATGTTTTAAGCTTAAGCATTAGTTGGAGAAGGGAGGAACTCTGATATAAACCTTAGATATAAAATCTGTTTTGCAGATAAGAGCTCCCTCTCAAAAGTATAGGCTGGACGGCGTCTTAGAAAGACCTAAATGGTTCTAATTCTGTATTAACAAGGTTAGCCTTACTTTTCATTTTTAATGGTAACGTATGGGGTTATATATGATCAACAACTTTCTTGGCATAGATGTATCAAAAGATCGCTTTGATGTTTTTCTCTCATTTATAAGTAAAAAAGGAAAACGTGAAACTAGGAAAAGGAGCTTTAAGAACGATGATCATGGGTTTCAAGGTTTACTGAGCTTTCTACAAAAACATAATGTAGAACAAGTAAAAGCCTGCATGGAAGCTACCGGTTGTTATAGTGAAGCTTTGGCTGAATTTCTACACAATACTGGACATTTTGTTAGTGTTGTAAATCCTTATTGCATAAAATCCTACGCAAGAAGTAAGCTTACACGGCAAAAAAATGATCAGACTGATGCAGAAATTATTGCTGATTGTTGCCAAAGACAGGAACCTACTCGTTGGACACCACCTTCTCCTGAACTGAAAAAATTAAAACATCTTTATCGTTGCTCGGTTGCGTTAAAAGATGAATTGATATTAGTAAATAACCACTTAGAAAAAAAAGAGAGACTGCCCAAAGAAGTTGCAAATGCTTGGGAAGACCTTGCAATGAATATAGCTCAAAAAATAGAAACAATAAAAAACTCCGTACGTGAACTATTAAAGCAACACAAAGAGTTGTTGGAAAATTTTCAACTTCTACTGACTATTCCAGGAATAGGAGAGGAATCAGCAGTAGCTATTTTAGCTGAGGTTCCTGACATAGAAGTTTTTAGAAATGCCAGACAATTGGCAGCATATGCAGGAGTTATACCGAGAAATATAACATCAGGTTCATCTGTATATGCCAAACCCAGATTAAGTAAATCCGGTTCACAACCATTACGTAAGGCACTTTTCTTTCCTGCCATAGTAGCTAAGAATCACAATCCTATTATTATGAGCTTTTGCCAGAGATTAAAGAAAAAGGGTAAGCATAATATGGCCATAGTTGGGTCTGCAATGCGTAAGTTACTTCATATTGTTTTTGGTATTTTAAGATCAAAAAAGGCTTTTGATCCTGACCATATCAAAAACTACAGGGCCAGGAGGTTAACTGAAGGTTTAGTACTTTAAAATCAAAAAATGCTTCCTTTCTATCTTATGTAAAATGGCATCTTACACAAATTCATTGAATGTAATTGGTATGTTGATAAGTAAATTAGTTTTATATATACAAGACAGCAGAAATTTACTTATCAACATAACTATAATCTGTATCCGCTATACAGGATGTGAGTTGGAAGTATTTTTTAGTTTTACAATACAGCCTAGGCTCTGTGGACAAAAAATATGAAAAGAGAGAAAAAGATGGTAGTTTAGCCTAATAGGTAAAAAATGGAGAAACTACCATATGCAATATTACATCAAAGAGGAAAATTGGAAACAAATTTTAGAGTTCATAAAAAGCGTAAAAGGAATGCACAGCAAAGATGAAAAACGTTTAAGAATATTCATAGAGGCAGTGTGGTACATAGTGCGAAGTGGTTGCCAATGGAGACTTTTACCAAAAACTTATGGTAATTACAGGAGTATACATAAGCGATTTAAAAGATGGTGTGAAAGAGATGTCTGGAAAAAATTGCTTGAATATACTAAACAAGAGCCTGATTTAGAAGTTGCTATAATCGACGGTACGATCATCCGAGCCCATCCATGTTCATCTGGATATACAAAAAACTCCAAGGATCAAGAAGCTTTAGGGAGGAGCAAAGGTGGCTTTACAACTAAAATACATGCACTTGTCGATGCACTTGGAAATCCACTTAAATTTACTCTGACTCCTGGTCAAAGAAATGAAATTACGCAGGCACAAGTGTTGACCGAAAGTATCTATAACTCTACTGTAGTAGCTGACAAGGGCTACGATAGCAATGCCTTTGTTACAAGTCTTGAAGACAAGGGATGTACAGTAGTTATTCCGCCAAAACGGAATCGAAAAGTGCAAAGGTATTACGATGAGCATATCTACAAAGAACGTCATTTGATTGAGTGTTTTTTTGGTAAAATTAAAAATTTTAGGCGCATTTTTTCCAGATTTGATAAAACTGCTGAGGTTTTTATTGGTTTTCTCAATTTTGTTGGAGCTCTTGTATGGCTTCTCTAAAATTTTGTCCACAGAGCCTAGGCTCTGTGGACAAAAAATATGAAAAGAGAGAAAAAGATGGTAGTTTAGCCTAATAGGTAAAAAATGGAGAAACTACCATATGCAATATTACATCAAAGAGGAAAATTGGAAACAAATTTTAGAGTTCATAAAAAGCGTAAAAGGAATGCACAGCAAAGATGAAAAACGTTTAAGAATATTCATAGAGGCAGTGTGGTACATAGTGCGAAGTGGTTGCCAATGGAGACTTTTACCAAAAACTTATGGTAATTACAGGAGTATACATAAGCGATTTAAAAGATGGTGTGAAAGAGATGTCTGGAAAAAATTGCTTGAATATACTAAACAAGAGCCTGATTTAGAAGTTGCTATAATCGACGGTACGATCATTCGAGCCCATCCATGTTCATCTGGATATACAAAAAACTCCAAGGATCAAGAAGCTTTAGGGAGGAGCAAAGGTGGCTTTACAACTAAAATACATGCGCTTGTCGATGCACTTGGAAATCCACTTAAATTTACTCTGACTCCTGGTCAAAGAAATGAAATTACGCAGGCACAAGTGTTGACCGAAAGTATCTATAACTCTACTGTAGTAGCTGACAAGGGCTACGATAGCAATGCCTTTGTTACAAGTCTTGAAGACAAGGGATGTACAGTAGTTATTCCGCCAAAACGGAATCGAAAAGTGCAAAGGTATTACGATGAGCATATCTACAAAGAACGTCATTTGATTGAGTGTTTTTTTGGTAAAATTAAAAATTTTAGGCGCATTTTTTCCAGATTTGATAAAACTGCTGAGGTTTTTATTGGTTTTCTCAATTTTGTTGGAGCTCTTGTATGGCTTCTCTAAAATTTTGTCCACAGAGCCTAGGCAATGAGACAATTTTTATAATTTTTTTGTTGACTGACAAGACGGCGTCTGCTATTTATGACAGACAATTAAACTCTCAATAATCCCTTTTATCTATAAGGAAAGTCGTCCACAGTGTCAATTCCTAAGTTATCTTTTATGCGTAGAACATTACTAACTGCTATAAGGGTATTTGGGACATTTTGTGCTGGTGCTGGCGCTTGATCATTAAATACGGCATACGAGAAAACCATTTTATCTCCATCAGTAATGCGATCAAACCCTCTACTCTGCAGATAACCCTCCACCTGTTCATCTGCTTCTTCTTCTCTATTTTGTACGTCTGCTTCAGTGGCAGCAAACTTTAGCTCTGTTCCAATCGGATGAGTACCTCCCATCCTTCCTATAGCTCGTGACAATACTAAGTCTAACTTTCCTCCTCCTCCAACCTGAAATTCACTAACTACCCTAGCAGGATTATCGCAAGTGTAAAATAATCCATGCAATGCAGCATGAAACCCAGCTTCTCTAGCATTATCTCTGTTCACTACCCATGCTAATGATTGGAGTCCTGCATTATTTGGCTGGGGTGGATTTAGCACGTTGGAAATTGCTTGGTAAAACCGTTCATGACTGTCTGGATCTTCATTTTCCCAGCCAGTATTCATCATTACATTTGCAGCGCGATGCACATTACTAACGCCACCTATTCGTAAAAGCTCACCTTGAAAAGGCTGATTACCTCTATCAAGCAGGTAGTCAGCAGGCGAGTCAAATGTTTCTACATTAACAGTTAAACCAAGATTATCATTTACTCCTCTTGTCCTTCTATTTATGGTCAAATTACACACCACTTCATGTACCATAGCATTCGGCCAACGCGATAGATCCAATCCATTGTCCGGAAAAAGTTGATTAGCCAATACGTGGCGAACATGAAATACGATCACCTCCTCCTTCTGGTCTCTACCTCGTGATACATGCAAAACCATAGTCAAAGCACGATCTCCAATATTTACTTGTGTATTGTATCTTTGCTCATCTAACATTTTTGCATTACCGTCATAGTGAAACAAGTGCTTATCTACTATTGCACGATTTCCTTCTATTGGCACAGTTCCTTTTGCAAATGCAATACTTGCGAAAGCAAATCCACTTGTATAGAGAAATATTCTTCTATCTCTAGCGTTAACACCACCCCTATTCCTAATACCTGGTACAGCAGGTACACCAAAGGCTGGATGGAGTAGATAATCCCTAACATTTTCTCCAATCTCCTCATCCTCTACAGGTTCAAATAATCTTTCCATTAAAGAAGAACCTTTTGCTAAAAAAGCCCTCACACCAAGCTGTAAACGTCCTGGGTTACCAAAATCGAAATTCACTCCAGCGCAGACAGCTCTTGGTGATAATGTTGGAATAGATATGGATGAAACGGGACATCCATTAACATAATTTCCAGCCTGCTCTAATGCACGGCCAGCATTCCTATCTGCTCTTCTGCCTGCCTTAAGTTCAGTTACACAGGGAACAGAATTAATTAACCTCTGTGTACCACGTACAATAGAAGTAATATCTGCATATCCACCACCTACAAACAGCTCAAGGTAAATATTGGCTACATTGCGATATCTAAAATGCATCAAAACACCGGAAACAAAACCATGATAGTCAGACTCTCTACCATAGAAGTCCAATGCCTGACTATATCTATCGTAGACACCAATAATATGCTGAAACACTTCCTCAGTAGTGTCGTGTACATCATCTGCATCATCACTTTCTAGCTGATTCATCAAATCCGGTAAATAATTATTTTGCAGCCCAGGTGTTCTGGTAATCTCTTGAAAACTATGTCTACGAGTTAAATAAGATGCATGATTTCCAGTAAACGGCCCTTGTCCTGCCTGAAATATCCTACATCTTACTGCTTCCTCTTCTTCATCTTCACCTTGATTATCCGCCCATATAAATGTTTTATACTCTTGCCATTCAAGCTCTTCATCTCGCAGGATACCTTCCAGCTGCTCCCTTTCCTGCTGGCTAAACCTAGAACCGTAGCTATTCTCTCTGTCAGCAATAGTATAGCACCTTACAACTCTTCTGTTATTTCCATCAGTTGTTAGAATTGCAACCTTTAGATTTCCCCTTCCAGGACTACCTGGATCATTATCAAAACGAAAGAAGATTCTTTCATCATTGTTTGCAACACCAGAATCATGTGCAGTAGCAAACATGCCAAAAAAGAACGCAGGAAAAAAGTGATCTTTGCCAACTGAATGCAGAAAAGATGGACATGAATCCAAGAAATATTCAAACTTTTCCGTGAATTCTCCACAATTTCCATTTATTAAACTTCTAACTAACCCATGCATAAAATACTCCTACTTATTGCGACCAGAAAAACTACTAACTTCAGTGCTTCCTAGTGTAGACTGTGGGTCACCAGCTCCACCAAAATCACCTCTTCCGTTAGGCACGGATACCGTATCTAATTCAGCAAACAACTTTTCTGCTAATTTACCATAGTCTATATTTTTTCTCATACCATCCCTACCAACCATTTTTAGGTTATCAACAACAGATTTTTTAAAATACATAAAACTTTCAACTGCACAAAACTCTTTGGCAAACTGTAGTACCTTTAACACCTCTTCCTTTTTTGTACAACCAAGTTGCCAATCGACAATCAATCCTGCAAGCGCACGCTTAATCGGAACCCTTCCATTAGAAAAAAATACCGCAGCTTTTTCCTCACGCCCCTCATGATTATTGAAATTACCACACTTTATAAGGTTCATTATAGCTTCCCTAGCTTGAATAGTTGACTCAGAATTTTCGAGCATCATGTCCGAAAGTGAGGAGAGAAGAAGAGTATAACTCCTAGGCTCTGTGGACAAAATTTTAGAGAAGCCATACAAGAGCTCCAACAAAATTGAGAAAACCAATAAAAACCTCAGCAGTTTTATCAAATCTGGAAAAAATGCGCCTAAAATTTTTAATTTTACCAAAAAAACACTCAATCAAATGACGTTCTTTGTAGATATGCTCATCGTAATACCTTTGCACTTTTCGATTCCGTTTTGGCGGAATAACTACTGTACATCCCTTGTCTTCAAGACTTGTAACAAAGGCATTGCTATCGTAGCCCTTGTCAGCTACTACAGTAGAGTTATAGATACTTTCGGTCAACACTTGTGCCTGCGTAATTTCATTTCTTTGACCAGGAGTCAGAGTAAATTTAAGTGGATTTCCAAGTGCATCGACAAGCGCATGTATTTTAGTTGTAAAGCCACCTTTGCTCCTCCCTAAAGCTTCTTGATCCTTGGAGTTTTTTGTATATCCAGATGAACATGGATGGGCTCGAATGATCGTACCGTCGATTATAGCAACTTCTAAATCAGGCTCTTGTTTAGTATATTCAAGCAATTTTTTCCAGACATCTCTTTCACACCATCTTTTAAATCGCTTATGTATACTCCTGTAATTACCATAAGTTTTTGGTAAAAGTCTCCATTGGCAACCACTTCGCACTATGTACCACACTGCCTCTATGAATATTCTTAAACGTTTTTCATCTTTGCTGTGCATTCCTTTTACGCTTTTTATGAACTCTAAAATTTGTTTCCAATTTTCCTCTTTGATGTAATATTGCATATGGTAGTTTCTCCATTTTTTACCTATTAGGCTAAACTACCATCTTTTTCTCTCTTTTCATATTTTTTGTCCACAGAGCCTAGGAAGAGAGATATTTATCAGTAACGTATATGAGGACATGGTGTTATTTCCCTTTAAGATGAATGTGTTTTCAAATCAAGGGTATATTGACCTTAACTTCCATATAAATTATGCGATATGTAAAGATAGGTGCATCCCTAAAAATGCTGAGATAAAAATCAAACAGCCACTGAAGAATTTTATAGATTCTGATGTCAATGAACTTATAAATGAGTGGTATGAAAAATAGGGTTCTCATGGGGTAGGTGTCATTCCAGTGCGTGACACTGGAATCTCATTTACTTTTTTGTTCACTATGTGAGGAACTTGGGCCTACAAGTATATAAACATAATGGTTTCGCATAAAAAATTTAGATCCCAGTGTCACGCACTAACTGTACGAACATTGAGATATAAGAGTAATTTGTACCAAGAAAAAAGATGTCATCCCAGTGCCCAGACACTGGGATCCAGATTGGACACTAAGTTGGTGAGTATAAAAGTAGCTAACCTTATGTTAAAACACAATATTTTTGGTGAGGGGTTGCATTAAAAGCTGGATTCCAGACTGGAATGACATCGTCTTAACATTGTACCATATTACAATGTTCGTACAGTTATGTGTCAGCTACTTGGATGACAAGAAAAGGTTTCTAGAATGACGGAAACGAAGTCATACATAGAAAATAGGTTGGGTATTTTCAACTTTTGTATGTATACTTAAGTCAAAACACTCACTTTTAGTATGTAAATGGATATAGTAAAGTTTGTTTTATTACTGCCAACAATATTACTCATGCTAGTTGCTGGTGTTTACCTATCGATTAAACTAAAATGGCTACAGGTATTTAGATTACCATACGCCCTTTCACTCCTTGGAGCTAAAAAAGGAGAAAATAAATTTTCTTCTATAGCCGCTCTGTTTACAATTTTAGGGGGAAATTTAGGAGTAGGAAATATTTCAGGAACTGCTGTTGCTCTAAAAACCGGAGGACCGGGCTCTATTTTATGGATGGCAATAATTATTGTTATCACTTCTGTGATAAAATATGTCACTTGTTATCTAAGTATAAAAACCAGAAAGGAAAAGAACGAACGGTTTATAGGTGGCCCTGTAGCCTACATGACTGATGCGTTTAACTCTAGGAAGGCCACAATTGTCTTTCTAGTTATCATGATGATGGTTTCAATAACAGTTGGTAACCTTGTTCAGGTAAATTCTCTATCAATACCACTTAATATGATAGATGTGCCTGTAGTTGTTGGTGGCATTGTAATGGCCATAATATTTTTTGTTGTTGCAGCTCTCAGCTTAAAAAAAATTAAAATTTTTATATCGGCTATGATACCGATAATGACGGTAAGTTACCTCACACTTTGCGGTATCATATTATTTAAATTTAGTGAAAATATTCTTCCTTCTCTAAAACTAATAACAAGCAGTTTTTTTACAACCAGTAGCTTTAACTCTGGTTTATCTCTAGGTTTGATTCTAGAAATGTTGACTATTATTCAAGTCGGAACTTTGCGAGGTATTTTTGCAACAGATATAGGGCTTGGCCTTGAAGGAATCGTACATTCTTCAATTGTTCCTAAGAAAAATAATAATAAATTTATTATTGAGCAGAGTCTAATTACGATAATATCGCCTTTTATAGTTGCGTTTATAGTGTTTATTACAACAATGGTACTGCTTGTCACAGATTCTTGGGTCACTGATTTAGAGAGCACTAACATGTGCATATTTGCTTTTAGAAAGGCAATGAATTGGCCTTATATTGACTATTTAATTATGGCCATAATGTTTTGTTTTGCTTTTACTACTATTTTTACTTGGTTTTTTTGCTCAAAACAGACAATACGCTATGTGTCTATGGATAATAAATACACTAAAATCTGGATTGTAATTTTTACCATGATCATTCCGCTTGGTGCGATAGGTAAAGTCCGGTTGCTATGGGATGTTGCTGATATCTCGATTGCTGCTTTGTTGTTTATCAACATACTCGCTATACTCAAGCTAACCTCTCAAGATCCAGAAGTGTTTACTATGAGTAGCAGATATTTGAAGTTGCAAAAACAGAGCTATAGCTAAAGCAATTTAGGCTATGCAGCTGTTGTGATATAAGAGTGATTTCCGCCAAGAAGGATGTCATCCCAGTGCCCAGACACTGGGATCCAGGAATCTTGATTGGCACTAAGTTAGTGAGCATAAAAATAGCTAATCTTATGTTAAAACACAACATTTTTGATGGGGTTCGTGAAAGGCTGGATTCCAGACTGGAATGACAACTTAAATCGTTTGATGTTACCATAAAATAGCTTGTGTCATCACATTAGTAACACAACCTTCCTTAATAAAAATTCAACCAATGCTTGTGATAATTATATTAGCTAGTATTAGCTAGAACTAAAGGCAGAGGGTTATTAGTGAGGGATATATGGGCACTAACGATACACAACAAGAACACATTTATAATGAGCGCATTCAAGAAATTTTTCCTTTATTTGATAAAATAAAAAAGGAAGACGACCCAATTTATAATGCTAGAGTTGATTTTAACACAGTAAAGTTTTTAACAAAACACGCCAACTGGAATTGGGACGAAGAAGAAAACAAAGATAAAGCATATGGAGTTATTCTTCAGAAATGCGACAAGACAAAGAAAGCTGGACAAGAGCTTGAAAGTGAAGTTAAAGAAAGGTTGAAAGAGTATGTTGATGATGTTGCAGGAGTTTCAATATACGGTAATCACGCAAGTATTACGCTGGAAGATAACAAAAAAGAGTTTAAAATTAGCGAATTTTTAAATAGTGATTTTTGTGAGAAGAATGAAATCTCGGGATTTTCAACATTGCATAGTGATGGAAAGAGCGGAATGCATGGTTTTGTTGCCAAGGAAGAAGGGAAAAAAATAAGACATTATGTCGTAACTGATGGTTCATATGAAATGACTTTAAAGTGGTATGCGGAGGGGAAGGAATGTAAGATCAAAATTAAGATTGATGCTAACGGTGTAGACCTTGTTAAAGGTGATGATTTTTCTCTAGAACGGTTAGAAGTAAACAGAGATGTAAAAATAGGTGGTTTATTCTTGCATGAAATACAATTCAGGGAGAAAGGACAAGGAAAAGCGAATGAGATGCAACATAATAAAGACAGTAACGAGCTATCATCTGAAACTACGACAAGAATTGATGTTAATAGAGGTGTTAGCGTTCAAGCTACTGATATAACTCAAAAAAAAGAAGACCACCATTCACATTTTGGACTACAATCTAACAGCAGAAGGCAGTCTTACGATAACGGAATTGGAAAAGATTT
Source organism: Wolbachia endosymbiont (group A) of Trypoxylon clavicerum (assembly GCF_947251665.1). Classification (NCBI taxonomy): domain Bacteria; kingdom Pseudomonadati; phylum Pseudomonadota; class Alphaproteobacteria; order Rickettsiales; family Anaplasmataceae; genus Wolbachia; species Wolbachia endosymbiont (group A) of Trypoxylon clavicerum. The sequence goes on from NZ_OX366374.1 coordinate 606,680, forward strand.
TGACGATAAAATTAATTCTCAGGAGGCTAAAGAAAAGCGTGAGCTTAGACAAGCAGCACGAGAAGCAAATTCGGGAGGTCAAGTTTATAACCTACAATCGCTTTTTGAGGAGAATCCTCAGAACAAAAAAACTCCTCCGCCACTTCCACCTAGAACTAGTTCACTACCACCTGAAAAAGGTGTTTTCGATGAGCAAGGGGGAGCCAAATCTGGAAGCCAAAAACCAGATGACTTGCGCGAAAATGAGCAAACACCTAATAATCAGCAAAAAGGTGCAACTTCTGATTCTTCAGATAGTTCTACTTTCACCAAGTCTGTAAGCCACAATCAAGATAATAGGCAAGAAGATGAACGGTATGACAATCCTACATTTGGACATGCTGTACCTGGAAGCCAAAAACCAGATAGAAGTGAGCAAACACCTAATGATCAGCAACAACCTAAAACCCAGCAACAAGAAGGAAATAGCAAAGGCGATCTGTTACAAGACATCAGAAATTTCAAGAAAAACAACTTACGGCACATTGATGTTGATGATAGAAAAGCATCAATTGCAGGAAGTAGAAAAAATAACCCATCACCGTTAGAGACATTAAAGGACAAAATTCCTTATTCATCTTCTCCAGATAACAGTGATAACCAAGATGCTAGTGATGCTAAGTGGAAAGAAAGTGAACAGCCGCTCTCTGCTACAGCACTCAATAATAAAAGTGACTCGGGCTATTCATCTCCAACTCATGCCAATCATGAACAATCTCAAGTAAATCCTGAACAGTTAAAGAAGAGCTTAGAGAACATTGAACAAAGTGATCAAACTCCACCTGAAAATCTTCTTAAAGAAATCAGAGATAGATCACAGCAGGATAATAGAGGATTAAGGCAAGTTGATCCTACTGATAAACTGTCACAAGATAAAGAAGATGGATTGCAAAAAGACGATTTAGCAGATGTAAAAATAGTGGAAGGTCCAACTGTTAGTGTCTCTGCTTCAACACCAAATAGTATAAGTGATTCAGGCTATATATCTCCAACTAATAGTGATAGTAAATCTCAAACAGATTTAAAACAGGTAGGAAGGAAATTAGAAGAACATATTAGACAAAGTAATCTAACTCTATTTGAAGAACTTAAAAATACATTAGGTCAAGAAAATCTCGGGTTAAAACCAGCTGATCAGAGTCAGATTAGCGAAGAAACTAAAAAACGCTTGAGAGAAGTTGGGTTGCTCAAAGACAGCTCAACAGACATAAAAACAAACGATTCGGGCTATTCATCTCCAACTCATGCCAATCATGAACAATCTCAAGTAAATCCTGAGCAGTTAAAGAAGAGCTTAGAAAACATTGAACCAAAAGAAATCGGAGATACGAGTGAGTTAAAAGAAGCATTGGATAAAGGGTTAAGAGAACCGGCACAACAGGCTACTAAAGAAAATATTCCTAAAGATTCATTCTCAGAAAACGTTTTAGAAAAGATAGGAGAAGGTAAACAATATGACCCTATACGTAAGTGGTTAGAAAAAACAGTGGCAGAACGAGAAAATGCTGACACTAATCCAACCGTAGATAAAAATAGCGAACTATATAAATTACTAGAGAAAGATGAAGCACAACTGAAAGCTGGAGTAATAGAAGAAGAAAGAGGAGATACTTTAACAGAACACACTGATGGTTATGATCGCAATAGAATTGCATTAGCTAACAGAAATAAAAGACCACTAGATTGGGCTAAACAGGTTGCTGAGTCACAACAAAAAAAAGATACTAATAAAGGTATTTCAATATAAATTGAAGTTAAAATAATTGCTTAGCAAACAATAGGTTTCATGTAATGGTAACCCTATAACGGAAGAGTAGGAGCCGCGTAAGAACAATACGAACACTCCAGCTAGGCCTTGTATATTGCATCCCCCCGCCCTATTTTTCCACTCTTCTGATGCTAAATAATACTTAATTTCTTGTTCACTGAGACGTTTAAATTTCACTATTGTAACCACAGTCCTGATATGTTGTTTAGATTGATCGGGAGTTAATAGACATACACTGGTGTATACTCTATGCCTTCTTCCTGATAACAAGCGGATACATTTTTCTGCTTGCTCAACGTTTTCAGCTTTGAGCAATATCCTTCTACCACAAGCAACAACTGTATCAACACCAAGCACAAAATAATTTGGATTTGAGCTTTGTATTTTCTCCGCTTTACTTTTTGCCATACGGATTGAGTAATCCTTCGGAAGTTCCTTTTTTAAAGGGGCTTCATCTATATCTGCTGGCAAAATTAAACCTGGCTCAATGTTTATTTGTTTTAGTAAAGCTATACGCCTTTTCGATGATGAAGCAAGAATAAGATTATTTAGAGATCGTTCTGTCACTTGTACCTTTAAGCCTTCTAATGATCCTACCCTTTCTCGCATTCCTATCGTAAATGCTCATCTCAACTAACACCCTATCCCCTATAATGATGCGTATTTTACTTCTTCTCACTTTCCCTGATACATGACAGATAATCTCATGTTCATTGTCCAGTTTCACTCTAAATTCTGCTGCAGGTAGTAAAGCAGTTACTGTCCCTTCCACTTCAAAAATTGTTTTCGATTTCTCGTCTTTTATCATATGTTATATTATAATTTAATAATCTTTTTTAGTCTACTATAGATTTTAAATTATTATCAACACAAAAGACCTTTTGCGCCCCACTTAAGTTGCAACTTAACCCCAACCATCTTCACAATGATACCCTACCTACGTTTCTACTCTCTGCCACCTTCTCAATAGAACTTATAGGACTTATGTTGAAAGATAAATCATTATCACAATTTTCTTCATCGCTATCAAGTCCACTATCAACGCTTAAAGATCTGAGTAATGTTGTCTTCTCTCTCAGTGGAACATAAGACTCATTATCAACGCTTGAAGATTTTGATAACCCGCTCTTCTTTTGTGGAGCATTACCAGACTCATTAGAAATTTCTCCCGTTAATTGATTGTTGAAGCTCCTTTGTTCATCAGCACGAATTTTTTCTTCCAGTCCATCAAGCATTCCTACCAATTCATCACCCCATTCATTTTCTTCTTCTAATAATTGTTTACACTTTTCTTTCTCACGCTCTAGGCTCTGTGGACAAAAAATATGAAAAGAGAGAAAAAGATGGTAGTTTAGCCTAATAGGTAAAAAATGGAGAAACTACCATATGCAATATTACATCAAAGAGGAAAATTGGAAACAAATTTTAGAGTTCATAAAAAGCGTAAAAGGAATGCACAGCAAAGATGAAAAACGTTTAAGAATATTCATAGAGGCAGTGTGGTACATAGTGCGAAGTGGTTGCCAATGGAGACTTTTACCAAAAACTTATGGTAATTACAGGAGTATACATAAGCGATTTAAAAGATGGTGTGAAAGAGATGTCTGGAAAAAATTGCTTGAATATACTAAACAAGAGCCTGATTTAGAAGTTGCTATAATCGACGGTACGATCATCCGAGCCCATCCATGTTCATCTGGATATACAAAAAACTCCAAGGATCAAGAAGCTTTAGGGAGGAGCAAAGGTGGCTTTACAACTAAAATACATGCGCTTGTCGATGCACTTGGAAATCCACTTAAATTTACTCTGACTCCTGGTCAAAGAAATGAAATTACGCAGGCACAAGTGTTGACCGAAAGTATCTATAACTCTACTGTAGTAGCTGACAAGGGCTACGATAGCAATGCCTTTGTTACAAGTCTTGAAGACAAGGGATGTACAGTAGTTATTCCGCCAAAACGGAATCGAAAAGTGCAAAGGTATTACGATGAGCATATCTACAAAGAACGTCATTTGATTGAGTGTTTTTTTGGTAAAATTAAAAATTTTAGGCGCATTTTTTCCAGATTTGATAAAACTGCTGAGGTTTTTATTGGTTTTCTCAATTTTGTTGGAGCTCTTGTATGGCTTCTCTAAAATTTTGTCCACAGAGCCTAGGTCCAGAGTGCAACGTATGAGAAATTACCGAGCTATAGATACTGATTTGCAAAGGTTAGAACCAAAGAAAGTTATATTTTTTTATTGACAGACCTATATATTACGATATTCACTAAGGGATTAGTGAGTAATGGTTATACAATATGAATGGTGGGGTATCAGGCAAGGAAAAAGTTATACGCACTGCTTTCAATTTTAAGGACCTTTGCAGCGAGTGGCGTCAAACTCTTGAAAGTAATGCACAAACTCCTCTACAGCACTCCGATGATTCTTGTACAAGTGATAACAGTAATAATCATAGTCAAGTGCTTTTCACTACGTACCGTTCTAATCAACAGTATAACCCTTCCAACTATGATTCGTCGAGCGAAATAGATGAACACGATATAGAAACTCAAAAGATTGAAGAAGGTGATGGCCATAATTCAGGTATTAGTTCCGATGATGAGGATGACCGGACAACTTATACAGCAGTACAATTAACTAATGATTCTCTTGATAGCCAAAGATATACAGGAATATATATTCCAACAACAACTGATGGTTGGGTAGGTGAAAATAATCATCAGACTGGTTTATCAGGTAATTTGCCAGACGGAAGTAATAATCCACAAATTTTTGAAAGTACTGATTCAGTAGAGCACAATTCTACCTGCAATGATCATGTAATTTGTGATTCAGGTCACAATTCTGACGATGAGGATCAGATTCCAGAGGACTTTCTTTCAAGGACACAAGTACGATCGATTGAAATTGATCAGTTTGAACTGTTGTACGAAAAGGAGAAAATAGAAGCACAAAATAATCAAAAATATACAGAAAATGTATGTAATCCAACAAATGGTGGTTTGTTAGGTGAAAGTGATAATCAACAGATTTCTGAAGATACAGAAATAACTTCTGATTGTAATCCAGATGATTCAGATCCAAAAGGGAACGAGGGCTATGGTTCAGATGGTTCTTGTGAAAGTAAAGAAAATTTGACAAAGGGCGCTGACGGTAGTAATCAGACTTTTGAAGGTGAACAGAAAAGCTCAGAATTTTCGAAAGTTGACAATTGGTCAGATAGTGATGGGAACTCAGAAGATAGTTCGGACTGTGGTGATGATGATGTTGGTCATTATGATACAGATTGTGGTAAACGCTACAGTCATCTGAGTTTTCATGATGAAAACACAAACATAATAAAAGAAGATTCTTTTTCTTTAGCCCAAATAGAACTGAATAAAGCAGAAGAGGAAAAGTATGAAAGTATTTGGCAAGAAATGGATAAAATCCTTAGTGATTCAGATGAAGCTGGTGAATGTGAAGAAGATGATATTGGGGAGTTGAAAGGGAGACTTGATGAAGTTATAAGCCAAGCACTGGAACAAGGAATTATGTTCACTTTTCCATATAAAGACGGCGAGTCCTTTGTAGACCATATAATTAATACAATACAAGCACTATATTGGGTCGATTCTACTGAGAATTTTAGACTTCTAGAGGAGAAAAAGATATTACAAGTAATATCGGAGGGTGCAACTTTAAATAAATTTACTAAAGAGAATCACGATAATTATGTAAATTGTATTTACAGAGAAAAAGAGATTTTAAGTCAAAGGAATAAAAATATTTTAGGACTTAATAATTTAGCATATGAAAGTATTGTAAACAAAAGCAAGCAGACTCAAAATGTATTAGGAGTAGACAAGGATAATGGATATTTTTGTGTAGAATACTCGCAAGATAGTATTGTTGAAGTTGCAGAAATCCTAAACAATGAAAAAGCCAAAGACTTAAATTTAAGAGTTGGCATTCTCAAAATTGGAGAAAGTATAGTAAGAGTTGAAAATGTAGAAGAAATAGGGGGAAAAAGAAATTACATGGATGTCTCAAAAGGTGGTATTGAAATGTCTTTTACCACTGAGGTAGGAGAGATAAGTATTTATCTAAGTCCTAGTGAGAAAGACAGCAATAAAATAAAAGTGGAGATTGATGGGGAAAACAGAGCAAGGCTTAATGAGTTAAAAGATAAGGGAAAAAGTTTAGGGGAAAACTGTCTTTTAGGAGGAAAAAGTGTTGAGGAAGCTGTAGAGCATAAAAGTTTTGAAAGATATGGCAGTGTACCTAACACTGCTATGAAGGAACCTAGCTTAGGTTGCGTTGCTAACATAGCAAAGGCGGGATGAACTTGCAGAGATAAAATGATGGGCCAAATTGGCGGTATTTTGCTCTTGTCATGTACTTCAAAATTGCAAAGTTTGCACTAGATAGAACTTAATTGACAGACAAGAATCAACTGACAGAAAAATTTACATAGTCAAACAACCACAAAATAAACTAGTGAATTTTTTGAAAAGTATATAAAATTCAAGTTTAAGTAAATAGCATGGCACTTAGACTCATTCCAGATAACCTCAATATCAAGTTTAGTAAATATAGGGATTTGACTGCACTCGTTAGCATTATTCTTATCATCTTTTCAATGCTCACTGTTGTGCTGCGTGGAGTGAACTTAGGCATAGACTTTGCAGGCGGAATTTTGATAGAGATAAAATCTTCAGATGAGAATCACTCTATTCTCGATGCATTAAAAGAAAATGGTTTTACAGTGCAGAGTTCAAAAGCGGGTGATAATTTAGTCATGCGTTTTAAAGATGAGGGAGACGAAAATAAAATCAAAAAGATAAAAAGCATACTAGAAGAAAAGCTGGGGAGCTCAATAAGCTATCGTAAAATAGACTATGTTGGCCCACAAATAAGCTCAACACAAATATTTGAAGGAATGTTATCCATGTTGATTGCAATTGTTGGAATATTTTTTTACGTTTGGTTTAGATTTAATTGGCAATGTGGATTCAGTGGAATAACAGCACTGATTCATGACGTGATTTTAACTATTGGTTTTATTAGCCTAACTGGCATTGAGTTTAATATTTCATCAGTTGCAGCTCTCCTCACTGTCATTGGTTATTCAATCAATAACTCAGTAATTATATACGATCGGATTCGAGAGTATTGCAAGAGTGGTAAAAGTGGGCGGATGAGTGAGATAGTGGATGCAAGTATCAACGCTACATTATTTCGCACTATATTAACCTCGGGTACAACCCTTCTTGCTGCTCTTCCTTTGGCATTAATCTGCACAGATGCAGTGAAAGACTTCAGCTTGATCATTTTTTTTGGTATTTTGATTGGCACTTGTTCTGCAATATTTATTTCTGCTCCTATATTGACCTACAGAGCTTTAGATCATAGGAATATTTAGTCGCGGTATAATATCAACTTATTATCTCTTATAGTGAAATGAAAATACCTTAAAAAGCTCATTCCAAGTAGTGAATGAGACATAGAATGAGTGTTAACGCTTGCCTGTACATCATTAATCAAAAAATTTCCTATTTTAACTTGAGGTATTTGAACCACTCCAGCTTTTATTTGACCTTTCGCAGTTTCATATATTTTAAAATCCTGAACGTTTTGTAAGTTAATACCAGCATGTAATGCGTCTTTTTGTGATAGAACAATATCGGTTGCTCCAGTATCAAGCAAAAACGTTATATTGCTATCATTGACTTGAGCCTGAATATAAAAGTGTCCATCGTATGATTTCGTAAATTCGATACTTCCACTATTTTGAATTCTTCCTTTATATGGTAAAAAAGTACTGAGAAATCTGTCGCTTAGTTTGTCCCTTTGTGAATCAATAAGCATTGAAGTGGCGGCTATTATTAGTAACCAAATAACTAGATTTTTCACCGCGTTCATATTGTTAAAATTTGAAGCTATTAAAATAAATTTTAAAGATTAGCGTTAAAAGTTATTATTAAAAATAAGTAAATTTCATTGTTTTAGTACAATATTTAGTATACACTTTAAGAAGATATGTTTGATTTAATTTCATGTCAGAAGCAAAAAGTTTAATTTTGGCAGCTATCCTTTCCATGTTAATCATGGTGTCTTGGCGTATTATTTATGATAATTTTTTTAGTACAAACCAAAACCAGCCATTGATTGAAAATATTGAACATATCGAATCTTTTAACGACCTTGCTCCTATAATATACCAAAATCGTTCTGAAATTATTAATTCTACTCGAGAACAGAGGGTTAGTTTAACCAATAACATGATTAAAGGATCAATTGCTCTGAAAGGTGCAAGGTTTGATGACTTAATTTTAACTAATTACCACTTAGAACCGAGTTCTTCTTCTCCACAAGTGGTGTTACTGTCACCTGCAGAATCAAAAGATGTATATTTCGCAGAATTTGGGTGGCTCGATCCGAATAACAAGATTAAAGTTCCAGATTCTAAGGCAGTTTGGCAAGCAGAGAAACTCAATCAAAAAGAGGTCAATTTACTCTGGGATAATGAGAATGGCATTTTGTTTAGAATGAAAATTAGCCTCGACGATAACTACATGTTTAAGGTTGAGCAAATTATTGAAAACAATACAAAAGATAATGTAGTTTTGGTTCCTTATGGTAAAATCAACCGTAAACGTGACAATATCAACGAATCTTATTGGATATCCCATGAAGGAGTACTGGGTGCATTTGATAATAAACTAGAGGAGTGGACATATAAGGATATTTCCAAAAAACATTTAATAAAAGCAAGTACAAGTGAAAAAAATTGGTTTGGTTTTGCTGATAAATACTGGCTCACAGCCATCATACCTGAAAAATCTGATAAAATAAATGTAAGCATTAAACATACTAACGCTAATGATATTGATAAATTTCAAGTAGATTTTGTTAAGTCTTATAAGAGTATACTTCCTGGTGCAAGCACTTCTAATGTGAATTATTTTTTTGCTGGAGCAAAAAAGTTGAATTTACTGGATTCTTATAAGGATACTCTCAATATACCTTTATTTGATAAAGCTGTAGATTTTGGTGTTCTTTATTTTATAACCAAGCCAGTGTTTTTACTGCTTGAATATTTTAACTTCGTTTTAAAGAATTTTGGCTTAGCAATATTGTTGCTCACTTTAGTAATCAAACTTTTGATGCTTCCCTTATCTAATAGATCATATATTTCGATGTTCAAGGTGAAAAGCCTGCAGCCTGAATTAACTCGTATAAAAGAGTTGTATAAAAATGACAGCTTAAAGCAGCACAAAGAGACAATTGCGTTGTTCAAGAGAAACAACGTAAACCCAATGTCGAGCATTTTTCCCATGCTAATACAAATACCGGTATTTTTTGCTCTATATAAAGTATTATTTGTTACTATAGAGATGAGGCATGCTCCTTTTTTTTTATGGATTAAGGATCTTTCAGCTCCTGACCCAACGAACATCTTTACATTATTTGGGTTGTTTAATTATAACTTTCCTATTTCTATAGGCATTTTGCCTATAATTTTTGGTATTACTATGATAATTCAGCAGAAGCTAAGTGAGAAAGATCAAACCAATAAAGATGATATTCAAGTAAATGTTATGAAGTTTTTACCTTACATTTCTGTATTTATTTTTTCTTCTTTTCCTGCCGGCCTGGTAATATATTGGATATTTAGTAATATTATAACTTTAATTCAACAGTCATTAATAAAGTTGTTTTTAACAAAAAAAGTGGTAGTAAATGTCGAAAATACTAATAGTTAATTCGGTTTATTATGCTGAAATAGCAAACCTTTTACTTGAAGGTGCAGTTGATAGATTAAAAGAAAGTCATGTAAGCTATGACATAATTGAAGTTCCTGGTGCATTCGAGATACCAGCTACAATTCTTTTTGCGATCAAAAGTAAAAATGCTAATTACGACGGTTATTTAGCTCTTGGGTGCGTGATTCGCGGTGAAACTGATCATTATAAATACGTTTGTAAAGGAGTAATCGAAGGCTTAAATGAAGTTATTATGCATTATGCAATGCCCCTTGGTATGGGCGTAATTACCGCTGACAGCAAAGATAAAGCACTAATTAGAGCTGACAAAAACAAAAAGAACGTTGGTGGCCATGCAGCCTCAACTGTTTTGCATATGATAGATTTATACAACAAATTAAAGTAATGGAGGAAAAACCGGTAGATAAAAAGTGGCGTATAAAAAGAAGCACGGCAAGGTTTCTTGCCGTACAAATTGCTTATTCAAATATTTTTGTAGGTTACAACAAAAGCACTTTTAAATTGGAAAATTGTGAGCTTAAGGACTACATAAGTAAGTTGAAAGATATATTTGAATGTGAAGAATTTGAACATCAGTTCTTAGAAAATTTGTTATATAAGGTTATAAAAAGCAGTGAAGAATATGATAAAATAATAGAGTCTTACTTACACCCAAGCTGGTCCCTCTCACGGTTAAATCTTATAAGCTTATCTATCTTGCGCGTTGCAATATGTGAGTTAGCTAATTGTGATACGCCAGTTCCAGTTGTTATCAATGAGTATACTAACATTGCATCTGATTTGCTTGATAAACCAAGCGAAATTGGTTTTATTAATGGGTTATTAGATAAAGCAAAAGATGCAGTTAAATTAAATAAAAATCCTTAGGCTCTGTGGACAAAATTTTAGAGAAGCCATACAAGAGTTCCAACAAAATTGAGAAAACCAATAAAAACCTCAGCAGTTTTATCAAATCTGGAAAAAATGCGCCTAAAATTTTTAATTTTACCAAAAAAACACTCAATCAAATGACGTTCTTTGTAGATATGCTCATCGTAATACCTTTGCACTTTTCGATTCCGTTTTGGCGGAATAACTACTGTACATCCCTTGTCTTCAAGACTTGTAACAAAGGCATTGCTATCGTAGCCCTTGTCAGCTACTACAGTAGAGTTATAGATACTTTCGGTCAACACTTGTGCCTGCGTAATTTCATTTCTTTGACCAGGAGTCAGAGTAAATTTAAGTGGATTTCCAAGTGCATCGACAAGCGCATGTATTTTAGTTGTAAAGCCACCTTTGCTCCTCCCTAAAGCTTCTTGATCCTTGGAGTTTTTTGTATATCCAGATGAACATGGATGGGCTCGAATGATCGTACCGTCGATTATAGCAACTTCTAAATCAGGCTCTTGTTTAGTATATTCAAGCAATTTTTTCCAGACATCTCTTTCACACCATCTTTTAAATCGCTTATGTATACTCCTGTAATTACCATAAGTTTTTGGTAAAAGTCTCCATTGGCAACCACTTCGCACTATGTACCACACTGCCTCTATGAATATTCTTAAACGTTTTTCATCTTTGCTGTGCATTCCTTTTACGCTTTTTATGAACTCTAAAATTTGTTTCCAATTTTCCTCTTTGATGTAATATTGCATATGGTAGTTTCTCCATTTTTTACCTATTAGGCTAAACTACCATCTTTTTCTCTCTTTTCATATTTTTTGTCCACAGAGCCTAGATCCCAGACTGGAATGACACCTCTCTTGGGCTCTTTTAGCCATGTCATCCGAGTAGCCTTCTTCTCCTGTCATCCCAGTGCGTGACACTGGGATCTAGTCTTTATTATGCAGCCACTTATTTAAAGTTAAGTTTTCTGGATCCCAGTGTCACGCACTGGGATGACATCATCCTTTTTTTGGGATTCCAGCGTCACGCGCTGGAATGACACCTCTCTTGGGCTCTCTTAGCTATAAATATTAAGAAATTTACCAAATAAAAAAAAAGGCAAAAGAAGCCCCATGGTTGGCTAATTACTTACATTATACTTTCAAGTATGGCGTTTTTTTATTCTAAACACTTAATAACCGCGATTCGGCTGCTTTTAAGCCGCAACTAATCTAAATTATAAACGTTAAGAAATTTACTAAACAGAAAAAAAGGCAAAAGAAACCCTAGGGTAGCTAGTTATTCACTATCCATTTTAAGTTGGCGTTTTTTAATATTTTAAATGCTTTATAAGCGTATTTCAGCTTGTGTATGTAAAAACCTAGAAATTTGATAAAGACATAGAGTGCACATAGTGCAAAAAATTAAACATGAGACACCAGATACGTGAGTTTTTTTGTCATTTAATCTGTACAGAGAAGATAAATAAATAGCTTCAGTTTCATGATAAGGGGGCTGGCGGAGTTTGTCAAGTCGTTTTTCGTTTAATCCGTTTCCATGAGCTACCTGAAACCACAATATTCGCACAGTTGGAAAATGGTTGCGGGAGTAGGATTTGAACCTACGGCCTTCAGGTTATGAGCCTGACGAGCTACCGAGCTGCTCCATCCCGCGTCGTTGTTTATTTAGCTATTATACTTGCAATTATAGGATATACAAGGATAAAATCCGCTATGGGTCGTATACTAGTATATTTACTAACCTTTCTTGACATAATAGTTAGTTATATACGTCATAACATATGCAATGAAAAATATAACTTGATACTATGGTTTCCTGTGTGTCAGTGTGTAGGGATTTTAACCTATTTTTCCCTAAATTTTGAACCAAGCTGCATATCTATTTTTCTTTTGCTTTTACCCACACTAATTTTGATTGCAATATTATACAGAAAATACGCAATATTATGCATTGCTTTAATTGCAGTGCTCATAGGATTTACAGCTAGTAAATTAAGAACAGCTTTAGTTAATACTCAAATCCTCGATAAAGAGAGGTATGTAAAAAACATCGTTGCCACAGTGAAGGATATTAACGACAGGGGCTCATATAAACAATTTCTGCTTTCTGTTGAAAAATCCCCTACTATCTCAAAATCCTCTCCTGTTGTCCCAGTGCCCCCTTTTGTCATCCCAGTACTTGATACTGGGATCCAGAAAAAAAAGATATGGATTCCAGCGTCACGCGCTGGAATGACACCGGATAGAGCTCTAGATAACATCAGAATATCAGTTAGAACCAAAGTGGAAAAAGGCATTAAAATAGGCGATCAAGTAAAATTATCAGCAAAACTCTTCCCTCTAAAGATTGCGCCTTCGGAGTATGCATACGATTTTGCAAGAATAGCATATTACCAGAAAATAAGTGCAACAGGTTTTGCAACAAGCAAAATAGCCCTACACAAAAAGGCTGAAGCAAGGCAATTTCTAGGCTCTGTGGACAAAAAATATGAAAAGAGAGAAAAAGATGGTAGTTTAGCCTAATAGGTAAAAAATGGAGAAACTACCATATGCAATATTACATCAAAGAGGAAAATTGGAAACAAATTTTAGAGTTCATAAAAAGCGTAAAAGGAATGCACAGCAAAGATGAAAAACGTTTAAGAATATTCATAGAGGCAGTGTGGTACATAGTGCGAAGTGGTTGCCAATGGAGACTTTTACCAAAAACTTATGGTAATTACAGGAGTATACATAAGCGATTTAAAAGATGGTGTGAAAGAGATGTCTGGAAAAAATTGCTTGAATATACTAAACAAGAGCCTGATTTAGAAGTTGCTATAATCGACGGTACGATCATCCGAGCCCATCCATGTTCATCTGGATATACAAAAAACTCCAAGGATCAAGAAGCTTTAGGGAGGAGCAAAGGTGGCTTTACAACTAAAATACATGCGCTTGTCGATGCACTTGGAAATCCACTTAAATTTACTCTGACTCCTGGTCAAAGAAATGAAATTACGCAGGCACAAGTGTTGACCGAAAGTATCTATAACTCTACTGTAGTAGCTGACAAGGGCTACGATAGCAATGCCTTTGTTACAAGTCTTGAAGACAAGGGATGTACAGTAGTTATTCCGCCAAAACGGAATCGAAAAGTGCAAAGATATTACGATGAGCATATCTACAAAGAACGTCATTTGATTGAGTGTTTTTTTGGTAAAATTAAAAATTTTAGGCGCATTTTTTCCAGATTTGATAAAACTGCTGAGGTTTTTATTGGTTTTCTCAATTTTGTTGGAGCTCTTGTATGGCTTCTCTAAAATTTTGTCCACAGAGCCTAAAAGTCTGAGTAATAAAAACGAAAAATCCTCGCAAGCAATTTCTCCTGGTAGAAAACTAAGCAACTACGCTTCTGCTGCTTTTGTGTTGTCTGGAGCGTTTGCTGTTGGTGCATGTTTAGCAGTTTTATACGATTATCCAGTAATAGGTGCTTGTCTTGCAGCAGTTGCACTTGTTCTTCTTTTAGTAGGATATTTTTTATACAAAGGAGATGAAAAAGATATAGAACCTGGTAGTGCCACAGATAATCCTCGAGTTACAAGGGTTTTGGCTTCTTCTCCAAACTTTGTTGGAAATTCTTATACATATTAAAAACATCTTGATAATTGAGGTGAGTGTAAACTTGAGTGGTCTCAAGACTCGAATGACCAAGCAGTTGTTGTATTGATCTTATATCAATATCTTCCTGAAGCAAATGAGTAGCAAAACTATGACGAAATGCATGTGGAGATAAGATTTCTGGCAGATTTAATATTCTCCTTATTTTCTGCAAACGATTAGCGACATAAGTTCTCCCCAATTTTTTTCCTCTTACTCCCAAAAAAAGATGTTGTGCTTCATCAAGGTAAGGACAGGCTTTTACATATTCTTGTATACATTTTTTTACTACCGGAAGAATGAATACCTGCCTTTGTTTATCTCCCTTACCTGTTACTATTAAACTTTCATTGTTAATATCACTAACCCTAAGGTTCAACGCTTCACTGATTCTTAAGCCTGTACCATATAGCAGGACGATAATTGCAATTTCTCTTTTTACCACCCAAGGTTCACCCAGGTCGGATAGTTTCATTTCTTTTAATAAAGCTTTTATATTAGATATTGAAAGTGCTTTGGGCAAAGTTCTTCTCTGAATTGGCCTTGATAAGGAAAATACAGCTTCATTGTCTATATTGTGGTTGTTTTTTATGTACTTGAAGAAATTTCTGATTACTGAGAGTGCTCGAGTGTTGGATCTTGCGTTTACACCTCTTGCGTAACGAGAGGTAAGCCAACTTCTTAACTCAGGTACGCTCAATTTTTCCAAAGTGCCGACATTTACTTCTTCACCAATGTGAGTGCTTAGGAAATTTATGAGGTCCTTCAAGTCCCTCATGTATGATTCCAAAGTGTTTGGTGAATAAGATCTGTTGCACCTCAGCCACTCATACCATTTTTCAATGATTGAACCGAGGTCCACAATTATTTTTTAAAGAAAGCATCGATGCACGCATCACGGAAAGCTTCGTTTATATCAGGATGAGAGTGACAAATTCTGTATATATCCTCTGCTGCTGCGCCGTATGCCATTGCAACTGCTGCTTCGTTGATTAGCGTATCAGCGTATGCCCCTATGATATGCACACCTAGTATTGTATCTGCTCTGTTACAAGTTAGCACTTTCACGAATCCTTCAGCATCATCAGTTATTTTTGCTCTGCCGTTTGCAGCAAATTGACACTTACCCACTTTGTATTCACGGCCAGCATTTTTGAGTTCTTCTTCGGTTTTACCAATCGAAGAAACCGCAGGGTGAGTGTAAATGACAGATGGTATGATTCCATAATCAACGTGAGGTACTTGCCCAGCGATTATCTCTGCAACTGCTACCCCTTCTTCCTCTGCTTTATGAGCAAGCATTGCTCCACCGATCACATCACCAATAGCAAATATTCCTTTCACATTAGTTTCATATCTGTTGTTAACTTGAACGAAACCGCGATTATCTTTTTCTATTTTTTCAAGACCATCAGTACATGGTTTGCGTCCTGCTGCCACCAATACCTTATCCGCCTCTATAGTGTTTGTTTGATTATCTTTTACAGAACAAACTTTCACACTCAAAGAGTTA
Source organism: Wolbachia endosymbiont (group A) of Trypoxylon clavicerum (assembly GCF_947251665.1). Taxonomy (NCBI): domain Bacteria; kingdom Pseudomonadati; phylum Pseudomonadota; class Alphaproteobacteria; order Rickettsiales; family Anaplasmataceae; genus Wolbachia; species Wolbachia endosymbiont (group A) of Trypoxylon clavicerum. The sequence goes on from NZ_OX366374.1 coordinate 622,301, forward strand.
CTACTTTGTTTTATCTCCTCAACTTTAGTGCTAAGTAAAAATTTTATTCCTTGTTTTTGTAGACTAGAAAGTAGAGACTTACTTAATTCTCCATCCATTGCTGCAGCGATTCTGTCAAAAAATTCTACTACAGTGACTTCAGACCCTAGCCTCCTCCATACAGAAGACATTTCAAGCCCTATTGCCCCGGCTCCGATTACGACAAGTTTTTTTGGTACTTCAGTTAAAGATAGTGCACCGGTGGAAGAAATAATGTCTTTCTCATCGATATTAATTCCTGGCAAAGAAATAACGTCAGAACCGGTTGCAATTACTATATTTTTTGTCTTCAGCACCTTACCTTCAACTGAAACTTCAAGATTACCTTGGTCAAAAGAAGCAAGCCCATTGATTTTAGTGATTTTGTGAAGGTTAAACAGATATTCTATACCTTTTCTGAGTTCCTGAACTCTGGCGTCCTTATAACCTAGCATTTCTTTTAAATCGAAACTTGCATCCTTAATTTTTATGCCAAGCTTCGACAGATCATTTTTCGTGTGAGCATACTGATAGGAAGAATGAAGTAGTGCTTTGGAAGGTATGCACCCAACTCGCAAGCATGTACCACCAAAAATGCTATTTTTATCTATGCAGGCAACTTTCAATCCAAGTTTTGCAGCAGCGATAGCACACTTATAACCGCCTGGACCACCACCTATAACAATCAGATCATAATCAATCATAAAGAACAAACCTATTTTCTAAAGAATAAACACCATTTCCCTCAGTTGTTACATATATTTTATCGTGAGTAAACACTGGAGTGTGAAACACATTACCAGGTACTTTGACTACCTTTCCTGCACTTTCAGATCCAGGAAAAGCAAGCATTGAACCTTTATTGCTTGTCACCCACAGTGTATGGGCATGCACAATTGGAGCAAACAATTGCGTATTTTCTATTAAATCAGATGCCCAGACTGTTTCTCCATTTTTTATATCCAGGCCGATTATTTTATTATCTTCAGTTACTATAAAAATTCTTCCGCCTTCTTTTTGTTTCTCTGCAGGAATAAGAGGACTATAATATGACTCAATGTCTGATACACTTTTTACTTGCAGTGACTTTGACCATAAAATATTTCCTGATTTCACCTCAATGCCATAAATATAAGAATTATTTGTAGCTATTAAAGTATCGCCAAGCACTCTCGGTGTAGTAGTTACATCTGTGAGCTGTGTATCCAAAAGGTTTGTAGCCAATTTTTGGCTCCACAATTTTTTACCGTCTTTATTAAAAGCTATTAACTCACCATTTGAAAATGGCGCTATTATTTTATCGTTAGAAATTGCTGGCGATATGGAATATAAACCTCGAACCTCATTGATACCGTTTTGATAAGTCCAAACGGAGCTGCCATCTTTTATATCAAACACGTACAGATAATTATCAATAGTCAATACTGCCAATTTATTGTTTATTACTCCTGCTTTCCCTCTTACTGGAGCTCTCAATTCTTTTTCCCACTGAATCTCGCCGGTTTTTGCATCTATTGTGTGTAGAACGTTATCCACTATAAAGAAAACATTTCCTCCGTGACGCAATAGGCTCATGTTACCGATTTTTTTCCTATGTGAGAGGTGTAATTTCCAATTCATAGCCTTTGAGTTATCAATATCAAAGGAATATAAAGCGCCGTGCTTGTCTGGTAAAATAACGCTATTTTCTGTAAGCACTGGAGCTACATACCCTTGAGATAGTTTTTTATCCACTAGACTTATTCGCTCGCTTGCCATTGTATAGTTGCTACACAATAACATTATTATAATAATTATTACTTTCATTACTTAGTTGAGAACAAGATTTATTAATATACATACTAGAAATCTTAATCACAATGAAAATGTTCTTGTTGTACGTTGAAACATTGATTTATGAACAGAATATCACATTATTATGTAAAAAACTATACTCTTAGAGGTAATACACCTCATCCACTATGCAGCAACGTGCATAGCTGTATGAACATTGAGATATAAAAGTAATTTATACCAAGAAGAAAGATGTCATCCAAATAGCCTCTTTTCCTGTCATCCCAGTGCTTGACACTGGGATGGCTTTGTTGCATAGCAACTGAAAAAATCTGGTGGCTACTGACAAAATTCATTATAAATAGCTATTTAACTGTTGAAGAAAAAATATGCCACAAAAAATGAGAGTTAGTAACTGCCATGAATATAACAAATTTCTAGAAAAAAGAGGAAATATTTTTCGTTACATCGATAAAGCTATCGAAAATTGGTATGAAAATAGTCCAAAAATGCAGGGCGGCAACTATATTTATAGTGATAAAGTTGTGATTTTAGTCCATATAATCGTTAATCTTTTTAGAATTGGCTTAAGACAAACAGTCGGGTTTATAAAAGGATATTTGCAACAAATAGGAAGAGATTTGGCAGTTATCAGCTATTCGCAAGCTTCAAAAAAAACTTAATATTAAGATCAATGATTGCAGAATTGATAAAAATAATATGGAAGATATCGAAATTGCCATAGATAGCACAAGCATCAGCATTTATAACAACACACAGCAAGGAAAATAGCGCTGACAGAAAATATCGTGGCTATGAACAGACAAGAAAATTGCATGTAATGTTGAATATAAACAGCAAAAAAGCCATAGCTGCAAAATACAGTAACGGTCTGATCACTATGGAGCTTGCGATTTGCTTAAAGGAGTTAATTTTCAGCATGCCATAAAAGCACTATATGCAGACAGAGCATATGACAGACATAAACTCTATAAATTGTGTGATGAATGCGGCATAAAGACAAAAATTCCTCCAAAAAAACAATGCAGCAGAGCATCCAAAGTATGGCAGAGAGAAATGCTGCAATTAGACTAATAAAGTCATACAGCGAAGATGGAATGAAGAGGTGGAAAAGGCAAACAAACTACGGAAAAAGATCTTATGTACAAAGTTTTTTCTCGCGACTGAAACAAACATTCGGGTTTAATTTTCGGAACAAATCTGAAATTAATCGTGGGAAGGAACTGCTACTCAAGTGTTATTTGCTTAATCAATTTACTGACATTGGTATGGCTAAATTTGAAATGGCTACATGAATTTATCGTAAATTACCACCGCATAGTTGTAACATTGTACCATATTACAATGTTCGTACAGTTGTGTGCGCGACCGAGGGTTTTATACTATTCTAGGCTCTGTGGACAAAATTTTAGAGAAGCCATACAAGAGCTCCAACAAAATTGAGAAAACCAATAAAAACCTCAGCAGTTTTATCAAATCTGGAAAAAATGCGCCTAAAATTTTTAATTTTACCAAAAAAACACTCAATCAAATGACGTTCTTTGTAGATATGCTCATCGTAATACCTTTGCACTTTTCGATTCCGTTTTGGCGGAATAACTACTGTACATCCCTTGTCTTCAAGACTTGTAACAAAGGCATTGCTATCGTAGCCCTTGTCAGCTACTACAGTAGAGTTATAGATACTTTCGGTCAACACTTGTGCCTGCGTAATTTCATTTCTTTGACCAGGAGTCAGAGTAAATTTAAGTGGATTTCCAAGTGCATCGACAAGCGCATGTATTTTAGTTGTAAAGCCACCTTTGCTCCTCCCTAAAGCTTCTTGATCCTTGGAGTTTTTTGTATATCCAGATGAACATGGATGGGCTCGAATGATCGTACCGTCGATTATAGCAACTTCTAAATCAGGCTCTTGTTTAGTATATTCAAGCAATTTTTTCCAGACATCTCTTTCACACCATCTTTTAAATCGCTTATGTATACTCCTGTAATTACCATAAGTTTTTGGTAAAAGTCTCCATTGGCAACCACTTCGCACTATGTACCACACTGCCTCTATGAATATTCTTAAACGTTTTTCATCTTTGCTGTGCATTCCTTTTACGCTTTTTATGAACTCTAAAATTTGTTTCCAATTTTCCTCTTTGATGTAATATTGCATATGGTAGTTTCTCCATTTTTTACCTATTAGGCTAAACTACCATCTTTTTCTCTCTTTTCATATTTTTTGTCCACAGAGCCTAGAAGTAACCTACGGAAAAGGGGGGATTTGAACCCCCGACATATTTTCATATGTGCACGCTTTCCAAGCGTGTGCTTTAGACCACTCAGCCACCTTTCCATGTATTCATGATATTGAAAATTGTGCTGCTAAACAATATAAAAACCTGGTATATAGGGTTCACCACGAAAATTCACAGTATTGTTAAACTTGCTTCTGCAAGTTGGAAATGTTTTATCGCAACCTGCAAGTATTGAATATTTATCTCCAGCAAAAATTTGGTATGGAGGCACAGTAAACAATGTAACTACTTTATTTTTATATTCTTTTACTACACCTTCAAATGCTGTTGAGCCAAAGAATTTCACTACTCCGTGCTTATAATATTCATCACTCTCAGTTAAATTTGTGTCTTCAAATCTTCTTTCATCTATTACTTTAGTGATTGTACTTATTTTACTAAATTTTTTAGTATCGGCTTTACATTTATCATCGCAAAATTGTGCTCTGCATGCAGGAGAGTATAATTCTGCTATGCTTCTCTCAAGCTTTGCTGAGAGCCCTCTAATTTCAACAATAAATCTTCCACTACTTAATGTCACTTTACCAAAAGTTCCTGAATGTAGATTCATTGTCTCTTGGGTCAAGTCTTTATAATTCACAAGAAATATCTCAATATTTGCAAAGTCGTACTTTCCTGATAAAACATCTTCTTCTTTAATATCAATACTATTTAATATCCCTTCAATTTCTAGGCTCTGTGGACAAAATTTTAGAGAAGCCATACAAGAGCTCCAACAAAATTGAGAAAACCAATAAAAACCTCAGCAGTTTTATCAAATCTGGAAAAAATGCGCCTAAAATTTTTAATTTTACCAAAAAAACACTCAATCAAATGACGTTCTTTGTAGATATGCTCATCGTAATACCTTTGCACTTTTCGATTCCGTTTTGGCGGAATAACTACTGTACATCCCTTGTCTTCAAGACTTGTAACAAAGGCATTGCTATCGTAGCCCTTGTCAGCTACTACAGTAGAGTTATAGATACTTTCGGTCAACACTTGTGCCTGCGTAATTTCATTTCTTTGACCAGGAGTCAGAGTAAATTTAAGTGGATTTCCAAGTGCATCGACAAGCGCATGTATTTTAGTTGTAAAGCCACCTTTGCTCCTCCCTAAAGCTTCTTGATCCTTGGAGTTTTTTGTATATCCAGATGAACATGGATGGGCTCGGATGATCGTACCGTCGATTATAGCAACTTCTAAATCAGGCTCTTGTTTAGTATATTCAAGCAATTTTTTCCAGACATCTCTTTCACACCATCTTTTAAATCGCTTATGTATACTCCTGTAATTACCATAAGTTTTTGGTAAAAGTCTCCATTGGCAACCACTTCGCACTATGTACCACACTGCCTCTATGAATATTCTTAAACGTTTTTCATCTTTGCTGTGCATTCCTTTTACGCTTTTTATGAACTCTAAAATTTGTTTCCAATTTTCCTCTTTGATGTAATATTGCATATGGTAGTTTCTCCATTTTTTACCTATTAGGCTAAACTACCATCTTTTTCTCTCTTTTCATATTTTTTGTCCACAGAGCCTAGATTATCAGTTTTTAAATCGCTGTTTAATATTATACTACTGGCTGTAAATCCACTTGAAGATTTATAGAGTATATTATCAATATTTAAATCTTCATCATAGTCAGTGAATCCCATTACTTCTCCACCTGCGAGCTTTAATTTCCAGCACGTAGCGGTGGTAAGTAATTCTCCAGCTAAATGATTTTTTAGTGTGGTTTGCATAGGGGCCTCCTGCTTAATTGATTAAATTTGAAAGTAGCTATACGGCCAGTAGAATAAGGGCAGTGTGTTCTTTTCTCATCATCTAAGTAGCCATAAAGCGTCATTCCGGTGACCATAGGGTGTCATTCCAGTGCTTGACATACAGCTGTACAAACATTTGTTTGTAAAGGCAGTATGTTAAGTGTTATAGCCGGTTTTGCCTCAAAGACAAAGGCAGTGCCCAGACACTGGGATCCAGAAAAATTGATTGTGCATTATACAACATTTTCGATCAAAAGCTGGATTCCAGTGTCAAGCACTGGAATGACAGGAAAGGGGTGCTGGGATAACAAGGAGAGAAATACTGGTATGACAAAAATTGGCACTGAGACGATAGAAAAGGAGCACTTATGGAATATGGCTACAAAGGCTTATACTCTTCAATATTGCCTAATTTAGCATCCTCAATACCTGAAAGGATTTCTTTAATGATGTTATAGCTTAGCTCCGGGTTATCTTCAACAACTTGACCAATTTTAGCCCAATGCTCGATTTGTTGTGGTACGGAACGATTTTGTAACATGGAATGGGACTGTACTATTTCCTCAAATTCTCCATCAAGATTTACTGTTATATCCATGATATTGTTACTTCTACTTTAAGCTATTATACCATATATTGGAAATTTTTTCAATATAAAATTTTCATCTGGAAATACACACCACAGTTAACTGTGGTGTGTACTGGCTGGTTAGAAAGAAAACTTCACACCAGTAAGAAGGAGAATTCCTTGGTTAGAAGGTACATCAGCATCAGACTCATCTTTCAGCTTACCTGTTTCGTTAGTCATAAAATAATGGAGAGCTGCGTAAGGAACAAATTTGCTCTTACTGCATGCAGGAGACAGATCATATTGAACGCCAAGTGCACCATCATGAAGCATATCTTTGTCATTCATTCTGCTGCCAAAGTACGTCAAACTTGTGTAGATATTCTCATGTTGATACCCAGCTCCTACAGTCCAATATATGGTATTGTTATCGAATTGAGCTAAGCCTTTAATTCTTTCATACTCTTTATTGTCCTTACTTTGATCTTGAGGATCCTTTTCAGGAATTTGTTTATAGTCATCATTACCTTTTATTTTAATACCCTTCGGTTGACCAGATTTGCCCAAGTATGCAAAAGAGGCAGCAAATTTTATGCCTTGATCTTCATTAATCTTATAATCAGCGCTTACACCCAAATTAACACCCATCAGATCATTATACTCCACAAATTCCTTATAAAGATGCTTATCTTTACTTGGTTGCTTTGGAAAGCCATATTCACCAACTGCAGAAGTTTTAACTTTTATGTTATATTTATCAAAGTCATATTCATATGATGCACCAGCACTTACTATGTGCTCATAGTCTGGACCGACATGCTTTATCTCTTCTTTATGCTTTATCACCTTGGTACCACTTATATCCTCCTCAAAAGGAACTGTTTCTTTTACAGTAAACAAACTACTATCATAACGAGGTGCATAACTGATACCAAACCTTGCGCCCATATAATTTGGTGAGTAGTAAGCAACTCTAAATGGCAGTGTAGTCATAACGCCTTTGTTATATTTCCCTGCCATGCGGAAAGAGAATTTTTCACTTTCACTCGAAAAACTTTCAGTGTAAAGACGTGGTGTTACATAAAATGGAAAGCTTGCAGCGCTTCCTTCTAAGTTCACTTTTCTGAACCAATCACTATCTGCAGCTCCGTCAACAGTTGCAATTCTTGTTGCATCAAGTCTCATCAGAGCCTCAGGACCAAATTGATAACCAAGCTTCACGTCACCATATTTTGAGTTAACAAACACATGCGCACTTCTGCCTTTTGCAGCATAAACACCCTGTGAAGCTCCCTTACCTTCGGTCACTGGGACATGAAACTGCACGTCAGCACCATAAAGAAGACCTAAATCTTCATTCTTATTTTCTGCTCTGAGGTGCAATATTGCATCAGCAATCATACCCATATCGTTGCTGTAATCACCAATATTTCCTATTCCTTCATAGAATATTGGATTTGCTCCTCTTGTTATATCTGGAGTGGCATCATAATACTCTGTAGATCTGTTTGGCATAACGTTATAACGTTTATAATCTGCGCCACTTGGTCCAGCTTTACCATAACCTTGAGCATCAACAACACCACCAAAAGTTATTCTTAAATTACTTTGCCCTTGATTGGTATCGATAATATCAACTCCACCAACTGAAACAACAGGACTTGCCTTACCTTTTTCCTCTGTATTTTTGTTAACAACTTTTACATCCTTCTTTACATCTTTAGCTTCAACTTTAGCATTCTTAGTTTTAGAACGCTTAGTTTTTGAAACTTTACCTTTTTCTATATTAGAATTCTTAGCGTTTAGAGCTTTCGCTTTTGAATCCTCTATAAGCTTTGCTTTTTTCTCATTTGCTAGCCTGATCTCCTCTTTTTTCTTCTGTTCGGCTGCTAATCTCATCTCCTCCTTTTTCTTAAGCTCTTCAGCTTTTTTTCTTGGATAAGCATTACATATTCTGTCCATCTTTTCTTTCAGTTTTTTATTTGATGTTTTCATAACTTCTGTTTTTCCAGAAGTTTTTGTGCTCTCTTGCTTTTTTATTTCCTTCATACTCTCATCAGGAAAGTCAGCTGCAAAACTGCTGAAAGAACATAAAGTTAATAAAGAAACTAGAGCAGTTCTAGTATACATAGACTTTTTCATGAAGTGCCCCCAAAAAATTTCGAAATCATATCTTAAATGTAAATAGTATAAAAATGTTGAAAATTCAACTTAAAGCAACCTTATAACGAAAATAAAAGTAAAATGCAATACCTTAAAAGCAACTTTCTTAATATGCTCAACGTGTATATTAACCAAAATTTAGTACAGAGGTTCGCTTGTTAGTGCATTATAACTCGACTATTTATTCTATGGAAGTAAAATTTTTCCACCACAAGTTCTTTCCCATTCTTCTTTAAATTTCTTTAGGTATTCTTTTTTTTCGCACTCTAAAAGCAGCTCTTCCGCACTTTTGTTGTAGCTTTCAGTAGTAATCCTTCCCTGATGATGCATGAACCTTAAGTAAATCAAATAAGTGTTAATTACATCTGTTTCACAATAATCTCGAATCTCTTGTATCTTGCCGCTATCGTATAAGTCCATAACTTGTGACCCATCAACTCCAATCTTACCAGGAAGATTAAATGCTGCACAAACTTCGTTCATTTTTACTCTCGCAGAAGCTCCAAAATCAGAGAGGGATTCAAGTAAGTCACAATGCCAATCACTGCTATATCTCTGATTATAACTATTCCACTTATCGCCAGCTTTATGAAAATATTCCGCTTGAATGCCATGGACCATAGCACGATACTTCAGCACTGGTATATCAAAAGTGCGTCCGTTGAACGAAACTAATCTTGGCTTTTTCTCTGATATGTAGTTAAAAAATCCTTTCACTAGCTCCTTTTCACTGGAATTTAGTGTGCCTCCAGATCTTATTTCTTGCAGTGTGAACACCTCATAACCACTCTGGTAGCTTATATTGCAAAGTAAAAAACTAATAACTACAACAAGGTGAAAAGGCTGACGCAGAAAAGAGTTTTGCCCGTTTGTTATTTCAAGATGATATTTTGTTAATGCATCCCTCTTCTCTTCTACACTACTATCATCACTAATATTGAGTAAATTTTTGCAGGAATTTACATCTGGTATAGTTTCAATATCAAATACCAATAAAGAATTAAGCATTGCCTATATACTCCTCCGGACGGTCGATCCAAGGTCGCACTTTCACAAATAAAAAGAGGTGTACCTTGCACTCAAATAATTTTTCTAGTTCAGCACGCGCTTCGATATTAATTTTTTTAATATTACTGCCATCTTTTCCTAGCACTATTTTTTTATGACTATCTTTCAACACAAATATGATCTGCTTGATGACTAAACTCTTATCTTTTTTTTCCTCAAATTGTTCAGTTATAACAGCTGTAGAGTATGGCAATTCTTCACGCAAGTTCAAGAATAATTTTTCTCTCGTAATTTCTGCTGATAAAAAATTTGTCGAGGAATCGGTTATTTGATCTTCTTCATAAAACCAGGAGCTCACCGATGCAACTTCAGACAAGTAATTCATCAAATCAGAAAGTCCATCATTCTTTAATGCTGATATCATAAAAACCTTTTCAAATTTATAAAGCAAATTCAGATGCTCATGCGCCATCTTTAATTCAGGCCTTTTTACCAAATCAGTTTTATTGATAACCAAAATGCATCTGCCTTTTGTGCGCTGCAGCCGCATAAATATAGTCTTAATTCTTTCTATATTTTTCAAATAATTGCTTACATCAACAAGCAACAAAGTGATGTCACTATCCTTAACTGCCGACCATGCAGATTTGACTAAAGCTTTTTCAAGTTTTGTTTCTGCTGAGAAAATTCCTGGGGAGTCAGTAAAGACAATTTGTGTGTTGTTGCATGTTGCAACACCCCTTATTTGCGTCCTTGTTGTTTGCACTTTAGGAGTGACAATTGCAATTTTCTTGCCTATGATGCTGTTAATTAATGTAGACTTCCCAGCATTTGGTAAGCCAGCTATGGTTACAAATAAGCATTTTTGTTCTTTCACAAAGAAAATTATAAAGAAAACTGAATGCCCGCGTCAAGCTACTTATATGACAAGAAGGATGACAGAAACCTTTTTGGTTAGCATGCAAAAAGGAAAAAAACTTATTCTACAAATTAAAAATACAATATACTCAAAAACTTTTCAGAAAATCCATAGGAGGGTTTGCTAATGAAGGCTCTTAAGTTGACGCCATTGCCTGAACGACTGCTTGATTTAAGGGTAACGTTTTAACCATAAGGTCACTAACTCCTTAATATGTGTGTTCATAATTTGATTTTCCACGAAAGACATAATAGCAATAACCAGTGTAAGTTAAAATGATTGGTAAAAGCGGTATTATAACAATGAGCATTAAAGATAAACTTGGCCCAGAAGCAGCTGCATCCAGAATGGTATATTGAAAAGGTATAATCCATGGGTAGATACTAATTCCTAAACCTAAATATCCCATAAAAAAAATAGCAATACTGAGAAAGAATGGACGGTACTCCCGTTTAGTATTCTGAAGATCAAACCACAGCATGAAAAATAGCCAAGATGTGAGTAATGGAATAGAAAATAAATAATAAAAATTTGGCATGCTAAACCAAAAGTTTTTAATACGTTCATTTAAAAATGGTGTCACTACACTCACTAGTCCCATGAAAATACCTACAAAACCAAGCGTATAAGAAGCAACCTTGCGTGCCCATTCTTGTGTTATATTTTCTGTCTTCATTATGAGCCATGTAGAACCTAAAAGTGCATATCCAAATATCACAGCAATGCCTGTCATTACACTAAAAGCGCTTGCCCAATCAAATTGGCCACCAGAAAAGTTGCGTCCGTTTACTTCTACACCATGTATAAATGCACCTAAAATCATGCCTTGGCAAAATGCAGCACCAAGTGACCCAAAATGAAAGGCATAATCCCATAATCGCCTGTATTTTCCTTCTGCCTTAAAACGAAACTCAAAGGATACTCCGCGCACTATAAGGCCAAGCAGTATAATAATGATTGGAATATAAAAAGCAGGCATTAATATTGAATATGCAAGAGGAAAAGCAGCAAACAACCCTCCACCACCCAATACCAACCATGTTTCGTTTCCATCCCAAAATGGTGCAATTGAGCTTATCATGTGATCACGGCATTTATCTGACGGTGCAAAAGGAAGTAAAATACCAATACCTAAATCAAACCCATCCATTAAAATATACAGTAAAACAGCTATGGCAATTAGTAATCCCCAGATTAGGGGTAAATTAATTAAGGAAGAAAAATCAAACATGATTGTTGTCCTTTCCAGATGTACCAGCATCAATCACTGAAGCTCCAATACCGTGTTTATAAAATTGCTCTTCTTCTTTAATGACAGGAATTCCTTTATATATAAGTTTTAGGATATAGTAACTGCCTGCTCCAAATATAAGGGTATACATAACGATAAATGCAATCAAAGACCATGCAACCTGAGGACCGGTAATCGCAGGTGAAAATGATTCAATTGTGCGCATAATTCCATATACAGTGTAAGGTTGACGACCAATTTCAGTAGTAAACCAACCTGCAAGTAACGCTATGAACCCAGACGGCATCATTGATATCCACCATCCATGTAAGAAACAACTTTGGAATAATTTGCCACGAAGATACTGTATAACACTTACTAACCCAATTATGATCATTAAAATTCCAACTCCAACCATTATACGGAAGGACCAGAATACCCATACTACAGGTGGTCTATCTTCTTTTTTCCATTCCTTTAATCCTTTTACTTCTCCTAAAAAATCATGTGTTAAGATCAAGCTGGCAAGATTAGGAATTTTTATCTCGTAGTGATTAATTTCATTTTGCTGATCCGGATAAGCAAATAAAAGTAAGCCAGCCCCTTTTTCGGTTTCCCATATACCTTCCATTGCAGCAATCTTAGCAGGTTGATGCTTTAGAGTATTTAATCCATGCTTATCCCCCACAAACAACTGAAATGGTGCAGCTAAAGCTACCATAATGGTTGCCATACCAAACATAATTCTTGCTTGAGGAGCATGTTGCGTTTTCCAAAGATAAAACGCCCCTACACCGCCCACCACGAACGCTGTTGTAAGATAGGCTGCTGTTACCATATGAATAAAGCGATAAGGGAAAGAAGGATTAAAAATAATCTCTAACCAATTGGTTGGATATAGGAGACCATTCTCACCAATCGTGAATCCAGTGGGTGTTTGCATCCAGCTGTTGGCTGCAATAATCCAAAAAGCTGAAATAAGCGTTCCCACTGCAACAATACAAGTAGAAGCAAAGTGCATACGAGGACTTACCCTATTCCATCCAAATAGCATAATACTCAAAAAAGATGCCTCCAGAAAAAAGGCTGTTAAAACCTCAAAGGAAAATAGAGGGCCGAGAACATTGGCTATGCGGTCAGAAAAAATCGACCAATTGGTACCGAGTTGATATGACATTACAACTCCAGATACCACTCCCATGCCAAAAGCAACGGCAAAAATCTTGATCCAGAATTTATAAACATCACGGAAACGTGTATCACCAGTCTTAAGCCAACACCATTCCAAAAAGGCTAGAAAACTTGCAAGCCCGATCGTGAAAGCAGGAAATATAATGTGAAAGCCTATTGTGAAGGCAAACTGAATTCGAGCTAATAATAAAGGATCAAATTTAAACATTTTACCTAATACCCATGTATTACAAATAATAGCCAAATCTGCCTATAATTCAATCCATTTTTTCACAAAATTGACCTTACCCAGAAAAAGTAGAGAGAAAGTTAAGACGTTTTTGTCATGAGAATAAATTGTGCAGGAATACAACTGTTCTCCCTTGTCATACCGTCACGGTATCTCTAGATCCCGCTAACACGTAGCGGAATGACGATTGTCAGGCCAGCGCCCCTATGATGTCATCCCAGTGCTCCTTTTTTTGTCATCCCAGTGCCCAGACACTGGGATCCAGGAAACTTAGTTGCAAGTAATGCATTGGGTTTGGTGAGTATGGGTTTTGCGTTATAGAATGAAGCACTTTTGGTGAATTTATAAAGAAAGCTGGATCCCAGTGTCAAGCACTGGGATGACACCCTACTAGGCTCTGTGGACAAAAAATATGAAAAGAGAGAAAAAGATGGTAGTTTAGCCTAATAGGTAAAAAATGGAGAAACTACCATATGCAATATTACATCAAAGAGGAAAATTGGAAACAAATTTTAGAGTTCATAAAAAGCGTAAAAGGAATGCACAGCAAAGATGAAAAACGTTTAAGAATATTCATAGAGGCAGTGTGGTACATAGTGCGAAGTGGTTGCCAATGGAGACTTTTACCAAAAACTTATGGTAATTACAGGAGTATACATAAGCGATTTAAAAGATGGTGTGAAAGAGATGTCTGGAAAAAATTGCTTGAATATACTAAACAAGAGCCTGATTTAGAAGTTGCTATAATCGACGGTACGATCATCCGAGCCCATCCATGTTCATCTGGATATACAAAAAACTCCAAGGATCAAGAAGCTTTAGGGAGGAGCAAAGGTGGCTTTACAACTAAAATACATGCGCTTGTCGATGCACTTGGAAATCCACTTAAATTTACTCTGACTCCTGGTCAAAGAAATGAAATTACGCAGGCACAAGTGTTGACCGAAAGTATCTATAACTCTACTGTAGTAGCTGACAAGGGCTACGATAGCAATGCCTTTGTTACAAGTCTTGAAGACAAGGGATGTACAGTAGTTATTCCGCCAAAACGGAATCGAAAAGTGCAAAGGTATTACGATGAGCATATCTACAAAGAACGTCATTTGATTGAGTGTTTTTTTGGTAAAATTAAAAATTTTAGGCGCATTTTTTCCAGATTTGATAAAACTGCTGAGGTTTTTATTGGTTTTCTCAATTTTGTTGGAGCTCTTGTATGGCTTCTCTAAAATTTTGTCCACAGAGCCTAGCAGAAGTTACTCTCAAATGTTTGTTCATGTTAGCTACAAACATTAAGAAATTTACCAAACGAAAAAAAAGGCAAAAGAAGCCCTAGTCATTGTCTATTTTCAGTATTGGTGTTTTTTAAGTCTTAAACGCTGCAATTTAGCTGCTTTTAAATGCAACTCACCTTAGTTTAAATGTTTAAGAAATTTACTAAGCAGAAAAAAAGGCAAAAGAAACCCCGTGTTAGCTAGTTGTCACTCTCTAATCCTGCAAATCGGCGTACTATACTGTCTTAAACGACTTATAAGCGCGTTTCAGCTTATATAGGTAAAAACCCAGAAATGTTGTGAAGACATAAGATGCACATAGTGCAAAAAATTAAACATGAGACGCCAAATACGTTGAGTTTTTTTGTCATTTAATCTGTACAGAGAAGATAAATAAATAGCTTCAGTTTCATGATAAGGGGGGTGGCGAAGGGTGTCAAGTAACTTTTGCATTTAATCCATTTCTATGGCTTATATAATAATCGTTATTGTAGTATAATTTAGAATAATGCAATAGATACCTAAATGTTTTAGCTATTAATTATATGTTGCACAAGAGCACATATTGCAATACTATCTAGGTTAGAAATTGAGGAGGTTGAATGAATTTTACTTTACCTGAATTACCATATGATAAAACAGCTTTAGAGCCTTACATATCTGCAAAAACTTTAGACTTTCATTATGATAAGCATCATAAAGGGTATTTAAATAAACTCAACGAGCTGGTTGAAAATACGGATTATCAGCATGTGAAAATTGAGGGATTAATAACAGAAGTTCATGGTAATAGCAGCAACTTGCCTATATTTAATAACGCAGCACAAGTTTGGAACCACACTTTTTATTGGAACTCAATGAAAAAAAATGGTGGTGGTAAGCCTAAAGATAGTAGTCTTTTAGCAAAAAAAATTCAGGACGATATCGGTGGCTTTGATAAATTTTATGAAGAATTCTCCAATTATGGAGTAAGCCAGTTTGGTAGTGGATGGGTGTGGTTAGTGTTTGAAAAAGGAAAGCTTAAAATCACCAAAACTCCAAATGCAGATTTGCCATTAATTTATGGTCAAGTTCCATTACTCACTATGGATGTGTGGGAGCACGCCTATTATTTAGATTGTCAAAACCGTAGAATTGACTACATAAAAGTTTTCCTTGATCATTTGATTAATTGGGATTTTGCAGAAGAGAACTTAGAAGAATATATGAGATGAATATACCCCAGGTAACAAAATTAGATAATGGTCTGCGCATAATAACTGAGCAGGTGCGTGATATTGATTCCGTAGCTTTAAGTATACGAGTTGGTGTTGGCAGTAGAGCGGAAAGTGCAAATCAAAATGGAATATCCCATTTTCTAGAACACATGGCTTTCAAAGGGACGAAGACAAGAACTGCCTTTGAAATTGCAAAAGCTTTTGATGACATAGGTGGAGTTTTCAACGCTAGCACCGGTAGAGAAAGCACCACCTATTATGCAAAAGTTCTCAAGAAGGACATCAAAACTGGTATTGATATATTAATAGATATATTGATGAATTCAACATTTCCAGAAGATGAATTGGAACGTGAGAAGGGCGTTGTAATACAAGAGATTTTTCAGACTAATGATTCACCAAGTGACATTGTTTTCGACAAATATTTTGAGGCAGCTTATAAAGATCAACCTTTCGGCAGGTCAATCTTAGGCACGCAAGATACTGTAAAATCTTTTACTCGAGAAGATCTAGATAATTACATAAATGAGCATTACTTTGGCGAGAATATGCTATTTGCCGTTGCAGGAAATGTTGAACATGAAGAAGTTGTTGCATTAACCAAAGATTTTCTCTCAAAGATTCATTCTAAAGAGCTGAAAAAAAGCCAAAATGCGAGCTGTACTGGTGGTGAGTATTTAGAACATCGTAAATTAGATCAGGTGCACTTGCTAATTGGTCTACCTAGTGTTTCTCGCCATGACGATAAATATCACACGTTTCAAGTGCTTGATTCTATATTAGGGAGCGGAATGTCATCACGTTTATTCCAGGAAGTAAGGGAAAAGCAGGGATTAGCTTACTCTGTTTATTCATTTAATTCCAGCTACACTGATACAGGGATGTTTTCCATTTTTGCTGGCACAGATAGTAGTAACTTAGATAAGCTTTTAAAATCTATAACGACAGAGTTGAAAAAGTTGTCTACAGATAATCTGAAGGAAGAAGAAGTAAATAGAGTGAAAGAGCGAGTAAAATCCCAAATTTTGATGTCACGCGAAAGTGTTAGCTCACGTGCTGAAACATTGGGACACTACTACGGTAACTATAATAAATATATCAGTAAAAGTGAATTAATAGAAAAAATTAGTGCAGTTACCACTGCTAACGTAAAAAAAGCAGCAAAAGAATTATTATCTCAGCATGAAAAAACCACTCTAGCTGCAATTGGAGAAATTAAATCATTGCCAAGTTACAATAAAGTGGTTTCTATGCTTAAAGCTTAGTGCATTAGTTTTAATTCTTCTGTCAGTTAACTCTTGTTTTTTACACATAAATCACTTATTTCTTCCAATCCCTTCTATATTTCTGCTTTGTATAACCCTTTCCGTATAATTTTTAGTAGGTACTGGTGGTGCAAGTGGTTTTTTGCTTACAGGGTTTGAGTCTATACCTTTCTTTTGCCGATGATAGTTCTGTGCTTCTTGAACGGTCTGAAATATAGGCTCCCCATCATTATAGTTTCCTCTCACAGAGTTTGAGTTTATGTCTTTCTTTTGCCGATGATAGTTCCGTGCTTCTTGAACGGTCTGATGTGTAGGCTCCCCATCATTATAGTTTGAGTTTATATCTTTCTTTTGCAAATCAGCGTTCAATAACTTTGATATGTTTTGCTCCAGCTGGTCGCCTTTATAATTATTGTTAAGATCTTTGATTTTCTCTTTTTTCTCGATTATTTGAGCTAAGGACTCGACAATAATATCTTTGTTTATTCTTGAAGCATCTATTGGCTTACTTCCTTTGACAGTAATTTCACTACTTCCTTGCTTATTACTTACATTATAGCCCTGCCCTTCAATTTTTGTTGCCACTTCTCTTCTAAATAAATTGCAAATAGCATTTATTACCTCTTGAATACAATCTTTGATTGCCTTGAATTCTTGTGCTAGGCTCTGTGGACAAAATTTTAGAGAAGCCATACAAGAGCTCCAACAAAATTGAGAAAACCAATAAAAACCTCAGCAGTTTTATCAAATCTGGAAAAAATGCGCCTAAAATTTTTAATTTTACCAAAAAAACACTCAATCAAATGACGTTCTTTGTAGATATGCTCATCGTAATACCTTTGCACTTTTCGATTCCGTTTTGGCGGAATAACTACTGTACATCCCTTGTCTTCAAGACTTGTAACAAAGGCATTGCTATCGTAGCCCTTGTCAGCTACTACAGTAGAGTTATAGATACTTTCGGTCAACACTTGTGCCTGCGTAATTTCATTTCTTTGACCAGGAGTCAGAGTAAATTTAAGTGGATTTCCAAGTGCATCGACAAGCGCATGTATTTTAGTTGTAAAGCCACCTTTGCTCCTCCCTAAAGCTTCTTGATCCTTGGAGTTTTTTGTATATCCAGATGAACATGGATGGGCTCGGATGATCGTACCGTCGATTATAGCAACTTCTAAATCAGGCTCTTGTTTAGTATATTCAAGCAATTTTTTCCAGACATCTCTTTCACACCATCTTTTAAATCGCTTATGTATACTCCTGTAATTACCATAAGTTTTTGGTAAAAGTCTCCATTGGCAACCACTTCGCACTATGTACCACACTGCCTCTATGAATATTCTTAAACGTTTTTCATCTTTGCTGTGCATTCCTTTTACGCTTTTTATGAACTCTAAAATTTGTTTCCAATTTTCCTCTTTGATGTAATATTGCATATGGTAGTTTCTCCATTTTTTACCTATTAGGCTAAACTACCATCTTTTTCTCTCTTTTCATATTTTTTGTCCACAGAGCCTAAGGAAACGATTTGAATATGTGCGTATTTTTTACCTGGTGATAACTCTTCAGCATTCTGGTATATAGATTCTATTTGCTGAGGGTCAAGCATCATTGCATGACGTTTTGAGCGTGTTGGGTTTGCTTGTGTTTCGGATGACGACATGTCCTTAATATCTTGTTTTTTATTCTCACCATCAGCAACCATACCATCACTTGATTTCCTTTTTTGAGGAAGTGATGATAATAACTCTTCAGTGTTCTGATATATGGGCTCTTTTTTCCTAAGATTTTCGTTTTTGTTATCATTAAGCGCCTTATCATGTAACTTTGTGAATTGACTAAAATTATCTTGTATTATCTGCTGAACGTCTATTGGTTTACTTCCTTCAACAGTAATCCCACTTTCTCTTTCCTCACTACTCACACTATAGCCTTGCTTTTTGATTGCTTCCATTACTTGTTTTTTAAAAGCATCTTGAACATTATGTATCGCTTTTTTTGATCTAACACCATCTTCATTCAGAAGAAGCCTAATTCCTTTCATTTCTTCTTTTAAGGAGATGGTGCTTTTATTAGCTGTAGCATATAGTGATTCTTCTTCCCTTAAATTTTCATAAATTGGTTCTTGTACCAAGTTAGCATTGACAAACTCCTGTACTCTTTCTAGGCTCTGTGGACAAAATTTTAGAGAAGCCATACAAGAGCTCCAATAAAATTGAGAAAACCAATAAAAACCTCAGCAGTTTTATCAAATCTGGAAAAAATGCGCCTAAAATTTTTAATTTTACCAAAAAAACACTCAATCAAATGACGTTCTTTGTAGATATGCTCATCGTAATACCTTTGCACTTTTCGATTCCGTTTTGGCGGAATAACTACTGTACATCCCTTGTCTTCAAGACTTGTAACAAAGGCATTGCTATCGTAGCCCTTGTCAGCTACTACAGTAGAGTTATAGATACTTTCGGTCAACACTTGTGCCTGCGTAATTTCATTTCTTTGACCAGGAGTCAGAGTAAATTTAAGTGGATTTCCAAGTGCATAGACAAGCGCATGTATTTTAGTTGTAAAGCCACCTTTGCTCCTCCCTAAAGCTTCTTGATCCTTGGAGTTTTTTGTATATCCAGATGAACATGGATGGGCTCGGATGATCGTACCGTCGATTATAGCAACTTCTAAATCAGGCTCTTGTTTAGTATATTCAAGCAATTTTTTCCAGACATCTCTTTCACACCATCTTTTAAATCGCTTATGTATACTCCTGTAATTACCATAAGTTTTTGATAAAAGTCTCCATTGGCAACCACTTCGCACTATGTACCACACTGCCTCTATGAATATTCTTAAACGTTTTTCATCTTTGCTGTGCATTCCTTTTACGCTTTTTATGAACTCTAAAATTTGTTTCCAATTTTCCTCTTTGATGTAATATTGCATATGGTAGTTTCTCCATTTTTTACCTATTAGGCTAAACTACCATCTTTTTCTCTCTTTTCATATTTTTTGTCCACAGAGCCTAGGCTTACCGACGATTTTAAAAACAACAAATTCGTCATTCCGTTACGTGTTAGCGGCTGAGATACCGCGAATGAATCGCGGTATGACGTTAGAGAGCTGTGCTAGCTATAGTGCATACCTGACCATAAGGTGACAAGATTTTAAAAAGGCTCTATAACAGTTTTACACATGTATGAATCTCAATGAGCAATCAGATTTTTCTAAATAGCAGGCTGGAGAATATACCTAAGTTCCATTCCGCAATATTGCCTAAACTTTGTGGTGGGGACAAGGTGGTGGATCTGCTGTTTTATAAGCCACTTAGTTATGTGGATAGAAGCAAGTTACTATCTGATGCTCGAGTTGGAGAATTTACAACTTTCATTGCAAAAGTTTATGAGCATCAGTCGCCCACTTTTAGAGGTAGACCATATAAAATAGTCGTTGAAAGTGAGAGTCAGTATATATTCATAGTCTTTTTTAATTACTCAGTTAAGTATTTATATAAACTATTTCCAATCGGAGCTTCTGTGATCGTCAGTGGCAAACTCGAAAAATTTGCTGAACATTGGCAGATTACTCATCCAGATTACGTGTCGCTTGACATCAACCAATTTAAAGAAATAGCTTGCATAGAGCCAGTTTACCAATTATGCCGTGGCATTACCAATAAGCGCATTGGGAACATAATAAGCTCTAATCTAAAGGAATTGCCTGATTTACCAGAGTGGATAGATGATACATTAATCAAGCAAAAAAAATGGTTGAGTTGGAGGGAAAGCATCATAAAGTTGCACAGACCAAGCTCATTGGCGGAAGCTGAGGTTTGTAGAAAAAGGCTTGCTTATGATGAATTGTTTGCGTATCAGCTAGCGCTGAAACTTGCAAGAAAAAATCATGTGAAAGAAAGGGGAAGAGAATTTGTAATATTGAGTAAATACAAAGAGCAAGTTTTAAATGAATTGTCGTTTCAATTAACAAATGATCAAACTCGTGCAATAGATGAGATCTCAGAGAGACAAAAATCCAAGTATCGCATGATAAGCTTGCTGCAAGGTGATGTTGGTAGTGGCAAAACCGTAGTTGCACTTTTTGCGATGATAAATGTGGTAGAAAACAACATGCAGGCAGCTCTAATGGCACCGACTACTATCTTGGCGGAGCAACATTATAATTGGATTGAGGAAGTTTTATCCTGTACCGATATAAAAGTTGCGCTGCTTACTGGTAAAACTTCGCGCAAGGAAAGAAAGATTATCATGAACGAACTTGCAAGTGGTGTTTTAAATATAGTGATTGGCACTCATGCACTATTTCAAGCTAACGTTACATTTAAAAATTTAGGGCTTGCAGTCATAGACGAGCAACAGCGATTTGGAGTAATGCAGAGAAATCGCTTGGTAGGAAAAGGAGAAAATGCCGATATACTTTTCGTTACTGCAACTCCCATTCCAAGAACCTTGCAGCAAGCTATGTATGGTGATGTTGAATGTTCAATTTTGAAAGAAAAACCAAAATCCAGATTGCCAATAAAAACTGTAACTATGAACATTAGTAGGGTGCCAGATGTTATTGAAAAGCTAAAAGGTGCTATAAACAGGGGCGAAAAAGCATATTGGATTTGTCCATATATAGAAGAAAACGAAGAGACCAATATTGCTGCAGCAGAGATGCGTTTTCAGGAATTACAAAAAACATTTCTTGATAAAGTCGGGATAATACACGGAAAATTGACTCAGGAGCAGAAAGATCAAGTTATGTTTTCCTTCAAAAGGAATGAATTTTCTCTGCTTGTTGCAACCACTGTGATAGAAGTTGGTATAGATGTGCCAGATGCAACCATCATGATTATAGAAAATGCAGAGCAATTTGGGTTATCACAATTGCATCAGTTAAGAGGCAGAGTAGGGCGAGGAAACAAGCCATCTTTTTGTGTATTATTATACGATAATTTAAGTAAAAGCTCATCTTCAAAGTTAAAGATCATGTGTGAGTCACAAGATGGATTTTACATTGCTGAAAGGGATATGATGCTAAGAGGCAGTGGAGATATTTTAGGCACAAAACAATCAGGATGTATGGAATTTAAATTTGCTGATTTATATCAGGACAGAGAGCTGCTCAATCTTGCGTATAATAACGCAAAAGGCGCAATGGCTGATTTTGAATTACTGCTTGATATATTTGAATATAGAAGTAGATTACATTTTTCAAAATTTCAGTAGGAAAATCAGGTAACCCGCAGAAACGAAAAAACTTACTTGACACCCTTCGCCAGCCCCCTTATCATGATACTGAAGGTATTCAGTTATCTTCATCTGTGCAGGTTAAACAGCAAGAAAACAACGTAGTTGGCGTCTTATTTTTAATTTTTTGCACTATGTGTACCTTATGTCTTCACAACATTTCTGGGTTTTTACCTATATAAGCTGAAACGCGCTTATAAGTCGTTTAAGACAGTATAGTACGCCGATTTGCAGGATTAGAGAGTGACAACTAGGCTCTGTGGACAAAAAATATGAAAAGAGAGAAAAAGATGGTAGTTTAGCCTAATAGGTAAAAAATGGAGAAACTACCATATGCAATATTACATCAAAGAGGAAAATTGGAAACAAATTTTAGAGTTCATAAAAAGCGTAAAAGGAATGCACAGCAAAGATGAAAAACGTTTAAGAATATTCATAGAGGCAGTGTGGTACATAGTGCGAAGTGGTTGCCAATGGAGACTTTTATCAAAAACTTATGGTAATTACAGGAGTATACATAAGCGATTTAAAAGATGGTGTGAAAGAGATGTCTGGAAAAAATTGCTTGAATATACTAAACAAGAGCCTGATTTAGAAGTTGCTATAATCGACGGTACGATCATCCGAGCCCATCCATGTTCATCTGGATATACAAAAAACTCCAAGGATCAAGAAGCTTTAGGGAGGAGCAAAGGTGGCTTTACAACTAAAATACATGCACTTGTCTATGCACTTGGAAATCCACTTAAATTTACTCTGACTCCTGGTCAAAGAAATGAAATTACGCAGGCACAAGTGTTGACCGAAAGTATCTATAACTCTACTGTAGTAGCTGACAAGGGCTACGATAGCAATGCCTTTGTTACAAGTCTTGAAGACAAGGGATGTACAGTAGTTATTCCGCCAAAACGGAATCGAAAAGTGCAAAGGTATTACGATGAGCATATCTACAAAGAACGTCATTTGATTGAGTGTTTTTTTGGTAAAATTAAAAATTTTAGGCGCATTTTTTCCAGATTTGATAAAACTGCTGAGGTTTTTATTGGTTTTCTCAATTTTGTTGGAGCTCTTGTATGGCTTCTCTAAAATTTTGTCCACAGAGCCTAGCTAACACGGGGTTTCTTTTGCCTTTTTTTCTGCTTAGTAAATTTCTTAGCATTTAAGCTAAGGGTCTGTTGCAGTTTAAAAGTCGCTAAATTGCAGCGTTTAGAATAAAAAACGCCAATATTTTGAAGTACATATAAATAACTAGGCTCTGTGGACAAAATTTTAGAGAAGCCATACAAGAGCTCCAACAAAATTGAGAAAACCAATAAAAACCTCAGCAGTTTTATCAAATCTGGAAAAAATGCGCCTAAAATTTTTAATTTTACCAAAAAAACACTCAATCAAATGACGTTCTTTGTAGATATGCTCATCGTAATACCTTTGCACTTTTCGATTCCGTTTTGGCGGAATAACTACTGTACATCCCTTGTCTTCAAGACTTGTAACAAAGGCATTGCTATCGTAGCCCTTGTCAGCTACTACAGTAGAGTTATAGATACTTTCGGTCAACACTTGTGCCTGCGTAATTTCATTTCTTTGACCAGGAGTCAGAGTAAATTTAAGTGGATTTCCAAGTGCATCGACAAGTGCATGTATTTTAGTTGTAAAGCCACCTTTGCTCCTCCCTAAAGCTTCTTGATCCTTGGAGTTTTTTGTATATCCAGATGAACATGGATGGGCTCGGATAATCGTACCGTCGATTATAGCAACTTCTAAATCAGGCTCTTGTTTAGTATATTCAAGCAATTTTTTCCAGACATCTCTTTCACACCATCTTTTAAATCGCTTATGTATACTCCTGTAATTACCATAAGTTTTTGGTAAAAGTCTCCATTGGCAACCACTTCGCACTATGTACCACACTGCCTCTATGAATATTCTTAAACGTTTTTCATCTTTGCTGTGCATTCCTTTTACGCTTTTTATGAACTCTAAAATTTGTTTCCAATTTTCCTCTTTGATGTAATATTGCATATGGTAGTTTCTCCATTTTTTACCTATTAGGCTAAACTACCATCTTTTTCTCTCTTTTCATATTTTTTGTCCACAGAGCCTAGTTAACTACGGGGCTTCTTTTGCCTTTTTTTTCATTTGGTAAATTTCTTAAATATTTAGATTAGTTGCAATTTAAGAGCCCGTAAAGGGTGTCATTCCAGTGCTTGACACTGGAATCCAGGAATTTTATTAAGTTGGTGAGTATAAAAATAGCTGTTTTACGTTAAAATACAATGTTTTGATGATTATGGAAGGGCTGGATCCCAGTGTCAAGCACTGGGATGACATCATCATAAAGGAACCAGTGTCAGCTACTTGAATGACATCATAGGGGCGCTGGCCTGACAACCGTCATCCCGCTACGTGTTAGCGGAATCTGCTGTGGCGACATAAACTTAAATCATTTCAAATTTCAATCCAAAGAGGTATCATTATGTTAAACAACTTCAATTTTAAAGAATTTTTTAACCACTATAGACCTGCTGCAAAAGGTGATTGAAAAAATGATGTGAGAGGGGTAGAAGAAGAATAAGCAGATCAAGTAAGGAAAAAAAATGAGCTTTAGTTACTATAATATGAAAAAACACCCAAGAAACTTTCGTAATATAACAGGTTTAAGTATAGAGGAGTTCGAAAAAGTAGTAGAAAAAGTGAGGTCTGGATGGAAAAAACTTGAAAAACAGAAAAAGTGTCATGGTAGAAGATCAAAACTACCAACTCTGGAAGATAAGTTGTTTTGCGTAATTTTGTACTATCGCACTTACATAACACATAGATTTTTAGGATGCCTATTCAATGTGCACAACGCAAATGTATGTAGGTTACTTAAGAGAATAGAGCCATTACTCGCCAAAAAAGTGACTATAACAAAAGATAGAAGTATGACGCCAGAAAAAATACTGAAGATTTTGGCTGATGTTACAGAACAGCAAATACAGAGGCCAGAAGATAGTAAAAAACGGAAGAAATCATATTCAGGAAAAAAAAGAACCAACACTATGAAAACTGAGATTATTATCGAAGAAGGAGGAAGAATTTTATCAGTGTCAAAGTCATACCGTGGTAGAATTAGTGATTTTCGCATAAGGAAACAAGAAAAATATTTACCACTTGATAGCATAAAACATGCTGATTCTGGATATCAAGGTTGGCAAAAATTGCAAAGCAATGTTATAATTCCATATAAAAAGTATCGTAAAAAGCCATTAACTCCAGAGCAGAAAGAGCATAATAGAAGGTTAGCATCATTTAGAATGAGAGTAGAAAATAAGATCCGAGAGATAAAGATATTTAAGATTATGTCGAATGTTTATCGCAATTTTCAGAAAAAATATAACTTGAGGTTCAATATTATTGCTGGTATTGTAAATCTTAAGCACGCCTTTTAGTTAACCTTGATTTTATTCACCCTCCTTTCCTTTTTTTTATCGCTTGATTCGCAGCAGGTCTTATGAAACAAATAGTACGTCAGATGATATACAAAGGTATTATTTGCTGTGGAAATCAGTAATAGCGCAGGCGATGACTGATGCAGCAAGTAACTGTAAAAAAACAGAAAGCTTGGTAGAAAAACGTAAGGCAATTTCTTGGTTGTCAGACTTTAGTCAAGATTTTGTGCACACATGTATATTGGCTGATTGTGATCCGGTATACGTAAAAAATAAAATACAGCCAACCTTAAAAAGCCTTACTAGATAAAGCCTTTTTATATACTTAATGAGGTTTACTCCTTTTACCGAAAAAAATATAATTCAATCTCCTATCTATAGTTGCCTCTATATCTTTGATTAATAGCTGCTTTATCATGTTTACTTTTCGCTTTGCATCTTGAGCTTGACGCTCATTGTTACCACTGTTATTGCTGTAATTATTCTTATCACTATAACTACTGCCACTTGGTTTGCTACTGTTACTGAACTCACTACCCTTTTTTCTTCTTGTGTTGAGTATCTGTATTATCTTTTCCTTTAAAAAGGACTTCCAGCCTGTGCCAAGTAATAATTTATAGAGAAAATGCGGAGTAAGAAACGCCACTAATATTCGAATAGAAATTCCGTAACCGAGATCTTCCCTATTTTCATAATACCACTTGCAATATTGAAAAAAACGGTAAAACGCATTTTTGAAAGAGCAAAATTCTACAGCATACCAAAAACCATTGCTGAGAAACATGAGCACAATGCTGAATGTGTAAAGATACATTGTGAAGAGAAACAGTTTCACAATTATATCTTTTAGACTACCTAATATATAATTCAATAATCTTAATTTATAGAAAAGTGATATCATTTCACACCCACTTCAATATGGCTGGGGTGGAAGGATTCGAACCTTCGCGTGGCGGTATCAAAAACCGCTGCCTTACCACTTGGCTACACCCCAATACTACTTACATCAATAACACTATTAGCCCAATTAGTAAAAGATTTATTTGCTTTTTCTATGGGCATCACAGCAATAGCTGGCTGATCATAAGAATGCATTGCTTCGATTTTTTCTACAATTTTATCAACTTGATCATTTTTGCTTTTCATAATTGCTACTACTTCACAACTATTACTAATTTTACCTTCCCATAAATACAGAGAATTCACTTCGGGAAATATGTTTACACATACAATTAATTTCTCGTTTAACAATTCCTCAGAAACAGCCTTAGCCTCCTCAAAATTTGAAAAAGTTGCATAGACTAAAACTAAATTACTCATTAGAATTTACATAAACGCATTGCTACTATACTCTACCGAGATTTATTCATCAAGAGAAAATAACGCCAGCGCGTACTGTATGAACATTTGTTTGCAAAGGTAGTATGTTAAGTGTTATAGCTAGTTTGCCTCAAACGTAAAGGTGACATCACAGGGGCACTGGGATGACACCTTTCCTAGGCTCTGTGGACAAAATTTTAGAGAAGCCATACAAGAGCTCCAACAAAATTGAGAAAACCAATAAAAACCTCAGCAGTTTTATCAAATCTGGAAAAAATGCGCCTAAAATTTTTAATTTTACCAAAAAAACACTCAATCAAATGACGTTCTTTGTAGATATGCTCATCGTAATACCTTTGCACTTTTCGATTCCGTTTTGGCGGAATAACTACTGTACATCCCTTGTCTTCAAGACTTGTAACAAAGGCATTGCTATCGTAGCCCTTGTCAGCTACTACAGTAGAGTTATAGATACTTTCGGTCAACACTTGTGCCTGCGTAATTTCATTTCTTTGACCAGGAGTCAGAGTAAATTTAAGTGGATTTCCAAGTGCATCGACAAGCGCATGTATTTTAGTTGTAAAGCCACCTTTGCTCCTCCCTAAAGCTTCTTGATCCTTGGAGTTTTTTGTATATCCAGATGAACATGGATGGGCTCGGATGATCGTACCGTCGATTATAGCAACTTCTAAATCAGGCTCTTGTTTAGTATATTCAAGCAATTTTTTCCAGACATCTCTTTCACACCATCTTTTAAATCGCTTATGTATACTCCTGTAATTACCATAAGTTTTTGGTAAAAGTCTCCATTGGCAACCACTTCGCACTATGTACCACACTGCCTCTATGAATATTCTTAAACGTTTTTCATCTTTGCTGTGCATTCCTTTTACGCTTTTTATGAACTCTAAAATTTGTTTCCAATTTTCCTCTTTGATGTAATATTGCATATGGTAGTTTCTCCATTTTTTACCTATTAGGCTAAACTACCATCTTTTTCTCTCTTTTCATATTTTTTGTCCACAGAGCCTAGGATTTTTCTATAGTTTAAAAACAAAAAAAGGACGTTACTCATTGAGTAACATCCTTTTGGAGAAGGTAGAAGTTTTACTTATTACACTGTTCCTGGAGTTGTTGTAGCTCTTGAGTTGACAGGTTCTGCACTAGGTTGATCTAGAGATGCGCGTCGTTTTGCCAACTTTTCTTCGAGTTCTCTGTCAAATTCTTCTTTTAAAGGAAGAACTTGTTTTCTTGTTAGCGTAGAAGAACCAGAACCCATTCCACTATCAGTAGAATTACTGTGAGTGAGAGTTCTGTTACTCAAACTATCCAGGTTTTGCTCCACAATAGGATCACTGAGAACATCTTCACTGAAAGAACTTTGTCCATTTAAGTTAGTCAATGAGGCGCTTCTAGGTAGTTCTGGTGGAGCAACTGGAGTAAGCTTAGGAGTTAAGCTACTAGATGAATTGCTTCTACGGACTGTTGCAAAGTTCTGAGAATCTGAATCAGAGACAGTAGCAGTACTTTCAGTTCCTATAGAATTTAGTGAATTGCTTCTTGACAAGCTGTTAGATTGTTCAGAGTTTTTTCTTCCCAGTGAAGAGAATGATGATGACACAGACCTAGTTAAACTTTTGACAGAAGGCCTGTTAGCTTTTTTCTCTGCTCTGTCAAACATATTGCTTACGCTTGAGTACAAATGATTTTCTCTACATTCTTTAATAACCTTCTTAATTTCATCGTGATGTTCAGAGAAAACACTGTCGATGAAATAACTACCTTTAGGTAATGACCTTTGTGTTAACAAGTTATGCAAGCTTTTTTCATTTAAATTATTAATGAATTCTTTCTGTACTTGCCATCCAGAAGTATGTTCAATCTCCCCTGATTTTGCCTTCTCTGCCATTTTTAAATCAATTTCTGACGATATTCCAGAAAGTATATTTTTCACTAACCCAGAATTATTTCCTTTATCAGCAAAAATTGCTTTCATATCATTTCTTATTTCGTCAGATTTCTTAATTGCATCTGGAGTAAACCTTTTTACCTTATCTAAATAGTCCGTCTCACCAGATGCCTTATGGAACTTATTTGCCACTCCTTCGCCTACAAAACTAGCACCTTTTTTCAGTGAATCTACTGAATGTTCATAACCTTCTTTCACCTTATCTTTAACATGTACAGCACCATCTCTAACTTTTCCGGCAGTATATTTCGCCCCATCAACTGTTTTTTCTGCTGACCACTTGAGCCCTTTATATCCAGATTGAACTGCTTTTACAGCGACTTTTACAGCAAAATATAAAGCAAGACCAACTATAGCACCCGGTATAGCAAGTGTTGCACCAACTGCCAAAAGTGGTAGTACTGCCGTAAATAATCCACTTGCTGTACTTACTACAAGAATCTTATCTCCTTGTTTCATCTTAGAGAATTCTGTATCCCCTTTTAACAGGTCAGTAATTCTTTCTTTTAGCTTCTTGGGATCATTAGCAATATCTGAATTTGGTAGATTTTGCATCGTTTTATTCAAATCAAAACTATCTTCTGGTTGGTTTTGTTGAGTTCCAACAGAATTTGAATTTTTTTCATTAGGTGACATTTTAAACCTCACTATTAATTAAATATATTATAATTGTATTCCTTGATTCTTAAGTTAGTGTTAAATTGATTGCCAGTATTTATTTATCTTCAAATAATTTCGCTTGACGTGTTTTGTGGTAGCGTAGAAAATTAGGTCAAGAAGCTGCAGCATTTATGAGGTATAGAAAAAGAACACTCATCTTTTTAGCTGTTATAACTTTAATAATAATGGTTTTATTATTCAGCTATCATTTCCATTTTCACGAAGACGTAGTGCACTTAAAGAGTGACAAAAAAGAATTCAAAAAAAAGCCAGAAAATTCCATAGAGTCGACCATATTACATAGAGAAAAGGAAGTGTACGATCATGTTTTCCATCCTGATGATTAATTTGTAAATAAAATAGCAATTTATGTTTGCATTTTCTTATTAAAGAAGTAATATTAGCGTATTAATTATAGAATCAATCATTATGTTCGATGATAATAATCCTTGGAACCTGGGAAAGAAACCGGTAGGGAACAAAACTCCCAATAATGAAGATATTTTAAGTAAAGCTGTATCTGATATAAGGTTCTTTCTTAATGGATTAACCAGAAACAGGGGCAAAAAACCTTATTTCATCATTTTCATTATTTTGCTGTTCTATGCTTGCACTGGCTTTTATATTGTCCATCCTAGTGAAGAAAGTATAGAACTTACCTTTGGTAAATATTCTAATACAGAAACACCTGGTTTGCGTTATCACTTCCCCTACCCTATTGGCAAGGTTTTTAAAGTGAACGTTAAGGAAGTAAATCGTGAAGAAATTGGGGTAAGTAGTTCTTATGGGCGAGATACAGATCGCGGTGAAGGCGTGATGCTAACTGGAGATGAAAATATAGTCAACGTTAACTTCGAGGTTCAATGGCGCGTTAGAGATGCTAAGGACTATTTATTCAAAGTGCGGGATTACAAACCCGGTTTCAGTGTTAAAAATGCTGCTGAAAGTGCCATGAGAGAAATAATAGGTAAAAACACGATCTCTTTTGCACTTGGTCAAGGCAGACCAGAAATTTCTAGAGATACTAGAATTCTATTGCAGCAGATTCTTGATGGATACCAAATGGGTATAGAGATTTTATCTGTTCAAATGAAAAAAATTGATCCACCAGAAAAAGTAATCAGTTCGTTTAGAGATGTACAAAGTGCTCGTGCAGACAAAGAGCGTACTATAAACGAAGCATATGCTTATAATAATGATATTATACCTCGAGCAAAGGGTGAAGCGATAAAGATAAAATTAGATGCACAAGCATATGAAAATGAAATAATAAATGAAGCAAAAGGTAATGCAAATCGCTTTTTATCTCTTTATGAGGAATATAGACAGAATCCTTCTCTCGTTAAGAATCGTATTTATCTTGAAACTATGGAAAATATTTTCAGTAAGGTAGACAAAGTTGTTGTAACTGATGATCTGAAAGGTATGTTTTCTTATTTACCTCTTACAAATTTAGGAAAATAACCATGAGTAGTAATATTAAAATTGTTTTTGTTTCTGTATTTGTTGTTTTATTGATTGTTTTATCTAATTCAATATTTGTTGTGCAAGAAACAAAGCAAGCAATAGTTATACAACTGGGTAAAGTTGTAAGGGATGTTAGGGAAAGTGGCTTATATTTTAAGTTGCCATTCATAAATAGTGTAGAGTTTCTTGATAAAAGAGTTTTAGATTTAAGTCCTGATAAGATCCCAAGGGAAGTGATAACAGCGGATCAAAAACGTATTATAGTAGATGCGTATGCAAAATATAAAATAACAAATCCTGTTACTTTTTACCAGGCTGTGAGGAATGAATCAGGTCTGGTTAGAAGATTATATCCGGTTATAGAAGCTCACATAAGAGAAAATATAGGCAGATTTTCGTTGATTAGCTTGTTGAATGAAAAAAGATCAGAGGTTATGCAATTGATTCAGCGTGGAGTTTATTCTGAAGCTGAAAAATTTGGCATAGAAATAATAGATGTAAGAATTAAGAGAGCAGATTTACCAGAAGAAAATAGTTCTGCAATATTTCGCCGTATGCAAACTGAAAGGGAAAAAGAAGCAAAAGAAATTAGAGCAGAAGGAGAGCAAGCTGGGCAGGAAGTTAGATCAAAAGCTGATAAATTAAAAAGGGAAATTATCTCCAGTGCAGTAAAAGAATCGTACGAAATAAGGGGCCGTGGTTATGCTGAAGCAACTAGAATTTATAATGAGGCATTTAAGGTTGATGAAGAGTTCTTTAACTTTTATCGCTCTATGAGCGCTTATAGTAAATCATTTGCCGAAAATAATACTAAATTTGTACTTTCACCAAATAATAATTTTTTAGATATTTTAAATAAGGGGTGGAAATAGTCTATGAAAATTATTTTATCTATATTTGCATGTTTTTTGATTTCATTCTCTTCATACGCTAATGTGTTCGACTGGAACGCAAAAAAAGTTGTTGATGCTAGCACTACTGCATGCAACTGTAATCAAGGACTTGCCGATTTAGTGGAAGAACTCATTCCTGCGGTTGTAAATATTTCAAGCGAACAAATCATCAAACAAGAAAATAACAGCAAAACTAGAGTTCCATCTATGCCAGGAAATAATTTTTTTGATGATTTTAGAGAGTTTTTTGAGCACTTTGATCAGTTTTTTATGGATAGGGGCCCTAGTGTTAACAGAGAGGTGGTGTTGCTTGGCTCTGGGTTTATTATAGATAAAGGTGGAATCATAGTAACAAATTATCACGTTATTAAAAACGCCCAAGATATCACAGCTACCATGAACGATAATACTCATTTTAAAGCAGAAGTTTTAGGCTATGATGCAAGAACTGATCTTGCTGTGCTTAAGATCCATTCTGATAAAGACCTTCCTTTCGTCGCATTTGGTGATTCTGATGCAGCAAGGGTTGGCGATACTGTTATTGCAATAGGTAACCCATTTGGTTTGGGTAGCTCCGTTAGCAAGGGAGTTGTATCTGCAAGGTCTAGAGACATTAGTATCGGCACTATGAATGAATTTATTCAAACCGACGCTGCAATTAATAGAGGCAACTCTGGAGGGCCATTATTTGATTTAAATGGAAAAGTTATAGGCATTAACACCGCTATCTATTCCCCATCTGAGTCTGGCGGTAACGTGGGTATAGGCTTTGCTATACCATCTAATTTAGCTATGTCAATTATTGACACATTAAAAAGTGGCAAAAAAATAAAACATGGTTGGCTTGGTGTGCAAGTTCAGCCTATAACGAAAGAATTCGCTAAGTCCTTGGGTTTAAAAGATACAAAAGGTGCACTGGTTGCAAGTATAGTACAGGATAGTCCTGCAGAAAAAGGTGGAATTAAGGTGGGTGACATATTATTAGAATTTGATGATAAAAAAATTGATAGAATGACACAACTGCCTCAAATGGTTTCAAGAACTGAACCTGGAAAAAAAGTACAAATTAAGTTACTTAGAAAGAGCAAAGAGGTCAATATTAAGGTTGTGATTGAAGAATCTGCAAATGATGGTCAAGGTAATAATCAAGAAGAAAATAAATCAACATCCGATTACATAACTGGTTTAACTGTTTCAAACCTGCCAAAAGAATCAAAAGAAAGTAATCCTACAAAAGGTGTGATAGTTACCAATGTAGATAGTAACAGTAATGCCACGCTGCGTGGTATTAAAAAAGGAGACATTATTATCCAATTAGATGGAACCGATATAGAAAATACTAATGATTTTCAAAAACAAGTTGATTCAGCAGTAAAGAAAAACGGTAAAGATTCAATAATGTTGCTCATTTACCGCAATGGAAATCAATTCTTTACTTCGATAAAGTTGAAGAAGTAATTTTATTCACTAAATTTACAAAACAGTAGTGTTGTAAGCTCGCTACTGTAACACTTCAATCTTATAAAATAAATAAAAATCTACACTAGATTTCTTGCATAACCATATAAAAAACCAAAGGATGTCATCCCAGTGCCCAGACACTGGAAACTTCACTGTAATGAGCACATTGAGCAGCTGTATAATAAAAACTGGATTCCAGTGTCAGCTACTTGCATGACGCCGTCATAAAGGAACCAGTGTCGGCTACTTGGATGACACCATAGGGGTTACTTGGGTGATACTATAGGAGGTCTAACATGAACTTTCTAAAATTCATTGAACTGTGCTTTCAAACAGTGGTGCCGGGATGTGAGTATAATGATTATCAGTACATAAAAGTCATAGCAGACAGGCTGGAAGCAGCGAATGCTGGCGAAGTAAGGCGCATAATACTCAATATGCCTCCGCGTTCAATGAAGTCCATATGTGTAAGTGTTGCGTGGCCCGCATGGATACTGGGAAATCAGCCAACTGCAAGAATAATAGTTGCAAGTTATTCTAAGTTGCTTAGCGAAAAACATTCGCTCGATACGAGGTGCATAATGCAATCTGATTGGTATAAAAAGCTATTTCCAGAGGTAGAACTATCCAAAGACCAGAACACTAAATATAAATTCCAAACAGTGCAGAGAGGATACAGAATCGCAACATCAGTTGGAGGAACATTAACCGGTGAAGGTGGTGACTTTATTATTGTGGATGATCCGCTTAACCCTGCTCAAGCTTTGAGTGAAACATTTAGAAAACGTGCCACAAACTGGTTCGATCAGACTTTAGTAACGAGACTCAACGATAGAAAAAAAGGAGTAATTGTGCTTGTGATGCATAGGCTCCACCTGGAAAACTTAACTGGGCACCTCTTATCCAAGCCAAAAAACATATGGCATCACATTTGTTTGCCAATGATTTCTGAAAATAAGGAGGTTATTTATTCAATTAATAACCATACTGGTGTCATTCCAACCCCCCCTCCTGTCATCCCAGTGCCCAGACACTGGGATCCAGAAAATTCAACCGCAAAAGACTGGATTCCAGCATCAAGTGCTGGAATGACACTACCTGCAAGAGTATTATACTCAAGAGAAGAGAATGAGTTATTATATCCCCTGGAGGGAGGAAGAGAAGAAGTTGAGATGATAAAAGTTGAACTCGGGAGTTACGCTTTTGCTGCTCAATATCAACAAAACCCCCTGCCGCTTTCAAGTGGTATAATAAAACAAGAGTGGCTAAAGCGCTATAAAAATTTCCCTGATAATCTCTCACATGTAACTCAAAGCTGGGACACTGCAGTTTCAACAAACGATTCCAGCGACTTTAGCGTCTGCACCACCTGGGCAAAAATAGATAATAAATTCTATTTACTTGATGTATATCGAGCAAAGCTTGAGTACCCAAAGCTTAAAGAGCAAGTTCTGTCACTAGGCTCTGTGGACAAAATTTTAGAGAAGCCATACAAGAGCTCCAACAAAATTGAGAAAACCAATAAAAACCTCAGCAGTTTTATCAAATCTGGAAAAAATGCGCCTAAAATTTTTAATTTTACCAAAAAAACACTCAATCAAATGACGTTCTTTGTAGATATGCTCATCGTAATACCTTTGCACTTTTCGATTCCGTTTTGGCGGAATAACTACTGTACATCCCTTGTCTTCAAGACTTGTAACAAAGGCATTGCTATCGTAGCCCTTGTCAGCTACTACAGTAGAGTTATAGATACTTTCGGTCAACACTTGTGCCTGCGTAATTTCATTTCTTTGACCAGGAGTCAGAGTAAATTTAAGTGGATTTCCAAGTGCATCGACAAGCGCATGTATTTTAGTTGTAAAGCCACCTTTGCTCCTCCCTAAAGCTTCTTGATCCTTGGAGTTTTTTGTATATCCAGATGAACATGGATGGGCTCGGATGATCGTACCGTCGATTATAGCAACTTCTAAATCAGGCTCTTGTTTAGTATATTCAAGCAATTTTTTCCAGACATCTCTTTCACACCATCTTTTAAATCGCTTATGTATACTCCTGTAATTACCATAAGTTTTTGGTAAAAGTCTCCATTGGCAACCACTTCGCACTATGTACCACACTGCCTCTATGAATATTCTTAAACGTTTTTCATCTTTAGACCTGCTGCGAATCAAGCGATAAAAAAAAGGAAAGGAGGGTGAATAAAATCAAGGTTAACTAAAAGGCGTGCTTAAGATTTACAATACCAGCAATAATATTGAACCTCAAGTTATATTTTTTCTGAAAATTGCGATAAACATTCGACATAATCTTAAATATCTTTATCTCTCGGATCTTATTTTCTACTCTCATTCTAAATGATGCTAACCTTCTATTATGCTCTTTCTGCTCTGGAGTTAATGGCTTTTTACGATACTTTTTATATGGAATTATAACATTGCTTTGCAATTTTTGCCAACCTTGATATCCAGAATCAGCATGTTTTATGCTATCAAGTGGTAAATATTTTTCTTGTTTCCTTATGCGAAAATCACTAATTCTACCACGGTATGACTTTGACACTGATAAAATTCTTCCTCCTTCTTCGATAATAATCTCAGTTTTCATAGTGTTGGTTCTTTTTTTTCCTGAATATGATTTCTTCCGTTTTTTACTATCTTCTGGCCTCTGTATTTGCTGTTCTGTAACATCAGCCAAAATCTTCAGTATTTTTTCTGGCGTCATACTTCTATCTTTTGTTATAGTCACTTTTTTGGCGAGTAATGGCTCTATTCTCTTAAGTAACCTACATACATTTGCGTTGTGCACATTGAATAGGCATCCTAAAAATCTATGTGTTATGTAAGTGCGATAGTACAAAATTACGCAAAACAACTTATCTTCCAGAGTTGGTAGTTTTGATCTTCTACCATGACACTTTTTCTGTTTTTCAAGTTTTTTCCATCCAGACCTCACTTTTTCTACTACTTTTTCGAACTCCTCTATACTTAAACCTGTTATATTACGAAAGTTTCTTGGGTGTTTTTTCATATTATAGTAACTAAAGCTCATTTTTTTTCCTTACTTGATCTGCTTATTCTTCTTCTACCCCTCTCACATCATTTTTTCAATCACCTTTTGCAGCAGGTCTTTTGCTGTGCATTCCTTTTACGCTTTTTATGAACTCTAAAATTTGTTTCCAATTTTCCTCTTTGATGTAATATTGCATATGGTAGTTTCTCCATTTTTTACCTATTAGGCTAAACTACCATCTTTTTCTCTCTTTTCATATTTTTTGTCCACAGAGCCTAGTAGAAATCGTTTTTGTAATTGCAACATTCGTGCAATCTTTAACCATAAATATTTAAAAAATTTACCAAATGAAAAAAAAGGCAAAAGAAACCCCGTGGTGGTTGGCTATTTACCATGTACTAAAATATCGGCGTTTTTTTTATTCTAAAACGCTTGATTAAGAGCGATTTAGCTGCTTTTAACTTGCAACTAACCTACACCGCAAGTGTTTAAGAAATTTACTAAGCAGGAAAAAAGGCAAAGAAACCCCGTAGTAGCTAGCATTCAAATTCTCCCTTGTCAATTTGACGTTTTTTGCTGTCTTAAACGCTTTGTAAGCGCGTTTCGGCTTATATAGGTAAAAACCCAGAAATTTTTAAAGACATGCGATGCACGTAGTGCGAAAAATTAAACATGAGACGCCAAATACCCTAAGTTTTTTGTCATTAACCTGCACAGATTGCGAAGATAAATAAATAGCTTCAGTTTTATGATAAGGGAGCTGGCGAGGCTTGTCAAGGAAGTTTTTCGTTTCATCCAATGCGCTGCCAAAAGCTATGCAAAAAGTCCAATGAGTTAACTCCCATATATCCTGAGTAATTCTTGTGCATTAGCTTTGATTAGGATAGGGCATTTTCTATCATTTGATAGGGAACGCAATATTTCAGTTGCACCCTTAACGTCGTTATTGTGTATCTTTACTATAGCGATGGCTTCTTGGCTTGAATAAGGGTATACTGTGCTTGATTCTAAATTATCAATTTTGTCTTTATTTATTTTTTCACCGTTGGAGTGAAGTAAGCTCATTACTTCTAAATATTGTGCTAACTCACGCAAAACACCAGGAGCATCTTTATCATCTGCCAAATCATTATAAATAGATGCTGTGTCTGTTGGCATTGAATCTGAGATATGATTGAATGCGCGTTCAAAATTTGCTAAATACTCCCAATTTGAATCTATTTCTTCTAGCAGCGGCTTATTATCTTTTTTTAAGAATAATACTTCGTAAAACTTGTCACCTGCAGTTATAGATTGTTTTGTGTTATCAATGTTGCGCAATAAGTATAATGTGATGCCAACTAACATTGGCGCGAGTGCAAGCAGAAAGATGTATTTTTTCATGGTAATATTCCAAATAGTTATATATTTATACATTAATGCTTTTGATTTGCAAAAACATATTGACATAGTGATTATATCACATAATAATATTCTCAAAGTTGTTTGAATAGTTGGAGATTAAAATATTTCTAAAGTAGAAATAAAGACAGCAGTATTAAGCTAAATTATTTTTTGTCGGATTTATCCGATGTACCCTCAACCTTTTATAGGTTGAAGTCTAAATTTGAGAGTTTGATCCTGGCTCAGAATGAACGCTGGCGGCAGGCCTAACACATGCAAGTCGAACGGAGTTATATTGTAGCTTGCTATGGTATAACTTAGTGGCAGACGGGTGAGTAATGTATAGGAATCTACCTAGTAGTACGGAATAATTGTTGGAAACGGCAACTAATACCGTATACGCCCTACGGGGGAAAAATTTATTGCTATTAGATGAGCCTATATTAGATTAGCTAGTTGGTGGAGTAATAGCCTACCAAGGCAATGATCTATAGCTGATCTGAGAAGATGATCAGCCACACTGGAACTGAGATACGGTCCAGACTCCTACGGGAGGCAGCAGTGGGGAATATTGGACAATGGGCGAAAGCCTGATCCAGCCATGCCGCATGAGTGAAGAAGGCCTTTGGGTTGTAAAGCTCTTTTAGTGAGGAAGATAATGACGGTACTCACAGAAGAAGTCCTGGCTAACTCCGTGCCAGCAGCCGCGGTAATACGGAGAGGGCTAGCGTTATTCGGAATTATTGGGCGTAAAGGGCGCGTAGGCGGATTAGTAAGTTAAAAGTGAAATCCCAAGGCTCAACCTTGGAATTGCTTTTAAAACTGCTAATCTAGAGATTGAAAGAGGATAGAGGAATTCCTAGTGTAGAGGTGAAATTCGTAAATATTAGGAGGAACACCAGTGGCGAAGGCGTCTATCTGGTTCAAATCTGACGCTGAGGCGCGAAGGCGTGGGGAGCAAACAGGATTAGATACCCTGGTAGTCCACGCTGTAAACGATGAATGTTAAATATGGGAAGTTTTACTTTCTGTATTACAGCTAACGCGTTAAACATTCCGCCTGGGGACTACGGTCGCAAGATTAAAACTCAAAGGAATTGACGGGGACCCGCACAAGCGGTGGAGCATGTGGTTTAATTCGATGCAACGCGAAAAACCTTACCACTCCTTGACATGGAAATTATACCTATTCGAAGAGATAGGGTCGGTTCGGCCGGGTTTCACACAGGTGTTGCATGGCTGTCGTCAGCTCGTGTCGTGAGATGTTGGGTTAAGTCCCGCAACGAGCGCAACCCTCATCCTTAGTTACCATCAGGTAATGCTGGGGACTTTAAGGAAACTGCCAGTGATAAACTGGAGGAAGGTGGGGATGATGTCAAGTCATCATGGCCCTTATGGAGTGGGCTACACACGTGCTACAATGGTGGCTACAATGGGCTGCAAAGTCGCGAGGCTAAGCCAATCCCTTAAAAGCCATCTCAGTTCGGATTGTACTCTGCAACTCGAGTGCATGAAGTTGGAATCGCTAGTAATCGTGGATCAGCACGCCACGGTGAATACGTTCTCGGGTCTTGTACACACTGCCCGTCACGCCATGGGAATTGGTTTCACTCGAAGCTAACGACCTAACCGCAAGGAGGGAGTTATTTAAAGTGGGATCGGTGACTGGGGTGAAGTCGTAACAAGGTAGCAGTAGGGGAATCTGCAGCTGGATTACCTCCTTAGGCTTTGCGCATAACTTACCATTTTTAATGATGGTGTTGTTATGTGCTATACTGCTGTCTTTACTTCTGCTTTATTTTAATTTCCCGATAACGGAATTTTATGAGTGATAGACCTCTTTCTCCACATTTACAAATATATAAAGTACAAGTTACTAGTTTTTTCTCTATTATGCATAGATTGACTGGTATTTTGCTATTCCTTTTATTAATGATACTTTCTTGGTATTTCATATTACATGTTTACTTTCCTGAGTTACTTATAGTAAGGTACTTAAATGCATTATTATTCACTCCTGTTGCTAAATTAGCTTATGTCTTATGTTTTATAAGTTTTGTATATCATTTTCTTAATGGTATTCGTCATTTATTGTGGGATGTTGGGCTTAATTTAGAAATTACTGGCGTTTCAAGGAGTGCTATACTGCTGACAGTAACGTTACTTCTTTCTACTATGGCTTTTTTATTTATGTTTATATGAGTCAATCTGGAAATTCAGTACATCATTGGTGGGTTCAGCGTGTTTCTGCGGTAATTTTACTGTTCCTGTTTCCTTGGTTTATCTATTCATTTTCTTGCACATTTTATACTGATAGCTCTTTGTCTTTTAGTGAAAAATTTATTAATCACCCTCTAGAGCTTTTATTTTTTGTTGTATTGTTGTTTTGCATTTTTTGGCACGCAGTTCTTGGAATGCAGGTAGTATGCGAAGATTATATACACAGCGTACCTTTGAGGATTTTTACAATTACATGCATAAAGTACTTATCAAGCATTACTTATATAACCCTCGCTTTTACAATCTTTATCTTCTACAGGCATATTTTCTTGTAAAATCACCGGTGCTGTGTTAATATATTATTAGTGTACTAGTTTTATTATTGAGCTATAGCATTATAGCGATTTTGGTTTAGCAATATGTTAGAGACATTGAAAAAGTGGGGAACGGACCTTACGCTAAAAGTGAAGGATCTATTTACCTCACCTGAATCTCAAGTTTACGTCAAAGACCTTAGAAAGGTAATGGTATATAAGGATGGACGAAAATGCCGGTACCCAAAAAATTATGATGAGATTGTAAGGTCTGGAAAAATTATAGAAGAAAAAGATAGCAGTGGAAAACTTGTAAAAGATGAAGAGGGAAATCCAAGGTACCAACTTGAATATAATGGATACAAGTTTAATCTAGACTTAGTTAGGAAAATTGATAAAAAATCCTACTTTACTATTGACTTTTTAGTTGATAAAGCTAGGCGTGAGGTTAATGATTATAGTAAATTTTATAAGCCATTTAAGTTTTCAAAAATCGATCTTGAAAAACACGTGCCAATTTTTGAAGCTCAAAAACCTAAGGATCCTCAATATCCATTTGAATTAACTAACTCTTCTGTGCTAATTAAAAAGGTGAAAAATAAAGAAGGTAAAGTTCAGGAAGTTGTCGATGAAAAAGGAAGAAATGGAAAATTATTATACACTAGTGATTACAAGAAGCTAAGCACCCATTTTTCAGAAATTAGAGATCAAAATGGTAATCTAGAGCTAGATAAAAGTCTCATATCTGTTCCTATTGTTTTTGCTACAAGCTTGGCTAAAGTTTGTACTAAATTGTTGACTTCTCTTCCTATAAAGTTAGGGAAGCATTTAATAAGCAAACAAAACCCAATTGCAAAGTCTTTTGGTTATCTTTTATTTACTCCTGCAATGGCAATAAAAAATTTAGTGAATATGGGAGCTACCATACTTAAGGCTCCAATTTTATTGTTTGTAGCAAATAAGAAAAAATATGGTGATGCTTACTTAACTATGTTGGAATGTCAATTGAAAGAATGCTGGAAAGAAGCAGAGAATGATTTTAAGGTAGTTAAAGATGGTAAAAGAGAAGCAAAACAAAAAGAAAATCGCCCTGATCTCGATCCAATTATAGGCACATGGAAAGAGCTTAACGCCAGGAGGCCAGATATTGAAAAAGACTTGAAGAAACAAGAGAATGATAAAGGAATCAGCAAGAGTAATGAAATACTAAAGAGTCCTGAGGAAGAACAAAATAAGGGTAATGAAATATTAAGTGGTAAAAGCAAAGGTCATGTTGAGAAATTACAAAATAGAAGAAATTCACAGCAAGGGCAAGGCGCTACACACACTCACTCTCCTTAGCCATTACTTTAAATTGATACCTACCCTCTATTTAATCATTTTACAACAAAAACTTGCATGCATTTTGCCCTCAGTATAAGATATTAATTATTTAATCAACTTTCTTAACTAAATGCGCCCTGTAATATTGTGTGGTGGTAGTGGTAGCAGACTTTGGCCTTTATCTAAGCCAAAGCAATTTCAGAAAATATTTAGTCAGAACACTATGTTTCACAACACTTTGTTGAGGCTAAAAAGCGATTATATGCCGCCCATAATTTCTACAAATATACAGTACGAGTCATTAGTGATGGAGGAATTACATGCGCTGCAAGAATATAAAGTGATTTTCGAACCAGTGAAAATTGGAACAGCAGCGGCAATATTAATTGCTGCACTTCTCTGCAATGAAAACGAGACAATAGACCTGCTGCGAATCAAGCGATAAAAAAAAGGAAAGGAGGGTGAATAAAATCAAGGTTAACTAAAAGGCGTGCTTAAGATTTACAATACCAGCAATAATATTGAACCTCAAGTTATATTTTTTCTGAAAATTGCGATAAACATTCGACATAATCTTAAATATCTTTATCTCTCGGATCTTATTTTCTACTCTCATTCTAAATGATGCTAACCTTCTATTATGCTCTTTCTGCTCTGGAGTTAATGGCTTTTTACGATACTTTTTATATGGAATTATAACATTGCTTTGCAATTTTTGCCAACCTTGATATCCAGAATCAGCATGTTTTATGCTATCAAGTGGTAAATATTTTTCTTGTTTCCTTATGCGAAAATCACTAATTCTACCACGGTATGACTTTGACACTGATAAAATTCTTCCTCCTTCTTCGATAATAATCTCAGTTTTCATAGTGTTGGTTCTTTTTTTTCCTGAATATGATTTCTTCCGTTTTTTACTATCTTCTGGCCTCTGTATTTGCTGTTCTGTAACATCAGCCAAAATCTTCAGTATTTTTTCTGGCGTCATACTTCTATCTTTTGTTATAGTCACTTTTTTGGCGAGTAATGGCTCTATTCTCTTAAGTAACCTACATACATTTGCGTTGTGCACATTGAATAGGCATCCTAAAAATCTATGTGTTATGTAAGTGCGATAGTACAAAATTACGCAAAACAACTTATCTTCCAGAGTTGGTAGTTTTGATCTTCTACCATGACACTTTTTCTGTTTTTCAAGTTTTTTCCATCCAGACCTCACTTTTTCTACTACTTTTTCGAACTCCTCTATACTTAAACCTGTTATATTACGAAAGTTTCTTGGGTGTTTTTTCATATTATAGTAACTAAAGCTCATTTTTTTTCCTTACTTGATCTGCTTATTCTTCTTCTACCCCTCTCACATCATTTTTTCAATCACCTTTTGCAGCAGGTCTCAAGGAAGAAAAAACAGCAGAGGCAGGAAAAACAAGTAATCAGTCAGAGAATTATGATGTTGAATCAGTTATAAGGGTAGCATCATGTGCTTGGAATGCAATACATTGCTTGTTGGCATCTTATGAATACGATCTATATTCGTCATGGCTTGAATCGCATTTTACATCCCTCAAGGACTGTATCAATAAAATGGAAAAAGACAATTCTTTCACTAAGGACTCTGCTATAATAAAGTTCTGCCACTCAATTGCAGAAAATAATAAATTATACAAAGAGTTAAAAAATTTAAATAATCCTGCTGAAAATTTTGCCAATAAAGAATTTGATTCTCAATTAGAGAAGATAATAACAGGCTTTAAACTAAAAGACCTAGGCTCTGTGGACAAAATTTTAGAGAAGCCATACAAGAGCTCCAACAAAATTGAGAAAACCAATAAAAACCTCAGCAGTTTTATCAAATCTGGAAAAAATGCGCCTAAAATTTTTAATTTTACCAAAAAAACACTCAATCAAATGACGTTCTTTGTAGATATGCTCATCGTAATACCTTTGCACTTTTCGATTCCGTTTTGGCGGAATAACTACTGTACATCCCTTGTCTTCAAGACTTGTAACAAAGGCATTGCTATCGTAGCCCTTGTCAGCTACTACAGTAGAGTTATAGATACTTTCGGTCAACACTTGTGCCTGCGTAATTTCATTTCTTTGACCAGGAGTCAGAGTAAATTTAAGTGGATTTCCAAGTGCATCGACAAGCGCATGTATTTTAGTTGTAAAGCCACCTTTGCTCCTCCCTAAAGCTTCTTGATCCTTGGAGTTTTTTGTATATCCAGATGAACATGGATGGGCTCGGATGATCGTACCGTCGATTATAGCAACTTCTAAATCAGGCTCTTGTTTAGTATATTCAAGCAATTTTTTCCAGACATCTCTTTCACACCATCTTTTAAATCGCTTATGTATACTCCTGTAATTACCGTAAGTTTTTGGTAAAAGTCTCCATTGGCAACCACTTCGCACTATGTACCACACTGCCTCTATGAATATTCTTAAACGTTTTTCATCTTTGCTGTGCATTCCTTTTACGCTTTTTATGAACTCTAAAATTTGTTTCCAATTTTCCTCTTTGATGTAATATTGCATATGGTAGTTTCTCCATTTTTTACCTATTAGGCTAAACTACCATCTTTTTCTCTCTTTTCATATTTTTTGTCCACAGAGCCTAGTCGTTTTTTCAATCTTCTGTAGTATG
Source organism: Wolbachia endosymbiont (group A) of Trypoxylon clavicerum (assembly GCF_947251665.1). Taxonomy (NCBI): domain Bacteria; kingdom Pseudomonadati; phylum Pseudomonadota; class Alphaproteobacteria; order Rickettsiales; family Anaplasmataceae; genus Wolbachia; species Wolbachia endosymbiont (group A) of Trypoxylon clavicerum. Next base: position 666,566 of record NZ_OX366374.1, read on the forward strand.
CACCCAATGCACTTTTACTATTTCCTACAGAATGAGCAGCTATTCGCAAAGCATTTGCAGCACGGTTAATGACTTTACGTGTTCTTGTGTTAAACACTTTTTCCCCTGTAACTTTATTAGCAGGACTGAGTCCCAACCACGATGAAAAGTGCTTTTCTGTTGGCCATTTACTATGGTTTATACCAACTTCTGAAATTATGGTTTGTATACTTAATACATCAAATCCAGGAATTTTAGTGAAATCCATACCAGTTATTCGGTGCAGTTCCTCATACAAAGCAAAGCTTGGCTTACTTTTGCTATTTTTATTCTTTTGCTTACTTAGCTGTTTGCTTTCACAAGACTTTGTTTCAAACGTTTTATAATAGGCTTCAATATTTCTATCACATTCTGCTATTTTTTCTTGATAAATATTATATAGTTCAAATTCTTACTTTAGCGTGAATAAGTGTTCCTCTCTATAGTCACCAGCTAACGCTTTTGCAATAGTAGACTGATCATTTTTCATTCGCACGTCCCTGAATTCTGCCAATTTTTCAGAATCTCTTTCGCCCTCAATTATAGCTTCAATGATTTTCATACCAGTTATCCCAGTAATATGACTAATAACCTTGTGTAATTGTATATTCATTTGAATTAATGCCTTCTGCATACGCAGAATATGTGTAGATGCACTTTCAGTGAGATTTTTGCGTTGCCGCACGTAACTGCGCAATACACACATCTGATTATCTGGCCTAAACGATCCATGAAGCAGTCCGTAGCTAAGCAGTTGTTGGAGCCATTGGCAATCTTGAACGTCAGACTTCCTACCAGGTACATTCTTTACATGCCGTGCATTTACCAATCTTACCTCGAATTTGTATGACTCAAGTATTTGAAATAAAGGAATCCAATATACTCCTGTTGATTCCATAGCTACTGTTGTAACTTTACACTTTTTCAACCACTGTGCTAAGTTATGAAGGTCTTCAGTAAAGCAGCCAAATTTCTGAACGCGTTGTTCATCTCTTCCTTCAGGTACACACACATAGTGTACAGCTGAACCAATGTCTATTCCTGCTGCATTAGGATTCACTATTTCTAATTTACTTTTTGCTTTTTTCATGGTAACTCCTACATATAATTTGTAATAGGGAAACGCTTCAGCTTGGAACGGTTGATAGTACAATCTCCTAACCGAGGTAGTCTAAATGACTCCATCAATGATTTGACCGTTCCTTCCAAAACCATGCTTGCATACGGGCACTTAGGCACCATTGAAAATGTCGGTCATAACTGCAAAGGCGCTCCCTGTACAACTATACTTGAAAACTACTAAAAACTTAAATTTGTGTGTTTCTTTCTGATTTGACAGATTTCGTCTGTTCGATGCTTGCATAACTCTCTGTCATTCTGTTGCTCCTTGTCATCCCGCCGCGAACCGTCATACCGTCACGGTATCTCATCCGCTAACAAGTAACGGGATGACGGTTGTCGTTTATCCATAAATATTTAAGAAATTTACCAAATAAAAAAAAAGGCAAAGAAACCCCGTAGTGCGAGTTTTGACTCTCTAATGCTTTAAATTGGCGCTGTAATAATGTGCTGACGCTTAGTTTAAGCGCGATTTGGCTGAATGTAGAAAAAATTTAAAAGACATGCAGCCGCTATAATTTTATATAATCCGCTAATAAACACCTGAGTTTTTTACTGGATTTTGTTGTTGAGCCCGCGCGGATCAAAAACAAGTTTTGAGTCAGAAATACTCTTAGTGTCATGATAAGGGCGCTGGCGGAGTTTGTCAAGCAACTTTCTATATAATATTTTCTAAAATAAATAGACTTCTCGCATCCAATTTCAGCAGCGTGTGACACACAACTGCAATGACAAGGTGTTGCAAGATAAACATCATATTCACACGAAATACTTGACTTCACTTGTACTAAGAAGCATTTTATATATGTTGTGTGCCCGTAGCTCAGCTGGATAGAGCAACAGCCTTCTAAGCTGTGGGTCGTAGGTTCGAATCCCACCGGGCACACTCTTTTATCAATACTTTCTATAAATCTTCAAGTACTCTGGTACCACATTTTCAATTGCTAATGGTCGAACCTTCATTGTTTCAAGGTCAGCTGACCTTTCGATTGAACTATTCATCATAACTTTCACCTGATCTTGAGTAAGCACAGGGTTCGTATCTCCGGTTATTGGTTTTAATAGCATAGAAATAATTTTATTTTCTAAAAAGAAAGCTATTAACTTTGCCATTGGAAAAGATACATTGATCAACAAACACTTTCTGTTAGTAACATTCAGAATAAACTTCAATAAGCTTTTGAAAGAGTAAACCTTTGGTCCACCCATGTTATAAATTTTCTTGTCTTGCTTATTAAAACTGATAATACGATATACCACTTCAGCTAAGTCTGTTACACATATTGGCTGAAATTTAGTCGTTCCATTGCCAATTAGTGGCAAAAAAGGAAGAATAGTTGCTAATCTTGCAAACTTATTAAAGAAGTTATCTTCCTTACCAAATACAAGGCTTGGCCTAATTATTATTGCTTCTTGAAATGCTGAAGTTACAGCTTTTTCACCTTCCAATTTACTTTGAGCATATTTTGACAACTTGCTATTTTCTATTCCCATAGCAGAAAAATGTATCATCATAGGTACATTTTTCATTTTTGCAGCTTTTGCTATCCTTTCAGCTATTTTAACGTGAACAGCGTAAAAATCGTGCTTTTTTGCTTCATATAATATTCCCACTAAGTTTATAGCTACATCACATTCTTCCATACCCTCCAGAACTGATTTTTCATCAAAAAAATCGCCTTTAAATATTGATATTTGTCCTAAATTGCCACACAATTTTAAACAAGCAGCTTTTTCCTGATTACGAGTAAACACCTTTATCAAATATCCTTCTGCTGCCAAGCGTCTTACGATGTGTTTCCCTATAAACCCCGTTCCACCAAAAATAATTACACGTTTTGTCACAATTAAAGTTCCTAATAATTTATTACTGTAAATTAATATAATGATTTTACTTAATATTCTATTATGAATTCTTGTACAATAAGATCCATTTTCATTCCTCGTGAGCCTTTAACTAGAATTGCGTCATTATTCTGAATAATGTTAGCTAAATCACTTTTCAATTGATTAGAATCATTAAAATGTGCGCCTCTCATATTATCTGGCAAAAGCTCATGCAATTCTAACATAAATTTACCAACTGTATAAACTTTATCTATATTATTTCCTGTGATAATCTTAACCAAATCTGTATGAAACTCTATGCTTTCATCACCAAGTTCCAACATATCACCAAGCAAAGCTACTTTTCTCTGATTAGAATATGTACTCAAAGTTTTTATTGCAGTTTTCATCGAAGCAGGGCTGGCGTTATAGGAGTCATCAATTAAATGTATGTATTTTCCATTGTATTTGACTTTATGAATATTGCCTCTACCTTTCGTTACACTAAAATTCTCAAGTGCAAGTGGTAATTTTGATAAATCAAGTCCTAGACTCCGCACAACCGCTGTAACAGCTAATGCAGAGTATGCAAAATGCTCACCTTGCACACGTAAATTACAGTTTATAATTTGATTATTACTCAGCCTGATTTTTAAACTTAATCTATTAGCAACTCGGTTTGATGTCATTCCAGCGCGTGACGCTGGAATCCAGTTTTTATTATACAACCGTCTGATATGCTCATTTGCAATTGAACTTCCTGGATCCCAGTGTCTGGGCACTGGGATGACAGAAGATAGTGCTGAAATGACAGAAGATTCATCGTTTCTTATTAAGTTTAGTAAACAAACTTCAGCATTTTTATCTTTACCGAAGCTTATTACATTTCTATTGGCGCGTGATGAGAGATAATCATAATATTTATTATCTCTGTTCAAGACCAAAGTACCGTTATTTTTCATACCATACAGAATTTCTAACTTCGCTTGTGCAACGTCAAACAGTGATGAAAAATTTTCAGTATGTGCAGGTTCGATGTTGGTAATAACTGCAATATTCGGATTACTAATCTTTGATAATTCTTTTATTTCACCAACTTTATTCATTCCCATTTCAAGGATTAAGTACTGGCAGTTCTTTGGAGCTTTTAGAATTGTCAAAGGCAATCCTATATTATTATTTAAGTTACCTTCGTTCGCATGGAACACTCCATATTGCGATAAAACAGTGTGCAGCATATCCTTTGTAGTAGTTTTCCCGACACTGCCTGTAATTGCAATAACTTTAGCATCAACAAGAATATTTCTAATATAGTATGATGCCATATCGTGCAAAGCTTTCAGGGTATCTTGTACAATAACGAGAGGAAAATTTTTATATTTACCCTCACTTACTATTGCAGCTACTGCCCCTTTTAAAAACGCTTCATGCAAAAAATTATGGCCATCAAAATTCTTTCCCTTGAGTGCAATAAATAAATCACCTTTTTTTATGCTTCTTGTGTCCGTTGAAATATTTGAGCTATGTATCCAATTATAACCATTTACGTCTCTTCCGCCAGTTGCATCAATGATATTATTTGTGTTCCATTTACACATAATTTAGAGTATTCTTTATAATAAATTGAACAATAAAAGTAGCGAAAATACTACATGTTTTAGACAATGTACAAATAATGGTTGCAATCCCTATAATTCTATCTTATAATGGATATAGAAGTTTAAATTTTTTCGTCTATAATTAAAATGTATTTAGTTATAGAAAGTACCTTGGAGGTATGTATGCCAAAAAACGACCAAAATGAAGAATCTACTTCTATACTAGCTAAAGTAGGAAGTTTTCTAGGTAGAGGTGTAAAGGCTACAGGTCGGGTGCTTGCTCTTGTGCCTAAAGCACTTATTTACCCTATAAAGAAGCCGTTTGCTTCAATGGGTGAAATGAAACATGATGCCACAGTTTCGTTAAAGGAAGCTGTTGGTATAGATGTACCTGAAGAAGAAGAGGAATATGACCCACCCATAGAAACCACACAAGCTAGTAAAAATCTTGGTGTAGAAATAAAAAAACAAGAGAAAGGAAAGGTAAGTTTTTTAGCATCAAGAATTCTGACAGGGGATATACCTTATTTGAGCCCAGAGCAATTAGATAAAATAAAAAAAGATTTACCGAATGTAACTATTTTTAGAGAAGAAAACAAAATTGTAATTGAAGTTGATGTTAAAAAAATAATTGAAGACATTAAAACTGACTCTAAAAATAAAGGAAAGAGTCCAGAGGAGATAAAAAAGCTTGCTCTTCAAGGAATTGCTGATAGCATTAATGGCGACCTTAAGAAGCTGGCAGGAATTACTGGTGGAGAATTTAAAATTCATACAGACTTAAAATTGCTGAATGGTATTGCAGAAAAATTGTATAAGGAATATGATAATCAAAAGCAGTCATCAGACAAAGTTGTGAAGTCTGATGTTGGTCAGCCTTCAGAAACTATAGCTTCAGGTGAGAAAAAATGGGCGCAAGAAGCTATAAAAGCAGGTAAGTCGCAAAGTTGTGGAATGCAAAAATAAGTTATAGGGGAGTATTATGAGTGAAGCTAAAAAAATAGAGGAAAGACATCATAGTCTAACTGTTCCTGGGGATATGTATCACTTACAACCAGGAGTTATTACTGGAAAAAGGGTAAGTGGAATAGAACCCTTTTTGAAAGAACAGCAGGACATGGTAAAAGTAAGGGAACTTGTAAGCTCTTTAAATCTTGAAGATGCTTCTGGTGAAGCGATAAAACCACTATCTACACCTAATGTAGAGAAAAACGAAGAAAGAGGGAAAGGTCGCTCTTAAAATATGAGCAATGAAGTTTATGATAGCGATAACATCTTTGCTCAAATATTAAGAGGTGAGTTACCTTGTGAGAAGGTACATGAAAATGAAAATGTACTAGCTTTTCATGATAAGTACCCTGACGCACCAGTTCATATTTTAGTTATACCAAAAAATCAATATATTTCATATGATGATTTCATTCTAAAAGCTCCTGAAGAGGAAATAGCGGATTTCTTCAAAACTGTAAGAGAGATAGCACACAAATATAATCTAGAAAAAACAGGATATAGATTAGTCACTAACTACGGTGAAAATGGAGAGCAGGTTGTACCACACTTTCACGTGCATATTTTAGGTGGTAAAAAGTTAGGAAAGCATGTAAACTCATAGTGTTATATGTTTTGTTAAATGAGCGAATATTTAACCATAGTAATCTTTATCTGCGTATCAATTGTAGTATCTTTTGCTTTAGGTATATTGCCTATGTTTCTTGCAGTGAGTAAGCCAGATGGTGAAAAGCTTTCCACATATGAGTGTGGCTTCAATCCACTATCCAGTGCAAGGAAAAATTTTGACATTAAATTTTACCTAGTTTCAATATTATTTATAATATTTGACTTAGAAATTGCTTTTCTTTTTCCTTGGGCTGTTTCTTTATCTAAGATAAGCTATGGTGGATTTTGGTCTATGATGGTATTTCTTGCAATACTCACTATAGGTTTTATCTATGAATGGTGTAAAGGTGCATTAGAGTGGGAGTAGTTTATGACAAATCAAATTCTATCTAATGATGACTGGGGTCGTTATAAAAAAGAAGGGTTTCTTGTCACTAAATTTGGTGATTTAACAGATTATGTAATGAATTGGGCAAGGTCTGGTTCATTGTGGCCAATGACATTTGGTCTTGCATGTTGCGCAGTTGAGATGATGCATACTGCATCCAGCCGTTATGATCTTGATAGATATGGTATAATGTTTCGTGCAAGCCCACGTCAATCAGATGTGATGATTGTTGCTGGCACACTAACTAATAAAATGGCAGCAGCATTGCGCAAGGTTTATGATCAAATGGCAGACCCGAAGTATGTTATTTCCATGGGAAGTTGTGCAAATGGTGGTGGTTATTACCATTACTCTTATTCAGTAGTCCGAGGCTGTGATAGAATTGTGCCAGTTGACGTGTATGTCCCTGGATGCCCACCAACCGCTGAGGCGTTGCTATATGGAATGCTATGCCTACAAAACAAAATAAAACGGACTCGGAATGGATAAAACTGCAAAGTATATACAAAAAAAGACCAAATGCGAGTGCATTCAAAAAGATGATGGCATTATTGTAATATATTCAACTTTAGATGAAATTGAAAAGCACCTATTCTTTCTACGTGATGATGAAAAGTGTAGGTTTGAACTATTAGTTGATATTTTTGGGGTTGACTATCCAAATAGAGAGAAGCGCTTCGAGCTAATATACAATCTGCTCAGCATTGTGCATAATATTAGAGTACACATAAAGCTTCAGTTATGTGAAAGCGACATGCCTCCAAGTGTAGCGAAGATATTTAGTACGGCTTTGTGGTTTGAGCGTGAAGTGTTTGATATGTATGGAATAGAGTTTTCTGATCACCCTGATTTGCGTAGGATTCTAACAGACTATGGATTCAAAGGTCATCCAATGTTAAAAGATTTCCCTCTCACTGGTTATGAGGAAGTAAGATATGATATAGAGACAAAAAAGGTTGTGTATAACCCTATAGATTTACCGCAAGATTTTCGTATGTTTGATAGCTTATCGCCTTGGGAAGGTAAAACCATAAAAGTAAATACAAAGGAGTAGAAAATGACAGTACAAAGAAAAAAAATATCTTTAATCGGTGCAGGAAATATCGGTGGAACTCTCACCCATATGATTGCACTAAGGGAACTCGGTGATGTTGTTTTACTTGATATTAGTGATGGAATACCACAAGGTAAAGCACTCGACATAGCAGAATCATCCCCTATTGATGGATTTAATATCAATATTACTGGCACAAATAGGTATGAAGATATAAAAAACTCCGATGCAATTATAATAACCGCTGGCATCGCTAGAAAACCTGGAATGAGCAGGGATGACCTCCTGCAAACCAATGCTAAAGTAATGAAGGAGGTTGGCGAAAATATTAAAAAATATTCTCCAAACGCGTTTGTAATAGTGGTTACCAACCCTTTGGATGCCATGGTTTCAGTGGTGCATAAATTTTCAAACCTTCCAACTAATATGATTGTTGGCATGGCAGGAGTGCTTGATTCTTCCCGTTTTCGTTACTTTCTTGCAAGTGAGTTAAATATCTCAGTTGAAGATATATCTGCTTTTGTGCTTGGAGGACATGGCGACACTATGGTACCACTAATCAATTGTGCTTCAGTTGCTGGAGTTCCACTTACTCAAATTATCGATATGGGTCTTATCACACAGAAAAAAGTCGATGAAATAGTTGAACGCACTCGCAATGGCGGTAAAGAAATAGTTGATCTGCTTAAGTCTGGATCTGCATACTACGCTCCTGCATCTTCAGCTATATGCATGTTAGAATCATATTTAAAAGATAAGAGGCGCATATTACCATGTGCTGCTTACCTTAATGGTGAATATGGTGTAGAAGATTTGTTTATTGGTGTTCCTGTAATTATTGGAAAAAACGGAATTGAAAAGATCCTAGAAGTTAAAATGAATGATAGTGAACAAGAAATGTTTAATAAGTCTGTAAACTCGGTGAGAGAGCTGGTGAAACTTCTAAGCTAAATTAAGTATCCGTTCAGCGGAGTGGCAAAATAAGGTAGACAAGATAAATCAAAAAATCAAGAAAAAGTGAGTTTACAACAAATGATGTCATCCCAGTGCTTGACACTGGGATCCAGGGGTTTTGATTGGATACTGAGTATAAAAGTAGCTAACCTTATGTTAAAACACAATATTTTTGGTGAGGGGTTGCATTAAAAGCTGAATTCCAGTGTCAAGCACTGGAATGACACAACCATAAAGTGAAACTAGATCCCAGTGTCAGCTACTTGCATAACACCACTTTTGCTTCAATATTTGCATATTAGCCACGCCCTTGAACAGATACTAAATTAATTGCTCTATAGAGTTTCTTTGAGCTTAAGTTTCGTAAACAGCCTAAAAAAGTTGCTTGTGGTTACCTCCGCTACTTGTTCTGGTGACTCATTCCACAACTCTGCCAAACAATCAACAACGTATTTCACCATTGCTGGTTCATTCTTTTTTCCCCTATAAGGCTCAGGTGATAGATATGGTGCATCAGTTTCGACTAAAACACGTTCGCGTGGTACACCTTGTGCAATTCCTCTGAGTAAGCTCGCATTTTTAAAAGTAATGATTCCAGAAAATGAAATATATAACCCCAAATCTATAGATTGATAAGCAAGTTCTTTAGAGGAAGCAAAGCAGTGCATTACTCCACTAAAAGCACCGGCTTTCATTTCTGACCTTAACATATCGATCATCTCATTATCAGCGCTTCTTGTGTGAATAACTAAAGGTAGTCCAGTTATTCTTGACGCTTCTATATGTAATGCAAAACTTTTTTTCTGATTGTCTTTGTTGTCAGATTTATAAAAATCTAACCCGGTTTCACCGATACTAATTACCTTTTGGTTCTTGGTAAATTCAACTAATTCATCAACATGTATACACTCACCGTTTTCTATAGCAGCATCAAGCGGATGTACACCAACAGAGGAGTAGACTTGATCATAAGACGAAGAAATTTTTAATAACTTAGGAACATCGTCAATGCTTACGCATATGTTATGCAAAACCTTTACACCATTTTGCTCTGCCCTTGAAATTACTTTTGGTATTTCATCGTCAGAAAAATAAATCAAGTGGCAATGAGAATCTACTATCATGAGCTTATTGTTGAGGCTTTTATTATAGAAGAAAACTCTTCTATCACTGTTTTATAAACTTCTTTTTTAAATGATATAGCACTGGCTACTAAACTATCTATACCTTGCCAACGCCACTCTTTGAACTCTGGATGACCAGTATAATTAATATCAATGTCCTCATCCTCTCCGCAAAACTTCATTAAGAACCACCTTTGCTTTTGACCAGAATATTTTCCATTCCAGCATATTGGTATAACTTCTTCAGGCAAGTTGTAGTATATCCAATCCTTGCTTTTAGTTATAACCTTTACTTTATTAGTACCAACCTCCTCTAGCAACTCACGTAACGCTGCTTGTTCCAGTTCCTCACCATCATCAACACCTCCTTGTGGCATCTGCCAGTAAGAGCCGCTATCAAAGCGTTTTCCAATGAAGACATGTCCTTGTTTGTTAAATAGCATTATGCCAACACAAGGACGATACTTATCTTTCTGCTCAACCACGAGTACGCTCTGTTTTTAAATGATTTGTTACAGAAGTTTTAATTAATTTTCCATTTTTTTCTTTCTTCATCTCTTCAACAATTTTCTTTGCAACTTCCTTTGCACTCAAGTTCGAGTTATCAATTTCAAGCGAACCCTCAGGTATAAATAGCCTTTTCCCTTCAATTTTCTTTATAGCAAAATCCGGATCAGTAATTTTATTTTCCTGATATCTCTCTTCTGATTGGACACGTCTTACTAGTTTTTCATTATTACAATGTAATACTACAGAAAAAATTTCCATGCCCATTTTTTTACTTAAATTTACCACTGAGTTATATAATCTTTGGTCATAGGAATCACCCTCTATCAATTCATTTGTAAATATATAGTGTTTTGATTTTACGTAGTGTTTTTCCAGTATTGCTAATACATTTTCCCTAACTGCAAAAATTTTTTCCCACAGATCATCTGGAACTTCAGCATCTTGTAATTTAACAATATCAAATATAATATTATTGAATAGATTATTGCTTACTATTACTGCACCAATGATTTTACACAGTTCCTTTGCAGTAGTAAACTTACCACTACCTGGAAAGCCGATTAAGTAGATGAGAGTCTTGCCCATAATGAATACTAGGCTCTGTGGACAAAATTTTAGAGAAGCCATACAAGAGCTCCAACAAAATTGAGAAAACCAATAAAAACCTCAGCAGTTTTATCAAATCTGGAAAAAATGCGCCTAAAATTTTTAATTTTACCAAAAAAACACTCAATCAAATGACGTTCTTTGTAGATATGCTCATCGTAATACCTTTGCACTTTTCGATTCCGTTTTGGCGGAATAACTACTGTACATCCCTTGTCTTCAAGACTTGTAACAAAGGCATTGCTATCGTAGCCCTTGTCAGCTACTACAGTAGAGTTATAGATACTTTCGGTCAACACTTGTGCCTGCGTAATTTCATTTCTTTGACCAGGAGTCAGAGTAAATTTAAGTGGATTTCCAAGTGCATCGACAAGCGCATGTATTTTAGTTGTAAAGCCACCTTTGCTCCTCCCTAAAGCTTCTTGATCCTTGGAGTTTTTTGTATATCCAGATGAACATGGATGGGCTCGGATGATCGTACCGTCGATTATAGCAACTTCTAAATCAGGCTCTTGTTTAGTATATTCAAGCAATTTTTTCCAGACATCTCTTTCACACCATCTTTTAAATCGCTTATGTATACTCCTGTAATTACCATAAGTTTTTGGTAAAAGTCTCCATTGGCAACCACTTCGCACTATGTACCACACTGCCTCTATGAATATTCTTAAACGTTTTTCATCTTTGCTGTGCATTCCTTTTACGCTTTTTATGAACTCTAAAATTTGTTTCCAATTTTCCTCTTTGATGTAATATTGCATATGGTAGTTTCTCCATTTTTTACCTATTAGGCTAAACTACCATCTTTTTCTCTCTTTTCATATTTTTTGTCCACAGAGCCTAGGGTCGATCAATCAGTTGAACAAAATAATGGTGATCATAATGACCAGAGCAATGTGATTTGATAGTGATCTTCTACCGGAAAAGGTGTCATCCCAGTGCTTGACACTGGGATCCAGGAAACTTAATTGCAAGTAATGCATTGGGTTTGGTGAGTATGGGTTTTGCGTTATAGAATGAAACACTTTTGGTGAATTTGTAAAGAAAACTGGATCCCAGTGTCAAGCACTGGGATGACACCGTCTTGGATGGAAAACTGGATTCCAGTGTCAAGCACTGGCATGACATCATCTTGAATAACGTCACGCGCTGGAATGACAAAGAAGAGAGGGCTTTCATATGGTTATGCAAGAAGTCTACTGAATGTAAACCAGTTTCTCACACACACATTTTACTACGTGATCAGCACTGATATTAAAATGCTCATAAAGTGTTTTATAAGGTGCTGATTCTCCGAAGCTTTTCATGCCAATAAATATACCGTTTGAACCTATATATTTATGCCAACCCATTTCACTTCCGGCTTCAATTGCAACTTTAATGCTGTCATTATTTAATATTGCCGCTTTATATTCATCGCTTTGCTCGTCAAAAAGCCTCCAGCATGGCATAGAAACAATCCTTGTACCTATACCTTTTTCCTGCAATTTTTTCCTTGCTTCAACTGCAATTTCAATCTCGGACCCCGTAGCAAATATCGTCACTTTTAATTCTTTTGAACATTCACACAAAATATATGCACCAAACTTCGATAGATTAGTAGATTGATCGATATCAGAATGCATGTAACTTACGTTTTGCCTTGAGAGCGCAAACAGTGCAGGTGACTCTTTTTTTTCGAGTGCAATGCTAACACACTCCAGAGTTTCAACTGCATCGGCTGGCCTAAAAACATATAGATTTGGTATAGCACGCAAAGAGGCTAAATGCTCTATTGGCTGATGAGTTGGGCCATCTTCTCCCACTCCAATTGAGTCGTGAGTCATGACATACATAACCTGCTGCTTCATCAGAGCTGAAAGACGTATAGCAGGACGGCAATAGTCGGAAAATACCAAAAAAGTGCCGCCATAAGGAAGAATCGCGCCGTGAAGTGCCATACCATTCATACATGCTGCCATAGCGTGCTCTCTCACTCCATAGTGGACATAAGAGCCTCTATAATTATTGCTATTTATTACCTGCATGTGCTTATATTTAGTGCAATTTGACCCAGTAAGATCAGCAGAACCGCCGATTAATTCCGGCATATGTTGTGTTAAAAGTTCCATTACCATGCCGAAAGAAGAACGTGTAGCTTCGTTTGGCATTAGCTCACATATTTGTTTCTTTAGGTCAGCTAAAACACCAGCGATATTATCTGGTAGACGTTTATCTAACCGCCTTTGAAGTTCTTTATTTTCACTGGATTCCAGTGTCAAGCACTGGAATGACACCGAATTGATGTTATCCGGCAGACGCTCATCTAGTCGCCTTTGAAGTTCTGCATGATACCCTGTCATCTCAGCATTCTCTTCTGTCATCCAAGTGCTTGACACTGGAATCCATTCTTTTTCTTCTTTCCTAGATTCCAGTGTCAAGCACTGGAATGACATCGTGTAGTTTTGTTTTGCTCTCTCAACAGTTTTCTTCCAGGCATTTTTCACATCTTCTGGCACATGGAATGGTTCATAATTCCAGTTTAATTTCTCTCTCATCTGTTTAATGTCTTCCTCCAAAAAAGCACCACTGTGAGCAGAGGATGTGCCAGCACGGCTTGAAAACTTTCCGATAATGGTTTTGCAGCAGATCATTGTAGGTTTACCAGACTTTTTTGCTTGCTCTATTGCAAAGGATATGGCATCAAAATCGTGGCCATCAATTTTGTCAACATTCCATCCATACGCTAAGAAGCGTTTCTCTACATCATCAGAGCAGGAAAGACAAGTAGCGCCATCTATAGAGATATCATTATCATCAAAAAGGGCTATGAGCTTATTCAATTTAAGATGCCCAGCAAGTGATGCTGCTTCATGGCTTATTCCTTCCATAAGACAGCCATCCCCTAGCATCACGTAAGTGTAGTGATTAATTAAGCTATCTCCAAATTGTTCTTTAAGAATCGATTCAGCAAGTGCCATGCCAACAGCAGTGGCAAACCCCTGACCGAGCGGGCCTGTTGTTGCCTCTACTCCGGAAGTCAAGCCAAACTCTGGATGACCTGGGGTCTTGGATCCCATTTGCCTGAAGTTTTTTAGCTCATCTATGCTAATATAACCTGTCAAATATAATATTGAATATAGTAACATTGACCCATGACCGTTTGATAAAACAAAGCGATCTCTATTGAACCATTTAGAATCATCAGGATTATGATTCAGATATTTAGCAAACAAAACAGTTGCAACATCTGCCATGCCAAGTGGCATACCTGGGTGTCCAGAGTTTGCTTTTTGTACTGCATCAATTGATAAAAAACGGATGGCGTTTGCCATAGATTTTAAATGTGAATGATTCATGTGTTAATAGAAAAACTTAAAAATGAAGTATAAAAGATTATATCAGCAAAAACAAGTTGACACTGAGTGCTAAAATCCTTAATAATCTAAAGTTAAATCGTGAGAGTTTTTATATGACAACTGTTATCACTAGAAAGTATAGGATTAGCCGTAGACTTGGTGTAAATTTATGGGGTAGAGCTAAAGACCCAGTAAACAAAAGGAAATACCCTCCAGGTCAACATGGTATTCTTGGATTCAAGAAGTTATCCGACTTTGGTAAGCAGTTTGCTGCACATAAGAAATTTAAGTTTTACTATGCGATTTCAAGTAAGCAGCTCAGACGTACATTTTTAGATGCTTATAACAGAAAGGGTTATACGGCTGATAATTTTATCGGTATCTTAGAATCGAGATTAAGTTCTGTTTTATACCACTCTGGTCTTGTTCCAACAATTTACTCAGCAAAGCAGCTCATATCTCATAAGCACGTTACAGTTAATGATAAGGTGGTTAACATATCGAGTTATCGAGTGAAGCCAGGTGATATAATAAAAATAAGAGAAAGGGCAGCAAAAATTCCTGTAGTAGTAGAGGCTGAACAAAAACAAGAGCGCAAGGCTCCGGATTATTTAGAAGCAGATAGTAAAGAGCATTCAGTGAAGTATTTGAGGTCACCTCAATATTCTGAGGTTCCTTATTCAGCAGACATGGAAGTCAATTTAGTAGTAGAGTTTTACTCTAGATAGATAAAAAAAGCCCGTGTGGCGGAATCGGTAGACGCAGCGGACTTAAAATCCGTGGGTTTTGCGACCTTGGGAGTTCAAGTCTCCCCATGGGCACCAATTTAACTTAGCAGATAAATACAAAAAAGTATGAAATGGCTTGATATAGAAGATATTGTAGAAGCTCTGGAGGAAAAATTTCCAGATGAGAATATAATTAGTATCAGATTCACTGAGCTTAAAAAAAAGGTCTTGAGTTTAGAGGAATTTGATGATGATGAAAAACGCTGTAACGAAAAAATACTCGAAGCTATTCAAGCAGCTTGGATTGAGGAAAGATTAACCGCATAGCAATAAACCATACGCAAACGTGATTTCTATTACAATTTGCATATTGATTATGCTATTTTTTGGATCTAGCCTAGGCTCTGTGGACAAAATTTTAGAGAAGCCATACAAGAGCTCCAACAAAATTGAGAAAACCAATAAAAACCTCAGCAGTTTTATCAAATCTGGAAAAAATGCGCCTAAAATTTTTAATTTTACCAAAAAAACACTCAATCAAATGACGTTCTTTGTAGATATGCTCATCGTAATACCTTTGCACTTTTCGATTCCGTTTTGGCGGAATAACTACTGTACATCCCTTGTCTTCAAGACTTGTAACAAAGGCATTGCTATCGTAGCCCTTGTCAGCTACTACAGTAGAGTTATAGATACTTTCGGTCAACACTTGTGCCTGCGTAATTTCATTTCTTTGACCAGGAGTCAGAGTAAATTTAAGTGGATTTCCAAGTGCATCGACAAGCGCATGTATTTTAGTTGTAAAGCCACCTTTGCTCCTCCCTAAAGCTTCTTGATCCTTGGAGTTTTTTGTATATCCAGATGAACATGGATGGGCTCGGATGATCGTACCGTCGATTATAGCAACTTCTAAATCAGGCTCTTGTTTAGGCTCTGTGGACAAAATTTTAGAGAAGCCATACAAGAGCTCCAACAAAATTGAGAAAACCAATAAAAACCTCAGCAGTTTTATCAAATCTGGAAAAAATGCGCCTAAAATTTTTAATTTTACCAAAAAAACACTCAATCAAATGACGTTCTTTGTAGATATGCTCATCGTAATACCTTTGCACTTTTCGATTCCGTTTTGGCGGAATAACTACTGTACATCCCTTGTCTTCAAGACTTGTAACAAAGGCATTGCTATCGTAGCCCTTGTCAGCTACTACAGTAGAGTTATAGATACTTTCGGTCAACACTTGTGCCTGCGTAATTTCATTTCTTTGACCAGGAGTCAGAGTAAATTTAAGTGGATTTCCAAGTGCATCGACAAGCGCATGTATTTTAGTTGTAAAGCCACCTTTGCTCCTCCCTAAAGCTTCTTGATCCTTGGAGTTTTTTGTATATCCAGATGAACGTGGATGGGCTCGGATGATCGTACCGTCGATTATAGCAACTTCTAAATCAGGCTCTTGTTTAGTATATTCAAGCAATTTTTTCCAGACATCTCTTTCACACCATCTTTTAAATCGCTTATGTATACTCCTGTAATTACCATAAGTTTTTGGTAAAAGTCTCCATTGGCAACCACTTCGCACTATGTACCACACTGCCTCTATGAATATTCTTAAACGTTTTTCATCTTTGCTGTGCATTCCTTTTACGCTTTTTATGAACTCTAAAATTTGTTTCCAATTTTCCTCTTTGATGTAATATTGCATATGGTAGTTTCTCCATTTTTTACCTATTAGGCTAAACTACCATCTTTTTCTCTCTTTTCATATTTTTTGTCCACAGAGCCTAGCAAGTTAATAATAATTTAACCAATTACAATTAAAACAGCTATAAGGTTAATTATGAGGCAAAACAAAAATTTTTGAATGGAACGACTTACTTGACAAGTGCTACGTTGAGATAAGTTTTACATAAAAATACTGCTTTTTATGGTGTGAGGCCAGAGGGTAGAGTCTTTGTAAAGCAGTTAGAAGGTTGTCATCTAAGTAGCGTGACCAGGGCTAGATTCCGCGAACACGCCGCGGAATGACGACTATGGTCATACCGTCACGGTATCTCACAAACATGTAGCAGTAATGACAAAATCTCAAGTTATATGTATACTTTTATATTATCTACCTACTAAAAAAACAGAAAAATGCTCAAACGTAGCGGTCCAAAAAAATTAAAGTCTATAATAGAAAACTATGCATTAAAATGCATGAAAAATAAGATTAGCAAAAATGAAATACGTCTGATTTTAAACTGGCGAAATATAGTAGGGAAAGAAATAGCAGAGTGTACAAAACCGAAAAAGATCTCATATGCACAGAATATAAATTCGGGTGTGTTGCATCTGGTAGTAACAAATGGCAGCAAAGCATTGGAAATTCAGCATATGATTTCTCTTATAATAGAAAAAATCACGATATTTTTTGGCTATAAAGCAGTATATGGTATAAAAATTAAGCAAGAGAGTATTGACTATTTGACTATATAAGGTAATCTAAGTACATAGAATAATTTGGTATATTGAAGTGAGTAGAGTTTGTGAATTAACAAATAGAAAAAAATCTTTTGGTAATAAGGTATCACATTCGAATCGTAAAACAAAGCGTACCTTTCTTTTAAATTTACATAAGGTTACGTTGACGAGTGATATATTGAATAAAAAGTTTAGATTTCGTGTAGCAACAAGAACTTTGAGAACTATAGATTACAAAGGTGATTTGGATGCTTTTTTGCTCAACACAAGAACGATTAAACTAAGTGAGAAAGCGCAGAAGATAAAAAGAAGGTTGAAAAAAGTTTTAGTAAAGCAAGAGGTAGAGTTAGCCGTTTCAGATGCATAGTAAGCCTCCATGGCTTAGAGCAAAAGCTCCGACCGGTGAAGTATTTAATGAGACCTTAAACACCGTTAAACTGCATAACTTACATACAGTATGTGAAGAAGCTGCATGTCCAAATATTGGTGAGTGTTGGAATAAGCGTCATGCTACTGTGATGATTCTCGGTTCTGTTTGCACTCGTGCTTGTGCATTTTGCAACGTTGCAACTGGCATTCCTGATAAACTAGATCCTCATGAGCCAGAAAATTTAGCAAAAGCGATAAAAAAGTTAAACTTAAAGCATGTTGTTATTACTTCCGTTGATCGTGATGATTTACCAGATGGTGGCGCAAATCAGTTTATACAGTGCATAGAAGAAATTAGAAAGATAACTTCAGAAACAACAATAGAGATTTTAACTCCTGATTTTTTAAATAAGAAAGGAGCATTTGAAGCAATCGCTGTTGCATCACCTGATGTCTATAACCACAATATTGAAACAGTGCCGAGATTGTATGCAAAAATAAGACCACGAGCTCGCTATTTTCATTCACTATATTTACTGAAGATGGTAAAGCAGATTAATCCTAAAGTTTTCACAAAGTCGGGGCTTATGGTTGGTCTTGGAGAAACAAAAGAGGAAATATTTCAGGTTATGGACGATTTGCGCAGTGCTGAGGTTGATTTTATTACAATTGGTCAATATCTACAACCAACTCCAAAACATGCAAAACTTGATAGGTATGTTACCCCAGAGGAATTTGAGCATTATAAATACATTGCTTACTCCAAAGGTTTCTTAGTGGTTGCATCAAGCCCACTAACTCGGTCATCATACCACGCTGAAGAAGATTTTAACAGGCTCAAGGCCTGTCGTTATGTTAATTCAAATTAATTTTTACCAATTATAAAGGAGTTGAGAGACTTTACGTAATGTCTACTATAAAAATCAAGAATAAATCGCAATTAGTTAAAGAGGTATTCGATTCCGTGGCAAGTCGCTACGACACCATGAATGATATAATGAGCCTCGGAATGCACAGATTATGGAAGGATAAGATGGTAAATAGTGTGCATTTTACAAAAAACTCTCAGGTTTTAGATGTTGCTGGAGGAACTGGAGATATAGCAATAAGAATAGTAAGAAAAGAGCCAAGTGCTAAGGTTACAGTATGCGATATAAATCAAAATATGCTAAGCAGAGGACGTGATAAAGCTATAAATTCAAACCAAATTAATTTTGATTGGGTATGTGCAAGTGCAGAAAGTTTACCATTTGAAGACTCCGAATTTGATTATTGCACAATAGCTTTTGGCATTCGAAATGTTTCTGACCGTAAGAAGGCTTTAAATGAGGCGCACAGGGTATTAAAACCACATGGAAAATTTATCTGCTTAGAATTTGCCCCTATGCACTATCAAAATGAGATATTTACCAAACTTTATGACTTATATTCATTTAAAGTAATTCCTAAAATTGGCAGCATAGTTGCTAAAGACAAGAGTTCTTATGAATATTTAGTGAAGAGCATCAGAGAATTTCCAACTCAGGCTGATTTTAAAATGGAGATTGAAGAGGTAGGTTTTAAGAATGTTGAGTTTCATAATATGAGCTATGGAATAGTGGCATTACACATTGGAACAAAATGAATATTAAACTCTGGTATAGAACCCTAGATTATTATCTCATCCTTCCAGTGTTTTTTTTGCTCACTATAAGCTTCATTCTTGTTTATTCAGCAAGCCCTGTAATTGCGCAGCGTCTTTCTCTACCACAGGATTATTTTATACGGCGCCATACAATTTATATAGTCCTGTCACTAATTACCTTGGTGACATTTTCTTTTCTCAACACAAGAACTATACTTAACCTCTCATTCGCAGGTTTCATTTTATTTACTATTCTAGTGGCAGCTGCGATAATACTTGGTATAGAGGTAAAAGGTGCGAAACGATGGTTACATATTGTCAAAATTTCAGTTCAACCATCTGAGTTCGTAAGGCCATTTTTTTCTGTTGTTATAGCTAGTATCTTAGCCAGCGAAATGAAGTTTAAAATACACATATCAATCATAATATTTCTGTTAGTTTTTGTGTTGTTACTTTTGCAACCTGATTTCAGTATGTCTATGCTTTTAACATATTCTTTTATTGGTCAAATGTTTATTGCATGTATACCATTTTTATACTTTCTATGCATAATAGGAATGGCCACAACTGGAACTACAATAGCTTACTTATGCCTCCCACATATAAAGCAAAGGATTTACAATTTTGTCTTTTTTACGCAGCGGGATAACTTTCAAGTCACAAAATCATTAGAAGCATTCAAAAGAGGTCAATTAACTGGGGTTGGACCTGGTGAAGGTAGCGTAAAAGCCTCTCTTCCTGATTGTCATACAGATTTTGTGTTTTCTGTTTTAGCAGAAGAATTTGGTTTGATTACGTGCTTAGCCACATTGATGTTATTTGGTATCATTTCCGCCCGCTTGCTTTACGTTGCATATAGGGAAAATGAATTATTCAATCTGTTGGTGATTCTTGGTATCTCAATTCAATTCATCACACAATTCATAATAAACACAGGGGTAACATTGAGTATTTTTCCCACCACCGGCATAACCCTGCCACTACTTAGCTATGGTGGCTCTTCTCTTTTATCTTCGAGCATCGCACTTGGCATAATGCTGTCTTTTAGTAGAAATCAAGCTATCGCATTAAAGTTTCATGAGCGTATTGCGCTTAGAAGACATGCTGTAGACTAATGCCATACCTTTCCCCTTTCCCCTGAAACTAAAATCTATATACTTAACTTTAGAAACTTTAAAATACGATGCGATCTAATATTAGGCAGTTATTTTACTATATAAAGCCTAATCTATCTTATTTCATCATAGCTTTTATTGCAGTTTTATTTTCAGCCTTAACGATCCTTCTCTTTGGCAGGGGTTTGAGCAATATAATTGATTCTGGCGCAGGGCATAATTTTACTACCAAACTATTAATTGCAATACTTATAGTTTTAGCCATTTCTCTCACTGCATTTACTCGGTTATATTTCATTGGCATTGGCAGCGAGAAAGTTATCGCAAGAATCAGATACGACTTATATAGCAGTATCACTAACTTGCAACCAAGTTTCTTTGAGAACACAGGCGTACAAGATGTTATCTCAGCGTTAGTTACTGATACATCTGTGTTGCAATCAATAATAAACAGCAGCTTACTAACCATATTACGAAATTTTGTGATTCTGATTGGCAGTGTTGCCATGTTATTATATACAAATATACAACTAACTGCGTATGCAGCCGCAATAATACCTATACTACTCATTATCATGACCTCACTTGGAAAAAAAGTGCGTAGCTATGCACGCTTTGCCCAGGATAAATTAAGTGAGCTTGCGTCATTTAGTGAGGAAAATTTTAGATCTATAGTGACTATCAAATCGTTTGTACTCGAAGAAAATGAAAAAACCCGTTTTAAGGAGTATTTAAACTCAGTATCAAAATCATACGTAAAATTAGTACTCTTGCGTGCTATTTTAGTAACTCTAGTTATCACGTGTGTGATAGGTTCACTAGTTGTTTTGCTCTTTTTTGGTATTAAAGAAGTCTTAAGCAATAATATAACTATTGGAGAACTCTCCTCATTTGTGTTTTATTCAGCGCTTGCGACAGGAGCTATAAATAATTTGAGCGATAATATCAGTGATTTACAACGAGGTCTTGGAATAGTAGAGCGTTTATTTGAATTTAAAAATATGAAAAGCTCTATAGTAGATCCCGATGATCCTATAAAAATTTGTAGTGTTCAAAAAGGAATTTCGTTTAATGGTGTAACATTTTTTTATGAATCTCAGTCTGATAAGCCAGCGTTAAATAACGTATCATTTTCTATAGAGGCAGGTCAAGCAGTATCAATTGTTGGACCATCTGGCAGTGGTAAAAGCACCATTTTAAAGCTTCTGCTCCGTTTTCATGATCCAAACAAAGGCAGCATTACTATCGATGGGCACAACATTAAGTCAATTGCACTAAATGACCTCAGATCGTTGTTTGGCTTAGTGCCACAAGATCACATGATATTCTCTTGCTCAATAATGGAAAATATACTATACGGCAAACCTGGTGCTGAATATGAGGAAGTAAGGCAAGCAGCTATCAGCGCTTACGCGATGGAATTTATTGATAAGCTGCCTGATAAATTTGATACATTTGTAGGAAAAAGAGGGTTAAAACTTTCTGAAGGACAAAAACAACGTATTGTAATAGCAAGGGCCATACTCAACAATCCTCAGATTTTAGTACTGGATGAAGCAACCTCTGCCCTTGATTATAAAAGTGAAAACCTCGTGCAAAAAGCCTTGAGCAAGTTAATGCAAAACAGAACAACGATCGTAATTACACACAGACTATCAACCGCACTCAAGACTGACAAGATTATAGTAATTAATCATGGAAAAGTGGAAGAAGTAGGAACTCATGACTCTCTAATAAGTAAAGACGGGCTGTATGCAAAACTGGCGAAGATACAGTAGGCATGAAATATTGTGTAAATTAAAAGAGAATTTAAGCTATATCGTTGTTGATTTAATGAGTATGCTAGATTTAATGTTAAAATTATTAATTTTTTAATTTTATTATTTTATAATGGTTCCATAGTTATCCGGAAATTTCGTGATCTGTAGTTTCTTTCATTCACGTTATATTCATAGCTTGTTCTATCTTAATGTAATTCTAATTTTGACTGTATAGGAGGTCTCTATGTTAAAACATAACTATAGTGATAAAATCAATAATCGCTATTCATATACTAACAAATTTTCTTATAGTGATGAGGGTGTAGACGAGACGATCAAGGATAAAATCACAACTGAAGATCAGGTGGTAACTGAAGATCAGGTAGTAACTGATGATGTTAAAGAGCCTGATGCTGGTAATGATGGTTACAGCGAAGGTATGGCTTTCTCTTACCATGATTACGACAATGTCTTAATATAAACTATGACTTTCCTGATCTAGGAAGATAAAATAGTTAAGATAAACCTTCAACTAGTCCCACTTATTCGCTATATTGTTGGAGGTTTTCATAGTTTTTCTAGTTGATGAACATTTTCAAGCAGGTTTCCTCTCTAATTTCCAGCAAATTAAACGAGTTGAAGCAAAGGGGTATTATAAGCACGAATGCAACAAACTTTATCGTAGAGCCTCCAAGCAATAGAGCGCATGGAGATATTTACACAAACATTGCCATGGTACTTGCAAAGCATGAAAAGAAGAATTCAGTCGAGATTGCAGGGATGTTAGCAAGAGAATTTGAACTTTTTGATGAAGTTGCAAAAGTGGAAATAGCAGGCCCTGGTTTCATCAACATGCACTTAAAAATAGAAGTGTGGCATGGAATTTTAAAACAAATAAATGAGCTAAAAACAGAGTTTGGCACCCTAGATATAGGGAACAATCAGGCCATCAATGTTGAGTTTGTATCTGCAAATCCAACTGGTCCACTGCATATTGGTCATGCAAGAGGAGCAGTATTTGGTGACGTTCTGGCAAACTTACTAAAAAAAGTTGGTTATAAAGTTACTAAGGAATACTATATTAATGATGCTGGAGCGCAGATAGATACACTAATTCGGTCAGTGTATTTGCGATATAAAGAAGCTCTGGGAGAAAAAATTAGTGTTGAAAAAGGTTTGTACCCAGGTGAATATTTAAAACCAATAGGGGAGGGGCTAGCTAAAAAATATGGCAAGGAATTTCTAAAAAAGCAAGATAATCAAATAATTAGGGAATATACTTTAAGTTTTATCTTAGAACTCATAAAGGAAGACATGAACTTGCTTGGAGTAAATCATGATGTTTTTACTTCAGAGTATGAGCTGCAAAAAAGTGGCAAGATCGAAGAGAGTATAAAGATATTATCTGACAAGGGTTTGGTGTATGAAGGGTACCTGGAGAAACCAAAAGGCAAAGAAAGTGAAAATTGGACTTCCAGAAAAGAAATGTTATTTTGCTCTACAAAATTTGGTGACGACGTTGACCGAGCATTGAAGAAAAAGGACGGCATTTGGACTTATTTTGCCTCGGATATTGCTTACCATTTTGATAAGATATCACGTGGTTTTAATAATATGATTGTAGAGCTTGGTAGTGACCACGGTGGTTATGTCAAAAGGCTAAAAGCAGTCGTTTCTGCGCTAAGTGATGATCAAGCAAAAATAGAGGTAAAACTGCATAATATTGTGAATTTTTTCGAGAATGAAAAACCTGTTAAGATGTCCAAAAGATCAGGAAACTTCCTAACAGCAAGAGATGTAGTGGAGGAAGTTGGCAGGGATATCACTCGTTTTATAATGCTGACACGCAAGAATGATATGGTCTTGGACTTTGATTTTGCTAAAGTTAAAGAACAGTCAAAAGATAATCCTATTTTTTATGTGCAATATGCGCATGCTCGTGCTCATTCGTTAATGCGTAATGCTCCAAAAGAGCTCCCAACAGCAGATCCTTCACTTTTAAGGACAGGTGGAGAGCTCTTCCTCATAAAAACCTTAGCAAAGTGGCCAGATGTGGTAGAAATTGCAGCAAGGCTTTGTGAGCCACACAGAATTACTTTCTACTTACTTGAAGTTGCAGAAGCGTTTCACGTTTTATGGGGGTATGGCAAGAGTGATTTAAACATGCGTTTCATACTGGAAGACAACTTAAACCTCACCGCTGCAAGAATGTTTCTCGTGCAGGCCTTAGCACACGTCATCGCTTCTGGACTTTCTATCTTCAATATAGAGCCTTTGGAAGAGATGAGTTGATTTTTTTTTGTTACAATATGTAATGATCAAAATATTATTCAAAGTAGGGTAAAGTTATGACGATCAGTTTGAGGGAGTATTCAACTGTATTCACTGAAGTTGCGGAACAGACAGATTTAAATGGAAATAACATAATTGAAAGAATAAAAGGGCATTAGCATAGATCCCGCTAACAAGCAGCGGGATGACGGTTGTCAGGGTGTCAGGCTAGTACCTTCTCTTGTCATCCCAGTGCCCAGACACTGGGATCCAGAAAAGTTTGCTTGTTCACAAGCAAACTAGGCTCTGTGGACAAAATTTTAGAGAAGCCATACAAGAGCTCCAACAAAATTGAGAAAACCAATAAAAACCTCAGCAGTTTTATCAAATCTGGAAAAAATGCGCCTAAAATTTTTAATTTTACCAAAAAAACACTCAATCAAATGACGTTCTTTGTAGATATGCTCATCGTAATACCTTTGCACTTTTCGATTCCGTTTTGGCGGAATAACTACTGTACATCCCTTGTCTTCAAGACTTGTAACAAAGGCATTGCTATCGTAGCCCTTGTCAGCTACTACAGTAGAGTTATAGATACTTTCGGTCAACACTTGTGCCTGCGTAATTTCATTTCTTTGACCAGGAGTCAGAGTAAATTTAAGTGGATTTCCAAGTGCATCGACAAGCGCATGTATTTTAGTTGTAAAGCCACCTTTGCTCCTCCCTAAAGCTTCTTGATCCTTGGAGTTTTTTGTATATCCAGATGAACATGGATGGGCTCGGATGATCGTACCGTCGATTATAGCAACTTCTAAATCAGGCTCTTGTTTAGTATATTCAAGCAATTTTTTCCAGACATCTCTTTCACACCATCTTTTAAATCGCTTATGTATACTCCTGTAATTACCATAAGTTTTTGGTAAAAGTCTCCATTGGCAACCACTTCGCACTATGTACCACACTGCCTCTATGAATATTCTTAAACGTTTTTCATCTTTGCTGTGCATTCCTTTTACGCTTTTTATGAACTCTAAAATTTGTTTCCAATTTTCCTCTTTGATGTAATATTGCATATGGTAGTTTCTCCATTTTTTACCTATTAGGCTAAACTACCATCTTTTTCTCTCTTTTCATATTTTTTGTCCACAGAGCCTAGTACATAGTAAATAGCCAACCACCATGGGGCTTCTTTTGCCTTTTTTTTTATTTGGTAAATTTCTTAAATATTTATGGCTAAAGTAACTTAGGTTCACCGACAATCGCCATCCCGCTAAGTGTTAGCGGGATCTATTGCCGAGATACCGCGAATGAATCGCGGTATGACGGTCTGCGGCGGCATGACGATAAGGTTTATACCTTGTCATCCCAGTGCCCAGACACTGGGATCCAGCCTTTTCATAATCATCAAAACGTTGTATTTTAACATAAAACGGCTACTTTTATACTTACCAACTTAATAAAATTCCTGGATCCCAGTGTCAAGCACTGGGATGACAAGAAGAGGGTACTTGGATAAGAGGCATTGCCCTCCTGGTAGGCCCAAGTTGCAATGCCCGTACAGTTATGGATTCATTCGCGGTATAGATTCCGCTAACGAGTAGCGGAATGACGAATTTGTTGTTTTTCAAATTGTAGGTAAACCTAAGCCACTTTAGCTATATATAATAGAATTTCGCTTTCTACTACCTTTCCAGTTGTTTTATACATAATTCTCGAATTTTGAAAATTTGCTCCATATCTAATTTCTCACTTGTATAAAATTTGTTTTCTTACTTCGAGATCTAATCTACCATAACTTTAATATGGCGTTTCTTTCCTGCAGATAATTTTATGAATGATTGATCTTTAAAGCTCTCGGAATTTATTATGTAGTTAATGTCATTTATAATATTATCATTAACTTTGCACCCATTGCCCTGTATTAAACGCTTTGCAGCGCCTTTTGAAGGTTCAAAACCGGTGTCATGTAGTAGGTCTACTAAGGATATGCCGCTTGCAACTTGTTCTTTTTTTATAATGTAATCAGGAAGTAGTGAGCTATCCTCATTCTCAAAAGCAGAGACTGCAGCAGATTGTGCAAGTTCTGCTTCTTTGTCACCGTGACATATTTTTGTCACTTCTGTTGCCAAAACTTTTTTTGCTTCATTTATTTCCTGATCTTTTAAGGATTCTAACTTTTTGATCTCATCAATTGACAAATCAGTGAACAATCTCAAGAAACGTCCGACGTCTTGATCATCAACATTGCGAAAATATTGCCAATAATCGTAAGGTTTTAGCATATTGCCATCGAGCCATATCGCTCCACTTTCAGTTTTGCCCATTTTTTTTCCTTGTGCATTTAATAAAAGAGGCGTGGTAAGGCCAAACAGCTCAGGCAAGTTTAATTTTTTTCCCAGTTCAATCCCATTTACTATATTTCCCCACTGGTCTGATCCCCCTACCTGCAAACGACAGTCATACTTTTTGTTTAATTCAGTAAAATCGTAAGCCTGCAATAACATGTAATTAAATTCTAAGAAGCTTAAGGTTTGCTCTCTATCTAGCCTAGTTTTCACACTATCAAAACTTAGCATGCGATTTACCGAAAAATGCGCTCCTATGTCACGCAAAAAATCTATGTATTTTATGTTATCTAACCAATCTGCATTATTTACTATAACTGCACCAGTCTTTCTATCATCAAAAGATATCATTTTCTCCAATGTTTTCTTTATACTAGATATATTTTCGCTAATATCCTTGATAGATAAGAAGCTTCTTGCTTTATCCTTACCGGATGGGTCACCAATTTTTGTTGTGCCACCTCCAAGTAAGACTATCGGCTTGTAACCAAATTTTTGCAGGTGACGGAACATCATAATATGCATTAGGTGACCAATATGAAGACTTGGTGCTGTGCAATCAAACCCAATGTATGCGACTATATAATTGCTCTGCAATAATAACTGATCTAGTCCTTCAATGTTTGTGCATTGGTATAGGTACCCTCTTTCTTGGATAAAATTTAAAAACTCGGACTTGTGTTTCATAATCTTTTTAGTATGTTATTTTATATGTGAACATTGTCATTGAAGATATCGATGATGATGTCATTCCAGCGCGTGACGCTGGAATCCAGTTTTTCATGCAATTTCATCAAAAACGTTGTATAGTGTGCTCGTTTATAATTAAGTTTTCTGGATCCCAGTGTCAAGCACTGGGATGACACCTTTTCTTGGGGAGCTATCCTAAAGGTGCGATACTTATACAGTTGTACTTGAATGGCCCAGGCAATCAGTTCCATAACTCTTCTATTTTATAATACTCCCTTACTTCTGGCCTGAATATGTGAACCATTATGCCTTGAAAACTTAAAACCACCCAATTGCCTTCATCCATACCTTCTACATCTATTTTATCATGTGGCTTGAGGCTTTTTATTACGTGTTCAGCTAAAGCTTTAACGTGACGGCTTGAATCACCAGATGCAATAATCATATATTTTGCAATAACGGTTTTATTCTGCACATCAAAAGTTACTATATCATGACCTTTATTTTGATCTATTATCTCTTCAATTGTACTTCTTATCGATTCCATATCGCTAAGCATTGTTTACAGGTTATATGACTCATTTATAATTATATACTCAAAATTTCTAAATATGAACTATTTTCAACGCGATTGTTCGTTAAAAAGGTATTACCTGCATCTATCTTATCATCATGTTTTTAGCATGTACAATATATATATTTTATATATGATTGAGAATAGCTTTTTACTAGGCTCTGTGGACAAAAAATATGAAAAGAGAGAAAAAGATGGTAGTTTAGCCTAATAGGTAAAAAATGGAGAAACTACCATATGCAATATTACATCAAAGAGGAAAATTGGAAACAAATTTTAGAGTTCATAAAAAGCGTAAAAGGAATGCACAGCAAAGATGAAAAACGTTTAAGAATATTCATAGAGGCAGTGTGGTACATAGTGCGAAGTGGTTGCCAATGGAGACTTTTACCAAAAACTTATGGTAATTACAGGAGTATACATAAGCGATTTAAAAGATGGTGTGAAAGAGATGTCTGGAAAAAATTGCTTGAATATACTAAACAAGAGCCTGATTTAGAAGTTGCTATAATCGACGGTACGATCATCCGAGCCCATCCATGTTCATCTGGATATACAAAAAACTCCAAGGATCAAGAAGCTTTAGGGAGGAGCAAAGGTGGCTTTACAACTAAAATACATGCGCTTGTCGATGCACTTGGAAATCCACTTAAATTTACTCTGACTCCTGGTCAAAGAAATGAAATTACGCAGGCACAAGTGTTGACCGAAAGTATCTATAACTCTACTGTAGTAGCTGACAAGGGCTACGATAGCAATGCCTTTGTTACAAGTCTTGAAGACAAGGGATGTACAGTAGTTATTCCGCCAAAACGGAATCGAAAAGTGCAAAGGTATTACGATGAGCATATCTACAAAGAACGTCATTTGATTGAGTGTTTTTTTGGTAAAATTAAAAATTTTAGGCGCATTTTTTCCAGATTTGATAAAACTGCTGAGGTTTTTATTGGTTTTCTCAATTTTGTTGGAGCTCTTGTATGGCTTCTCTAAAATTTTGTCCACAGAGCCTAGTGTAATATCTTTAGAAGTGTTAGAGTATCGTATAGAAGTGAGTTTTGTTTTGTTATTCACATCAGTAATAATCTTTACAAAATCTACATCATTTTCAACAAAATCTTTGTTCAGTGATGCGTAATGATCAATGACTTGCTTTTTTATTGATTGATGAGATCTTTTAATATTTTCTATAATTTGATTTACTTCTGTTCGTGAGAAGCTAAAAACTTCAGTATTGCTAAGGGAAGATTGCTCACCATCCGAAGAACCAAAGAGTGGAGGGTATACACGATAATTAAAATCTTTGTATTTAAATGTAAGTGGCCCAGTTCCTATAAAATCTACTTTGTGATCTCCCTCAAGTTGTGATAAAAAATTATTCCATTTATCTTGGTTAAACTGATTGATATCAAGCCATGAGTAAACTAATACTTTATCTTGAACGTCTCCAGATCTTACATGAATACTGTTCTTCCAGTACTTCTCTTTACTGGATTTTATTTCTCTTTCTTTGAACTCGTCAGTATCAAGCTTTCCAATATCAAAAACACCGATCCACATACTATAAGACCTGCTGCAAAAGGTGATTGAAAAAATGATGTGAGAGGGGTAGAAGAAGAATAAGCAGATCAAGTAAGGAAAAAAAATGAGCTTTAGTTACTATAATATGAAAAAACACCCAAGAAACTTTCGTAATATAACAGGTTTAAGTATAGAGGAGTTCGAAAAAGTAGTAGAAAAAGTGAGGTCTGGATGGAAAAAACTTGAAAAACAGAAAAAGTGTCATGGTAGAAGATCAAAACTACCAACTCTGGAAGATAAGTTGTTTTGCGTAATTTTGTACTATCGCACTTACATAACACATAGATTTTTAGGATGCCTATTCAATGTGCACAACGCAAATGTATGTAGGTTACTTAAGAGAATAGAGCCATTACTCGCCAAAAAAGTGACTATAACAAAAGATAGAAGTATGACGCCAGAAAAAATACTGAAGATTTTGGCTGATGTTACAGAACAGCAAATACAGAGGCCAGAAGATAGTAAAAAACGGAAGAAATCATATTCAGGAAAAAAAAGAACCAACACTATGAAAACTGAGATTATTATCGAAGAAGGAGGAAGAATTTTATCAGTGTCAAAGTCATACCGTGGTAGAATTAGTGATTTTCGCATAAGGAAACAAGAAAAATATTTACCACTTGATAGCATAAAACATGCTGATTCTGGATATCAAGGTTGGCAAAAATTGCAAAGCAATGTTATAATTCCATATAAAAAGTATCGTAAAAAGCCATTAACTCCAGAGCAGAAAGAGCATAATAGAAGGTTAGCATCATTTAGAATGAGAGTAGAAAATAAGATCCGAGAGATAAAGATATTTAAGATTATGTCGAATGTTTATCGCAATTTTCAGAAAAAATATAACTTGAGGTTCAATATTATTGCTGGTATTGTAAATCTTAAGCACGCCTTTTAGTTAACCTTGATTTTATTCACCCTCCTTTCCTTTTTTTTATCGCTTGATTCGCAGCAGGTCTTATGATAAAAGTGAATATTTTTCTGGTAGCAAAATATTAGACCACGATTACCAAGATAAACTAACTAACATTTTTATAAATTCTCATTGCTCTCTAAATGGGGGTGAAAGAATGCAATTAGCTGAAAATATTCATCAGATTAGACAAATCTTTTCGAAATACGCTGACAATAACATCTATAGACCTGCTGCGAATCAAGCGATAAAAAATATGCTCATCGTAATACCTTTGCACTTTTCGATTCCGTTTTGGCGGAATAACTACTGTACATCCCTTGTCTTCAAGACTTGTAACAAAGGCATTGCTATCGTAGCCCTTGTCAGCTACTACAGTAGAGTTATAGATACTTTCGGTCAACACTTGTGCCTGCGTAATTTCATTTCTTTGACCAGGAGTCAGAGTAAATTTAAGTGGATTTCCAAGTGCATCGACAAGCGCATGTATTTTAGTTGTAAAGCCACCTTTGCTCCTCCCTAAAGCTTCTTGATCCTTGGAGTTTTTTGTATATCCAGATGAACATGGATGGGCTCGGATGATCGTACCGTCGATTATAGCAACTTCTAAATCAGGCTCTTGTTTAGTATATTCAAGCAATTTTTTCCAGACATCTCTTTCACACCATCTTTTAAATCGCTTATGTATACTCCTGTAATTACCATAAGTTTTTGATAAAAGTCTCCATTGGCAACCACTTCGCACTATGTACCACACTGCCTCTATGAATATTCTTAAACGTTTTTCATCTTTGCTGTGCATTCCTTTTACGCTTTTTATGAACTCTAAAATTTGTTTCCAATTTTCCTCTTTGATGTAATATTGCATATGGTAGTTTCTCCATTTTTTACCTATTAGGCTAAACTACCATCTTTTTCTCTCTTTTCATATTTTTTGTCCACAGAGCCTAAGTGGGTTTTAACTTCGCCCTTAAGTTCTGTTCAGCAGTATCTGTTAGTGTTAGGTAAGGTTATGGTTGTAAATACAAAATCCGATCAGCAGAGGGCTGAAGATGATCTATATACTGTTTTGAGATTCAAAGGAAAAGGAGATTTTGAAAGACGGATAAGAGAACTGCTTGTTAACGATTATAAGAAACTTAAAAAACCACTGAGCAAACTCCTTGGTAAGTTAGAAAGTAAAATAAGGACTGATAAAGAGAACAACCAAGCAGCCAGAAACGTTTATGATCAAATCAAAAAATCTAAAACTAATGAAGATAAATTAAGTAATTTATTGAACTTTAAAAAACAGCTAAAAGCTTTCCTAAAAAATCAAGATGATCGCGGTATTGTGTTAAATGCAATTGACTCTGCAAGTGTTAGTCCTGTTATTGAAGTTGATGTTGTGCACCCAAAAGAGAGTGAGATTAAAAAATTTAAAAAAGCTCAACCTCTCACCTCTAACAGGCAAGACTTTGAAGACGCTCTGAGATACATAGAATCACAAGAAAAAGTTATGGGGATTACATTAGAGAAGCTTAGGGAATACAAGCAACACTCTGTTAAGATTTTTCTACTGAACCGTGTTAATTCATGCAAAAATGGGCATTCTCAATTGCATCCTGATGTAAAAGAAGCTATAGCAATATTATCAAATGATAAGCTGAGAGCTTTCTACGATGAAGAAGTAAAGAAGAAGACGCTACAACCAATATTATCCTACAAAGAATGTGAACAATTATATGACAAAATTAACTACGAAAAAAACGAATCTCATATTGTAATTGAAAGAGGAGAACTTATGGAGAATGTTGAAAAGGTAATGAATAAGCACTGCTTTACTAGTGGAAGCAGTAAAAATGCTCAAGAGAGTGTTACTAGTCCAACAGAAATTTCTGTGTGTCAGAGGCAAGAGCAAGTTGCTTCTAGCAATAATGAGACATTTGGGAATAGAGATGCGATTTCGGATAGCTCGATTATTGAGAGTATATTCAACGACACAGGAATATCGGCTAACCTCAATGAGGATCGGATTTATACGAGCACTCCTACTAAAAAGGGTAACAGAATCCTCACAGATAAGGATTCAACTGATCAGGAAGGTTTTGACAGCCTGAGCATTATAGAAGAAGTGTTATGTGATAGTAGTAGGGCTTGCCACAAAAATGAGTCTAAAGGCAACTCTAAAGATTTGTTACAAGAAATTCATGAACTTAAAGTAGCATTAAAAATAAAAGAAGAAATTAATTGTTTTCTGAAACAAGCAAATCTTCGATTGACCGAAGAAAAACTTCAGTTTGTGGAAGAAAAAAAAGATCTTCTAAATAGAAATAGTATACTGGAGAATAAGCTGTTCAACGTATCCAAAGAAAGAACAGAGAACGTAAGTAGATTTGGAGAAATTACTCAATCCAGTGATGAGTGTTCCTGGAAATTAGAGAGTGAGCAAGGACTGACACAAAGGATTGATGAATTGGGGAGAGCCGTTAACGAATTGATATTAGCAAACATTACACAAGAGGGCCTAATCAATATAAAGCAAGGTTATAGTAGAAGGGCTAGCAGCCCAAGTCAACCTCCTGAGCAGTTCAAAGCAGTAAAATCTCAATTCTCAGAAGCAAGCGCTCATGGTAGAAAGCAAATAATTTATGCCTCTGCTTCTCTTATATTATCTGGAGCATTTGCTGTTGGTACAAGTTTAACAATGTCTCATTTAGGAATATCTATTGCACTTGCTTTGACTGCATTAACTTTCCTTACATTGGGATGTTATTGTTCGTATAAGGCAAGTACGACGCTTAGGAATATTGAACTTGATCAAACTTTTAAAATGGCTAATCATGAAGCTGTTTTTATGGTTCCTAGTTTATAACTGTTTGGAAAAATATATTGTTTTACCCCCCAAAAGATTTAGTGAAAAAGAGGTAGAGAGAAAGATGAAAGGGTCTATCAGCTCTCGGTGCGGCAAATTAGTTGCTGACAGTGATATAGAACATTACTTGGTGCTCTAGGCTCTGTGGACAAAAAATATGAAAAGAGAGAAAAAGATGGTAGTTTAGCCTAATAGGTAAAAAATGGAGAAACTACCATATGCAATATTACATCAAAGAGGAAAATTGGAAACAAATTTTAGAGTTCATAAAAAGCGTAAAAGGAATGCACAGCAAAGATGAAAAACGTTTAAGAATATTCATAGAGGCAGTGTGGTACATAGTGCGAAGTGGTTGCCAATGGAGACTTTTACCAAAAACTTATGGTAATTACAGGAGTATACATAAGCGATTTAAAAGATGGTGTGAAAGAGATGTCTGGAAAAAATTGCTTGAATATACTAAACAAGAGCCTGATTTAGAAGTTGCTATAATCGACGGTACGATCATCCGAGCCCATCCATGTTCATCTGGATATACAAAAAACTCCAAGGATCAAGAAGCTTTAGGGAGGAGCAAAGGTGGCTTTACAACTAAAATACATGCGCTTGTCGATGCACTTGGAAATCCACTTAAATTTACTCTGACTCCTGGTCAAAGAAATGAAATTACGCAGGCACAAGTGTTGACCGAAAGTATCTATAACTCTACTGTAGTAGCTGACAAGGGCTACGATAGCAATGCCTTTGTTACAAGTCTTGAAGACAAGGGATGTACAGTAGTTATTCCGCCAAAACGGAATCGAAAAGTGCAAAGGTATTACGATGAGCATATCTACAAAGAACGTCATTTGATTGAGTGTTTTTTTGGTAAAATTAAAAATTTTAGGCGCATTTTTTCCAGATTTGATAAAACTGCTGAGGTTTTTATTGGTTTTCTCAATTTTGTTGGAGCTCTTGTATGGCTTCTCTAAAATTTTGTCCACAGAGCCTAGGCTCTGTGGACAAAAAATATGAAAAGAGAGAAAAAGATGGTAGTTTAGCCTAATAGGTAAAAAATGGAGAAACTACCATATGCAATATTACATCAAAGAGGAAAATTGGAAACAAATTTTAGAGTTCATAAAAAGCGTAAAAGGAATGCACAGCAAAGATGAAAAACGTTTAAGAATATTCATAGAGGCAGTGTGGTACATAGTGCGAAGTGGTTGCCAATGGAGACTTTTACCAAAAACTTATGGTAATTACAGGAGTATACATAAGCGATTTAAAAGATGGTGTGAAAGAGATGTCTGGAAAAAATTGCTTGAATATACTAAACAAGAGCCTGATTTAGAAGTTGCTATAATCGACGGTACGATCATCCGAGCCCATCCATGTTCATCTGGATATACAAAAAACTCCAAGGATCAAGAAGCTTTAGGGAGGAGCAAAGGTGGCTTTACAACTAAAATACATGCGCTTGTCGATGCACTTGGAAATCCACTTAAATTTACTCTGACTCCTGGTCAAAGAAATGAAATTACGCAGGCACAAGTGTTGACCGAAAGTATCTATAACTCTACTGTAGTAGCTGACAAGGGCTACGATAGCAATGCCTTTGTTACAAGTCTTGAAGACAAGGGATGTACAGTAGTTATTCCGCCAAAACGGAATCGAAAAGTGCAAAGGTATTACGATGAGCATATCTACAAAGAACGTCATTTGATTGAGTGTTTTTTTGGTAAAATTAAAAATTTTAGGCGCATTTTTTCCAGATTTGATAAAACTGCTGAGGTTTTTATTGGTTTTCTCAATTTTGTTGGAGCTCTTGTATGGCTTCTCTAAAATTTTGTCCACAGAGCCTAAATGATGCTAACCTTCTATTATGCTCTTTCTGCTCTGGAGTTAATGGCTTTTTACGATACTTTTTATATGGAATTATAACATTGCTTTGCAATTTTTGCCAACCTTGATATCCAGAATCAGCATGTTTTATGCTATCAAGTGGTAAATATTTTTCTTGTTTCCTTATGCGAAAATCACTAATTCTACCACGGTATGACTTTGACACTGATAAAATTCTTCCTCCTTCTTCGATAATAATCTCAGTTTTCATAGTGTTGGTTCTTTTTTTTCCTGAATATGATTTCTTCCGTTTTTTACTATCTTCTGGCCTCTGTATTTGCTGTTCTGTAACATCAGCCAAAATCTTCAGTATTTTTTCTGGCGTCATACTTCTATCTTTTGTTATAGTCACTTTTTTGGCGAGTAATGGCTCTATTCTCTTAAGTAACCTACATACATTTGCGTTGTGCACATTGAATAGGCATCCTAAAAATCTATGTGTTATGTAAGTGCGATAGTACAAAATTACGCAAAACAACTTATCTTCCAGAGTTGGTAGTTTTGATCTTCTACCATGACACTTTTTCTGTTTTTCAAGTTTTTTCCATCCAGACCTCACTTTTTCTACTACTTTTTCGAACTCCTCTATACTTAAACCTGTTATATTACGAAAGTTTCTTGGGTGTTTTTTCATATTATAGTAACTAAAGCTCATTTTTTTTCCTTACTTGATCTGCTTATTCTTCTTCTACCCCTCTCACATCATTTTTTCAATCACCTTTTGCAGCAGGTCTCTAGGCTCTGTGGACAAAAAATATGAAAAGAGAGAAAAAGATGGTAGTTTAGCCTAATAGGTAAAAAATGGAGAAACTACCATATGCAATATTACATCAAAGAGGAAAATTGGAAACAAATTTTAGAGTTCATAAAAAGCGTAAAAGGAATGCACAGCAAAGATGAAAAACGTTTAAGAATATTCATAGAGGCAGTGTGGTACATAGTGCGAAGTGGTTGCCAATGGAGACTTTTACCAAAAACTTATGGTAATTACAGGAGTATACATAAGCGATTTAAAAGATGGTGTGAAAGAGATGTCTGGAAAAAATTGCTTGAATATACTAAACAAGAGCCTGATTTAGAAGTTGCTATAATCGACGGTACGATCATCCGAGCCCATCCATGTTCATCTGGATATACAAAAAACTCCAAGGATCAAGAAGCTTTAGGGAGGAGCAAAGGTGGCTTTACAACTAAAATACATGCGCTTGTCGATGCACTTGGAAATCCACTTAAATTTACTCTGACTCCTGGTCAAAGAAATGAAATTACGCAGGCACAAGTGTTGACCGAAAGTATCTATAACTCTACTGTAGTAGCTGACAAGGGCTACGATAGCAATGCCTTTGTTACAAGTCTTGAAGACAAGGGATGTACAGTAGTTATTCCGCCAAAACGGAATCGAAAAGTGCAAAGGTATTACGATGAGCATATCTACAAAGAACGTCATTTGATTGAGTGTTTTTTTGGTAAAATTAAAAATTTTAGGCGCATTTTTTCCAGATTTGATAAAACTGCTGAGGTTTTTATTGGTTTTCTCAATTTTGTTGGAGCTCTTGTATGGCTTCTCTAAAATTTTGTCCACAGAGCCTAGGCTCTGTGGACAAAAAATATGAAAAGAGAGAAAAAGATGGTAGTTTAGCCTAATAGGTAAAAAATGGAGAAACTACCATATGCAATATTACATCAAAGAGGAAAATTGGAAACAAATTTTAGAGTTCATAAAAAGCGTAAAAGGAATGCACAGCAAAGATGAAAAACGTTTAAGAATATTCATAGAGGCAGTGTGGTACATAGTGCGAAGTGGTTGCCAATGGAGACTTTTACCAAAAACTTATGGTAATTACAGGAGTATACATAAGCGATTTAAAAGATGGTGTGAAAGAGATGTCTGGAAAAAATTGCTTGAATATACTAAACAAGAGCCTGATTTAGAAGTTGCTATAATCGACGGTACGATCATCCGAGCCCATCCACGTTCATCTGGATATACAAAAAACTCCAAGGATCAAGAAGCTTTAGGGAGGAGCAAAGGTGGCTTTACAACTAAAATACATGCGCTTGTCGATGCACTTGGAAATCCACTTAAATTTACTCTGACTCCTGGTCAAAGAAATGAAATTACGCAGGCACAAGTGTTGACCGAAAGTATCTATAACTCTACTGTAGTAGCTGACAAGGGCTACGATAGCAATGCCTTTGTTACAAGTCTTGAAGACAAGGGATGTACAGTAGTTATTCCGCCAAAACGGAATCGAAAAGTGCAAAGGTATTACGATGAGCATATCTACAAAGAACGTCATTTGATTGAGTGTTTTTTTGGTAAAATTAAAAATTTTAGGCGCATTTTTTCCAGATTTGATAAAACTGCTGAGGTTTTTATTGGTTTTCTCAATTTTGTTGGAGCTCTTGTATGGCTTCTCTAAAATTTTGTCCACAGAGCCTAGATACATATTTTAGAGAATTGCGTATCTGATGTACCACACATAGCTGTACCTCTGCATTAGGAAATACACTATTTATGGCTGCAGGAAAGCTTTTTAGCCCATCTACACAGGCAATTAGAATATCTTCTACTCCTCTTTCTTTGAGATCATTTAGTACTCCCAACCAGAAGTTAGCTCCTTCACTTTCAGCCAAATAAAAACTTAATACTTCTTTTCTGCCATTTTGGTCTATGCCCAATATATTGTACATACATTTACTTACACAATGTCCGTCCTCTTTGACTTTAAAAAACCATGAACACTATTGGATACACAGACTGTAATGGACGACTGCGCCATTCATTGATTACCGGCAGTAATTTGTCGGTAATACTTGATATCTCTGCCGCCGATATTTTGTGATCATAAATTTCCTCAACATGTGACGCTATATCTCTATAGCCCATACCACTGGCAAATGTGCTCAAAATCTTCGTTTCAAGCTCTGGTTTGTTTGCCTTTTTTTGACTATTTGGGGTTCAAAGCTTCCCTCCCTATCTCTAGGCGTCAAAAGCTCAAATGAACCTGCACTTGTCCGTAAAGTCTTTCCATTTCTCCCATTTCTTCGATTATTCTCTTCACTTTCAGCTAATAAGTGATTTTCTATTTCACCTTCCAAACTTGCCTCCAGCAGCTTTTTTATAAGTGGTGTAAATGCTCCATCTCTTCCTGTTAATGGTCTGCCTTCCCTTATTGATGACAGTATATTTGCTTCCAGTTCTTTGTAATCTACCAAACCGGTAGTTCTGTTTACTACTTTCTGACTCATTGTCAAACCTCCATTTTTTTTATATCAATTTATTACTTTTTTTTTGATTTGACACACTTTTTTGAACATTCCCTGTTAAGATGCCTAATCTACTTTCAGCTCCTCAGTATGTAAACTGCGTGGTAAAGACTCTAATTCCTTTGCAGCACTTAAACTTTTATTTTTTGCATGTATACCAAGCTTAT
Organism: Wolbachia endosymbiont (group A) of Trypoxylon clavicerum; assembly: GCF_947251665.1. Classification (NCBI taxonomy): domain Bacteria; kingdom Pseudomonadati; phylum Pseudomonadota; class Alphaproteobacteria; order Rickettsiales; family Anaplasmataceae; genus Wolbachia; species Wolbachia endosymbiont (group A) of Trypoxylon clavicerum. Next base: position 705,319 of record NZ_OX366374.1, read on the forward strand.
TGAATTCTCGAGCAGCAGGAAACACCCTTACTTCAAGAGAGCCAGCAGTTTTATTATAATGATCAACAGCACTTTTTAAGCTCCTGCGCAAATTATCAAAGTTTTCACCCATTGTGCAAATGCGCTCATATAAAATATGACCTAGTTCACTGATTTTCTTTGCGTTTTCAGCCATCATCTCTTGCTTCCATCCATACGCTATTGCTCTCAGCAACGCAATTAGAGTGATCGGTGTTGCAATGATCACTTTTTTTTCCACTCCAATCTCTATCAAAGCAGGCTCATATTCCAGTGCTGCGCTAAAAACCCCCTCCCCTGTTAAGAAAAGCACCACAAGTTCTGGCGTATTTTCAAATTGATTCCAATACTCTTTTTTACCCAAGTCATTTATGTGTTTTTTTATTGCCAGGGAATGATTCTTTAATTTCTCCTTTTGTATTTGCAAATCATTTTGTGATATAGCATCCATGTAAGAATCAAGCGGCACTTTAGCATCTATTATTATTTGCTTTCCAGATGGCATTTTGATTATTAAATCAGGACGCAATAAATTATCCTCGTTTTTATCAACCACTGACGGTTGAGTAAAAAAATCGCAATATTCAATCATTCCTGCTATTTCTACCACCCTTTTGAGCTGCATTTCACCCCACTTTCCTCTGATGTGAGGCTTTCTCAAGGCATTAGCAAGGCTGGAAGTTTGGTTCATCAGCGCTCCAATTTGCTCCTTTAAACCTTCATAGGCCCCTACCCTCTCTTTTTCTAGCTCACGTATTTCATTATCGAATTTTTCTAATTTTTCTTTTATTGGAGTTACAACTTCGTTGATCGTTGCTTGTCTTTTTTTGAAATCGCTTTCCGTTTCTTTTAATTTGTTATCAATGACTTCCTTCGCTAAGTTCAGAAAATTATTATTGTTCACTTGCAAGGCATCAAGAGAGAGCGCTTTAAAAGTGTTTGTTAATCTCTCCTCTGCTTTTGTTAGTAATTCTATTTCCTTTTTCTTTTCCTCACGTTCTTTTTGCAGAGTTACTTCAAGTTCTGCTCTTTTGACCCTTAAATCAACTATTTCTTCATTCTTCGTAAGCAAACTTTGCTTTGTTTCTTGAAGTTCTTGCTCTAATTTACATAAATTACCCTCAAGGTTTGCTTTCTTTTCGCTCAGTTTTTTTACGATAATGTAGAAAAATAGTAATAGAGAGACAACCAGAGCTATAGAATTGAAAAGCATCAGAATAAAAAAGCTGTATTTACAATTCTATATGATTTTTGTGTGTATAAGAAAGAAAAAAGGAGCACCTAAAGAGGTGACCTTACCCAGAAAAAGTAGAGAGAAAGTTAAGACGTTTTTATCATGAGAATAAATTGTGCAGGAATGCAATAGTTAATAGTAGAATGTCTAGGCTCTGTGGACAAAATTTTAGAGAAGCCATACAAGAGCTCCAACAAAATTGAGAAAACCAATAAAAACCTCAGCAGTTTTATCAAATCTGGAAAAAATGCGCCTAAAATTTTTAATTTTACCAAAAAAACACTCAATCAAATGACGTTCTTTGTAGATATGCTCATCGTAATACCTTTGCACTTTTCGATTCCGTTTTGGCGGAATAACTACTGTACATCCCTTGTCTTCAAGACTTGTAACAAAGGCATTGCTATCGTAGCCCTTGTCAGCTACTACAGTAGAGTTATAGATACTTTCGGTCAACACTTGTGCCTGCGTAATTTCATTTCTTTGACCAGGAGTCAGAGTAAATTTAAGTGGATTTCCAAGTGCATCGACAAGCGCATGTATTTTAGTTGTAAAGCCACCTTTGCTCCTCCCTAAAGCTTCTTGATCCTTGGAGTTTTTTGTATATCCAGATGAACATGGATGGGCTCGGATGATCGTACCGTCGATTATAGCAACTTCTAAATCAGGCTCTTGTTTAGTATATTCAAGCAATTTTTTCCAGACATCTCTTTCACACCATCTTTTAAATCGCTTATGTATACTCCTGTAATTACCATAAGTTTTTGATAAAAGTCTCCATTGGCAACCACTTCGCACTATGTACCACACTGCCTCTATGAATATTCTTAAACGTTTTTCATCTTTGCTGTGCATTCCTTTTACGCTTTTTATGAACTCTAAAATTTGTTTCCAATTTTCCTCTTTGATGTAATATTGCATATGGTAGTTTCTCCATTTTTTACCTATTAGGCTAAACTACCATCTTTTTCTCTCTTTTCATATTTTTTGTCCACAGAGCCTAGGCTCTGTGGACAAAATTTTAGAGAAGCCATACAAGAGCTCCAACAAAATTGAGAAAACCAATAAAAACCTCAGCAGTTTTATCAAATCTGGAAAAAATGCGCCTAAAATTTTTAATTTTACCAAAAAAACACTCAATCAAATGACGTTCTTTGTAGATATGCTCATCGTAATACCTTTGCACTTTTCGATTCCGTTTTGGCGGAATAACTACTGTACATCCCTTGTCTTCAAGACTTGTAACAAAGGCATTGCTATCGTAGCCCTTGTCAGCTACTACAGTAGAGTTATAGATACTTTCGGTCAACACTTGTGCCTGCGTAATTTCATTTCTTTGACCAGGAGTCAGAGTAAATTTAAGTGGATTTCCAAGTGCATCGACAAGCGCATGTATTTTAGTTGTAAAGCCACCTTTGCTCCTCCCTAAAGCTTCTTGATCCTTGGAGTTTTTTGTATATCCAGATGAACATGGATGGGCTCGAATGATCGTACCGTCGATTATAGCAACTTCTAAATCAGGCTCTTGTTTAGTATATTCAAGCAATTTTTTCCAGACATCTCTTTCACACCATCTTTTAAATCGCTTATGTATACTCCTGTAATTACCATAAGTTTTTGGTAAAAGTCTCCATTGGCAACCACTTCGCACTATGTACCACACTGCCTCTATGAATATTCTTAAACGTTTTTCATCTTTGCTGTGCATTCCTTTTACGCTTTTTATGAACTCTAAAATTTGTTTCCAATTTTCCTCTTTGATGTAATATTGCATATGGTAGTTTCTCCATTTTTTACCTATTAGGCTAAACTACCATCTTTTTCTCTCTTTTCATATTTTTTGTCCACAGAGCCTAGCAACCAATCTGGTGTTTCTCTACCTTTTTTCCCACTTAGCAAACTTCATCTTTTCTTTTAGGTAATATTCTCTATAGGATTCTATTGGATTACTACATTTATACTGATCAGGTAATGCTTTTGCAAAAGCTCGTATATCAGCTAATTGAAAAATTAGCAAATCCTTATTATTATCACACCAATCTATAACTTTCTCGGATTTGTGCGTTCTTTTGTATCGCAAGCTATACTCTATGCACAATTCTTTTCCATGCTTTATCAACCAATAAAAGTTTCCTTTTAGCCCATAAAGAACAAGGATATGAGTAAGTTTGTATGGAACTTCTATATTATAATCTATTACACTAACAAAAGGATTTGGATGCTGTTGAAAAAATATTACTAAGTAACTGAGCAGTTTCTGATGGCATTTTCACTATATGCTTATCGCATAACATTTGCGCTGCAGTTATAGGATTTTCGTCTAATACAAAGATATTCATTTAAGCATCCAGAGATAGTAGGGATTTAACTTCATCAGCAGTAAGACCGGTAGTTTCAGTTATGATATCAATAGAAACCCCTGCTTTAAGTAGATTCTTTGCGACTGCTATTTTAGCTTGCTTCTCACCCTCTTCTCTGCCTTTTTCATGTCCGATTTGGATGCCTTCTAGTCTACCTTTTTGAGTAGCATCATCAAGTTTTTGAGCGAGGACAGCCTGTTCATCAAGAATACGTTTTATTTCCTGTTCATAGGCAATAAATTCTTTTTCTGACCAGTTGAATCTATTTAGCTCTTCATAGGCTTTTTTAATTATTAGATCACTACCTATTATTTTTTCCAGCTCTTCTTCACTAGTTTCGTCTGCATATCGAAAAAAATAAACCCATTTTTCAACTATATTTTCCAACTGATCTTCCTTATTCTTTGGAAATTTTGGCAACTCAATAAATATAAAATAGAAATCTTTTAGATCATGCTCATTAGTGTCTTCATCTCGAATAGTATGCTTTGACTTGTACTCAGATTTATTAGGAAACAGCACACAATCTGCTATAGCAATGAAGATAATTTCCTTAAGGTTATGATACTGGTCACCTTTATCAGCTTGCCTTGAGTAAGCTTTAGCAGCATAGTATTGGGCACGTTTTTCAAATCCTTTAGTTTTAGCAACTTGCATCTCGACGATCACTTGCACCCCATTTTCATCTTTACAGAGAACGTCAACAATACTTTGCTTTTTAGCGGCAATATCAGGGTCTTGAATAGTACTTAGAAACTCTATATCCTTTATTTGGTTTTTACCAGTGAAGCCAATGATGTCATTGAGGAAGTGAATAAGTATATCCTTATTTTTTTCAGTACCAAATATTTTTTTGAATGCGACATCATTTCGTACGTCAAGGAACTTAGAAAGAGCCATGAGAAAAAAACCTAAAAAGCATTAGTAATTATACACAATTCTGAAGAAATATTCAACGTTTTTATTTTTAGGTAAGATTCAAGAGTGTTGATGAAAAAAACGACCTTCAGAGGTGGGCTTAAAATGGTACTTTAAGCCTTGAATGTAGTTTTGCACATCTTTTTATCAACTCTTCTATAAAGTGCCTTTAAAGGCCAGGAAATGGATGCCATGAGTTTAGCAGTCTCAAAGATACCTATTTTAGATATGAACCTACAAGTTTACTTTCAATTAAAAATTCTATAATATAGCGTGAGTATTTTCAACAAAACGTAGGCAGGATATGTTAATACAACTTCTATCTAAAACTTCTGAACAACTGAAGGAGCATTGTACATTATTAAGCAGTGAGGAAAAGCAAAGTCTTTATAGCAAGGTGCTAAATGAAGTTAAAAATACACCTAGAGATTCAAGAGAAGGTATAGACCAGCTAAAGAAATTGAGTAAAGTGGCTGTTGCAATAGAAGAAACTACTGATAGTAAGTTACTAGAAAAGTTTAATGATGGTCATCCACTAAGAGAAGTTAATATTGCCTATGCTTCTGGAGAAGCTACAAACTATTTATTTAGCCTTAGTGATTCATCAGAACTTTATGATTTGGAAGAGAATAGAGAAAAAGCAATTTATCAGGCGATCAAATCAAATGATAGAGAGTTAGTAAAACATCTGCTAATGATTCTTGTGGTGGGTGATATAGAGATTGAGTTTTTTAAGGAATTAGAGGTGTTACTGTCAGGAGCATATGAAGAATTAAAGGAGAACTTATCGCAGGATATGAAAAATTATCTAGAAAAAAATATAAGTTTAAAATGTTTTGTGTGTAGTAATGTTAAGGTATTAGTAGCCGAGCCTGTTGATGTACGAGCAATGATTAACTTATTTATAGCTCAATCTGAAGTAAATTATAAAATAGATGAGTTATTACTGATCAAAATAGCAGGAGCTCTAGAAGAAGGGGAATTACGCTTACAAATAAATCAGATGATAGAATTGCTAATGAGACAAGAAAGGTTTTTAGAATTGGAATATAAAGTAAGAAGGTTAAAATCAGAACTAGCAAGTGGAAAGAGCAAATATTCAGATGAGGTTATGAAGTTTATTATAGAGGAACGAGAAAGAGAGATGAGAGGGGTTGAGGACAAAAGCGACCAAATAATAAGCGAAAGGGAGAAATTATTTAAGCAACAATTCCAATAGAAGACATTAGTGTGCGAATTGGCAGAAAGCCTAAGCTACAAAGTTAGGCAAGAGATAAGAAATCGTAGATTAAGGCTGGGATATACTCAAAAGGATTTAGCAAGTAAAATCGGTACAAAATATCAGGTCATATTACAATATGAAAAAGGAACACGTAAAATTTCAATTAAAAAATTATATGTCATAGCAAAAGCATTATCAACGAGTGCTAGAGATCTAGGCTCTGTGGACAAAATTTTAGAGAAGCCATACAAGAGCTCCAACAAAATTGAGAAAACCAATAAAAACCTCAGCAGTTTTATCAAATCTGGAAAAAATGCGCCTAAAATTTTTAATTTTACCAAAAAAACACTCAATCAAATGACGTTCTTTGTAGATATGCTCATCGTAATACCTTTGCACTTTTCGATTCCGTTTTGGCGGAATAACTACTGTACATCCCTTGTCTTCAAGACTTGTAACAAAGGCATTGCTATCGTAGCCCTTGTCAGCTACTACAGTAGAGTTATAGATACTTTCGGTCAACACTTGTGCCTGCGTAATTTCATTTCTTTGACCAGGAGTCAGAGTAAATTTAAGTGGATTTCCAAGTGCATCGACAAGCGCATGTATTTTAGTTGTAAAGCCACCTTTGCTCCTCCCTAAAGCTTCTTGATCCTTGGAGTTTTTTGTATATCCAGATGAACATGGATGGGCTCGAATGATCGTACCGTCGATTATAGCAACTTCTAAATCAGGCTCTTGTTTAGTATATTCAAGCAATTTTTTCCAGACATCTCTTTCACACCATCTTTTAAATCGCTTATGTATACTCCTGTAATTACCATAAGTTTTTGGTAAAAGTCTCCATTGGCAACCACTTCGCACTATGTACCACACTGCCTCTATGAATATTCTTAAACGTTTTTCATCTTTGCTGTGCATTCCTTTTACGCTTTTTATGAACTCTAAAATTTGTTTCCAATTTTCCTCTTTGATGTAATATTGCATATGGTAGTTTCTCCATTTTTTACCTATTAGGCTAAACTACCATCTTTTTCTCTCTTTTCATATTTTTTGTCCACAGAGCCTAGAAATTTGATAAAGACATGAGGTGCACATAGTGCAAAAAATTAAGCATGATTTACGCCAAATACATTAAGTTTTTTTGTCATTAATCCACTGCAGAGATTGCGAAGATAAATAAATAGCTTCAGTTTCATGATAAGGGGGCTGGCGAAGGGTGTTAAGGAAGTTTTTCGTTTCATCCAATGCGCTGCTAAAAGTTTGTTATGCAAGAGATCCCATAAATTGGGTGTCATAATAACTACACCCACATTAATTTTGGTGTACGTGACCTTGAAAGATCGTGATTCAATACTTAAATTATTAGGGTAGTAGGCAAATAATGGAGCTCAAAATGCATAATGTACAAGAAACTGAAAATTTAAAATTTGACGCTGAGGTAGGGAAAGTACTGAATATAGTGATTCATTCACTTTACACCAATAAAGACATTTTTCTGCGTGAATTGATATCAAATGCATCAGATGCATGTGATAAGTTGCGCTATGAATCTCAACTAAACCCTAATTTGCTAGATTTGAGTGATGAATTAAAAATCACTATTAGCTCCAATAAAGATAAGAACGAGCTATATATCACTGATAATGGCGTCGGAATGAACAGACAAGATTTAATAGATAACCTTGGTACAATTGCAAGCTCTGGTACGCAAAAGTTCTTAGATGCGATCAAGAATAATAAAGATTCAAGTCAAACTGTAGAGCTGATAGGTAAGTTTGGTGTTGGTTTTTATTCAAGCTTTATGGTTGCATCGGAAGTAATAGTAGAATCAAGAAAAGCTGGAGAGGAGGAGTCTTGGGTCTGGAAATCCAAGGGAGATGGAGAATATTCAATAAGTAAATCAGATAATCAAGTCCCTCGCGGAACCAAAATTACACTCATTATGCATCCTGAAGAAAATGAGTTTTTAGATAAATTTCGTGTTGAAAACATTGTCACTACTTACTCTGATCATATAAATTTTCCTGTTGAATTCATAGATGAAGAAGGAAAAAGTGAAAAGTTAAACAGTAAGGCTGCAATTTGGACTAAGCCAAAAAATGACGTTACTCAGGAGGAGCACAACGATTTTTTCCGCAGTGTTGCGCATGTTGGTGGTGAACCTTGGATGATATTGCATAATAAAAATGAAGGTGCAATAGAATATACGAATTTGCTTTATGTTCCCTCTATTAAACCTTTTGATTTATTTCATCCAGATAGACGTTGCTCTGTGAAGTTATATGTAAACAAGGTATTTATTACTGAAGATAACGTACAGATCATACCACAATACTTGCGTTTTCTGAAAGGCGTGGTTGATTCACCGTACTTGCCTCTTAATATCAGCAGAGAAACGCTGCAGAATAATCGTGTTGTTGAGCAAATCAGGAAATCCCTCACTAAACGCGCGATATCAGAGCTCGGTAAAAAGGCAAAAGAGAATTTGGAAGAGTACACAAAATTCTGGACCAATTTTGGTGCAGTATTAAAAGAGGGTCTTTGTGAAGCTATGCCAACTGATGAGAGAGAAGCGCTGCTCTCAATTTGCAGATTTCAGAGCACTGGTGATGAGAAATTAGTCAGCATTGATGACTATATAAGCAGAATGAAGCCTGAGCAGGAGCATATCTATTATCTCACCGGAAATAGCTTGGATTCAGTGAAAAACAGTCCACAACTTGAAGGATTCGTCAGTAAAGGACTAGAAGTGCTCCTATTTGTTGATCCAGTTGATGATTTCTGGACTAGCGTGATTCATGAATATAAAGATCAGAAAATCAAGTCTGTAACCCGCGCAGATGTTGATTTGGAAAAATTCTCTTCAGAAGAAGATAAGAAAGATAAAGAAAATAAATCGAAAGAAGAAAAAACTGAGGAAAATACAGATTCTATAATGCAATATTTCACCAAAGTTCTTGGCAATTCAGTAAAAAGCGTAAAAATTTCCAAAAAGTTAACCGGTAGTCCCGTATGCCTAGCGGTTGATGAAGGTGCTATGGATCTTCGCATGGAGCGTTTCTTGCGCGAACAAAAGCAGCTAAATTACCGCACGCCAAAGGTGCTGGAAATTAACACTAAACATCCTGTAATAAAAAATATAATGAAATCTTATGCTGAAAGTGGTGAAAACCCAACATTGGAGGACATGGTTCACTTATTGTTTTACCAAGCTTGTATAGTGGAAGGTGAAGAGATGGATGATGTAAGTCTGTTTGCTAAGAGAGTTAATAATTTGCTTGGCAAGATTTCTGTTTAATGCTATACTTAACTTAGCTATTAATTAGGGGTAAAACATGATTTGGAGTTTACTTGGTGGGCTCATGCCACCAGCAGTAGATACTGCAAAAGAAAATAAAGTTAAAAGTACGAAAAATTCTGGGGATTCAGGTAATTGTTCAGAGGCTGAAGAAGAACAAAATACCAACAGAGCGACTAGATCAGAATTTAAGCTAACGCAATCTTTGCTCAGTCAAGTAAGGGCAGACAAAAATAATGCTGATGCGAATTCTGGTAAGCAAGCTTATAAAGACTTACCTAGAATGAATTTTATAATCAATGGTAAAACCATAAGTAAAGATTTTGTTGGCCAGTTGTGTGATAAGTATAATCAAGAGCTTCAAAGTAGTAAACGCCAAGTTGTAAAGCATGTTTTAATAGAAATGTTTAAGCATGCTAAGGCAGAAGTTCCAGATGATCATATACTGAAAGAGTTAATTACTAATTGCAATCAAGCCGGGTATGACGGCTCTTTGCTCATGCAGCTCTTTCCTATATTTTTTGAGTATAACCTACAATTGCCTGACGCTAACGATAGAAAGATAAGTATTATATGTAATAGCCAAGATTCCCTAAATATTCAGTATTGTCCAAGTATGCCTGTTAAGCAACAGGATACAAATATAGAAATATGCAGGCTTGATGCTATTTTAGAGTTCACGCTTAAATCTCAGAATGGTAAGGTAGAGTATGAAGAAGGTAAAGTAACACTTACCATTCCCGAGCAGTTAAAAACTGGTAGAGAAAATTTACTAGATGATATCAATAAGTATTTTAAAGGTGCCGATAATGCAGTTGTTGCAGGTTCGCCAGCAGAGGTGGATTCAGATGTTGATAATTTATTTGATATCATTCCTAAAAGTTTAGCCTTTGATAAATTGGTAGATATTATAAATAAAGCAAAAAATGGTGATTATACGAATTTGGATGAAGTTATGGGTAATATAAAGGAAGAGAAAGATGACATACCTATTAACCCTGATCTTAAAGATCTGAAGGATTTTTGCTCACAGCAACTTAATTTGACGGCACAAACAGATCATGAGCGCGTGCGTAAAGTGCTCATAGAAAAAATATATAAAAAAGAGAATGGTACGGTAAAAGAATTGGTACTTCTAGCCATTGCAGCTAATGATACGCTTGTGGAAAGATGTGTAAAGATGCACGAAGGTATATTATTCACGCAAGATGAAGAGCTTGATAGTCTGCTTATTGGTGCTGGTAAGAGATGCTATATTAAATTTTTGTTAGAGCATTTAGAAAAAGAACTAGATTCTATTCTATCTTGGCGTGGTATATGTGAAAAGCTTAAAAGGGCGTCGTCAATTGGCAATCAGAAATGCGTGGAAGCGATACTAGATAAATTTAAAGATACTGAGAGTAGAGATCCTGCTATAAAACTTTTGCACTATGCTGTAGAAAAAGGCGATTATGATTTAGTAAACTCACTTATTAAAAATGGCGCTGATGTTAATATTCAAGATAGGAATAACAAAACAGCTTTACATTATGCCGTTTCCTCTTATGGTGACATTCAGAATGTTAATAAAATGGTAATGTTACTTGTTGAAAGTGGTGCTAAGATTGACACTCAAGATAGCGATGGCAAAACAGCTCTACATTATGCTGCTGCTTCCAATAAGGATGAAATAGTAAGGTTGCTTTTAAAAGAGGGAGCTAATGAGGAAATTAAAGATAAATCTGGTAAGACATTTTTAGACATGGTAGCTTCAGGAACTAAATCATTCCTTCTTAACGTGTTACACCCAGGAGGGCTTTTGCATCATGCTGCTAAGGAAGGTAATATTGACAGGGCTAAAAGACTTCTTGCGAACGGTAAGGATGTTAATGCTAAAAATAGTCATCGTGAGAGTCCTTTAAGTGTAGCTATTAAAGCAGGTAATCTGGAAGTAATAGAATTGCTTGTGAATAATGATGCTGTTATAACTGAAAAAGCCATACAATACGCACGAGGTGTTTATGAAAAATGTGAGGAAGATAAAAAGCAAGCTCATTTAAGCGTATTAACGTTTCCTGTGAATATTCATAATGAACAGCTATTTAAAAAGGCCATTGAACAAGGTGATCTGAAAAAAATAGAATCGTATGTAAAGAAAGGTGCTGTTATAACTGAAGAAATTGTACAATATGCAAAAGATGTTTGTAAAAACTATAAGGAAGATAGAAAGCAAGCTCATTCAAGCGTATTAAAGTTTCTTGAGAAGACTAGTAAAGATCAATTTAAAAAAGCCATTGAAGCAGGTAATCTGGAAGTAATAGAATTGCTTGAGAGTAAGGATGCTGTTATAACTGAAAAAGCCATACAATACGCACGAGGTGTTTATGAAAAATGTGAGGAAGATAAAAAGCAAGCTCATTCAAGCGTATTAATGTTTCTTGTGAATATTCATATTAGAGCGGCCATTAAACAAGGTAATCTGGAAAGAATAAAATCTCTTGTAAAGGAAGATACTGTTATATCTGGAGAAATCATACAATGCGCACAAAATGCTTGTAAAAATTGTAAGAAAGATAAAAAGCAAGCTCATTCAAGCGTATTAACGTTTCTTGTGGATATTTATAATGAACAGCTACTTAAAAAGGCCATTGAACAAGGTGATCTGAAAAAAATAGAATCGTATGTAAAGAAAGGTGCTGTTATAACTGAAGAAACCATACAATACGCACGAGAGGTTTGTAAAGACTATGAGGAAGGTAGAAAGCAAGCTCATTCAAACGTATTAACGTTTCTTGAGAAGACTAGTAAAGATCAATTTGAAAAAGCCATTGAACTAGGCTCTGTGGACAAAATTTTAGAGAAGCCATACAAGAGCTCCAACAAAATTGAGAAAACCAATAAAAACCTCAGCAGTTTTATCAAATCTGGAAAAAATGCGCCTAAAATTTTTAATTTTACCAAAAAAACACTCAATCAAATGACGTTCTTTGTAGATATGCTCATCGTAATACCTTTGCACTTTTCGATTCCGTTTTGGCGGAATAACTACTGTACATCCCTTGTCTTCAAGACTTGTAACAAAGGCATTGCTATCGTAGCCCTTGTCAGCTACTACAGTAGAGTTATAGATACTTTCGGTCAACACTTGTGCCTGCGTAATTTCATTTCTTTGACCAGGAGTCAGAGTAAATTTAAGTGGATTTCCAAGTGCATCGACAAGCGCATGTATTTTAGTTGTAAAGCCACCTTTGCTCCTCCCTAAAGCTTCTTGATCCTTGGAGTTTTTTGTATATCCAGATGAACATGGATGGGCTCGGATGATCGTACCGTCGATTATAGCAACTTCTAAATCAGGCTCTTGTTTAGTATATTCAAGCAATTTTTTCCAGACATCTCTTTCACACCATCTTTTAAATCGCTTATGTATACTCCTGTAATTACCATAAGTTTTTGGTAAAAGTCTCCATTGGCAACCACTTCGCACTATGTACCACACTGCCTCTATGAATATTCTTAAACGTTTTTCATCTTTGCTGTGCATTCCTTTTACGCTTTTTATGAACTCTAAAATTTGTTTCCAATTTTCCTCTTTGATGTAATATTGCATATGGTAGTTTCTCCATTTTTTACCTATTAGGCTAAACTACCATCTTTTTCTCTCTTTTCATATTTTTTGTCCACAGAGCCTAACAAGTATAATGCGGCTTGACAAATTTATTGTCATCTCAGACCGCGGAGAAAACCATATGCTACTTTTAACTTATGTAAAATTACCAAGGATTATGGAGAAGATATGCTGTTTTGATTTGTGTGAAAATTATTGTTGACTTATGTGCAATTAGAGAACCTAAGTCACTTTAGCTATAATTCAGAATTGAGAGCTTTTAATAACTCTCTAACTCCCACTTAGGTCTTGGTGCAAAATTGAGAGAATCTATATAGCTTTTCTGTAACATTTCAATTCCTGCCCATCCAACCATTATTGCATTATCTGTACATAGGTTGTTGGGAGGAAAAAATATGTTTAAGTTTATGTGTTGTTTTAATTTTTCTCTCAAGAAATTATTTGCTGCAACTCCGCCGGTAATCACAAAGTCATTGATTTTGATATTTAAAGATTCGGCCATAATAATCGCATTACTAACCCTGTCCAGCAGTATGTCACTAATACACTCTTGAAACGAAGCACATACATCACACACATCTTGCTCGCTCATTTTAAGTTCTTGCACTAAGTTTTTTACTGCTGTTTTAATTCCAGAAAACGAAAAGTTACATCCAGAACGTTTTATCATTGCCCTTGGCAATTTAAATCTTGCACCATTGCCTTTTTTAGCTAACTTTTCAATTAATGGCCCTCCGGGATAGCTTAAACCCAGCATCTTAGCAACTTTATCAAATGCTTCTCCTAGTGAATCATCGAGCGTTTCTCCAAGTTTAATGTATTTACCTACATCCTGTGCAATTAAAAATTGACAGTGACCACCTGATATTAGTAGGACTAAAAATGGAAATTTTACCTCATGCAGTAACCTAATAACCAATGCATGCGCTTCTAAGTGATTCACTGCAATGAACGGTTTTTGTGCTACATGCGCAATTGCTTTAGCCATCATTGTACCAACTATTAATCCACCTATGAGTCCTGGTCCTGATGTTGCTGCAATCGCATTGAGGTCACAAAAGTTAAGGTTAGATTTTTCCACGGCGCTTTTTATTAGACCACTTAAATGCTTCATATGAGCACGTGAAGCTATTTCAGGGATCACTCCACCACGTTTTTTGTGTTCTGCTTGGGAGAGAATTTCGTGAGCAAGGACTTGCTTGTCACTATTTACAATCGCTACTGCAGTTTCGTCGCAGCTTGTTTCAACAGCTAAAATGGTTTTCATGTATATTCGAGCACTTTATTGTCAAAACTATATCTTGAAACGCTGTAGAAGTTAACTGCAAAGTTAACTTCTACAGCTAAAAGATTTACCGACAACCGTCATCCCGCTGCTTGTTAGCTGATGAGATGCCGCGCACAACTGTACGAACATTATGATTTGAGAGCAATTTCCACTAGGCTCTGTGGACAAAAAATATGAAAAGAGAGAAAAAGATGGTAGTTTAGCCTAATAGGTAAAAAATGGAGAAACTACCATATGCAATATTACATCAAAGAGGAAAATTGGAAACAAATTTTAGAGTTCATAAAAAGCGTAAAAGGAATGCACAGCAAAGATGAAAAACGTTTAAGAATATTCATAGAGGCAGTGTGGTACATAGTGCGAAGTGGTTGCCAATGGAGACTTTTACCAAAAACTTATGGTAATTACAGGAGTATACATAAGCGATTTAAAAGATGGTGTGAAAGAGATGTCTGGAAAAAATTGCTTGAATATACTAAACAAGAGCCTGATTTAGAAGTTGCTATAATCGACGGTACGATCATCCGAGCCCATCCATGTTCATCTGGATATACAAAAAACTCCAAGGATCAAGAAGCTTTAGGGAGGAGCAAAGGTGGCTTTACAACTAAAATACATGCGCTTGTCGATGCACTTGGAAATCCACTTAAATTTACTCTGACTCCTGGTCAAAGAAATGAAATTACGCAGGCACAAGTGTTGACCGAAAGTATCTATAACTCTACTGTAGTAGCTGACAAGGGCTACGATAGCAATGCCTTTGTTACAAGTCTTGAAGACAAGGGATGTACAGTAGTTATTCCGCCAAAACGGAATCGAAAAGTGCAAAGGTATTACGATGAGCATATCTACAAAGAACGTCATTTGATTGAGTGTTTTTTTGGTAAAATTAAAAATTTTAGGCGCATTTTTTCCAGATTTGATAAAACTGCTGAGGTTTTTATTGGTTTTCTCAATTTTGTTGGAGCTCTTGTATGGCTTCTCTAAAATTTTGTCCACAGAGCCTAGTGTTCTAGGCTCTGTGGACAAAAAATATGAAAAGAGAGAAAAAGATGGTAGTTTAGCCTAATAGGTAAAAGATGGAGAAACTACCATATGCAATATTACATCAAAGAGGAAAATTGGAAACAAATTTTAGAGTTCATAAAAAGCGTAAAAGGAATGCACAGCAAAGATGAAAAACGTTTAAGAATATTCATAGAGGCAGTGTGGTACATAGTGCGAAGTGGTTGCCAATGGAGACTTTTACCAAAAACTTATGGTAATTACAGGAGTATACATAAGCGATTTAAAAGATGGTGTGAAAGAGATGTCTGGAAAAAATTGCTTGAATATACTAAACAAGAGCCTGATTTAGAAGTTGCTATAATCGACGGTACGATCATCCGAGCCCATCCATGTTCATCTGGATATACAAAAAACTCCAAGGATCAAGAAGCTTTAGGGAGGAGCAAAGGTGGCTTTACAACTAAAATACATGCGCTTGTCGATGCACTTGGAAATCCACTTAAATTTACTCTGACTCCTGGTCAAAGAAATGAAATTACGCAGGCACAAGTGTTGACCGAAAGTATCTATAACTCTACTGTAGTAGCTGACAAGGGCTACGATAGCAATGCCTTTGTTACAAGTCTTGAAGACAAGGGATGTACAGTAGTTATTCCGCCAAAACGGAATCGAAAAGTGCAAAGGTATTACGATGAGCATATCTACAAAGAACGTCATTTGATTGAGTGTTTTTTTGGTAAAATTAAAAATTTTAGGCGCATTTTTTCCAGATTTGATAAAACTGCTGAGGTTTTTATTGGTTTTCTCAATTTTGTTGGAGCTCTTGTATGGCTTCTCTAAAATTTTGTCCACAGAGCCTAGGAAGGTGTCATTCCAGTGCCCAGACACTGGGATCCAGGAAAAAGAATGGTGTCATCCCAGTGCCTAGACACTGGGATCCAGAAAACTTCACTTTAAATGAGCACACCAGGTGGCTGTACAATAGAAACTGGATTCCAGTGTCAAGCACTGGAATGACACCATCTACTACTCAAATTACCTGCAAATTGCAATGTTCGTACACCAAAAGAATGAATCGCGGTATGACGGTTCGCAGCGGTATGACGTAGGAAAACCTGCACTATAAGCTAATCATCATCTTCAAATATGGAGCTAATTTTTTTGCCCCCAGGAGAAAATTTATTAGTCCAACTGCTTTGCACTTTGGTTACGTCTTTAGTGGCAGTTTTATTGCTGTATTCCTTAATTTCCTTATCTATTCTCTCCATCATTTGTGGATCCAGGTAGCTCTTTTTCCATTGATCAGTAGCAAGGAACACTTTGTTTAAGTCTTGAGTGCGGATTAAGTATTCTTTATCTTTAGGGTAAACCTCCTGCGCCCAAGCAAACAGCTCAAAGTAGCGTGCAAATAATTCAGATGCACGTGATTTTGCAGTTTGATAAGCCTGTATCTCTTTAAATATAACTTGGCCGATAATTTTCTGCACAAGAATATTTGCTTGCTTTAGGTTCTGCTCAATATCCTGGTAAACTTTATGGAGAAATTCCTGTTCCAAACTTAAGTTCAGTTCATTTTCAACCATGTGTGAAAGTTCATGCACTATAATGTATGGGTTTGACTTCCTCAGTACAATAACATATCTATTTACACTGGAAGACCTGATTGTCTTACACACTCCCTCTTCCATATCCACTAATCCCTCTTGGTATATTTCAAATGAGAGCCTATTTTGCTTTATTAGTGATAAAGTGAGGTTTAATGTGTTTCTAAACTTCTCAAATTGATAGAGATATTCGACATACCGTATTGCATTTTCACTGCTTCCTACTTGAGTTGCTTGTTTTATTAAATTCCTGATTAGCATGCCTTATTATTAAAGGAATTTTTTTTTATACTCAAGAGCTATAAAGTGTTTTTAGGGAGCCTGATTGCATGGCTAAAGTAATTCATGTTTACTGATAACCGTCATACCGCTGCTTGTCAGCGGGATCTATGGTGAGATACCGCGAATGAATCCATAGCTGTACGAACATTCATTTTTGAAGGTAAATTGCACAGCAAATGGTGTCATCCCAGTGCCCTGACTACTTGGATCCAGAAGACTTAATTTCAACCAAGTGGCTGCATAATAAAGGCTGGATTCCAGACTGGAATGACAGCAATCCTACGTCATACCGCCGCGAACCGTCATACCGCGATTCATTCGCGGTATCTCTAGATCCCGCTAACAAGTAGCGGGATGACGATTGTCAGGGCAGCACCCCCTATGATGTCATTCAAGTAGCTGACACTGGTTCCTTTATGACGGCAGTGCCCAGAGGCGTCATCCCAGTGCCCAGACACTGGGATCCAGGAAACTTAACTTTACACCAGGTAATAAGAACTGGATTCCAGCGTCACGCGCTGGAATGACACCATTTTCGGTCTCTTAAATTGCTTTAGCCATAAACATTAAGAAATTTACCAAATGAAAAAAAAGGCAAAAGAAGCCCCGTGGTTGGCTAATTACTTACATTATACTTTCAAGTATGGCGTTTTTTTATTCTAAACACTTAATAACCGCGATTCAGCTGCTTTTAAGCTGCAACTAATCTAAATTATAAACGTTAAGAAATTTACTAAACAGAAAAAAAGGCAAAAGAAACCCTAGGGTAGCTAGTTATTCACTATCCATTTTTTAAGTTGGCGTTTTTTAATGTTTTAAATGCTTTATAAGCGTATTTCAGCTTGTGTAGGTAAAAACCCAGAAATTTGATAAAGACATAGAATGCACATAGTGCAAAAAATTAAACATGAGACGCCAGATACGTGAGTTTTTTTGTCATTTAATCTGTACAGAGAAGATAAATAAATAGCTTCAGTTTCATGATAAGGGGGCTGGCGAAACTTGTAAAGGAATTTTTTACATCTAATTTATAGCTCCCTGCATGATACCACGTATTATCTATACCAAGGTGTTCTGCTTGTAGATATTATACCAACAATCCACTATTTTTTTTATGTCTTGTGGTTTAGTTTCTGGACCTATACTGATTCTAATTGAACACTCTGCTTGCTCTTTTGTTGCCCCCATTGCAAGCAAAACATGGGAAGGCTCAACTTTTCCAGAAGAACATGCGGAACCATTACTAACTGCAATATGATTCAAGTCAAAATGCATGAGCTGCACATCACTCTTTACTCCTGGCATATAAATAAAACTTGTGTTTGGCAGCCTCTTTGAGTCTTTACCGAAGATCCTTATGTCACTGGCAAGATTTAATAATTCACACTCTAATTGATCGCGTAGCTCCTTTACTTCATCCATTTTTGATAGAAGATCTGGAATATTTTGCAATGCGGCAGAAAGGCCTGCAATTGCAACAATATTTTCCGTACCACCACGAAATCCCTTCTCTTGTCCACCACCTATTATAATAGGTTCTATCGCAAGTTCTTTATTGAATATTAAAACTCCACTGCCTGCTACACCGCCAAATTTATGGGCGGATAAAGTGAGTAAATCCACTCCTAAATCTTCCATATTAACTTTAATTTTCCCAACACTTTGAGCAGTGTCAGTGTGGCAAATTGCTCCAAACTTGTGTACTATTTTAGCTATTTCCTCAATAGGTTGAATAACTCCGGTTTCGTTATTTGCCATCATAACTGAAACTATTGCTTTGTTTCCTTTAAGTTCGCTTAGAATTTTTTCTAGCTCTAAAAAGTCAACAATGCCCTCCTGATTAACAGGTATTATATATGGATTACATGCAGAATTAAGAATTGAAGGATGCTCTATAGCTGAAATTATATGCAGGTAGCCTGCTATTCCTCTCATAACAAGGTTATTCGCTTCAGTTGCACCAGACGTAAAAACTATTTCTTTATCACTTGAGACGCCAATAGCACCACGTACGTTATCTCTTGCATCCTGAAGAATCTTCCTCGCTTCTTGTCCTCTCTTATGTAGTGATGATGGATTGAGCGTTTGTTTTGACAAGACCTCAAATATACTTTTTTTTACATTTTCACTAATTGGAGCAGTTGCATTGTAATCAGCATATACGCAACCACTGTTTTCTAAAGAGAATGGACTCATCTGTCACTTAAATAAGTTTACCATCAACTATAATCATAACTATGTACGTTAGCTTTAACACGATAAAAAATTTATTGCAAAAACAGCGAAATTAATACATAATTAATAACTCACGTCATCAATACCTGTCAAGCGGGTTCTTATTAGGAGTTATCATGGTTGAAGTTTTTTTAAATAATGCAACAAGAAAGATAGAAGGTGAATACCACCAAAGCAAAGATGCCAACGCGCCGGTTGTGCTGGTTTTACATCATCATCCTCAATATGGTGGTAATATGGATAGTAAAATTGTACATAGTACATATACGTCTTTTATCGATAACAATTTTTCTGCATTGAAAATTAACTTTCGTGGTGTGGGAAAATCTACCGGAACTTTTGATAAGGGTATAGGAGAATTAACTGACGCTGCGGTAGCCATTGATTGGCTTCAGGAACATAATCCTAGCAATGTTCCAATTTGGATCGCTGGTTTTTCTTTTGGAGCATGGGTGGCTATGCAGCTAACAATGCGCCGCCCTGAGATAGTGGGTTTTATTGCTCTTTCTCTTCCGGTAACTAAGTACGATTTTTCTTTTCTTTCTCCCTGTCCAGTTTCTGGGCTTATAATACAAAGCAGTAATGATACAATCTCAGAAGAAAGCGATGTAACAGAATTATCAAAAAGGTTGATAAATTCAGTAAGAAGTGATCACATGAAATACCATATAATAGATGATACTAATCACTTTCTAAAGGATAAAGAAGAGGAAGTGACTCAAATCGTGGACAATTATATAAAACTGCGCTTGAATAGTGCAACTATTTCTTCTCAAAAGGTCAAAAAAGAGGTAAGGGTAAAAGAATATGCCTAATCTTTACAAACAAGAGAAATGAGTGTAGTAATATAAATGAAAAGGTTTTGTTATGTTTAAAAAGCTATTATTTTTTGTTTTAGCTGTGTTTATGTTATCGGGGTGTTCCCTAAGTAAACAGCGTAAGTTAAAAAGTCCGTGTATAAAAAGCAATGAAAGCATTTCATGCGAGTTGTACTCTGTTAATGATCATTGGTTAGATAAGTATAAGGCATAGAAATTGTGCTATTTTTCCTACTCACAACTTCACTAATGATCGATCTCTCAATTGGAAAATGCAGTCTGCCTTTTCTGCAAGGAGATGATTGTGTGTTACTATAAGCATAGAGCTGTTATTTTCCTTTACGTATGAATGTAGCAGTAAAAACACGTTAAAAGAATTTGTTGGATCTAAGTTTCCTGTTGGCTCATCTGCAAGTAAAAGCTTTGGAGAATTTACAATGCTTCTTGCAATTGCAACTCTCTGCCTTTCCCCACCTGAAACTTCAGATACCATGCTACTTGCTTTGTTTTCCAGACCAAATTTTTCCAATGTTGCTTGCGAATTTTTTTTTGCTTCAGCTTTGCTTTTTCCTGCAATGAGTTGAGGAAGCATAATATTTTCCAACACCGATAACTCTTGTAACAAATAGTGAAATTGATAAACAAAACTAAGAAAATTTCTTCTTACATGAGTTTTATGCTTATTACTGGCTTGTGTGCAATTTATTCCATCTATCGTAACTATACCTGAAGTTGGCTTATCCAACAAGCCTGCGATTTGCAATATAGTTGTTTTCCCTGCACCTGAATTGCCAATCAGCGCTACTACTTGCCCTCTTGTAACACTTAAGTTGATATCCTTTACAACAGCAGAATTGTCCTTGAAGCTTTTATCTACAGAAGTTAGTTCTAGTGCTACATTACCACCCATGTTTAAAAGACCTATAACCATACAAATGTTGTGCTTGCATAGCAAATGATAGTGCATAACCAGTAAAAAAGAAATAGAAGAATAAACCTCAGTGTCAAGTATACAACTATATGAACGTTGTGACTTGAGAGCACCCTCCACCAGAGAAGAGTGTCATCCAAGTAGCTGACACTGGGATCCAGGAATTTTATTAAGTTGGTGAGCATAAAAGTAGCTAATCCTATGTTAAAACACAACGTTTGTGATGGGATTTCGTAAAAGGCTGGATTCCAGTGTCACGCACTGGAATGACATCAAATTTTTGACTAAACTGAGAAGCTGTTGCCACAACCACACTGGGATTTAGCAAAGGCATTCTTTATTTGAAAACCAGAACCACTGAGATCCTCAGTATAATCTATAACTGAGTTATTTAAAAATTTTGCTGAACAATTATCAACCATTAATACAGGATTGCCATTTTCATCATTAATTACTATATCTTTACCTTTTTCGCTAAAACTGGAGTGGCTTCTATAGTCCTCGCTTTCTTCATAATCATCATCTTCGTCTTCGTCATCAAACTCATCATCGTAATCATCGTCTTCATCATCCAAAGATAGATTTTTATTCATTTGATCCATAAGAAAATTGTATTTGAAGCCAGAACATCCACCACCTGAAACTGCAACCCGTAAAATGGAACTCTTATCCCCTTCCTGCTCTGCAAGAGAGTGGATTTTTTTTAGTGCATTATCAGTTAAGTTGATGTTGTAATTTGTTGACATAGTAACCACCGTTTATTATTGATAACTTATTATAGTAGAAATTTTACATGTCAAACAATAATTTTCTATTAAATTATGCATGTTTTCCAAGCAAAACAAAAGGGAGATACTTCAAAGAGCCAGAAGATGAGAATCGCAGCTGCTTTCAGCGTGATAGGGACCGTATCATTCACTCTAATGCGTTTAGAAAGTTGGAGTACAAAACACAAGTTTTTATCAATTATGAGCACGACTACTATCGCACTCGGCTTACTCATAGCCTTGAAGTTGCACAAATTGCAAGGTCCATTGCGCGTAGACTTGGCTTAAATGAGGATATCACTGAATGCATAGCGCTCGCACATGATCTTGGTCATCCTCCATTTGGTCATGCAGGTGAAGATGCTCTAAAGAAATCAGTTCAAGATTTGAATCTTGATAATGAGAAGTATGAGTTTGATCATAATGTTCAAGCTATAAGGATTTTAACTTATCTTGAACAAAAACATGCTGATTTTGATGGTATGAATCTAAGTTGGGAGGTGATTGAAGGAGTTGCAAAACATAACGGTCCCTTGCTTGGTCAAAACGCGGAGTCTTCTACAAGTAATCAGCTGTTATTAGAATACAACAAAAAATATGATCTAAAACTTGAAGAATTTTCAAGCATTGAAGCGCAAGTTGCTTCAATTGCCGATGATATTGCTTACAGTGTTCACGATCTTGATGATGCACTCAGGGCGAATTTAGTAACCATCGAAGATTTGCTGAATGTTCCTTTAATTGAAAAAATGTTTAAAGACATAAGGAGCAGATATTCAGAATTGCCTCAGAGCAAACTCATACATGAATCACTGAGTGGAACTATAGGAACTATGATAAGTGATGTTGTTTCTCAGACTGAAAGAAATATTGAAGATCACAAAATAAAAAGCGTAAAAGACGTAAGAAGTCTAAATAAAATGCTAGTCACATTTTCACCAGAAGTTGCGAATGCTACAAAAGAAATGAAAAGATTCAACATGGAGAAAATATACAGAAGCTATAAACTGAGTAGAACGATGAACAAAGCAAAACGCATAATACAGGAACTCTTTCAATGTTTTTATGAAAACCCAGGATTACTTCCCACAGAGTGGAGCAAACTCGCTTGTGAATCTCAGCGTTCAGTAATAATATGTGACTATATCTCAGGTATGACAGATAGATTTGCTATACACGAGCACAGAAGAATTTTTGATACCTCATACGAAATGACTTCTTTCTAATGACTGATGATCATTTCATGTCAATTGCATTAAGGCTTGCAGAAAAAAATCTTGGAAATGTTGCACCAAATCCTGCTGTCGGGTGTGTTATTGTAAAAGATGGTACAATTGTTAGTGAGGGATATACAGGGATTAGTGGGCGTCCGCATGCGGAGGTAGTCGCTTTGCAAAACGCTAAAGATTCAACTCATGGCGCAACTATATATATCACTCTTGAGCCATGTTGTCATCACGGAGTCACGGGGCCTTGCACTGCAAAAATCATAAAAACTGGCATAAAAAGAGTAGTAATTGCAACTATTGACCCAGATAGTAGAGTTTCAGGTGGAGGCATTAAAGCTCTGAAAGAAGCAGGAATTGAAGTTGAGCAAGGTATTATGCAAAAAGAAGCAGAAGAACTGAATGTCGGTTTTTTCACCACTAAAGAATTACATAGACCATTTATAGCTTGCAAAGTCGCAACAACTCTTGACGGAAAAATCGCAACATTTACAGGCGATAGCAAATGGATAACAAGTGAAAATACGAGAAACTGGGTGCATGAGCTCAGAACGAAATATGATGCAATTATGATTGGCAGCAATACTCTTATTAATGATGATCCACTCTTAACTTGCAGATTACCAGGACTCGGAAGTAGATCGCCAATAAGGCTAATTATAGATAGCCAAGGGAGATTAAAGGAAGAGCATAACATTGCAAAGACTGCAGATAAAGTAACAACTTGGGTGATAACGAATAAAGAAGTAAAAGAAAAAATAAAAAATATTAACTACTTGAAAGTCAATTCAAACGATGCAGGCAAAGCCTGCCTAAAGGACATGGCATTAAAACTTGTTTCAGAAATCGGTATAACAAGGTTATTAGTTGAAGGTGGAGGAGTGTTAATCACAGAACTATTAAAGTGTAATTTAATCGACAGGTTGATAATATGCCGCAGTGGTAAAATTTTAGGCAATGATGCCACTCCTTTTGTAGGAGATTTAGGGATTCAATTCATTAACAACTGTTATCAGTTTAAAAAAACAAAGATAATAGAGTTTAGTGAGGATATAGTTGAGGTTTGGGATAGGTCGTCATAATCCTTACATACTCAAACAGTAAAAAAAAGGTATCCGTTCAGCGGAGCGGTAAAATAAAAAGTAGACAAGGAGTGCTAAAAACATAATATCACAAGTAGTATGTGTGGTAAATATGTCTGATCTACTAGGCTCTGTGGACAAAAAATATGAAAAGAGAGAAAAAGATGGTAGTTTAGCCTAATAGGTAAAAAATGGAGAAACTACCATATGCAATATTACATCAAAGAGGAAAATTGGAAACAAATTTTAGAGTTCATAAAAAGCGTAAAAGGAATGCACAGCAAAGATGAAAAACGTTTAAGAATATTCATAGAGGCAGTGTGGTACATAGTGCGAAGTGGTTGCCAATGGAGACTTTTACCAAAAACTTATGGTAATTACAGGAGTATACATAAGCGATTTAAAAGATGGTGTGAAAGAGATGTCTGGAAAAAATTGCTTGAATATACTAAACAAGAGCCTGATTTAGAAGTTGCTATAATCGACGGTACGATCATCCGAGCCCATCCATGTTCATCTGGATATACAAAAAACTCCAAGGATCAAGAAGCTTTAGGGAGGAGCAAAGGTGGCTTTACAACTAAAATACATGCGCTTGTCGATGCACTTGGAAATCCACTTAAATTTACTCTGACTCCTGGTCAAAGAAATGAAATTACGCAGGCACAAGTGTTGACCGAAAGTATCTATAACTCTACTGTAGTAGCTGACAAGGGCTACGATAGCAATGCCTTTGTTACAAGTCTTGAAGACAAGGGATGTACAGTAGTTATTCCGCCAAAACGGAATCGAAAAGTGCAAAGGTATTACGATGAGCATATCTACAAAGAACGTCATTTGATTGAGTGTTTTTTTGGTAAAATTAAAAATTTTAGGCGCATTTTTTCCAGATTTGATAAAACTGCTGAGGTTTTTATTGGTTTTCTCAATTTTGTTGGAGCTCTTGTATGGCTTCTCTAAAATTTTGTCCACAGAGCCTAGCTAGTCTTCTCAAGCTCTGTGGAAGCTTTAAAATAGAGATAGAGCAACTAAAAGCAGAGATAAAGAGGTTAGAGATAGAAAACGAAAATTTTAGATCTGAGAATAAGGCGCTAAGAATCGAAAATGCTGAATTGAAAGAAAGACTAGGTCTGAATTCACAAAATTCATCGATAACGAGCTCAAAAGAGTTATACAAGCTAAAGAAGAAAAAGAAAAAAAGTGACAGGAAAATAGGGGCACAGATTGGGCATGAAGGAAAGTATCGCCCTAAAATGGAAGCAGATGAAGTGGTGAAAATAGAGTTCTTGCGAGTGCGGAGGAGAAATTGCGATATCGAAAGAGCCATACATTCATCAAAAAGTTGATTTGCCAGCTTATGTTGTGGAATACCAATGGCCGCTGTTGCAAGTGTGGAAAAAGAAAAAGTAGCAGGCTACCAGAAGGTGTTACTGCGGATACATTTGGTCCAAAAGTTAAGTCAACAATCGCGGCGCTGAGCGGATTTTACAAGAACTCGAAAAGAGAAGTAGCAAATATTATAAAAAATATTTTCAACCTGGACATCAGTGTTGGTAGCGTGTCAAATAGCGAGGCTAGAGTTGCAGAAAAATGCCAAGAAGCATATGAGCAAATCGAGCAAGAAGTAAGTAAAAGTGAAGTTCTGCATATCGATGAAACGAGCCATTATAACAAAAGTAAACTTGGTTGGTGCTGGATGTTTGCCAGTAATACAGCAAGTTTTATAAAATTGACAGAGTCAAGAGGAATGAAGGTTTTACAAAATAGTAAGTTCTGCAATCGCAATAGCTTACGACAGGTACGCAGCATACAACTACTTTGCCGATAAAAACAGGCAAATCTGCTGGGCTCATTTGATACGAGACTTTGAAAGGTTAGCGCATAGTTGGAACATTGAAGTTAAAGTTCTCGGTTGTTATTTGAGAAATGTTACCATTGAGTTGTTTGCGCTAAAAAAAGCTCTACTGAAAAATGAGATAGATCAACTATGTTTTTAGATTTACCAGACGTGCCAGGAAATTGCGAAAACGTACAAGGTATTACTTGAAGGAGATATCCTACTTACCTGAAGCAATTGGAGCTTCTCGAGTTGCGAAAAATATTTTGAAATCTGAAAGAATGATGTGGAATTTTTTAGATGACCCAGAAAACATTCCGCTGACAAACAACCATGCTGAACAGCAGATACGGCATTATGTCGTTTATCGCAAAAATTCATATTTTACCCAATCGAAGCGGGGAACTTGAACGGATAATTTCATTATACTTAACTAACATGGAAACAAATGGGTCTCAATCCTTTCCAAAACCTCTTATCTATCATCTCTCACACCGCTTAGCTGAACGGATACAACCCAAGAAAGGTTTTTCTACGTCATACCGCCGCGGTATCTCAGCATAGATTCCGCTAACGAGTAGCGGAATGACGAATTTGTTGTTTTTCAAATTGTAGGTAAACCTAAGCCACTTTAGCTATATAGGGTCACAACGATGGATTTTTAAGATCGTTTACGGCCTTCTTAATATCTTCAGCCTTGAATATCGCCGATCCCGCAACTAAAATATCTGCACCTGCTTTTATTATATCAGCTGCGTTAAAAAAGTTAATTCCACCATCTACTGAAATTTGTGTTTTAAGGTTACGCTCTTGTATCATTTTTTTTATAGTAGATATCTTGTTCAACTGTGAATGAATGAATTCCTGTCCTCCAAAGCCAGGGTTGACTGTCATAATCAGCACAATATCTAGCTCATGTATTATGTATTCAAGCACACTTGGAGAAGTTGAAGGAACAATTGAAACTCCAACTTGAATCGGTTTTTTTTCGTCGTTTACATTTTTGTATGACTTTATCTTTCTTATCAACCTCTCAAGGTGTGTCTCTGCTTCTGCATGTACAGTGATAATATCAGCACCAGCATTTATAAAGCTTTCAATGTGGTTACCAGGAGATTTGACCATTAAATGCACATCAAAAGGAAGATTGCTATATTTACGTATTGCAGAGACAACGCTAGGACCAATTGTAATATTTGGAACGAAATTCCCATCCATAACGTCTATGTGTATGTAATCCACACCTAAATCGCTAATTTTTCTTACTTCTTCCCCTAATTTTGCAAAATCTGCTGAAAGTATAGAAGGTGCAATTTTAATACTCATGAGCTGCCTTTTTTGCTAAAAAATAACTTATTTTTAAAACTCTGTCACCCTAAGCACCATCTGAGTAGCTAGAGAAACTGAATACCGATACCGGCGACGGCTTATGCCTATTTAACTAGATCTTAAATTAGATAAAAAAAGGTAGTCTTGATAAAACTTATTTACAGCAAGTTCTTTTACATTTGGACTTTCTGTTTGTTCTTTTTTGTACCCTAATTTATAGCTTATTGAATCCTTATATGAACTGATCGTTTTGTATGCTTTGTTCATCTCTCTAGGAAAGATGCCATTAGCAATTACGACGCATAATCCTGTAGCTGTTGCAAAAGCTAGAGTGGTAAATGCTAGATTTTGTAAAAAATTCCTTCCGCTAACTTTTTTTTCCTGTATATTAGCAGAGTGCGATTTGTTTGACACTTCTTCTAGATATTCATGCCACATGTGATTGCAGTTCGTACACTTTACCTTTCTTCCAGATGCGCCAATTTGCTCGGGGGATACTAAGTAAGTTTTAGTACAACTATTACATTGTATTTTCATAACACTTACATATAAAGTAGTAACAAGCTTAAATGATACAGAGCTACAAATTTAATATCAATATATATATATAACAAATGGAAGATTTGCAACTAAAAAAAGCACAGAGTGAGATAGAAGATATTTGGAAAAATAGAGAAAAATTTAATGACTGTAATCTAAAGAAAACAGCAAGAATAGCAATTAAAGAGGTAATTGAGCTCCTTGATAGTGGCAAAATTAGAGTAGCAGAAAAGCTATCAAGTGGAGAATGGGTAGTACATAAGTGGATAAAGCAGGCAATATTATTACATTTTCTCACCGAAGAAAATAAAATAATAGATAATACTAATTGCTGGTTTGATAAGATCGGTAACAAGTTTAGTGAATGGAATGAGGAGAAATTTCGCCGGTTAAAAATTAGAGCAGTTCCTGGGTGTTTTGTTCGCCGATCTGCTTATATAGGTACAAATGTTGTTCTAATGCCAAGTTTTATCAACGTTGGTGCATATGTTGATTCAGGAACAATGATAGATACCTGGTCAACGATTGGTAGCTATGCGCAAATAGGAAAAAACTGTCATATTTCCGGTGGAGTGGGAATAGGTGGAGTCCTTGAGCCTATTCAAGCTTCACCTGTCATTATAGAAGATAATTGCTTTATTGGAGCACGTAGCGAGGTAGCCGAGGGTGTGGTAGTGAGAGAAGGATCAGTCCTTGGCATGGGTGTGTTTATTGGGGCATCAACAAAGATTATTGATAGAGGAACTAGCAAGGTATTTTATGGCGAAGTACCGCCTTATTCTGTAGTGATATCAGGGTCTATTCCATCTAAAAATAATATTTCAACCTATTGTGCAGTCATAGTAAAAAAAGTGGATGAAAAGACGAGATCGAAAATCTCTATAAATGAAATATTGAGGGATTAAACTATATATCTGTAATATGACACAATATTACATAGTAAATGATGTCATTTCAGTACTTACTGTACGAACATTGTAATTTGTAGGCAATTTGTGTGGCAGGTGGTGTCATTCCAGTGCTTGACACTGGAATCCAGTTTTTCACGCAACCCCATCAAAAACGTAGTGTTTTAATATAAATGAGATTAGCTACTTTTATATTCACCAACCTAGGCTCTGTGGACAAAAAATATGAAAAGAGAGAAAAAGATGGTAGTTTAGCCTAATAGGTAAAAAATGGAGAAACTACCATATGCAATATTACATCAAAGAGGAAAATTGGAAACAAATTTTAGAGTTCATAAAAAGCGTAAAAGGAATGCACAGCAAAGATGAAAAACGTTTAAGAATATTCATAGAGGCAGTGTGGTACATAGTGCGAAGTGGTTGCCAATGGAGACTTTTACCAAAAACTTATGGTAATTACAGGAGTATACATAAGCGATTTAAAAGATGGTGTGAAAGAGATGTCTGGAAAAAATTGCTTGAATATACTAAACAAGAGCCTGATTTAGAAGTTGCTATAATCGACGGTACGATCATCCGAGCCCATCCATGTTCATCTGGATATACAAAAAACTCCAAGGATCAAGAAGCTTTAGGGAGGAGCAAAGGTGGCTTTACAACTAAAATACATGCGCTTGTCGATGCACTTGGAAATCCACTTAAATTTACTCTGACTCCTGGTCAAAGAAATGAAATTACGCAGGCACAAGTGTTGACCGAAAGTATCTATAACTCTACTGTAGTAGCTGACAAGGGCTACGATAGCAATGCCTTTGTTACAAGTCTTGAAGACAAGGGATGTACAGTAGTTATTCCGCCAAAACGGAATCGAAAAGTGCAAAGGTATTACGATGAGCATATCTACAAAGAACGTCATTTGATTGAGTGTTTTTTTGGTAAAATTAAAAATTTTAGGCGCATTTTTTCCAGATTTGATAAAACTGCTGAGGTTTTTATTGGTTTTCTCAATTTTGTTGGAGCTCTTGTATGGCTTCTCTAAAATTTTGTCCACAGAGCCTAGCTGGATCCCAGTGTCAAGCACTGGGATGACAAGAGAGAAGGTATAGGAAAGACAGGAAGAAGATATTGGATGATAAGAGAGCAGTTTGCTATTTTTTGCTATCGCTTTTTTTATCATTATTACTAACCACAGTAATGGCATACGCGCATAACTCTGAGAAAGAGACTCCATTTTCTTGAGATAGTTTATATAATTTTTGTAGACTTTCTTTTACTTTATTAGGAATATTCCCTCCACGTTCTTTTACAAGCCAGGAATCTTGATGATGAATTGGATGAGCATCACTTTTTGGATTTCCTATGTATATTGCAAAAGGTGAACTTTGTCCTTTGAAGTCACATTGTACAGTAAATTTTTTTATAGATTCGGCCATTTAAAGACCTCTACTTTTCTTTTTGGTCGATTTTATAGCAGGTGGAAGAGGCGGTTTCTTTATAAAATCTTGTCTATTGATAACACTTTCTCTACCTTCCAAAGCTCGGCGAACATCAGCTCTGCTTAATTGCGACTCTTTTGCTACCTTCATTCCATGCTTTGCCATAATATTAGCATATGCTAGTACTTTTTTTACCAATGCTAGATCACCATCTAGCATTTGAACTAGCACTTGAAACACTTCCGCTAAAGTTAGCCTATCAGCATTTATAACCTTGTTTTCTATAAAATTGACAGCTTCTTCAAATTTGTATTCAATACTATCATCTTGAGGTATAAGGGCAACATAATCGGTGTTTTTGTCGTCCATAACTGAAGCACTATTACTCACAAACTTAAGTTTATACTATATATATAAATACTCTACTATTTTATATTATGGCACGCTATAGTTAAACATTTATTAATAACATGCTCACTTATATACACGAATTAATTGACAAAAGTCAAGGATCAATATCCATCAGTGATTTCATGAATGCCGTTTTGTACCATGAAAAATACGGCTATTATACAAGTAAATTACCGCTTGGTAAGGATGGTGATTTTACTACCGCACCTGAGATCAGCCAATTATTTGGTGAAGTAATTGCAGTTTGGATAATGCATACATGGGAAAAATTAGGAAAGCCATCAAAATTTTCTCTAGTTGAACTTGGGCCAGGCAAAGGAACACTCATTCACGATATAATAAGAGTCACTAAAAAATACAGCAGCTTTTTTAATTCAATGTTGATCCACTTAGTTGAAATAAGCCCTACTTTACGGAAGATACAAAAGGAAAAATTAAAAGGCTTAGATGTTAATTGGCACAAAAATATTGACGACCTACCAGAACAACCAACCATTTTTTTAGCAAATGAGTTCTTTGACGCTCTTCCGATAGATCAGTTTGTATATCATAATGAGGGGTGGTATGAAAATATGGTGACAAAACAAGATGATGGCAGTCTCTTGGTGTCATGCCAGTGCGTGACACTGGAATCCAGAAAAAAAGAATCATGGATTCCAGTGTCAGCTACTCAGATGACAAATGGAAAATTTTTTAATGGTGCAGTGGTGGAAATATGTTCAGTTGGGGTTGAAATATTAAAAAAACTTGAGAAGAAGATATATAATAATAAAGGAGCTGCTTTGATTGTAGATTACGGTTATGTATACCCCGCATATAAGAGCACTTTGCAATCGATAAAACAACATAAGTATGCTAATTTTCTTGAGAATGTTGGTAATAGTGATATTACCGCACTTGTGAACTTTCAAGCATTAAAAGATTCATTAAAACACGTAGATTGCGAGATTTTAACTCAAAGAGAATTTTTATATCTTTTTGGCATAAAAGAAAGAACCCAGGCTTTAATGAAAAACGCAAGTGATGAACAAAAGAATAGGATCTTTAGTGAATTCTTAAGGTTGACTGAAAATATGGGCACTCTTTTTAAAGCAATGCTATTGATATAGCTAACCCAAGAAAGGTTTCCCTACATCATACCGCCGCAGCGCTAACGAGTAGCGGAATGACGAATTTGTTGTTTTTCAAATTGTAAGTAAACCTAAGCCACTTTAACTATAGCATAGCTAAAGTAATTTATGTTATTGGGTAAGTTAAAAATATGATATAAATGAGATAGGAGGGAGCTACTCATTATAGGAATAGAGTTGTGCACGACCCACAACTGTACGAACATTTGTTTGCGAAGAAATGTTATAGCTGGTTTTGCCTCAAACACAAAGATGTCATACGAGTAGCTGACTACTTGGATCCAGCCTTTCCATCCAAGACGGCAGTGCCCAGACACTGGAATAACAGCAGTCCTACGTCATACCGCAATTCATTCGCGGTATCTCTAGGCTCTGTGGACAAAATTTTAGAGAAGCCATACAAGAGCTCCAACAAAATTGAGAAAACCAATAAAAACCTCAGCAGTTTTATCAAATCTGGAAAAAATGCGCCTAAAATTTTTAATTTTACCAAAAAAACACTCAATCAAATGACGTTCTTTGTAGATATGCTCATCGTAATACCTTTGCACTTTTCGATTCCGTTTTGGCGGAATAACTACTGTACATCCCTTGTCTTCAAGACTTGTAACAAAGGCATTGCTATCGTAGCCCTTGTCAGCTACTACAGTAGAGTTATAGATACTTTCGGTCAACACTTGTGCCTGCGTAATTTCATTTCTTTGACCAGGAGTCAGAGTAAATTTAAGTGGATTTCCAAGTGCATCGACAAGCGCATGTATTTTAGTTGTAAAGCCACCTTTGCTCCTCCCTAAAGCTTCTTGATCCTTGGAGTTTTTTGTATATCCAGATGAACATGGATGGGCTCGGATGATCGTACCGTCGATTATAGCAACTTCTAAATCAGGCTCTTGTTTAGTATATTCAAGCAATTTTTTCCAGACATCTCTTTCACACCATCTTTTAAATCGCTTATGTATACTCCTGTAATTACCATAAGTTTTTGGTAAAAGTCTCCATTGGCAACCACTTCGCACTATGTACCACACTGCCTCTATGAATATTCTTAAACGTTTTTCATCTTTGCTGTGCATTCCTTTTACGCTTTTTATGAACTCTAAAATTTGTTTCCAATTTTCCTCTTTGATGTAATATTGCATATGGTAGTTTCTCCATTTTTTACCTATTAGGCTAAACTACCATCTTTTTCTCTCTTTTCATATTTTTTGTCCACAGAGCCTAAGGAAACGATTTGAATATGTGCGTATTTTTTACCTGGTGATAACTCTTCAGCATTCTGGTATATAGATTCTATTTGCTGAGGGTCAAGCATCATTGCATGACGTTTTGAGCGTGTTGGGTTTGCTTGTGTTTCGGATGACGACATGTCCTTAATATCTTGTTTTTTATTCTCACCATCAGCAACCATACCATCACTTGATTTCCTTTTTTGAGGAAGTGATGATAATAACTCTTCAGTGTTCTGATATATGGGCTCTTTTTTCCTAAGATTTTCGTTTTTGTTATCATTAAGCGCCTTATCATGTAACTTTGTGAATTGACTAAAATTATCTTGTATTATCTGCTGAACGTCTATTGGTTTACTTCCTTCAACAGTAATCCCACTTTCTCTTTCCTCACTACTCACACTATAGCCTTGCTTTTTGATTGCTTCCATTACTTGTTTTTTAAAAGCATCTTGAACATTATGTATCGCTTTTTTTGATCTAACACCATCTTCATTCAGAAGAAGCCTAATTCCTTTCATTTCTTCTTTTAAGGAGATGGTGCTTTTATTAGCTGTAGCATATAGTGATTCTTCTTCCCTTAAATTTTCATAAATTGGTTCTTGTACCAAGTTAGCATTGACAAACTCCTGTACTCTTTCTAGGCTCTGTGGACAAAATTTTAGAGAAGCCATACAAGAGCTCCAATAAAATTGAGAAAACCAATAAAAACCTCAGCAGTTTTATCAAATCTGGAAAAAATGCGCCTAAAATTTTTAATTTTACCAAAAAAACACTCAATCAAATGACGTTCTTTGTAGATATGCTCATCGTAATACCTTTGCACTTTTCGATTCCGTTTTGGCGGAATAACTACTGTACATCCCTTGTCTTCAAGACTTGTAACAAAGGCATTGCTATCGTAGCCCTTGTCAGCTACTACAGTAGAGTTATAGATACTTTCGGTCAACACTTGTGCCTGCGTAATTTCATTTCTTTGACCAGGAGTCAGAGTAAATTTAAGTGGATTTCCAAGTGCATAGACAAGCGCATGTATTTTAGTTGTAAAGCCACCTTTGCTCCTCCCTAAAGCTTCTTGATCCTTGGAGTTTTTTGTATATCCAGATGAACATGGATGGGCTCGGATGATCGTACCGTCGATTATAGCAACTTCTAAATCAGGCTCTTGTTTAGTATATTCAAGCAATTTTTTCCAGACATCTCTTTCACACCATCTTTTAAATCGCTTATGTATACTCCTGTAATTACCATAAGTTTTTGATAAAAGTCTCCATTGGCAACCACTTCGCACTATGTACCACACTGCCTCTATGAATATTCTTAAACGTTTTTCATCTTTGCTGTGCATTCCTTTTACGCTTTTTATGAACTCTAAAATTTGTTTCCAATTTTCCTCTTTGATGTAATATTGCATATGGTAGTTTCTCCATTTTTTACCTATTAGGCTAAACTACCATCTTTTTCTCTCTTTTCATATTTTTTGTCCACAGAGCCTAGATCTTTTGCTATTTTTGTACTTGCTTGACCTGTTTCTTTAACCAGCTTAACAGCTTCTAATTTGAATTCTGCTGTATATTCTCTTCTATTTGTCATATTTTGAAAAAACGTTTTATTTTACTCCAAAAACGTCTTAACTTTCTCTCTACTTTTTCTGGGTAAGGTCAAATTTGATGACACCTTTTTGTTCATTAACTGCAGTAACAAATTCAAGTTTTCCGATATCAATGCCAATAAAATTTTGATAAGATGTAACCATAAAAAACCTCGAGAGTTTAAGTTAAAATTTAAGATTGTAAACGGGTGCATATATATGTCCCAAGCAACTATTCAAACGTCTCGAAGAATAGACCTTGATATCTACGTATGTTATAATACTACCGTCTTACGGTCGCTCAAGCCTGCGATAATCACATTTTTATAGAGTTATCTTCCTTCTTGCTTCTTTTATATCACATTTCCAACTTACAACCGTCATAAAGGAACCAGTGTCAGCTACTTGGATGACGGGAGAAGGCGCTACTTGGATGACAGATAGTAGTGCGAAAGTCTCTTACAACTTACTTTTAATTAGTCTAACCCATGCGTGCCAATCCCTCTCACCAAGATTGCTTTCAAAAGATAGGAGATCCTTTACAGCTTTTGAGCAAATTTCTTCACTTGGAATTGATAACTCCTTATTCATTGCTAACGTTAAACATTGAGTTTTGCACGCTTGTTCTAAATGATACGTGTAAAACATTGCTTCTTGTATAGTCCGACCACACGTTATAGATCCATGATTACGCATTAACATGACAAAATTTTCTTTCAGATCAGCTATTAACCTCTTTCCTTCTGTATCGCTAAGTGCTAGGGAATTATAATTATGGTAAGAGATTTTATTGTAAAAGTGCAGTGCCCATTGACTTATAGGAAGCAGCCCATCTTTGAGAGAAGAAACCGCTACAATAGAAGGTGTATGCAAGTGAAAAATTGCTTGAATATCTTTCCTTGCTTGATAAACAAAACCATGAATTATATAGCCAGTTCTATTATATTGATATTCTTTGCCTTCAACTACATCTCCATCAAATGATACTTTCATTAACGAACGTTCATCTACTTCATCAAAACGCATACCAAACGGATAAATATAAAACGACTTTTGATCTTCAGAACGCACTGAAAGGTGAGTATATGTATGATCATCGAACTTAAGGTAGGACAAAATCTGATAGGCATAGACTAGATCCCTTTTTACTCTGCTCTTTGTTAACAACACAATCCTCTGTTAGAATCTTCTGAAGGTTTATACGCGAAAAGAGACTTGTAGTAAACTAATAAGTCTATGCCACTCTGTCTTGCTTTCTGAATACCAAACACTTTTGTGTTGTAGCTTGCTTAAAAATAGTTATCGTTATTATAGAGTTTATATACAGAATTTATGTTTTTAAATTACATAATATCTTAACTACAAAAATAATTTTCTATATAATATTTCATATGTTTTAAAGCTTCATTTTTATGTTATTATAAATGTAAGTTTCAAGATTGAAAATAATATGGTAAATATTAACACAAAAAAACAGCCAGCAGGATTTTTCATATCTCTCTCTGGTCTTTCGGGAAGTGGTAAACTTTCCACAGCAATAGAATTATCTAATATGATAAACGCATTAATTGTAAATAGTAAGTTCTATAACAATGTTCAAGCTTGCTCTATATACGATGGTGTCTTTGAACGTGATCAAATACCTAAAGAAGTTCAAGATAGAATATATGGCATTATGCAAATTATGCTTCAGGTAATAGAAAATTATCCGATTCACTCAAAAAATTACATATTTATTGATGAGTTGATGGAAAATAATGATCAGAACATGAGGATGTATGATTCAATAGTAAGGCTTAGTAAAAAAATGAACACAGAAATCCTTCCTGTGGTACTTAGGTGTGATCTACCGACATTACAAAAGCGTATTGCATTAAAAAGGCAAAGAAAAAATAGGAAGGTGATTAATGTAAATAGCATGATAGAGCAATGTAGGATTAACAATTTATTTACACCACCGAGTGCTATAGAGATAGAAAATTCAGATATGAGTATAAAAGAAGTAGCTCAAGAGATAGTAAACCAGATGCACAAGCTTAGCCAAATTAGCATGTACGCAAAAGAATAGTTTATAATGATTTCATATACTGAGGCTCATTTAAATATAGAGCTTCAACTTCTTTTAATTTTTGCTTGTTCTTCAGTCTATAATGAACTAATAGTCCTGCATGGCTAGCATTTAAATTGCAATCCATATGTGTACTGCTTGTAGCGTGACCAGGGTCACGTACTGCAGTTGGACCAGATAGCGGCAATAAATTGAAATCAAATAACTGCGTATAAAACCCTTGAGCATTTTTGATTATAGCTCTGATATTTTTTTTGCTATTTGCACAAAGCAAAGATATTGCGTAGGCTTGAACTTCCAGCGCACTAACTCCGTATAACGGCTTATTTGTAGCAAGATTTATACCTTGTGCAGCTGATATACCAACTCTAATTCCAGTGAAACTTCCTGGTCCAACTACTACCGCCAAATGATCTATTTTATCATAATTATAGTTGTGCTTATCAAACAAAGTACTTAGTATTTGAAAAAATGATTCTGCATGACGATTGCTGGTGAAATTGCGCTCTACAAAACAGTTACCATCATAATCAACTATTGCTATTGAACTACCAATACCTACAGTATCAATCGCTAAAATAGACATTACTTAAGCTTATCATAGAGTTTTGAAAATATCATAGTAAAGGCACCATTACCCATAACATTTGCTGAAGTGATTATTGGATCAAACACTATATACAATGCTGTGATTAACGAAAGCATTTCTGGAGAAAATTTGAGGTATTTCTCAAGAATAGGTAGCATTACCATAATTCCTCCTGCCGGCACTGCAACGATAGCAAACTTAAATAACAAAAAATAGAGAAGGAAAGTTACATAGTCTGTTGTGCACAATGAATAACCGGAGGCAATTATCATTGATAATATTATGATAAAAAAGCAATCACCTACTAAATGAAAGCTAGCAGTTATTGGCACAACAGACGATGCTATGTCAGGTTGCTTTACATTTTTTTTGCTTCCTTCAAGACTAAGAGGCATAGTTGCATTACTAGACATTGTGCTTATCGCAGTAATAAATGCCGGTATCATATTGCCTATACTAGCTATCCAGCTTGTGATCTTGAATGAATTTGCTGCTCCATATAAGAGGAAAACATAAAGGTAGGTTGCAGATGCTATAATAATGAAAATTATTGAGTAATCCTTAAATATTATAGATAAAACTTGATCATGCTGCATTTTTAAAGCAAGCCCAAGTACAAATATTGGAATAATCGGCGTCAAAAACGTCTTCAAAATAAAGAGAGTTAAATCTAACATTTTGTTCGAAAGCTCTTTGCTTTTCTTGGGTAGCAGTGTGGACACTACTATGCTGGACACAAATCCACAGGCAAGGGCATAAAAATTAGAAAGCAATGCAGGCAGCCTAAACGACCATGAGGGAACAATTGTTTCTTCATACGTTATATCTTGTATTGAATGAGTGTTTTGTATGATAAAATGCCCAACAGAATAAGCTATTAAACTTGAAGCCAGATTTGACAAGAAGATCATTATAATAAGTAACAATATGAACTTTATAGCTGACTGCTTAAGATTGTTAACACTGCTAAAGATTAACGCAAAAATAATAAAAGGCATTATAAATAGCAAAACCTCTTTTATACTCAGGCTCGTTGAGTACAAGAAGGTTTTTGCTTCCATTGGAACTAAATGACCAAAGAATGCAACTGAAGTGATGACCGTGAGTAAGATTAATAGTTGTAGCACGTTCTTATATACCAATGTCCTATGGACATATATATGGTAAGTTAGTTGTTAAGTAAAGCAAAACTGTCTAAACTGCACAGCAAATGGTGTAATGAAAGTAGCTGACACTGGAATGACAAAGAAGAGTGAAATTAGCACTCACTTATTATTCGTGTCGTTTTCAGTAAAAGCCTCCTCCCATGTGCCTTGAGTTGCTGCACGGCTATACTCTGTTACTCTATTTTCAAAGAAATTCGTATGTTCCACGCCATTTAGTATTTCATCAAGCCACGGAATAGGATTATCATTAACATCATATATGGACTCAAGACCTAATTGCATTAACCGTCTGTTTGCTACGTAGCGTATGTAATTGCGCACTTCTTCTGCAGATAGTCCTTCAACGTCTCCGAAATTAAAAGCAAGCTTTATAAACTCATCCTCAAGCTCAACAATAGTGCGGCATGCAGAATATAATTCCTCTTTAAACTCATCGTTCCAAATTTCATTATTCTCTTTAATAAATGTATTAAATAACATAATAATTGAATTGGTGTGCAAAGTTTCATCACGGGCTGACCAGGCGATTATCTGCCCCATTCCTTTCATTTTTCCAAAGCGTTGGAAATTGAGCAAAATTGCAAACGATGCGAATAACTGCAACCCCTCGGTAAATGCACCAAACACTGCTAGGGTTTTAGCTACATGTTTTTTATCATGTTTTTTGCTTTCCTCAAATTCTAGCATATACTCATACTTCTTTCTCATAGCATCATACTTTAAGAATGCTTGATACTCGCTTTCTGGCATGCCAATTGTGTCTAAAAGATAAGAATAAGCTGCAATGTGTATAGTTTCCATATTGGAAAAGCTTGCAAGCATCATGCATATTTCTGTTGGCTTAAATATATTTG
Organism: Wolbachia endosymbiont (group A) of Trypoxylon clavicerum; assembly: GCF_947251665.1. NCBI lineage: Bacteria > Pseudomonadati > Pseudomonadota > Alphaproteobacteria > Rickettsiales > Anaplasmataceae > Wolbachia > Wolbachia endosymbiont (group A) of Trypoxylon clavicerum. The sequence goes on from NZ_OX366374.1 coordinate 744,302, forward strand.
AATAATGCCTCATGTAGCAGTTATTTACTTCAATGTCTGCCTGAGTAAAGAATCTAAAAATCTGAGTTAGTAGATTTTTCTCTACGTTTGAAAGTTTAGTTTTCCAATCCTTTACGTCATCAGCAAGCGGAACTTCCTCAGGTATCCAATGGATTCTTTGTTGCTGCAGCCACGCATCATACGCCCAAGGGTAATTAAAAGGTTTGTATATTGGATCTGCTTCTAACAATGACATAAGACACCTATTATTTTCTAAAGTAAATATTATATTAAGTGATATTGAGAATCAGTCAATTTAACTTTTTTGAAATTTGACGGCAGATAATTTATTAGTGTATTATAGCTTCAAGTAATTTATCAACAGAGATGCGAGTATTAATATCTTTTATTTTATTATTTACAGTGAGCTGCACTCACACTATTCACAATCACGGAGCTCCTGGCATTAGTGTTGAATTATGGAGCAAGATAAAAGTAGGTGACGATAAAGAAAAAGTGGTTCACACTTTAGGATCACCAACATTAGTATCAAAGTTCGATGACAATGTTTGGTACTATGTCTCATATAAAATTAAACAAGCCAACTTTTTAGGAAAAAGGAAGTATAGTAGTAAGTCTCTGCAAATTTCATTCGACCAGGACGGTAAAGTTGAAGATACAAAAGAAACTGACATCTTAGAGAGATCTTTGGCTGTTTCTGATTGAAAGTTTGCTAACTATAGAGTTTTTCTCACTCTTCTTTGCATCCAAGAACCGTATAACGTCATCCCAGTGCCCAGACACTGGAATCCAGGAAATTTAATTGCAAGTAATGCATTGGGTTTGGTGAGTATGGGTTTTGCGTTATAGAATGAAGCACTTTTGATGAATTTGTAAAGAAAACTGGATCCCAGTGTCTGGGCACTGGGATGACACCCTACTTAGCCGTCATACCGCGATTCATTCGCGGTATCTCAGCCGCTAACAAGAGATCCCGCTAACAAGCAGCGGTATGACGAATTATTTAACCGTCATACCGCCGTGGTATCTCTTAGCCGCTAACACGTAGCGGGATAACGGTTATCAGGGTGTCATCCAAGCAACCTCCTTCTCCCGTCATCCAAGTAGCTCCCCCTATGGTGTCATTCCAGTGCTTGACACTGGAATCCAGGAAACTTAATTGCAAGTAATGCATTGGGTTTGGTAAGTATGGGTTTTGCGTTATAGAATGAAGCACTTTTGGTGAATTTGTAAAGAAAACTGGATCCCAGTGTCAAGCACTGGGATGACACCATTTGTTGTAAACTCACTTTTACTCTATGGTTATACTACCTTGCTGCTATCCTGAACGGGTACAGTGGGCTTATTAAATTATAGAATTACTTTAGCTATAGAATAAAGTCTAGTGTTACTTCACGCCAAATGTGGTGGTGCTGAGTAGGCAAGCCGGTCAATGGGCTACATTTATATACTGCACGCATTGCATTATCTGCTATCGACCTGAAAAGTGGATTATTTCGATAGGAATCACTGTCTGCTACATCCGCCATAATTATCTCGCCTTGACTGGATAACAATAAGTTAATTTTTATATTAAAATTTTCTTTGTAAGCTATGCTTTCAGGAATGCTCCAGCATTTTGTGAGCTTGTCTCTTATAGAGTTAATAATTTCTGTTACAACTAATTCATCCTTTTTGCTCTCAACGCTTTTTTCGTTTCCTATTTCATTTTTTGCCCCTCTAACATCCCTTCTTAGTTTTTTCTCTACACTTTTTTTTCTTTTTGGAATTGGAATGAATTCTTTACCCTCGTTAATAATGACTTCTTCTTGCATTTCGATAATTTGCCTCGGTTGTGCTACAACAGTGTGCTCAACTATTTCTTTTTTCCTTTGTGGTATAGGAACAGCTAACGTATCATTCGTTTGGGCTTTTGTTGAAGATAACGAAAAAAGCAAAAAACAACATAAAGACAAAAAAAGAATATAATTAGAATAGAAAAAACGCATATGTTAAGCAGCTTGTTTTACTGGTTTAAAGCTAATATTGCACGTAAAGTCAATATATTTTAGTTGATGGACGAGTTTGAAGTCAATAAGGAATCCCTTCAAAGCTGAAGGCAAGCGGAAGATTGTCTTCTCGACAGACAAAGGAATTGTATAATGGATTAAAAGGAACCGTATGACAAAAATTATAGCAAAAGAATATACAGAATTTTTAGAGCAGTTGAAGGATCATATTGCAACAAACCGTTATAAGGCAGCACTTGCAGTAAATAGTAAGCTTATTTTGCTTTACCACCATATTGGTACAGAGATCCTAAAACGCCAAAAAGAACATACCTGGGGAGCTAAGGTAATTGATCAACTAAGTAAGGATTTGAGAAGTACATTTCCAGAAATGAAAGGCTTTAGCACGAGAAATCTGAAGTATATGCGTAAGTTTGCCGAAGAATATCCTGATGTTGAATTTGTGCAGGAGCCTCTTGCACAATTAACTTGGTATCACAATATCACTCTTTTGGAAAAAATAGAAAGTCATGAAATAAGATTATTTTATGTAAAAAAAGCTATTGAACATGGCTGGTCACGTAACATTATGGTGATGCAGATAGAACTTGGACTACATAAACGTCAAGGAAAAGCAATAACTAATTTTAAAGAAAAATTACCATCTCCACAATCCGATCTAGGCTCTGTGGACAAAAAATATGAAAAGAGAGAAAAAGATGGTAGTTTAGCCTAATAGGTAAAAAATGGAGAAACTACCATATGCAATATTACATCAAAGAGGAAAATTGGAAACAAATTTTAGAGTTCATAAAAAGCGTAAAAGGAATGCACAGCAAAGATGAAAAACGTTTAAGAATATTCATAGAGGCAGTGTGGTACATAGTGCGAAGTGGTTGCCAATGGAGACTTTTACCAAAAACTTATGGTAATTACAGGAGTATACATAAGCGATTTAAAAGATGGTGTGAAAGAGATGTCTGGAAAAAATTGCTTGAATATACTAAACAAGAGCCTGATTTAGAAGTTGCTATAATCGACGGTACGATCATTCGAGCCCATCCATGTTCATCTGGATATACAAAAAACTCCAAGGATCAAGAAGCTTTAGGGAGGAGCAAAGGTGGCTTTACAACTAAAATACATGCGCTTGTCGATGCACTTGGAAATCCACTTAAATTTACTCTGACTCCTGGTCAAAGAAATGAAATTACGCAGGCACAAGTGTTGACCGAAAGTATCTATAACTCTACTGTAGTAGCTGACAAGGGCTACGATAGCAATGCCTTTGTTACAAGTCTTGAAGACAAGGGATGTACAGTAGTTATTCCGCCAAAACGGAATCGAAAAGTGCAAAGGTATTACGATGAGCATATCTACAAAGAACGTCATTTGATTGAGTGTTTTTTTGGTAAAATTAAAAATTTTAGGCGCATTTTTTCCAGATTTGATAAAACTGCTGAGGTTTTTATTGGTTTTCTCAATTTTGTTGGAGCTCTTGTATGGCTTCTCTAAAATTTTGTCCACAGAGCCTAGGATCCAGAAAAGTTTGCTTGTGAACAAGCAAACTAGCATGGAAAGTGGTTACAACGTTTTCGATGAAATTATATGGAAAACTGGATTCCAGTGTCAAGCACTGGAATGACAAGGTATAAACCTTATCGTCATGCTGCCGCGAACCGTCATACCGCGATTCATTCGCGGTATCTCAGCATAGATTCCGCTAACGAGTAGCGGAATGACGGTTGTCGGTAAACTTAAGCCACTTTAGCTATAGCCAGTAACCACTCTATTTCTACCACTGTTTTTTGCTTTATATAAATATCTGTCAGCACGTACTATAAATTTTTTAATATCATCAAAGTCAGATCCTTGCATTTCTGCAATTCCAATGCTCACAGTTACATTATGGGTTGTATTTTTATCCGCAAGTACAAAAGGTTCTTTAGCAATAATTTTTCGTATTCTCTCCGCAATAGTATACGCATCTGATACATTGGTATCTGGCATTACAACAACAAACTCCTCACCACCAAACCTAGCTAGTAAATCTGTCACTCTGATATTTTCAGAAATTCTTTTCTGTATTTGCTTTAAAAGTTCATCTCCAGCACTATGCCCAAAACTGTCATTCACTATCTTAAAATAGTCTATATCAAGTATCATAAGAGACAACCTTCTATCCTTTTCCACAGAGTCCTTAACAATGTTTCTTAAGTGTGCATCAAAATATCTTCTATTATAGCAGTTAGTTAATGGGTCCTTTATAGACATTTCCGCATTATTAAATAAATTCATTCTCAAGGCATCTTGATATCTTTTGCGTTTTACTTGCGAATTAACCCTTGCTATTAGCTCACCCTCATCCAAAGGTACTGTTAAATAATCATTAGCACCTACATCAAGTGCTTTTACTAAATTGTTTTTATCATAATCCTCAGAAAGAATCAGAATTGGTGTATAACGTGTTTCCACCTTACTACGAAACTCAGAACACAAACGCAAGCCGTCAGTTTTTGAAAATTGCATATCAGAAATGATCAGGTCATAACCATTCTCAATACCAACCTTCAATGCTTCTATTGGATCACTCAGTATTTTAATTGACCTAAAGCGTTGCTTTAATATATTATATATCTGCTCTGCTTGATGAACATCCTCATCTATAACAAGTATGTTAGCATCAAAAATCTGATTGGAATAATCCATAATACTGTTTCCTGCGACTCCACAAATCTCAGCGTTAGTTTCTCCTCTCAAACGCAATTCATCGATAATCATTTTTAAGCGCGTGAGAGACTTAATTCGTGCAGATAAAGCAGTTTCGTTTATTGGTTTAGTCAGAAAATCATCCGCGCCAGCATTAATACCTTGCACTCTATCATGAGTATCATGCAGCGCAGTTACCATAATTATTGGAATATGGGTTGTCAAGGGATCACTCTTTAGCTCCTTACAAACTTCAAAGCCATTCATCTTTGGCATCATGATATCAAGTAATATAATATCAGGCTGCTGCTTTGCTACTAAATCTATAGCTTCTTCACCATCATGAGCTACGATAACCGTATAGTACTCTGCTTTTAGTCGAGCTTCTAAAAGCTTGACATTAGATAGTACATCATCTACTACCAGAATCTTCGCTGTCATTATCTTTAGATGTATTATCTATATCGTAAGTAGGATAAAGCTTACCATTTTTACCAACTATGTAATTTACTTTCTCAGTATTACACTCTTTATATAAGTCTTCAACTCCTGCGTCTTTCAATAACCTCCTAGCTTTTGATTTTATAATCATAAGATACTTATACACATTCCTAATAAGATCAATAAATACAGGTACCTTATTTTTATCAAGAACAATTATGCTCACTAAAGCTACAACTAAAATTTCTGAAAGACCTATATTGAACATTTTCCTATGAAGCAAGTACTTTAATCCTTCTGATTATAAATATTAATTTGCTTAAATCAAGTTTAGAAGCAACCATCTCATCTAAAAAACTATTATAACGTTCTATGTAGTCCTTATCATCACAAGCCCAGGTTTGAACCTTATCTTCGGGGTTATCAGTAGCTTTTATGACTTTAACAGCTAGCTTGTGATGGTAATTGCTTAAATCGTCCAATAAATCATTAACTAAGCTGCGATCCCAATAAGAAGAGCGGCTTTTCATCTTGATGGCAATTGTTCTAATCAGATCAAATCTTAACAGCGACTTTAACTCAAAGTATATTTTACCAGCATCAAGAATGGACAAAGATGTCTGTTCAGCAACAGATATAATGTCCAGTGCATAAGCAAGAATGCATAGATCAGCAACTTTTTTTGCTAGATCTTTATTTATATTAAGTTCTACTAAAGAAGTTGATCCATGGCTATAGATCTTTAATAGGTGTTCATCTAAAACATCAGTTAAGTTCTGGCCTAAAGTTTCAATTGCATCTTTAAATTTTGTAACATCATCCAATTCTACAAAGCTAAGCTTGCCAAGATTTTTCACTAGCCAAAATGATACTCTGCCAATAAATTTCTGCACGTTCCTCACTATTTGTAAGTATGAGTTAACATCAATTTTTCCATCCAATTCATCAATTTTCTGCCACAGGCTGTTTAAATCATACAGGTGGTTAACAACAATATATATGTTAACCGCTTCTTGTATCTTAATTCCAGTGTTCTCAGCCAAATTATTGATGAATATACAGCCCATTCTATTCACCACATCATTTGCAATGCAAGTAGAGATAATTTCTCTACGAAGTTGGTGTTTTAATATGAAATCCTTAAACTTTGTTACCATCTTTTTAGGAAAATAACCTAGCAAGTAGTCATGAGATATAAGATCTTTTTCAGACAGATCGGAATGTATAATTTCATTTTTTATTGCTGTTCTAGCATAAGACATTAGAACAGAGAGCTGAGGAGAACTGAAACCTTCTGCACCAGTTAACATCCTTGCTATCTCTTCTTCAGTTGGAAGAAATTCTACGCTTCGGTTTAACAGCCCAGATTTTTCTAAACTGAGCAGTAACCTGTGGTGCTGCTCCAATCTCTCTTTAGCTTGCAAACACTCAAGAAGTAATGCTTTTGTTTCAATTTTGTTGTGGTTCTCAAGCACTTTGGATACAACTTCATCCACCATACTTGCCAGTATTTCATTCCTTTTTTCTAAAGAAATACCCCCTGCTTTCATAGCTGAAACAAATGCAATCTTAATGTTAACTTCAAGGTCCGAACATATCACTCCGGCTGAATTATCAACAAAGTCTGCATTGATATATCCACCTTTTTCAGCATATTCTATTCTTCCAAACTGTGTACAACCAAGATTTCCACCCTCTATAAACATAGAAGCTCTAATATCTTTACCATTCACTCTTAACTCATCGTTTGCTTTGTCACCGACCATGCTATGATTTTCACTCTTTGCCTTAACAAACGTGCCGATTCCTCCATTCCATATGAAGTCCACTTTTGCTTTCAACAGATATTTAATCAAATCACTTGGAGGTAGCATATCTTCTGTTATATCAAAGCACTTTTTTATTTCTTGAGAAATGTTTACTTGCTTACTGCTACGCTCAAATACTCCTCCACCCTTAGAAATCAAATCTTTGTTATAATCCATCCAAGTTGAAAATGGTAACTCAAAGAGACGTTTACGCTCTGTGAAACTCTTTTCTGCATCAGGGTTTGGGTCAACAAAAATATGCATATGGTTAAATGCGCCGATTAAATGTATATTTTTTGAAAGCAGCATACCATTTCCAAATAAGTCGCCAGCCATATCCCCAATTCCAATAACAGTTGCATCCTGGTAAATATCCTTATTCATTTTCCAAAAATGCCTCTGTGCTGCAATCCATGCACCTCTGGCTGTAATACCCATTTTTTTGTGATCATAACCTGCTGATCCACCAGATGCAAATGCATCACCAAGCCAAAAATTGTATTCAGAGGCTATTTGGTTGGCATAATCAGAAAAAGAAGCAGTGCCTTTATCTGCTGCAACTACCAAGTATGGATCATCCTCATCATACCTAATCACATCCTTTGGTGGAATTATTTTACCATCAACTACATTATCAGTAATATCAAGCATTCCTCTGATAAAATCCTTATAGCACTCAACACCTTTCTCTCTTAAAATATTCTTATCTTTATAAGCTTGCTTTATTACAAACCCACCCTTTGCGCCAACAGGTACAATAACCGCATTTTTTGTCATCTGAGCTTTCATGAGCCCCAAAACTTCAGTGCGAAAATCTTCCGTCCTATCCGACCACCTCAAGCCACCACGGGCTAATTTTCCTCCTCTTAGATGTATTCCCTCAAAAAGGTTTGAATAAACATACAATTCACGATATGGGCGAGGATCAGGCAAACCATTCACTTTACTTGAGTCAAATTTTATAGATAAGTAGGGTTTATTATCTTGATAATAACTGGTCCTTAAAATAGCCATTATCAAGTTAAATATCGAGCGCAAAACGTAATCATGTGAAGCATTGCTGATTTCCTTTAGAAGTTCCTCGATTTTTTCTGTCAAAATGTTAGTAGTTTCTGCCCTATCGATATCTATTTTAGTATCAAACCTTGAGTGAAATAATTCTATCAAATACTTTACTACTTTTGGATACTCTGAGACCACTTTTTGCATATATTCTGGGTTATAGTTAAATGACGCCTGCTTTAGGTAAGCACTTAACGCTCTAACCAGAAGCACTTCCTTCCACTTGAGCCCAGCAATAATGATCAAACTATTGAAATAGTCATTTTTAATTTCCTTGCTAAACACTTTCGCAAGTGTTATTTCAAATTGCTCTTTTAGAGTAATGTTGTCTATTAATTCATCGACTCTTGACAACACAAAATGGTGTATCCATATTCCGCCGTTAATTTCTATGTAATAGCCATTATGAGATAGAATTTTAGCTCCCAAATTCTTAGTGATCCTTAATATCTTCGATAATTCAAGGCCTCCATTGTTTGGAGTATAAACCTTTAATTGATAATTAAGATTATCACGAGTAAGTCTTAAATCGACCTCGCTAACTCCTTTCTTCCTCACTATCTCCAATTTTTTCATATCGTAATATGCGTCATGAGGTTCGAAACTCTCTTGATAGCTTATTGGAAATGCCTTGCAATAACGGATGAATATATCCTCAACAGTGCTAAAAGTATTGTATAAATTGTCTATAAAACGATCTTCCCACTTTTCTGTAATGTTTCTTAATTTGTTTTCGATACGCAAAACTTCATCATCAAGAACGCTAGCATTTTTGGTCTTTAGCACTACATGCAATTTCATCAAATCATATTCATTGATAATGTGATTGTTATAAATATCTGAACTTCCTGCACTTGTCTCATCCTTCAATATGTCACGTATCTTGAACATTAGCCTAGCGCTAGCATAACGCATCGGTATCAGCACTATGCAACTAATAAAATCCCCGACTCTTCTTAAAAATAATCTGACCCTTGGCCTAATCGCAAGAGATATGATCGAAATGCAAATTTTAAATAATTCGTCTTCATTTGATTGGAATAATTCATCACAAGAGAACACTTGCAAAATAGAAATCAAAGCTTTATTGTTGTGGCCCCCGGTTACAAATCCTGCATTTTTTTCTATAACTTTAACTTTATCTTTTATTATTGGAATAGTTCGAATATCTTGGACCTCCGCTACAGAAGTAAATAGCCCGAAAAAACGCCGTTCCTTTACTACATTACCCTGGTCATCAAATTCTTTTACTCCTATACAATTCATGTATGTACGCCGATGGACTATTGAGATTAGATCTGATCTCAATATGTATAGGGAATCAAGGTTTGCAGAAGGAATCAACGTACTTTGACCTACTCTCATCAGGCCAAGGTCCTTTTTGCTATCACAGACGAGTTTTTCATCTTTACCAGCAATATATTCTTGATAACCTAGAAATACAAAATTATTGTTCTTTAGCCAAACTAGAAAATCTTTTTGCTCTTGATTTCGGTCTGGTGTCATTCCAGTGCGTGACACTGGAATCCACGTGTCCTTTTCCTGGATCCCAGTATCAAGTACTGGGATGACAGAAAGACTTGCCTCATCAAGTTTCTTGAGCATTAAGTACCAATCTTTCACAACACAATTAACTGCTTTCAGCGTTTTTTGTAGAGATTCTTTTAATGTATCAACAAAACTGTCACTTATACCTTTGATAATTACATATATAACTGACTCTTTGACTCCATTGCTTTCTTCCAAAGGGTAAATCTCGTCTATTAGGCCATCTTTTCTTTTAATGTTAATTATGCTGTTGCTGTAATAGCATATGGTTAAATTGTGCGATTTAATAGTTGCAATAACAGAGTCAACCAAAAATGGCATATCATCGTTTGTTATTTTAATCGTGGTAAAATCTCCTTCTATTCCTGGTATATCATCTATATTACTTACTACTAACTTACTTTCATCTTTTTCTTTTTGAGAAACAAAATTGTAAGCATCGTTTACAATATATAGCAAAAACTTATCATTGGCTTTTAGGTCGCTTTTATAAACAAAACTATAAAAATACTTAATAAATTTTTTAATTTTTTCTTTATCTTGCTGATTTTCTTGATCAGCTAACTTAAATAAAGACTCAGTGTCAACATTATGATCTATACACATTTTTTTTAACAAAAATACACAGTGAACTTAAACCTTTTTAACTAAGATTTCATTATCAAGAGCGTACACTATTAGCTCATCATTTTCTACTACTTCCCCTGATAAAACTAATTTAGCTAAATTATTTTGAATACACTCTTGTATAACCCTTTTTAAGGGCCTTGCTCCATATTCAGGGTCATAGCCAGTTTGTGCTATTAGTTCTTTAGCTTCCTGTGACAAACTTATACTCAGTTTACGCTTAGCAAGTGTTTTTTGTAAATAAGAAAATTGAACATTTATAATTTTATAGATGTCATCTCTGGTTAAACTGTGGAATATAATAATTTCATCCAGTCTGTTTAAAAATTCTGGACGAAATGCCGACTTAACTATTTGCATCACTTCATTTCTTATAGAATCAACATTCCCTTTAAGCATTATCTCAGCGCCAAGGTTAGAAGTTAAAATCAGTATGGTGTTGCGAAAATCAATTAATTTACCATGACTATCAGTGAGTCTACCCTCATCCAAGATTTGCAGCAATAGATTAAATATATCTGGATTTGCCTTCTCTATTTCATCAAACAGAATAGCCTGATATGGCCTTCTTCTTACTGCTTCGGTTAATCTGCCACCTTGCTCATAGCCAACATACCCCGGAGGTGCGCCAATTAGCTTTGAAACAGAGTGTTTTTCCATATATTCTGACATATCAAAACGCAGAAGCGCTGATTGATCGTCAAACAGAAATTCAGCAAGGGCTTTTGCCAGTTCCGTTTTTCCAACCCCGGTTGGGCCTAAGAATAAAAATGAACCGAAAGGTCGATTAGTATCTTGCACACCAGAGCGAGAGCGCCTAACTGCATTACTTATTGCTTCTATTGCATTTTTCTGCCCTATTACTTTTCTTCCTATTTCATTCTCCATGTTAAGGAGTTTTTCCTTTTCACTGTGCATCATGTTATCAACTGGAATTCCCGTCCACTTTGAAACAATGTTTGCAATGTCATCTCCAGTCACTTCTTTCTTTAAGAAGCTATCAGTAACCTTTTCCTGATTTTTTAATTCATTCTCAAGCTGAGGAATCACACCATACATCAATTCCCCTGCCCTTCCTAAATTTCCACTCCGCTGAGTTAATTCCAACTCTTTTCTAGCGTTATCTAATTTTTCGGCTGTTTCTTGTATTCTAGCTATTTTATTCTTTTCCATCTGCCATTTGCTGTTTAAGTCAGCAAATTTACTGTTTAGGTTTTCAATCTCCTCATTTATCTTTTTTAAACGCTGTTTAGAATTTTCATCACTTTCTTTTTTTAGAGCCTCTGCTTCAATCTTTAGCTGTATAACCTTTCTCTCAAGTTCATCAATAACTTCAGGCTTGCTATCCATCTCAATTCTCACCCTGCTTGCTGCTTCATCAATCAAATCAATTGCTTTATCAGGTAAAAACCTATCTGTTATATATCTATTGGACAACGTTGCAGCAGCAATTATTGCACCGTCTGTAATTCTTATACCATGATGCACCTCATATCTTTCCTTCAAACCCCTGAGTATTGAAATGGTATCAGTTTCAGTTGGTTGAGAGATAAACACAGGCTGGAAACGCCTTGCAAGTGCAGGATCTTTTTCTATATGTTCACGATATTCATCTAAAGTTGTGGCTCCTATACAGCGAATTTCTCCACGCGCAAGAGCAGGCTTTAGCAAATTTGAAGCATCCATTGCACCACTTGTTGCTCCTGCTCCAACTAAAGTATGAAGCTCATCTATAAACAAGATAACTTTTCCCTCCGCTTTCGAAAGCTCATTAATAACTGCTTTTAACCTTTCTTCAAATTCTCCTCTAAACTTCGTTCCAGCGATTAAGCTACCCAGATCCAAAGCTAAAACCTTTGCATCACGCAAACTAAGTGGCACATCGTTTGCAACAATTCTGTTTGCAAGCCCCTCGACTATTGCAGTTTTTCCAACACCAGGTTCACCGATCAGCACTGGATTATTTTTTGTCCGCCTTAGTGATACCTGCATAGTTCTTCTGATCTCTTCATCACGACCAATTACAGGATCAAGCTTTCCTTGCATAGCAAGCTCTGTAACATCTTTTGTATATTTCTTTGCTGCGTTTAATTTTTCCTCACTGTTTGGCGAGTCTGCACTGCTGCCTTTTCTCATTTCTACAATAACTGAGTTCAGTTTTTGTGGAGTCACATCATTCTCTGCCAGAATTTTGCCTACAGTATCATCTTTTTGTGCAGTGAGGCCTTGCAGTAAACGCTCGACAGCAACAAATGAATCTTTATTCTTCCGAGCAATACCAATTGAATCTTCAAAAACTTTTGCTATTTCTCTTGAAAGCTGAAGGCCACCACTTCCTGGACCTTCAATTACTAGCAACTTTTTTATTGCGCTATCCACAGCATCAGAAATACTTTGCACATTTCCACCACAAGCGTTTATCAAATCCTGAACTAAACCTAATTCATCCTCAAGCATCACTTTGAGTAAATGCTCAGGCATAAAAATCTGATGCCCAGCCCCCAACGCTTTCATTTGAGCACTTTGAATTAGACTTTTTGCTTTTTCGGTAAATTTATTTAAGTCCATAACACCAGTTAAATTCGTATTTGCTGATGTATATAACAACTGATTTCATAAATTTAAACCTAAAGTTGTTTATTGTTAGGTATGAAATTTAAAACTTTCTTAAAAGACGAATAATTATACACTATTTTTCGCAAATGTTCAACCTCTGATTACTCCTTATTCTTTGCCCTTCCTGCACGCTTACGTTCATTTGGATCAAGGAATTTCTTGCGTAAACGTATAGATTTTGGAGTTACTTCCACCAATTCATCATCATCTATATACGCTATCATATCCTCCAGTGTCATTATCTTTGGAGGGGTAAGTTTTATGGCTTCATCACTACCTGAAGCTCTTACATTGGTTAATTGTTTACCTTTTAGCACGTTTATCTCCAAATCATTGTCACGGCTGTGCTGGCCGACAACCATGCCACAATATACCTTGTCCTGTGGCTTAATAAACATAATTCCCCTGTCTTGCAAATTGAAAATTGCATATGCCACAGCCTCACCCTTATCTGTAGAAATTAAAACTCCATTGCGCCTTCCAGAAATTGGACCTCTATGTGGAGCATAACTGTGAAATAAACGGTTAATTATGCCCGTACCCCGAGAATCAGTTAAAAACTCTCCTTGATAACCAATTAATCCTCTTGATGGCACTAAAAACGTTAATCTTGTCCTGCCATTACCAGAAGGTCTCATGTCAGTCACTTCACCTTTTCGGAAGCTGAGTTTTTCCATGATGATTCCACTATATTCATCATCTACATCAATTACTACTTCCTCTATAGGTTCAAGTTTTTTGCCATCTTCTTCCTTAAATAGCACTCGAGGGCGTGATACCGAAAGCTCAAAACCTTCTCTCCTCATATTTTCAATTAACACCCCAAGCTGTAGCTCACCACGTCCACCTACTTCAAACGCTTCACCGCTTGGTGCCAAAGTCACAGTAATTGCAACATTTGTTTCTGCCTCCGCGTATAAGCGATCCTTTATAGCAGTTGAGGTAAGCTTTGTACCTTCTTGCCCAGCAAAAGGCGAATCATTAACGCTCAGAGTAATCGCCATTGTCGGCGGATCAACTGGAGTTGAGCTTACTGCAGTTGTAACTTCTGGCGCCGCTATAGTGTCTGAAACTGAAGCTTCCTCAAGTCCTGCAATTGCAATTATGTCTCCCGCCACAGCTTGTTCTACTGGAATGCGTTTCAAGCCAGAAAATGAGAGCAACTTAGTTAATCTTCCTCGTTCAATTACTTTGCCATCGAGGTCAAGCACCTTAAGATCTGAATTGACTTTTGCAATGCCCTGATAAACCTTTCCTGTCAATATTCTGCCAAGAAACTTATCAGACTCAAGTAGAGTGACCAACATAGCAAAAGGTGCATTTTGATTATAAACAGAAGGTTTTATATAATCTATAACCGTTGAAAATAATGGGCTTAAATCTTTTCTTTCATCAGAAAGCTCCTTAGCACACCAGCCATTTCTACCTGAAGCATACAACACTGGAAAATCTAGCTGCTCGTTGGTTGCATCAAGGTTAAAAAATAACTCATATATTTCATTTAATACTTCATCAATTCTGCTGTCTGGTCGGTCGACCTTATTGATTATCACAATTGGCTTCAAATTTGCTTTTAGTGCTTTTGAGAGCACAAATTTTGTTTGTGGCATGGGACCTTCTGCAGCGTCAACCAGCAGCAATACACCATCTGCCATGCACAATACCCTTTCTACTTCTCCACCAAAGTCCGCGTGCCCTGGCGTATCAATAATATTGATCTTTTCATCGCCCCACATTATTGATGTGCACTTTGCAAGTATTGTAATTCCGCGCTCACGTTCTTGGTCGCCACTATCCATAACTCGCTCTTGAACTTCTTGATTCTCGCGGAACGTACCACTTTGTTTTAACATGTTATCAAGCAAAGTAGTTTTACCATGGTCAACGTGTGCGATTATTGCTATATTTCGGATCGATTTAAATTCGTTCATTTTCTATCATTTCAAAATTAATTTAGTAATAAGTATACATAAAATACACTTAGAGTAAATAATTAAAGCTGTGCTGTGCTTCCAAGATATTATAGGATTACTTTGTTAAATATTCTCTACTCCCAGGTTTTATTATGGGTAGTTGTTTTAATTCACTTGGAAGTTTTTCCTCGCTGTAATTTTTGATGTTCAGTTCAATCAAAGATATGACAGGAAAAGGCAGTTTCGTTTCACTATTTCTCTTTATCAAAGAAGCTTCAGCAACAACTTTACCTCCTTTCCCTTCTGCACATTCCACTGCTTCAAGTGAAGATTTGCCTGTGGTTATCACATCCTCGATAAGTAATATTTTCTCACCCTTTTTGATCTTAAATCCACGGCGTAATTCAAACTTACCATTAACGCGCTCGCAAAACATTGTCTTTATTCCAAGCTGCCTGCCAATCTCATAACCCACAATTATTCCACCAATTGCAGGAGATAATATTAAATCTATGGAGCTATTTAATTCTTTTTTTATTTTATCTGCTAATAATGCGCAAACTTTCATGGCTCTGCTTGGATTTTCAAAAATCTTCGCACACTGTATGTATGTGCCACTATGCAGTCCGGATGATAAAACAAAATGCCCATGCAAAATTGCTTCTGCTTCTTTAAATTCTTTTATTATTAGGTTATTTTCGTCTAATATCATTTTTCAAGTTTCACTATTACATTCTTTATTAATTATCTGAGTTATGCAAATATCAGACCACACATTTATTGCAGTTTCAAACATATCGATGATCGTGTAAATAGGTAAAATAAGTCCCATGATGTGCAAAGGAACATTCATCGACATGAGATAACTGGTTGCCATAAAATAGCATCCCATCGGCACTCCAGCGTTACCAATTGCAGCTCCTGTAGCTAAAAAAATCCATATCAACATTTCGCTTAAGGAAAATACGTATCCGTTCATTTCTGCAACAAACATTACAGTGATTAGTATAAATGCAGCACATGCATTCATATTAATTGTTGTGCATATTGGTAAAATAAAAGACGATAATTTCTTTGGCACCTTTAGCTTGTTCTGCACACATTCTATAGTTGTTGGCAATGTTGCACTGGATGATTTAGAAAAAAACGCAAGTATGAGTGCCGGCATAACCCCTTTCAGCGTTTGAATTGGTGATATGCCTTTATACCACATAAATAGCGGTAAAATCAGAAATGCCTGCACAAAATTTGCAGACATTATGCAAACAAAATACCATAAAAGGTTGTAGAACTCACTACCGCCTTTTAATTCATGCAAAAAACATGTAATAAAAGACCAAACAGCAAGCGGAATAAATTTTAATAACCCTTGAGCAATTTTAAGTAGCGTATCAAAAAGTGCAGAGAATACTTGATATAATATATCCTGCTTTTCTTTTGAAAGTGAAACAATAGCTCCACCCATCAAAAAAGCGATTAATATGCTACCAATCATATTATTTTCAAGAAAAACTTGCACAAAATTAGAAGGAATGAGTGATTTTAAATATGAAAAATAACTGTGGTTATTGCTGTTAATACTCCCTATTGTATTACTTATGAAATTTTTTCTTGCTGGATCTATTAACAAATAAAACGATAATGCAACAAACGCAGCTATAATAGTTGTAAGCAGAGTATAAAATAGTGTTTTCTTAACTAAGACTTTGATTTCAATTGAGTCTTTGAGCCCGGAAATTGTGGAAACTATGGATAAAAAAACCAGAGGTAAGCTTATTAATTTGAGCAAGCTGATAAAGATATCACTAAATAGCTTTGCTATTTCAAATATGATTTCATTGTTTAGGTAGTAAGCAACTATTGCAAGCAGTATAGAAAAGAGTATTGCAAACTTGTGCATTGAAAATAAAACTTCAAAGTAACATTATACAATAATTTTGCTGTTTTGGAATCAGATTGATAGACAAAATAACTTTACAGATTAGGGAAAGATAAGAGGATGTGTTTATTCGGAGACAGTGTAAGATTTCTTAATTTAAATTTAGGTGCACTTAGCCCATTCTGGTGATAACAAATTGGAATAGATAAGATATGATAACTAACTCTTCTGCGAGTATATAGTTTTGCCGGACACAACAGTACGTACTACGTGTCCTTTTACTTTGCGACCATCGAAAGGAGAATTCTTTGATTTACTAGCAAAGTTGTCAGTTTTAATTTCCCATTCATGATTGAGGTCAACTAAAATTAAGTCTGCAGCAAGGTTTTTTTGTATACGACCACGTGGTATGTGTATTATATCTGCAGGCTTATATGTCAATTTTGCAAGCACATCAAGTAGACCCATTTGCCCACTGTGATAGAGTTCAAGTGAAAGGGGCAGCATTGTTTCAAGACCAACAATACCAAATGCAGCATTTTCAAGTGGTAGATCTTTAGAACTACGATCATGCGGAGCGTGATCAGTTGCAATGCAATCAATCACACCTGTCTTTAAACCTTCAACCATAGCTAAACGATCTTCTTCAGTGCGAAGCGGCGGATTCATTTTTGCAATTGCTCCATGTTGTTTTACTATATCTTCAGTCAAAGTGAAGTGATGAGGGGTTACTTCGCACGTAACATTTAATCCCAAATCTTTTGCACGTTTAATAGCATCAAGTGAATCTTTTGAAGAGACATGTAGAATATGGTAGTGCACATTTTCCATATCCTTCATTAGCAGTATATCACGATTTACCATAACCGATTCTGACGCACTCAAGATCCCCTTTACTCCCAATTCTTCAGAAATTTTACCTTCGTTGATTGCGCCACCAGCAGATAAATTTAAATCTTCTGCATGTTGAGCAATAGGAACATTCAGCATACTTGAATAAAGCAGCGCCTGTCTCATAATCATTGGGTTCATAACTGGCATGCCATCATCGGTGAACCCAACCGTACCTGCTTCCTTTAAAAGTGCCATTTCAGTCAGGTGTTCTTCCGAAGTGGTGATTTTAGCGTAAAATTCAACGTTTACATGTGAAGTTTCAAGTGCTCTATATTTCAAATATTTAGCCAAAATAACGCTATCAATTGCTGGAACAGTGTTTGGCTGACAAACTACAGTTGTAACTCCCCCCGCAGCTGCAGATTTGCTGCCTGTATATATAGTTTCTTTATGTTCCTGGCCTGGTTCACGAAAATGTACGTGAATGTCAATAAGGCCTGGCATTAGAACAAGCCCTTTACAGTCTATTGTTTCATCAACTCCACTTGTTGAAAATAATGATTCACCAAAGTCAACAATTTTATCCCCTTCAGTCAATAATGAACCTTTTATATCAAGTTTAGTTTCCGGGTCGATAATACGAGCATTAGTATACGCAATTTTATAGCCTTCCTTTTGCCCTGTTTGCAACAAATCCCAAGTTTGAGTCATTATATTTGAGTATCGATTATAAAATAAATTTAAAGTTTTTTTAATAAAACACAACCAAATTAAAACACAGACTAAGAGCTGTCTTGAATTAAAGTGCTTTCATTACCCTAAAGATTTGGTTCTTATAACCTAGGCTCTGTGGACAAAAAATATGAAAAGAGAGAAAAAGATGGTAGTTTAGCCTAATAGGTAAAAAATGGAGAAACTACCATATGCAATATTACATCAAAGAGGAAAATTGGAAACAAATTTTAGAGTTCATAAAAAGCGTAAAAGGAATGCACAGCAAAGATGAAAAACGTTTAAGAATATTCATAGAGGCAGTGTGGTACATAGTGCGAAGTGGTTGCCAATGGAGACTTTTATCAAAAACTTATGGTAATTACAGGAGTATACATAAGCGATTTAAAAGATGGTGTGAAAGAGATGTCTGGAAAAAATTGCTTGAATATACTAAACAAGAGCCTGATTTAGAAGTTGCTATAATCGACGGTACGATCATCCGAGCCCATCCATGTTCATCTGGATATACAAAAAACTCCAAGGATCAAGAAGCTTTAGGGAGGAGCAAAGGTGGCTTTACAACTAAAATACATGCGCTTGTCGATGCACTTGGAAATCCACTTAAATTTACTCTGACTCCTGGTCAAAGAAATGAAATTACGCAGGCACAAGTGTTGACCGAAAGTATCTATAACTCTACTGTAGTAGCTGACAAGGGCTACGATAGCAATGCCTTTGTTACAAGTCTTGAAGACAAGGGATGTACAGTAGTTATTCCGCCAAAACGGAAACGAAAAGTGCAAAGGTATTACGATGAGCATATCTACAAAGAACGTCATTTGATTGAGTGTTTTTTTGGTAAAATTAAAAATTTTAGTCGCATTTTTTCCAGATTTGATAAAACTGCTGAGGTTTTTATTGGTTTTCTCAATTTTGTTGGAGCTCTTGTATGGCTTCTCTAAAATTTTGTCCACAGAGCCTAGTTAGCTCAGTTTTAACGTTAATGTGTGAAACTCTGAGTTCTGTTGAAGGATTTTCCAGCTGAATATCTAGGCTCTGTGGACAAAAAATATGAAAAGAGAGAAAAAGATGGTAGTTTAGCCTAATAGGTAAAAAATGGAGAAACTACCATATGCAATATTACATCAAAGAGGAAAATTGGAAACAAATTTTAGAGTTCATAAAAAGCGTAAAAGGAATGCACAGCAAAGATGAAAAACGTTTAAGAATATTCATAGAGGCAGTGTGGTACATAGTGCGAAGTGGTTGCCAATGGAGACTTTTACCAAAAACTTATGGTAATTACAGGAGTATACATAAGCGATTTAAAAGATGGTGTGAAAGAGATGTCTGGAAAAAATTGCTTGAATATACTAAACAAGAGCCTGATTTAGAAGTTGCTATAATCGACGGTACGATCATCCGAGCCCATCCATGTTCATCTGGATATACAAAAAACTCCAAGGATCAAGAAGCTTTAGGGAGGAGCAAAGGTGGCTTTACAACTAAAATACATGCGCTTGTCGATGCACTTGGAAATCCACTTAAATTTACTCTGACTCCTGGTCAAAGAAATGAAATTACGCAGGCACAAGTGTTGACCGAAAGTATCTATAACTCTACTGTAGTAGCTGACAAGGGCTACGATAGCAATGCCTTTGTTACAAGTCTTGAAGACAAGGGATGTACAGTAGTTATTCCGCCAAAACGGAATCGAAAAGTGCAAAGGTATTACGATGAGCATATCTACAAAGAACGTCATTTGATTGAGTGTTTTTTTGGTAAAATTAAAAATTTTAGGCGCATTTTTTCCAGATTTGATAAAACTGCTGAGGTTTTTATTGGTTTTCTCAATTTTGTTGGAGCTCTTGTATGGCTTCTCTAAAATTTTGTCCACAGAGCCTAGCTCATTCTGTATGTTCGATAAACAAATTAAAGCTGAATCAAAAATTTCATCACACTGCTTTGCTTCATGTATATCATCAATTATTTCCTCGAATTCTTCCACATCATCCATTTCTTGCGGCGCACTTTTTAATATCGCTTTTATTTGGTTTAAGTTTTGACGAATTTTCTCCTGATATCCAACAATTCTCTCTTGATATATATCAATCATTTTTTGACATGCGTTGCCTCTAAATGGATGTTCTTTTTTCTCTTTTATGTAAGAACTTTGAAAGTCTTTACAGTTAAGGATTGCTTCTCTATAGACCTGCTGCAAAAGGTGATTGAAAAAATGATGTGAGAGGGGTAGAAGAAGAATAAGCAGATCAAGTAAGGAAAAAAAATGAGCTTTAGTTACTATAATATGAAAAAACACCCAAGAAACTTTCGTAATATAACAGGTTTAAGTATAGAGGAGTTCGAAAAAGTAGTAGAAAAAGTGAGGTCTGGATGGAAAAAACTTGAAAAACAGAAAAAGTGTCATGGTAGAAGATCAAAACTACCAACTCTGGAAGATAAGTTGTTTTGCGTAATTTTGTACTATCGCACTTACATAACACATAGATTTTTAGGATGCCTATTCAATGTGCACAACGCAAATGTATGTAGGTTACTTAAGAGAATAGAGCCATTACTCGCCAAAAAAGTGACTATAACAAAAGATAGAAGTATGACGCCAGAAAAAATACTGAAGATTTTGGCTGATGTTACAGAACAGCAAATACAGAGGCCAGAAGATAGTAAAAAACGGAAGAAATCATATTCAGGAAAAAAAAGAACCAACACTATGAAAACTGAGATTATTATCGAAGAAGGAGGAAGAATTTTATCAGTGTCAAAGTCATACCGTGGTAGAATTAGTGATTTTCGCATAAGGAAACAAGAAAAATATTTACCACTTGATAGCATAAAACATGCTGATTCTGGATATCAAGGTTGGCAAAAATTGCAAAGCAATGTTATAATTCCATATAAAAAGTATCGTAAAAAGCCATTAACTCCAGAGCAGAAAGAGCATAATAGAAGGTTAGCATCATTTAGAATGAGAGTAGAAAATAAGATCCGAGAGATAAAGATATTTAAGATTATGTCGAATGTTTATCGCAATTTTCAGAAAAAATATAACTTGAGGTTCAATATTATTGCTGGTATTGTAAATCTTAAGCACGCCTTTTAGTTAACCTTGATTTTATTCACCCTCCTTTCCTTTTTTTTATCGCTTGATTCGCAGCAGGTCTTATGTTTTTTTATGTCATTAATTGCGCTGATTATCGACTTATCTATTTTCTTTAAATTTTCTTCCCGTTCTTCTCTTTTAATTATACTTTTGGATTCATTTTTTATCTGGTTCATTTTGTCATACAGGTTTCTGCATCCTTTGTAAGATGCCATTGGTTGTAATATTCCTTCTTCTACACCTTTATTGTAAAAATTCTTCAACTCATCATTTGATAGTATTGTTATAGCATCTTCCCTTTTACTCTGTGATTTAGGATACTTTTTATTCAATAAACTAGGCTCTGTGGACAAAATTTTAGAGAAGCCATACAAGAGCTCCAACAAAATTGAGAAAACCAATAAAAACCTCAGCAGTTTTATCAAATCTGGAAAAAATGCGCCTAAAATTTTTAATTTTACCAAAAAAACACTCAATCAAATGACGTTCTTTGTAGATATGCTCATCGTAATACCTTTGCACTTTTCGATTCCGTTTTGGCGGAATAACTACTGTACATCCCTTGTCTTCAAGACTTGTAACAAAGGCATTGCTATCGTAGCCCTTGTCAGCTACTACAGTAGAGTTATAGATACTTTCGGTCAACACTTGTGCCTGCGTAATTTCATTTCTTTGACCAGGAGTCAGAGTAAATTTAAGTGGATTTCCAAGTGCATCGACAAGCGCATGTATTTTAGTTGTAAAGCCACCTTTGCTCCTCCCTAAAGCTTCTTGATCCTTGGAGTTTTTTGTATATCCAGATGAACATGGATGGGCTCGAATGATCGTACCGTCGATTATAGCAACTTCTAAATCAGGCTCTTGTTTAGTATATTCAAGCAATTTTTTCCAGACATCTCTTTCACACCATCTTTTAAATCGCTTATGTATACTCCTGTAATTACCATAAGTTTTTGGTAAAAGTCTCCATTGGCAACCACTTCGCACTATGTACCACACTGCCTCTATGAATATTCTTAAACGTTTTTCATCTTTGCTGTGCATTCCTTTTACGCTTTTTATGAACTCTAAAATTTGTTTCCAATTTTCCTCTTTGATGTAATATTGCATATGGTAGTTTCTCCATTTTTTACCTATTAGGCTAAACTACCATCTTTTTCTCTCTTTTCATATTTTTTGTCCACAGAGCCTAACATGATTTAACAAAAAATCTTTAACTAGCCCTTCTTTTTTTACTTCGGATAATTTTTCTAGTGTTTCTATATATTTCAGAACTTCCGCAAAGAGCTGTCCACCAGAAGGAGCAAATCCTTGAAGTGGTTTACTCTGTGCTTTATAAAAATCGGTTTGTAAAAAATTTTCAGCTTGTTTTTTTATTACTGAAAGTTCATTAAAGGCTTTTTCTGGATTGATTTTCCTCAAAATACTAATAGCTTTTCTAATCGCTTTTTCTCTCTTTTTATTATCTTGCTTTTCATTTAATATCAGATGTTCAGTTTTGGTAAAAGCATTACCTTGATCACTCTTTGCAATGTTACAAACGATGTTTTTTACAACTTTTTCGGTTGCTGCATAATCTATTTCTTTTGCAAAGCAGTCAACAAATGATTGCCAAACTTTTTTATTAACAAGCTTACTTGTCTTATTTTCAAAATCTTCTATATCTTTTATATCTTTGAATCCCAAAATAGTATAGAGATTTTTTTCGATTATTGGTTCGGCATGTTGTTTTGCCACTTTACCTTTTATATTAAATGGAAATTTACTAATCTTAGTTGTACCCACAATGTTACCTCAATATTAACGCTATCTATAAAAGTATAAAGACTTAATATTTAATTTTTAATTAATAGTAGCACAGCTAACTACGGGCTAGCATCAATAGCAAGCGTCAATTAACACTTTAACTTCTTACTTGTCATCAGTAATATTGTTTATATAAAAACTATAATTTTTTATGCCTGAACTTGGGAACATATTGCTATTGCTAGCCTGCTTATTGTCTTTGACATATTTGTTTTTACCGCTTAGTTCTTGTCGGTTTATTACCACTGCCATATTTTTTTGTGTATCAGCGTCAATGGCTATTTTGATCTACTGCCACATTACAAATGATTTCTCACTCGAAAACGTATATTACCACTCACACACAACAAAACCTTTGATCTATAAGATTTGTGGTGTTTGGGGAAATAAAGAAGGGTCCATGTTGCTTTGGGCATTAGTGCTTGTCATGTATTTATTACTAATGGATATTTATATACCTTCTGTCATCCCAGTTTCCCCCTCTGTCATCCCAGCCTCTTCTTCTGTCATCCCAGTGCCTAGACACTGGGATCCAGACAATTTAATTGCAAATGAGTACATCAAATGGCAGTGTAATAAAAACTGGATTCCAGTGTCAAGCACTGGAATGACACCAGAACGAACTAATGGTAGTAAATTAAAAAAAATATCTCTTATCACTCATGGGCTGATTTGCTTTTGTTTTTTACTGTTCACTTTAATTGAATCCAGCCCCTTCACTAAAATGCCAGGCATTGAAACAGATGGATTGGGTTTTAATCCGATATTGCAGGATATAGGCCTTGCTATTCATCCACCGATATTATATTTGGGGTACCTTGGATTTAGCGTTCCTTTTTCGCTCTCTATAGCTGGATTAATTTTAAATACTGAAGGAAATGTTTGGGCTAAAATTGTCAGGCCTTGGGTACTTATTTCTTGGTCGCTGCTCACTTTGGGCATCAGCTTAGGTAGCTGGTGGGCATATCGCGAACTTGGGTGGGGTGGATTTTGGTTTTGGGATCCAGTGGAAAATGTTTCTCTGATGCCGTGGCTAATTGCAGTAGCGCTGACACATTTGTTGCTCGTTGTACGAAATTTCAATACTTTAAGGAATTTCGCTATTTTACTTACGCTTACAACTTTTGTCTTGAGTGTAACTGGAACATTTCTAGTCCGCTCAGGAATACTCACTTCAGTGCACACGTTTGCAGATGACCCAAGATATGGACTATATATATTAGCTCTACTTGGTGTAATTACAGTCAGTAGCTTAGTAATATTTGTAGTGTTTACGAGAAAAAATCACACATCTGCAATGTCATTCCAGTGCGTGACACTGGAATCTGAAAAGAAACTTGCTACTCAAGTGACAGAGGGTAGAAGATTCTTTTCACGCCTTACGATGATGCTGATGAACAATTTATTATTTATCACTGCCTTTTTCATTGTGTTCGTTGGCACTTTATACCCTACAGTGCTTGAGTATTTAACCGGTGAATTAATTTCAGTTGGAGCACCATATTACAATTCTTTATTTAATCCTATTGCACTCACTATTCCAGTGCTCACCATGATCGGGCAATACTGTAGTTGGCGGGGAAATAGTCTATTGCCAATATTCCGTGAATACAGATTCTCATTCTGTAGTGCTGCAGCTATTTTGCCGTTTATCTTTCACATGGAGCTAATGATTGTGCTATCAATTACCATCTCCATAGCATTATTAATCTTTGTTTTAGAAGCATATAGTAAAAGAATTTGTTTATTTAAGGTAGCATTTGGTGAATCAATTTTATTAGCAAGAAGAGTTTCTAAATCCTACTATGCAATGATGGCAGCTCATGCTGGAGTGGCAATTCTAGTGTTTGGTATAACTTATTCAGTTGGTTGGCAGGAGAAAAAAGAAAATTACTTAAAAATAGGGGATAGCATAACAGTCAATAAATTTAAAGTTACTTTACGAAATATTGAGCTAATAAAAGAAAAAAATTTCCATGCAGTAAGAGGAACAATGGATATCAGGAATTTGTTGAATAACAAGATATTGGGTGAGATAACTCCTGAATATAGATTTTACCTTGTGGAAGGTCAGAAAAATGTTGAAAGCAGTATCTACCACAATTTATTTTCTGATATTTATGTTGTAATCGGTGAGATTGATAAGAGTAAGAGCAAAATCGCAGCCAAAGTGCACTATAAACCTGGAATGTCTATAATCTGGCTTGGATCCTTCCTCATCGCTTTTGGCTCGCTCCTTGCCGCTTTTCCTTCTAGTGGACGAGCAAGGGTTGTCTAGCTGTCGTGGATTTATTAACAACGCTCCTAGGCTCTGTGGACAAAAAATATGAAAAGAGAGAAAAAGATGGTAGTTTAGCCTAATAGGTAAAAAATGGAGAAACTACCATATGCAATATTACATCAAAGAGGAAAATTGGAAACAAATTTTAGAGTTCATAAAAAGCGTAAAAGGAATGCACAGCAAAGATGAAAAACGTTTAAGAATATTCATAGAGGCAGTGTGGTACATAGTGCGAAGTGGTTGCCAATGGAGACTTTTACCAAAAACTTATGGTAATTACAGGAGTATACATAAGCGATTTAAAAGATGGTGTGAAAGAGATGTCTGGAAAAAATTGCTTGAATATACTAAACAAGAGCCTGATTTAGAAGTTGCTATAATCGACGGTACGATCATCCGAGCCCATCCATGTTCATCTGGATATACAAAAAACTCCAAGGATCAAGAAGCTTTAGGGAGGAGCAAAGGTGGCTTTACAACTAAAATACATGCGCTTGTCGATGCACTTGGAAATCCACTTAAATTTACTCTGACTCCTGGTCAAAGAAATGAAATTACGCAGGCACAAGTGTTGACCGAAAGTATCTATAACTCTACTGTAGTAGCTGACAAGGGCTACGATAGCAATGCCTTTGTTACAAGTCTTGAAGACAAGGGATGTACAGTAGTTATTCCGCCAAAACGGAATCGAAAAGTGCAAAGGTATTACGATGAGCATATCTACAAAGAACGTCATTTGATTGAGTGTTTTTTTGGTAAAATTAAAAATTTTAGGCGCATTTTTTCCAGATTTGATAAAACTGCTGAGGTTTTTATTGGTTTTCTCAATTTTGTTGGAGCTCTTGTATGGCTTCTCTAAAATTTTGTCCACAGAGCCTAGGTCCAGAGTGCAACGTATGAGAAATTACCGAGCTATAGATACTGATTTGCAAAGGTTAGAACCAAAGAAAGTTATATTTTTTTATTGACAGACCTATATATTACGATATTCACTAAGGGATTAGTGAGTAATGGTTATACAATATGAATGGTGGGGTATCAGGCAAGGAAAAAGTTATACGCACTGCTTTCAATTTTAAGGACCTTTGCAGCGAGTGGCGTCAAACTCTTGAAAGTAATGCACAAACTCCTCTACAGCACTCCGATGATTCTTGTACAAGTGATAACAGTAATAATCATAGTCAAGTGCTTTTCACTACGTACCGTTCTAATCAACAGTATAACCCTTCCAACTATGATTCGTCGAGCGAAATAGATGAACACGATATAGAAACTCAAAAGATTGAAGAAGGTGATGGCCATAATTCAGGTATTAGTTCCGATGATGAGGATGACCGGACAACTTATACAGCAGTACAATTAACTAATGATTCTCTTGATAGCCAAAGATATACAGGAATATATATTCCAACAACAACTGATGGTTGGGTAGGTGAAAATAATCATCAGACTGGTTTATCAGGTAATTTGCCAGACGGAAGTAATAATCCACAAATTTTTGAAAGTACTGATTCAGTAGAGCACAATTCTACCTGCAATGATCATGTAATTTGTGATTCAGGTCACAATTCTGACGATGAGGATCAGATTCCAGAGGACTTTCTTTCAAGGACACAAGTACGATCGATTGAAATTGATCAGTTTGAACTGTTGTACGAAAAGGAGAAAATAGAAGCACAAAATAATCAAAAATATACAGAAAATGTATGTAATCCAACAAATGGTGGTTTGTTAGGTGAAAGTGATAATCAACAGATTTCTGAAGATACAGAAATAACTTCTGATTGTAATCCAGATGATTCAGATCCAAAAGGGAACGAGGGCTATGGTTCAGATGGTTCTTGTGAAAGTAAAGAAAATTTGACAAAGGGCGCTGACGGTAGTAATCAGACTTTTGAAGGTGAACAGAAAAGCTCAGAATTTTCGAAAGTTGACAATTGGTCAGATAGTGATGGGAACTCAGAAGATAGTTCGGACTGTGGTGATGATGATGTTGGTCATTATGATACAGATTGTGGTAAACGCTACAGTCATCTGAGTTTTCATGATGAAAACACAAACATAATAAAAGAAGATTCTTTTTCTTTAGCCCAAATAGAACTGAATAAAGCAGAAGAGGAAAAGTATGAAAGTATTTGGCAAGAAATGGATAAAATCCTTAGTGATTCAGATGAAGCTGGTGAATGTGAAGAAGATGATATTGGGGAGTTGAAAGGGAGACTTGATGAAGTTATAAGCCAAGCACTGGAACAAGGAATTATGTTCACTTTTCCATATAAAGACGGCGAGTCCTTTGTAGACCATATAATTAATACAATACAAGCACTATATTGGGTCGATTCTACTGAGAATTTTAGACTTCTAGAGGAGAAAAAGATATTACAAGTAATATCGGAGGGTGCAACTTTAAATAAATTTACTAAAGAGAATCACGATAATTATGTAAATTGTATTTACAGAGAAAAAGAGATTTTAAGTCAAAGGAATAAAAATATTTTAGGACTTAATAATTTAGCATATGAAAGTATTGTAAACAAAAGCAAGCAGACTCAAAATGTATTAGGAGTAGACAAGGATAATGGATATTTTTGTGTAGAATACTCGCAAGATAGTATTGTTGAAGTTGCAGAAATCCTAAACAATGAAAAAGCCAAAGACTTAAATTTAAGAGTTGGCATTCTCAAAATTGGAGAAAGTATAGTAAGAGTTGAAAATGTAGAAGAAATAGGGGGAAAAAGAAATTACATGGATGTCTCAAAAGGTGGTATTGAAATGTCTTTTACCACTGAGGTAGGAGAGATAAGTATTTATCTAAGTCCTAGTGAGAAAGACAGCAATAAAATAAAAGTGGAGATTGATGGGGAAAACAGAGCAAGGCTTAATGAGTTAAAAGATAAGGGAAAAAGTTTAGGGGAAAACTGTCTTTTAGGAGGAAAAAGTGTTGAGGAAGCTGTAGAGCATAAAAGTTTTGAAAGATATGGCAGTGTACCTAACACTGCTATGAAGGAACCTAGCTTAGGTTGCGTTGCTAACATAGCAAAGGCGGGATGAACTTGCAGAGATAAAATGATGGGCCAAATTGGCGGTATTTTGCTCTTGTCATGTACTTCAAAATTGCAAAGTTTGCACTAGATAGAACTTAATTGACAGACAAGAATCAACTGACAGAAAAATTTACATAGTCAAACAACCACAAAATAAACTAGGCTCTGTGGACAAAATTTTAGAGAAGCCATACAAGAGCTCCAACAAAATTGAGAAAACCAATAAAAACCTCAGCAGTTTTATCAAATCTGGAAAAAATGCGCCTAAAATTTTTAATTTTACCAAAAAAACACTCAATCAAATGACGTTCTTTGTAGATATGCTCATCGTAATACCTTTGCACTTTTCGATTCCGTTTTGGCGGAATAACTACTGTACATCCCTTGTCTTCAAGACTTGTAACAAAGGCATTGCTATCATAGCCCTTGTCAGCTACTACAGTAGAGTTATAGATACTTTCGGTCAACACTTGTGCCTGCGTAATTTCATTTCTTTGACCAGGAGTCAGAGTAAATTTAAGTGGATTTCCAAGTGCATCGACAAGCGCATGTATTTTAGTTGTAAAGCCACCTTTGCTCCTCCCTAAAGCTTCTTGATCCTTGGAGTTTTTTGTATATCCAGATGAACATGGATGGGCTCGGATGATCGTACCGTCGATTATAGCAACTTCTAAATCAGGCTCTTGTTTAGTATATTCAAGCAATTTTTTCCAGACATCTCTTTCACACCATCTTTTAAATCGCTTATGTATACTCCTGTAATTACCATAAGTTTTTGATAAAAGTCTCCATTGGCAACCACTTCGCACTATGTACCACACTGCCTCTATGAATATTCTTAAACGTTTTTCATCTTTGCTGTGCATTCCTTTTACGCTTTTTATGAACTCTAAAATTTGTTTCCAATTTTCCTCTTTGATGTAATATTGCATATGGTAGTTTCTCCATTTTTTACCTATTAGGCTAAACTACCATCTTTTTCTCTCTTTTCATATTTTTTGTCCACAGAGCCTAGCAATTTTGCTTCACCATTAACAACAATCTTCGGAGCTTTCAACTCAGATATTTTGTTGTTTCTGCTAATAGTATATATTGCTAAATAAGCCAGCATAATATTAATACCTGCTAATATAAATGCTTCAGGTGTAGTTGCAAAAGCTGCAGTTGAAGACCTCCAAAGCGGTGCTGAAAGTGCTACTATTGCACCTATGGCACACAGAGCAGCAAGTGCTACAAATGCAATGTTTGTTTTGTGGGACTAACCACGATGATTCTTGAAATATTTGGAAGTTAGCATAAACGACCTCAAATATTAATATGCTTAAATAAAAAAACTGTCATAGTCAAGCTTTTTCGTAAGCTACCTGCCGCTTGAGCCAAAGCCCCCTGCATTGCGACCGGTTTCTTCTGTGCAGAACTCTTCTCTGTCATCCCAAATTACCTGAGATACAGGAGAAATAAGGATTTGTGCGATTCTATCTCCTCTTTTTATTTCGTATGGCTGATTACTTAGATTAATTAGACAAATTTTAACTTCACCTCGATAATCAGAGTCTATAGTGCCCGGAGAATTTAAGACAGTGATTCCATGTTTTGCAGCAAGACCAGAACGTGGGCGGATTTGCCCCTCAAAACCGTTTGGTATTGCAATCACAATTCCAGTTGGAACAAGTAATCTTTCAAGTGGATTTAAAACAGCAGAATCATTCAATGCAGCATAAAGATCCATGCCAGCACTCTGCGTAGTTGCATAACATGGAAGAGACAAGTCTTCTCCGTGTGATAATCTTTTTATTTCTACTTTAATTTTACTTCTTTGCACTCCAATTTACCATCTATGAAGACTCAATTATAGCATGTAAATTGTATCTGCAAAAGTGATAAATGTTACATCGTAAATGATGTCATTCCAGCGCTTGACGCTAGGCCATAAAATTCCTTGACAAGTTCAGTGCTCCTTTTTTTGTCATCCCAGTGCCCCTATGATGTCATTCCAGCCTGGAATCTAGTCCTTATTATGCAGCCACTTGGTTGAAATTAAGTCTTCTGGATCCCAGTGTCTGGGCACTGGGATGACACCCTGACAACCGTCATCCCGCTACTTGTTAGCGGGATCTAGAGATACCGCGATTCATTTGCGGTATGACGTAGATTGCTGTCATTCCAGTGTCAGCTACTTGAATGACACCCTTGGTATTCGTATAGTTGTAAGCAGTATAGCTATAAATCACTCACAATCGATATACTTGAATTATTCTCAGTAAATAAATCAAGCATAATGTTAGGTATTCTACCATCAACTATGTGAACAACTCCAGCACATTCCTCCGTCATTTTAACGTATGCCATAAGCCTTTCAATAAATTTTTCCCCTTTAATTTTCCCACAATCAATCGATGCATTTAAATTTTTAACAGATATCTTCCTGCCACCAATTTTATCTATTTCTTCATCTGTGTCACTCAAGATTATCATTTTAGATGCAGAAACTGCAATTGCAATTGCGCTTGCAGTGCTATCGGCATCAATATGATATGTTTCCCCATCTTTTCCATGACCAATTGGTGCAATAACTGGTATAAAATCTGATTCTTCAATAAAAAATAATATATCAGGATTAATTTCAGTGGGTCTACCGATGAACCCCATGTCTAATATCTTTTCGATATTATTTGATCTATCTTCTCTAAGCGTAGCGGTTATTTTTTCGGCTTTAATTAAGTTACCATCTTTTCCACATAATCCAATAGCTGAACCACCAGCAGAATTTATATGCTGAACAATTTTTTTATTAACTGAACCACACAGTGCCATTTCAATGATTTTCATAGTGTCTTTGTCTGTAAGTCTGATACCATTCACAAACTTACTGTTCATATCCAGCATTTTTAACACCGAGTTAATTTCATATTCTCCGTCATGAATTATTACCGGATTTATACCAAGCTGCTTCAACAAGACAACATTATGCACAAAAGTATTAAATAGTGTTTCATTTAAGATTATTGTACCACCGCATTTAATGACAAAAGTCTCGCCTACAAAGCTAGGTATGTTAGATAGCACTTCAAGTAATATTTCTGCTTTTTGTTCAAATGATACCTCACCCTTTAAAAATTCACTACTCTTCATTTTTTTATCTTGTAAACTTGAAAAACTCATCTCTTACCTTGGTTATTTTATGCTTAACACGGATGCTCATTTGATGAATTGACACATTCTCATTATTAATCCATTTTTGAATATCTTCTATAACAGCACCTAAGCTTTTTTGACTTACTTTATCTATTTTTGTTAGCACAATGTTAAAGTTAATGTTATTATATATTAACCAATAAATGAAGTCTTTGTCTATTTCTTTTAATCCTACCTTGCTATCTATCAACACAAACACTCTTCTTAGATTTTCTCTTTGAATTAGATAATACTCAATTAAGTTTAAATATTGTATAATTTCCTCCTTGCCTGCATGAGAGTAGCCATACCCTGGCAGGTCAACAAGCCTGAACTTATCATCGTACATAGAGTAAAAATTTATTTGTCTAGTGCATCCAGGTTTAGAGGAAACTCTGGCAGCTTTTTTGCTGTTTATCAGTAAGTTGATCAGACTGGATTTTCCTACATTTGATCTACCAGCAAACGCAATCTCTGGAGCCGACTCATTTGGTAATGATTTTATGTCCGAAGCTCCAAATATGAAATTGCAGTTTGATGTTATCTGTTTTGCCATTATATTCAACTAGAAGGTAGTAGGTATATTATAGTGTTATTGCTTGATATAAGAAATTTTTTATTTCAGTATATATTACTTAGCTAGATCTGTGCTATATGGATATGGAAAATAATTTACAAGACTTAAAGAAAAAATTTAATGATATAGAGAGAAATTTGGAAAATCCTACCAATTTAAGTCAAAAAGAATTCATTACCCTTTCAAAGGAATACTCTGAGCTCAGGCCAATAATCAAGATAATTGATGAATATAACACGCTGAAAGAGGAAATTTCAGACTTAGAAGAAATAATGAAAGATGAAAACAGCGAAGGTGATATAAAAGAGTTAGCAAAAGAAGAATTCTTCGAAAAGCACAAGGTATTATTACCAAAAATAAAAGCAAAATTAAAGTTAGCATTATTGCCCAAAGATGAAGATGACTCAAGAAATGCAATATTAGAAATTAGAGCAGGCACAGGCGGAGAAGAAGCAGCATTATTTGCAACAATGTTATTTCGTATGTACCAAAAATATGCAGAAAGAAGAAATTGGAAGTTCGAGCCAATAAGCATTTCTAATACAGGTATAGGTGGCTATAAGGAAGCTTCTGCACTCATTAATGGAACAGAAGTTTTTGCAAGGTTAAAATTTGAATCAGGGGTGCACAGAGTACAGAGAGTGCCAGAAACTGAATCCTCAGGAAGGTTGCATACCTCTGCCGCTACTGTTGCGATATTACCTGAAGTAGAAGAAGTTGACTTTAAAATAGAAGAAAAAGACTTACGCATAGATGTTTATAGATCCAGTGGTCCTGGAGGGCAATCAGTGAATACAACTGACAGCGCAGTAAGGGTCACCCACTTGCCAACAGGGATAGTTGTGATACAGCAAGATGAAAAATCGCAGCACAAAAATAAAGCTAAAGCGCTCAAAGTATTGAGGGCAAGGCTATACGAAATTGAAAGACAAAAAAAAGAAATGGAAAGGTCAACAATGAGGAAAAGTCAGATTGGCTCTGGGGATCGCTCCGAGCGCATAAGAACATATAATTTTCCACAATCAAGAATAACAGACCACAGAATTAATCTAACTTCACATCGATTAGAGCAGATTATAAAAGAAGGTGAACTAGATGAGTTTATTGAGGCATTAATTTCACGTAATGAAGCAGAAAGATTGGCCGGGGAAAGTTAGCAGCCTACAATGGAATATCTTTATTAATTACATAGGATCTTTTAAACGCAATAGATAGACAGTAAAAACAAGTTCTAGTACTATCGCGGATAGAACAAGAACAGCTACACTAATTGTTTGACCATTGTAAATGTAGCTTGTTAAGCCGATAAAAATAGCCATGATAAAAGCTCTAATGAACGAAAGTGCAGAAGAAGCCGTACCTTTAATTTTAGGGAAAACATTTAATGATGCATTAAAAACTACTGCCTGGCAAATTGCACAACCGATAGAAAAAATAATCATAGACAGTGTTACTAAGTAGAAAGAGTGGGGTACAATTATACTGAATATTACAAGCAATAGAGACCCAATAGCACCCACGCTCGTACCAAAAATTACACACTTTATTGCTCCAAGTTTCTGCAAGATTTTGCCAGCAAATAGACTGATGAATGAGAAGCACCCAACTATTGCACCTTGATGTAGTGCATAAATAGTGCTAGATAAACCAAAAGTCTTCATATACAGAAAAGGTCCACAAGTGATGAATGACATATAAGCGGCAGAAAAGAGGCTTGACATCAAAGACAACGTAACAAACCTCGGATTAGATAGTAGTTTTCTGTAATCTTTCATCGTTTTTTTTAAGCTGAAAATATCGCAGTCCTTTTTTGTTTCTGGTAACGCTAAAAGCAGCAAAACCCAAGAGATTAAACAAAGTATTGCAACAGTTGCATAATTACCACGCCATCCTACAATTTCATTGATGAAACTGCCTAACACTGGCGCAATTGCCATGACAACTGTAAGAACAGAATTCATGATTCCAATAAATTTCACCGCTTCGTCACCTTTATAGCTGTCTGCAACGATTGCAAACACAACTACAGATGTGCTGGCACCAATGCCCTGAACAAAGCGAGAGATTAAAAGCCAAAAAATCGACGGTGCAAAAACACAACCAACAGCGCCGACGAGTAGCAAAGTGTTGCCTATGATCATAATCCTTCTTCTGCCATAGCATTCAGACAATGGACCGAAAAACAACCCTCCTATGCAAAAGCCTAGGAAATTATAAGCAATAGTTAATTGAATTGTTCCTTCTGATACGTTAAAATAGCGCACCATATCAGGAAAACTAGGTACGGAAATGTCAATTTCAATGAACTTGGCAATTAGAGACAGGATTAACAGAAATGGTAGTAACATTTGAGATTTTCAATTAATGAATAAAAATATCACATTTGAAGCGTTGAAAGAAGAACATTTTTTACTGTTATTAAAATGGTTAGAAACACCTCACGTAAAGCTATGGTGGGATGCGGATATAAATTGGACACCAGAGTTAATTGGGAAAAAATATAGCAATTATATCAAAGGATTCAAACGTTTGAAACTTAAGACACAAATTATTGAAAAACCAATGCATGCATTCATTATTAATTGTGATGGAGTTGATATTGGTTATATTCAATACTATAACAAACATGATTTTCCACCTGAGCAGGGCTACGATACTTCTGAGCTTCCAGAAAGCTGTGCTGCTATAGACTGGTATATCGGAGAGCTGGGTTATGTGGGCAAAGGCATTGGTCCACAAGCTTTGAATATATTTTTAAACGAATTTGTCTTTAAAGTTTCTGAAAATGCTTTTGTTGACCCAGATACAGCAAATGTTCGTGCAACCCGTGTTTACGAAAAAGTTGGATTTAAAAAAATTAGGGAAAGTAATGGTACAATCTTAATGATCAAGGCAAGAATTCCTGAGAACCATGCAAGATGAGTGTTTTTTCAACAGTCCTTCTAAATTACTACAAGCAGTTTAATTTTTAGTAAATATGTCATTATTCAAAAATATGCAAGAAGCTTTATAGAAACTTAACATAATTTTATCATAAAAATGTCATTAGACCTGCTGCGAATCAAGCGATAAAAAAAAGGAAAGGAGGGTGAATAAAATCAAGGTTAACTAAAAGGCGTGCTTAAGATTTACAATACCAGCAATAATATTGAACCTCAAGTTATATTTTTTCTGAAAATTGCGATAAACATTCGACATAATCTTAAATATCTTTATCTCTCGGATCTTATTTTCTACTCTCATTCTAAATGATGCTAACCTTCTATTATGCTCTTTCTGCTCTGGAGTTAATGGCTTTTTACGATACTTTTTATATGGAATTATAACATTGCTTTGCAATTTTTGCCAACCTTGATATCCAGAATCAGCATGTTTTATGCTATCAAGTGGTAAATATTTTTCTTGTTTCCTTATGCGAAAATCACTAATTCTACCACGGTATGACTTTGACACTGATAAAATTCTTCCTCCTTCTTCGATAATAATCTCAGTTTTCATAGTGTTGGTTCTTTTTTTTCCTGAATATGATTTCTTCCGTTTTTTACTATCTTCTGGCCTCTGTATTTGCTGTTCTGTAACATCAGCCAAAATCTTCAGTATTTTTTCTGGCGTCATACTTCTATCTTTTGTTATAGTCACTTTTTTGGCGAGTAATGGCTCTATTCTCTTAAGTAACCTACATACATTTGCGTTGTGCACATTGAATAGGCATCCTAAAAATCTATGTGTTATGTAAGTGCGATAGTACAAAATTACGCAAAACAACTTATCTTCCAGAGTTGGTAGTTTTGATCTTCTACCATGACACTTTTTCTGTTTTTCAAGTTTTTTCCATCCAGACCTCACTTTTTCTACTACTTTTTCGAACTCCTCTATACTTAAACCTGTTATATTACGAAAGTTTCTTGGGTGTTTTTTCATATTATAGTAACTAAAGCTCATTTTTTTTCCTTACTTGATCTGCTTATTCTTCTTCTACCCCTCTCACATCATTTTTTCAATCACCTTTTGCAGCAGGTCTATTCTTAAGTCCTGTGTAAAAACAAATTTTGGCACTAATTTAATTAACTATGAGCTGGATAAATTGGGAAATAAATTTTGTTTACTTTTACAATACCTTAAGATCTAATGTTACTTTATCAGTCAAAAGTATCACAATAGGCTAGTATGTTCTTTACTCTTTTCCTAAAAATATTACCTATTTATATTACGATATTTATTGGTTATTTAGCAGGAAAATGTCTTAAAATTGATAGAAACACTATATCTCAAATACTCTTTTATATAGCTAATCCAATAGTGATTTTATATGGAGTCTCTCATACAGAAGTTAATTTAAAAGTAATTTCTCTGCCGATTTTGATATGGTTTATAGGTAGCACTATGTCTTTATCAGTGTATTATCTTTCTTCTTTTTTATTTAAGGATAACACGAGAAACATATTAGCGTTTAGCTCGGGCAGCACAAGTATGGGTTATTTTGGCCTGCCGATTGCCATGGCTTTATTTGATGAAGATTCAGTATCTGTATATGTTGTTTGTTATATAGGAATGGTGCTATTTGAAAACAGCTTAGGATTTTACATAGCTGCAAATGGTATTTATACCGCAAAAGAATGCATATTAAAGTTGTTCAAACTTCCTTCGCTTTATGCGATGGTTCTGGGCTTCTTTTTAAGTATATACGATATACAAATACCTACTTTTTTAACAGATGTTATGATGAATATTAGAAGTACATTTGTCACATTAGGGATGATGCTACTTGGAGTGAGCATTGCAAATATTACAAGCTTTAAAGTAGATTGGAAGCTTGCTTTGATCACTATTACAGCAAAGTACGTATTCTGGCCATTATTTGTTTTAGGAATCGTTCTTATAGACAAACATGTTATAGGTGTATACGACGAGAGCATATATAAAGCACTGATGTTGCTAGCTATTATTCCAGTTTCTGGGTCCAGTATAATACTTACTAATATTTTGAATTAT
Organism: Wolbachia endosymbiont (group A) of Trypoxylon clavicerum; assembly: GCF_947251665.1. Lineage (NCBI taxonomy): Bacteria > Pseudomonadati > Pseudomonadota > Alphaproteobacteria > Rickettsiales > Anaplasmataceae > Wolbachia > Wolbachia endosymbiont (group A) of Trypoxylon clavicerum. The sequence goes on from NZ_OX366374.1 coordinate 781,436, forward strand.
CAACCAGATAAAGCTACTCTGTTGCTTTTAATCAGTACTGCAGTGGGACTGTTTTATGTTCCACTAATAATATCATTATTTTTTACTAAACTTGTTCCTTTTTGATCAAAAATTCAAGCGCTTGCATAACCATTATTTGGGTAACAACACAAGACATTGATAAAACTTGAATTTATGGCTAAAGCAACTTCTACAATTTGGTAACCCGTCATCCCACTACTAGTTAGCGCCGCGGCGGTAAATTGACCTTACCCAGAAAAAGTAGAGAGAAAGTTAAGACGTTTTTGGAGTAAAATAAAACGTTTTTTCAAAATATGACAAATAGAAGAGAATATACAGCAGAATTCAAATTAGAAGCTGTTAAGCTGGTTAAAGAAACAGGTCAAGCAAGTACAAAAATAGCAAAAGATCTAGGCTCTGTGGACAAAATTTTAGAGAAGCCATACAAGAGCTCCAACAAAATTGAGAAAACCAATAAAAACCTCAGCAGTTTTATCAAATCTGGAAAAAATGCGCCTAAAATTTTTAATTTTACCAAAAAAACACTCAATCAAATGACGTTCTTTGTAGATATGCTCATCGTAATACCTTTGCACTTTTCGATTCCGTTTTGGCGGAATAACTACTGTACATCCCTTGTCTTCAAGACTTGTAACAAAGGCATTGCTATCGTAGCCCTTGTCAGCTACTACAGTAGAGTTATAGATACTTTCGGTCAACACTTGTGCCTGCGTAATTTCATTTCTTTGACCAGGAGTCAGAGTAAATTTAAGTGGATTTCCAAGTGCATCGACAAGCGCATGTATTTTAGTTGTAAAGCCACCTTTGCTCCTCCCTAAAGCTTCTTGATCCTTGGAGTTTTTTGTATATCCAGATGAACATGGATGGGCTCGGATGATCGTACCGTCGATTATAGCAACTTCTAAATCAGGCTCTTGTTTAGTATATTCAAGCAATTTTTTCCAGACATCTCTTTCACACCATCTTTTAAATCGCTTATGTATACTCCTGTAATTACCATAAGTTTTTGATAAAAGTCTCCATTGGCAACCACTTCGCACTATGTACCACACTGCCTCTATGAATATTCTTAAACGTTTTTCATCTTTGCTGTGCATTCCTTTTACGCTTTTTATGAACTCTAAAATTTGTTTCCAATTTTCCTCTTTGATGTAATATTGCATATGGTAGTTTCTCCATTTTTTACCTATTAGGCTAAACTACCATCTTTTTCTCTCTTTTCATATTTTTTGTCCACAGAGCCTAGGCTCTGTGGACAAAATTTTAGAGAAGCCATACAAGAGCTCCAACAAAATTGAGAAAACCAATAAAAACCTCAGCAGTTTTATCAAATCTGGAAAAAATGCGCCTAAAATTTTTAATTTTACCAAAAAAACACTCAATCAAATGACGTTCTTTGTAGATATGCTCATCGTAATACCTTTGCACTTTTCGATTCCGTTTTGGCGGAATAACTACTGTACATCCCTTGTCTTCAAGACTTGTAACAAAGGCATTGCTATCGTAGCCCTTGTCAGCTACTACAGTAGAGTTATAGATACTTTCGGTCAACACTTGTGCCTGCGTAATTTCATTTCTTTGACCAGGAGTCAGAGTAAATTTAAGTGGATTTCCAAGTGCATCGACAAGCGCATGTATTTTAGTTGTAAAGCCACCTTTGCTCCTCCCTAAAGCTTCTTGATCCTTGGAGTTTTTTGTATATCCAGATGAACATGGATGGGCTCGGATGATCGTACCGTCGATTATAGCAACTTCTAAATCAGGCTCTTGTTTAGTATATTCAAGCAATTTTTTCCAGACATCTCTTTCACACCATCTTTTAAATCGCTTATGTATACTCCTGTAATTACCATAAGTTTTTGGTAAAAGTCTCCATTGGCAACCACTTCGCACTATGTACCACACTGCCTCTATGAATATTCTTAAACGTTTTTCATCTTTGCTGTGCATTCCTTTTACGCTTTTTATGAACTCTAAAATTTGTTTCCAATTTTCCTCTTTGATGTAATATTGCATATGGTAGTTTCTCCATTTTTTACCTATTAGGCTAAACTACCATCTTTTTCTCTCTTTTCATATTTTTTGTCCACAGAGCCTAGGCTCTGTGGACAAAATTTTAGAGAAGCCATACAAGAGCTCCAACAAAATTGAGAAAACCAATAAAAACCTCAGCAGTTTTATCAAATCTGGAAAAAATGCGCCTAAAATTTTTAATTTTACCAAAAAAACACTCAATCAAATGACGTTCTTTGTAGATATGCTCATCGTAATACCTTTGCACTTTTCGATTCCGTTTTGGCGGAATAACTACTGTACATCCCTTGTCTTCAAGACTTGTAACAAAGGCATTGCTATCGTAGCCCTTGTCAGCTACTACAGTAGAGTTATAGATACTTTCGGTCAACACTTGTGCCTGCGTAATTTCATTTCTTTGACCAGGAGTCAGAGTAAATTTAAGTGGATTTCCAAGTGCATCGACAAGCGCATGTATTTTAGTTGTAAAGCCACCTTTGCTCCTCCCTAAAGCTTCTTGATCCTTGGAGTTTTTTGTATATCCAGATGAACATGGATGGGCTCGGATGATCGTACCGTCGATTATAGCAACTTCTAAATCAGGCTCTTGTTTAGTATATTCAAGCAATTTTTTCCAGACATCTCTTTCACACCATCTTTTAAATCGCTTATGTATACTCCTGTAATTACCATAAGTTTTTGGTAAAAGTCTCCATTGGCAACCACTTCGCACTATGTACCACACTGCCTCTATGAATATTCTTAAACGTTTTTCATCTTTGCTGTGCATTCCTTTTACGCTTTTTATGAACTCTAAAATTTGTTTCCAATTTTCCTCTTTGATGTAATATTGCATATGGTAGTTTCTCCATTTTTTACCTATTAGGCTAAACTACCATCTTTTTCTCTCTTTTCATATTTTTTGTCCACAGAGCCTAGAGGTAGTATTCATATCTTCTGATAATAACTGGGTAGCTTATTGCCATAGCTCCTGTAAAATGACTTCTAAACAAACTATTTCTTAAGTAATTTACACTTCAGAGTTTATCTGCTTTAAAGTTTACTCTATTCTGTTTCAGCATTTGTCATAAATCCTTAATTATTTCTGACTTTTTAGTTCAGTTTTTAACCATTCTTTCCTTAACTTAATGGCAGTGGACCTCGTCATCCCGCTACTTGTTAGCGGGATCTCTTGTTAGCGGCTGAGATACCGCGAATGAATCGCGGTATGACGGTTCGCGGCGGTATGGACGTAGGAAAACCTTTCTTGGGTCAGCTATAGAGACTCTCATCTTTAGCGAGCTTCAAGGTAATTGGTTGCTATTTGCGAAAATATTCGCATAATTTAAGTAACATTACTTAATAAAAATTAACTATGGAGCTTAATAAGATTGCAGCATCGATTTTACTTTCTGGGCTAATCATTATGATAGTTAGTAATGTAGTTGATATGCTTTACAGTCCAGAAGAATATAAGATTGAACACCAAACGATAGTAGCTGCTGGCAGCAATGAGTTCCAGCAAAAAATCGAGCAAGTGGCGCTTGATATTGGAGCGCTCATGCAGAATGCTAGCTTTGAGAAAGGTAAATCAGCAGCAAAAAAATGTATAGCCTGCCATAGTTTTGAGAAAGGTGGAATGAATAAAGTAGGACCAAACTTATGGAACATAGTTGGAAATAAAAAGGCCCATCTTGGTAACTCATTCAATTACTCAAAAGCAGTGCTTGAAAGAGGTGGAAAATGGGGGTATGAGGAGCTCTTTGCCTTTTTAAAGAACCCAAAAGCCTATATAAAAGGTACACGTATGGCATTTGCAGGTATTTCCAATCCACAAGAAATTGCAGATCTAGTTAGTTATTTGCATCAATTGAGTGATAGCCCGGTTGCTTTGCCAAAGTAGTATGGATTATTGTAAATTGTTTGATGGAAATAATGGTCACATAGCATATCGAAAGCTACAAGGAAAGAAAGCTTCTGTAGTTTTTTTCGGTGGATTTGCATCCAATATGGATGGAACTAAAGCAACTGCTATTTACAAATTTTGCCAAGAAAATGACGTAGCACTTGTGCTATTTGATTATTTTGGTCACGGTCATTCAAGTGGTAATTTTATTGATTACACGATAAGTGATTGGCAAAAAAATTGTGCTAAAGTAATGAGTGAATTAACTAGCGATAAACAAATAATTATAGGTTCAAGTATGGGAGGATGGCTGATGTTGCTCACTGCCCTTCAATTTCCAGAAAAAATTGCAGCACTAATTGGTATATCGTCTGCTCCCGATTTTACTGAAGATTTGATATTCAAGCAATTGTCAGGCAAGCAAAAAGAAGAACTAGATTCTAAAGGTGTAATAGATTTTACTTCAGAGCATTGTACATACAAAATAACTAAAAATTTGATCGAAGATGGCAGAAAGAACCTTCTTTTAAACAAAAAGACAATAGATATAAACTGTCCTGTGCGCTTGCTGCATAGCATTAATGATAAAGATGTTCCTTATCAAACTTCATTGAATTTAGCTGAAAAAATTAAGTCAACCGATGTTGAAGTACACTTAATAAAATCAGCAGAGCACAATATGTCTGACAATCATTCACTGGAAGTTTTATTTAAGACCATTAGAGAATTTTGTAACCAGACTGCATTCTGTGATTTTTAGCAAAACACGATTTTTCATTTGAGCTTTCTTCAACTTAAAATAAATACAGAAAATTGCTGCCTATAGCTAAACTGACTTAGATTTACCGACAATTTGAAAAACCGTCATCCCGCTACGTGTTAGCGGCTGAGATACCGCGGCGGTATGACGGTTCGCACCATCACACTTTGGAACCTTACAGATATTGAGCAAATCCAATAATATCCTTGATTTCTTTTATATTATGGGTTGCAATTTCTGCTGCTTTCTTTGTGCCTTTTTTTAATATTTCATGTAAATGGAATTGGTCTTTTAAAAGATCATTCATTTTCTCACGTATGGGTGATATAACACTGATAATTAAATCAGCTAACTCTTTTTTGAAGTGCTTCATGTCATGTTTGTTCACTTCTTCACATACTTTTTCCGCATTTACATTACTAAGCACTGAATAAATGTTTATCAAATTGCTTATTTCTGGTCGGCACTCTAAAGTAGCAAAGCCTAGAATTGAATCTGTTTTTGCTTTTTCTATTTTTTTGACAATTAAGTCATCCGTATCATCAAGGTTAATGCACGAATGTTCTGAAGGATCAGATTTACTCATCTTGCTTGTACCATCTCTTAAGCTCATTATCCTTGATGTGCAATCCAAAGTTAAGATTTCAGGTACGATAAAATGATCCAGCTTATAATGATTGTTAAAAGCTGATGCAATATCACGTGCAAGCTCCAAATGCTGTTTTTGATCATCACCAACAGGAACGTATTTAGTTTGATACAACAATATATCTGCAGCCATAAGTACTGGATAACTATATAATCCAAGAGAGGCTTTTTGTTTATCGCTGCCAGCTTTATCTTTAAATTGAGTCATGCGATTAAGCCAACCAATTGGTGTATAGCATCCAAGCAGCCAGCCCAGTTCTGCATGACCACTAACTGTGGACTGACTAAAAATAATGGACTTTTCTGGATCTATTCCGCATGCAATATAAGCTGCTGCTGTTTTGAAAATATTACTTTTTAATTCACTTGCGGAAAGCTTATTTGCTGTGATTGCGTGTAGGTCGACAATACAAAAAAGAGATTTGTATTTATCCTGTAAGTCTATCCACTGTTTGATTGCACCAAGATAATTACCTAAATGTAGTACGCCACTTGGCTGGATACCTGAAAAGACAATACTTGTCATTATACATTTACCTCATGCTAATCGTTTCCACAATCAGCAGATTTCTTAGAAATAATAACCATTGCAGGACGGAGCAACCTATTTTTGATAGTATAACCAGTTTGTAGTACCTCTACAATGATGCCAGGCTCTTTTTCATTGTCTTCTCTTTCCACAACAGCTTGGTGTAAATTACTATCAAAAAGCTTACCAAGTGGGTCTACTTCCTCTATTTCATGTTTTTTTAGATCATTTATAATTTTTTGATAAGCTACTTTGATTCCTTCATGAACAGGATCACCGTCTTTCAAATTTTCCATTACTTTTTTTAAATTGTCACACGAGTCAATCATATCACGTGCAAATTTTGTGACTGCGTAGTCACTTGCATCGCTAATTTGCTTTTGCATTATACGTTTGACGTTTTCATTATCTGCAACAGCGCGGCGTAAATGATCTCCAAGCTGGGCTGCACGTTCTTTTAATGTATTGAGATCTTCATTTAAATCATCTGTTTGCTTATGGTTATCACTTTGTTGGTCGTCACCTTTCTGCCTATTTACCATATCAGCAAACTTTTTCTCCTTACTGCTATCTGACATATCATTACCCTTAAGAATCTAATAAATATATAACAATTAATCTGAAAATATCAAGCGCCAGCTACATTTGTCTTTCTATGCTCGCATTTAAAAAGTCAATTAAAGTAGTTTTATAAAAAGAATCAGAAAAAGTACTAATATCATTTTGCGCCATATTAATGTAGTGTCTAGCTTTTTCCATAGAAAGCTGAATGGCATTATGGTGATTAATATAGTGTAATGCTTGGTCAAAATTGTGTCTAGCTGAAGAAAAGCATTTTTCCCAGAATTTTTGCTCTACTGGACTGCCCTTTTCGTATGCTATAATAGCAGGTAAGGTGACTTTACCTTCGAAAAAGTCTTTTCCGACTTGCTTTCCAGAAGTGCCTTGACTAGCAGTATAATCGAGCATATCATCAACTATTTGAAATGCCATACCAAAATTAAAACCAAAATTCTTTAGCCTCTCTGTTTCGTCATCTGTTGCACCAGATACTGTAGATGCAGCTTCACAGCATGCAGAAAATAAAGACGCTGTCTTTTCTCCAATGATATCAAAATAATTTTCCCTGATTGTGTGGGGGTCAAAACGTGTTGTCATCTGCTTTATTTCACCCTTCACAAGTAAATGCGATGCTTTAGATAAAATAGGGAGAATATTTAAATTTCCACACTCTATAAGCCATCTAAATGCTAGAGTCAACAATAGATCACCAACTAAAATGCTTGATTTATTTCCCCAAATCTTATTCGCTGTTTTAACTCCATGACGTGCCTCACTTTCATCGAGCACATCATCATGAAGTAAAGTAGCATTGTGTATAAACTCTACCGATGCAGCAACATTGATCCTATTCTCCCCAGAATAGTTTAGCATTTTACATATAATAAAAACTAGTTTAGGCCTTATTTTTTTTCCACCTGAACTAACAAGATGAGATATAATATCAGTAGCAAGCTTAGCATCTTCATCATTGACATTTTTGAAGATAAAGTCCTTCATATCTGATAAATCAGAAGATACAACATCGTCTAATCTATCGCTGTTTGTTATTAGCATTTAAAGAGACTTATGCTTCTTGCCCTTGTGCTTTCTTGTTCTCTACTTTCTTCTTTTCTGTTTTTTTTGGTTCTGTTTCTAAAGTTACTATGCCTTTTTTGATGAACCACAGTACTCTTTCAGTTGCTTGCGCGCCTACGCTTAGCCAATGTTTTAATCTATCAACCTTCACCACAACACGATTTTTATTGTCTTTTGGTAACATTGGATCATATTGTCCTATTTTCTCAATAAAACGCCCATCTCTTGGTGCTCGTGAATCAGCTACAACTATTCTATAAAAAGGGCGTTTCTTTGCGCCAAACCTTGCCAACCTTATTTTAACTGCCATGTTAACCTTTATTCATATGTTAGTTACAATTTTATACAATGAGCCGTTTTAAGTCAAATGAATTATACAACCTTTGCACTTTATAATATAATTACCAACAATGTAGGGCAGCGCTGGGCGCACAGCTATACGAACATTCATTTTTGAAGGTAAATTGCACAGCAAATGGTGTCATTCCAGTGCTTGACACTGGAATCCAGCCTTTTTTTAATCATTAAAACGTTGTATTTTAACATAAAACGACTACTTTTATGCTTACCAACTTAATAAAATTCCTGGATCCCAGTGTCTGGGCACTGGGATGACATCCTTTCTAGTGAAGATTGCTCTCAAATCGCAATGTTCGTACAGTTGTGTGTCTGGGCACTGGATGCGTTTGAAGCAACTTATAAGATTTTTGATTATATATCATCAAGTATAGCGTGATTAACCTCGACTTTATACTTTGATTCCAGATAGCTAATTAATTGCTCTTTTAGCGATATCATCACACGTTTTCCGGTGTCAAGCGTGTTTAATTTGCCATTTGATGAATGCATTTCTTTTAGAACACCTATTATAATTTCATTATTGTATTGAATAGGATCTGTCACTGAACCAGTTGTTTTCATATTGAAAATCTCTTCTACAAAAGAAAAGGGGTAGTTTTGTTGATCCACTTTATTGCGGTGCATCTGCTGACCTTTAACTAATTCCACACCTTGAATTTCTTCCAAATCTGTTTTTTCTCTTAGTTGAACTGCAACCTCTTGCCCGAATTTAAACATTCTTTCTTTTATAAACTCACTACGCCAAAGCTCTACCGCTAATGCCTTGCCTTCTTCAAAACTTTGCAATTTGGGTGGAACGATATCGACGATTTTTACACTAACAACAGCGTCCCCAACGCCCTTAAAATAACCTTTCTGATCCTTTTCTCGCGAAAAAATGAAAGAAATCAAATCACCAGAATCTCCTACGTTATTACCGCTTTGATCTTTTCCACTCGCATCTACTGGACCAATAGTTTGTATAGGTAAATTATATTCACTCAATATTTCTTCAATTTCTGAACCATTGTATATCTTATAGTTCACTTGGTTTATGAAATCATTGACTCTTTCAAAAGACTTTTGGTTAGTTAGAACTGACTTTATGTCTTTTTTTAAATCAACTAAGTCTTCATCAGAGATTTGATGCGCACTTTCCACTTTTACTATGTGCCAACCAAAACTGCTTGCTAAAACTTCACTTACTTCACCTACTTTGAGAGCAAATACCTTCTCTCTCACGTCTTCTGGTAAAAAATCCTTAGTTATATTATTTACTCTAGTTTCCTCAAGTTTTGCTTTGCCAAACTCTTCTACTATCTGTTCAAAGCTTGTTTTACCCTCCTCAAATGCTCTTCTTGCTGTCTCAGCTTCTTCTTTGGTAGAAAATATTGCATTGAATATATCTCTTTGATCTTTAAGTTCTTGTTGTTCTATTATACCATCAACTTCTTCATCTGAGATCTTGATTTGATCTTCAAAATACTTTTGGCCTAGGGAAATATATTGCGCAGTTCGATACTCAGGATAATAAAAATGGAATTTATTTCTTTCGTACAAATCAAGTAAGGCTTGATCATCTGGTTCAGGAATGTTTGTAACTGCATCTTCAGTTATTTTAACAATATCAACTACTCTAGTTTGGTAGCGACTTTTGTATATCTGCTCATCAATTTTCTCGCCAAAAGTTACTGGATAATTATCTTTAAATAATGAAGTCATGAACATCATTGCAGGCAGGACTTTCTCTAGCTTTGCTATATACTCTTTCTCTGTCATATGCAGGTCATTTAGCGTTTCATAGAATTTATTTTTGTCAAATTCACCTTTATCATTTTGAAAGTATTTGGTGTTTTTAATATGGTTTTTTATAGATTCTTCTCCAACTGTCAACCCCAGCTCACTAGTTAGGTTAAACAATAGTTTTTGCTCTATAAGTGCGTTAAGCAAATCATATTTCAGCTTTTTTACTTGTTCTCTACTCGCATCAGATCCAGAAATTTGCTTTTCATAATTTTGATATAGTGATTTATACTCATCTGACGTTATAACTTCTTTTCCAACCCTAGCTACCTCTTCTTTTTCATCATCACCTGATAAAAGGTTGCCAATTCCCATGAAGATTAACAAGCAAGCTAAAAGGACAACGGTTACTTTAGTGAAAAAATTTTTAACATTCATTTTAAACCCAGTTAATTAATGATTAATTATAGAATAGTGATAATTTAATGCTTGTAAACCTGTTGCTTTATTAGCTAATATATATAATATTACAATATATTAACTTAAAATTTAACTCTCTAATCTTAAATAGGAACATATGTTTAACTGAGTTATACTATACCTTAGGAAGGGGAAATATTTTGTTTGAAATATACTTAAAGGTAAGCGCATTTAATTAACTTAAGAGGTGGGAAGTGACAAACAAAAAGTTATTGAATGACAAAATTAATGCTTTTTTAGTTTTAATAGTTTATATTTTAGCTCTGTATAACAGTAAGGGATACTTTAAATGGGAGATGCTTTTTTGATGTCAATGGAATCTTCTAAGGGCAATAACGATAGAAATAAACAGTTTCTAGTGCAAATAGCTGCTTGGTTAGTAGACAACACTGGTTTAACTTTTAATCAAATAGCACAATGTTGCAGATTGGCCCTTGAAGAAGTACAAGACATAGCTGATGAGGAAATAGAAGTAGAAAAATATAACCCTATTATTTCTGGAATAATTACTGAAAAAGAAATCGATGATTGCAAAAAAAATCCAAATCGTGTACCAAATTTGATTATAAAAAATATAAAAAAAAGGAGTAAAGCGATTGGTAGCATTCTTGGCTTTGCCTCTACGGCAAGACGTAGAGATAAACCTGATGCGATTTATTATTTAGTAAAAAAATTTCCTATCTTGGACAATAACGTTATAGCTAAATTAATTAGTACAACAAATTACACAGTTGAGCAGGTAAGAGATGGATCTCATCATAACATGCAAAATATAAAACCCCAAGATCCTGTACTACTCGGCTTATGTAGTCAAGAAAATTTAGAAGCAGAAGTGGAAAAAGCAAAAGTAGAAGAGGAGAAGCAAGAAAGGTTAAAAAAATATAAAGAATAGCTATTGAAAATCCTCAAATTTTTGTGCTTTGTTAACATTAAATTAACTTGACTTGCTAGTGTTTATTAGTATAATGTAAGTAAAGTACGGGGTTTAATGATAATTAAGCTTAATACGCACTGAAACTAACTCAGCCTAATTTATTATCTTATAGTCACATTTTAGGTTAGTAAGCATCAATTAAAATTTTTGGAGGATTATGACAACAATCAATGAAGATGTTTTGGCAAAAGGAAAGGTTACAGCTCAACCTGAAAAAAGTGAGCAAATTTACAATAACGATACAGTAAAACAGATGGTCAATGAAGGTACTGAGAAAAACAGAAAAACATTAGATCTGAGCGAATTAAAAGAGAAAACAGCAGAAGAATTGTTAGAGTTAGCTGAAGAAAGAAAAATTTCAACTAACGGTAAAAGCAATGGTAGAATGCTAAAGCAGGAAATAATATTCAGCTTAATGAAAAAAATGAGTGAAGAAGGAGGCATAACCACAGGGAGTGGAATAGTGGAAATATTGCCTGATGGTTTTGGTTTCTTACGTTCAGCAAGTGCAAATTATGCCCCAAGTACCGATGATGTTTATATTTCTAACGGGCAAATAAAGAAGTTTAATTTACGTACAGGAGATATGGCATATGGAGAAATAAGGCCACCTGGTGATAAAGAGAGATATTTTACTTTAACTAAGGTTCAAAGTATAAACTCTACTGAAGTAAGTGAATTAAGAAAGTACGTCCATTTTGATAATTTGCTTCCTCTTTATCCTGAGGAAAGCATAGTACTTGAGTGTAATAATGGTGATGATAAAAAAGGCTTAAGCATGCGTGCTATAGATATAGTAGCTCCTCTTGGAAAAGGGCAAAGAGCGTTAGTAGTTGCTCCACCTCGCACAGGAAAAACTGTATTGCTTCAGCAAATGGCTAACTCTATAGCTATAAATCACCCTGAAGTAGAATTAATAGTGTTACTTATAGATGAAAGACCTGAAGAAGTAACAGATATGATACGTTCTGTAAAAGGTGAGGTAGTAAGTTCTACGTTCGATGAGCCTGCTTACCGTCACGTACAGCTTGCTGAAATAGTAATAGAAAAAGCTAAAAGAATGGTTGAGCATAAAAAAGATGTGGTAATTCTACTTGACAATATTACTAGACTTGCACGTGCTTATAATGCAGTTATTCCTTCGTCTGGGAAAGTTCTAACTGGTGGTGTAGATTCAAACGCACTGCAGAGACCAAAACGCTTTTTTGGAGCAGCTCGTAATATTGAGAATGGGGGTTCTTTAACTATAATCGCCACAGCTCTTATAGAGACTGGTTCAAAAATGGATGAAGTTATTTTTGAAGAGTTTAAAGGTACAGGAAATGCTGAGATCATACTTGATAGAAAACTTTCTGATAAACGTATATTTCCAGCTATTGATATTACAAAATCCGGAACAAGGAAGGAAGAGCTATTAGTTGATAAGGCTATACTAAATAAAATATGGGTGGTGCGTAGGATACTCAATCCTATGGGACCCGTTGAAGCAATGGAATTTTTACGTGACAAACTACTTTTAACAAAGAGCAATGCTGACTTTTTTAACTCCATGAATCACTAAAAGTAAGCCAGTTATGATGGATATGCTGAGCAAAAAGTAAAACGCTCTTATAGCTAAAATAATTTGGATTTACCAAAATATATTTATAGTTAAGTTGGCAATTTACCTTAAGTTAGCTCGTGACACTGGAATGACACCCTTGGTGGCAGACAGCTAAAGGAAAATATCAACTAGGTTTATAATCTATCACTACCGTGTTTGCAATTTTGTCATGAAAAGCTTGTTTATGTTCATCATCTACTGCACATACTAAAACTAGGCTCTGTGGACAAAATTTTAGAGAAGCCATACAAGAGCTCCAACAAAATTGAGAAAACCAATAAAAACCTCAGCAGTTTTATCAAATCTGGAAAAAATGCGCCTAAAATTTTTAATTTTACCAAAAAAACACTCAATCAAATGACGTTCTTTGTAGATATGCTCATCGTAATACCTTTGCACTTTTCGATTCCGTTTTGGCGGAATAACTACTGTACATCCCTTGTCTTCAAGACTTGTAACAAAGGCATTGCTATCGTAGCCCTTGTCAGCTACTACAGTAGAGTTATAGATACTTTCGGTCAACACTTGAGCCTGCGTAATTTCATTTCTTTGACCAGGAGTCAGAGTAAATTTAAGTGGATTTCCAAGTGCATCGACAAGCGCATGTATTTTAGTTGTAAAGCCACCTTTGCTCCTCCCTAAAGCTTCTTGATCCTTGGAGTTTTTTGTATATCCAGATGAACATGGATGGGCTCGGATGATCGTACCGTCGATTATAGCAACTTCTAAATCAGGCTCTTGTTTAGTATATTCAAGCAATTTTTTCCAGACATCTCTTTCACACCATCTTTTAAATCGCTTATGTATACTCCTGTAATTACCATAAGTTTTTGGTAAAAGTCTCCATTGGCAACCACTTCGCACTATGTACCACACTGCCTCTATGAATATTCTTAAACGTTTTTCATCTTTGCTGTGCATTCCTTTTACGCTTTTTATGAACTCTAAAATTTGTTTCCAATTTTCCTCTTTGATGTAATATTGCATATGGTAGTTTCTCCATTTTTTACCTATTAGGCTAAACTACCATCTTTTTCTCTCTTTTCATATTTTTTGTCCACAGAGCCTAGTTAGCTATTGATCGGGGTAGAACATATACTGGTATATCCAGAATCACATAAAGCGTCATTCAGGTTATATGATGGTCTGGATGTGTATTGCTGTGATTCTCCTATAGAATTTTCAATTTTCCCGTTAGTCTGCTTATTCGACACCTTTTAATAAACTAATCAGATTTGCTGGTGAAAAATTCTCATTAATATTATGAGTCTTCTTAAAACTTCGACAAATAACCGCAATCTTAGTATTGTTAAGTACTTTACTTCCACAATCTTCTATTTCCTTTAATAAACTAATCAGATTTGCTGGTGAAAAATTCTCATTAGTATTGCGTAAAATTGTGTCAATAAATATATTTTGCAATTCTTTCTTCTGAAAATACTCATTTATTATTTTTTTACGTGTGTCTGTGTCTAATGTAGGAATCTTAATGTGTATGGACAAACGACCTCCCCTAATAAGTGCCCTATCTAAAACACCTAAGTGATTAGTTGCAGCAATCACCGTCACACCTTTTCTAGATTCAAATCCATCCAATTCAGCTAATAAATTATTTAAAGATTCTACATTATTATCACTGCGTATTTTGCCAATGCTATCAATTTCATCTATAAAAACTATACAAGGAGTGTTTTTTTTTGCTTTCTCAAAAACCTTATTTATATTTGACACATTAAGCAAATCAGATCCAGAAACACTTATAAATGCAGATTTGAATCTAGTTTCACTTGCAATCGCCTTAGCAGTCATAGTCTTACCAGTTCCTGGTGGACCATACAAAATGTATCCTTCTCCATTTTCTAGAGCATCTGGTTCATAAATCATCATCAACTTTTGTTTTATATTGTTTGGAAGTATAACATCATCAAATGTTATCTTTCCTCTTTCTTCATCTTTTTCATAAAACTTCATCCGCAGCTCTTCTTTTACTTCAACTTTCTTTATGAGACTACCAAGCCTTTCTTCTAATTCCTCTTTTGTTATGAGACTACCAATTAGCTTTTCCATTTCATCGCTAAGCTTCTTACTTAGCTCTTTCATTTCACCTTTTGTTGTAGCATTATTAGCTTGCTTTGAAATTTCATCTAATCTTGCCGTGAAACTACTAATTAGCTCTTCCATTTCACCTTTTGTTGTAGCATTATTAGCTTGCTTTGAAATTTCATCTAATTTTGCCGTGAAACTACTAATTAGCTCTTCCACTTCATCTTTTTTTGCAGCACTACCAATTAGCTTTACAATTTCATTGTATTGACTACTAAGCCTCTTATTTAGCTCTTTTAGCTTTTTGATTTGAGGCTCTAAGCTTTGTATTATATTTTCTTGCTCTTTAGCTAATCCATTTTTTTCATTAGGTTCTGCTTTTTGTGCATCAAGCTTTTTATTCTGGCTGATCATTTTACATGAAAGTGCAAGCACCAAAATAGAAAGTATAGATAAACTCAAAGCAACAGGAAGAGCTACATTAAAGGCTGCAATTGGAGATAAGAATGCAACATAAGGAGCAACAGCAAGTGTCCCAGATGCAAGCAATACTAAAGTAGCAAGAGCACCAGCTATAAGATACGGTGCATTGGCTTTATTATATAAATCCCCCATTATTATTCCCTCATACTAATAATGATTACAATAGCATGGATATTAAAGGAAGTAAAGCTATAAAAATCAGTATAAGTCTATATTCACTATGTATTTTCCGTCTTCAGTTTCAAGCTCAGACTGCATCCACTCTATCGTTTCCGCATTGCAAACTGCCTGCAAATCATTCTGTGCGGATTGATTCAATTTGTCCTCTCGTAGATCTGCTTTTATCATCAACTTTTTTATCAGATGCTTAACTGATACATTATTATCTGCCTTTATCTTTCTGATAATGTTTAATATCTGAATAACATTATCTCCCATTTCCTCTGAATATTTATCGTAGATAAGTTCTTCTTTGCTCGGCCAATTACTTTGATTGTGTAGAGAATTATAACTATACAACTGGTGGTATATCTCTTCTGTAATGTAAGGCAAGAAAGGTGCAAATAACCGCAAAATAATATTCAGTACATACGCCAAGCTTTGTTTTGCACTTAAACTGCTTCCGTACGCACGTTTTTTTACTAATTCCAAGTAGTTATCACAAAAATCCTTCCAAAAAAATTCTTCTACTGCACTCAAAGCTTCGCAGTATTCAAACTGTAATAGGTTATTCATTGCTCTTTCTATAACTTTGTATAACTTAGACAATATCCACTTATCCATTGTCTCGTGAGCAGAATTTATGCTCATCACTTGATGCTTTTCCATGAACATGGAAACAAACTTGCTAGCGTTCCAAAGTTTTGTAACTAGGCGCTTGCCAATTTTGAATATATTTTCAGAGTAGACTGTATCAACTCCAAGCCTTGAGTTCGCTGCCCAATAGCGCACTACATCAGCTCCATAAGTTTCAAGTATTACATGAGGAGTGATGATGTTACCCTTTGATTTACTCATCTTTTTCTTATCATCTGCTAAACACCAACCGCTGATCATAATGTTTTTCCAAGGTAAAGAATTTGCATGATAATGTGCCTTTAAAATAGTATAAAAAGCCCAAGTTCTTATTATCTCATGGCTCTGGCTGCGCAGATCTGCAGGAAATATCGTATCATAGCGATGATTTGGTAAGCTAAACTCACTGTTTACTGCCAGTGCACTCAGTTGAGGAGTAATTGAACTTGTGGCCCAAGTATCCATTACATCTTGATCTGGGATAATCTCTTCTTTGCTATACCCTTTTGGCAAGTCTTTGAGTGGATCTATAGGCAGGTTCTTTACTTCAGCTAGAATAATTTTGCCTTCTTCACCCTTACGTTTGGAATACCACGCTGGAAATGGCACACCAAAATAGCGCTGCCTTGAGATGCACCAGTCCCAATTTAGTCCTTCTATCCACACTTCTATGCGTTTACGCATAGTAGCTGGATGCCAATTGCATTCTTTTACTTTATCTAACACTTGAGCTTTTTGCTCTAAGATCTTGATAAACCATTGATAAGTAGGCAATATCTCAAGTGGTGCACCAGATCTTTCTGCACACTTAACAGAATGAGAAATGTTAGTGCTTTCTATCAAAAGTCCTTTTTTAGTTAGGATTTCGATCATCCTCTTTCTTGCTGCTACAATTTTTAGTCCATTTATTTCATTTAGTATATCGTCTGTCATCTGAGTAGCTGACACTGGGATCCATTCTTCTTTCTGATCACACCCACCCTCTTTTGTCATCTGAGTAGCCCTTTCTCCTGTCATCCCAGTAGCCCCTATGGTGTCATCCCAGTGCCCAGACACTGGGATCCATTCTTCTTCTTTCTGACCATACGCTGACATGATATCTTCCTCTGTCATCGCTGGCATTGGCTCTTTTTCCTGGATTCCAGTGTCAAGCACTGGAATGACATCATAAAGGCTTATTCTCCCATCCTGATCGATGATAATTTTCATCGGTAGATTATGCTTTTGCTGCCAATATATGTCGAGTTCATCACCGAATGTACAACACATAACAAGCCCGGTGCCTTTATCTATTTTAACCTTATCATCTGCTATTATTGGAACTTTCTCCTCTGTTATTGGCACTACCGCTGTTTTTCCGATCAGATGAGTGTAGCGCGTATCCTCTGGATGACAAAAAACTGCAACGCATGCTGGAAGTAGTTCAGGTCGCGTAGTTGCAATATTGATCTGCTCATTTTCTTGAGTAGAGAAAACTATCGTATTTAAGGATGACTCAAAAACTTTATCTTCTATTTCTGCTTGCGCAATCGCGGTTTTATCAACCGGGTCCCAAAGGATGGGCTGCATTTTTCTATACGCATATCCCTTATTATATAGATCAATGAATGACATTTGAGAAAGCGTCACAGTTTCCTTGCTGATCGTGTGGTATTCCAAATCCCAGTCATAACTAATGCCAACCGATTTAAATAATTCCTTAAATTCCTGCTTTGATTTCTCAATAACCTCATGGCACATTTCTATAAATTTTTCTCTGCCAACTTCTTTTGCACGGGTTTTATAGGTTTGTTCAACCAATCTTTCAGTGGGAAGCCCGTTATCATCAAACCCAATTGGGTAAAACACATCTTTCCCCAGCATGCGCTGAAACCTTGCAATAAAGTCCGTGTGGCAATAGCTAAATATATGGCCAATATGGAGTTTTCCCGATATTGTCGGTGGAGGTGTGTCTATAGTAAAAGTGTTATCCTTTTCACCATTCCACCTGTAAACTTTACTGCCTTCCCATAATATGTTGCATTTGTCTTCAATTTCTTTAAAGCCGTATTTTTCTTTTAACATAAATATTTCTTAAGTTTTAAGCTCTAAGTTAGCACAATTACGGCAATTTTACGCCAAAATTTTTTGTTTACGAACATAAATTTTCTATAGACCTGCTGCGAATCAAGCGATAAAAAAAAGGAAAGGAGGGTGAATAAAATCAAGGTTAACTAAAAGGCGTGCTTAAGATTTACAATACCAGCAATAATATTGAACCTCAAGTTATATTTTTTCTGAAAATTGCGATAAACATTCGACATAATCTTAAATATCTTTATCTCTCGGATCTTATTTTCTACTCTCATTCTAAATGATGCTAACCTTCTATTATGCTCTTTCTGCTCTGGAGTTAATGGCTTTTTACGATACTTTTTATATGGAATTATAACATTGCTTTGCAATTTTTGCCAACCTTGATATCCAGAATCAGCATGTTTTATGCTATCAAGTGGTAAATATTTTTCTTGTTTCCTTATGCGAAAATCACTAATTCTACCACGGTATGACTTTGACACTGATAAAATTCTTCCTCCTTCTTCGATAATAATCTCAGTTTTCATAGTGTTGGTTCTTTTTTTTCCTGAATATGATTTCTTCCGTTTTTTACTATCTTCTGGCCTCTGTATTTGCTGTTCTGTAACATCAGCCAAAATCTTCAGTATTTTTTCTGGCGTCATACTTCTATCTTTTGTTATAGTCACTTTTTTGGCGAGTAATGGCTCTATTCTCTTAAGTAACCTACATACATTTGCGTTGTGCACATTGAATAGGCATCCTAAAAATCTATGTGTTATGTAAGTGCGATAGTACAAAATTACGCAAAACAACTTATCTTCCAGAGTTGGTAGTTTTGATCTTCTACCATGACACTTTTTCTGTTTTTCAAGTTTTTTCCATCCAGACCTCACTTTTTCTACTACTTTTTCGAACTCCTCTATACTTAAACCTGTTATATTACGAAAGTTTCTTGGGTGTTTTTTCATATTATAGTAACTAAAGCTCATTTTTTTTCCTTACTTGATCTGCTTATTCTTCTTCTACCCCTCTCACATCATTTTTTCAATCACCTTTTGCAGCAGGTCTTAGGCTATGATAAAAATATTACTTGACCTTAGGTTCTAAAGGTATTATGTGATGTTAATTATATATATTGAGGTTTAATATGTTTATGGAGATTAATGGTACAATAAAGGTTATCAATAATGAAATAATGCTTATTATAGCGCAAGATGATTTTAAAAAATTTCAAGAGTATGAAAACATTTCAAGTTCTAAAAAGTTTTATGCGGGTTTTTCACTAGGTAATAAGCAATTATATATTACCGGTTTGTTTGAAAAAGAAAAAAAAAATCAAGAAGATAATATTGTAATCATGCCTATATCTTCAGCTAACGAACAAGGTAGCGGAAAAACTTCTGCTACCGTAGCAGCCATAAAAGCCCTGTTAGGCCTTGATGATCAAAAAAAAGAAGTTAAGGTGCAGATGCTTAAACATCCCAGAAAACAAGTAGAAGAATTGAAAACTAAAACACAAGAATTACAAGATCAATTGGACACAGCTCAGCAGGAAAAACAAGACTTAGAAGCTGAAGTGGAAAAACTAAAGGCAATAGATTCTACAGCGTTACAGCAGCAGTTAGAAGAGAAAAATGCTAAAATAACAGAATTGGAAGCATTAGATGCTGTGGCGTTACAGCAAAAGTTAACAGAGAAAGAGAATGAAATAACAGCATTAAAAGCTCAACAAAATACACAAGAAGTTGCGGACTTACAGCAACAGTTACAAGCTAAAGATGATGAAATAAATAAGCTAAATGATCAAGTTCAGCAGTTGCAAGCAGCACCAAATGATACTGCTGCTCAGTTAAAAGCTAAAGATGATGAAATAACTACACTAAATGCTAAAATTCAAGAACATGAACAGCAAGTTGATACATTAGCTGAAGAGAAAGCTAAAGTAGAAGAATTAAATACTAAAATAACAGAATTGGAAGCATTAGATGCTACGGCGTTACAGCAACAGTTAGAAGAGAAAGATGATGAAATAACACAATTAAAAGCTCAAAAGGGTGCAGTTGAGCAGAAAAAAACAGACTTACAAACTAAATTGACTGAAGCTAAGAAGAAAAATAAAGAATTAGAAGATAAAATCAAAGCAATTCAGCAACCAAAACAAAGCAATGGAGCGAAGTATACCGCTACTGTTGGTATGGGTCTTGCTGCTGGACTGATAGCATTTACTGCACTTGAACGTACAGTTAAGTTAGAGATGTTAGTAATGATTGGTATAGCAGTAGCATCTGCACTCGTAGCCGGTGGTATTACATATGCAGCATTACCTAGTACTCAAGTGAATGGAGCGGAAGTGCAAGGAGTAAGTGGGGGAAAAAACAAGGTAGCTTAACACAGTTTGTTGAGCTGAGACGTACGTGTCAAGTAAAACACTTGACGCGAACTTCAGTTTTTGTATTCCTTCATTAACATAATATAATTTTGTGCCGACTGCGCGATATGTTTAATTTCTTCATTCGACATCTTTTTGAAGAACTTTGCTGGCCTGCCAGCCCATATTTCCCCACTTTTTATTACTTTTCCATGTGTCACTAGCGAGCCAGCAGCTACCATAGCTTCAGACTCCACAACTGCATGGTCCATCACGGTAGAGCCCATACCAATAAACGCTTTATCATGCACCGTGCATGCGTGCAACATACAAAAATGTCCCACTGTGACCATACTGCCAATAATTGTGTCACCACCTGGGTTTCTATCCACATGAATTACCGTTCCATCTTGAATATTTGTTCCATTACCTATTTTTATTGATCCAACGTCCCCTCTGACCACACAATTAAACCAGATGCTTGCATCTCTTCCTATTTCAACCTTGCCTATGATATGCGAACCACCTGCGATGAAAGCACTTTCGTCTATTTTTGGTTCATAATCTTTGTATTTTAAAATGTGATACATATTAAGCCCAAAGTCTTATGCATATGTTAATCAAAATAAGGTAGGCAGTAAATATATACTTAGGTCTCAAGCTATTTGGGTGACAGATGTTCTTGACTTACGTGCTTTGTACTGCTAAAATTTTTATTTTCAGCCCTATCTATAATGTCAGTAGCGGTATTAAGTATATTTCAAATAATATTGGTTGTTGTGTTAGTAATTTTAGTGCTCTTGCAGCCGCCTGGAAGTAGTTCGTTAAGTGGTTTTAGTAATACACAACAGGGGGTCAATTCGATGATTCCGGTGAAATCTTCTGAAAACCCGCTCAGCAGAATAACGGCTATTGTTGCTGGATTGTTTATTATAAACACATTGCTATTGTCAGGATTATGTTCAAAAGACGTACATAAAAAATCGATCGCAGAAAAAATTATATTAGAAAAAAAGCAAGAAAGTGAATCTACTTCTGTTCCATTTGAAAATTAATGAAGGAAGCTAAATTTATCTTTGTCACAGGTGGAGTTGTGTCATCGCTTGGTAAAGGCTTAGTTGCTTCGAGTGTTGGTGCGCTTCTTCAAGCTCACGGTTTTAAGATCCGTATCAGAAAACTTGACCCGTACCTCAACATTGATCCTGGGACAATGAACCCAACTCAGCACGGAGAGGTGTTTGTTACTGAAGATGGTGCTGAAACTGATTTGGATCTTGGGCATTATGAGCGTTTTACTGGAATTAAAGCAACAAAAGATGACAATATAACAACTGGTAAGATATATCATGAGTTATTGAAGAAAGAGAGGCGTGGTGATTATCTGGGCAAAACTGTGCAAGTCATTCCTCATGTGACAGATTTGATCAAATCGTTCATTTTTAATGGTACGGAAGGTTTAGATTTTGTAATATGTGAAATAGGCGGAACTGTAGGTGACATTGAAAGCCAACCATTTTTGGAGGCTATACGCCAAGTTAACTACACATTAGGAAAACAAAGAGTTATCCTGATTCACTTAACTTTAATACCATATCTTACCGCAGCGCAAGAATTAAAGACAAAACCAACGCAGCATTCAGTTCGAGAGTTAAATTCCGCGGGGTTACAACCAGATATTATATTATGCCGCAGTGAGAAAGAAATTTTCGATAATCAAAGAGAGAAAATAGCTAAGCTTTGCAATGTTTCTTTATCTAATGTGATACCTGCCCCTGATGTGAGTCATATATATGAGTTACCGGTGTTGTATAGCAAATGTGGGCTCGATACGCAAATTTTGGAGCACTTTCATTTAAGTAAGCCAAAACCAAGCTTGACTGAATGGGATCAAATAGTGCACTCTATAAGGCACCCAACACAGGAAGTTACTGTATCTATAGTGGGAAAATACACCGAATTCCCTGATGCGTATAAATCACTAGTTGAAGCATTAAATCATGGTTCGATTGGTAATAAAGTCAAAGTAAGGATAAATTGGGTTAACTCAAGAGAGAAGGAAGAAAAACCTATAAATGAAAAACTTATAGGAGAGAAATTACAGAATTCTCATGCAATCCTTGTCCCAGGGGGGTTTGGTGATGACGGAGTAGAGGGTAAAATATTAGCAATAAATTATGCCCGTACAAATAATATCCCATTTTTCGGAATTTGCCTTGGTATGCAGCTTGCAATTATTGAGTTTGCTCGTAACGTTATTAAGCTTGAAGATGCACACTCTGAAGAATTTCATAACTGTAAACATCCAATCGTTAAGTTAGCTGGCGATCAAGATGACGATCTTGGTGGAACCATGAGACTTGGGGCATACAAATGTAATATAAATGCAAACTCTAAAATGATGGATGCATACAGTAACACTACTATTTCAGAAAGGCACAGACATAGATATGTAATCAATTCAGATTATAAAGATGATTTGGAAAAAAATGGACTGCTATGCAGTGGCATATCAGAAGATGGAACGTACATAGAGGCAGTGGAGTTAGAGAGTCATCCGTGGTTTATTGGTGTGCAGTTTCATCCAGAGTTTCAATCAAAGCCGTTTTCTCCTCATCCTCTTTTTGTATCATTTATTGAAGCAGCGGTTGGTAAAAACATAAAAATTTGATAAATAAAACTAATAGAGAAGGTTAGGTGTTAAAGGATTTTGTATCTTTATATGAGTATGTAAAAGAATTATTAGAATACACAGGTGCTGACAATGTCAGCGAAGAAGAACTAGGCTCTGTGGACAAAAAATATGAAAAGAGAGAAAAAGATGGTAGTTTAGCCTAATAGGTAAAAAATGGAGAAACTACCATATGCAATATTACATCAAAGAGGAAAATTGGAAACAAATTTTAGAGTTCATAAAAAGCGTAAAAGGAATGCACAGCAAAGATGAAAAACGTTTAAGAATATTCATAGAGGCAGTGTGGTACATAGTGCGAAGTGGTTGCCAATGGAGACTTTTACCAAAAACTTATGGTAATTACAGGAGTATACGTAAGCGATTTAAAAGATGGTGTGAAAGAGATGTCTGGAAAAAATTGCTTGAATATACTAAACAAGAGCCTGATTTAGAAGTTGCTATAATCGACGGTACGATCATTCGAGCCCATCCATGTTCATCTGGATATACAAAAAACTCCAAGGATCAAGAAGCTTTAGGGAGGAGCAAAGGTGGCTTTACAACTAAAATACATGCGCTTGTTGATGCACTTGGAAATCCACTTAAATTTACTCTGACTCCTGGTCAAAGAAATGAAATTACGCAGGCACAAGTGTTGACCGAAAGTATCTATAACTCTACTGTAGTAGCTGACAAGGGCTACGATAGCAATGCCTTTGTTACAAGTCTTGAAGACAAGGGATGTACAGTAGTTATTCCGCCAAAACGGAATCGAAAAGTGCAAAGGTATTACGATGAGCATATCTACAAAGAACGTCATTTGATTGAGTGTTTTTTTGGTAAAATTAAAAATTTTAGGCGCATTTTTTCCAGATTTGATAAAACTGCTGAGGTTTTTATTGGTTTTCTCAATTTTGTTGGAGCTCTTGTATGGCTTCTCTAAAATTTTGTCCACAGAGCCTAGTACCAAACCTTCTATACTAACGGCAAGAGCTGTATGCATTATAATACCTTTTGCAGTATCATAACTGGACAAATTTGCTAATCCGCTTGTTTTTTTATGGTTATTATATATAATGTAACTGGTATCTTGAATGACAAGAACCCTCTTGTGAGCTTTTGTTCTCTCAACCGTCTTATTAATATGTGTAGCTAAAATATCACTTTCTTTTACATTCTCATTTTGAAAAAAACGGTATGCTGCTTTTGCTTCTGACCAACTTCCGCATGCCTCATTAATTGAGCTTTCAGGTAAACTTATCAAACTATCAGCAATCTTTACTAATCGGTCAGTTAATCTTTTATCTCCAAGTACAGCATCTCCAAATTCATTTTTAGCCCATTCATTACTCTCGTTTGCCATTTTTATACCCTCAATATTTGCAAACTTTAATATTGTAATATTTTACTTTTTAGTCCATTTATATTTGTGGGTAATAGTAAGATTTGATATGCTGCCAACACTTATGTTCAAATTAAAAATGTCATTTATGATACTAGCCACTTCACGCTTTGAGTTTTTGTAAAATCCGCTGAGTGCTGCAATTATAGACTTAACCCTTGGACCAAATGTATCTGGCGTAACACCTTCTGGTAACTTGCTACTTTTTCTTTTTCTGCATCTCCGACAACGACCATGTTCCAATTACTACATAAGGCCTAATTTCCGGAAGATCAACTTTTTGGTGCACATAAGGTTTTTCGCATATTACAAGCTCTCCTCCGCATTCGCAAATATTAGGCAACTCTATTTTTACTACTTTATCCGCTTCCATTGTGGCATGAAAATTTCCTTTATGCCCAACCTGATCGCCAACATTCCTTTCGCTTTTTGGCTTGTCCTTTTTTGTTTTGTACAATTCTTTAGAGCTCGGTAGAGATGAATTTTTCGAGTTTAAACCAAGCCTCTCTTTCAACTTAGCGTTCTCAATCCTCAAGGCCTTATTTTCTGCCTCTAACTCTTCTATCCTCCCTTCCAACTTTTCTATTTTTTGCTGTAAATTTTTGCAAAGTTCTAAAAGGTTTACCACATTACCTCACTTTTGCTCTATGATTATCTTTATTATCTTGCTTTGTCTACCTTATTTTGCCGCTCCCCTGAACGGATACGGTTTAAGACATAAGATCTTTTTTCATAGCTATACTACGTTATCCAGCGTCTGGGCACTGGTTTCTTGGTACTGATTCCGCAATAATTTTTTTTTCCTTCAATAAACTTTGCAGTTCGCCTTTTTCGTACATCTCGCGAGTGATGTCGCAACCACCAATAAACTCTTCCTTTATATATAATTGTGGAATTGTTGGCCAATCAGAAAACTTTTTTATAGATTCACGTATTTCATCATTCTCCAACACGTTAATATACTTAAACTTCACGTTCAATTTTTTTAGGATTGACACGACGAGTCCAGAGAATCCGCATTGAGGAAAATCAGAAGTGCCTTTCATATATAATACCACATCATTTTCTGCGATATCTTTTTTTATTTGTTCAAAATTGCTCATAAATTCACCTTATTTTTAAGTATTAGTTTCCAGTTGCAAGGCGTGTATAGACTGACCTTCCAGAGCTTTATATACCATTTTATGCTGTTCTATTCTTGTCTTTCCAAGAAAGCGCTTGGAGGTTATTTTTAAATGATAATGATCATCATCTCCAGCAAGGTCATGAACCTTTATATCAGCGTCGGGGAACGATTGTTTGATGATCCTCTCTAATTCGTGAATTGCAATAGTCATTGATTTACTTTAAATTACAATACTTTCATTATAAATCTAAAACGACTGGGTGCAATTGAATTATTGATTATATAGTTACTAATATTGTGAAGATAGTAGATTCAGTGTGTTAAGTGCACTAGCAAGGCGAGATTTTAATTGATTTTCATATTTACTCCAATCTTGTATTGCCTTTCTTGCAACACCTGAATCAACTGCGGCTTTTGCAACAGCAGGAGATACTATAGAAATTAATCTTGGGTCAAATGGAGTAGGTATTATATATTCACGTCCGTAGCTCATTTTACGACCGCCATAGACTGCAGATATCTCACCTGGTACTGGCTCACGGGCAAGCTTTGCTATTGCATCTGCAGCTGCAATTTTCATTTCATCATTTATTGTTGTTGCATGTACATCAAGCGCTCCTCTGAATATATAAGGAAATCCCATTACGTTGTTGACTTGATTGTTGTAATCTGACCTGCCAGTTGCGATTATTGCATCTGGCCTCACAGATTTTGCAAACTCAGGCCTTACTTCTGGATCGGGGTTGGCGAGAGCGAAAATAATCGGGTCTTTGCCCATACTCTTTAACATCTCTTCATTTAACACATCTTTTGCAGATAATCCGATGAATACATCAGCGCCTTTTATTGTATCAAGTAGAGAACGTTCGGAAGTATCAATTGCATATTTTTCCTTCCACTCATTCATGTCCTCGTTTCTACCTTTGTATATTACTCCTTGCTTATCACACAGCACTATATTTTTAGCGCCCATGGACTTTAGTATTTCTAAACATGCAATACCGGCTGCTCCAGCACCATTCATAATGATCTTAACGTCCTCTAATTTCTTTCCGACAATATCAAGAGCATTTTCTATGCCAGCTGCAACAACCACCGCAGTTCCATGCTGGTCATCATGGAACACTGGAATATCCATCAGTTCATTCAGGCGTTTCTCTATTATAAAACAATCGGGAGATCTTATATCTTCTAAATTTATCCCCCCCCAACTTGGTCCAAGATACCTTACTGCATTGATGAAATCTTCTATATTTTCTGTACCAACTTCTATATCAACTGCATCAATATCAGCAAAACGCTTAAATAAAACAGCTTTGCCTTCCATGACAGGTTTTGCAGCAAGAGGACCGATATTACCAAGTCCAAGCACTGCAGTGCCATTTGAAATGACAGCAACACAGTTGCTTTTTGCTGTATAATCATAAACAACCTCAGGATTTTTAGCTATTGCAAGGCACGGAGCTGCAACACCAGGGGAATAAGCAAGTGACAAATCATACTGGGTAGATAAAGGTTTTGTTGGCATGATTGAAATTTTACCAGGGTTACCACCTCTGCTGTGATACTTAAGCGCTTCTTGTTTTGTGGTACTATCTAAATCATCGTTCATCATTACATCCTTATATTTTAAGCTTGTATTTTTTAAGTATATGGAGTTTTTATAAATGTTCAATTGTAAACTATTAACTTGTGAACTCTGTTGTACTTCTGTATAAGTTTACCTATTACGTAAGATGATATTACATGCTTAAGAAGAACTTGCCTAATTTGCTTACGATTTCTCGTGTGCTTGCGATACCAGCAATAATATTAAGTTTTTATATAGAAAATAAGTATGCAGACCTGATAACAATATCAATCTTTATATTTGCATGCATTACAGATTTTTTTGATGGTTACTTAGCGCGTGCGTGGAAAGTCCAATCGAAATTTGGCAAGTTATTTGATCCAATTGCTGATAAGTTAATAGTAGTTTCAACGATAATTATGCTAGTTTATAAGCATAAGATAAATGATTATACGATAGTACCATCAGTTATCATCGTTTGTAGGGAGATATTGGTTTCGGGTTTGCGGGAATTTCTTATAGCTACAAACGTTAGCCTACCTGTAAGCAAAGCTGGAAAAATTAAGACATTTCTGCAGATGGTTGCTGTAGTAGCACTAATAGTGAGCAATTATGAAACAGTTCAATATACAGGTGCGATTTGTTTATGGGTTGCAGCTATTATAACTGTGTGGTCAGGCTATAATTATATCCTAGCCGGCATCAAACAGATTGATTAAATCTCCTAGGAAATAGTTAATAGACAAGAGTAGTTAATATCTTAGTGATATTGACTCAGAAAGCAAAAAGGTGTATAATTGTATTAACTTACAACTAATTAGGTTAATATTATGAAAATACCTAGGCTCTGTGGACAAAAAATATGAAAAGAGAGAAAAAGATGGTAGTTTAGCCTAATAGGTAAAAAATGGAGAAACTACCATATGCAATATTACATCAAAGAGGAAAATTGGAAACAAATTTTAGAGTTCATAAAAAGCGTAAAAGGAATGCACAGCAAAGATGAAAAACGTTTAAGAATATTCATAGAGGCAGTGTGGTACATAGTGCGAAGTGGTTGCCAATGGAGACTTTTACCAAAAACTTATGGTAATTACAGGAGTATACATAAGCGATTTAAAAGATGGTGTGAAAGAGATGTCTGGAAAAAATTGCTTGAATATACTAAACAAGAGCCTGATTTAGAAGTTGCTATAATCGACGGTACGATCATCCGAGCCCATCCATGTTCATCTGGATATACAAAAAACTCCAAGGATCAAGAAGCTTTAGGGAGGAGCAAAGGTGGCTTTACAACTAAAATACATGCGCTTGTCGATGCACTTGGAAATCCACTTAAATTTACTCTGACTCCTGGTCAAAGAAATGAAATTACGCAGGCACAAGTGTTGACCGAAAGTATCTATAACTCTACTGTAGTAGCTGACAAGGGCTACGATAGCAATGCCTTTGTTACAAGTCTTGAAGACAAGGGATGTACAGTAGTTATTCCGCCAAAACGGAATCGAAAAGTGCAAAGGTATTACGATGAGCATATCTACAAAGAACGTCATTTGATTGAGTGTTTTTTTGGTAAAATTAAAAATTTTAGGCGCATTTTTTCCAGATTTGATAAAACTGCTGAGGTTTTTATTGGTTTTCTCAATTTTGTTGGAGCTCTTGTATGGCTTCTCTAAAATTTTGTCCACAGAGCCTAGCAATATGTCTGTAGCCGGATTGGCTCTTGCTGGTTCTTCTATATTTTTAATAAGAAGGATAATGTTAATGGCATTAGCATCGTCCTTAAATCCTGCTGTTGGACCTACTTTAGGCTTGATAGGTATTGCACTTTTTATGGTTGTACAGGTATTAACTATACATTCCTATAGCAAGACGCTGAAAGATCCAAAAGTGGAAGGACGAGGTGAATCAAGAAATGCAGGTAGTTCTGACCGTAGTTATAAAGAAGAAGGGCAGGCTATTGCCTAAGAAATTTATTTATTTAAGTAATATTTAGGTCTATACTTTATTTTGATCGAAAAAAATCTTATGTATAAGACTTTAATCACGTGCTTTATTTTTCTGGTTTGCTCCTTTACGCAGTCACATGCGGATGATCTTGAAAAAACTGAAACTGAACTATATGAAGAAGCAGTTGAACTTTTTGACCAGAAAAAATATAAACAAGCTATTAGGGCATTTCATAAGATAGAGGATTTGTATCCTTTTTCTTATTGGGCAATGAAAGCAAAATTATTATCTGGGGTCTCTCACTATAATATGGGTAACTATAGCAGTGCTGCAAGTGATATGGATGATTATATATATGTTTATTCAAATGGTGAAGATTTACCATATGTATACTACTTAAGGGTATTATCTTATTACATGCAAATTAATAAAGTGCAACTTGGACAGCAAACTGCATATAAAACTTTAGAGCTAGCCACTGAGTACATTAATCTCTTTCCAGGCAGCGAATATGTAGACGAGATAAAGGAAAGAGCAAAATTAATCACAGAACATATATCAACAAAAGAGTATTCTATCGGTAAATTTTACCTGAGGCGTGGTGAATATTTAGCAGCAATTAAGCGTTTCCAGAATATGGCAAGCTATAAGGATTCTAAATATTTTTCTAAGTCTATTAACTATTTAATAGCAGCCCATTCAGCTCTTGGCCTTGACTTAGAAGCTGAGCAGTATGAAAGTATGTTATTAGCAGAAAACCTGCAAGATGCCAAGCCGGAGGCTTGAAAATTTGCTTTAGTTTTTTCTATGCTTTGATATATAATTTAGATTTTTAACTATTTGAATATGGCTGGTCATTCACAATTTTCAAATATAAAACATCGGAAAGGCGCTCAGGATGCAAAGCGCTCTCAAAAATTTACGAAGCTGATTAGAGAAATAACAGTTGCTGCAAAGCAAGGGCTGCCCGATCCCGAACTCAACCCGCGCCTTCGCTCTGCTATATTTGCTGCACGCAAGGAAAATCTACCAAAAGATAAAATAGAAACAGCAATAAAAAATGCAACCGGTAACGTTGCTGGAGAAAATTATGAGGAAATCCAATATGAAGGTCATGGCCCTTCTGGCACTGCACTCATTGTCCATGCCTTGACTAATAACCGCAACCGTACTGCTTCTGAGGTACGTTATATATTTTCTCGCAAGGGTGGAAACTTGGGAGAAACAGGAAGTGTTAGTTACCTCTTCGATCATGTAGGCTTAATCGTCTATAAAGCAGAGGATGTGAATTTTGATGATTTATTTAATTATGGGATCGAGTTAGAAGTATTGAACGTTGAGGAAAATGACAAAGAAGGATTACACGTTATAACTTGTGAAATAAAAGATTTTGGTAAAGTACGCGATGCCTTTTATGCAAAATTCGGAGAACCAGAACTTGCTCGTCTTTCATGGCAGCCAAAAGATCTGATTGAAATTAGCGATAAAGAGTTGATTGATAAATTATCTACATTGGTTGAAGAACTAGAAGATAATGACGATGTACAGTACGTGGAAGGTAATTTTACTTTTGTTGATGCTGTTTAAATGATGAAGCTGATTATATTTGTGCTGCTCTTTATCTTACCGTTATATACCGCTGAAACATCAGCAGATCTTGCGCAGTATGCAGCCAGTGCCTCTCTTTCTTGTCATCCCAGTACCCAGACACTGGGATCCAGCAAAATTGATTGTAAACAGCACACTATACAACATTTTCGATTAAAAAACTGGATTCCAGTGTCAGCTACTTGCATGACAGAAAAGGAACGTACAAAGGCTGCGCCCATAGGGTGTCATCCCAGTGCCCAGACACTGGGATCCAGCAAAATTCAAGCACATTATGCAACATTTTCGGTGAAATTACCAGAAAGCTGGATTCCAGTGTCAGCTACTTGCATGACAGAAAGCAACCTAACCCACTCTCCAGTGTCACTTCAGCAAGGAATCAGGAAAAAAAAAGATATTACTTTGGTGGAGGGAAGCAACGTAGGAAACTTAGTACATGATGGAAAGTTGTTATTCATATCCAGCACCATAAAATCCTCTTTCTTTGCCACGGGAATTGAGCAAGGGTTGGCGCCAAATACAGTGGTGAAATTGATCAACATATATAAAGATTTCGGTGTTGATTTTAAAAAAGACATTGTGCCGAAGAGTAAATTGGAGGTTCTTTTTGAGAGATCGCTCAGTAATCGGAAGACTGAAGAAAAAATTTTATATGCTTCACTGACAATAAACAAGAAAGCTATTAGTTTATATCATTATAAATCGCAAGACGGCAAAGAAAGGTATTTTAATAAAGAAGGAATAAGCTTAAAAAATGGCGAAATTTTTGCAAATCCTTTAAATGGAGATTATCGCATATCCTCAAAATTTGGCAATAGAAAGCATCCTGTTCGCGGTAAAATTGCTTTTCACAAAGGAGTGGATTATGCAGCTAAACTTGGCACTCCCATATACGCTGCTGCAGAGGGTGTGGTAGAATATATAGGAAAGAATGGTGGCTATGGAAATTACATCAAAATAAAACACAAAAATGAATATTCAACCTGTTATGCGCATATAAGTAGATTTAGTGGCGATATAAAGTTAGGCTCTAAAGTAAAGCAGGGGCAGGTCATCGCTTATGTTGGTAGCACTGGTGTTGCAACAGGACCCCATTTACATTACGAAGTTATATATAACAGCAAACACATCGATCCGCTTACGATAGCGCATAAAACTGAAGTAAAATTGCCTGATCATGAATTAAGAGAGTTTAAACTATTTGTAAATAAGATAAATAAAACGATCAACAGAGAGGGTTCAAGTGAAAAAGAAGTTTAAAGACAATATGGATAAGAATACGATAAACGATAGAATTTGAGTCAAATTCGGGCTTTTCCTGTAATAATAGCGCTAGGATTAATTTTATCGCTGCTTTTTTGGGCATATGACAGCACAATTGCACTTGGAGTTGCTGCTGTTTCAATTTTGACTTTTCTTCAAGGATTTTTTATTAATGACCCTAATGAAGCAAGAGTGATAGAGTTTTTTTGGTCATTATATTGGAACTTATTTTAAGTCTGGAATATGTGTAACGCTTCCCTTTTCAAGCAAATATATAGTTTCCCTAAAATTTCAGAATATCAACACAGAAAAAATAAAAGTGAATGATGCCAATGGAAGTCCAATAGAGATTTCAGCAGTGATTGTTTGGAGAGTGAGCAGTCCTGCAAAGGCGTATTATAATGTTAACAACTATCACGAATTTGTTTTTGTACAAAGTGACTCAGTAATAAGAGAATTAGCAAGCAATTATCCGTATGATAGCGAAAGCGATGAGGAATCTTTACGTAAAAATTCTGATAAAATTTCAGATGAATTGCGGTCAATGTTACAACAAAGATTAGATATTGCAGGAATTGAGATTACAGAAGCGAGAATATCGCATCTGGCATATTCATCTGAAATTGCACAGGTAATGCTAAGACGCCAACAAGCACATGCTATCACTTCGGCAAGAAGGCTTATAGTGCAAAACGCAATAGGAATTATCGAGGAAGTAATAGCTCATTTTGAAAAAAACAAAAGCTTACAATTAGATGGCAAGCAAAAGGTTCAATTGATAAATAATTTGCTGGTTGCCCTAATCTCTGAGCAAGATGCACAACCGACGATTAGTTTGGATAATAATTAGCATAGAAGCCGATTGGGTTTCATAAATGCAAGTCACTATTAATTTCTTGATTAATAGACTAAATGATGTTATAAATTACACGCATTAGGGGTGCTCTAGAAAAGCTGAGAGTACATAAAGTACAACCCTTTGAACCTGATATTGTTAAAGCAAGCGTAGGAAAATGTATGTATATAAATATTGAAGAATGCTTCGGCTTCATTGCGTTAATTGCATCTCTAATTGGATTATCACCTCAAGTATATAAAGCATATATCACTAAAGTTACTCGTGATGTATCGATGTTAATGTTAGTAAACTATCTTATTTGTTCATTAGACCTGCTGCGAATCAAGCGATAAAAAAAAGGAAAGGAGGGTGAATAAAATCAAGGTTAACTAAAAGGCGTGCTTAAGATTTACAATACCAGCAATAATATTGAACCTCAAGTTATATTTTTTCTGAAAATTGCGATAAACATTCGACATAATCTTAAATATCTTTATCTCTCGGATCTTATTTTCTACTCTCATTCTAAATGATGCTAACCTTCTATTATGCTCTTTCTGCTCTGGAGTTAATGGCTTTTTACGATACTTTTTATATGGAATTATAACATTGCTTTGCAATTTTTGCCAACCTTGATATCCAGAATCAGCATGTTTTATGCTATCAAGTGGTAAATATTTTTCTTGTTTCCTTATGCGAAAATCACTAATTCTACCACGGTATGACTTTGACACTGATAAAATTCTTCCTCCTTCTTCGATAATAATCTCAGTTTTCATAGTGTTGGTTCTTTTTTTTCCTGAATATGATTTCTTCCGTTTTTTACTATCTTCTGGCCTCTGTATTTGCTGTTCTGTAACATCAGCCAAAATCTTCAGTATTTTTTCTGGCGTCATACTTCTATCTTTTGTTATAGTCACTTTTTTGGCGAGTAATGGCTCTATTCTCTTAAGTAACCTACATACATTTGCGTTGTGCACATTGAATAGGCATCCTAAAAATCTATGTGTTATGTAAGTGCGATAGTACAAAATTACGCAAAACAACTTATCTTCCAGAGTTGGTAGTTTTGATCTTCTACCATGACACTTTTTCTGTTTTTCAAGTTTTTTCCATCCAGACCTCACTTTTTCTACTACTTTTTCGAACTCCTCTATACTTAAACCTGTTATATTACGAAAGTTTCTTGGGTGTTTTTTCATATTATAGTAACTAAAGCTCATTTTTTTTCCTTACTTGATCTGCTTATTCTTCTTCTACCCCTCTCACATCATTTTTTCAATCACCTTTTGCAGCAGGTCTAATGTTCGTGCAGTTGTGTGTCAACTACTTTTGTGGCACTGTTTGTTATTCAATCTTTATGCTAGTTTTACTAAAAATTATAGTATTTTAGGTATAATTGCAATATCTAAATTTAAGGTATAGAGATGAACCCTAGGCTCTGTGGACAAAAAATATGAAAAGAGAGAAAAAGATGGTAGTTTAGCCTAATAGGTAAAAAATGGAGAAACTACCATATGCAATATTACATCAAAGAGGAAAATTGGAAACAAATTTTAGAGTTCATAAAAAGCGTAAAAGGAATGCACAGCAAAGATGAAAAACGTTTAAGAATATTCATAGAGGCAGTGTGGTACATAGTGCGAAGTGGTTGCCAATGGAGACTTTTACCAAAAACTTATGGTAATTACAGGAGTATACATAAGCGATTTAAAAGATGGTGTGAAAGAGATGTCTGGAAAAAATTGCTTGAATATACTAAACAAGAGCCTGATTTAGAAGTTGCTATAATCGACGGTACGATCATCCGAGCCCATCCATGTTCATCTGGATATACAAAAAACTCCAAGGATCAAGAAGCTTTAGGGAGGAGCAAAGGTGGCTTTACAACTAAAATACATGCGCTTGTCGATGCACTTGGAAATCCACTTAAATTTACTCTGACTCCTGGTCAAAGAAATGAAATTACGCAGGCACAAGTGTTGACCGAAAGTATCTATAACTCTACTGTAGTAGCTGACAAGGGCTACGATAGCAATGCCTTTGTTACAAGTCTTGAAGACAAGGGATGTACAGTAGTTATTCCGCCAAAACGGAATCGAAAAGTGCAAAGGTATTACGATGAGTATATCTACAAAGAACGTCATTTGATTGAGTGTTTTTTTGGTAAAATTAAAAATTTTAGGCGCATTTTTTCCAGATTTGATAAAACTGCTGAGGTTTTTATTGGTTTTCTCAATTTTGTTGGAGCTCTTGTATGGCTTCTCTAAAATTTTGTCCACAGAGCCTAGGCTCTGTGGACAAAAAATATGAAAAGAGAGAAAAAGATGGTAGTTTAGTCTAATAGGTAAAAAATGGAGAAACTACCATATGCAATATTACATCAAAGAGGAAAATTGGAAACAAATTTTAGAGTTCATAAAAAGCGTAAAAGGAATGCACAGCAAAGATGAAAAACGTTTAAGAATATTCATAGAGGCAGTGTGGTACATAGTGCGAAGTGGTTGCCAATGGAGACTTTTATCAAAAACTTATGGTAATTACAGGAGTATACATAAGCGATTTAAAAGATGGTGTGAAAGAGATGTCTGGAAAAAATTGCTTGAATATACTAAACAAGAGCCTGATTTAGAAGTTGCTATAATCGACGGTACGATCATCCGAGCCCATCCATGTTCATCTGGATATACAAAAAACTCCAAGGATCAAGAAGCTTTAGGGAGGAGCAAAGGTGGCTTTACAACTAAAATACATGCACTTGTCGATGCACTTGGAAATCCACTTAAATTTACTCTGACTCCTGGTCAAAGAAATGAAATTACGCAGGCACAAGTGTTGACCGAAAGTATCTATAACTCTACTGTAGTAGCTGACAAGGGCTACGATAGCAATGCCTTTGTTACAAGTCTTGAAGACAAGGGATGTACAGTAGTTATTCCGCCAAAACGGAATCGAAAAGTGCAAAGGTATTACGATGAGCATATCTACAAAGAACGTCATTTGATTGAGTGTTTTTTTGGTAAAATTAAAAATTTTAGGCGCATTTTTTCCAGATTTGATAAAACTGCTGAGGTTTTTATTGGTTTTCTCAATTTTGTTGGAGCTCTTGTATGGCTTCTCTAAAATTTTGTCCACAGAGCCTAGGAAAGTTTTTAATATTCTTTTTATAGTATTATTTATTTCTTTTTCTCATGTTGGGAGTGCTGCCGCTGACACTAATACTGATACAACTGCTCAAGTAATATGTAACATTATTGGCTACGTTTGGGGAATAGGCGGACCGCTTATGACCGTAGTGATAATAGGTGCAGCTTTGCTTGCGATATTTGGTAGAATGCCATGGCCAGCTCTTTTTGCACTCGGTATATTTTGTGCTGTATTTTTCGGTGCTAAAACTATCGTCATAAAAGTAATGGGTGGTATAGGCGGCACTGGAAATACTTCTTTGATGGACCAATGCGGAACAGGAGACACAAAAAAGAACTATTTTTTTCTAAAACAGACCTGATGCACGGCTTCAACTATATCTTCCACTTGCGGTAATGCTTTTTTTTCTAGATTTGCAGCGTAAGGTAAGGGGATGTCCTTGCCAGTTACACGTACAACTGGAGCATCAAGGTAGTCAAATCCTTGTTCCATAACAACGGCTGACAGCTCTGCTCCTATTCCTGCAAATGGCCATCCTTCTTCTACACTAACTAACCTATTAGTCTTCTGAATAGAGTTAATAACAGTTTGAGTGTCAAGTGGTCTTAAGGTTCTGAGGTCAATAACTTCAGCTTCTATACCTTCACTCGAAAGTAAATCTGCTGCATTTAAGGCATCCATTAATTTTAATGAAAAAGCAGTGATAGTTACATCCTTTCCTTCCCGTATAACAGCAGCTTTGCCTATCTCAAGTAGATAATCTTTGTTTGATAGCTCAGAGTCAGAAACTTCATGCTCATGTCCATAAGCTATTTCGTTTTCTAGAAATATTACCGGATTAGGGTCACGAATTGCAGCTTTAAGCAGACCTCTGCAATCGGAGGCAAAATAGGGTGCTATTACTTTTAACCCCGGTATATGCGAATACCAAGCTGCAAAGCATTGAGAATGTTGTGCAGCAACTCTTGCTGCAGCGCCATTTGGTCCACGAAATACTATAGGGCATCCAAGTTGTCCGCCTGACATATAATTTGTTTTTGCTGCGGAATTCACAATTTGGTCAATAGCTTGCATAGAAAAATTAAAAGTCATAAACTCGACTATTGGCTTTAATCCAGCAAATGCCGCTCCAACAGCAAGGCCAGCAAATCCATGTTCGGTAATAGGCGTATCAACTACTCTGTTTTCTCCAAACTCTTTCAGTAATCCTTTCGTTACTTTATAAGCACCATCATACTCTGCAACTTCTTCACCCATGATAAGCACATCAGAGTCGTTTTGCATTTCTTCTCTAATTGCTGTGCATAAAGCTTCTCTTACACTTAAGGTTGCCATTTATAAACTTTTATAGACTTTAACTAAAGTAACTATATCAGAATTACTGGGGATAAGTAAAGTGTACAAATTAAGTTTTACAAACATCATGACCAACTCATTCCAAAAAAAAATCTTCTCACGCTTGCTGGTTTTGGTTGCTAAAAATGATTGTATTGCTTGTGTTTTTAATAATATATACTGCTAAGTTAATAATAATTCACTTGGGAATAACAGAAAAATACATGATAATTTTATATTTCAAATAGAATAAAATCCTTTTTATTGATACTGTCTTTTTTTGTAAAAAACATTCCTAACTTTTCCACCACTTTTTCTGGCTAAGGTCAGTATAACTTTTGCTTGAAATAACTGTTTATATGGTGCAATTTACAGCTTTTAGTTGCTAAAATTATAACTCTTAATTTAATAATTTTAATCCAATAAGCTTTCAGGTTAATAAAATTAAATTATTTGAGTAAATGCAATACCATGTCTTTATTTGTGGGTAATAATAAGAATAACGAAGGTTGGCTCAGCTACACTTCTATAATTTCAATTTTTATGTTTACCGTATAAAAGAAGTTTCTTCTGTCTGTGTCTCCCTGTTTGAAACCAACCTTATTCTCTCTCTTTCTTGTTCTGAACTTAACCCGCGAAGCGCGTGATCGAAATCTTTCTCACTAATCTTAGACCGTCTTTCCTCAACAGCACACATTTTTGCCTCATTTACTAATTGCTCTAACTTAGCCCCAGAATAGTCTTCAGTCTTTTCTGCAATGTTTCTAAGGTTTAACTCTTTATCGGCTTTTGTACCTCGCATATAAAGTTCCAATATCTTTTGTCTCGCTTTCATGCTTGGATTAGGGATAAGAACCTTCTGACCTAAACGTCCAGGTCTAATAAGTGCTGGATCTATATCATCGATACGGTTAGTTGCACCAATTACTATTATATCTTTTCTGCTCTTAAATCCATCTATTTCAGTTAATAACTGTGTTAAACTCTCTCGACAATGGTCAGCTGAGGTATTAGCGGTACTTCTTTTTTGAGCAACTACATCTATTTCATCTATAAAGACTATACAAGGAGCATGTTTTTTTGCTACTTTAAAAAGCTCGCGTACAGCATGTGCACCATGACCAACATATACTCCAATAAGATCAGGGCCTGAGATGCTTATGAAATTCATATTTGATTCACCTGCAATTGCACGAGCGATAAGTGTTTTACCATTTCCAGGAAGGCCATGTAATATGTAACCTCTTAGTGAATTAATACTTTTATTTCCAAACAGCTTGTGCATTTCTTCTGTCATTTGGTCACGGCAAATCATCTGCAACCTTTGTTTTAAGGGGTCATCAATTATAGCATCAGCAAATGTTGTTCTTTTATCATCTGAATTAGCTAATTCTATTGATATAGGCAGCTCTACTTCCTTTAGTTTGCTGAATATTTGATCATATATAAACCAAGCAATAAAAAAGAAAACGACAAGTAACACACAAGGCATAGCTTCACTAACATAATGTGCAGCTAACTCATACCCTTTACTGAGCAACATTGTATGCATATAGGCAAACAAAAAAGCGATAGAGACAATAGTTGCCACGCATAGTAAACAGATTGCAATTCTTTTTAGTAATTCTGAAATTTCAATTTTTTTCATCTTAATACCCTATACCAACTTCAAACTAAGAATAATTTTATCTAGCTTACCTATTTTAGCTTGATTAGAGCGTTCAGAAAAATTATCAAGTACGTACTTTAACTTATTAAATACTAAAAACAATATATCCCCATATTGTCACATACATCTTTAAAGTTTACCAAATTCATTTTCAAAAAACAAGATTTTATTATTAACCCAAATTCTGGATTAGATTTTAGGTAAATTATTGAAAGTCTTGAATTTTACTAAATTAGTAACTAATCTTAAAATGCTTACTGCTTTATCGTAAATGCTAAAACAATAAGCTATTGATATTCTTGTTTTTTTAATCTCCAATCCAGAATTCGGGTTAAAAACGCTAACTTGTATCTTCAAGAAGTAAGACATAATAGCTCTAAAATGTCTTGCAAGGAAAGGTAAAGCTGAATGCTAACTTATGCCAGAAAGATACCGTCTTGTTTGCCTTTTTGAGTAGTATCATCTTATTTTTCCTGTAAATTTTGTTTATAACGCCTAAGATTTACGATATTTTAATCCCGGTAGAATATCTTATAAAATCAGATTATATGTTATACCTATGGAAATAGATAACTTTCAGCAATATTACAACCAAGAAGAAATGAAGACAGTAACATTAGCTCAAATTTATAAAGACTTGGTAATAAAGATATCCGATATAGTCGAACAAAATGGTGGAGCTATGACATGGGCAAAAGTTCCAGATACTAAAAATATTTTCATAGAAATAAAAATTGACACTTTAGGGCAAGGTAAAATTCAATTTTCAAAATTAACCCAAGAAAATCAAGCAGTATCCGTGCAGAATGATAAAAATATAGCAACAATTCAGTTTAATTATACAATTGATCCAGAATATACTTATTCTAGTTGCTATGGTAATAGATGTGAAAAATACCATTATGCTCAACAATTGTATTATGACTTTTTAATGATACAAGCTTCAGTAAAATATGATCAGTTAATTGACTGCTATAAATTAAAATTTGATAAAAAAAAAAGATATTTACTTGATGAGAGGAATAACAGAGTAAATCATATTAACGTGGAGACTAAAATAAGATTTCAAAATCAAGATGGTTCATATCTAGTAGATGAAAAATCTAAATTCAGTTTGTACGCTTGCACTTGCTTTGATAAAGAGTGCAATGATAAGTTAGATTGAGCGTTCAGTACTATCTTACACACTTAAAAGATATGATCAGAATTATAGCTAATATTAAGGAAAGCTAAATGACCTTACCCAGATGGTATGAATAAGTATTGCTTGGTTGAAAGCAAGAGAAGATAATAACTTCTCAGAGTGGGTAGGGGCAGGTTGGTACTTTTTCTGGGGCACTTTCTGCTCCTATATGGAGTATAGAAAAAAGAAGACCTTGTTATCCAGACCATACGCGTCAAGTTAAGAAGCAAGGGTAAGAAAATTCAATGAACTTAAGGTGGATACTCTAGTTTTTCTATGTCTGTCTTTCACAGAAAATTGTGACC
The DNA here is from genome assembly GCF_947251665.1 of Wolbachia endosymbiont (group A) of Trypoxylon clavicerum. Classification (NCBI taxonomy): domain Bacteria; kingdom Pseudomonadati; phylum Pseudomonadota; class Alphaproteobacteria; order Rickettsiales; family Anaplasmataceae; genus Wolbachia; species Wolbachia endosymbiont (group A) of Trypoxylon clavicerum. The sequence continues at coordinate 821,864 of NZ_OX366374.1, forward strand.
AGTCTGTGGTAAGTTTTTTCAGGAAAATTCTCAAATTATTAATTTTGCTGCTTAACGCTAAAAACAACTCCCTAATCCTTCTTTTTAATTCAATGAATGCCTTTGTTAAACTCAGCTCTGTATTCTCTTTCAGTTTTATACAACCAACTATTCCATGAAATATAAGAATTGCGCACAATTTAGCGTATAGTTCACATAATACTCTGTATGGTTTGCCTTTAAGTTCGTCAAGCCTGATGTGACTCTTATACAATTTAAATAATAATTCAATCTGCCATCTTACCCTGTAAATTGTTAATACTTGTTCAGCGCTGATTTTACTCTCTGGAACGTTAGTTATGAATATCGACCAATCCAGCAATTTTTGATTCTTTTGAGAAAATATGTGATTTTGCTAACTTATTGGCCCTTCTTCTTCTAATTATAGACTGTTCTTCAGTTAACTTCTGACATATAATTCTCACTTTAATTTTTACTTCTTTTCCTAATAGCACCTCCATCTCTAGGCTCTGTGGACAAAATTTTAGAGAAGCCATACAAGAGCTCCAACAAAATTGAGAAAACCAATAAAAACCTCAGCAATTTTATCAAATCTGGAAAAAATGCGCCTAAAATTTTTAATTTTACCAAAAAAACACTCAATCAAATGACGTTCTTTGTAGATATGCTCATCGTAATACCTTTGCACTTTTCGATTCCGTTTTGGCGGAATAACTACTGTACATCCCTTGTCTTCAAGACTTGTAACAAAGGCATTGCTATCATAGCCCTTGTCAGCTACTACAGTAGAGTTATAGATACTTTCGGTCAACACTTGTGCCTGCGTAATTTCATTTCTTTGACCAGGAGTCAGAGTAAATTTAAGTGGATTTCCAAGTGCATCGACAAGCGCATGTATTTTAGTTGTAAAGCCACCTTTGCTCCTCCCTAAAGCTTCTTGATCCTTGGAGTTTTTTGTATATCCAGATGAACATGGATGGGCTCGGATGATCGTACCGTCGATTATAGCAACTTCTAAATCAGGCTCTTGTTTAGTATATTCAAGCAATTTTTTCCAGACATCTCTTTCACACCATCTTTTAAATCGCTTATGTATACTCCTGTAATTACCATAAGTTTTTGGTAAAAGTCTCCATTGGCAACCACTTCGCACTATGTACCACACTGCCTCTATGAATATTCTTAAACGTTTTTCATCTTTGCTGTGCATTCCTTTTACGCTTTTTATGAACTCTAAAATTTGTTTCCAATTTTCCTCTTTGATGTAATATTGCATATGGTAGTTTCTCCATTTTTTACCTATTAGGCTAAACTACCATCTTTTTCTCTCTTTTCATATTTTTTGTCCACAGAGCCTAGAAAGAAATTTATAAGATAAATATACAAATCAGTAAGTCATTAGTATTTACAACTTTAAGCATTTCATCTGCTAAGTTAATTTCATGAGTGTTACCTCTATCTAACACTGACCTTATGGCAACATTATTTATAACAAACCGCAAAGGTTGCACTTGCATAATCACCTAAATCTTTTGGTTTTTGGTTACGTATTTTTCTTGAGCCAAATTCATTTTTTATTTCAACGCTTGTTGGTAAAATGATTTTGGAGGCATCAAGAGCTAACACTCTAAAGCCAAAACAAGTTTTAAATTTTTGGTCTTGGTAGTACAAGGAAACCACACCTTCGTTAATTTCTGAAAATGCACTGTGTTTCATTTTTTTTCTTGCTTGACTAAAAGCACTAGCAGTAACGGTATAGTCTTTTTTCCTATATAAAATAAATTCGTTTAGTATTACTTGCAGCGACTTTACACTTTTTCTTAAAATTAAGATAAATATGTCAATAAAAGATAACTTCCTCTTTCTCATAAAATCTTTTGAAGATGATTTATGGGATTCTATAAATTCTAGACTTGCCAATTCATTTTGAATAAATTTTATTACTGCCTTTTTTACTCATACTACCTTTAAACTTATTGGTATACATCATTATCCCATAAAATCTATCTTTTTTCCTTAACTTAATGGCAGTGTGACTTGGAATATCTTCGTGAACTACATTTTCCTCATAACAGATTAGGTACTTATCCCCAGTTGATGTCTTCATGCCTGATGAATTTTGCATTTCGGGTGTCACGTTGGATAGCGAGTTTGACTATCGCTATATCTTCCTCATGTTCAATCGCTTCTTGTATAAACCCCTCTGCTAGCTCTTGAACTGATTGGTTTTTCACTTTAGCCAAGCGAGTAAGATTCTTTAAAACTTTTTCGCTAATGTTAATACCTGAATCTGCCATATGTTTTACCAAAATCTACTACTATAACAATTTTACAACATCTTTCTAAATTTTTCAATAAAAAAAGCAGTTTACGTAGGTACTTTCCACCCATTTCCAGCAGTTTTTTCTTCTTCTGTTTCTTCCATTTTAGAGCCTGGTTCTTCATGTGTATCAGTCACAGGTTCTTTTTCTGCTTGCATTATTTTACCTGATATGTACTCCTTAGTTTGCTCAGCAAGCTCGATTACAATAGCTACTCCAATTGCAGTTGCAATCAGAAGTACTGGTATTGTAGCTCCCATAGCTAACAAAGAACTAACTGTAGTTGATAAAGACGATAAAGAATCTACTTTAATTATTGGAGTCAAGCCACATGCAACAAGGCCAACTCCGGCTGCAACACTTCCAATAAACAAGCCAGCTAGACACGCAGTTTCTTTTAATGTTAACCCGCTATGACGCTCATATGGAATTGGATACAAAAGAATTGTTATGAAAGCTGCAATTAATGGCACTACATAGATGGCTCCAACAGTTCCGCCTATTATCAGAGGTGAAAGACTAGTGAAACTTAGTAAGAGACCTATTAAAGTGCCTATTATAGCTCCTATTATTGCTGCCACGCCTAGCATCGCTAAATAAATTACACCCACCTTAACTTTGTCCCTATGTTAATAACATTTTAGTTTCACACACCATAATAAAAAAGTCAACCCACACCTTAGGTTGCAAAATCCCAAAAAGCAGCCAGAATAGAATAAGCAAACATTTACGAATTGAATTTAGTGCAAACAAGGGTGTTGATATCAGCTATTCTCTGCAGAATCGCAATATGGTATGACCATATGCTCTTTATCGATCTGGTTAACATAATTAGTAGAGAGTTTTGTTGTGCAAAAGATGTTTACTACAGCATACTGCAATTGTTTGGAATTGCAGGACTGGGTGCTATGGTAAGGCCACTTGGCGCATTCATATTTGGTCACATTGGTGACAGGTATGGAAGGAGAATGGCATTAACAATCGCTATCTTGCTAATATCGATTCCGTCTAGTCTCGTTGCGTTTATTCCAGGTTATAGTGAAATAGGTATAACCTCCACTATATTGCTTCTTGCAATCCATGTGACACAAGGGATTGCGCTTGGCGCTGAACAAGGAGGCAGTTCTGTTTATCTCATAGAGCATTTACCTAATAAGAAAAAACTAGGAATGTTTTTTGGAATAATAAGTTTTGGTCGCTCCATTGGCATCTTGCTCTCTGTGATTGTAGTGATCATCTGCAAAAAAAACACTGATTTTAACGCTTGGGGTTGGAGGTTGCCGTTTACTTTTTCATTTGTTTTGGGGTTAATCAGCGCATATAGTGTATACACATTAGGAGAAACTCCAGCATATGAAGAAAGTCGAAAACAAAGGAATTTATCTGATTTGCCAATAATAGAGCTTATAAAACGCTACAAGAGAGCTCTGTTACTTGCCGTTTTAATATCTGTACCTGTTAATGTTGCTGTTGGATTTACCATATTTCTTCGAACAATTGCAAAAGAAATAGTGTCGGTTGAAACGTATGTAACAACATATGTCAATGAAATTGTGCTCATTATAACCAGTATATTAATGCCGGTATCTTCAATAGCGCTCGGAATGTTAGCTGATAAAGTAGGAAAAGAGCGCACTGCAATCTTATTTACAGTGATCACAATGGTACTGTGTTGTCCTGTGTTATCTACTGCATACTACTATAAAAGTTATCTTATAATTATGCTTAGTGTAATGGCTCTTTCTATAATAGAAAGGGGTATAAATCCTATAGGAATAGTTGCATCTGAACTCTTTCCTACCAATGTTAGATTTAGTGGTGTGAGCTTATCACGCAATATCTCTTATGCGTTACATGGAGGATTTACTCCTATGGTTTGTATTTGGTTGACTGTAACATTTCCTCAAACAAACCTTGCTGCTGGGCTTTATATAGTCTTCTGCTTGTTGGTCAGTGTGGTAGCAATATTGCAAATAAAACCGCAAGATAAGAAATTTGATTGGTCTTAGTTTTCTCCTATGTGATTTGATAGACCGGGAAAGGGTTTCATCTAAGTAGCTGACACCCTGACAACCGTCATCCCGCTGCTTGTTAGCGGGATCTAGGCTCTGTGGACAAAATTTTAGAGAAGCCATACAAGAGCTCCAACAAAATTGAGAAAACCAATAAAAACCTCAGCAGTTTTATCAAATCTGGAAAAAATGCGCCTAAAATTTTTAATTTTACCAAAAAAACACTCAATCAAATGACGTTCTTTGTAGATATGCTCATCGTAATACCTTTGCACTTTTCGATTCCGTTTTGGCGGAATAACTACTGTACATCCCTTGTCTTCAAGACTTGTAACAAAGGCATTGCTATCGTAGCCCTTGTCAGCTACTACAGTAGAGTTATAGATACTTTCGGTCAACACTTGAGCCTGCGTAATTTCATTTCTTTGACCAGGAGTCAGAGTAAATTTAAGTGGATTTCCAAGTGCATCGACAAGCGCATGTATTTTAGTTGTAAAGCCACCTTTGCTCCTCCCTAAAGCTTCTTGATCCTTGGAGTTTTTTGTATATCCAGATGAACATGGATGGGCTCGGATGATCGTACCGTCGATTATAGCAACTTCTAAATCAGGCTCTTGTTTAGTATATTCAAGCAATTTTTTCCAGACATCTCTTTCACACCATCTTTTAAATCGCTTATGTATACTCCTGTAATTACCATAAGTTTTTGGTAAAAGTCTCCATTGGCAACCACTTCGCACTATGTACCACACTGCCTCTATGAATATTCTTAAACGTTTTTCATCTTTGCTGTGCATTCCTTTTACGCTTTTTATGAACTCTAAAATTTGTTTCCAATTTTCCTCTTTGATGTAATATTGCATATGGTAGTTTCTCCATTTTTTACCTATTAGGCTAAACTACCATCTTTTTCTCTCTTTTCATATTTTTTGTCCACAGAGCCTAGATAAACTGGAGGATAAAGCAATAGTAGCTGTAATACTGGATATAGAAGAAAAATATGGTGTAAGAGAAGCAAATCAATTCAAATCGATAGAAGAAATAAAAGAATATTTAAAACGGGAAACAGATAATTATCATTCAAAGCAATTAACTAGAATTCAAAGTGAGCATGATTATACAGGCTCACATAATATATCCTTGACTAACGTTACTCCTTATGAATACAATTAGCTAAGTGATGAAGGCTATATATAGCCTTGTGAAGAAAATGTTGTAGTTGTTGAGTCAAACCCAAGTAGTAAAATTTACGACTTACGGAGGATAGAAAAATTAAAAAAAGAAAATTGTATCTGTTGAAAATAACAAGTGTTCAAGTATCAATATATGGAGCTTGCCATAGAGCAAGCCAAACTTGCTCAGAAAAATGGTGAGGTGCCAATAGGTGCTGTAATGGTTAGTGGAGACAATATCATCTCCTCTGCACACAATATATCTAACGATCCAACTGCACATGCAGAGATGTTAGCGATCAGACAAGCATTTTCAACTTCCACGCTTTGTGATACTGATATGTACGTAACATTAGAACCATGTCCGATGTGTGCTCAAGCTATTTCCTTTGCCAGAATTAAACGATTGTACTTTGGAGCTTATAATCCAAAAGGTGGAGGAATTGAAAATGGTGCTAAGATATTTCAATTTTGCAGCCATATACCTGAAGTTTATGGTGGAATATTAGAAACAGAATGCTCTTTTTTGTTAAAGGATTTTTTTGAGAAACTAAGGAACATTTGATAAATCGTCATGCTACTTGTTTTCCGATACAAAATCGTCATCCCGCTACGTGTTAGCGGCTAGATACTGCGGCGGTATGACGTGGTTGTCATTATTCCGCTACTTGTTTTCCGATACAAAATCGTCATCCCGCTACGTGTTAGCGGGATCTAGGCTCTGTGGACAAAAAATATGAAAAGAGAGAAAAAGATGGTAGTTTAGCCTAATAGGTAAAAAATGGAGAAACTACCATATGCAATATTACATCAAAGAGGAAAATTGGAAACAAATTTTAGAGTTCATAAAAAGCGTAAAAGGAATGCACAGCAAAGATGAAAAACGTTTAAGAATATTCATAGAGGCAGTGTGGTACATAGTGCGAAGTGGTTGCCAATGGAGACTTTTACCAAAAACTTATGGTAATTACAGGAGTATACATAAGCGATTTAAAAGATGGTGTGAAAGAGATGTCTGGAAAAAATTGCTTGAATATACTAAACAAGAGCCTGATTTAGAAGTTGCTATAATCGACGGTACGATCATCCGAGCCCATCCATGTTCATCTGGATATACAAAAAACTCCAAGGATCAAGAAGCTTTAGGGAGGAGCAAAGGTGGCTTTACAACTAAAATACATGCGCTTGTCGATGCACTTGGAAATCCACTTAAATTTACTCTGACTCCTGGTCAAAGAAATGAAATTACGCAGGCACAAGTGTTGACCGAAAGTATCTATAACTCTACTGTAGTAGCTGACAAGGGCTACGATAGCAATGCCTTTGTTACAAGTCTTGAAGACAAGGGATGTACAGTAGTTATTCCGCCAAAACGGAATCGAAAAGTGCAAAGGTATTACGATGAGCATATCTACAAAGAACGTCATTTGATTGAGTGTTTTTTTGGTAAAATTAAAAATTTTAGGCGCATTTTTTCCAGATTTGATAAAACTGCTGAGGTTTTTATTGGTTTTCTCAATTTTGTTGGAGCTCTTGTATGGCTTCTCTAAAATTTTGTCCACAGAGCCTAGGCTCTGTGGACAAAAAATATGAAAAGAGAGAAAAAGATGGTAGTTTAGCCTAATAGGTAAAAAATGGAGAAACTACCATATGCAATATTACATCAAAGAGGAAAATTGGAAACAAATTTTAGAGTTCATAAAAAGCGTAAAAGGAATGCACAGCAAAGATGAAAAACGTTTAAGAATATTCATAGAGGTAGTGTGGTACATAGTGCGAAGTGGTTGCCAATGGAGACTTTTACCAAAAACTTATGGTAATTACAGGAGTATACATAAGCGATTTAAAAGATGGTGTGAAAGAGATGTCTGGAAAAAATTGCTTGAATATACTAAACAAGAGCCTGATTTAGAAGTTGCTATAATCGACGGTACGATCATCCGAGCCCATCCATGTTCATCTGGATATACAAAAAACTCCAAGGATCAAGAAGCTTTAGGGAGGAGCAAAGGTGGCTTTACAACTAAAATACATGCGCTTGTCGATGCACTTGGAAATCCACTTAAATTTACTCTGACTCCTGGTCAAAGAAATGAAATTACGCAGGCACAAGTGTTGACCGAAAGTATCTATAACTCTACTGTAGTAGCTGACAAGGGCTACGATAGCAATGCCTTTGTTACAAGTCTTGAAGACAAGGGATGTACAGTAGTTATTCCGCCAAAACGGAATCGAAAAGTGCAAAGGTATTACGATGAGTATATCTACAAAGAACGTCATTTGATTGAGTGTTTTTTTGGTAAAATTAAAAATTTTAGGCGCATTTTTTCCAGATTTGATAAAACTGCTGAGGTTTTTATTGGTTTTCTCAATTTTGTTGGAGCTCTTGTATGGCTTCTCTAAAATTTTGTCCACAGAGCCTAGCTAATAATGTTGATGTTAACACTATTGTCAAGTTTACTGGCCTTTCTATTAGTGAGATTGAAGAATTAAGTGTGAGCGGTTACAAATAATTTACCATTTCTTCTGGTTTCACTATCCTTTCAAACTCTTCCTCAGTGAGCAGTTGAAGTTTTGCTGCTGCTTCTTTTAGAGTGATATTTTCTTTATAAGCAAGCTTCGCTATTTTTGCTGCATTGTCGTACCCTATATGCGTATTTAATATAGTGACCAACATCAACGACTGATTCAGTAAATCTTTTATCCTCTCTTCATTTGCTTTAATACCAATTACACATTTTTCTGTAAAATTTAAACTTGCATCAGCTAAAAGTCTTATAGACTGCAAAACATTGTAAATTATCACTGGCTTAAACACATTCAATTCAAAATGACCGTTTGAACCACTAATGGTCACAGCAACATGATTTCCCATAACTTGAGTGCATACCATAGTCACCGCTTCACACTGAGTTGGATTCACTTTACCTGGCATAATTGAAGAACCAGGCTCATTTTCCGGTAACATTATTTCCCCAATTCCGCATCTTGGACCAGAACCAAGTAGCCTTATATCATTTGCAATTTTCATTAAACTGACTGCTGCTGTATTGAGTGTTCCACTGAGCTCAACTAAAGCATCATTTGCTGCTAGCGCTTCAAATTTATTGCCTGCTGAAGTAAATGGAAGATTAGTGATTTTTGCAACTTCTCTAGCAAAATCTTCAGCAAAACCCTTTTTAGTATTGAGTCCCGTGCCAACTGCAGTGCCACCTTGTGCAAGCTCATATATATCACTTAAAGTTGATTTTACTCTCTCTATCCCCTTTTTAATCTGGACTGCATAGCCAGAGAACTCCTGTCCTAGTGTTAGGGGCGTTGCATCTTGTAAGTGAGTACGTCCTACTTTTATTATATCTTTAAATTCCTGAACCTTATTATCCAGCACCTTATGCAATTTTTCAAGATTTGGAATAAGCAAGCAGTTTATTTGCTCTGCTGCTGCTATATGCATTGCTGTTGGAAAGGTGTCATTTGACGACTGACCATAATTCACATGATCATTTGGATGTATCGGAGATTTACTACCCAAATTGCCACCTAAAATCTCTATTGCACGATTGCTGATCACTTCATTCATATTCATATTAGTCTGCGTTCCGGATCCGGTTTGCCAAACAACAAGCGGAAATTCATTATTAAATTTGCCATCTATTACTTCCCTCGCGGCTGTGCAAATTGCGTCCCCTACCCTATCATCTATAACACCATGTTTCATATTAACACGCGCTGCTGCAAGTTTTACTATTGCTAATGCTTTAATCAGAGGCTCTGGCATTTTTTCTGTGCCAATCTTAAAATTTTCTAAAGAACGCTGAGTCTGCGCTCCCCAGTAATGTTCACTTGGTACTTTTACTTCCCCTAAGCTGTCTGATTCTATTCTCGTCTTTCTATCCATATTTTCCTCCTGGTGTTATGCAAACTGGTTCACTACATAATTTTTTCATGCCTACTTCTTGGTTAATTAAATCATACTAGATCCAAGTAGTCAAGTGTACGAACATTGCAATTTTCAGGTAACTTGCATGGTAGATGCAAGTAGCTGACACTGATTCACTTTATGATGGTGTCATTCCAGTCTGGAATCCAGCCTTTTCATAATCATCAAAACGTTGTATTTTAACATAAAACGGCTACTTTTATGCTTACCAACTTAATAAAATTCCTGGATCCCAGTGTCTGGGCACTGGGATGACACCCTTCTGGTGGACTCAAATCACGATGTTTGCACAGCTGTACGCTTAGTTCTGGTTGCACGCTACCATTCTTGTACATCCATAAATAGAAAATTTACGCTTTAAAAGGATCATATACATCGATTTCCTTAGAATTACTCTTTTTCAATTTTTCACTTAATAATCTTAAAATAGGCTGTAAATCACCATTAATTGATAAGCACAGCACTTCTTTATTGAGATAATTAGCTAGGTGATTCTTCTTTTCCAGAATTTCTGCTTCCCTCAATAAGTCGCATTTGTTTAATACTACAATCTCTTCTCTTTCAACAAGATCACTATTGTAAAGTTCCAATTCATTATGGATACAACTATAAGCCGAAACAACGTCATCGTGAGTTACATCGATTAAATGAAGTAAAATTTGACACCTTTCTATGTGCTTTAAAAATTTATGCCCGAGCCCAACTCCAAGGTGAGCATCAGTAATTATTCCAGGAATATCTGCTATTACAACTTCGCTATCATCCACTTTTACCATGCCTAAATGAGGTCTTACGGTGGTAAATGGATAATCGCCTACTTTTGTATCGGAATTTGAGCAGCGAGTCAAAAATTTTGATTTACCTGCGTTTGGCATGCCAATAATTCCAATATCTGATAAAACTTTTAGTTTTAATAATACATGTTTTTCTTCGCCAGGCTGACCGTAAGTAAAATGTCTTGGTGCCTTATTAGTAGAAGATTTAAAATTAGTATTTCCAAGTCCACCTTTTCCACCCTGTGCTATTAAAAATTCCATATCAGGCTTGTCAAGATCGACTATTATCTCTTCACTTTCTTCATCAATTATTTGTGCACCAACTGGAACTTTAAGTATAACGTCTTTCCCTGCTGTGCCAGATCTATCCCTGCCTGCACCATTTTTTCCACTATCTGCTTTAATGTGTCTTCTATAACGAAAATGAAGCAAAGTGTTGAGATTAGCGTCGCTGATGAAAACTATGTTTCCACCCTTTCCTCCATTACCACCATTTGGACCACCAAATTCAACGAACTTTTCTCGACGAAAACTTGCACAGCCATCACCACCGTCACCAGCTTTTAAACACAATTTTACTTCGTCTATAAAACCCATGCTAACCCACGATAATATTTAGCATCCTTTCCTAATGCGCTTTCTATTCTGATTAGCTCGTTATACTTCGCGAGTCTATCAGAACGCGATAGCGACCCGGTTTTTATTTGCCCGCAATTTGATGCAACTGCTATATGAGATATTGTTGTGTCTTCTGTTTCACCTGAGCGGTGAGAAATAACAGCTTTGTAGTTGTTTGATTTTGCCATTTCAATAGCAGCAAAAGTTTCTGTTAACGTTCCTATTTGATTTGGCTTGATCAGCACAGCATTTGCCATTTTTTCTTCTATTCCTTTGCCTATTAGTTCACAATTTGTAACAAATAAATCATCCCCAACCAATTGAATTTTACTCCCCAATTTTGCAGTAAGTAATTTCCAACCTTCGTAATCGTCTTCACTCATTGCATCTTCTATAGAAATTATTGGATATCCTTCCACAAGATTACAATAATATTCAGTCAACTCTTCTGAAGTAAGATCTCTGTGTTCAAATTTGTAAATTCCATCTTCATAAAAAGTAGATGAAGCAACATCAAGGCCTAGTGCAAAATCACTTTGCGCTGAATAACCTGCTGATTCTATAGCGTATATGATCAAATCAAGTGCTTCTTCAGTACTTTCAATATTTGGTGCAAAACCACCTTCATCCCCTACATTTGTGCTATAACCTTTTTTCTTAAGAATGCTACGTAAGTTGTGGAATACCTCCGCAGATATTCTAATCGCTTCACTGAAAGTCTCAGCACCGACCGGAAGAATCATGAATTCTTGGAAATCGAGCTTATTGTCTGCATGTACTCCACCATTAATTATGTTAATGAGTGGAACCGGCATAACACTCGTCTGCTTTCCTCCCAAATATCTATATAGCGGCATATTGAAGCTGTTTGCTGCTGCTTTTGCAACTGCAAGAGACACACCCAAAGTTGCATTTGCTCCAAGTTTTGATTTGTTTTTTGTTCCATCTAGTTCAATTAATGCTTTATCAATCGCATTTTGATCTGTTGCATCCATGCCGATGATTTCATCTGCTATTATCCCATTTACAGCTTGAACAGCTTTCAGCACTCCCTTACCACAATACCTTTTCTCATCTTGATCCCTGAGTTCCAAGGCTTCTAATTTACCGGTTGAAGCTCCAGAAGGTACAGATGCCCTACCTATTGCTCCATCACAGAGCTCAATCTCTACCTCAACAGTGGGGTAACCCCTGCTATCTAAAATTTCTCTTGCAAATACGTTATTGATTATCTTATTCATTGCATTAAATCCCTACTGTAAACTTTCTGTACAAACGTGTGATCTGAAGATAATTCTAGTTGTCATTCCAGTGCTTGACACTGGAATCCAGCTTTTACTATACAGCCACCTGGTGTGCTCATTTACGATTAAGTTTTCTGGATCCCAGTGTCTGGGCACTGGGATGACATCATTCTTAGTGGAAGTTACCCCCATATCACAACGTTCGTACAGTTGTGTGCTTCGACACTGGGATCCAGCCTTATTACACAATTTTATCATATAAATCCTCCCAGTCCGGATTCTTTTTCTCAATTAAATTCATTTTCCATATATATAATTGACTAGATTCCAGTTTGCATGACACCAGTACTTGCATTTATTCTATCGTTTAACTAGATGTTTGTATAGTTTCTGCTATGAGCTTTGCAGCTTCCTTTGCCAATTTAGCTATATTACTACCAGCACCAATAAATAATACTATATCACCTGGACTTGTCGAATCACTAATAAAATGTGAAATGAGCAAAACATCATTCATAATTTTTGTGTTATTAAATCCATTACTGATTAAAGCTTTTTGTATATCATCAATCCCACAACCAGGAATAGGCTTGTCTTCTGGGGGATGAACAGGAGTGAGGATGACATAATCAAACATCATGAAAATTCGTATGAATTCATCAAAAAAATTACGAATGCGAGCAAAACGAAGTGGTTCGATAATTCCTATTACTTTTCCTTTAGTAATCGAACGTGCAGCCGTTAAAGTTGCATATATTTCATTTGGATGATGGGCATAATCCTCAATTAACTTAACACCTTTAATATTGGCAATCAAAGAGAATCTTCTTGCTACTCCTTTGAATTCCAAAAGGCCTTTTTTAATCTCTGCATCGCTAATCCCGAGTTTTATCGCAACTGATATTGCAGCTAAGGCGTTGCTTACTTTGTGAATACCTATTGCGTTTGATAGTACTATGTTTTTTAAAGGGCTGGATCCCAGTGTCACGCACTGGGATGACAGAAGGTGATGGGATAACAGAGGGTGATGGGATGACAAAGGAGTAGGGGAAATAGGGAAAGGCATCGGTATCGTTCCAAAACATAAAGGTGTCATCCCAGTGCTTGACACTGGGATCCAGTTATTTTGAACCATACAACTATCATCAATAAACACATCAAATTCTATGCTGTTAGCATGCTGTTTAATATTAACAGCTTTAATATTGGCATCCTCAAATCCAAACATCATAGAGTTATTTGCATCATAACTAATGTCTACAGAATCAGGCAAAACTGCAAAATCTGCTTTATTTATAAATTGAGAGAATGCATGCTTAACATCGTCAAATGTACCATAATGATCCATATGATCGTCGTTAATACTCGTTATGACAGCAATATTTGCAGGAATTTTTAGCATGGTTTCATCAGACTCATCAGCTTCGATTAAAAAAATGTTACTCCTTCCAAGTCTTGAATTACTCTGATACGAATTTAGTATTCCTCCTACAATTACAGTTGCATCAATATTAGAATGATCAAAAATGGAGGCAATCATTGCTGTTGTCGTTGTCTTACCGCTCGAACCTGAAACCGCTATCACATATTTATCTCTTAAAAGTTCAGTAAGCATGTCTGATCTATGCAAAACGGTTTTATTGTTATTTTTTGCCGCAATTAACTCCACATTATCAGATTTTATTGCAGAAGAATGTACGACTATTTGAGCTTGGCTTATATTATCAGCATTGTGACCAATGTAAACTTCTATACCCAGCTCTCGTAATCTATCCACATTATTGTTTGATTGTGCATCACTGCCTTGAACTTTGTAATTGGAATTGTGAAGAATTTCAGCAATAGCGCTCATTCCGATTCCACCTATACCAATAATATGTATTATTCCTTTTTGAGTTTTGTTAATATTTAGCAGTAGATGTTTACTCATTACTAAATTTATTATAGTATAATTTAAAATCCTCATAGTATCGAACCCTCTTACCGAATACAATGATAAAAAACCTAACCTTTCTATGTCTAACATTTGTTTTGATAAGCAGTTGCAGTTTTAGCAACAGGTTTAACTGCACTGCAGGTCATTATAAAATTGGCAGCAGCTACACAATAAATGGTATAACTTATTATCCAAAAAACTGTAAACACTATGAAGAGATAGGGACAGCGTCGTGGTATGGAATAGAAGATCATGGCACGCTTACAGCAAATGGTGAAGTGTTTAACCGTCACTTGATCTCTGCAGCGCATAAGACTTTGCCCCTACCCTGCTTTGTTCTTGTCACTAATTTAGAAAATGGAAGAAAGCTTGTTACAAGGGTTAACGATAGAGGGCCTTTTATTGAAGGCAGAATAATAGACTTATCAGAAAAAGCAGCTCAAGTCTTAGGATTTCATAAATCTGGGCTTGCAAAAGTAAAAGTTCAATACCTAAGAAAGATGTCAGAACAATTGATACAAAATACTCCTCATTACAGAAAGCGATATGAAAAAGAAATGCAGAAACGTCACCCGAAACAAGACAGTGCAGAAAGTAAGGGATATGTTGCATTTTTTAAAAGTGCTCAGGCTGCTAAATCAGCTGCATCAAAGCTTCGCAATCAAGGAATAAAAAATGTTGGATTGCTTTTTAAGAACGATCAATATTGCGTGAAAGTGAGTTATAGGTAGTGGTGAGTGCAGAATTTGAAAGATTTGGTTAATGTAAGGAACGCTGGCTAACTATTGTAAGTTAAAAATGTGATATAAAAAAGATATCAACAATTTATAGCTATACCGCCGCGGCGCTAACACGTAGCGGGATGACGAGTTTGTCGTTTTTCAAATTGTCGTAAGTCAGTTTAGCTATAGCATTATAGAGACAAAGATCAAAATTTACTTATTTACGTCTCCAATTTCATCATGTATAATGGAGACAAAGATTTATATTTTGTATTTTATGTCTCTATCGTTTATTGGTAGGCAAGCTGAATTAAAACAACTGCTGGAGCTTACAGAAAAAAATACTGCATCTTTTGTAGTAGTCAAAGGAAGGCGTCGTATAGGAAAAAGTCGCTTAATTCAAGAATTTGGTAAGCATTTCGAGCAGTATTACTCATTTATAGGTTTGCCACCAGAAAAGCATACTACAACATCCCACCAACTTAATGAATTTTCTAGACAAGTTGCTAGACAATTTAATACATCTTTTGCTAGATATGACGATTGGAGTGACTTACTATGGGCAGTTGGTGAACGTTTACTATCTGGCAAAATATTGTTGCTCTTTGATGAAATTTCTTGGATGGGCTCAAAAGATCCAACTTTTTTAGGCAAAATAAAGAATTTTTGGGATACACAGCTAAAAAATAATAACAAGCTAATTTTTGTTGTTTGTGGATCAGCTTCATCCTGGATTGAAAAAAATATACTTAGTAGTACTGGTTTTGTGGGAAGAATATCGTTGACTTTAACACTCGGAGAATTATCACTTTCTGATTGCAATGAATTTTGGCCAAAAAATATTTCAGCATACGAAAAGTTTAAGGTGCTTGCAGTAACCGGTGGAATCCCAAAGTATTTAGAAGAGGTAAATTTTAAACACAGTGCTGAAGAAAATATTAAAAAGCTTTGTTTTACAAGAGGTGGATTTTTAGTTGAGGAATTTGACCAAATATTTTCAGATCTATTCATGCGAAAAACAGCTTTTTACAAGCAAATAGTGAGAGCTCTTTCTACTGGAGCTAAAGAACAGGAAGAAATTTGTACTGCTTTAAACATTGCAAGACATGGACGCATTTCTGAGTATCTACATGAGCTGGAGCTTGCTGGTTTTATTGCAAGGGATCACACTTGGAATATAAAAACGAGTACTGATTCACGACTCAGGAAGTACAGACTTCAAGATAATTATTTAAGGTTTTATCTAAAATATATTGAAAAAAATCTAGGCTCTGTGGACAAAATTTTAGAGAAGCCATACAAGAGCTCCAACAAAATTGAGAAAACCAATAAAAACCTCAGCAGTTTTATCAAATCTGGAAAAAATGCGCCTAAAATTTTTAATTTTACCAAAAAAACACTCAATCAAATGACGTTCTTTGTAGATATGCTCATCGTAATACCTTTGCACTTTTCGATTCCGTTTTGGCGGAATAACTACTGTACATCCCTTGTCTTCAAGACTTGTAACAAAGGCATTGCTATCGTAGCCCTTGTCAGCTACTACAGTAGAGTTATAGATACTTTCGGTCAACACTTGTGCCTGCGTAATTTCATTTCTTTGACCAGGAGTCAGAGTAAATTTAAGTGGATTTCCAAGTGCATCGACAAGTGCATGTATTTTAGTTGTAAAGCCACCTTTGCTCCTCCCTAAAGCTTCTTGATCCTTGGAGTTTTTTGTATATCCAGATGAACATGGATGGGCTCGGATGATCGTACCGTCGATTATAGCAACTTCTAAATCAGGCTCTTGTTTAGGCTCTGTGGACAAAAAATATGAAAAGAGAGAAAAAGATGGTAGTTTAGCCTAATAGGTAAAAAATGGAGAAACTACCATATGCAATATTACATCAAAGAGGAAAATTGGAAACAAATTTTAGAGTTCATAAAAAGCGTAAAAGGAATGCACAGCAAAGATGAAAAACGTTTAAGAATATTCATAGAGGCAGTGTGGTACATAGTGCGAAGTGGTTGCCAATGGAGACTTTTATCAAAAACTTATGGTAATTACAGGAGTATACATAAGCGATTTAAAAGATGGTGTGAAAGAGATGTCTGGAAAAAATTGCTTGAATATACTAAACAAGAGCCTGATTTAGAAGTTGCTATAATCGACGGTACGATCATCCGAGCCCATCCATGTTCATCTGGATATACAAAAAACTCCAAGGATCAAGAAGCTTTAGGGAGGAGCAAAGGTGGCTTTACAACTAAAATACATGCGCTTGTCGATGCACTTGGAAATCCACTTAAATTTACTCTGACTCCTGGTCAAAGAAATGAAATTACGCAGGCACAAGTGTTGACCGAAAGTATCTATAACTCTACTGTAGTAGCTGACAAGGGCTACGATAGCAATGCCTTTGTTACAAGTCTTGAAGACAAGGGATGTACAGTAGTTATTCCGCCAAAACGGAATCGAAAAGTGCAAAGGTATTACGATGAGCATATCTACAAAGAACGTCATTTGATTGAGTGTTTTTTTGGTAAAATTAAAAATTTTAGGCGCATTTTTTCCAGATTTGATAAAACTGCTGAGGTTTTTATTGGTTTTCTCAATTTTGTTGGAGCTCTTGTATGGCTTCTCTAAAATTTTGTCCACAGAGCCTAGATCCCGCTAACAAGTAGCGGGATGACGGTTGTCGTTTAGCCACAAACATTAAGAAATTTACCAAATGAAAAAAAAGGCAAAAGAAGCCCTGGGGTTATTATCCGCTTTAAAATATTGGCGTTTTTTATGTTTTAAACGCTTGACAAACGAAATTCAGCTGCTTTTAATTGCAACTAACTTACGCTGCAAATGTTTAAGAAATTTACTAAGCAGAAAAAAAGACAAAGAATTCCCGAGTTAGCTAGTCTTTTACTATCTCTGTCGAGTATTGGCATTTTTTGATGTCTTGTAACGCTTTATAAGCGCGTTCAGCTTATTTAGATAAAAATCTAGATGTAGATGAAGTTTTGTAAAGACATACAGTATCTATATACTGCAA
Organism: Wolbachia endosymbiont (group A) of Trypoxylon clavicerum; assembly: GCF_947251665.1. NCBI lineage: Bacteria > Pseudomonadati > Pseudomonadota > Alphaproteobacteria > Rickettsiales > Anaplasmataceae > Wolbachia > Wolbachia endosymbiont (group A) of Trypoxylon clavicerum. The sequence goes on from NZ_OX366374.1 coordinate 839,634, forward strand.
AAAATTGAACATAAGACGCCGATACATTAAGTAATCCTTACCTTTTAATCTGCAGATTGGCGAAAGCAAATACAATAGCTTCACTATCATGATAAGTGGGCTGGCGAAGGGTGTCAAGTAAGTTTTTTCGTTTCATCCGATGCGCTGCCAAAAGTTTGTTATGCAAGAATGCACTAGCCATTTCTCACAGATTCATTTAAACTTAATCAAGTAGGAGTATTATTAACGCGAAAAGGGTTTAATTAGAGATTGAAGTGATATGGCGCGTGAGGAAGATATAAACCAATTAGTAGAAAATGGATTTGATATTAATTCAAAAGATGCAAGTGGAATCACTCTCTTGCATAAGTTCACAAAAGAAGGCGATTTAGTTGGAGTAAAGTCATTACTAGAGCACGAAGCTGATTTCAATGTCGTAGACAACGAAAATAGAAACCCTCTGCATTACGCCATTATGCATGGACACAAGAAAGTTGCTAAACTTTTTGTTAACCAACTGACAATTAATTCCAAGGATAAAAATGGATTCACTCCACTGCACCTTGCTGCACTACAAGATGACACGGAATTAATAGATTTTTTGATAACAAAAGGCGCAAAAATTAATGAAAAAGATGCCAAAGAGGGCTATACTCCTCTTCATATAGCTTCACTATACGGTTCTAAAAAAAGCGTCCAAATTTTAATTGATAGCGGAGCAAATCTCGAATGTGAAGATAACAATTTTCGTACTCCTTTGTTTTTAACCATTTATCAATGCACCGCACATTATGACAGCAGAGCAGAAATTATAGAATATCTGATAAAGAAAGGTGCAAATATAGAAGCCAAAGATGCAGAAAATAACACTACGCTTTTCCTAGCAGCGTATAACAACAAAATGCAAATAGTAAAACTTATTGCAAAAAAACAGCAAGCAAGTAACGATAAAATTAAACTTAAAGAGTTTTTTTGCACAAAAAACAACCATGGTTTTGATGCGTTAGATTGCGCTATTGAGCATAATAATAGAAAAATGGTAACATTTCTTGTTTCAAAGGGAATAGAAGCAAACGATCAAGATTTTAATGGTAACGCTAGGCTGCATAAAGCTAGCCATAATGGTAACACTAAAACAGTTAAGCTCTTATTGAAGCTTAAGGTAAACGTTAATGCTGTTACTAAATGTAACAGAACTCCCTTGCTACTCGCAGTTAAAAAAGGCCATACACAAATTGTGAAAATGTTATTGGAAGTTAGAGCCAATATGAACATTTGTGAGCAACAAGGTTTTGCACCTCTACATCTTGCTGTTCAAAAGGATTATTTTGATATAGCTCAGTTGTTAACAGAAAAAGGTGCAGACCTTAACATTAAGTGCAATAACGGTCATACCGCAATAGATATGTTCATTAGCAAGGCTCATAGCAAAAAAAACATCGAAGAAAATTACAAAAAATTTTGTAGATTTTTGATGCTTTACCTGAAAGAGCTACATAGTAAACACAAAGCCTGTTGTATACTTTCAACCCTAGCTCTAAGCTTAACAATTATAGGCTTACCATTTATTTTCAAGCCTATTATTAAATACAGAGAAAGAAGTAAAATATATAAAAAAATTAGGGCTATGCTGGTCTACATTTAAGTACAAGAAGAGTATACAAAAAATACATAGCCAAAGCTAATACACGACAATTATCTGCTCGATGAAAATGAGATTAAATACATTTTTAATATTTTTATAGAAATCTATTAGTATAGATTTTGTATGCTGTTCTAATGGCTATTTTTAAATGCTTAATACTCCTCTTCATTATTTCTTGCACACATCTACCTACCAAGCAATATCCTATTAACATAGACAATTATAAGCACGATTATCCGTTGCAACAATATAACACCTCTTTGGAGATTAATGAACCGGCAATACCAGAAATTATGCCTTTACCAATAGAGTTTCCCGATCTCACAATCAGTAATCAGCTTATTTCTATTAATGTTAGTGAAGAAGTATCAGTAAAAGATTTGCTGATTGAGATAGGAAAACTTTCTGACGTTAACTTGGATATGGACCCAAAAATATCAGGTAATATTATTTTAAAGCTAAAAGATAAGGATATAAACGAAGTAATTCAGAGTATAGCAAATAGCGCCAAACTGCGTTACTCAATAAGTAATGGTGTAATTAGAATTGAGCAGGACTTGCCATACGCGCAAAATTATTACGTAGACTTCATCAATATTCAACATTCTGCTCAAAGCAGTTTCGTCATTAGTAACAATATTACTAACAGTGATGGAAGTAACGTTGATAGGGACTATAACAATGTTATGAAGTCTCAATACAGTAGTGACTTATGGAACTCATTAGAAAAAGGCTTGAATGCAATAATGGATGTTAACGGGGTGGATGATGGCGAATTCCTTTCATCCAACAGAGAAGCTGGTGTTATTATTTTGAATGCTAGAAAAGATGTTCACAAAGCTGTTGAAGAATATATTAATAAGGTTAAGAAGTTAGCGTCTTCTCAAGTAATGATAGAGGCAAAAATAGTTGAAGTTGTGCTAGATGACAAATACCTTTCTGGTATGAACTTAAATGACTTACAAGATGGAACTAAGTCTATAATAAATCAAGATAACTCCATTATTAACCTAGCAATGAACTTTGGTGCGAATGATCTAGGAGATTTAGTAAAAAATTTAGACAAATTTGGCACTTCAACTGTAATTTCAAGCCCCAGAGTACATGCTATAAATAATCAGCAAGCGATGATTTCATTTACTAAAAACCATATTTATTTTACCTCCGATATACAAAAAGATACTAGAAACTCTAATCAGACCTTAATTACCAAGATGAATAGCGTCCCAATAGGTGTTGTGCTAATAATCCACCCAAGCATTAACATTGATACTAGTGAAATATTCATGGATATACATCCAACTTTATCAAGAATTAACGGCTACACTAAAGATCCAGATATAGAGTACGTCGCACAGCAGAGTAAAATGAAATTAAATAGCGACATTCCAATTGTTGAAATCAGAGAAATGAACTCTATGTTAAAAATTAAGAGCGGTGAAATTATGGTAATCGGCGGGCTTATAGAACATAGAGAAGATAAGCAAAGCTTATTGCATCAGAAATCAAAAAGGCTAGCGAATAATATTAGAACAGTAGAAACTGTCATTTTTTTAAAAGCAACAATCGTACCAACATTTGGTTTGTTAGATAGAAAAGATAAGAATTTATATATATATTAAATTATCACTAAAAATTAAATATCAAACCAACTTCAATATTGTGAGTAGATATGTCATCTGCAACAGGTATCGGAACGCTAAAGTAACGATAGCCGAGAAAGGTTTTGATTTCTGGGATTATTGAATAATCAACACCAAGTTTTATTTGATAAGCAAACCAAGGAACATTCAGTGGCATTGAATTTTGGGGTGACCCATTAATCCTTTTTAATCTAAAAACTGTTGGCCCTATACCAAGACCGATGTACGGAGCAAATTGTGTATCCTGAACGCTGGGATTATAATAGAAGTTTAACAAAAACGCAAATATACTTGCTGATTTATCAAATACCGGAGGAGAATTACTATCTTCAATATTGGCTATAGAATACGCGGCTTCAAAATCAATTTTACCATTTTCTCCAGCATAGTAACCTAAAGACACGCTGCTAAACCACTGGAAATCAATTTTACCATCAAATTGCTGTATACTTTTAATTTCATCTGCCACTATATTTTTTATTATAAAACCATAATGACTTTCAACTAAAGTTAGGACTCTCTCCCCTATTGCCTTTATACCCTTTACAAATGTTTCTGAATTATCATGGTATACCTTACCACCGTTAGCGCTAACATAAAAATCAAGTTTTTTTGATTTTTCTTTTGTAGGCTCAGCTTGATCTGCGATACGTGACCACATATTTTTCTGATCAGCTACTTGGAGAATAGAAGGTTGTTCAATAGGACTATTTTCAGGTTCTTGATATTTTAAATCCTCTGTTAGTACTTCTTTTTCAGTAACCTCTTTAGAATGCATTACATCTTCATTATTGTCCGTTTCTAGTTTTAAGAGTTGTGTTCCAATAACTTGTTCAACGTGTACATAATTACCGATATAAGTAATAAAAAAATAGACACATGAAATTAAAATCAAAAATAAAGTAATAGATCTTTTAGTTATCACAAATGAACCCATAATTATCATTTATAGTATAACCATCATATCATATATTTCTTTAATGTACAAAAATTAAGAAAGAGTATTTCCAATTAAATAATTATTCTCTACGCCTGTAACATTAACTTTCACAATACTTTTAGCTTGCGCTCTTGATTCAAGCTTTATTAATGCAAAATTTTCTGCTCTACCGACATTATTTTGCTCAACCAGAACACTTTGCTTAGTGTTGATCAAGGATTGACAAAAACTGCTCACAATTTCTTTATTTACTTCTCTTAAATTTTTTACTCGTTCTTTACGCACATTCTCTGGTACTTGTGGCATTCGTGCAGCAGGTGTATTTTTCCGCTCTGAATATGGAAAAGCATGTAGGTAAACTATATTTGTTTTTTTCAGTAAATCAACTGTATCCTGAAACATTTCATCAGTTTCTGTTGGAAATCCAGCAATAATATCAGCGCCAAATGCTATATTAGGCCTCAAGCTCTTCATTTTATGACAAAATTCTATCACTTGTTCTCTGTTGTGACGACGCTTCATTCTCTTTAGTATTAAATTATTACCAGATTGTAGACTCAAATGTAAATGAGGCATAAGTCTTGACTCATTAGCTATTAAATCCATTAATTCGTCGTCAACTTCAGCAACATCGATAGAGGAAAGTCTTAGCCTCTTCAACTCTGGTATATCCTTTAAAACTCTCCTAATCATTGAACCAAGTGATGGCTTACCCAACAAATCTGTACCAAAGTCAGTAATATCAACCCCTGTAAACACTACTTCTTGATATCCATTTTCTACAAAGATCCTGATTTGCTCTATAATACTGTTTATTGGCACAGATCGATTATTCCCTCTTGCCTCAGTAATTGAACAAAATGTGCAGCTATGATTACAACCATTTTGAATTTCAATAAATGCCCTTGACTTATCTTCAAATCCATTAATTAGAACAGGTTCTACTTGGTTATCACTGACCAAGATTTTATCGTCATTTAGTAAGTAATTTTCAGCTTTTAGCTTATCTTGATTACCAAGCACTTTACTTACACCAGGAATGCTACTGTAAACTTCTGGATCCAACTGAACAGCACAACCAACTACGATAATTTCTTTATTTGGATCATTTTTGTAAATCTTACGTATCTTTTGCTTTACCTGACGTTCTGCTTCGTTTGTCACTGCACAGCTATGCACCACAACAACATTTTCTCTCTTTGCTTTTTTTAATGCTTCTTTGATTAACTCGCTCTCGTAAAAATTTAGACGACAACCAAATGTTATCACTTCATTCATGTTAGTATTTTTTGCTTTAATAGACCTAAATTATATCAAATATCCAAGCAAAGTCTCTTGCATGACTATTTTTTTGTAAATAAATGCTATGCAAGCAGCAGACACTGGGATCTCAACGATTTTCACTCAGACACAGTATCACTCCTTTGCTTATTATAGTCTTTTGACCTTTTTAAGATACAATCCGGATTGGATACTGAGTTGGTGAGTATAAAAGTATAGCTTCTACGTCATACCGCTGCGGTATCTCTTAGCCGCTAACAAGTAGCGGGATGACGATTGTCGGTGAATCTAAAGACCTGCTGCAAAAGGTGATTGAAAAAATGATGTGAGAGGGGTAGAAGAAGAATAAGCAGATCAAGTAAGGAAAAAAAATGAGCTTTAGTTACTATAATATGAAAAAACACCCAAGAAACTTTCGTAATATAACAGGTTTAAGTATAGAGGAGTTCGAAAAAGTAGTAGAAAAAGTGAGGTCTGGATGGAAAAAACTTGAAAAACAGAAAAAGTGTCATGGTAGAAGATCAAAACTACCAACTCTGGAAGATAAGTTGTTTTGCGTAATTTTGTACTATCGCACTTACATAACACATAGATTTTTAGGATGCCTATTCAATGTGCACAACGCAAATGTATGTAGGTTACTTAAGAGAATAGAGCCATTACTCGCCAAAAAAGTGACTATAACAAAAGATAGAAGTATGACGCCAGAAAAAATACTGAAGATTTTGGCTGATGTTACAGAACAGCAAATACAGAGGCCAGAAGATAGTAAAAAACGGAAGAAATCATATTCAGGAAAAAAAAGAACCAACACTATGAAAACTGAGATTATTATCGAAGAAGGAGGAAGAATTTTATCAGTGTCAAAGTCATACCGTGGTAGAATTAGTGATTTTCGCATAAGGAAACAAGAAAAATATTTACCACTTGATAGCATAAAACATGCTGATTCTGGATATCAAGGTTGGCAAAAATTGCAAAGCAATGTTATAATTCCATATAAAAAGTATCGTAAAAAGCCATTAACTCCAGAGCAGAAAGAGCATAATAGAAGGTTAGCATCATTTAGAATGAGAGTAGAAAATAAGATCCGAGAGATAAAGATATTTAAGATTATGTCGAATGTTTATCGCAATTTTCAGAAAAAATATAACTTGAGGTTCAATATTATTGCTGGTATTGTAAATCTTAAGCACGCCTTTTAGTTAACCTTGATTTTATTCACCCTCCTTTCCTTTTTTTTATCGCTTGATTCGCAGCAGGTCTTAAGTTACCTTAGCTACATTTCTAGCTGTAACTATAAATGTATGGATTTTTTATCGTGCCATGTTATAATTAACGTCTTGCTAAAAATTAAATATTGATGAATGAACTAAGAAAGTTAAGTATTACACAAATGCATGACGGGCTCAAAAAAAAGAGTTTTTCTGCCGTTGAACTCGTAGAGGCGCACATCAGTGCGGTTGAAAATGAGAAATTAAATGCATTTATAACAAAAACCCCAGAGATAGCAATGAAAGCTGCTAAAGCTGCAGATGAACATTTCTCTAGGCAAAAGGATGATTTAATCTCGCCGCTCATGGGTGTACCAGTTGGCATCAAAGATCTATTCTGTACAAAAGGAATAAAAACAACAGCATGCTCAAAAATGCTGGAAAATTTCGTTCCGACTTACGAATCTACGGTGTCTGACTTGCTTTTAAAAAGTGGAGCAGCCATGCTCGGTAAGCTTAATATGGATGAATTTGCTATGGGTTCTGCGAACACAAATAGCTATTTTGGCCCTGTTGAAAATGTGTGGATTAGAAAAAGTGATGGGGAAAAAGTTGTTCCTGGTGGATCATCTGGTGGATCTGCAGCATCGGTTGCTGGATTTTTATGCGCTGGAGCGTTAGGAAGCGACACCGGTGGATCTGTACGCCAACCAGCAGCTTATTGTGGAGTGGTTGGAATAAAGCCAACTTATGGAAGATGCTCGCGTTTTGGTATGATTGCATTTGCGAGTTCTCTGGATCAAGCAGGAGTCATTACTCGTTCTGTCTCTGATTCAGCATTAATGCTGGAAGCAATTTGTGGCTATGATACAAAAGATTCAATATCGAGCGAAAAGCCAGTGCCTAAATTTTCTAGCTTTATAAATGGTGATGTCAAGGGTAAGTGTATTGGTATACCAAAAGAATATAGGATGGATGGAATTTCAGAGGAAATAGTTCATAATTGGGAAAGAGTTGCTTCCTATTTAAAAGAAAATGGCGCTGAAGTTGTTGACATTACTCTGCCACATACTAAATATGCAATACCAGTCTATTATTTAATCTGTTCTGCTGAAACTTCATCCAATCTTGCTCGTTACGATGGTGTGCGTTATGGATTAAGGGTTGATGTTGATACCCTTGAAGAAATGTATTCACTAACAAGAGCAGAAGGTTTCGGTAAAGAGGTGAAAAGAAGAATTTTAATTGGCGCTTATGCGCTTTCCTCAGGTCATTACAATGAATATTACGAAAAAGCACAGTGTATCAGGGCATTAATCAGAAATGATTTTATAAAAGCGTTTGAAAAAATAGATTACATACTTGTGCCATCTGCTCCAACAGAAGCTTTTGGCTTAAATGAAAAGCCAGATCCGCTAATTATGTGCATCAATGATGTGTTTACTGTGCCGGCAAGTCTGGCAGGATTGCCTGCTATTTCTGTTCCTGTTGGGCTCTCCAATGAGGGTTTACCACTTGCCTTGCAAGTGATTGGAAATTATTATGATGAAGCTGGAATATTAAATGTGGCAAGTGTGATAGAGCAAAATTGCGGCAGAATAATTAGACCTCTTGCATAATCTATTTTTTGATAGTAATTTTTGCATTAAAATTTGCTTACGCTCCTCAACGTACTCTATGGTTCCATTTTTAGATGAATAGCAAAAACAGGGTATATTAATCTGTTTACAAAATTTTCGTGTAACAGTTCACACTTAATTAAACAGACTGAATTCTGTAATTTTGGGATGTTGAAAAATTTACCTCACGTTGTCATTCCAGCGCATAACGCTGAAATCCAGATTTATAGAAACGAAAAAACTTGCTTGACACATTTTGCCAACCCCCTTATTATGATGTGTACTACAATGATACAAATTAAGAATTCCCCCATCCTGTGCTGGTTCTTCGATCTGAAATCCTACTTCTACCTGATCACAACCAATGTTAATTTGTCCTATTAATGCTTTAATAATGCCGCGCTTAGTTTGCCAATCTAGCTGTTCCAGGTTCGATTTTACACTAGGCTCTGTGGACAAAAAATATGAAAAGAGAGAAAAAGATGGTAGTTTAGCCTAATAGGTAAAAAATGGAGAAACTACCATATGCAATATTACATCAAAGAGGAAAATTGGAAACAAATTTTAGAGTTCATAAAAAGCGTAAAAGGAATGCACAGCAAAGATGAAAAACGTTTAAGAATATTCATAGAGGCAGTGTGGTACATAGTGCGAAGTGGTTGCCAATGGAGACTTTTACCAAAAACTTATGGTAATTACAGGAGTATACATAAGCGATTTAAAAGATGGTGTGAAAGAGATGTCTGGAAAAAATTGCTTGAATATACTAAACAAGAGCCTGATTTAGAAGTTGCTATAATCGACGGTACGATCATCCGAGCCCATCCATGTTCATCTGGATATACAAAAAACTCCAAGGATCAAGAAGCTTTAGGGAGGAGCAAAGGTGGCTTTACAACTAAAATACATGCGCTTGTCGATGCACTTGGAAATCCACTTAAATTTACTCTGACTCCTGGTCAAAGAAATGAAATTACGCAGGCACAAGTGTTGACCGAAAGTATCTATAACTCTACTGTAGTAGCTGACAAGGGCTACGATAGCAATGCCTTTGTTACAAGTCTTGAAGACAAGGGATGTACAGTAGTTATTCCGCCAAAACGGAATCGAAAAGTGCAAAGATATTACGATGAGCATATCTACAAAGAACGTCATTTGATTGAGTGTTTTTTTGGTAAAATTAAAAATTTTAGGCGCATTTTTTCCAGATTTGATAAAACTGCTGAGGTTTTTATTGGTTTTCTCAATTTTGTTGGAGCTCTTGTATGGCTTCTCTAAAATTTTGTCCACAGAGCCTAGGAATAAGGGATAGTGTATTAGGAAAATGGATGAAGAAATATAACGAAAAAAAGTCAGCAGCAAATGCATTTCCAGATGTAGCACCTTATGACAAAGAGAGATTTGATTTACAGAAAGAGTTAGCAAAAGTAACAAGAGAAAGAGACATTTTAAAAAAAGCCCTGGCCAGTCAAAAAGAGTAAAATATTTTTTCATAAAAGAGCATAGTAAACACTATAAAGTGCAGGAATTATGTAGGGTTTTCTGCTAGTGGCTACTATAAGTGGACTACAAGGAAAATAAGCAGTAGAGAATCAGCAAAATAAAGAGTTATTAGCAGATATTCAAAAAATATATCAAGCTTCTAAATGTAGATATGGAGCTCCTAAAATTCATGCTGAATTAAAGGCTTTGGGTAAAAGTTGCAACTTAAAAACAGTGCAAAGTATTATGCAGAAAAATGGTATTCAGGCTATATTGAGAAGAAAATTTAAAATTAAGAAACAACAAACGGACAGTAGAGTCGTAGCTCCCAATATATTAGACCAAAACTTTATTGTCGATCAACCAAATAAAGTATGGGATTACTTATATAAAAACCAAAGAAGGATGGCTATATTTGGCAACAATAATCGATCTATATTCACGCATGGTAGTTGGCTGGTCAACGAGCAGTTCAATAAATAAACAATTGGTTATGGACTCTTTATTAATGGCCGTTAACAAGCGTAAAACTGCCAAAAATCTACTATTACATAGTGATCAAGGTTCACAATATACTTCGCAAGGTTATCAATATCTCTTATCCATAAAAAACATAGATGAGTCATAAAGGTTGTTGTTACGACAATTCTGTTGTGGAAAGCTTCTTCAGTTCTCTAAAAAGGGAGTTACCAATAGACACCTCTCGGCACTCTAAACAGCATATCAAAACTGCTATATTTGAATATATAGAAATTTTTTATAACAAACAACGTAGACATTCCACTATTAACTATTGCATTCTTGAGCATTTTGATTCATCATTCTCTTTGTGAAAAACATTCCAAACTTTCTCTCCACTTTTTCTGGGTAAGGTCAGTTTCCATTTGGTTCAAACTCGGATACAATTTCCCCAGAGCTGGGTACCAGAACCATCTGCTGCAATAAGTCTATAGCCTCTCCAACTCAGGTTCATCCTGATAGGCTGTTTGGATGCTTAAATTCTTGAAAGCCTGTATGGCAAATCTTGTACCTTGCTTTAGAAAAAGCTTGCTTTGAGGGTACATGTCAATGGCTCCATAAGTTCACATTCTATTCCCAAACTTTTTTTAACTAACTTTAAAATCATAGAAAATACTGTCGAAAAAGGAAGTTTTCTTGTTCGTGTAAAACTCAACACAATGGATTTTCTGAAAAGTTTTCGAGTATATTGCATTTTTAATTTGTAAGATAAGATCTTTTCCTTTTTGCATGCCTCACCTAAAAAAGACACATTTTAAACTTTTTTGTTGAAATAAAATAGAAACAAAAGTGCTGTTTCTTGCACTCTTTGGATAATTTAATGATAAAAAATTTAGAGAGAAATTTTATACACTATCACTGATATTTTTCCTTAAGTTGACGCCATTGTCCGTTCAGATGCATGGCTAATGCTGAAACAAAAATTCCAGTGCTCCCTTTCTTGTCATCCCAGTGCTTGACACTGGGATCCAGATTGGGCACTAAGTTGGTAAACACGAAAGCGCTTTACAACGTTTTTGATGGAACTGTGCAAAAGGACTGGATGCCAGTGTCACGCACTGGCATGACACCCATTTGTTCCTATAGTTGTCTTTTCTCGTCTACCTTATTTTGCCACTCTACTGAACGGATACATATAAACCACTATTTTAGCATTAAGCACGATAAAGAAAATCATTCATAATCGCTATAGCAACTAGTGTAGACACTTGACGTTCCTTGTGATTTGATAAATAGAGGTTTTTATCTGACTTCACAACAAGGGCTTCTGGATGACTTTGAAAGTGAACATTACCATGCTTATCTTCAATAGCCTCTATTACCCCCTCACTGGAAAATGCTGCAACTTTATATCCAAGTGACTCCAATTTTCTTCTATTTTCTGGCGTATTACTTACTACTTTTGAGAGAGCATAGTTAGCATCTGGAAAATATGTTGAAAACCAACCATTTTCATCAGGTATTAGGAATTTGGCTATCACTTCTGCTAAACGACTATTTGGAACAATCTTTATCTGTTGTAAAGGCACATCTTCCTGCTTTGGATTAAGCGCTGACATTAAATGGGTCTTTTGCTGTCTTTCATAACCCGCTACTTCAATTCCTTTTGCACGCATAATGTCTTGTAACCCACCACATATGCCAAGTAAATGAATTGCAGGATTGTCATCTACTATTTTTACAATTGCTTTAGTAGCAAGATCGTTGTAAAAATCAGCAATGCGAGTTTTTGGCTGATGAAGATCATTTAGAATAAATATTCTATTTATCTTTTGCTCTTTAATGAATCGTGCAACTTCAATTTTTATTCGGTCTAGTGCTAGCGCCAACACTTCATCTTGTTTTGCAAAGATAAGCGACTTTTCTTGGATTCCTGTTAGGTTAATTATTTTATTGTAATCAATGAGTACGGTTTTAACTCCAAAATTATTGAATATCTCATAAATTTGAGATACCTCACGCCCAAATGCTCCTTCCTTTTTCAATAAACCAACAACTATGTCATTATTTACTGTATTTTCTGCCGTCAAGACAGTTGACGCTGGTTCTTCTTTTCTGATTACATGTTGAGATGCCGGTTTTTCACTAACGCCAGCATAAGTAATATTGCTTAATAATAGAACTATATTTAATAGGATATTAAATATTCTGCTATAATATTTATACATATAGTTTACCCTCTCAACACTTATATCAATATCATAACATATTATAGAACGTTTTACAATAAAAAGGTAAATTTAATAAGAAAGGAAAGTGGCCTGAGCAGGAATCGAACCAGCGACACAAGGATTTTCAGTCCTTTGCTCTACCAACTGAGCTATCAGGCCAACTGTATACTTTTATTTTTAGATAAAAAATGTTATTATGTCTATCAAAAGTTTTTAAAGTAGTTTATATAAAAATAAAGGATGAACATTAATAACAGAACAGGAATCTACCCTGGCACATTTGACCCTATAACTTTTGGGCATCTTGACATAATCAAAAGAGCGTGTAAACTAGTCGATAAATTAATAATAGGAGTTGCAGAAAACGTTAATAAGCATACTGCCTTTGACACAAAGCTACGCACAAGCATGGCTGAAAATGAAATTAAAGGACTAGGAATTGATGCAGATGTTATATCCTTTAATGGGTTGCTAGTGAAGTTTGCCAAAGAGCAGAATGCTTCTGTTATTATTAGAGGATTAAGAGCAGTATCGGATTTTGATTACGAGTTTCAAATGAGTTGGGTAAATTATAAACTTCTTCCTGAAATCGAAACTATATTTCTTCCCGCTTCTGAAGATACTCAATTTATTTCATCAAGTTTTGTAAAGGAAATAGCAAGATTAGGAGAAGATGTTAGCAAATTTGTATCAAAAGGCGTTCAAAACGAATTGATTAACCTGAATAGGATAAAAAATGGAGAATAGTGTTTGTTGTTTTTTATTTCTGGATAGGTATATTTAATATATAAAATGTTATAAGCTAAAGGAGTAGCATGTCAAAAGTGAGGGTTAATAAAAGAAAAGTTTGTTGTCATGGTGATGAGAATGATGAGGGTTCTGGCCATCCATTAATATATTTAGATATGGGAGAAGAAGAGGAAATAGCCTGCCCTTATTGTGAAAAGACGTTTGTCCATGACTGCACTGTAGAAGCGGTTGGGGAGCTGACTAGGGATGACCTCTAATGGCACTTTATTTCTTCTGCAGACTTAGCTTATGTAAATAGCAATAAGAGGGGCAGTAAAAATGAAGCTGTCCATACGGTCGAGCACTCCTCCATGGCCAGGTATCATACTTCCACTATCTTTAACACCGTAAGCTCTTTTAACAAGTGACTCAGTGAAATCGCCAAGTTGCGCTAGAATAGCAATTGCAAGGCCAATGATTGGAGAATAAAAAATTGAAAATAGACCAAAAAATATTGATCCAAAAATTGTGCACACTACTCCAGCTAAAATCGCACCAAGAAGTCCTGTCCAAGTTTTTCCAGGGCTAAGAATTGGGCAAATTTTAGCTCCACCAAAATTCTTGCCAAATAGGTAGGCAGTAATGTCAATTCCCCAAATGGTTAAGACGAACCATACTAATGCGTATTTTCCCTGTGGTAGATTATATAAATATATTAATGAGGCGCTTGGTAGTGCAATCAATAATAATGCAAAAACGTATAAAATTTTGTTTCCTTGGGTTAGATTATACCATTCAAAAGAAGATAAAACTGCTATTGAAAAAATCAATAGGTAAAACGATAAATCACTAAAATATGTAGCAAAGGAAAATATGAATAATATTACTATTGAGGACAACATTCTAATTATAAAATTATTATCTACCATATTTTTTCTCTCTTTTTGTATAATCTTCTAATGCTTTACTCAAATCTTGACAAGAAAAATCAGGCCATAAAGTATCACAAAAATACAATTCAGCATAAGCTGCTTGCCATAATAAAAAGTTGCTTAACCTTTTTTCGCCGCCAGTGCGAATTAATAAATCCAATTTTGGCAAATCTTTAGTATACAGAAATTTTTCAAATTCCTCTTCTGATACATAAGCAATATTTTCTTTTATAATATTGCTTATAGCTTGTGTAATTTCTTGCTTTGCTCCGTAACTGACTGCCACAGTGAGTAATAAACCATCGTTCTTATGTGTCATTTCTTCTGCTTTTTTAATTTGATCCAATATTTTACTGGATAACAGACTTAAATTGCCAATAAAATTCAACTTAATGTTACAGTTGCAAATGAAATTGACTTTATCTTCATTAGTTAAAACGGAGTAAAATAAATCAAATAGACAGTCAGTTTCGTTTTTGGGTCTAAGCCAATTCTCCATAGAGAATGCATACAAAGTTAAGTAGGGTATGGTTAAGTCCGTACAATACTTGGCAATATCGTATGCAACTTCACTGCCCTTTTTATAACCATCAATTTTTACCCTTCCTTGATTGCTCGCCCATCTACCATTACCATCCATAATAATTGCTAAATGTTTCGGTAAAGATTCTTGATTCAACATTTAAAGTTCACCCGATGTCATAAAAGTAACTGACACACAGCTATACGAACATTGTGCTACCAGGAGGGTGTCATTCCAGTGCCCCGACACTGGAATCCAGAAATTTGATTGCAAGTGAGCACACTGAGCTGATAAGCATAAAAATAGCTGTCTTATGCTAAAACAAACGTTTTTGACGAGATTGTATGAAAAGCTGGATCCCAGTGTCAAGCACTGGGATGACACCTTTGTGTTTGAGGCAAAAACGGCTAACACACTGCCTCCGCGGACAAATGTTCGTAACAGTTGCATGTTAGCTACTTGCATGACACCCTTCTTGGTGGAATTTGCTCTCAAATCACAACGTTCATATTCACTACTGAAGGCTTCTTTCATATTACCTTAGTGATTCAGTATATCCTTTTCTTTGATGGACAATTCACCATCAATTTTTTTTATATTATTATCAGTAATATTTTGTATTTCCTTCTTAGCACCATGAAAATCATCTTCTGAGATTTCTTTATTTTCCTTCATTTTTTCTGTTTCTTCCATAATATCTCTACGTATATTTCTAATGGCAATCCGTGCATTTTCAGCAAACTGATGCAATAATTTCACTAATTTTTCACGGGTTTCTTGTGTTAAGTCCGGAAGAGCTATACGTATGGTATTACCCTCAACAACAGGATTTAAATTCAAGTTGGCATTTAATATAGCATTTTTCACTTCACCGACAACATTAATATCCCAAATTTTAATTAATAGAGTTTTGTTATCTATACCCGAAACACCTGCAACCTGATTTAACTTTTGATGTCCACCATAGATATTTACAACTATACCATCAAGCAACGATGCGCTAGCTCTACCAGTGCGTACGCCTTTAATATCATCATGAAAGGACTGAATAGTTTTTAGCATTCTTTCTTTTGTTTTAGCTTTTATTTCATTTAACATAAATTACCTAATGTTTACAATCTGAAACTATAGTATAAGTACCTTGACCCTTAATAATATTGACTATTTTTTCTCCCTTCAAAGAAAAAACTATAATGGGAATAGAATTCTCACGAGCAAGTGAAATTGCTGATGCATCCATAACTTTTAAATCACGAGTCAATAAATCCGTATAAGAAAGCCTATCATACATTACAGCATCCTCATTTTTTTTCGGATCAGCGGAGTATACACCACTTACTTGCGTACCCTTTAGAATAATATCACAATTCATTTCAACAGCACGTAAAGCTGCAGCTGTATCTGTAGTAAAAAATGGGTTGCCTGTGCCTGCTGCAAAAATTACCACTCTACCTTTTTCTAAATGACGAATAGCTTTCCTTCTTATGTAAGGTTCACATACAGTGGCCATGGGTATTGCAGATAATACCCTCGAAGCTACTAAATTTTTCTCTAAAAAGTTTTGTAAAATTAAAGCATTGATTATAGTTGCAAGCATTCCAATATAATCACTGCTTGCTCTTTCGCAGCCACTTAAAGACGCAGATGTGCCACGAAAGATATTACCACCACCAACAACAATACATACCTGAACTCCAAGCCTGTTAATATCAGCTATATCTTTGCATAATTGGCTTATTATTCCCATATCATAGCCAAAAGACTGTGACCCCATTAAAGCTTCACCAGAGATTTTAAATAACACTCTGGAATATTTTATTTCGCTTTTTTCATTTGTTGAGGGAAACATTTTTTACCATTTAGTTTGCACCACCCAAAACAAGTAACTTGTAATTAGATAATTTAATAGCACTCACCTCGCTTGATTTTATAAAATCAGAAACCTTCATTTTATCATCCTTTATGAACTTTTGTTCTAGTAAAACAACTTCTTCATAGTACTTAGCCATTCGTCCATCTACTATTTTTTTTGCTACTTCTTCAGGTTTATTTAAGCCCCTCACTTGCTCTTCAATTATAGAACGTTCATTTTTCAACTTCATTTGATCTAAATCATCTATAGACAAAGCTTCAGGCTTCATAGCAACTACATGCATAGCTATTTGTTTCCCAATCTCTTGTAGCTTCGCCTTATCACCAGATGATTGCAATGCAATTAAAGCACCAATCTTACCTAAGCCACACACATCACCATGTACGTAGCCAGCAACAACTCCATCCTTAGCTTCTAAGTAACAAAGCTTGCTTAACTCTAGCTTCTCACCAAGAACTGATGTACCATTCATAATAGCTTCCTGCACTGTGCCAATGCCTTCATACTTGGCATTTTTTAACTCATCAACGCTAGTACAGCGTTCTTGATGAGCAATTGATGCTAAATTTGAAACTAACTCTATAAATTTCTCATTCCTTGCAACAAAATCTGTTTCGCAATTGAGTTCAACCAATGCACCATAATTTTCAGTCAAACACATAGCAACGAGTCCATCTGAAGCTATTCTATCAGATTTTTTGTCAGCTTTAGCAAGACCTATTGTACGTAACTTATCAACGGCTTTCTTAATGTCACCATCACATTCTTCTAATGCTTTTTTACAGTCACTTAAGCCAAGCCCTGTTCTATCACGTAATTCTCTTATATCATCTGGATTCATCTTCATTTGTTACTACCTCCCTTTCTTCTTCTTTGTAAACTTTACTACGTCTCCTTTTAGTTTGCACAATACCATCTTCTTTTTCTTGAATAAACTCATCACCCCTTATATCATCAATCTTAACTCCAGATTTTGCTAGACTAGACTCTATTCCAGCTAATATAGAGTCGGTAGCTAATTTACAATAGAGCTCTATTGATTTTCTTGAGTCATCATTTCCAGGTATTAGATATGTAATACCATCTGGATCAGAATTAGTATCAAGTATTGCAACTATTGGAATTCCTAACTTCTTAGCCTCCTTAACCGCTATATGCTCTTTATTAGTATCAATGATGAATAAGATATCAGGAATTGCTCCCATTTCTCTAATACCGCCAAGCGCCTTATCAAGCTTTTGCTTTTTCTTTTCAATGTTTCCCAATTCTTTCTTTGTTAAAATGCTATCCTCGTCATTTAATATTTTCTCATATTGCATCAAGGTTTTTATCGAAGAAGAAACAGTGCCCCAATTAGTAAGCATACCACCAAGCCAACGATGATTCACATAATATTGACCACAACGAATCGCTTCACTTGCAATAATATCAAAAGCTTGAAACTTTGTACCAACAAATAGAATGCGACCACCTTGAAATGCAACGTCATATAAAGCCTTCATGGCCACCTGTAGCAATGGTAGTGTTTTTCGCAAATCAATTATATGTATACGATTTTCTTGATGCACTCCATATATGTATGGAGCCATTTTTGCGTTCCAGCGACTAATTTTGTGACCAAAATGTACACCAGATTCAGCTAAATCACGCACAGTGACTTTAGGCAAATTTGTCATATATCATTCCTCCAAATAGTTTATCTTCCATGGCATAACCCTAATGGGACTACTTGTACAAGCCATGTGTGAAATTAAATTATTTACATAGTAATAGAAAAGACAGCAAAGCGCAAACAAAAAATATTGACAAAGGGCAACATGTTTATTAGCTTTAAAGTTGAAGCCCGAAAACGCTAAAAAGAAATTAGGGGGGTGTAGCTCAGTTGGTTAGAGCGCATGCCTGTCACGCATGAGGTCGTGAGTTCAAGTCTCATCACTCCCGTCATATTAGTTTTAGCATAACTTAGAATTCGCAGTATTATTGCCGGTATTGAGAAACGCCTTCACCAAACTTGACATGGCATGGTATTGTAATTAATACTTAAATAGGTTTGTTTTTATCATTAACAATTAGGATTAAATATGCTCATTTCTGAAGTTTTTGCAGCAGATGCAACTAGCAATACATCAAGTATCGGCGCATCTTTTGCTAGTTTTACTCCATTGATTTTAATATTTGTGGTATTTTATTTTCTCATTATTCGCCCGCAACAAAAAAAACTAAAAGAACATAGAAAGATGATAGATCAAATAAAACGTGGTGATACAGTCATTACTTCTGGTGGAATAATAGGTGAAGTTAATAAAGTTGATGAGGCAAATGCACAATTTATAATAGAAATAGCACCAAAAGTTGAGATAAAAGTTCTAAAGTCCGCTATATCTGAGGTTTTAAGCAAAGAAACTCAAAAAGTAGCAGCTAAACCAATTAAAAAGGTAAAATCGAAAGAATGATAAAAAGAATATAAATCAACCAGTAATAAAGGCAAAAATGCTTAACATGTTTAGAAAAAAGTTTGTTTGGTGATCCATTTGTGTGCGGAATATTTGGTGTAGTAAGTAGTGGTGATTCAGTAATACCAACCTTACTAACTGGGTTACAAAAATTGGAATATAGGGGATATGATTCCTCAGGTATAGCAATCATAAATAACGAAGGTAAGATAGAAGTCAAAAAATCAGAAGGTAAAGTCGAAAGGTTATGTGAAGTTGTTGATGACAGCAAGATGTCTCACAGTACAGTTGGTATAGCACATACTCGCTGGGCTACACATGGAGTTCCAGGCCTTAAAAATGCTCATCCCATTCGTACAAATAATGTTGTTGTTGCTCATAACGGCATAATTGAGAATTACAATCTGCTAAAAAAGGGCCTAGAAGAAAGGGGCATGTCATTCCATACTGACACTGACACAGAGATCATACCAAACATGCTAACCTTATATCTCGATGAAGGATTGTCGCCAGTTGATTCTCTATTTAAGTGTTTAAGCAACCTACACGGCTCATTTGCCTTGGTCTTATTATTTGCAGAATATCCAGACGCCTTATTTGTTGCGAAGAGAAATTTGCCTTTAGCAATAGGCTATAACTGTAACACAGTGTTTGCTGCATCTGACTCTAATGCTTTAAGTGCATTTGTGGAAAAAATATCGCATTTGGAAGATGATGATATTGCAGTGATAAAATCTAGTGGAGTTAGTATATACAACAATGGTACACAAGTTAAACGCAGTATAGAAAATAGTAGTCCAAGTGATTTTCTAATTAGCAAAAATGGCTACCCTAGCTTCATGTTAAAAGAGATTTTTGAGCAACCGCGTGCATTAAACAAAACAATAAATCAATTTTACAAGCAATATAAAGAGGTCAACAAAAAATTGTTTTCTGAGCTGAGTTACATTACTATAGTTGGATGTGGATCATCTTATTTTGCTGGGCTAATAGCGAAGTATTGGCTGGAAAGTATTGCTCAAGTTCGAGTATATCTAGAAATCTCATCAGAATTTAGGTATAGCAACGTCAAGCTAGAAGAAGGCAGCATTGGGTTATTTATCTCTCAATCTGGCGAAACTGCAGATACCATAGAAGCGCTGCGTTATGCGAAATCACAGAAGCAAACAATCATAAGTATAACTAATACATTTAGCAGCAGCATTGAAAAGATCTCAGATATTGTGTTACATACTCTTGCTGGGCAAGAAATTGGTGTTGCTTCAACAAAAACCTTTTCTGCGCAACTTGCAACTTTAGCATGCTTTGCCGTGGAGCTTGGAAAAATAAAAGGTATACTGGGTGGAGAGAGAATAAAACAGTTAAGCAACGCTATTAACTCTATTCCCAAGTATGTTGAGCATGTTTTAAATGTGATGAAAATACAACATATATCAGGCAGCATATTAGAACACAATAACGTTATTTTAATTGGCAGAGGAAGTTCATACGGAGTTGCAATGGAAGGTGCATTGAAGATAAAAGAGCTTTCATACATCAATACAATTGGTATTGCAGCGGGAGAAATGAAGCACGGTTCTATTGCTTTAATAGACTCTACTGTGCTTGTTATAGCAATTATCCCTTATGATGATTTATTCTTTAAAACGCTATCTAATATACAAGAGATTATTGCAAGAAAAGGCAAAGTAATTGCCTTCAGTGATAAACAAGGAGCGCCATTCCTAAGGGGAGTTTGCGCAGATGTGGTGCAACTTCCAGACACTGATAATTTTATCTCTCCAATCATCTACAGTGTTGCTATGCAATTCCTTGCTTACTTTACTGCAGCAAAAAAAGGGTTAGATGCAGATTGTCCAAGAAATTTAGCTAAGTCTGTCACGGTTGAGTAGTCCATTTAAGTGAAAGCTAAACTTCTGTATCTGTTCAGGGTAGTGGCAAGACCATAGAGTAAAAGTGAGTTTACAACAAATGGTGTCATGCAAGTAGCTGACACTGGGATCCAGGTTACTATATATGAAAAGTTATTATGTTTATATACTTGCAAGTGAACGAAATGGGACCCTGTATATAGGTATAACGTCAAATTTAATTAAACGAATTTGGGGTATCTGTTCAGGGGCATCACAAATATTGAAGCAAAGTGCGTGATACACAGCTGTACGAACATTTATTTGCAAAGGCAGTATGTTAAGTGTTATAGCCAATTTTGCCTCAAACACAAAGGTGTCATCCCAGTGTCACGCACTGGGATGACACCATTTGTTGTAAACTCACTTTTACTCTATGGTCTTGCCGCTACCCTGAACGGATACAGATTAACCACATTACCTCACGTTTTCTCTATGATTATTTTTTTAGATTACTTGTCTACCTTATTTGCCGTTCTCCTGAACGAATATACAGAAGCTATAAAAACTATCTAATAGCTACCCAAAACCCTTATTTCCCACTCAAGTTCAACATTAAATTTATCCTTTACTGCATCTTTTACTCTGTTGCCAAGGTTTTCCAAGTCAGATGCAGTTGCATTATCGTAATTGAGCAAGAAGTTACAATGTTTCTTAGAGATTCTAGCTCCACCAATATTTAACCCTAGGCAGCCAGATTTATCAATTAACTCCCATGCTCGGTAGTTTTTTGGATTTTTGAATATGCACCCAGCAGTTTTTCCTCTTGTTGGCTGGCTTTTATTTTTTCTCTCAATAACTTCCTTTAACCTTTGCAGTATAAGCTCATACTCTGAGTTTACTCCTTTAAACTCAGCTTCAACAAAAATCCAATTTCCTTTTAGGCTATGTCCACGGTAAAAATACCCCATTTCTTCGCTGGAGAACTCATATAGGTTTCCATCCTCTAGATTCACTGCTTTTATGGATTGTACAACACTTGCGATATCACTACCATATGCACCTGCATTCATTTCTATTCCGCCACCAACTGTTCCTGGAATTCCAACTAGAAACTCAAGTCCACTAATTTGTTGCTCTCCTGCAAAGTAAGCAAAGTTACTAAGTAACGCAGCACCACCTGCAACAATAGAGTTGTTACCTTTACTTTTTATATATGAAAATTCCTTACCCAATTTTACTGTTATTCCTCGAATGCCACTATCTCGCACTATTATGTTGGATGTTGCACCGATAACGTTAATTGGCAACTCAGTGTTTTTAATCAAGCATGTTAAATCTTCAATATCACGTGGTTTAAATAATATATCAGCTCGTCCACCGACATTTAACCACGTCGCTTTAGACATTAAGATGTCATAACGATAGATTCCACGTACTTTAGGTAAGCTTATAAGCATTTTGATTTCAACTCTAATCCTGCATCCATACCCATTTTCTCCGCATCTTCTATAAATGAAGTGCGCTCAGTGAAGTATATATTTTTTCCATCTGCCAACATACAACGAAGGTGTAGCATATTTTCGCTCACATATTCAGCCAAAGCTGCAAGTGGTGTAAAACATGAACCATTCACTGTCTTCATAAAACTGCGCTCTGATTTCACTCCTATAAAAGACATATTATTATTAATTTTCTCTAAAAGATCGATAATTTTTACATCATTCCTTCTACATTGAATACAAATCGCTCCCTGTCCCACTGCACTTAACATAACTTTTGGTGGCAATACCTCTGTAATTAAGTGATGTTTTTCTAATCTTATGAGTCCTGCTTCAGCTAGAATTATTCCATCAAAACTTTGATTTTGCAATCTAGTTGTTACATTTCCACGTAGCGGTACTATATTTAAATCTGGTCTAACATTTAACAACTGAACTTTTCTTCTTATTGAAGAAGTGGCAATAGTAGCCTGCTGTGGCAAAGATTCAAGGCTATTGTGTTTATGAGAAATAAACGCATCGCATGGACTTAGCCTTTCTAAAACACAAGGAATTGTTAAACTCCCTGAGAAAAACGCAGGCATATCCTTTAGCGAATGAACTGCCATGTCTATATTATTTTCGAGCAATTCAGCCTCAATTTCTTTAATGAATAATCCTTTACCTCCTATTTCAGCAAGATTTGCGTTTGCATACTTATCTCCAGAAGTTTTTATCTTAACAATTTCAATAGATAAGTTAGGAAAAGAGTCCAGCAACTTTTGTTTTGCTTCCAAAGCCTGGGCAACTGCAAGCTTGCTTCCTCTGGTACCTATTTTGACTAGCATATGTACGACTGTTTGAATACCAAACTTTAACCTAATTAATTACTTAAACACTTTGGTAGCGTGTATCGCATGAACCTCGGTTACCCTCTCTCTGATGTCATTCAAGTACTTGGATCCAGTTTAATTCATCATATGAGCCTTTGCATTTATTGTACTTTAACTTAAAACCAAAAGCAACTTTGACTTTACAAAATAATAACCTTTTACATGCATAAATAAGCTTACTGGATTCTAGTGCCCCCTATCCAAGTAGCTGACACTGGTTCCTTTATGACGGTGTCATCCGAGTAGCTCCTTTCTCGTCATTCAAGTAGCTGACACTGGTTTCCATCCAAGACGGTGTCATTCCAGTCTGGAATCCAGAAAAAAGAATGGTGTCATCCAAGTGCCCAGACACTGGGATCCAGGAATTTTATTAAGTTGGTAAGCATAAAAATAGATGTTTTACGTTAAAATACAATAGACCTGCTGCGAATCAAGCGATAAAAAAAAGGAAAGGAGGGTGAATAAAATCAAGGTTAACTAAAAGGCGTGCTTAAGATTTACAATACCAGCAATAATATTGAACCTCAAGTTATATTTTTTCTGAAAATTGCGATAAACATTCGACATAATCTTAAATATCTTTATCTCTCGGATCTTATTTTCTACTCTCATTCTAAATGATGCTAACCTTCTATTATGCTCTTTCTGCTCTGGAGTTAATGGCTTTTTACGATACTTTTTATATGGAATTATAACATTGCTTTGCAATTTTTGCCAACCTTGATATCCAGAATCAGCATGTTTTATGCTATCAAGTGGTAAATATTTTTCTTGTTTCCTTATGCGAAAATCACTAATTCTACCACGGTATGACTTTGACACTGATAAAATTCTTCCTCCTTCTTCGATAATAATCTCAGTTTTCATAGTGTTGGTTCTTTTTTTTCCTGAATATGATTTCTTCCGTTTTTTACTATCTTCTGGCCTCTGTATTTGCTGTTCTGTAACATCAGCCAAAATCTTCAGTATTTTTTCTGGCGTCATACTTCTATCTTTTGTTATAGTCACTTTTTTGGCGAGTAATGGCTCTATTCTCTTAAGTAACCTACATACATTTGCGTTGTACACATTGAATAGGCATCCTAAAAATCTATGTGTTATGTAAGTGCGATAGTACAAAATTACGCAAAACAACTTATCTTCCAGAGTTGGTAGTTTTGATCTTCTACCATGACACTTTTTCTGTTTTTCAAGTTTTTTCCATCCAGACCTCACTTTTTCTACTACTTTTTCGAACTCCTCTATACTTAAACCTGTTATATTACGAAAGTTTCTTGGGTGTTTTTTCATATTATAGTAACTAAAGCTCATTTTTTTTCCTTACTTGATCTGCTTATTCTTCTTCTACCCCTCTCACATCATTTTTTCAATCACCTTTTGCAGCAGGTCTTATGTTTTCGATGAGATTATATGGAAAACTGGATCCCAGTGTCAAGCACTGGGATGACACCCTTTACGGGCTCTTAAATTGCAACTATAAATATTTAAGAAATTTACCAAATAAAAAAAAAGGCAAAAGAAGCCCCATGGTTAACTAGTTATTTATATGTACTTCAAAATATTGGCGTTTTTTATTCTAAACGCTAGGCTCTGTGGACAAAATTTTAGAGAAGCCATACAAGAGCTCCAACAAAATTGAGAAAACCAATAAAAACCTCAGCAGTTTTATCAAATCTGGAAAAAATGCGCCTAAAATTTTTAATTTTACCAAAAAAACACTCAATCAAATGACGTTCTTTGTAGATATGCTCATCGTAATACCTTTGCACTTTTCGATTCCGTTTTGGCGGAATAACTACTGTACATCCCTTGTCTTCAAGACTTGTAACAAAGGCATTGCTATCGTAGCCCTTGTCAGCTACTACAGTAGAGTTATAGATACTTTCGGTCAACACTTGTGCCTGCGTAATTTCATTTCTTTGACCAGGAGTCAGAGTAAATTTAAGTGGATTTCCAAGTGCATCGACAAGTGCATGTATTTTAGTTGTAAAGCCACCTTTGCTCCTCCCTAAAGCTTCTTGATCCTTGGAGTTTTTTGTATATCCAGATGAACATGGATGGGCTCGGATGATCGTACCGTCGATTATAGCAACTTCTAAATCAGGCTCTTGTTTAGTATATTCAAGCAATTTTTTCCAGACATCTCTTTCACACCATCTTTTAAATCGCTTATGTATACTCCTGTAATTACCATAAGTTTTTGGTAAAAGTCTCCATTGGCAACCACTTCGCACTATGTACCACACTGCCTCTATGAATATTCTTAAACGTTTTTCATCTTTGCTGTGCATTCCTTTTACGCTTTTTATGAACTCTAAAATTTGTTTCCAATTTTCCTCTTTGATGTAATATTGCATATGGTAGTTTCTCCATTTTTTACCTATTAGGCTAAACTACCATCTTTTTCTCTCTTTTCATATTTTTTGTCCACAGAGCCTAGGCTCTGTGGACAAAATTTTAGAGAAGCCATACAAGAGCTCCAACAAAATTGAGAAAACCAATAAAAACCTCAGCAGTTTTATCAAATCTGGAAAAAATGCGCCTAAAATTTTTAATTTTACCAAAAAAACACTCAATCAAATGACGTTCTTTGTAGATATGCTCATCGTAATACCTTTGCACTTTTCGATTCCGTTTTGGCGGAATAACTACTGTACATCCCTTGTCTTCAAGACTTGTAACAAAGGCATTGCTATCGTAGCCCTTGTCAGCTACTACAGTAGAGTTATAGATACTTTCGGTCAACACTTGTGCCTGCGTAATTTCATTTCTTTGACCAGGAGTCAGAGTAAATTTAAGTGGATTTCCAAGTGCATCGACAAGCGCATGTATTTTAGTTGTAAAGCCACCTTTGCTCCTCCCTAAAGCTTCTTGATCCTTGGAGTTTTTTGTATATCCAGATGAACATGGATGGGCTCGGATGATCGTACCGTCGATTATAGCAACTTCTAAATCAGGCTCTTGTTTAGTATATTCAAGCAATTTTTTCCAGACATCTCTTTCACACCATCTTTTAAATCGCTTATGTATACTCCTGTAATTACCATAAGTTTTTGGTAAAAGTCTCCATTGGCAACCACTTCGCACTATGTACCACACTGCCTCTATGAATATTCTTAAACGTTTTTCATCTTTGCTGTGCATTCCTTTTACGCTTTTTATGAACTCTAAAATTTGTTTCCAATTTTCCTCTTTGATGTAATATTGCATATGGTAGTTTCTCCATTTTTTACCTATTAGGCTAAACTACCATCTTTTTCTCTCTTTTCATATTTTTTGTCCACAGAGCCTACGATTCAGCCGCTTTTAAATGCGACTAACCTAAATTATAAACGTTAAGAAATTTACTGAGTGAAAAAAAAGGCAAAGAAAACCCAGGGTAGCTAGCATTCAAATTCTCCCTTGTCAATTTGACGTTTTTTGCTGTCTTAAACGCTTTGTAAGCGCGTTTCAGCTTATATAGGTAAAAACCCAGAAATGTTGTGAAGACATACGGTGCACATAGTGCAAAAAATTAAAAATAAGACGCCAACTACGTTGTTTTTTTTGCTGTTTAATCTGCACAGATGAAGATAACTGAATATTCAGTACCATGATAGGGGGGCTAGCAAAGCTTGTCAAGGAATTTTTATGGCCTAGCGTCACGTGCTGGAATGACATTTGGGAATATGTTATCCGTTTGTCACTTCTAAATGATAAGAGCCTCAATGAATTTATTAGTTTATTACATGTCTCTTTTCATGTATAAATCTATAGAAAGTTTTATACGGAAGTTGTTTTATGAGCAAAATTATAGAAATCAGAGCACCAAAAACTCTTGGTGGTGAATCAGTTACAGAAGGTATAGTAAAAATAAAGAAGGGTATTGGAGAAGCAGTAAAAGTAGATGACTTGATCTTTGAAATTGAAACTGACAAAACAGCACTCGAATTAACTGCAGAAGCTTCAGGGCAAATAACTGAATTTCTTATAAAAGAAGATGATGTAATAAGTCCTGATCAATTGTTAGCGAAGCTTTCCATGGGAGAAGTAAAAAAGGAAGCGAGAAAAGAAGATAAAAGCGAAAGTGCTGCTAAAAAAGATGCTCCATCAGCTCGTAAAATTATGGAAGAAAATGCAATCAGTGCAGAAAGCGTCAAAGGAACTGGCATGGGAGGCAGAATAACAAAAGCAGATGTGATAGGCCATATGAACAAAGCTGAACAACCTGCAATAAAACAATATGAATTGCCAAAAAGTGTAGTAAATGGAGAGCAAAGAGAGGAACGAGTAAAAATGAGCAAAATAAGGCAAGTAATTGCCGCTCGTTTGAAAGCATCGCAAAATACTGCTGCAATACTGACCACGTTCAATGAAATTGACATGAAGAATGTCATGGATCTAAGAGCAAAATATAAGGACGCCTTTGAAAAAAAATATGGAATAAAACTTGGTTTTATGTCGTTTTTTATAAAGGCAGCGGTGCAAGCATTGAAAGAAATTGCTGAAATTAACGCTGAAATCTCAGGCGATGAAATCATATATAAACATTACTATGACGTAGGTGTTGCTGTTGGCACCGATAAAGGTCTTGTTGTACCAGTTATTCGGGGTGCCGATCAGATGTCATTTGCAGAAATTGAGTTGACTTTAGTTGCTCTTGGCAAAAAAGCTCGTGAGGGTAAATTACAAGTATCAGAAATGGAAGGTGCAACATTTACCATCTCAAACGGTGGAGTATACGGTTCACTTCTTTCCACTCCGATAATAAACCCTCCGCAATCTGGAATACTTGGAATGCATTCAATACAAAACAGGCCAGTTGCTGTTGGTAATGCAGTAGAAATCAGACCTATGATGTACATTGCTCTCTCTTACGATCACAGAATAGTTGACGGCAAAGGAGCAGTAACTTTCCTTGTTAAGGTAAAAAATTACATAGAAGATCCAAACAGATTAGTTTTGGAAGTGTAGCTCAAATGAGTTGTTGTTAGTTTAGTATTGCTCAAAACCTAAACTTTGTCTAATTCTGCCAGCAGTTTAGCAACTTCAGAAATGATTAGGACTCTGATGTTCCTTAAAGATAGATACAGCCCGTGCAAATGACTCCTGTTGTTTCTTGTGGTCACCTAAGGTACCATAAACTTCACATAAGTCTGCCAGTAGTTTGGCAACTTCCGGATGATCAGGGCCGTAATGTTCTTCAAAAATAGGAAAGGCCTGTTCAAGTAGCTCCTTTTTTTCCTTATGGTCACCTAAATCCCCATGAGTGCCACCGTGGCTTACCAGTAGCTTAGCAACTTGAATATGACCAGAACCATAGTGTTTCTCAAAAACAGGTGAAACCCGCTCAAACAACTCTTTAGCTTTCTGAGGATTACCTAAATCCCTGTAAACATTACCTAGATTTGCTAGGCTCTGTGGACAAAAAATATGAAAAGAGAGAAAAAGATGGTAGTTTAGCCTAATAGGTAAAAAATGGAGAAACTACCATATGCAATATTACATCAAAGAGGAAAATTGGAAACAAATTTTAGAGTTCATAAAAAGCGTAAAAGGAATGCACAGCAAAGATGAAAAACGTTTAAGAATATTCATAGAGGCAGTGTGGTACATAGTGCGAAGTGGTTGCCAATGGAGACTTTTACCAAAAACTTATGGTAATTACAGGAGTATACATAAGCGATTTAAAAGATGGTGTGAAAGAGATGTCTGGAAAAAATTGCTTGAATATACTAAACAAGAGCCTGATTTAGAAGTTGCTATAATCGACGGTACGATCATCCGAGCCCATCCATGTTCATCTGGATATACAAAAAACTCCAAGGATCAAGAAGCTTTAGGGAGGAGCAAAGGTGGCTTTACAACTAAAATACATGCGCTTGTCGATGCACTTGGAAATCCACTTAAATTTACTCTGACTCCTGGTCAAAGAAATGAAATTACGCAGGCACAAGTGTTGACCGAAAGTATCTATAACTCTACTGTAGTAGCTGACAAGGGCTACGATAGCAATGCCTTTGTTACAAGTCTTGAAGACAAGGGATGTACAGTAGTTATTCCGCCAAAACGGAATCGAAAAGTGCAAAGGTATTACGATGAGCATATCTACAAAGAACGTCATTTGATTGAGTGTTTTTTTGGTAAAATTAAAAATTTTAGGCGCATTTTTTCCAGATTTGATAAAACTGCTGAGGTTTTTATTGGTTTTCTCAATTTTGTTGGAGCTCTTGTATGGCTTCTCTAAAATTTTGTCCACAGAGCCTAGTGTTCTAGGCTCTGTGGACAAAAAATATGAAAAGAGAGAAAAAGATGGTAGTTTAGCCTAATAGGTAAAAGATGGAGAAACTACCATATGCAATATTACATCAAAGAGGAAAATTGGAAACAAATTTTAGAGTTCATAAAAAGCGTAAAAGGAATGCACAGCAAAGATGAAAAACGTTTAAGAATATTCATAGAGGCAGTGTGGTACATAGTGCGAAGTGGTTGCCAATGGAGACTTTTACCAAAAACTTATGGTAATTACAGGAGTATACATAAGCGATTTAAAAGATGGTGTGAAAGAGATGTCTGGAAAAAATTGCTTGAATATACTAAACAAGAGCCTGATTTAGAAGTTGCTATAATCGACGGTACGATCATCCGAGCCCATCCATGTTCATCTGGATATACAAAAAACTCCAAGGATCAAGAAGCTTTAGGGAGGAGCAAAGGTGGCTTTACAACTAAAATACATGCGCTTGTCGATGCACTTGGAAATCCACTTAAATTTACTCTGACTCCTGGTCAAAGAAATGAAATTACGCAGGCACAAGTGTTGACCGAAAGTATCTATAACTCTACTGTAGTAGCTGACAAGGGCTACGATAGCAATGCCTTTGTTACAAGTCTTGAAGACAAGGGATGTACAGTAGTTATTCCGCCAAAACGGAATCGAAAAGTGCAAAGGTATTACGATGAGCATATCTACAAAGAACGTCATTTGATTGAGTGTTTTTTTGGTAAAATTAAAAATTTTAGGCGCATTTTTTCCAGATTTGATAAAACTGCTGAGGTTTTTATTGGTTTTCTCAATTTTGTTGGAGCTCTTGTATGGCTTCTCTAAAATTTTGTCCACAGAGCCTAGCATTTTTTCTTGGAAGCGAGCATAAACATTTTTTCTGTCAATATCATTAAATTGCTCGCCCAGCTCATTCTTAATGATCTCTGCTAGTTTTATCTCGTTAGGCTGATTTACTGCAAATACTAACTTATCAAAAAATTCTTTTATATTGTCTTCCAACCTACCTTCATTCATCATTCGTCCAAATTCACGTTGCCACGTCTGATTTCTTTCCAATTTCCTTTTTGAGTTCTGATCTGGCTTGTTTTGGAGTTTTTTTATCTCCTCTTCTAATTCTTCCATCGCTTCTTCTACAGCACTTTCAAATGCTGGTTGCACTACTGAAATCATGTTATTGTGAATATAAGAGAACTTATATCTAGTGCCACCATCTTTAAAAAAGACATCACTAGTGTCGATTACTTCAACTAAAATTTCTATTTCCTCGTTTGGTCCTAAAGTTTTTACCTTCAACTTCTTCACTGTGTTTCGTGCTGTGCTTTGATCCAGATCAAAATCGATATTAGTACAGATAATAAAATCTTTCAGGTTACCATCTGCAAAATCTTGATTATTTTTGATCTTTAGGTAAGAAACAAAATACTTTGCTAATCCAAACTCACCACTTTTATCTTTTGTAAGTAAGTTCCCTACTCCAATTTTCTTGTTATCTTCATCTTGTGTGTGTTTAGCCTGCAAAAAACGGTATACTTTCTTACTACCTTGGGTACATTCAAATACTAAATCATCGAACTTTCTGGCCTCTTCTATTTCTGTACCTAAGCGAAAAGAGTGCTGATAGAGCACTCCTCGATGCAAAAATAGCATCAATACCTTTAGCTGGTAGATATTACCGTGCATAACTAGTTACCTCATACAGGCTGCTATAAATTTGTTTGATCTAGAATTAAAGATTACCAAACACCTAAAATAATGCAATAGAGTCTTTATGTGTTGATAGAAAGGCCTTCGAGGGTAGGAATTGCCTGGCAAACTCTTAATTCTTGATTTAAAAAAGACTTTCCAAAGACTCCCCAAATCTAATATGTAATTGCTGTAGGCTGCATTTAGTAATATAATCTCATATTAAATAAGACGTTACTTAAGTTTATGCTAGATTCTCCGCTAATTTTGACAGCCATTCTTATATTTTTCATTTTTACGTTGTCATTCTTTTTTATAAGAAAGATATTTGGTTCCACAAACAAGAAGATAATAAAATCCTTTAGGAAAATTGTTCAGCAAATAAATGCATTAGAAACAGAAATGCAGAGCTTATCTGATGAGGAGCTTGCTGGTAAAACTGAAGAATTCAAACGAGAATTGAAAAATGGGAAAACGTTAAATGATCTTCTCGTACCTGCATTTACAGTTGTGCGTGAAGCCTCTCGAAGGTTTCTTAACATGAGGCACTTTGATGTTCAACTGATTGGTGGAATGGTGCTCCACAATGGCATGATATCAGAAATGAAAACAGGAGAGGGAAAGACACTCGTTGCAACTTTAGCAGCATATCTAAATTCCTTAGAAGGGAAAGGCGTACATGTCGTAACTGTTAACGACTACCTTGCAAAACGAGACACAGAGTGGATGAGCAAATTATATAATTCTCTTGGGGTTTCTGTTGCGTTTATTACGAATAACTTGACAGACGAAGAGAGGAAAGAGGCTTACAGTGCAGATATCGTGTATTCCACAAATAACGAGCTTGCCTTTGATTACCTGCGAGACAATATGAAATTTTCTCAAGAAGACATGGTTCAGAGAGGCTTTCACTACGGAATAGTTGATGAAGTGGACTCAATACTCATTGATGAAGCTCGCACTCCGCTTATTATTTCTGGCCCGGTTGAGGAAAACAATCAGATATATAAGCATATCAATAAAATAGTAACTAAATTAGTTGACTCCGATTATGAAGTAGATGAAAAAGGTAGAACGGTATTCTTGACTGAAGATGGTATTTCACGAGTGGAGGAACTACTAAGGTCATACAATCTCATTCCTGAAAATTCCTCGCTCTATGATACTGACAGCATGATAATGACTCATTATATAGACCAAGCATTACGTGCATATAAGCTGTTTACTGCTGATAAAGATTATATAGTAAAGGATGGCAAGGTAGTGATTATTGATGAATTTACTGGGCGTATGATGGAGGGCAGGAGATATTCCGATGGTCTTCATCAGGCACTTGAAGCGAAGGAGAATCTTGAAATTCAGCATGAAAACCAAACTTTAGCATCGGTCACATTTCAGAATTACTTTCGTATGTACAATAAACTTTCCGGAATGACGGGAACAGCAGCAACAGAGGCAGAAGAGTTTCGTGATATATACAGATTAAATGTAGTAAAAATTCCAACCAATGTACCTGTAAAAAGAGTTGATATTGATGATGAAATTTACGGTACAGAAAAGGAAAAATTTAATGCTGTGTTGAAGTTTATAGAAGAATGCTACAAACGCCTTCAACCGGTCCTTGTTGGCACGGTGAGCATCGAAAACTCTGAGAAGCTTTCTGCGCTTTTGCAAAGCCATTCTCTTAAGCATTCAGTATTGAATGCTCGTTATCATGAACAAGAGGCGTACATAATAGCGCAAGCTGGAGTGCCAGGTAGTATCACTATAGCAACTAACATGGCAGGACGTGGAACTGATATTCAGCTTGGTGGAAATGCTGAAATGATTGCAAAGGTGGAGCTAAAGAAGATAAAAAATGCTGATGAAAGAGAAAAAAAATACCAAGAAATAGTTGAAAGAGTAAAAAAAGATAAGGAAATTGCTATAAAAGCTGGTGGTTTATGTGTGGTTGGAACCGAAAGACATGAAAGCAGGAGAATAGATGATCAATTACGCGGCCGTTCTGGTCGTCAGGGGGATCCTGGACTTTCTAAGTTCTTTTTATCGCTCGAAGATGACCTAATGAGAATATTTGGTTCTGATAGAATGAGAAGCTTTTTACAAAAAGTAGGGTTAAAGAATAACGAAGCTATTCATCATCCATGGATCAATAAGGCACTCGAGAAAGCGCAAAAGAAAGTTGAAGCTAGAAACTATGACGTGCGGAAATCTCTACTTAAGTTTGATGACGTAATCAATAACCAACGTAAAGTTATTTTTAAACAGAGAAACAATATCTTAGGCAACGAAATTAATGATTTGTTTGAAGTGTATAGCGAAGTAAATGAGAGCGTAGTAGAAGGTATAATCCAAAGTGGCTATTATGAGGATTATATTGAAGATATAGTCAAAGAATTTCATACAAGGTATGGAACAACGCTTGATAAAGAAGACTTGGCAAAGTTTTTGAATAAACAAGAAGCTTTGAATTATGTAAATGATAAGATACAAGAATTTTTTACTGAGAAAGAAAAATATTTCAACAGTCAGCACACTACAGATTTGTGGAATACGATCGTGAAGCAAATGATGATAATGACACTTGATCATTTATGGAGGGAACACCTTTCAGTTCTAGAGAGCCTAAGACAAAGTATAAGCTTACGTGCTATGGGGCAGAAAGATCCACTGAATGAATTTAAACGCGAAGCTTTCTTGATGTTTGAGTCGATGCTTGAAAAATGGAAGGAACTCACCATTCATCGCCTAGCGCACTTTAAGTTGGCAGACAACCAAGAGATAGGCAATAGATTACATTCTGCTAGAAATAGCAGACTTCCCAAAGTCTCAAGAAACGACAAGTGCCCTTGTAATTCTGGAAAGAAGTACAAACACTGCCACGGCGCGGTTACTGTGGTGAATTAGGAGCTGTAGTCTGTCCACCTATGTTACTGCATCTAACCTCACTTAGCTTACTGTTTAATGAATGCTCTGATGACTTATATGCAACCCCATAGGAAATTCCACCAACGATCAGTGCAGATGCCACAGTAATTCCAACTATTGCTAGTGCAGGTAATGCAGTAGCATAAATGAGTGCTAATGGAGCAACAATGGCTACTTTTGGATGTTGATAATTTAGTCTTGGATGTTCACCATGAGTGTAATAAACAGCATAATATAAAGGAGTTCTTCCGTCTTTATCTTGTGCATTAACGTCTGCTCCCTCTTCTAGCAAAACTTCTACTACTTGTGTGTATCCATTCTCAGCAGCATAATGTAAAGGACTTCTTCCATATCTGTCCACTACATTAACATCTGCCTCTTTTTTTATAAGATGTTTTACTACTTCTATATGACCACTATAAGCTGCATAATGCAAAGGAGTCCCTTTATCTTCATTTTGTGCATTAACGTCTGCTCCTTCTTCTAGCAAAACTTCTACTACTTGTGCATGCCCATGCTGAGCAGAATAATGTAAGGAGGTTTTTTCCCATTCATCTTGTACATTAACATTAGCTCCGTTTTTTGTTAAGTATCTTACTACTTTTTCATAGCCATTTTCAGCTGCTATAAGTAATAAA
The DNA here is from genome assembly GCF_947251665.1 of Wolbachia endosymbiont (group A) of Trypoxylon clavicerum. Lineage (NCBI taxonomy): Bacteria > Pseudomonadati > Pseudomonadota > Alphaproteobacteria > Rickettsiales > Anaplasmataceae > Wolbachia > Wolbachia endosymbiont (group A) of Trypoxylon clavicerum. The sequence continues at coordinate 874,375 of NZ_OX366374.1, forward strand.
TTGCACTTGAGCACTATAAACGTGTAATTTATATCAAATTCGCTTTTTTTCCACTCATCATATATAAGTTGATTTTCCTGCTGCAGCTTATCTTTAATTCTATCAATTAAATTTTCCTTACTCAGATCTGGACTACTGTTGACTTCTTGTAGTATTAACCTTAATGTCATTTCCTTCTCCAAGATATAAAATTTTATTATGGCATATGGAGTGGATTATGTCAATGAAAAACTAAGAAACTGGTTCTTCTTTTTTTCTATAGCTTTAGGTTTACCTACAATTTGAAAAACAACAAATTCGTCATTCCGCTACTCGTTAGCGCCTCGGCGGTATGATGTAGGGAAACCTTTCTTGGGTTAGCTATAAAGTTAAAATTCGACCAGGGCAGCCGCAATAAGGTAGCAAACGCCATCATGTCTTTAGGAGAGTTTGCTAATGAAGGCTCTTAAGTTGACGCCATTGCCTGAACGGATACGCCAATTTTTATGTTCATTTGTAACCGTTTATTATTTTACACCCCAGTCTTTTTCAAATATTGCTAGTCCTTGGTCAGTAAGTGGGTGATTAATTAATTGTCTAAGTACTTTTGCTGACACAGTAATTGAATCAGCACCAAGCCTTGCAGCTTCTATTACATGCGCTGGGCTTCTCACTGATGCAACAAGAACTTTAGTATCAAAACCGTAATTAGAATATATAGTACATATATCTTCTATTAGCGATAAGCCATCATAGCTTATATCATCAAGGCGACCAACAAAGGGGGAAATAAAACAAGCACCGACCTTAGCGGCAAGCAGTGCTTGTCCAGGAGAAAAACATAATGTGATGTTAACAGGTATTTTATGCTCTGTCCACAACTTTTTACAAGAAATTAATCCTTCATGTGTAAGAGGTAATTTGATCACAACATTATCAGCAATTTTTGCTAAATTCAGACCTTCTGTGATCATCTCTTCATGGCTATCTGCAACAACTTCAACACTAACAGGCCCTTTTATAATAGAGCATATTTCACGCACTAAATCCTCGTATTTATCTTTACGCCCGGACTTTGCTATTAAAGAAGGATTAGTTGTTATGCCGTCAATGAACTCCTTTAGTTCTTTAATTTCATTTAAATCAACGCTATCAAGAAAAATTTCCATATTAATCTCCCATAAAAAAAATACCCTTGCAAAATCTTGTCATCCTACCGCTTGACTTACAACCGTATGAACTTCCTGCGTTGTAAACATCAAACGGCCGATAACACAACTGTACAAATATTGAGACATAAGAGTAATTTGTACCAAGAAAAAAGATGTCATCCCAGTGCCCAGACCCCTTAGACAATGTACCATCTTTTGATTTTGTCCATTCTGGGCGGGGTTTTCAAGTTCTTTGATCTTAAATACTACATCTACTTTATCAAGATCAATGTTGACTTCTTTTACTAATGTCCTAATAAGACTACGTTTGGCTTGCCAATCTAGGTCCGATTTAACACTAGAATAAAAGCCCTTTATGCTATTTGTAATAAGATTCATTTTCTGCCGTATTCCCTTTTTCTTCTCTCCTTTAATCTCTTTTAAACGTTCCTTCACTTTTTTTATTGCCTGCTTAAAGTCTTCCTTACTTATAGTTAGTGCATACTTTGTTGCCGTAAAAACTTCTGGTACCCAAACAATTGTAATAAGTATACACAATCTTTGTCAACTATTTTCGGCACTGGTATATAAATCCAATTCTCTTCATCTGTACTATAAATAGAGTGACCTTACCCAGAAAAAGTGGAGAGAAAGAAAGGAGTTTTTTCGGGTAAAATAAAATTTTGGAGGATTAGAAATGGCAAGAGAATATACGGCAGAATTCAAATTGGAAGCTGTTAAGCTGGCAAATGAACAAAGAAAGGTAGGTCAACCAGTTGCAAAAGTAGCAAGAGATCTAGGCTCTGTGGACAAAAAATATGAAAAGAGAGAAAAAGATGGTAGTTTAGCCTAATAGGTAAAAAATGGAGAAACTACCATATGCAATATTACATCAAAGAGGAAAATTGGAAACAAATTTTAGGCTCTGTGGACAAAATTTTAGAGAAGCCATACAAGAGCTCCAACAAAATTGAGAAAACCAATAAAAACCTCAGCAGTTTTATCAAATCTGGAAAAAATGCGCCTAAAATTTTTAATTTTACCAAAAAAACACTCAATCAAATGACGTTCTTTGTAGATATGCTCATCGTAATACCTTTGCACTTTTCGATTCCGTTTTGGCGGAATAACTACTGTACATCCCTTGTCTTCAAGACTTGTAACAAAGGCATTGCTATCATAGCCCTTGTCAGCTACTACAGTAGAGTTATAGATACTTTCGGTCAACACTTGTGCCTGCGTAATTTCATTTCTTTGACCAGGAGTCAGAGTAAATTTAAGTGGATTTCCAAGTGCATCGACAAGCGCATGTATTTTAGTTGTAAAGCCACCTTTGCTCCTCCCTAAAGCTTCTTGATCCTTGGAGTTTTTTGTATATCCAGATGAACATGGATGGGCTCGGATGATCGTACCGTCGATTATAGCAACTTCTAAATCAGGCTCTTGTTTAGTATATTCAAGCAATTTTTTCCAGACATCTCTTTCACACCATCTTTTAAATCGCTTATGTATACTCCTGTAATTACCATAAGTTTTTGATAAAAGTCTCCATTGGCAACCACTTCGCACTATGTACCACACTGCCTCTATGAATATTCTTAAACGTTTTTCATCTTTGCTGTGCATTCCTTTTACGCTTTTTATGAACTCTAAAATTTGTTTCCAATTTTCCTCTTTGATGTAATATTGCATATGGTAGTTTCTCCATTTTTTACCTATTAGGCTAAACTACCATCTTTTTCTCTCTTTTCATATTTTTTGTCCACAGAGCCTAGACCATCATCAGATTTTTCTGCAGGTTGCAATAGAGTTTTTATTTTGTCATCAGTGGCTAAATCAAAAGGAGTGTCTCCATTTTTATCTTTTTTATTAACATCTGCTCCTGCTCTTATTAGATCCTCTACTATTTCTTGGTTGTTATCTTGAGCAGCCAAATGTAGAGGAGTCTTTTTTCCATGTTTACCTTCTATATTAACATCGATTCCTTCTGCTCCCAGTAGCGCTTTCACTTTGTCTATCCTGTTCTTTGAAACAGCCCAATGTAAAGGAGTCCATTCTCCAAATTCATCTTTTACATTAACATTGATTCCTTCTGCTCCCAGTAGAGCGTTCAATACATTTATATCTATGTTGTCCTTTTTAACAGCTAAATGCAAAGGAGTGTTGTTATGTACATCTACTGCATTAACATCAATTCCCTCTTTTCTAAGTAGAGCGTTCAATACATTTATATCTATAGACCTGCTGCGAATCAAGCGATAAAAAAAAGGAAAGGAGGGTGAATAAAATCAAGGTTAACTAAAAGGCGTGCTTAAGATTTACAATACCAGCAATAATATTGAACCTCAAGTTATATTTTTTCTGAAAATTGCGATAAACATTCGACATAATCTTAAATATCTTTATCTCTCGGATCTTATTTTCTACTCTCATTCTAAATGATGCTAACCTTCTATTATGCTCTTTCTGCTCTGGAGTTAATGGCTTTTTACGATACTTTTTATATGGAATTATAACATTGCTTTGCAATTTTTGCCAACCTTGATATCCAGAATCAGCATGTTTTATGCTATCAAGTGGTAAATATTTTTCTTGTTTCCTTATGCGAAAATCACTAATTCTACCACGGTATGACTTTGACACTGATAAAATTCTTCCTCCTTCTTCGATAATAATCTCAGTTTTCATAGTGTTGGTTCTTTTTTTTCCTGAATATGATTTCTTCCGTTTTTTACTATCTTCTGGCCTCTGTATTTGCTGTTCTGTAACATCAGCCAAAATCTTCAGTATTTTTTCTGGCGTCATACTTCTATCTTTTGTTATAGTCACTTTTTTGGCGAGTAATGGCTCTATTCTCTTAAGTAACCTACATACATTTGCGTTGTGCACATTGAATAGGCATCCTAAAAATCTATGTGTTATGTAAGTGCGATAGTACAAAATTACGCAAAACAACTTATCTTCCAGAGTTGGTAGTTTTGATCTTCTACCATGACACTTTTTCTGTTTTTCAAGTTTTTTCCATCCAGACCTCACTTTTTCTACTACTTTTTCGAACTCCTCTATACTTAAACCTGTTATATTACGAAAGTTTCTTGGGTGTTTTTTCATATTATAGTAACTAAAGCTCATTTTTTTTCCTTACTTGATCTGCTTATTCTTCTTCTACCCCTCTCACATCATTTTTTCAATCACCTTTTGCAGCAGGTCTTATGTTGTTCTTTTGAAGAACAGAATGTAAAGGAGTATCTTTATTCTTATCTGCTAAATTAACATCAATTCCCTCTTTTCTAAGTAGAGCGTTCAATACATTTATATCTATAGACCTGCTGCGAATCAAGCGATAAAAAAAAGGAAAGGAGGGTGAATAAAATCAAGGTTAACTAAAAGGCGTGCTTAAGATTTACAATACCAGCAATAATATTGAACCTCAAGTTATATTTTTTCTGAAAATTGCGATAAACATTCGACATAATCTTAAATATCTTTATCTCTCGGATCTTATTTTCTACTCTCATTCTAAATGATGCTAACCTTCTATTATGCTCTTTCTGCTCTGGAGTTAATGGCTTTTTACGATACTTTTTATATGGAATTATAACATTGCTTTGCAATTTTTGCCAACCTTGATATCCAGAATCAGCATGTTTTATGCTATCAAGTGGTAAATATTTTTCTTGTTTCCTTATGCGAAAATCACTAATTCTACCACGGTATGACTTTGACACTGATAAAATTCTTCCTCCTTCTTCGATAATAATCTCAGTTTTCATAGTGTTGGTTCTTTTTTTTCCTGAATATGATTTCTTCCGTTTTTTACTATCTTCTGGCCTCTGTATTTGCTGTTCTGTAACATCAGCCAAAATCTTCAGTATTTTTTCTGGCGTCATACTTCTATCTTTTGTTATAGTCACTTTTTTGGCGAGTAATGGCTCTATTCTCTTAAGTAACCTACATACATTTGCGTTGTGCACATTGAATAGGCATCCTAAAAATCTATGTGTTATGTAAGTGCGATAGTACAAAATTACGCAAAACAACTTATCTTCCAGAGTTGGTAGTTTTGATCTTCTACCATGACACTTTTTCTGTTTTTCAAGTTTTTTCCATCCAGACCTCACTTTTTCTACTACTTTTTCGAACTCCTCTATACTTAAACCTGTTATATTACGAAAGTTTCTTGGGTGTTTTTTCATATTATAGTAACTAAAGCTCATTTTTTTTCCTTACTTGATCTGCTTATTCTTCTTCTACCCCTCTCACATCATTTTTTCAATCACCTTTTGCAGCAGATCTTATGTTGCCCTTTTGAAGAACAGAATGTAAAGGAGTATCTTTATTCTTATCTGCTAAATTAACATCTGCCCCATTATCCAATAGATCTTTTACTATCTCTGCATGGCCATTCGTAGCAACATAATGTAAAGGAGTGTTGTTATATTCATCTACTGCATTAACCTCAGCTCCTTCACTTATTAGACGCTTTACTTTATTAGTATTACCTTTTATAACAGCAGAAAACCAATCATTATTTATACTTTGTAAATTACTCATCCCACACCTCCTGTAAAACTATATTGTTATGATAAAGCCATTAATAATCTATGAGCTCTCACCCCCTGTAAAATTATATTATCATGATAAAGTCATTAATAACCCATGAGCTCTGGATCACGCAAATAATGGTTATTCCCTGTGTTTTTCAGTACATTTGAGCTGGCTGTACATAAGAATTGCAATTGTAGAGCATGCTATTGTTAATAGTAAATTTGGTAAAATACCATAGCGAAAAAATTTTCCTACTATATATATTCCAATAGCCCCAAACATCATATTGCAGAATGAGAGGACTGCACTACCAAGCCCTATACCTTTGATCGTTTCTAAAGCAGAGGTTACGTTATTGCTTATTATTAATGCAAGTCCGATATTGGCTGGAATCCAGGCGACTTGAAGAATGAATATATTCAACTTGTCCGCGAAATAAAAATATACCAATAAACTATCGGATATTATCGGTAACACCAAACCTATTATTAGCATTTTGCTAACCCCTACTTTTGGTACATACCTTCTATTAATTAAAGTTCCAATTATGTAAAATATGACTATGATCGATATGAGGTAGCCAAAATACTGTACTTCAATGCCCATCGATTCAAATATGAACGGGTAATTAGCAATGTATGCCCAAAGCCACATGAAAGTTAATCCATGAATGGCTGAAAACCCAAGGAAACGATAATTTCTAAATATTGATATATATTGCTTGAAGATATTAGTAGTTATGTTAGTTATACTGGTTTCATTTTTATTTACAGTGAGTGTTTCTTGTAACTTAAAGTAGATAAAAATAAGTATAGCAATTGCTGCGAGTGACATAATAAAAAACAAAAATTTCCAATGATAACCATGTGAAATTATATAACTGCCCACCACTGGAGCTATTCCAGGTGAGAGTGCCACAACCATATTTAATTTTGAAATTACTCTCGAGTATTCACTACCCGAGTATATATCCCTTATTGCTGCATACCCAACAACACCTGCAACACCAGCCCCTGTTCCTTGTATGAAGCGAATTAGTATCAAGAGCGCAATGCTGTCGGCTATATAACACATGACACTTGCCAAAGTAAAAATTGTCATACCAATCAGCATCATTGGACGCCTACCATAATGGTCCGATAATGGACCATAAATTAAGCCAGATACCGCAAATCCAACTAGATTTAAGCTAATTGTAAGCTGCACTACACTGCCTTCTACTTTAAAATAATTGGCAATGCTTGGTAGTGCAACTGAGTATAGGTCAGTTGCCATATCGACAATTGCTACAGACAATATCATAATAAGAGAGATGATATTTTGCGAAAGAGCTGTTTTCACTTAATGATTTACTGGATTAAATATACTTAATTATAATGTATTTTTTTCATTAGTATATTAATTTAACTACTGAAATTAAGAGTAGCTATTCGAGAAAAAGCCTGTGAAGGCTCTATCCAGTAGGGTGTCATCCCAGTGCCATGACTACTTGGATCTAGGCTCTGTGGACAAAATTTTAGAGAAGCCATACAAGAGCTCCAACAAAATTGAGAAAACCAATAAAAACCTCAGCAGTTTTATCAAATCTGGAAAAAATGCGCCTAAAATTTTTAATTTTACCAAAAAAACACTCAATCAAATGACGTTCTTTGTAGATATGCTCATCGTAATACCTTTGCACTTTTCGATTCCGTTTTGGCGGAATAACTACTGTACATCCCTTGTCTTCAAGACTTGTAACAAAGGCATTGCTATCGTAGCCCTTGTCAGCTACTACAGTAGAGTTATAGATACTTTCGGTCAACACTTGTGCCTGCGTAATTTCATTTCTTTGACCAGGAGTCAGAGTAAATTTAAGTGGATTTCCAAGTGCATCGACAAGCGCATGTATTTTAGTTGTAAAGCCACCTTTGCTCCTCCCTAAAGCTTCTTGATCCTTGGAGTTTTTTGTATATCCAGATGAACATGGATGGGCTCGGATGATCGTACCGTCGATTATAGCAACTTCTAAATCAGGCTCTTGTTTAGTATATTCAAGCAATTTTTTCCAGACATCTCTTTCACACCATCTTTTAAATCGCTTATGTATACTCCTGTAATTACCATAAGTTTTTGGTAAAAGTCTCCATTGGCAACCACTTCGCACTATGTACCACACTGCCTCTATGAATATTCTTAAACGTTTTTCATCTTTGCTGTGCATTCCTTTTACGCTTTTTATGAACTCTAAAATTTGTTTCCAATTTTCCTCTTTGATGTAATATTGCATATGGTAGTTTCTCCATTTTTTACCTATTAGGCTAAACTACCATCTTTTTCTCTCTTTTCATATTTTTTGTCCACAGAGCCTAGTTCATTGGAATTTACAATTGAATCTCACAATGGTGAAGACTTTGTAACATACAGAGATGGTAAATTGTCACTTACTATTCCTAAAGAGTTAAAAAATTATAAAGATAATGGCAAGAGCTTGTTTGACATTGTTAAAGAATATTTTCAGAAATTCTGTGCAAAATTAGGATTTAAACCTGAGACAAAAATACAAATAGAGCATGGCTTCGGTGCTCAAAGTAACTATTTAGATGGTACAATATCAACCACAGGATCAGATGCAAATGAAGAATTTATCAATCTTTTAAGCGAAAATCTCAGAGAGAGGTTATTGGGGTCAGGAGTTGCTCTAGGCTCTTTAAATATTTTAGAGTTCATGGTTACAACGGTTGCTATTTTACAGTGCATCTCACAACACTTTCTTCAAAAATATACATGTTAACATACCCTGGACGTACAAGATCACACTTATACCCAAGCTTTTCATAAAATACTTTCGCTTTTTGAAAATTCATGGTTGCAACGGTTGCTATTTTACAGTGCATCTCACGACCATAATCATGAACTTCTTCCATTAGCTGCTTTCCCATACCTTTTCTTCTATAATCAGCAAAGCAAGTCAGTGTAAATTGAACCATAGATAACAAAACCGCTACAACCTGCAATAATTTGTTCAGTATCATCGCGAATAAAAAAAGCAAATGGGTCCTTTATCAACGGTTTCTTCATTAATCTTTTTGAGTAGGAATTCAATGTCTTTACTACTTGGTGATGTGGTGTGTTCTATTTTCATCTCTCGGCCTAATACCGCATACTGATTTCTCTCTTTATCTTATATAAATTAATTAAGTAAAGTGAATACAGTATCCACACTACTAAAAAAAATGTGGCACAAAACATAAACATTGCAACCAGTGGCAACAGCAGGGAACTTTCTATTGCTATTCCACCTTTTCTCAAAATGCTTGCTGGCTGATGGAGAGTGGACCATAAATTCACGGAAAATTTTACTATAGGAATATTTATAGCACTAAAGATGGCAAATACTGCTGCTGATTTTTCTGCCCTCGCTTCATTATCAAAAGCGCTCCACAATGAAAGGTAGCCAACATATAGGAAAAGTAAAATCAGCATTGAAGTAAGTCTTGCATCCCATACCCACCAAGTGCCCCAGGTTCCTTTTCCCCAGATGCTGCCTGTGATTAAACATATTGCCGAAAAGACTGTCCCTGCAGGAGCAGCAGCATGTGCCAAGACACTAGCAATGCTATTGTTCCATACCAATGAAATGAAACTGAGTGATGCAATTAATCCATATATTCCAAGAGCAAGCCATGCAGAAGGCACATGAATGTACATGATTCGTACAATTTCTCCTTGTTTATAATCTTCTGGAGAGAAGAATAACGCCAAAGACATTCCAATTAAAAAACATGCGAAACAAATAACCCCAAGCCAAGGTAGAGCTTTCTTAGAAAAATAAGAGAAATTTGTAGGCTTTAATAAAAACATTCGTTTTGAGAATAATTGTGTTAAGAATTTACCAATTAGTTTGAGTTTTATCAACAGGATAGTTTTTCTATATTTACGTAGGTCAACAAATTAGCATAATTTCAGTAGCAGATTGCTAGGCTCTGTGGACAAAAAATATGAAAAGAGAGAAAAAGATGGTAGTTTAGCCTAATAGGTAAAAAATGGAGAAACTACCATATGCAATATTACATCAAAGAGGAAAATTGGAAACAAATTTTAGAGTTCATAAAAAGCGTAAAAGGAATGCACAGCAAAGATGAAAAACGTTTAAGAATATTCATAGAGGCAGTGTGGTACATAGTGCGAAGTGGTTGCCAATGGAGACTTTTACCAAAAACTTATGGTAATTACAGGAGTATACATAAGCGATTTAAAAGATGGTGTGAAAGAGATGTCTGGAAAAAATTGCTTGAATATACTAAACAAGAGCCTGATTTAGAAGTTGCTATAATCGACGGTACGATCATCCGAGCCCATCCATGTTCATCTGGATATACAAAAAACTCCAAGGATCAAGAAGCTTTAGGGAGGAGCAAAGGTGGCTTTACAACTAAAATACATGCGCTTGTCGATGCACTTGGAAATCCACTTAAATTTACTCTGACTCCTGGTCAAAGAAATGAAATTACGCAGGCACAAGTGTTGACCGAAAGTATCTATAACTCTACTGTAGTAGCTGACAAGGGCTACGATAGCAATGCCTTTGTTACAAGTCTTGAAGACAAGGGATGTACAGTAGTTATTCCGCCAAAACGGAATCGAAAAGTGCAAAGGTATTACGATGAGCATATCTACAAAGAACGTCATTTGATTGAGTGTTTTTTTGGTAAAATTAAAAATTTTAGGCGCATTTTTTCCAGATTTGATAAAACTGCTGAGGTTTTTATTGGTTTTCTCAATTTTGTTGGAGCTCTTGTATGGCTTCTCTAAAATTTTGTCCACAGAGCCTAGCCATTATTTTTAGTATAACACTATATAAAACATGACCATTAAAAAGCTTAATCTACACTTAGTATCAGATTCAAGTGGTGAAACTGTTATATCAGTTGCAAAATCAGCTCTGAAACACTTTCGTTCTATAGAAACGATCGAATATGTTTGGTCTTTTGTGAAAAAAGAGGAGCAGATTGACAAAATTCTGGAGGAAATTAATAGGAAAAGTGATGAGCATAATTTTGTTATATGCACTATTACTGATGATGAGCTAAGAAAATATTTAAAAGATAACTGTATAAAGTTGAAAATTCCCTATAGAGCAATATTATCACATATTATTAGAGAAATTTCGTCCTATCTTGAAATTGAAAAAGACGAAAAGCTTGACTTGCATACTGAGATAAATAACGAATATTTTCAGCGCATTGAGGCAATAAACTACACTATTAATCATGATGATGGACAAAATATTCAAGATATTGATAAAGCAGATATAATTTTGGTTGGAGTTTCACGTACATCAAAATCTCCCACCAGTACGTATTTAGCTTACCGAGGCTATAAAGTTGCAAATATTCCTTTTGTTAGTGGAGTACCCTTTTATGTTGACTTGGCAAAATTAAAAAATAAACTAACGATAGGGGTAACAATAGACGTAAGTAGGCTAATAGAAATACGCAAAAATAGACTTACTTCAATTAACAACGAAGATAACAATATATATGCTAACCCTGAGAAAGTAGAAAAGGAAATTAAAGAAGCAGAGGAACTATTTAAGCAGAATAACTGGCCAATTATTGATGTCACGCAAAAGTCAATCGAAGAAGTATCAGCAACAATTATACAGTATTTTAATAAAATGTTATCAATTGACTAACTCTTGATAAGTGATTATAATGTAAAGTAATTTAATTCTTACTATAGATATGAAAGTCAAAGGGTCGCTAAAATCTCATCGTAACAGAGATAAAAATTGTAAAGTTGTGAAAAGGGGTGGTAAGATTTACATTATAAATAAGGTAAAGCCAAGGTGTAAAGCGCGTCAAGGTTCTTAGCTTTTTGTTCACCTTTTCATGTTATATATTTTTTATATGTGAAAGTACGGTGCTTATATCTAAAAAGAAGCAAAAGTTACTGTGTTTAAGCGCAGCCTTACTCATTTCTTCCCTTACATTATATTTCAGCATTAGCACAATTACAGGTAAACGTGGCTTATTGACGTTAATCGATTTAAAAAAAGAAATTGAGTACAATAAACTTTTGCTAAAGGATGTCTCTTCTGAAAAGGAAAAGTTGGACAACAAAGTATTTGGCTTATATGAAAAAAGCTTAGATTTAGATCTGCTTGATGAGCAAGCAAAAAATGCTTTAGGTTATGTGAACCCTAATGAACTTATGGTTGTTCTTGACGTGGAATAGCAGTAGAGATCTCCCTACGTCATACCGCCGCGGCGCTAACACGTAGCGGGATGACGGTTTTTCAAATTGTCGGTAAATCTAAGTCAGTTTAGCTATATTGTCTCTCACACCGCTTAGCTGAACAGACAATGGCGTCAACTTAAGGAAAAATGTCAGAGATTGTGTATAAAATTTCTCTCTAGGCTCTGTGGACAAAAAATATGAAAAGAGAGAAAAAGATGGTAGTTTAGCCTAATAGGTAAAAAATGGAGAAACTACCATATGCAATATTACATCAAAGAGGAAAATTGGAAACAAATTTTAGAGTTCATAAAAAGCGTAAAAGGAATGCACAGCAAAGATGAAAAACGTTTAAGAATATTCATAGAGGCAGTGTGGTACATAGTGCGAAGTGGTTGCCAATGGAGACTTTTACCAAAAACTTATGGTAATTACAGGAGTATACATAAGCGATTTAAAAGATGGTGTGAAAGAGATGTCTGGAAAAAATTGCTTGAATATACTAAACAAGAGCCTGATTTAGAAGTTGCTATAATCGACGGTACGATCATCCGAGCCCATCCATGTTCATCTGGATATACAAAAAACTCCAAGGATCAAGAAGCTTTAGGGAGGAGCAAAGGTGGCTTTACAACTAAAATACATGCGCTTGTCGATGCACTTGAAAATCCACTTAAATTTACTCTGACTCCTGGTCAAAGAAATGAAATTACGCAGGCACAAGTGTTGACCGAAAGTATCTATAACTCTACTGTAGTAGCTGACAAGGGCTACGATAGCAATGCCTTTGTTACAAGTCTTGAAGACAAGGGATGTACAGTAGTTATTCCGCCAAAACGGAATCGAAAAGTGCAAAGGTATTACGATGAGCATATCTACAAAGAACGTCATTTGATTGAGTGTTTTTTTGGTAAAATTAAAAATTTTAGGCGCATTTTTTCCAGATTTGATAAAACTGCTGAGGTTTTTATTGGTTTTCTCAATTTTGTTGGAGCTCTTGTATGGCTTCTCTAAAATTTTGTCCACAGAGCCTAGGTTGAGACGTGTACTAAGACGAAAATTCTTCCAGTTCATATTCTTCTCACATGCATATTATGTGAGATAATGTGATAAAAGTCAATAGTAAGCTTTATATGCACAGCAGAGCTAACTACAAAAATTATACATTTTCAAGTGATCCTAACCATATCAAAAACTACAGGGCAAAGCTGTTAGAGGAAGGCTTAATTAGTTAAAAATTTCAATCTTATGTAAAATATTGTCTTATTTTGTAATTTTCTTGTTGACTAACGAGATGATATCTACTTTTCAATAAACTCCATTTGCATTTCTTGTATACTGCTTTCTATTTGCTTTATTTGTTCTATCAACCTTTCCTCTAAGTCAAGATTACCGCTCAGCCTCGCTTCGGTTCTTTCTTTTCGTAATGCATTTAACTCTTTTAGTAACACTATATTATTCCACACAATTTCTGCAGATTTTCTCTTGTTCAGTTGGCTATTTAGTACACTAGTTTTTTCAAATACATACTTTATAACGTTAGACTGCTTCAATTCTTGCTCTTTATCGAGTTTGCTTTTGTTACTTATTACATCAATTACACGCTGTTGTAATTTTTTCATCTCATTAGTAAATTCAAAATGAGAAAATTGCTCAAAAAATATAGGACGGTTCAAGATTTCAGGAAATTCTACGGCTATACGCAAAATTACGGCCTGATTTTGCTCTGCTTCAATTAGCTCTGGAGATTTATTATGAAGATACTCACCTTTTGTTGCTCTAGTTTTACTATTAAAAATCTGTTTTTTGAAGCTACTTCTTAGTTCACTAGCCTTATTGTAAAAATAATCTCTGTAATACCTTCTAATACTGCTGTTGCTAATAGTATTTACATATTCCATGAACTTGTGCTCAAGAATTGAATATTTTTCCGGAGCCAGTTTTTCATAATTTTGCAAATTGCTATCGATTATGTGATGCCATAAATATTCAGAATGCAGTTTTGTTGAATGGTCAAGAGCAGTCAACACGTCTTCTTTCTTGTATTCCAGTTCGTTACATATATCGTATGGATCTTTATTACTCGGCAAAGTCACAAACTTTAACGTGTATCCAGGCTCTAATATTGGCAGAGCAAGTTCTGCAACTCGGGTAGCAGCATGACGTCCAGCACTATCGCCATCCATACAGATGGAGATTTCTTTAGCAAATCTCCATAGATTTTTTATCTGTTCTGCAGAAATTGCGGTACCAAGCGGAGCAACTGCATTACTAATTCCCGCTTGATGTAGCGCTATAGTGTCCATATATCCTTCAACAACAAATATGTGCTGTTTTTTACGTATTTCGCTTAAAGCAAAGTTTAACCCGTATAAATTCTCCCTCTTCTTGAAGAGCTGACTCTCTGGGCTGTTTAAATATTTTGGCTGTTGCTCAAAGCTCAGCGCACGTCCGCCAAAACCAATAACTCTTCCTGCAATGCTCTGTATAGGAAATATCAGCCGGTCATAAAAATAATCACGAAAATTTTTGTTTACTAATCCAATATCAATTAAAATTTTGTCTTCAATACCTGAAGAGTTTAAATACTCTTTCAAACCAGAGCTTGGTGCATAACCTATCTTAAATTTATCTATGATTTTAGGTGAAATCTTACGCTGCTTTAAATAATCTACAACACCTTGATTTTTTTGTGCAAACCAATTTGCAGCTAAATCAAGCGCTAAAAATAGTTTATTGTCCTCTTTTGTAATACTAAGACTTTTGGGCAGTTCAACACCTGTAACCGATGCTAATTTTTCCAATGCTTCTTTAAAGCTTAATCCTTCAGTTTGTGAAATAAATTCAAATGCATCACCACTGGCTGAACAACCAAAACAGTAATATAACCCCTTAGTATTGCTCACCGAAAAAGATGGGGTTTTTTCGTTATGGAATGGACAGAGCCCAACAAAACTATCTCCTCTTTTTATTAATCTGACTTTTTTACCTACTATGTCGGATAATAATAATTTTGATTTTATAATATCTATGTGATCCATCTTGTTAAATTAGTAGTAGGATAAAAATTATATAGAATTTATACACATCTGACTCGAAATTTATTTCTATAACTAAAGCAATTCAGATTTACCGATAATTTGGTAAGCTATGAACTCGTCATTCCGCTGCATGTTAGCGGAATCTATGCTGAGATACCGCGAATGAATTCATAACTGTACGAACATTCATTTTTAAAGGTAAACTGTACAGCGAATGGTGTCATTCCAGTGCTTGACACTCACTGGAATCCAGCTTTTCGGTAATTTTATCGAAAATGTTTGCTCGTTTACAATCAATTTTCCTGGATCCCAGTGTCTGGGCACTGGGATGACACCCTACTTAACCGTCATACCGCAATTCATTCCACAACTGTACGAACATTGCAATGTGACACGATGTTGCATAATAAATGATGTCATTCCAGTGCGTGACACTGGAATCCAGCTTTTCGGTAATTTTATCGAAAATGTTTGCTCGTTTACAATCAATTTTCCTGGATCCCAGTGTCTGGGCACTGGGATGACACCCTACTTAACCGTCATACCGCGATTCATTCCACAACTGTACGAACGTTGCAATGTGACACGATGTTGCATAATAAATGATGTCATTCCAGTGCGTGACACTGGAATCCAGTTCTTATTATACAGCTATCTGGTGTACTTATTTAAAATTAAGTTTTCTGGATCCCAGTGTCTGGGCACTGGCCCTTCCTTGGTGGACTCAAATCGCAACGTTCGTACAGTTGTGGAATGAATTGCGGTATGACGTAGGAAAACCTTAGCTATAGCTTTAGAACTCCCAAAAGATCAGAAGCATTGAATGACTTGACAGAAAGTTCAAACCCATATAAAATGTCCTTATTTCTTATATGTTAGATGTAATATCAATTGCTTCAGATCATGCTGGTTATGAATTAAAATCAGAAATAAAATCTTACCTGGAAACCCTAGGTTATAGAGTGGTAGATCAAGGCTGCACTGCTCAGCAAAAGTGCGTGGATTATCCAGACTATGCTGTTAAAGTTGTAGAAGATATAACAAGCAAAAAAGCAAATTATGGGATATTAATTTGTGGTACAGGTTTGGGCATGAGTACTGTGGCAAATCGTTTTGAAGGAATCTACGCTGCTTTGTGTAATAGTGTTGAAATCGCAAAATTAGCTCGCGAGCATGGCAACGCAAATGTACTGTGTCTTGGTGCAGGATTTACTGCGAGTGGATTAGCAAAAGACATAGTCAAACAATTCCTCGAAACAGAATTTTCAAAAGAAAGCAGACATAAAAAACGCCTTGATAAACTCAGCAATATAACCTCTAAGAAAAAAAAAACAAAAACTTATAACGAAGATGAAATATCAAAATTCGCTAAAATGGCAGGCCAGTGGTGTGATGAGAACGGCAAATTCAAACCATTGCACATGATGAATCCTGTTAGAGTATCTTACATTATTGAGAAAATAAAAGAGTTAAAAAAATGCAATTTAAAAGAATTATCATTGCTTGATGTCGGGTGTGGTGGTGGCATTTTGTCAGAGTCAATGGCACGCGTTGGCATTAACGTTGTGGGAATAGATGTATGTGAAGAAAACATAAAAGTAGCGCATTCACATGCGAAAAAAGTAGGGTTAAATATAGAATATATACACACCAGCATTGAAGAGCTAAGCAATGACAAGAAGTACGACGTGGTTCTGCTGATGGAAGTAGTTGAACATGTGGATAATTTAGAGCTTTTCATGAAAAAAGCGATAGAACTGCTAAAACCGGAGGGGTTAATCTTTATATCCACAATAAATAGAACTATTAAATCCTTTTGTCTTGCAATAATTGGTGCAGAGTACATATTAAATTGGCTGCCAAAAGGTACACATAACTGGAATAAATTTCTCAAGCCGTCAGAAATTGCAAATCACTTAAGAGAAAATAATGTAACGCTGCAAAACATGGCTGGCATGGAGTACAACGTAATAAAGCGTGAGTGGAATCTAACTAAAGGCGTGGATGTTAATTATATACTCTGCGGTTTGTTAGATTTAACTCTATAAAAGCACCATTTTCACTTCCAATACTTTGAAGGATCTTGGCCAGCTTTTATACAGTAGCCTTTATTAGTTAGCGCCCAACCGGAACGACAAGCATAACCTGTACCTACACGTTCATATCCAGGAGCAGCAACACACTTTCCATTCTCCAAGGTTTGACCTTTAAAAAGACAACAAACTTCTTTTTCTGTTACCTTTGTTACAATTTGAGGAGCACCAAAAAACATAAGACCTGCTGCGAATCAAGCGATAAAAAAAAGGAAAGGAGGGTGAATAAAATCAAGGTTAACTAAAAGGCGTGCTTAAGATTTACAATACCAGCAATAATATTGAACCTCAAGTTATATTTTTTCTGAAAATTGCGATAAACATTCGACATAATCTTAAATATCTTTATCTCTCGGATCTTATTTTCTACTCTCATTCTAAATGATGCTAACCTTCTATTATGCTCTTTCTGCTCTGGAGTTAATGGCTTTTTACGATACTTTTTATATGGAATTATAACATTGCTTTGCAATTTTTGCCAACCTTGATATCCAGAATCAGCATGTTTTATGCTATCAAGTGGTAAATATTTTTCTTGTTTCCTTATGCGAAAATCACTAATTCTACCACGGTAAGACTTTGACACTGATAAAATTCTTCCTCCTTCTTCGATAATAATCTCAGTTTTCATAGTGTTGGTTCTTTTTTTTCCTGAATATGATTTCTTCCGTTTTTTACTATCTTCTGGCCTCTGTATTTGCTGTTCTGTAACATCAGCCAAAATCTTCAGTATTTTTTCTGGCGTCATACTTCTATCTTTTGTTATAGTCACTTTTTTGGCGAGTAATGGCTCTATTCTCTTAAGTAACCTACATACATTTGCGTTGTGCACATTGAATAGGCATCCTAAAAATCTATGTGTTATGTAAGTGCGATAGTACAAAATTACGCAAAACAACTTATCTTCCAGAGTTGGTAGTTTTGATCTTCTACCATGACACTTTTTCTGTTTTTCAAGTTTTTTCCATCCAGACCTCACTTTTTCTACTACTTTTTCGAACTCCTCTATACTTAAACCTGTTATATTACGAAAGTTTCTTGGGTGTTTTTTCATATTATAGTAACTAAAGCTCATTTTTTTTCCTTACTTGATCTGCTTATTCTTCTTCTACCCCTCTCACATCATTTTTTCAATCACCTTTTGCAGCAGGTCTATAGCAACAAACATACCCAGTGCGAAAAGTGCAGGCCAAGGCATTCTGCCAAATATTGCAAGTAAGCTTGAACCAATTATTACCACTGTAATCATTGGTCCACCTATTCTATGAACGTAACCTATTACATTACACATTACATCTGTTGCTCCATCAGCGTGTGTATCAAATGCATAGAAAACTATAAATAGAATTACAAGAAAATTTCTCATTGTTCTTTCAATAATCATGCCTGATTGTTTCTTATTTTAATAAAATTTCAGTAAATAGCTTTTTTCAAAAATTATGCTTAACCCAATTAATATTTATTTATTACTGCCTTTTTAATACTATAATTAACTCAGTTGATTTTTATCAAAATGCTAAACCATGGAACAATTCGAGAACTTTTACATCACCACGCCAGTATATTACGTAAACGATAAGCCGCATATTGGTCATGCATACACTTCTCTCTTGTGTGACGTGGTGGCAAGGTTCATGAAACTAGCTGGGAAAAATGTCAAATTTACCACCGGTACAGATGAACATGGACAAAAAATAGAAAAAGCAGCTAAAGCAAAGGAAATGCAGCCAAAAGAATTTACAGATGAAGTGAGCGTTTCATTTAAAGAATTGGCTAAGTTCATGAATTTTGAGTATGACGATTTTATTCGCACTACGGAGGAACGTCACAAAAAAGCAGTTATAGCTTTATGGAATAGACTTGAAGAGAGAGGGCAAATATATTTGGATTCCTATTCGGGTTGGTATTCAGTTCGTGATGAAGCATTTTATCAGGAATCAGAGCTGATAGATGGCAAAGCACCAACAGGCGCAGAAGTTCAGTGGATAAAAGAAGAGAGCTACTTTTTTCGCTTGTCAAACTGGCAAGACAAATTACTGGAACTCTATAAAAATCAGCCAAGTTTTATCTTTCCTGAGAGCAGAAGAAATGAAGTGATATCGTTTGTAAGATCAGGGCTCATTGACCTCTCAATCTCTCGCACTAGTTTTAACTGGGGAATAAAAGTACCAGGTAATGACAAACACGTAATCTATGTCTGGATAGATGCATTAACCAATTATCTTACATCAATAGGTTTCCCTAGTACTGAAGGTGAGGAATATAAGAGGTTTTGGGCAGAACCAGAAACACAGATTCCAGTGTCAAGCACTGGAATGACACCAAACCAAGGGAAAACGCAGATTCCAGTGTCAAGCGCTGCAAACCTAGCTGACAACTCTTTCAACGTTCATGTAATCGGTAAAGACATATTGCGCTTTCATGCTGTATATTGGCCAGCGATTCTCCTTGCAGCAGACCTGCCACTGCCAAAACAAATTGCAGTTCATGGTTGGTGGTTGAACGAGGGAGAGAAAATATCCAAGTCCCTTGGTAATGTCATAGATCCAATTGGCCTCGCTCAAGAGTTTGGTGTTGATCAGCTACGCTATTTTCTCCTTCGGGAAGCAAGCTTCGGTCAGGATGGCAACTTTAGTAAGAAAAATATGATCAGCCGGATAAATTCAGAACTGGCAAACAACATAGGCAATTTAGTACAAAGAACAATTTCATTTTTACACAAGCAATGTTCTGGAATTGTACCAACAATCGATCAAAGCCTACTTAAAGGTGAAGAAAGTCTTCCAGGTTGCAAAGCTATACTCGATCAAGTGATGAATCACCTATCAAAGTATGAATTTAACCATATCATACTTCTAATCATCAACATCTCTTCTGAAGCAAATGCCTATATAGACAAAAGTGCACCCTGGACACTAAGCAAAACTGACAGAGAGCGCATGAATTTAGTAATTTACAAGTTACTGGAATATATCAGGATAATAGGCATTTTATTGCAGCCAATCATTCCCAAGTCAGCAGAGATGATACTAAATCAACTGCAAATTCCGAAAGAACAACGAGATTTAAAATCTTTGTGCGACGCGTGCGTAAGTTCAGGCATAACATTGCCTAAACCTACGCCGGTTTTTTTGAGGGTTGATGCTAAAGAGGAGAAATAGTGTAAAAACTATTTCTCCTGGATGGGATTATCTTTAGTTAACAACGGTGCACACCGCTGTCTACATATTCAAGTTAGGTGGCAAGTGCCTTAGTTACTTTAGCAAAATATGGTTTAGTAACATCAGCATCTATCACTACTACTTCAGTCATTGCCGACTTAACCTTTCCTAGGCTCCATGCAAACCAGCCTTGACCATTTTCTTCTTTAGTTGGCTGACTTTCTGGGCTAGAAATCTCAGTACCTTTTTCATCACCAGATTCTGCATCATAAAATACATCCTGATCCTCAGAAAGACTCATTAAATAACTTTTAGCAGCATCAACATTTAAATGATCAGGTTGCTTAGGAACGTTATCAATATTTAAATAATCCAAACTATTAGCTCGTTGCTTTTGCTCACTGGAAAGAACCTCAAGATTTAAATAATCCAAACGAGTTAGTTCTTGCATGCTAGGTTTAGATCCATCTTCACGCTTAAACTGCTCTTCCGGACTAGAAACCTTAGTACCATAAATCCTACTGTACAAGCTGCTTCCAACGCTGTTAAGTGCTCCTCTTACAGATGCAATTGACGCATCATAAGTATTTTTCAAGCCACCTCCAATACCACTAAGTGTTCCTTTTGTAGACTCAGTTGATGGCACATAATTATCGTAAGCATATTTGCCAGAATACAAGACACCATTAACTGCTTCTTTTGCAAACCAAACAGCGCTATTAACTGTTCCTTTTGCAAGCTGAACAGTGCCATCAGCAATTGCCACTTTTAATTTGTCTTCTTCTATCTTTTTATTTTTTTCAGCTAGTTGAGTTTTTTGCTCAGAACTTTTCTGCTTTTGAGTGCGTACTTGATCTTTTAACTTAGAATTTTCTTCCTCTTTAGCTTCTACTTTATTTTTTAACTTAGAATTTTCTTCCTCTTTAGCTTTTACTTCCGCTTCTTTTTTAGCTAGTTGAGTTTTTTGCCCAGAAATTGTTTGCTCTTGAGCTTTCATTTTATTTTTTAACTCAGAATTTGTTTTGTTCTCACTAATTGCTTTATACGAAAGTGCAATAGTTACAACAGAAAACACAGCATAACCAATAATAAATGGCAAGCCAACACTTAATGCTGCAACTGGAGCTAAGAAACCAATATAAGGAGCTGCAGCAAACACTCCAGATGCTAATAAAGTGAAAGTAGCCAGAGTTCCAGCTATATAATAGGGTACATTGTTTTTATTCATCATCTCACGTATTATAAAATATAATACCATTATAAAAGGATTTTTAAGAAGTTGTCAAGCTATCTTTACATAAAAAAAATAATTGATAAACTTGGGAACAAGAAGATTGCTGCCAAGCTATGAACTATGCCTTTCCGTGTAATCTTTAAATGCACCTCTGTTAGAGTCAAAATATAGCTTCACACTGCCAATTGGTCCATTTCTCTGCTTTGCAATAATGAGCTCTGCAATGTTTCTAATTTTTTCCATTTTCTCTTGCCATTCCCGATGTTTATTGTTTCCTTCATTTGGCTGTTTTCTTAGTTCATAATACTCTTCTCTATAGAGAAACATTACTATATCTGCGTCTTGCTCTATGCTCCCTGAATCACGTAAATCAGAAAGTTGTGGTTTTTTATCATCCCTCTGCTCAACAGAACGAGAGAGCTGAGATAGTGCAACAATGGGAATATTTAGCTCCTTTGCAATTGCTTTCAAACCCTGCGTCACTTCCGAGATTTCTTGCACTCTATTTTCATTACTCCTTTTTGTTGTTCCTCTGATTAGCTGCAAATAATCAATGAATACCACTTCTACATTATATAATTGATACAGCAAGCGTATTCTGGTGCGAAGGGCACTAATTGATAGCGCAGGGGTGTCATCTATGATGAAAGGCAGTTCAGATAATTCTGTACTAGTATTGATAAATTCATGCAATTCAAAATCACTAATTCTCCCGGTTAATGCCTTATAATAACTAATCCCTGAATCTATAGTGATCAGCCTTGCAGTTAATTGCTCTGCTGACATTTCGAGCGAGAAAAACGCTACATAGTGTTGCTTATCTGCTCTTTTTTGCAACATCTTACAAGCATTAAGTGCGATGTTTAGCGCCAATGCTGTTTTACCCATAGAAGGCCTTGCAGCTAAAATTAATAAATCAGATTTTTGTAGACCACCAAGAAGCTGATTTAGATCTTGAAGTCCGGTTGTAACGCCTAGCGCTTCTGGATTATTTTTCAGTGTGCTGATCTTCTCAACTACATCTTTAATTGAACTTGCAAGTTTTATATATGTTTTCTCACCTTGTTTTTTTACTGCCAAATTGAACAATTTTGTCATTGCTTGTTCAATTTGCGCCTGTGCAGGATTTTCAATATCGTAGTTGTAGCTATCACCAACTATTTCTTGCCCGAGCTTAATTAAACATCTCCTTAAGTAAGTATCACGGATTATTTTAGTCAAACTATAGATATCAAGCGCAATACTTGCCTTCGCTGCAAGCTTTGCTAAGTACTCTACCCCACCACATTCGGTAAACGCTTGGTCGTTCTCAAAAAACATTTTGAGGCTTAGTTCATTGGCAACTATACCGTGTTTCCTGGTTTTGGATATTTGCGTAAAGATACTCTGATGTAATGGATCATAGAAATTCTCTGCCGTAATTGTATCTTCAACTGCATCACAGATTCTATTATCACGAATCATTGCACCAATAAGCATCTGTTCAGCTTCTAGATTATGCGGTAATTTACATATTTCCTTGTCTACACTTCTTGAACTGAGGAGACTAGCTAATTCATTCATTTTAAGTTTTGAGAGTAACTGTTGATTATTGTAGAATATTTAGTTTTGATTTGAAAGACATATAAAATTTGACTAATTTTGTGCTACCTATAGCATTAAACCTTAAGGCCCCTGTGGTGGAATGGTAGACACGGCAGACTCAAAATCTGTTGCTTGCAAAAGCATGCTGGTTCAAGTCCGGCCAGGGGCACGTTAAATATTGGAAAGCATATATATGTTACATAAATTTTTTGATCGTTTATTCTCTATTTTTTCTTCTATAAATGTTATTCAAAAGGTAAAGAAAGACGAAAATGGAATATGTTATGTAACGGGCCTCAGGCGCTATATATCAGTATTGCTTGATTTGATTATTATCGTTTTGTTCTTGCAGTTTTGCGGCCAAGCCTTAAATCAGCTCTTTATGAACTCAGAGGATAGCAAAATATTAAGCCAAATTGCCGCGAAATATGAAATGCAAGTGCCATTATCTACAGAGGAAACAGTAACGCAGAGTAGACTCATTAAGTTACTGATCCTAAATCAAATAGTCCAGTTTATTATGCTCTTTTGCTATGTAATATATATGTGGGTAAAGTTTGCTACTACACCTGGAAAACTATTATTTGGGCTCAGAGTTGTGGATGCACAAACCTTCGGAAAAATGACTTTAAGGCAAGCAACCAAGAGATTTTTTTCCCTCATACTATCAGTTGCACCATTATTCTTGGGCTTTTTATGGTCAAATTTCAACAAACGCTGTCAAACTTGGCATGATAAGATCGCAGGCACAGTGGTTGTCACGAGTAAAAGCCTTGGAAAGCAGAGCTAAAAACTACTTGACACCCTTCGCCAGCCCCTTTATCATGATACTGAAGGTATTCATTTATCTTCAATCTGTGCAGATTAAACGACAACAGTATTACGTATTGGCGTCTTATTTTTAATTTTTTGCACTATGTGCACGCACTGGGATGACACCTCTGGGCACTGCCGTCGTAAAGGAACCAGTGTCAGCTACTCTGATGACAAAGGAGGACAGTGTCTCAGCTACTTTCATGACACCATTTGCTGTCTTTAAAAATGAATGTTCTTACAATTGTGCGTCATGCGCTTTATTAAATATTTTACTTAAAAATCTAATTTCTTATTATACAAGAGATAAGCAATTCATTGATGATGAAAAATTACAAAAAGGGGCATAGAAAGCGCCTAAGAGAGAAAATTATTTTAGATAATGGACAATCATTACTTGATTATGAAGTTTTAGAGCACATTTTATATTCAGCATATAGTAGAATTGATGTAAAACCGGTGGCAAAGAGTTTGATAGAAAGTTTTGGCAGCTTAAATAAAGTTTTTAATGCTGACCTGGAAGCGCTGCAAAACGTTGATGGTGTCAGCAATGCAGCGATATCTGCCATCTTTTATGTAAAACAAGCCTTTGTTCGTTCTGCAAGAGAAGAAATAAAAAACCTGCCTGTAATCGATAACTGGGAAAAATTGCTTGATTATTTAAGAATAAGTATAGGAAGCCTCAATAAGGAAAATTTTCGCGTCATCTACATGAATAAGAAGTATCGTCTAATAGCGGAAGACCTGCAAAATATTGGTACAGTAGATCAAACTCCTCTTTATGTCAGAGAGATCATCAAGCGCGCACTTTTGATTGGTTCAACATCCATTGTAATATCTCACAATCATCCAAGCGGAGATACACAAC
This sequence comes from Wolbachia endosymbiont (group A) of Trypoxylon clavicerum, assembly GCF_947251665.1. Taxonomy (NCBI): domain Bacteria; kingdom Pseudomonadati; phylum Pseudomonadota; class Alphaproteobacteria; order Rickettsiales; family Anaplasmataceae; genus Wolbachia; species Wolbachia endosymbiont (group A) of Trypoxylon clavicerum. Next base: position 899,066 of record NZ_OX366374.1, read on the forward strand.
CTTCAAATAGCGATATATCTCTCACTAGACAACTAGGCTCTGTGGACAAAATTTTAGAGAAGCCATACAAGAGCTCCAACAAAATTGAGAAAACCAATAAAAACCTCAGCAGTTTTATCAAATCTGGAAAAAATGCGCCTAAAATTTTTAATTTTACCAAAAAAACACTCAATCAAATGACGTTCTTTGTAGATATGCTCATCGTAATACCTTTGCACTTTTCGATTCCGTTTTGGCGGAATAACTACTGTACATCCCTTGTCTTCAAGACTTGTAACAAAGGCATTGCTATCGTAGCCCTTGTCAGCTACTACAGTAGAGTTATAGATACTTTCGGTCAACACTTGTGCCTGCGTAATTTCATTTCTTTGACCAGGAGTCAGAGTAAATTTAAGTGGATTTCCAAGTGCATCGACAAGCGCATGTATTTTAGTTGTAAAGCCACCTTTGCTCCTCCCTAAAGCTTCTTGATCCTTGGAGTTTTTTGTATATCCAGATGAACATGGATGGGCTCGGATGATCGTACCGTCGATTATAGCAACTTCTAAATCAGGCTCTTGTTTAGTATATTCAAGCAATTTTTTCCAGACATCTCTTTCACACCATCTTTTAAATCGCTTATGTATACTCCTGTAATTACCATAAGTTTTTGGTAAAAGTCTCCATTGGCAACCACTTCGCACTATGTACCACACTGCCTCTATGAATATTCTTAAACGTTTTTCATCTTTGCTGTGCATTCCTTTTACGCTTTTTATGAACTCTAAAATTTATTTCCAATTTTCCTCTTTGATGTAATATTGCATATGGTAGTTTCTCCATTTTTTACCTATTAGACTAAACTACCATCTTTTTCTCTCTTTTCATATTTTTTGTCCACAGAGCCTAGATCCCGCTCACAAGCAGCGGGATGACGGTTGTCGTTTAGCCATAAATATTTAAGAAATTTACCAAATGAAAAAAAAGGCAAAAGAAACCCCGTGGTGCTGGTTTTGACCCTCTAATACTTTAAATTGGCGCTATAATAATGTGCTGACGCTTAGTTTAAGCGCGGTTTGGCTGAATGTAGAAAAAATTTAAAAGACATACAGCAGCTATAATTTTATGTAATCCGCCAAAAGATACCCTGAGTTTTTTACTGAATTTTGTCATTGAACCTGCGCAGATCAAAAACAAGTTTTGAGTCAAAAAGACCCTTAATACTATAATAAGGGGGCTGGCGAAGTTTGTAAAGCAATTTTTTTTGTTTCTATTGAATGACAGTTGTGGCCTGGGAGGTAATGCAAGAAGTCTAATATAATTACAGCGAATTACTTTATTCTCTTAATCACCTGCTTTTCCCTTGCTATTGCAAGGCTTTTTTCTGGTACATCCTCAACTATAACACTACCTGCTGCAATTACAGATTCATCATGAATATTAAGCGGCGCAATTAGTGAGCTATTGGCGCCAACAAAGCAATTGCTCCCTATATTCGTTTCATGTTTATTTTTCCCATCATAATTACAAACAATAGTGCCTGCTCCTATATTACTCTCCTGCCCTACTTTAGCATTTCCTATATAACTTAAGTGTTTTATTCTAGTGTTTTGACCAACTTCACTTGTTTTCACTTCCACAAAATTTCCTATTTTTGCCTTATTACCAATTGTTGTGTTTCCGCGTATTCTGGTAAATGGACCGACCTCAGCATTACTTTTAATTAAGCAGTCTTTTAAATGCGAAAATGGCAGTATTTTCGCACCAGACTCTATTTTCACTCCAGGACCAAAAAAAACGTATGGGTAAATCACTGAATCTCTGGTAATTTGCGTATCAAGAGAAAAGAAAACAGTTTCTGGCGCAACAAGCGTTACTCCGGAGTCGGTAAAAACTTTTCTTTTATTTTCTTGAAAGTAAAATTCAGCTTTTATAAGGTCATTTCTGTTATTTATTCCAGTTGCTTCTTCTCCACCGGTAATAACGTAACCGACGTTCAAACCATGTTCCACCGCAATGGAGACTATATCGGTTAAGTAATACTCATGAGTTGAGCTATTGCACTCTATTTTCTCCACCAATTCACGTAAATTCTTTGCATATGCAACCATTATTCCAGCATTGGCAAGGAACTCTTCATCAACATTTTTGTCATTTTGTGCCTCTAAGATTTCTACTAAAGAACCATCCTTGATGATTAACCTACCGTATTCTTTATTGCTTGTTTTGAAACCAAGACAAACTAGAGCCTTGCCTTCTAAGCAACCAACCATTTTAGTTATTGTGCTGCTTTTTATGAGCGGAGTATCTCCATACTGCACAACAACTATGCTTAAATCTGGCAATTCTTTCAGGTTTCTCATCGCAGTTTTGACTGCATCTCCCGTACCGAGTGTTGATTCTTGTGTAATTAACTGTATATCCTCAAAGCACTTTAGTCTTTCAATTAAAGGCAGATCAACTACAACAGCAATATTTTCAGGATTTAACTGTTTTGCATTGTAAATAACATGCTGGAGCATGGAAAAATTGCCTATTTTGTGCAGAACCTTAGGCAAATCTGAATTCATCCGCCTGCCATGCCCGGCAGCAAGTATGATAAAAGTATGAGCTTTATTTATCACTTATCTTAAAGATGAAAAATGAAAACCATAATGATCAAGCCAACTGATTTTGTTATCGTAAAAGCTTCTTAGGTCACTGATTTGATATTTTAGCATCGCAAGCCTTTCTATACCAATGCCAAACGCAAAACTGTTGTATTTAGTATGGTCTATTCCAACATTTTGAAAGACATTTGGATGCACCATACCACATCCAAGCACTTCTATCCATTTACTATCTTTATAACTTATGTCCACTTCCGCAGAGGGTTCAGTAAAAGGAAAAAAACTATTACGAAAACGTATCTTCAGCCCTTTATCTCCAAAAAACTTATTAAGGAAGTGATGAATAGTAAATTTTAACTGGCCCATATTGACGTTTTCATCGACATATAACCCTTCTATCTGGTGAAACATAGGAGTATGAGTTGCATCAAAGTCGTTTCTGTATACTCTACCTGCGGCTACTATTTTAATTGGGAATTTTTTTGTTTTTTCCATGGTTCTAATCTGTACAGATGAGGTATGAGTGCGCAGCACCATTCTTTTATCATCTATTTTATTCTTTAAGTAGAAGGTATCTTGCTCCTCTCGCGCAGGATGGTGACTTGGAGTATTCAGTGCATCAAATACATGAAATTCATCTTCAATGTCAGGGCCATCAACTGCTTTAAAACCCATATGTGCAAAAATAAGCTTTACTTCATTTATAACTTTACTGAGTGGATGGATCTTGCCGATTTTTTCTGGTCTAATAGGCAACGTAATATCAACTGCCTCGTTCTGCAATTTAAAGTTAACTTCTTCTGTTTTTAGCACATTTTCCCTATTCATGATAAGATGATCTATCTTATCACGTAAAGCGTTAATAACTGCGCCTAAATCACGCTTTTTTTCTGCATTTTCTATCTTTTTTAAGTTATCAAAATACGCTCTAACTACACCCTTTTTTCCCAAATATAATAGCCTAACTTTTTCTAAATCTTGCAAAGAAGAAGCATTCTCAATTTCGGAAACTGCTTTATCTTCAAGTGAAAGTATGTCATCTAATAACTCTTTATTCATCTTAAAAACGCTGGCTTAAACTTTCATTATAGTGAAATTTTAAATATCATCAACAATCCGAAAAATTGCCCTATTCTGATTATTAATTTATTGACTGATTAATCTTTTTTATTTACCTTTGCGTTGATGAATTTGCTGTATCAACTATGCACAACAGTAACACTGAAACTAAGAATAAGTATAAAATAGAGGATTTATCTAAGCTCTTTAAGGAAAAATCAAAAAACATAAGTAAAGCATTTTCTAGGCTCTGTGGACAAAAAATATGAAAAGAGAGAAAAAGATGGTAGTTTAGCCTAATAGGTAAAAAATGGAGAAACTACCATATGCAATATTACATCAAAGAGGAAAATTGGAAACAAATTTTAGAGTTCATAAAAAGCGTAAAAGGAATGCACAGCAAAGATGAAAAACGTTTAAGAATATTCATAGAGGCAGTGTGGTACATAGTGCGAAGTGGTTGCCAATGGAGACTTTTACCAAAAACTTATGGTAATTACAGGAGTATACATAAGCGATTTAAAAGATGGTGTGAAAGAGATGTCTGGAAAAAATTGCTTGAATATACTAAACAAGAGCCTGATTTAGAAGTTGCTATAATCGACGGTACGATCATCCGAGCCCATCCATGTTCATCTGGATATACAAAAAACTCCAAGGATCAAGAAGCTTTAGGGAGGAGCAAAGGTGGCTTTACAACTAAAATACATGCGCTTGTCGATGCACTTGGAAATCCACTTAAATTTACTCTGACTCCTGGTCAAAGAAATGAAATTACGCAGGCACAAGTGTTGACCGAAAGTATCTATAACTCTACTGTAGTAGCTGACAAGGGCTACGATAGCAATGCCTTTGTTACAAGTCTTGAAGACAAGGGATGTACAGTAGTTATTCCGCCAAAACGGAATCGAAAAGTGCAAAGGTATTACGATGAGCATATCTACAAAGAACGTCATTTGATTGAGTGTTTTTTTGGTAAAATTAAAAATTTTAGGCGCATTTTTTCCAGATTTGATAAAACTGCTGAGGTTTTTATTGGTTTTCTCAATTTTGTTGGAGCTCTTGTATGGCTTCTCTAAAATTTTGTCCACAGAGCCTAGGCTCTGTGGACAAAAAATATGAAAAGAGAGAAAAAGATGGTAGTTTAGCCTAATAGGTAAAAAATGGAGAAACTACCATATGCAATATTACATCAAAGAGGAAAATTGGAAACAAATTTTAGAGTTCATAAAAAGCGTAAAAGGAATGCACAGCAAAAGACCTGCTGCAAAAGGTGATTGAAAAAATGATGTGAGAGGGGTAGAAGAAGAATAAGCAGATCAAGTAAGGAAAAAAAATGAGCTTTAGTTACTATAATATGAAAAAACACCCAAGAAACTTTCGTAATATAACAGGTTTAAGTATAGAGGAGTTCGAAAAAGTAGTAGAAAAAGTGAGGTCTGGATGGAAAAAACTTGAAAAACAGAAAAAGTGTCATGGTAGAAGATCAAAACTACCAACTCTGGAAGATAAGTTGTTTTGCGTAATTTTGTACTATCGCACTTACATAACACATAGATTTTTAGGATGCCTATTCAATGTGCACAACGCAAATGTATGTAGGTTACTTAAGAGAATAGAGCCATTACTCGCCAAAAAAGTGACTATAACAAAAGATAGAAGTATGACGCCAGAAAAAATACTGAAGATTTTGGCTGATGTTACAGAACAGCAAATACAGAGGCCAGAAGATAGTAAAAAACGGAAGAAATCATATTCAGGAAAAAAAAGAACCAACACTATGAAAACTGAGATTATTATCGAAGAAGGAGGAAGAATTTTATCAGTGTCAAAGTCATACCGTGGTAGAATTAGTGATTTTCGCATAAGGAAACAAGAAAAATATTTACCACTTGATAGCATAAAACATGCTGATTCTGGATATCAAGGTTGGCAAAAATTGCAAAGCAATGTTATAATTCCATATAAAAAGTATCGTAAAAAGCCATTAACTCCAGAGCAGAAAGAGCATAATAGAAGGTTAGCATCATTTAGAATGAGAGTAGAAAATAAGATCCGAGAGATAAAGATATTTAAGATTATGTCGAATGTTTATCGCAATTTTCAGAAAAAATATAACTTGAGGTTCAATATTATTGCTGGTATTGTAAATCTTAAGCACGCCTTTTAGTTAACCTTGATTTTATTCACCCTCCTTTCCTTTTTTTTATCGCTTGATTCGCAGCAGGTCTTTAGATTTACCGACAATCGTCATTCCGCTACGTGTTAGCGGCTAAGAGATACCGTGACGGGATGACGTAGGGGTTGCCGAGAACTTGTCATTCCAGTACTTGACACTGGAATCCAGTTTTCTTTACAAATTCACCAAAAGTGCTTCATTCTATAACGCAAAACCCATACTCACCAAACTCAATGTATTACTTGCAATTAAGTTTTCTGGATCCCAGTGTCACGCACTGGGATGACAAGAAAGAGGGCACTGGAATAACAGGAGAAGAAGGCACTGGAATGACGAATTTGTCGTTTTTTAAATTGGTTGCTAAACCAGAATGACTTTAGCTATAGATTCTTTTACCGCACTCTTGCAATCAAGTTTCATCAAAAGTCAGATTGCAGAGTTAAATCTTCCACCCAAATAACCACACACTCTACTTGCTTGTTTGGATATATTTCTTGTACTAAGGTTTTATAGATTAACATCTGTTTTTTTATTTCATTTAATAAGGAAACAGAAACGTTACGGTGTGATTTGTAGTCAATTATGATTGCTTTATCTTGCGTTATGCATAGCCTATCTAGTCGTACTAATACTGACTTGCCATCAATTGTTCCACTCAGTGTAATCTCTGATTTGCCTTCCAAGTCAAACAAATAGCCATATTTTTCATTAAAGGCCAATATTTTACTGTAAATTTCATCCTTATCTTCACTGGTGTTTATATTGTCAAGATATTTTCTGACCCAATTTTTTCTCCTTTCTTTTTCTATCTTGGGCATATATTGTAATATGCTGTGAATGATCAGGCCTCTTGTATAACCATCTGTCATCCAAGTAGCTGATGCTGATTTTCCTTCTTTTTTACTGGATCCAAGTGTCAAGCACTGGGATGACAGGAGAGGACGCTGGGATGACAAGGAAGGATGTTGGAATGACGAAAGAGGGCGCTGGAATGACATTGATAGGTTTGGCGGAAGCGAAATGACCGGAATATCAAAATAATCACGTTTTTTATAAATATAAGGGTAGTTTGCATTCACACATAGCACTTCAACTTTTTCTTTAAATATTGGCTGTAAACCCCTTTGTTTCTTTTCATATGGTTCTCCATACTGAGTGATTAGATCATACCAAGAGCCCTTTTGCACTGGCTCTTTACTTAAGATGTATAACTCATCTTCAGCACGTGTGAGTGCTACGTATAATAAACGCAAATATTCATTATAATCCTCTAGTTTTTTCTCTCTTTTTACTTGATCACAATAAGCGTTGTTGTTTTTTCCACACCAAAATGGCACTTCTGTTCCATCAAAGATAATGCTTTCACTGTTTCTTGGCACTGTGTTTGTATCAACCAAAAATACTATGGGAGCTTGCAGACCTTTTGATTTATGAATTGTCATTATTCGCACAGCATTGCGTTCTGATTGCATATCATTCTTAATCTCCGGATTATTCTCCTTGATCCATTGAACAAATGCTTGAAGAGATGGATTTTCAAATTGCAACACAAGGTTCATAAATTCGTCTAGAACCTCGAAGCACTCAAGACCTAGCCTTGCAGCAAATTTCTTCTTACCTGTGCGCAGTATATGCGTGAATAATGCGAGAGGGGATTCTGTGCGAGATAAGTTAATGAGATAGTTTAATTCACTATAGATAACCACAGAATAATCCTGAATTCTTTCCCATAGTGAATGCTCTTTATGGTCGTATGCAATGTTAAATAAATCATCCTCGGTGAAATTAAATAGCGGTGATCTTAAAGCATTTGCAAGAGCTAAATCATTTGCCTGGAGGAGTAAAAATTCGGCCAAAGCTATTAAGTCCTGCACGGCTATATAGTCCATAATTCTAAAATAATCCCGGCCTACAACTGGCACGTTTGCTTTTTTAAGTTCGCTTATTATGTAATCAACTAATACGTTTCGTTGTCGTACCAGAACCATAATGTCTCTTGGTTCTATATGGCGATCTTTAGCGACTAAAATCCGCCCTTCGTTTAACCAATTGTGAATTCTGTTAGCTATTGTTTGAGCAAGTAATCGATCTGCTATTGTATAACCTTCCTTGCATGTCAGAGGAATTTGTAAAGCTTGCTGTTCTTTCTCTTTGCGCCTTGGTAACGCTGGCCAAATTTCAATATATCCTTGGTCATTTTCTCTATGTGGAACATGTTTTATTTCATTATCATTAAAAGATATTTCTGCGCGGAAGTTATTAAATATTCTATCTACAAGCATCAAAACTTCTGGAGTTGAACGAAATGACTTTTCAAGTTGGCATGATATCCAATCTCTACCACCAGTTTTCGTATGAAAGTATTGTTGCATATAGTTGAATAGATGGGGATTTGCTCCTTGAAATCTGTATATGGATTGTTTTACGTCACCAACTACAAATAAGGTTCGCTTTTCATCATCACCGGCAAAAAATTCATCGCAGAGATTTGTTATAATTTTCCACTGGCTGATGCTATTGTCTTGTGCCTCGTCAACAAGGATGTGATCTATTTTTTGATCCAAGTTAAACAATATCCAATCTTTATAGTTTGGATTGCTGAGAAGATTTGTTGCTAAGTTGATTATATCATTGTAGTCAAGCAGTGCATTTTTTGATTTTTCACTATTATATAAATCAACATATACTTTAAATATACCAAGTAAGCTACTGGTTCTCTTGAATATTTGATAAGAGTTCATGTCTCTTATATGGGTAAATACTACATTCTGAACGCTCTCTATTATTTGCTCTGCATCTCTAAATTTCTCCAAAATACTTTTTGTTGCAATGGATGATATGCTCTTTTTTTCGTGCGATTCTGATTTTAGAAATACCTTGGCTAGGTTTTCTATTTTGGTGTCATTCCACTTTATTCCGGTGTCATCCGAGTAGCTGACACTGGTTCTTTTTTTCTGGATTCCAGTGTCAAGCACTGGAATGACAGTAGAATAAAGTATTGCACTATAACTCTGATCTCTTTTACTGCCTTCACTTAATATCTCGGCTAGTCTTTCCACGTGCTCAATTGTTTCACTCTGTAAGTCATGAATTTCATCTGGGGCGCTCAATTTATCTTTGATATATTTCGAATCATTTGCTGATATCGATCTTTTTATACATAAAGTATAAAGCAAATCGCGTAGTTTATTTTCATCAATTTCAGTTGCAATAAGGTTGATATCATCCTGCACAGTTTCGTTATGAAGCACTTTATTGAATATGATGGAATGTAATTCTTTACATTCACTCAGCGTGCAATTTGGAGCAATGCCAGCTTCTATAGGAAAGCTGGAGATTAATTTGTAACAGAAAGCGTGTATGGTTTGTATAGTTAGACCAAGATTTTCCAGTTCAGAGAAAAGCCTTCTTGCTCTTGTTAAGTGACGATCAAGTGCTTCATTTTTTCTGGATCCCTCCGTTATCCCAGCACTCTCCTTTGTCATCCCAGTGCTTGACACTGGGATCCATTCTTTTTTTTTACTGGATTCCAGCGTCACGCACTGGAATGACATCGGAAAGAAATCTAGTTGTTCTAGATCTGCTGCCAACACACTATCTGAACATATTGCCCACTTACTGAGTATGCTGTGAATGCGATTCTCCATCTCGTTTGCTGCAGCATTGGTGAACGTTAAGCAGAGAATATTTCTTTTGTTTTCTAATAAAAGTCTCAATACCCTGTCTATTAAGATTTTTGTTTTGCCTGTACCAGCAGATGCATTTACCCACACAGAGAAATTAGGATTTATGGCATTTGATCTCATCAGAAGTGCGAAAACCTTATAAAAGTTGACTAGAATAGCATTATACATATAATGTAAAAATAATCTTAGTGAAGATATATAATGAAAAGTTTTTGTGTAAAGGCGCCTGCAAAAATCAATCTTTTTTTGCATGTTGTAGACAAAAAAGAAACAGGGTATCACTTGATTGAAGGTTTATTTGTCTTTGCTAATCTCTCTAATTTTTTGGAAATAAAAGTAGGTGAGAAGGATTCTAGATACGATAACTCTACAGTTGAATTTATAAACTCCGAGTCTAAAATAAATAACCAATATAACACTGTAATGAAAGCGGTTAATCTGCTGCTTAGGCATGCTCCTGTACGCACTAAAGTCACTGTAAAGGTTGTAAAAAACATACCAATTGCTGCAGGACTTGGTAGCGGATCCTCAGATGCTGGAGCTGTGGTACGTACGCTAGGGAAGCTGTGGAAGATTGATAGGACGATTTTAAATGAAATAGCCTTAAACGTTGGCGCTGATGTTCCCGCAAGTGTAGATAGCAAGCCTGTTTTTGTTAGAGGTATTGGTGAAGAATTGTGCCACATAAAAAAGTTCTCTTTACCCACGAATGTGGTGCTTGTGAAACCGAAAAAAAAGTTTTTGAGTACACCAGAGGTATTTTCCAAACATGAAGGAAAATTTTCTGAGCCAATTAAATGGAGCGATGACGCTGAAAAGGATTTGTTGAAGTTTCTTAAAGAGACGAGAAACGATCTTCAAGAAATAGCAATAAGCCTTGTACCTGAAATTAAGGATGTGATATCAACACTTGAGTCACAAGAAGGCTCTATACTTTCTCGCATGTCAGGCAGTGGTGTAGCATGTTTTGGAATATTCGATAGTGAGGAAAATGCAAAAGCTGCTGCAGTTAATATCGGAAAAAAGCAACCAGAATGGTGGGTATGTGACACTCAATTAATAGTTTGACTTTATGCCCTTAATTTCCGAGAATAAAAATCTTATAAATGGTTACAGGGAAGGAAAATTTTTGGTAAACAATCAAGAATATTATGGCTCAATTATAATTTTTCCTGAAAAGGTGATTAAATTGAAAGAAAGTGATATAAATAGTAAGGAACATTTTAAATCTTTTTTAACAGAGGAAATAGAAATTTTGATAATAGGTACTGATAAAACACGCAATATACTAAGTTCTTCAGTGAAGTCCTATCTTATGGAACAAAAAAGTTTAAATTTTGAATTTATGACAACAGGTTCTGCATGCAGAACCCATAATATTCTGATATCCGAAGATAGATTTGTTGTCAGTTATCTAATAGCCATATAGCATGTTTGAAATGTTTACCCAGGATTTTTTCATCAACAGTCTAGTTGCAGTAGTCGTAATTAGCCTAGTAACAGGCGCTTTAGGATCGTTTATGATATGGCAAAGGTTATCTTATCTTGGTGATAGTTTGTCCCATTCTTCATTGCTTGGTATTGCACTTGCTTTGATCTTTAAGATTAGCCCATCGCTTAGCATAATGCTCATTGCAATTACATTTGCTATACTACTTTCTCTTAATTTTAACAGATTATATTCTGCTGATACGATATTGAACATTGTTACCAATGTAGTTTTATCATCGAGTTTAATACTTATGTCTTTTCTTCCATCTGGCAATAATAGTATTATTAGCTCACTGTTTGGTGATATATTAACGCTCGATCAAAGTGATATAGTATTGATTTTTTTAACCTCTGCAGTAGTTACTTTGATATTAATATTTAGATGGCGTTATTGGTTAATGATTTCAATTAATCAAGATTTAGCAGTAGTTGAAAAAATTAATGTTACCTTTGTTAGACTAGAATTTTTAATCACTCTTGCTATATTTATAGCAATTGCTGCCCAATTAATAGGAATATTACTCATTGCTGCATTTTTGCTAATACCAGCAGCATCTGCAAGGCTCATTTCGAAAACTCCAATGGAGATGATTATTGTTGCAACAGTTTTTTCTGTAATCTCTGGGATATCAGGTCTCATGTTATCTGCAAGTTTTGATTTGTTAACTGGACCTGCAATTATACTTGTTGCAGCCGTATATTTAATTATCGCTTATTTTATAAGGCTAGTATTAAGCAGGTTGGCTTAATTTTAATCTCGAATGTTAATAATTTTGTAATATACTCATTATAAAACATCACTATCTTAGCACAATTTGCTATATTATTGTTTATGTGCTAATGATAAGTTGTTAGTTTTATGGAGTAAGCAATATGAGCGAAGAAGGATTTTTTTCCAAATATATATCTCAACCTGTGAAAAAATTTTATAATTATATTACAGGAAAAACAGAAGAGTCAGATGATGTAGCAGGTGATGTGCATAATATTGCACAAGGAGACTCAGAGTCTTTGGATACTCATGTACAGTCAAATGAGAATGATATCATATAGGTGGCATGAGGGTTACACCATCCAAAGTTAAAAGATTCCTAGAGAAACCTGATGCTTTAAGTGGTGTGTTAATTCATGGAAATGATAACAGTAGGGTTGATTTTTATGTACAAGAAATAATTGCCAGTTTGGATGAGTATTCAGTTCAGGTGATGGATTTTGCAATAGTGAATAAGTCACCCGGTTTACTGTTTTCTGAATTGGCAAACATTTCGATGTTTACCAGCAAAAAATTAATTAAGCTGATAAATGTGAGTGGAGGTATATCCAAAGAGTTAAAAAACGTGTTGGATTATAACGCAAGTGGTCATTATGTAATGATGACAGCAACTGATCTTCCACACAATTCTGCAACCAAAAGTTATATGGAGAGTTCAAAAATTTTTGGTGTAATTGCTTGCTATAAAGACAGCAACAGCAATCTTTATGATATTATATCAAGTTACTTAAAACAAAATGATATAAAATGCACAAATGAGATAATTCATCATTTGCAGTCTTATTTTAACCATAGAAAGCTGCCTATATGTTCAGAACTTGAGAAGTTAGTTTTGTACTTAGGGGAGAGAAAAGACCTAAAACTTACTGATATAGAATTATGCTTTTCAACTTCCGGCAATGACTATGCTACACTTGATGATTTATGCTCTGCCATAGCAAGTAAAGATATGTCGCGCTTCATTAGAATTTCTGATGCATTGATATCGCAAGAAAATTTTTCACCGATAGCACTAATTCGCATTATATCAAATTATTTCCTACGCCTTGAAACCGTTTTGCTGTCAGTGCAAGGTGGAATGAGTGAGCAGGCTGCGATTGATCAGCTATGCCCTCCATTGTTTTTTAAACAATTGCAGAGTTTTAAATCTCATTTGAAAAGTTTGCAACTTTCAGAACTTAAGAAGATCTTGGAAAAATTGATAAGCTTAGAAGTTACCTGTAAAAAAACTGATTTAGATCATAAAATGATTTTTCAACATGCACTGACGGGTAGCTGACTACTCGGATCCAGCCTTTCTTATAATTTCATCAAAATGTTGTATTTTAACATAAAATAGCTGCTTTTATGCCTACCAAAATTCATTCTTTAGTGTGTGTCTCACAAGTATTCTTTGCTAATAGGATATTTTCGAATATAATTGAATATAACTAGGCTCTGTGGACAAAAAATATGAAAAGAGAGAAAAAGATGGTAGTTTAGCCTAATAGGTAAAAAATGGAGAAACTACCATATGCAATATTACATCAAAGAGGAAAATTGGAAACAAATTTTAGAGTTCATAAAAAGCGTAAAAGGAATGCACAGCAAAGATGAAAAACGTTTAAGAATATTCATAGAGGCAGTGTGGTACATAGTGCGAAGTGGTTGCCAATGGAGACTTTTACCAAAAACTTATGGTAATTACAGGAGTATACATAAGCGATTTAAAAGATGGTGTGAAAGAGATGTCTGGAAAAAATTGCTTGAATATACTAAACAAGAGCCTGATTTAGAAGTTGCTATAATCGACGGTACGATCATTCGAGCCCATCCATGTTCATCTGGATATACAAAAAACTCCAAGGATCAAGAAGCTTTAGGGAGGAGCAAAGGTTGCTTTACAACTAAAATACATGCGCTTGTCGATGCACTTGGAAATCCACTTAAATTTACTCTGACTCCTGGTCAAAGAAATGAAATTACGCAGGCACAAGTGTTGACCGAAAGTATCTATAACTCTACTGTAGTAGCTGACAAGGGCTACGATAGCAATGCCTTTGTTACAAGTCTTGAAGACAAGGGATGTACAGTAGTTATTCCGCCAAAACGGAATCGAAAAGTGCAAAGGTATTACGATGAGCATATCTACAAAGAACGTCATTTGATTGAGTGTTTTTTTGGTAAAATTAAAAATTTTAGGCGCATTTTTTCCAGATTTGATAAAACTGCTGAGGTTTTTATTGGTTTTCTCAATTTTGTTGGAGCTCTTGTATGGCTTCTCTAAAATTTTGTCCACAGAGCCTAGAAAGCTTTATGAAAATCAGAGTTGGAGTAATAGGCTGCTTAGGCAAAATGGGCAAGAAAATACTCAATGAATTAATTACAAATACCAAAGTGGAAATAGCAGGTGCTGTTGCCCGTTCAGGCAGTAAGTACATAGATTCAGATATTGGACCAATTATGGCCAATCTAGGAATCAAGGTTACAAGTTCTATCAGTGACGTATTTGAGTTATCCGACGTTGTAATAGATTTTACAACTAAAGAATGTATGTTAGACTGCCTTAAAGCAGCTGTAAAATTTAAAACACCGCTGGTTAGTGGCACAACTGGAATAGAAGGTGTCGATTTAAAAGAGTATGCTGCTGAAGTTCCAATATTGTGGTCAGCAAATATGAGTGTTGGGGTTAATGTGTTGCTGAAATTGGTAAAAAAAGCTGCTGAGCTTTTAGGTAATGAATATGACGTTGAGATTTGGGAAATGCATCATAACTTAAAAAAGGATTCACCATCTGGAACAGCTATAGAACTTGGCAAAACAATTGCTAACGCTTCAAAAGTGGATTTTCAGTCCAATCAATATTTACATAGTGGTTCAAACATAAGGAAAAAGGGGGGAATAGGTTTTGCAGTATCTCGTGGAGGTGGAGTAATAGGAGATCACAGCGTGATGTTTGTTAATTCTGATGAACGGATAGAACTAAACCACAAAGCAATTGATCGCACAACATTTGCTAGAGGAGCTGTTCAAGCAGCAGTATGGCTATACGAAAATAAAAGAGAAATTCCGGGGCTCTATTCAATGCAGGATGTGATATGAGCAATACACGTGCCTCTGTTAAAGATTTAAATCTCTGGTACGGCTCTAAGCAAGTTTTATTCGATATAAATTTGAATATTTATAAAAGAAAAGTTACTACTTTTATCGGACCATCCGGGTGCGGTAAATCAACATTTTTGCGTTGTTTTAATCGTATGAATGACTATGTACCAGGTTGCAAAACTGTTGGTGAATTAGATATCGATGGGCTGGGTGATATATATTCACGCGATATGGATGTTGTACTACTTAGAGCAAAAGTTGGTATGGTATTTCAAAAGCCAAATCCTTTTCCAAAATCAATATATGATAATGTTGCTTATGGGCCAAAATTGCATGGTATGGCGAAGGATAAGCAAAAATTGAATGAGATGGTGGAAAATAGTTTAACCAAGGTTGGTTTATGGGAAGAATTGAAGGACAGATTGCAAGATAGCGCACTCAATTTATCCGGTGGCCAACAACAGAGGCTATGCATCGCTCGCGCAATTGCAGTGAAGCCAACTATTTTATTAATGGATGAACCGTGCTCTGCTCTTGATCCAATGGCAACCAATGCAATCGAAAATCTTATACAAGAGCTGAAATTAAGATTTACTATAATTATGGTGACTCATTCAATGAAGCAAGCTAAAAAGTTATCTGATAGTGTAATTTTCTTTCATAATGGCAGAATTGTTGAGTCTGGAAGCACTCAAAAAATATTCGAAAATGCTCAATCTCCCTTAACAAAGGAGTATATCCTGGATCATTAAATTTCTGTCATCCTATGGCTTTGCGATTAAATCCATTAGCTTCAAAAATTGTAATACTTAAAAATATAATTGAATAATTATTAATAATAGTGTATAATTATTAACGTTTTTCAGGCATTTTTGTTATGGGTGCGCCAAGTAAGCGTTTAGAATACAGTTGGTGAAAATCCAACTTAGGCAAAGTCTAGCCAACAGCCTAGAACAGACCATTATGCTGCGTGGTCTTGATGTGATATATGAGAATTTCATTCTTTGCATATTACGGTGTACTGTAGATTTGCTGATATTCAAACCAAACTTTTCTTGAATTCTTATTTTCATTTCTTTTATAGTATAGCATTTCTCATAATAGTCCAAACAGGTCATAGGAAGGCAGAATCAACAGCACGACGAAAGGATTCGAATAGAGGAATGTTTTTCCTGGCTCTGTTTTTTATAGCAAACCAATGATGCTCAATTTTGTTGAAATCTGGAGAATAAGGCGGCAGATACAAAATTTCTGCACCAACCCCTTTAGCAAGCTCGATAATCTTATCAGACTTATGAAAAGTAGCATTGTCAAGAATGACAGTCTGTCCAGGTTCCAAGATCGGTGTCAAAAATTGCTCAAACCATCCATTAAAAACATCCATATTACAGTGGCCTTCAAAGGTTAACGGAACAACTATCTTTCTTCCACTTAAGGCTGCAACCATACTGATTCGTTGAGTTTTCTTTCCAGATTTTAAGGCATAAAACCGCTGTCCTTTCTGGCAATATCCGTAGGGGTAGTCTTCGGTGTTATCAATGCCATACTCATCTATATACACTAAGTTTTTAGGTTCTTTTGTCGCTATAATTTTCAAAAATTCAGCACGTTTTTCTTCGTTTCTTTCCTTGTATCCATATGTCTTTTTTTGCGCGTAAATCCAATTTTTTTAAGGGCTCGATAGATCGTTTGGATACTAACGTTGTTCCAAAGTTTAGCCATTTCCGATAGAGTCTTTCCTCCGTGTTCTCTGGCAAATTTGGCAAAGGTATCCCAGTCGGTAATTTTGTGATTGTAACCCCCATTTCCAAGTTTTTTTGATTGAAAGTCTCCTGTTTCTTTTCTTCTTTGCTGCCACTCCCATAAAGTAGTTCATCCAATCTTAAATCTTGCTGCCACTGTTTCTCTGCTTTCTCCTTCGTCTAGGCTCTGTGGACAAAAAATATGAAAAGAGAGAAAAAGATGGTAGTTTAGCCTAATAGGTAAAAAATGGAGAAACTACCATATGCAATATTACATCAAAGAGGAAAATTGGAAACAAATTTTAGAGTTCATAAAAAGCGTAAAAGGAATGCACAGCAAAGATGAAAAACGTTTAAGAATATTCATAGAGGCAGTGTGGTACATAGTGCGAAGTGGTTGCCAATGGAGACTTTTACCAAAAACTTATGGTAATTACAGGAGTATACATAAGCGATTTAAAAGATGGTGTGAAAGAGATGTCTGGAAAAAATTGCTTGAATATACTAAACAAGAGCCTGATTTAGAAGTTGCTATAATCGACGGTACGATCATCCGAGCCCATCCATGTTCATCTGGATATACAAAAAACTCCAAGGATCAAGAAGCTTTAGGGAGGAGCAAAGGTGGCTTTACAACTAAAATACATGCACTTGTCGATGCACTTGGAAATCCACTTAAATTTACTCTGACTCCTGGTCAAAGAAATGAAATTACGCAGGCACAAGTGTTGACCGAAAGTATCTATAACTCTACTGTAGTAGCTGACAAGGGCTACGATAGCAATGCCTTTGTTACAAGTCTTGAAGACAAGGGATGTACAGTAGTTATTCCGCCAAAACGGAATCGAAAAGTGCAAAGGTATTACGATGAGCATATCTACAAAGAACGTCATTTGATTGAGTGTTTTTTTGGTAAAATTAAAAATTTTAGGCGCATTTTTTCCAGATTTGATAAAACTGCTGAGGTTTTTATTGGTTTTCTCAATTTTGTTGGAGCTCTTGTATGGCTTCTCTAAAATTTTGTCCACAGAGCCTAGCGCTTCCATTGCTTTTTTTCTTAAATCATAACTATATGCTGCTGGCATTCAACCTCCTTATCATCATCTATCCTTATCCTATCACATCCGGACTTTTATGGAAAGAGCTATAATATTGGGGTTTTCCTCTATCCACACCTCAACTTGTTCACGTTGACTTTGATTCAATATAGTTTTTCTAGGCTCTGTGGACAAAATTTTAGAGAAGCCATACAAGAGCTCCAACAAAATTGAGAAAACCAATAAAAACCTCAGCAGTTTTATCAAATCTGGAAAAAATGCGCCTAAAATTTTTAATTTTACCAAAAAAACACTCAATCAAATGACGTTCTTTGTAGATATGCTCATCGTAATACCTTTGCACTTTTCGATTCCGTTTTGGCGGAATAACTACTGTACATCCCTTGTCTTCAAGACTTGTAACAAAGGCATTGCTATCGTAGCCCTTGTCAGCTACTACAGTAGAGTTATAGATACTTTCGGTCAACACTTGTGCCTGCGTAATTTCATTTCTTTGACCAGGAGTCAGAGTAAATTTAAGTGGATTTCCAAGTGCATCGACAAGCGCATGTATTTTAGTTGTAAAGCCACCTTTGCTCCTCCCTAAAGCTTCTTGATCCTTGGAGTTTTTTGTATATCCAGATGAACATGGATGGGCTCGGATGATCGTACCGTCGATTATAGCAACTTCTAAATCAGGCTCTTGTTTAGTATATTCAAGCAATTTTTTCCAGACATCTCTTTCACACCATCTTTTAAATCGCTTATGTATACTCCTGTAATTACCATAAGTTTTTGGTAAAAGTCTCCATTGGCAACCACTTCGCACTATGTACCACACTGCCTCTATGAATATTCTTAAACGTTTTTCATCTTTGCTGTGCATTCCTTTTACGCTTTTTATGAACTCTAAAATTTGTTTCCAATTTTCCTCTTTGATGTAATATTGCATATGGTAGTTTCTCCATTTTTTACCTATTAGGCTAAACTACCATCTTTTTCTCTCTTTTCATATTTTTTGTCCACAGAGCCTACGGCGTTGAGGCGGAGCAAATAATTTTTCTTCTCTGCCAAATTTTAGGTGCTTTATCCATGCAGTAAGTGCCTTTCTTGAAATGCAGCATATCTTTGCTACGGCTGTTATACTGTGCTTTTTTGCTGCAATTACAGCATTTAGTTTTTTTGCAACATATGCGTTATTTCTTACTTTCTTCAGCATTTCTTTTGCTGATTCCACCACTTTTTCATCCAATAATTTTGATCTTAATGCCATTTAAACCTCGCTACTTTACTTACTTCAGTATGGCTTTTTTTCTATTATTGTCTATCCGTTACTTGTGTAGCGGGAATTGGTATTAGTAAGCACACTAACTATGAAACAATCTATATTACCATCAAAAACAGAATTTATATTGCCCACTTCATGTCCGGTTCTTAAATCCTTCACCATTTGATATGGATGCATAACGTACGATCTGATCTGATTGCCCCAGCCTATATCGCATTTTTTACCATATTCTTCAGCCATTTTCTGTTCTTTTTTTTCCAGTTCAATTTGGTATAAACGTCCTTTAAGTAATTTTAACGCCTCATCTTTATTTCTGTGTTGAGAACGACCATTTTGGCATTGAACTACAACACCAGTTGGAATATGCGTAATGCGTACCGCACTTTCAGTCTTGTTCACATGCTGACCGCCTGCTCCGGAAGCACGGTAGGTGTCGATCTTTAGATCCTTTTCATCCACAGCAATATCAATTGAATCTTCGATCACTGGAGTTACTCCTACACTTGCAAAACTGGTATGACGTTTACCATTTGCATCAAATGGCGATATTCTAACCAGCCTGTGAATTCCACTTTCACTTTTTGCCCACCCATAAGCTTTTTCTCCAACGATTTTTATCATTGCAGACTTTATACCAACTGACTCTCCTTCTAATTTTTCTACAACTTCAACTTTAAAGTTGTGATAAATTTCTGCCCACCTTATATACATGCGCATCAGCATTTCAGCCCAATCATTGCTCTCGGTTCCGCCAGCTCCTGAGTGGATTTCTAAAAAGCAGTTATTATTATCTGCTTCACCAGTAAATAAGGACTCTGTTTCTTTACACTTGATTAATTTCTCTAGCTTAGCTAATTCATTTTCAACTTCAGAGAAAAATTCTTCATCATTTTCATCAATAGCAGACTTCATTAAGCTGATGGCATCGTTGTAATCGCTTTTCAGTTTTAAAAACGACTCTACGTCATTCTTAATTTTAGAACGTTCTTTTAAAACTTCTTGTGCTTTTTGGTTATCTTGCCATAGGTCATCATTCGACGCTTGGGAGTCAAGCTCTTCAAGACGCAACTTTAATTTTTCTATGTCAAAGACACCTCCTGATAAGAGAAATACTTTTATTTAAGCTTTGAAAGTGTTCAAGAATTTCTGGATAAGTTTTCATTATACTTTAGATTTTAATATATTTACTATCAATAACAATAACAGTAAACAAAATAGAAATTTAACCATATGATAGTTAATTTAAATAATTTCATTATACTTTAATGTTTAAAGAAATCAAGCGCGTATATTTATTAAAAAACAAGGTAAAGTAATGAATATTGAAATAAGTTCCCATTATGGTTTAGACAAAAAGGCTATTGATGACTTAATAGAGTCACTTGATAACGAGGAGCTAGAGAATGTTCGTAGTATTGTAAAAACGATAGATAGCGTTCAGTTAGCTTATTTTTTATCTACTTCAATCAGTGATCACAGGGAGAAATTAGTTAATATCCTCGATCAACATTTGTTAAGTGATGCCCTAGTGCATGTAGTGCCAGATTTACAAATAGAGATCATAGAAACATTGGGAATAGAAAATACAGCAAAGTTACTAATGCTCCTTGATGTAGAAGATATAGTAACCATAGTGAAAGATTTAGATAGAAAGTCTGTAGAAAATATACTTTACTATTTGCCCAGCAAAACTCAGAAATCGGTAGAGGAGTTGCTATCATATCCAGAAGAAAGTGCAGGAAGGTTAATACATAAAGATATGGTTATAGCTCCATATTATTGGACAATAAATCAACTGACAGAATTTGTGTGCAACTATAAAAAAATACCAGAAAAATTTCACCAGATATTCATTATCAACTCAAAATTAGAGCCTATAGGCAGTGTTAATTTAAATAAGGTAATATCTCACTCAGGAGACACAATAATAAAAGAGATAATGGATCATGACATAAAAATCATTAAAACTGGAATAGACCAAGAGGAAGTAGCAAGAATATTTAAAGATTACTCTCTATTATCGGCTCCGGTAGTAAATAAGAATGGTAAAATTATTGGTGTGATCTTAATTGAAGATGTGATAAAAGTTGTTCAACAAGAAACAGAAGAGGATGTACTCAAAATAAGCGGTGTATCTTCTAAAGCCGATATAAATGCCCCTATACATAAAACTATAATTAAAAGGCTACCTTGGTTACTGTTTAACCTCTTAGCTGCAACAATGTGTTCCATAGTAGTTGGCTTTTTCGATGATGTAATAAAAAGTTTTATAGTACTGCCAATAATCATGCCGATAATTGCATCAATGAGCGGAAATGCAGGATCCCAAACAGTAACGCTAACCATCCGGGCAATCGCAACAAAATATCTAACTGAGCAAAATACAAAAAGAATACTGATGAAAGAATTTTTAATAGGTCTTATAAACGGGGTGATCTTATCTACTATTTCATTAGTAGTGTTAGCAATAAGGTTTCACAGCTTCAAAGTGGAGATGATTTTTGTGGTCTCCATGATTATGATGTCAATTATTGCAACGTTCATCGGAACTTTCATTCCTATAATGCTTCACCGTTTAAAGTCTGACCCTGCCGTTTCTTCTTCAATCCTAACATCGGCAACAACTGATATTCTCTCAGCTTTTATATTTCTTGGTTTAGCTACGATCTTTTTATTAAATAGCTAATACTATCTATAGCTATACCGCCCACAACTGTACAAACATTGCAATTTGCAGGTGGCAGATGGTGTCATCCAAGTAGCCCCTATGATGTCATCCGAGTAGCCCCTATGATGTCATCCGAGTAGCCCCTATGATGTCATCCCAGTGCTTGACACTGGGATCCAGAAAAGTTTGCTTGTAAACTAGGCTCTGTGGACAAAATTTTAGAGAAGCCATACAAGAGCTCCAACAAAATTGAGAAAACCAATAAAAACCTCAGCAGTTTTATCAAATCTGGAAAAAATGCGCCTAAAATTTTTAATTTTACCAAAAAAACACTCAATCAAATGACGTTCTTTGTAGATATGCTCATCGTAATACCTTTGCACTTTTCGATTCCGTTTTGGCGGAATAACTACTGTACATCCCTTGTCTTCAAGACTTGTAACAAAGGCATTGCTATCG
Source organism: Wolbachia endosymbiont (group A) of Trypoxylon clavicerum (assembly GCF_947251665.1). Taxonomy (NCBI): domain Bacteria; kingdom Pseudomonadati; phylum Pseudomonadota; class Alphaproteobacteria; order Rickettsiales; family Anaplasmataceae; genus Wolbachia; species Wolbachia endosymbiont (group A) of Trypoxylon clavicerum. The sequence continues at coordinate 921,119 of NZ_OX366374.1, forward strand.
TAGCCCTTGTCAGCTACTACAGTAGAGTTATAGATACTTTCGGTCAACACTTGTGCCTGCGTAATTTCATTTCTTTGACCAGGAGTCAGAGTAAATTTAAGTGGATTTCCAAGTGCATCGACAAGTGCATGTATTTTAGTTGTAAAGCCACCTTTGCTCCTCCCTAAAGCTTCTTGATCCTTGGAGTTTTTTGTATATCCAGATGAACATGGATGGGCTCGGATGATCGTACCGTCGATTATAGCAACTTCTAAATCAGGCTCTTGTTTAGTATATTCAAGCAATTTTTTCCAGACATCTCTTTCACACCATCTTTTAAATCGCTTATGTATACTCCTGTAATTACCATAAGTTTTTGGTAAAAGTCTCCATTGGCAACCACTTCGCACTATGTACCACACTGCCTCTATGAATATTCTTAAACGTTTTTCATCTTTGCTGTGCATTCCTTTTACGCTTTTTATGAACTCTAAAATTTGTTTCCAATTTTCCTCTTTGATGTAATATTGCATATGGTAGTTTCTCCATTTTTTACCTATTAGGCTAAACTACCATCTTTTTCTCTCTTTTCATATTTTTTGTCCACAGAGCCTAGGTGTTGGTGGACTATGCGCAGTTGGTGCTGTTGCAGCCTATGTGCTAGCGTATCCTGCAGTTGCACTGGCTTTAACAGTTTTAGCAGCAGTTATATTAATAGGTGCTGGTATTGCTAAGGTTTGTGAGAAATCAGAAAGCCCAAATACGAAAAGCTCGGACCCAGTTGTTTCTGAGTATTGCAATAATGCAAAAAGCTGTTAATCAGTAATCCATTGTTATCCCAGCGCGGCGCGCTGGGATCCAGGAATTTTATTAAGTTGGTAAGCATAAAAGTAGCCGTTTTATGTTAAAATACAACGTTTTGATGATTATGAAAAGGCTGGATTCCAGTGTCAAGCACTGGAATGACAAGAAGAGGGTACTTGGATGACAAGAAAGAGGCACTGGCTCTTGGATGGAAAGCTGGATTCCAGACTGGAATGACACCTCTCTTAGTAAAAATTACTTTTATATCATAACGTTCGTACAGTTGTGCGCACCGCTAGAACAAAGAATATAAAAAAAGTGTTGCCGTCACGTTATATCATAAACCTTTGCTGAAGCTTTCTTTATATCTTCACTTGAAAGTGGGATCAGACCAAGCCTAGATAGGTACCCATCTTCAATGCCGATCGAATCTATAATTTCTTTAATGAATTCTCTTAATCCATCAACAGTATCCAGGTGTTCTTTCTTTATGTAAAGGTATAGAGGTCTTGCTAATATATATTTTCCCGATGATATATTTTCGTAAGTTGGCTCAATTCCTGCAATTGTGCTCCCTTGTATTTTATCTTGATTCCTCATTAAAAAGCTAAAACTAAATATCCCTAAGGCATTCTTGTTACTTTTCAATTTTTGTATTATTATGTTTTCATTAATTCCAACTTCTATATACCTTCCGTCATCCCTTATATTACCACATGCTTTCTTTCTTTCTTCCTGATCTTTGTAATTCTCTTTGAAAATTCTTGAGTTCATGCATGAATATTGATCAAGCATAATAGAATTAACCAAAGTTTCGTATGTGCCTGTATTTTGATGTGGACCATAAATTTCAATTTCTGTTTTTGGTAAGGCTTGATTTACATTAGACCAAAACTTCTTATTATTTTTTACTAATTTATCATTTTCTTGAGAATATGCAGATAAAGTTTCAAATAAGTCCTTTTTTGTGAAATCAAATCTATGGCTTTGATTTGAATTTGCAATGACAACTCCATCATAGCCAATGATGATCTCTATTACTTCATTAATTTTATTCCTTTTACATAGTTCTCTTTCTACTTCCTTCATAGGGCGAGATGAAGTGGTGATGTCTGGCGTGTCTTCCCCTATTCCTGAGCAAAACATTTTGAACCCTGATCCACTTCCTATTGATTCCACAACTGGAGTCTTAAAAGGGAATACACGATTGAACTCCTCGGCTATAAACGAGATAAAAGGAAAAACGGTTGAAGATCCAACAATTCTGATGTATTTCCTGGCATCAGCATTTGACAGCGGCGTGAATAATACGAATACAAAAATCAGGAGAAAGTTTCTAAGCATTATTTTTAGTTAAGACCATAAATCTAATTATTGTAACAAAAAATCAAACTGAAAAGCTTTAATTTTCTCTTGTGATTGACCTATAGCTAATCCAATTACCGCTATTTTAATTGCATGAACATTGTAACAATGGTGTCTGCAAGCAGCTTACTGTACGAACATTGTGATTTGAGAGCAATTTCCGCTAGGCTCTGTGGACAAAATTTTAGAGAAGCCATACAAGAGCTCCAACAAAATTGAGAAAACCAATAAAAACCTCAGCAGTTTTATCAAATCTGGAAAAAATGCGCCTAAAATTTTTAATTTTACCAAAAAAACACTCAATCAAATGACGTTCTTTGTAGATATGCTCATCGTAATACCTTTGCACTTTTCGATTCCGTTTTGGCGGAATAACTACTGTACATCCCTTGTCTTCAAGACTTGTAACAAAGGCATTGCTATCGTAGCCCTTGTCAGCTACTACAGTAGAGTTATAGATACTTTCGGTCAACACTTGTGCCTGCGTAATTTCATTTCTTTGACCAGGAGTCAGAGTAAATTTAAGTGGATTTCCAAGTGCATCGACAAGCGCATGTATTTTAGTTGTAAAGCCACCTTTGCTCCTCCCTAAAGCTTCTTGATCCTTGGAGTTTTTTGTATATCCAGATGAACATGGATGGGCTCGGATGATCGTACCGTCGATTATAGCAACTTCTAAATCAGGCTCTTGTTTAGTATATTCAAGCAATTTTTTCCAGACATCTCTTTCACACCATCTTTTAAATCGCTTATGTATACTCCTGTAATTACCATAAGTTTTTGGTAAAAGTCTCCATTGGCAACCACTTCGCACTATGTACCACACTGCCTCTATGAATATTCTTAAACGTTTTTCATCTTTAGACCTGCTGCGAATCAAGCGATAAAAAAAAGGAAAGGAGGGTGAATAAAATCAAGGTTAACTAAAAGGCGTGCTTAAGATTTACAATACCAGCAATAATATTGAACCTCAAGTTATATTTTTTCTGAAAATTGCGATAAACATTCGACATAATCTTAAATATCTTTATCTCTCGGATCTTATTTTCTACTCTCATTCTAAATGATGCTAACCTTCTATTATGCTCTTTCTGCTCTGGAGTTAATGGCTTTTTACGATACTTTTTATATGGAATTATAACATTGCTTTGCAATTTTTGCCAACCTTGATATCCAGAATCAGCATGTTTTATGCTATCAAGTGGTAAATATTTTTCTTGTTTCCTTATGCGAAAATCACTAATTCTACCACGGTATGACTTTGACACTGATAAAATTCTTCCTCCTTCTTCGATAATAATCTCAGTTTTCATAGTGTTGGTTCTTTTTTTTCCTGAATATGATTTCTTCCGTTTTTTACTATCTTCTGGCCTCTGTATTTGCTGTTCTGTAACATCAGCCAAAATCTTCAGTATTTTTTCTGGCGTCATACTTCTATCTTTTGTTATAGTCACTTTTTTGGCGAGTAATGGCTCTATTCTCTTAAGTAACCTACATACATTTGCGTTGTGCACATTGAATAGGCATCCTAAAAATCTATGTGTTATGTAAGTGCGATAGTACAAAATTACGCAAAACAACTTATCTTCCAGAGTTGGTAGTTTTGATCTTCTACCATGACACTTTTTCTGTTTTTCAAGTTTTTTCCATCCAGACCTCACTTTTTCTACTACTTTTTCGAACTCCTCTATACTTAAACCTGTTATATTACGAAAGTTTCTTGGGTGTTTTTTCATATTATAGTAACTAAAGCTCATTTTTTTTCCTTACTTGATCTGCTTATTCTTCTTCTACCCCTCTCACATCATTTTTTCAATCACCTTTTGCAGCAGGTCTTTTGCTGTGCATTCCTTTTACGCTTTTTATGAACTCTAAAATTTGTTTCCAATTTTCCTCTTTGATGTAATATTGCATATGGTAGTTTCTCCATTTTTTACCTATTAGGCTAAACTACCATCTTTTTCTCTCTTTTCATATTTTTTGTCCACAGAGCCTAGGCTCTGTGGACAAAATTTTAGAGAAGCCATACAAGAGCTCCAACAAAATTGAGAAAACCAATAAAAACCTCAGCAGTTTTATCAAATCTGGAAAAAATGCGCCTAAAATTTTTAATTTTACCAAAAAAACACTCAATCAAATGACGTTCTTTGTAGATATGCTCATCGTAATACCTTTGCACTTTTCGATTCCGTTTTGGCGGAATAACTACTGTACATCCCTTGTCTTCAAGACTTGTAACAAAGGCATTGCTATCGTAGCCCTTGTCAGCTACTACAGTAGAGTTATAGATACTTTCGGTCAACACTTGTGCCTGCGTAATTTCATTTCTTTGACCAGGAGTCAGAGTAAATTTAAGTGGATTTCCAAGTGCATCGACAAGCGCATGTATTTTAGTTGTAAAGCCACCTTTGCTCCTCCCTAAAGCTTCTTGATCCTTGGAGTTTTTTGTATATCCAGATGAACATGGATAGGCTCGGATGATCGTACCGTCGATTATAGCAACTTCTAAATCAGGCTCTTGTTTAGTATATTCAAGCAATTTTTTCCAGACATCTCTTTCACACCATCTTTTAAATCGCTTATGTATACTCCTGTAATTACCATAAGTTTTTGGTAAAAGTCTCCATTGGCAACCACTTCGCACTATGTACCACACTGCCTCTATGAATATTCTTAAACGTTTTTCATCTTTGCTGTGCAATTCCTTTTACGCTTTTTATGAACTCTAAAATTTGTTTCCAATTTTCCTCTTTGATGTAATATTGCATATGGTAGTTTCTCCATTTTTTACCTATTAGACTAAACTACCATCTTTTTCTCTCTTTTCATATTTTTTGTCCACAGAGCCTAGGAGGATGTCATCCCAGTGCCCAGACACTGGGATCCAGTTCTTATTACCTGGTAAGTTTTCTGGATTCCAGACTGGAATGACATCGTTTACCATGTGACGAAGTACAATTTGTTAGTTAATAATCCATTGTCATCCCAGCGCCATGCGCATAACTGTACGAACATTGTGATTTGATACAAGCTACTTGCATGACAAAAGCTACAGTTTACATTTAAATTTTATTTTATATTATTGTAAGTATTACACAACTTTAAGGAACAGTTATGGCAGTTATGCCAGATAAATGGATAAGAGAAAAAGCTGAAAATTTTGGAATGATAGAACCTTTTGTGAATCACAAAAGCAGCAAAGGTGTTATATCTTTCGGACTATCATCTTATGGTTACGATGCAAGAGTGGATAATAAATTTAAAATTTTTACTAACGTTAATTCAGCTATCGTGGACCCTAAAAATTTTTCTGAGAATAGTTTTATAGATAAAGAAACAGACGTATGCATAATTCCACCAAATAGCTTTGTGCTTGCAAGTACAGTGGAATATTTTCGTATACCAAGGAATGTACTGGTCATTTGTGTTGGTAAATCAACTTACGCAAGATGTGGAATTATAGTAAACGTTACTCCCTTAGAACCTGGATGGGAAGGTCATGTTACACTCGAATTCTCAAACACCACTCCACTTCCTGCGAAAATTTACGCTAATGAAGGCGCATGCCAATTCGTATTTTTAAGAGGCGAAAGTGAATGCGAGAAATCATATGATGATATGAAAGGAAAATATATGAATCAGCATGGTATCACTTTGCCGTTAGTTAAGTGATTACTTTAGGTAAAGCAAGATATTGTGCTATTGTACTGAAGATTACTAAGATGAGTTTTAACTAATTTGTCGCATTCTTTATCACCTAAAACTGCACGTGCAGAGTGGTTTTTAAATGACTCTACATAGCTTGAAAAGAAATTTGTAGAAGGATTACTTAAGGCTTCTGCAACTTCTTTTTTTTCTTTATCATTGGAAAGCTGATTAAATAGTTCTTCTACCTTTTTTTGCAGCTCATTTTCAAATTCCTGCTTTATAGTATTCTTATCTGCTTTTTGCAAGAAGGAAAACTCTTCAAAAGTGTACAAGGAAGAGACAATACTGTTGAAGGTACCAGTAAAACATGCACTTGAACCACGACCACCATGCACTCCGTATTCTGTTTGCGATTCTACTAAATGTTTAACCAGTTGATATTTTCTCTGTGATATGCGGGTATTAATAGCTATATTATTTGCTCTAGTTTGATCGTTGCAAGCCTTCCAAACTAAATTTAAAACTTGCCTCAATGTTAACCCGCTTCCACTATGTGTACCAGGGTTATTTTTTATACGCTTCAAGCACTCAAGTGCATGTTTTTTCTCATCTTCTGTAAGTTGATCTTTATCTGCAGCTTTTTGTGTGCCATTTGCTATGCACTCTAACTGATCAATAAATCCTTCTATTTCCTCTATAAACTTATCATCAATATCAGGCTCACCGTAGTTTTCTTTTAGCTTTTGAACGTTAATATTAATTGCATCATTTACATCAGTATCATGCGTTGTTTGTGGAATACGTGCTGCCTCCATAAATGCTTCAGCTCTTTGCTCTAACCATTCTGGTGCTTTGCCTCCTGCAAGATGATACAGTTTATCCAATGCCATGAAGGCTAGAATAAAGACTAGGGCCGAGATAATGAGCATTATAAGTAATACTATAAATAAACCTGTGATTAGCCACCTTACAGGAGCTAGCAGAATTTCTTTTGCTTTTTTTAATTTTGACGGTCTTTGTATGTTGTCTGGTGTATTTACTACTGCTGGCATAATTAGTTCAAGTTAATATCAATATTATTAATATACTATATTTTTTCTTATTTTGTCAACCCAAATTTCTACTTCCGCACTTTTTCATTGTTGCTTACAATGATTATAGCTACACGATTTACTCATGTGCTTTTCTTAATTAAAAACTTCAACTATTTATTGTAAGTTATTGAATTTCCTTGATTTTTATTCTTAATCTGCGTCATCCTATGCACAACTGTACAAACATTGTGATTTGAGTCCACCAGGGAAGGGTGTCATCCCAGTGCTTGACACTGGGATCCAGCTTTCTATGTGACCTCATCAAAAATGTTTATTTTTCAGCCATTTTTATACTTATCAACTCAGTGTGCTTGCTTACAATTAAAATTCCTGGATCCCAGTGTCAAGCACTGGGATGACAAAGGAGGAAGCACTGGGATGACAAGAGAATGAGGTACTAGATTCCAGCGTTACGCGCTACCGCGGACTGTACCGTTTTTGTCATCCCAGTGCCTTGACTACTTGGATCCAGAAAAAAGGATGGTGTCATGCAAGTAGCTGATACTGGAATCCAGTCTTCACGCAATCCCATTAAAAACGTTGTGTTTTAACATAAGATTAGCTACCTTTACACTTACCAACTCGTTGTCCAATCAAAATTCCTTGATCCCAGTGTCACGCACTGGGATGACAAAAATTGGCACTGGGATGACAAAGGAGGAAGCACTGGGATGACAAGGTTATAGGTGTCATCCAAGTAGCGTGACACTTGGATCTTTCTCAACAATTTCAAAAAAATCTATCAAAAGGAGGATCATTATGTCCACAATAGTTTTATCATCAATTTTTGGTCAAGCAGGCAGCATTTTTGGGCCAATTGGCCAGATTATCGGCTCAGAACTAGGCTCTGTGGACAAAAAATATGAAAAGAGAGAAAAAGATGGTAGTTTAGCCTAATAGGTAAAAAATGGAGAAACTACCATATGCAATATTACATCAAAGAGGAAAATTGGAAACAAATTTTAGAGTTCATAAAAAGCGTAAAAGGAATGCACAGCAAAGATGAAAAACGTTTAAGAATATTCATAGAGGCAGTGTGGTACATAGTGCGAAGTGGTTGCCAATGGAGACTTTTACCAAAAACTTATGGTAATTACAGGAGTATACATAAGCGATTTAAAAGATGGTGTGAAAGAGATGTCTGGAAAAAATTGCTTGAATATACTAAACAAGAGCCTGATTTAGAAGTTGCTATAATCGACGGTACGATCATCCGAGCCCATCCATGTTCATCTGGATATACAAAAAACTCCAAGGATCAAGAAGCTTTAGGGAGGAGCAAAGGTGGCTTTACAACTAAAATACATGCGCTTGTCGATGCACTTGAAAATCCACTTAAATTTACTCTGACTCCTGGTCAAAGAAATGAAATTACGCAGGCACAAGTGTTGACCGAAAGTATCTATAACTCTACTGTAGTAGCTGACAAGGGCTACGATAGCAATGCCTTTGTTACAAGTCTTGAAGACAAGGGATGTACAGTAGTTATTCCGCCAAAACGGAATCGAAAAGTGCAAAGGTATTACGATGAGCATATCTACAAAGAACGTCATTTGATTGAGTGTTTTTTTGGTAAAATTAAAAATTTTAGGCGCATTTTTTCCAGATTTGATAAAACTGCTGAGGTTTTTATTGGTTTTCTCAATTTTGTTGGAGCTCTTGTATGGCTTCTCTAAAATTTTGTCCACAGAGCCTAGGCTCTGTGGACAAAAAATATGAAAAGAGAGAAAAAGATGGTAGTTTAGCCTAATAGGTAAAAGATGGAGAAACTACCATATGCAATATTACATCAAAGAGGAAAATTGGAAACAAATTTTAGAGTTCATAAAAAGCGTAAAAGGAATGCACAGCAAAGATGAAAAACGTTTAAGAATATTCATAGAGGCAGTGTGGTACATAGTGCGAAGTGGTTGCCAATGGAGACTTTTACCAAAAACTTATGGTAATTACAGGAGTATACATAAGCGATTTAAAAGATGGTGTGAAAGAGATGTCTGGAAAAAATTGCTTGAATATACTAAACAAGAGCCTGATTTAGAAGTTGCTATAATCGACGGTACGATCATCCGAGCCCATCCATGTTCATCTGGATATACAAAAAACTCCAAGGATCAAGAAGCTTTAGGGAGGAGCAAAGGTGGCTTTACAACTAAAATACATGCGCTTGTCGATGCACTTGGAAATCCACTTAAATTTACTCTGACTCCTGGTCAAAGAAATGAAATTACGCAGGCACAAGTGTTGACCGAAAGTATCTATAACTCTACTGTAGTAGCTGACAAGGGCTACGATAGCAATGCCTTTGTTACAAGTCTTGAAGACAAGGGATGTACAGTAGTTATTCCGCCAAAACGGAATCGAAAAGTGCAAAGGTATTACGATGAGCATATCTACAAAGAACGTCATTTGATTGAGTGTTTTTTTGGTAAAATTAAAAATTTTAGGCGCATTTTTTCCAGATTTGATAAAACTGCTGAGGTTTTTATTGGTTTTCTCAATTTTGTTGGAGCTCTTGTATGGCTTCTCTAAAATTTTGTCCACAGAGCCTAGTATAACCTTCTCACTTCTATTGTCTATTTGTTTGTTATGTAATAGAAATTGGTATGAGATTGAAGAATTAAGTGTGAACGGTTACAGAATTTTTGCCAGGAGAAACATATAGTTGAAGTAATTCAGATTTGTAAGATATGTTTATCTGTAATTATAGCTTCAACAGTAGGCAATGTTGCTTTTAATTACCTCAACATTTTCTCTTGGCAATTCTTTAATGAACCGAGAAGTGCGCATCGGTTGCCACTGGTTGTTAATTTCCCTCCTATCTGCACATAAAATGATTAACCTTTCTTTGGCTCTGGTTATGCCAACATATGCGAGTCTCCTTTCTTCTTCTAAAGCTTTACCACTTTTGTCATCAAAAGATCTTTGATGAGGAAATAATCCCTCTTCCCAACCAGGTAGAAACACGCACGGGAATTCAAGTCCTTTGGCTGCATGAAGAGTCATAACATATACAGTGTCATCGTTATTCATATTATCCACTTCCATCACTAGACTTATATGCTCCAAGAAAGTTGTGGCATTATCGAAATTTTTTAAAGATGAGATGAGCTCCTTGACATTTTCTATTCGTGCTAAGCCTGTTACCTCCTCATTTTCAAGCATTTCAATATATCCTGATTGGTTTGCTACGATTTTAACGAATTCATGCAGTGGTTTTACACTTACCATCTCTTCCCAAGCTTTAATTTTATTTAAAAAATCGTTGAGTGAGAGTTTAATTCTTTCGGTTACCTGATTACTATTAACTAATATTTTTGCTGCCTCAAAAAAAGAAATTTTATTATCCTGAGCAGTCGTGTATATTTTCTTTAGAGTTGTAGCTCCTATGCTTCTTTTTGGCCGATTTACTATCCTTTCGAAAGCTAAGTCATCGTTATTGTTTGTAACGAGTCTTAAATATGCAATTATATCCCTGACTTCCTGACGTTCGTAGAATTTTACACCACTTATAATCTTGTAGGGAATTGAATATTTTATAAAATACTCTTCGAGAACTCTAGTTTGAAAAGTGGCCCTTACCAGCACTGCAATGTCACTAAATCTGTATTTATTGAGCTTTAATATCTGTTCGCTTATGAACCTTGCTTCAGCTTTTCCATCCCATAACTTTATTACGTTTACCTTTTCCCCTTCAATGTTTGTTGTCCACAATTTTTTTTCTAAGCGAGTCTTATTGTGATTGATAACATATGACGCAGTTGCAAGTATGTGGGATGTTGACCTGTAGTTACACTCTAGTTTAACGGTTTTTGCATTTTTAAAATCATCAGAAAACTTCAAAATATTTTCAACTTCTGCACCACGCCAACTGTATATTGATTGATCGTCATCTCCTACACAGCAAATATTTGAGTGCTCTTTTGCAAGGTATTTTAGCCAAAGATATTGTATCGCATTTGTATCTTGATACTCATCTACCATGACATATTTAAACTTATTTTGGTAGTAGGACAGAACTTCAGTCTTTTGATTAAAGAGTTGTATGTTATATAGCAATAAGTCACCAAAATCGACAGAGTTAAGGAATTTTAACCTTTCCTGATACTGGTGATAGACTTTGAGTGCAGTTACGTACACTGGCCTAAATGATTGAATATCTTCCACTTCAGGTGGCAATAAGCACTTCTCTTTCCATTGCTGAATAATATTCATAATGGTCTTACATTTTTCTGATAGGTAATCAGGGCTTATTTCATTAATAATATTTTTTATTACCTGTAATTGGTCATCCACACCAATGATTGTAAAATTGGAATTTAGTCCCACGACTTCAGCATGATGACGTAGAATTTTTGCTGCAATTGCATGGAAAGTGCCAAGCCATGGTATGTTTGTGCCTGTTAGCTCAAGTACCCTTGATACCATCTCATTTGCTGCTTTATTTGTGAATGTAACTGCTAATATTTCATCAGAATAAGCGTGACCGTTTCTAATTATGTGCGCTATTCTTGAAGTAATCGTTCTTGTTTTTCCCGTTCCTGCTCCTGCCAGTATCAAAACTGGTCCATCTATGTTAGTTACAGCTGATTGTTGTTCTGGATTTAGCAGTGAGAGATAATCGTTCATCTTAGCCCTATAGATTATAACTTCGTAAAGTTAAACCTATGATCGAAATATTGTAAAGGTTTTATTGAATAGAACAGTTAAAGAATGCTTCACTCAAGTACTACATATTTAAACGTAGGTTTTACATCTATTTTGTTTTAGTAGTTTCAGGTGTATGTCGAGTAACAACAACTTGATTTGAGGTATTGGCACCAGAACTTCTGCTTGTTGGGTGGATAAGTGGAGTTTGGAATGACTTATATGTATAGACCTGCTGCAAAAGGTGATTGAAAAAATGATGTGAGAGGGGTAGAAGAAGAATAAGCAGATCAAGTAAGGAAAAAAATGAGCTTTAGTTACTATAATATGAAAAAACACCCAAGAAACTTTCGTAATATAACAGGTTTAAGTATAGAGGAGTTCGAAAAAGTAGTAGAAAAAGTGAGGTCTGGATGGAAAAAACTTGAAAAACAGAAAAAGTGTCATGGTAGAAGATCAAAACTACCAACTCTGGAAGATAAGTTGTTTTGCGTAATTTTGTACTATCGCACTTACATAACACATAGATTTTTAGGATGCCTATTCAATGTGCACAACGCAAATGTATGTAGGTTACTTAAGAGAATAGAGCCATTACTCGCCAAAAAAGTGACTATAACAAAAGATAGAAGTATGACGCCAGAAAAAATACTGAAGATTTTGGCTGATGTTACAGAACAGCAAATACAGAGGCCAGAAGATAGTAAAAAACAGAAGAAATCATATTCAGGAAAAAAAAGAACCAACACTATGAAAACTGAGATTATTATCGAAGAAGGAGGAAGAATTTTATCAGTGTCAAAGTCATACCGTGGTAGAATTAGTGATTTTCGCATAAGGAAACAAGAAAAATATTTACCACTTGATAGCATAAAACATGCTGATTCTGGATATCAAGGTTGGCAAAAATTGCAAAGCAATGTTATAATTCCATATAAAAAGTATCGTAAAAAGCCATTAACTCCAGAGCAGAAAGAGCATAATAGAAGGTTAGCATCATTTAGAATGAGAGTAGAAAATAAGATCCGAGAGATAAAGATATTTAAGATTATGTCGAATGTTTATCGCAATTTTCAGAAAAAATATAACTTGAGGTTCAATATTATTGCTGGTATTGTAAATCTTAAGCACGCCTTTTAGTTAACCTTGATTTTATTCACCCTCCTTTCCTTTTTTTTATCGCTTGATTCGCAGCAGGTCTATACATAAATCCATACGCTTTTTCTTTAAATTCTCTCAATGATCTACTGAAACTTGCTAGGCTCTGTGGACAAAATTTTAGAGAAGCCATACAAGAGCTCCAACAAAATTGAGAAAACCAATAAAAACCTCAGCAGTTTTATCAAATCTGGAAAAAATGCGACTAAAATTTTTAATTTTACCAAAAAAACACTCAATCAAATGACGTTCTTTGTAGATATGCTCATCGTAATACCTTTGCACTTTTCGATTCCGTTTTGGCGGAATAACTACTGTACATCCCTTGTCTTCAAGACTTGTAACAAAGGCATTGCTATCGTAGCCCTTGTCAGCTACTACAGTAGAGTTATAGATACTTTCGGTCAACACTTGTGCCTGCGTAATTTCATTTCTTTGACCAGGAGTCAGAGTAAATTTAAGTGGATTTCCAAGTGCATCGACAAGCGCATGTATTTTAGTTGTAAAGCCACCTTTGCTCCTCCCTAAAGCTTCTTGATCCTTGGAGTTTTTTGTATATCCAGATGAACATGGATGGGCTCGGATGATCGTACCGTCGATTATAGCAACTTCTAAATCAGGCTCTTGTTTAGTATATTCAAGCAATTTTTTCCAGACATCTCTTTCACACCATCTTTTAAATCGCTTATGTATACTCCTGTAATTACCATAAGTTTTTGGTAAAAGTCTCCATTAGCAACCACTTCGCACTATGTACCACACTGCCTCTATGAATATTCTTAAACGTTTTTCATCTTTGCTGTGCATTCCTTTTACGCTTTTTATGAACTCTAAAATTTGTTTCCAATTTTCCTCTTTGATGTAATATTGCATATGGTAGTTTCTCCATTTTTTACCTATTAGGCTAAACTACCATCTTTTTCTCTCTTTTCATATTTTTTGTCCACAGAGCCTAGTGAAAGTGGAAGAAAAGTTGGCAAAGCTCAAATCAAAGGAGGCAGGTTTTATGCAAGGAAAGCACTATACATGTCAGCTCTTGTTGCTATGCGCCACAACAGAAAAATGAAAGCGTTTTATCAGCGTTTGGTTGATTCTGGCAAAGCTGCTAAGGTTGCATTAGTTGCTGTCATGAGAAAAATTATCGTTTGTTTAAATGCCATGATAAAAAATAACAACTTTTATCTTGACTCTTAAGACGGTAGATGACAGACCATTGATTGTATGGGTTCCATCTGTTATATATAATCTTTTTGAATACGAAGAAAACTGATGAATGAGTATGATATTACGGTTATAGGTAGCGGTCCTGGTGGTTATATAGCGGCAATTAGGGCGGCACAGCTTGGGTTTAAAACTGCAATTGTGGAAAAAGAAAAAAATTTAGGCGGTATATGCTTAAATTGGGGATGTATACCAACAAAATCACTGCTTAGAGCATCTGAGGTTTATAGGCTAATAAAAAGATCAAAAGAGTTTGGTATAGAAGTAAAGGGAGCGAATTTTGATATACAATCAATAGTGAAATACTCAAGAAACGTTGTTGATAAATTGTCAAGCGGTGTTGCATATTTGATGAAAAAAAATAATATCAAAGTTCATCAAGGTTTTGGTAAACTTGCAGGCAATAGTACTATAAAAGTCGTTAGCGATAAGGAAGAACAAGAAATTGTTTCCAAGCATATCATTTTAGCAACAGGCGTGAGGGCACGGAATCTGCCTGGAATAGAGGCAGATGGAGATTTAATATGGAATGCGCAGCACGCTATGACTCCAGAGAGATTACCAAAATCGCTACTAATTGTAGGGTCTGGTGCAATTGGAATAGAATTTGCAAGTTTTTATAGTACTTTGGGGGTTGATGTAACAATCATAGAGATAAAGAGCACTATTTTGCCGCTGGAGGATAAGGACATTTCAGATTTAGCACAAGAAATATTCACAAAACAGGGGATAGAAATATATACAAGCAGTAGCGTAAAAGCTCTTACTAAAAGTAAAGACTCTGCTCAAGTGCTACTAAGTAGTGGTGAGAGCAAAGAATTTGAGAGGGTGATTGTTGCGGTTGGAATTCAAGCAAATATTGAAAATATAGGTTTAGAAAATACAAAAATTAAATTAAGCCCTTCTGGCTTTATTGAAACGAATGAATGGTATGAAACTAGTGAATCAAATGTGTATGCAATAGGTGATGTAGCTGGCCCACCATGTTTAGCACATAAAGCGAGCCATGAAGCCGTGATCTGCATTGAAAAGATTGCTGGTAAAAATGCTCATGCGTTAAAAAAAGAATGCATACCAAATTGCACTTATTCTCATCCACAAATAGCGAGCATCGGCCTTACTGAGGAACAGGCAATAAAAGGTGGGTATGATATAAAAATAGGAAAATTTCACTCTAACTTTAATGGTAAGTTTGTTGCACTCAGTGAAACTGAAGGGTTAGTGAAAACGATTATAGATAAAAAAACCGGAGAAATTCTGGGTAGCCACATGATAGGTGCAGAAGTAACGGAGTTAATTAGCAATTTTGCTCTTGCAAAGCAACTAGAAGGAACAGACTTCGACATAAAATCTACGATTTTTCCTCATCCAACCATTTCAGAGATGATACATGAATCAGTGCTTGCTGCAGATGTTAAATAGTTGAACTAACGTTCCATCGTTTTAGAGTTGTCAATGTCTTGAGTAGTAGTTTGATTAGGCACTTTAGTTTCAATAGATTGATTACCACCAGCATCAGAATTCTGTAACTCTTCTTTCAATCCCTTAGCTGCTTCTTTAACTTCAAGCTTTGCCTTTGGATGAAGATCTTCTGGGCCTTTTCCTTTAGTATCCAAACCTTGTTGTAGATTAGTGCTTTTCATTTTATTATGCTGCTCGTGCTCAGGTAGGTCAACGACCGAATTGAAAAGAATTTTTATTATATTTTTTAGCAGTTCTAAAAAACCTCCGCTTCTGCCTTCTCTTTGTTCTTGAGGTTTATTTTTCTCATTAGGTTCTTTTTTACTATTACTTTTAGGCATTTTTAACTCAACTATCATAACGCTTAATAAAATTCTACGTGCAAATTGTTAAATAACAGTTAACAATCTAAGCTCTGTGGACAAAAAATATGAAAAGAGAGAAAAAGATGGTAGTTTAGCCTAATAGGTAAAAAATGGAGAAACTACCATATGCAATATTACATCAAAGAGGAAAATTGGAAACAAATTTTAGAGTTCATAAAAAGCGTAAAAGGAATGCACAGCAAAGATGAAAAACGTTTAAGAATATTCATAGAGGCAGTGTGGTACATAGTGCGAAGTGGTTGCCAATGGAGACTTTTACCAAAAACTTACGGTAATTACAGGAGTATACATAAGCGATTTAAAAGATGGTGTGAAAGAGATGTCTGGAAAAAATTGCTTGAATATACTAAACAAGAGCCTGATTTAGAAGTTGCTATAATCGACGGTACGATTATCCGAGCCCATCCATGTTCATCTGGATATACAAAAAACTCCAAGGATCAAGAAGCTTTAGGGAGGAGCAAAGGTGGCTTTACAACTAAAATACATGCGCTTGTCGATGCACTTGGAAATCCACTTAAATTTACTCTGACTCCTGGTCAAAGAAATGAAATTACGCAGGCACAAGTGTTGACCGAAAGTATCTATAACTCTACTGTAGTAGCTGACAAGGGCTACGATAGCAATGCCTTTGTTACAAGTCTTGAAGACAAGGGATGTACAGTAGTTATTCCGCCAAAACGGAATCGAAAAGTGCAAAGGTATTACGATGAGCATATCTACAAAGAACGTCATTTGATTGAGTGTTTTTTTGGTAAAATTAAAAATTTTAGGCGCATTTTTTCCAGATTTGATAAAACTGCTGAGGTTTTTATTGGTTTTCTCAATTTTGTTGGAGCTCTTGTATGGCTTCTCTAAAATTTTGTCCACAGAGCCTAGGATTTATTATTTACAGATGGATATTATTTTAGCAACAGGTGGCACAGGTGGGCATATCTTTCCGGCCATAGCTTTAGCAAAAGCACTAAAGACACAAGGATACAATTGCATATTATTCACTGATAAAAAAACAAATAAAAATACCGACATAGAAAGCTACACCTTACCATTACGTAGACCAAGCAGCAACAAATTTAAGTTTTTCCTTTTCTTGATATACAGCTCTATGTTAGCACTGTATCAAGTAAGAAAATTAAAACCAAAATCGGTCATTGGTTTTGGTAGCTATGCTTCTTTTCCAACTCTTCTTGCAGCAAGAGTTCTTTCTATACCTATAATTTTACATGAACAAAACACAGTTTTAGGGAGAGTAAATAGATTCTTTTTCAAGAGTGCAAAATTAATTGCAACCAGCTTTCCGGAGACTAAATATGCAGAGGGCAATAAATGTATTTTTACAGGAAATTTTGTTGATATAAAAGCACAGAGCCATTCTAGCACTGAGAAAATCCTAAATATATTGGTCATAGCAGGCAGCCAAGGTGCAAATTTTTTTGATGATGTAGTAAGCAGCGTGATTTGTGATTTACCTATTAAAATGAAAAAGAAAATTAGAGTGACGCAGCAATGTACGAAGAAAAATATAAACAAGGTCAAGAGTCTATACAAAAGTGAAAAGATCGATTGTGAATTGAGTGAATTTTTTGATGATATGGAGAATAGACTGGCCAATGCTCACTTGGTAATTAGCAGAGCAGGAGCAACTTCAATAGCAGAGATCACTCTTGCTAGGCGTTCTGCTATATATATTCCTTACCCTTACTCAAAAGATAATCACCAATTTTATAACGCAAAATATATTGAAGACTCGAGAGCAGCTATAATAGTTGAGCAGAATAGTGAAGCAAAAAAAAATCTAACAGAGGTACTATTTGATCTATTAAATAATTCTCAAAAATTGCGTGATATGACCAATAGTACAGAAAAAACAGGGATAAAGAATGGGACTACTGAGTTTGTTAAGGTGATTGTTCACAGGTTTAGTTGATGGCTGCTTGCTTTTTCTTCAAACACGTCCCAAAGATCCTTTTCTAGGCTCTGTGGACAAAAAATATGAAAAGAGAGAAAAAGATGGTAGTTTAGCCTAATAGGTAAAAAATGGAGAAACTACCATATGCAATATTACATCAAAGAGGAAAATTGGAAACAAATTTTAGAGTTCATAAAAAGCGTAAAAGGAATGCACAGCAAAGATGAAAAACGTTTAAGAATATTCATAGAGGCAGTGTGGTACATAGTGCGAAGTGGTTGCCAATGGAGACTTTTACCAAAAACTTGTGGTAATTACAGGAGTATACATAAGCGATTTAAAAGATGGTGTGAAAGAGATGTCTGGAAAAAATTGCTTGAATATACTAAACAAGAGCCTGATTTAGAAGTTGTTATAATCGACGGTACGATCATCCGAGCCCATCCATGTTCATCTGGATATACAAAAAACTCCAAGGATCAAGAAGCTTTAGGGAGGAGCAAAGGTGGCTTTACAACTAAAATACATGCACTTGTCGATGCACTTGGAAATCCACTTAAATTTACTCTGACTCCTGGTCAAAGAAATGAAATTACGCAGGCACAAGTGTTGACCGAAAGTATCTATAACTCTACTGTAGTAGCTGACAAGGGCTACGATAGCAATGCCTTTGTTACAAGTCTTGAAGACAAGGGATGTACAGTAGTTATTCCGCCAAAACGGAATCGAAAAGTGCAAAGGTATTACGATGAGCATATCTACAAAGAACGTCATTTGATTGAGTGTTTTTTTGGTAAAATTAAAAATTTTAGGCGCATTTTTTCCAGATTTGATAAAACTGCTGAGGTTTTTATTGGTTTTCTCAATTTTGTTGGAGCTCTTGTATGGCTTCTCTAAAATTTTGTCCACAGAGCCTAGCGATATATTATACAATTTATTGATATAAACTACTCCCGTGGGTGAAGTTGTGTTAATTTCGAGCAGGAAGTCATCTATAATATCAATACCAACAAATATTAGCCCCCTTTTCTTTAATTCAGGACCAATTTTGTTACATATTTCATTGTCCCTATCGTTCATTTGAGCGGGTTCAAAACTTGCTCCAAGCCGCACATTTGTCCTGATCTCTCCACTGATTTTTGGAATTCGTTTCATTACACCAATTGGTTGGCCATAAAGTAGCAATATTCTTTTATCTTTATCTATGTTTTTACAAAATGATTGTGCAATCACAGGGCATTCGTATTTTGCTATCATGAGATCCACTACTACTTGAATACTATTCTCATCTTGTATTCTTATCACATCGTTTCCTCCATAACTATACAATGGCTTCAGAATAATATCTTGATAGTTGTAGTAGAAATCTCTAATCATTAGACCTGCTGCGAATCAAGCGATAAAAAAAAGGAAAGGAGGGTGAATAAAATCAAGGTTAACTAAAAGGCGTGCTTAAGATTTACAATACCAGCAATAATATTGAACCTCAAGTTATATTTTTTCTGAAAATTGCGATAAACATTCGACATAATCTTAAATATCTTTATCTCTCGGATCTTATTTTCTACTCTCATTCTAAATGATGCTAACCTTCTATTATGCTCTTTCTGCTCTGGAGTTAATGGCTTTTTACGATACTTTTTATATGGAATTATAACATTGCTTTGCAATTTTTGCCAACCTTGATATCCAGAATCAGCATGTTTTATGCTATCAAGTGGTAAATATTTTTCTTGTTTCCTTATGCGAAAATCACTAATTCTACCACGGTATGACTTTGACACTGATAAAATTCTTCCTCCTTCTTCGATAATAATCTCAGTTTTCATAGTGTTGGTTCTTTTTTTTCCTGAATATGATTTCTTCCGTTTTTTACTATCTTCTGGCCTCTGTATTTGCTGTTCTGTAACATCAGCCAAAATCTTCAGTATTTTTTCTGGCGTCATACTTCTATCTTTTGTTATAGTCACTTTTTTGGCGAGTAATGGCTCTATTCTCTTAAGTAACCTACATACATTTGCGTTGTGCACATTGAATAGGCATCCTAAAAATCTATGTGTTATGTAAGTGCGATAGTACAAAATTACGCAAAACAACTTATCTTCCAGAGTTGGTAGTTTTGATCTTCTACCATGACACTTTTTCTGTTTTTCAAGTTTTTTCCATCCAGACCTCACTTTTTCTACTACTTTTTCGAACTCCTCTATACTTAAACCTGTTATATTACGAAAGTTTCTTGGGTGTTTTTTCATATTATAGTAACTAAAGCTCATTTTTTTTCCTTACTTGATCTGCTTATTCTTCTTCTACCCCTCTCACATCATTTTTTCAATCACCTTTTGCAGCAGGTCTATTGATATATTTTCAGTAATCAAAGTTGGCGGAATTAGCTCTGGAAATAATGAAGTTATCAATTTTTCAGGACAATTTCTTATTTCTGTTGGATTGTTAATTACCAATGCGCTGGTTTTTTCTAAGATATATGTTGTTGTAATATAACGCATATCAAAGGGTGGATCCTGTCTGATAAATATGATGTCCATTTCATTCAGGTTGATTGCTACATCCTCTTGAGAGATAAAACTAAAATCATCAACGCTGACTTTCTGAGCCAGAGCAATTGGATGGTTTAGCTTTAGTGCTAAATTGTTAGAAGCATAGACAAAAACTTCGTGCTTCCTCCTTTGTGCTTCCTTTATTAGCACGAATGTAGTGTCAGTTTCAAAATTTATATTTTCATCCATCTGAAAGGCAACTTTCATTTATGTTCTCTACCTATTGTCACAATTGTACAAATGTTATAATTTGAAAGCGATTTTTGCCTAATGGCGTAACTTACTGTACCTATATCGTACATAACTCACAACTTGTTTTACTCCCTTTACTTTTCTTGCAATTGATATTACAGCTTTTAATTCCGCTTTATTTTGGGCTATACCCATCAAATAAACAACTCTATCAACCGTATTAACGCTATAATTAATTGATTTAATATTTCTTTTCCCCAGAAGTCTTGTTCTTATTTCCGCTGTTATCATGCCATCTACAGTAGTGTCTAGCATGGAAGCCATTTGTATTGGTATTACTCTTATTTCATTTATCACTTCTTTAATTTCTTTTTGCTGCCAAGCTATTTTTTCTGCTGTAAGTTGTTTTTCAGGAGTGTCAACACTTCCAATGAGCAATACTCTTCCTTCACTTACTTTAACCTTTATGGATGAAAATAGCCCATGTTTTAAGAGCCCCTTATTAATTCTGATGACCATAGTCGTATCATCAATGATATTTCCCAAGGATTTGTCCTGCATTGTTATTGCTGTTGCTGTCGCTGTAGCCACCACACCACCTATTATAAGGGTTGTGCAACCACTTTGTGTAATCAAAAAAATTGCGAGTAAGAAGCTTGTTATTAATCTCATTATTGATTTTCAGGGTTTAGAGCTTTCATTAAGAAATGTTAATAAGCTTTTTTGATTGTGTAAATACTATAAATTAAGTAAGACTTTAAACCTTGAATATTTTTAATGGAATACCTATAATAGGGTACTGAAAATTTCTTGCGGATATGGCGGAATTGGTAGACGTGCCAGGTTTAGGTCCTGGTGAGCTTGCTCGTGGGGGTTCAAGTCCCTCTATCCGCACTTTAAAGTCATGTAACTTAGGTTTTAAGGGAAAATTTATAATCACTAAATACACTTTTGTTTGTGTAAAAACCTGTTCTTAAGGATTGTGTTTAACTTAAATTCTGGTAAAATGACTCTATTAAGATATGAATTAAAATGTTAATAAATGAATTATGATGTCTAATAATATACCTCAAAATACAGTCGAAGTAAGTAGCGTATATACCTACAAAGAGCTTAGTATAGATAAACTAAAGTATGAGTATGAAATCACAGTTGGTAGTGATTATATAAAACAAAAGGTAAATTCCAGGTTGCAAGAGATAGCAGAAAATGCAAAATCACCTGGATTTAGGGCTGGAAAGATGCCCTATGACCTTGTTGTTGCAAATTATAAAAACGAGGCTTTGGAATATGTGATAAATAATACAATTGATTATTGCTCAAGTGATTTGATGAAAAAAATTGAAGTCAAGTCTCACATTTATTCTAAGGTTGATGTTATATCATTACCAGATCTGGGCAAAGAAAATGAGGAGGGCAATTTTGTATACAAGCTGTCTTTTGAGTCGATGCCTGAAGTACCGATGATAGATCTTGACAAAATAAACTTAAAGAAAATTGAAGCAAAGATTGAAGAGGAAGATATAAAAGAATTTATTGATTCTATCAAAACAAAGTTCCCCAATTTTGCCTCTGTTGATGATGCTTCTTATCAAGCGAAAGATGGGGATAAATTGATAATTGATTTTGAAGGGCGGATTAGGAATAAGCTCTTTCAAGGTGGAAGTAGCAAAGATTTTGCCGTTAATTTAGGGTCTGGCACATTTATTAATGGTTTTGAAGATCAATTAACTGGTATGAAAAAGGGAGAAACAAAGAACTTTAAGTTGAAATTTCCTGAAAATTACCAAGCCATTTCCCTTGCAGGACAGGAAGCTGATTTTTCTGTGCGAGTTAATGAGATTCAAATTGCCAAAGATTTTGAAAATGATGATGAAATAGCTAAGAGTATTGGGTTTAAAGATTATTCTTTGCTAATAAATCATGCAAAAAAAATGATTGGTGATCAGTGCACCGAAATGAGAAATCTCTTAATTAAAAAGGAGCTGTTTGATTATTTGGATGCTAATTATAGTTTTGATTTACCCACAGACATAGTAAAACAGGAGCAACAAAGAATGGAAGGAGAATTGGGTGCTCAAAATGATTCTCGTAAAGAAGCTGAAAAACGTGTAAAGCTTGCTATGTTATTTATGAAATTTAGTGCAGAACATAAAATATCATTAACTCAAAATGATGTTTTGAGTGTTATTGTAAATCAATATGTCAGTAAAGATGTGCAATTTGACAGAGTACTTAAGCATTTTGAATCAAATAAACAATTTCAAGAATTAGTTAGAGGGCAAGCGCTTGAGTATAAAGTGACAGATTATATAATAGAAAAAGTTAGTAAAGAAGAGCAGATTGTTTCTGTGAAAGAATTAAAGGAATTATTTGATAATATTTAATAGGAAAAGGTATGACTCTTATACCAATTGTAGTTGAACAAACTAGTCGCGGTGAGCGCGCTTATGACATATATTCAAGACTAGTGAAAGAAAGAATAATTTTTGTAACAGGTCCTATTGAAGACAATATGGCCAGTGTAATAGTAGCACAGCTTTTATTTTTAGAATCGGAAAATCCCGATAAAGACATTTGTATGTACATCAACTCACCAGGTGGTGTTGTAACTGCTGGTTTGTCGATCTACGATACAATGCAGTATATAAACCCAGACGTTTCAACTTTATGTATAGGTCAAGCTGCATCTATGGGTTCTTTATTGCTTGCAGCTGGTACGAAAGGTAAGCGCTACTCTCTACCTCATTCAAGAATTATGATACATCAGCCATCTGGTGGTTATCATGGTCAAGCAACTGATATAGAAATACATGCTAATGAAATTTTGCGGGTTAAGAAAAAACTAAATCAAATTTATGAAAAACATACTGGAAATTCACTGAAGAAAATTGAAGGAATGATGGAAAGAGATAAATTCATGGATCCTGAAGAAGCAAGGAAAATTGGCTTAATTGACAGGGTGATAGCTGAGCGTACAGATATTGAAATTGAAAATATTAAAGTTAAACAAAAGGTGGGTTAATGGATAACAATAATGATTTACACTACTGTTCTTTTTGCAACAAGGCGCAAGATGAAGTAGATAAATTGATTACTAACTCTTCGGATGGTTTAAAGGTGTTTATTTGTAATGAGTGCATAGAATTATCCCATAAAGCAATAAGTCAAAAGAAAGATAGATCTTTTAATTCAGATCGTATATCTGATATGAAGCTATTACTAAAGAAACCTGAGGATATAAAAAACTTTCTCAGCAAGCATGTTGTAGGTCAAGAACACGCGCAACACGTTTTATCTGTAGCTATGTATAACCATTGTCAATCCATGGTACAATTTCATGCTATAAGTGATATTGAAATCGAGAAGTCAAATATAATGCTTATTGGTCCCACTGGTTCTGGTAAGACTTTGCTAGCCAAAACACTTGCTAAAGTTTCAGATGTGCCATTTGCTATGGCTGATGCGACAACTTTAACTGAGGCAGGTTATGTGGGTGATGATGTAGAAAGCGTGTTGTCGCGTTTATTACAAGCTGCAAATTATGACGTTGTAAAAGCACAGCGTGGTATAGTGTTTATAGATGAAATAGACAAGATTACAAGAAAATCTGAAAGCACTTCAATAACCCGTGACGTTTCAGGTGAAGGGGTCCAGCAAGCTCTGCTTAAGATTATGGAGGGTACAGTTGCTTATGTTCCGCCACAAGGAGGGCGAAAACACCCACAACGAGAGTTTATACAAGTGGATACTAGTAACATACTGTTTATTTGTGGAGGAGCTTTTGAAGGCCTCGATAAAATTATTGAAGCGAGAAAAAAGGGAACGTCAGTTGGCTTTGGAGCAGATATAAGTCAGTCTAAAGAGCAAAAGAAAAAGAATGCTTTACATGATGTTCAACCTGAAGATTTAATCAAATTCGGTTTAATACCCGAATTTGTAGGGCGGGTTCCAATAACTGCTGTTTTAGATGAGCTGGATCATGAAGATTTAATACATGTGTTGACAGAGCCAAGGAATGCACTAATAAAACAGTACAAAGCATTGCTTGCGTTTAGCAAAGTAAACCTTGAGTTTTCAGATGAAGCAATATCAGCTATTGCTAAAAAGGCTATAAGCTACAAAACAGGTGCAAGAATGTTACGTGCTATCTTGGAGTCACTTTTGCTTGACATTATGTATACATCTGGAAACGGAGGCTTTGAAGGTAGCACTATAGTAATCACTAAGAAAATGGTAGAATTAGGAAAAGCAACGGTTAATCATAATAACAATGGCAATGTTATAACGGTTAATGATTAATTTGAGGCATATATTATGAACATTGAACGTGCTGTAAGCTCTAGTTTTACTGCATTGCCAGTATTACCTTTAAGAGATGTAGTAATTTTTCCAAATATAATGGTGCCTTTATTCATAGGCAGAGAAAAATCTGTTAATGCACTAGAGTATGCAATAAGTAGTAGTAATCACCAAAATGAGATTTTTCTTGTAGCACAGAAAGATGGCTCTGTTGATAATCCAGAGCCTGAAGATCTTTATGAAGTAGGTGTGTTAGCAAGCATTGTACAACCGTTAATAAAATTACCTGACAATGCAGTAAAAGTTATAATCCGGGGGATAAGAAGGGGAAGAGTTGTAGAATATATTAGCTCTCATACTTTATTACAAGCCAGGGTAGAGTTAGACAATCATTATAAAGAAGATGAAGACAATATTGATTTAGAAGCTTTAAGGCGGTCTGTTGTAGACGCGTTCGATAGCTGGTGTAAGCTAAACAAGAAAAATCAACCCGAGGTTGCCATTAACTCCATTGATCAAATCAAAGAAGTTGATCAACTTGTAGACACGGTAGCTTCACATTTAAATATAAAAGTATCAGATAAACAAAGTATACTTGAGGCTTATGACCCAGAAGAGCGTTTAAAAAAAGCTTTTGCTTTTATTGAGAGAGAAATGAGTATTTTGAACGCACAAAACCGTTTATATAAGACAATTAAATCGCAAGTTGAAAGCACTCAGAAAGTTTACTACCTTAACGAGCAATTGAAAGCTATACAGAAAGAATTAGGCGAATTTGAGAATGGTGATGAAGGGAATATGCTCAATGAATTTGAAAAAAAGATAAATGAAACAAAGCTTTCTCAGGAAGCAAGAGAGAAAGCTATAACTGATTTGAAGAGATACAAGAAAATGAATCCCATTTCTCCTGAAGCTACAGTTATATCTAGTTACTTGCATTGGTTGCTTGAGTTGCCATGGGGAAAGTACAAAGATGCAAAAATTAACTTAAATGCAGCTAAGAAAATCTTAGATGAAAATCATTATGGCATAGAGAAAGTAAAAGATAGAATAATAGAATTTTTAGCGGTATTAAAAAGAGTAAAAGAGATAAAAGGTCCTATACTTTGCTTAGTTGGACCGCCAGGTGTTGGTAAAACTTCTTTAGCTAAGTCTATGGCAAGAGCAGTAGGAAGAGATTTTGTTCGCATAGCTCTTGGTGGTGTGCGTGATGAGTCTGAGATACGAGGGCATAGGAAAACTTATATTGGCTCAATGCCTGGTAAAATCATTCAACACATGAAAAAAGCTAATTCATGCAACCCGCTTTTTCTGCTTGATGAAATAGATAAGATGGGTTCTGATTCGCGTGGCGATCCTGCATCTGCATTACTTGAGGTTTTAGATACTGAGCACAATAAACACTTTACGGATCATTACTTGGAAGTTGAGTTTGATCTTTCAAGTGTAATGTTTGTAGCTACGGCAAACAGCTTAAATTTACCACATCCTTTGCGTGATAGGATGGAAATTATACAATTGTCCGGGTATACTGAAGATGAAAAAATCAGTATTGCTACACATCACCTTATTCCGAAGTTAAAGAAGGAGCATGGTTTGTATCAGAAGGAATGGGACATAACTAATGAGGCGTTATACGAGTTGATACGTTTATATACACGTGAAAGTGGTGTGCGGAGTATGGAAAGGGAGCTTGCAAAGCTCATGAGAAAGGCAGTTAAAGAAATATTGACTGATAAAAATAAGAAAATATCCGTAGGGGTTGACAATTTACAAGATTATTTAGGGGTACGTAAATATACCTTTGGCATTGCGGAAAATGAGAGTTTAGTAGGAATAATAACTGGGCTCGCCTATACTGAAACAGGTGGTGATATTTTGATGATAGAATCAGTCCTAATTCCGGGCAAGGGAGAAATAAAATACACAGGAAAGCTTGGAGAGGTTATGCAAGAATCTATAAAAGCTGCGTATAGTTATATTCGATCAAATTGTTTGTTTTTTGGTATAAAGCCCGAAAAATTCCAAAATAATGATATACATTTACATGTACCTGAGGGTGCGGTACCAAAAGATGGCCCTTCTGCTGGCGGCGCGGTATGTACGTCTATTGTTTCTCTTATGACGAATATACCAGTTAACAAAAATGTTGCTATGACAGGCGAAGTGACATTGCGTGGTAGAGTTTTAGCTATTGGGGGCTTAAGAGAAAAATTGCTTGCAGCGCTCAGAGGATCAATCAAAACTGTGATTATACCAAGTGAAAATGAGAAAGATATGCAAGAGATTCCGGCAAGCATCAAAGAGGGGATCAACGTAGTTTTTGCTAAGAATATTGATGAAGTTATGAAAGTTGCTTTAATGCACCCTACTACTCCAATTGATGGTGATGATAATCAAAATAGTGTGCCTTCCTCTATAGAAAGTAAAGATGATACTTTTCCTATGTCGGAAACATTGAAGCATTAGATTAAAAAAATATTATCAATCTCCATTTCTCTTTTATCCGGCAAAAATCCACCAACTTGCGCATTCCATAGGGCCTTATACATTCCGTTTTTATCGAGAAGTTCCTGATGCGTGCCATCTTCTAAAATCTTACCTTGATCAAACACTAAAATGCGATCCATATGCAAAAGCGTAGATAGGCGGTGGGCTATTACTATTGTAGTTTTATCTTGCATCAACTCCCATAGAGATTCTTGAATATTACTTTCAGTCACAGAATCAAGTTGTGATGTTGCTTCATCCAGAATTAATATAGGAGCATCTTTTAAAATAGCTCTTGCAATTGCAATACGCTGCCTCTGTCCTCCTGAAAGTTTTACACCTCTTTCTCCAACGAGAGACTCATAACCTTGGGGTAATTTTGAAATAAACTCATGAGCATGTGCTTTTTTTGCCGCTTCAATTACTTCATCATCGCTAGGCTCTGTGGACAAAAAATATGAAAAGAGAGAAAAAGATGGTAGTTTAGCCTAATAGGTAAAAAATGGAGAAACTACCATATGCAATATTACATCAAAGAGGAAAATTGGAAACAAATTTTAGAGTTCATAAAAAGCGTAAAAGGAATGCACAGCAAAGATGAAAAACGTTTAAGAATATTCATAGAGGCAGTGTGGTACATAGTGCGAAGTGGTTGCCAATGGAGACTTTTACCAAAAACTTATGGTAATTACAGGAGTATACATAAGCGATTTAAAAGATGGTGTGAAAGAGATGTCTGGAAAAAATTGCTTGAATATACTAAACAAGAGCCTGATTTAGAAGTTGCTATAATCGACGGTACGATCATCCGAGCCCATCCATGTTCATCTGGATATACAAAAAACTCCAAGGATCAAGAAGCTTTAGGGAGGAGCAAAGGTGGCTTTACAACTAAAATACATGCGCTTGTCGATGCACTTGGAAATCCACTTAAATTTACTCTGACTCCTGGTCAAAGAAATGAAATTACGCAGGCACAAGTGTTGACCGAAAGTATCTATAACTCTACTGTAGTAGCTGACAAGGGCTACGATAGCAATGCCTTTGTTACAAGTCTTGAAGACAAGGGATGTACAGTAGTTATTCCGCCAAAACGGAATCGAAAAGTGCAAAGGTATTACGATGAGCATATCTACAAAGAACGTCATTTGATTGAGTGTTTTTTTGGTAAAATTAAAAATTTTAGGCGCATTTTTTCCAGATTTGATAAAACTGCTGAGGTTTTTATTGGTTTTCTCAATTTTGTTGGAGCTCTTGTATGGCTTCTCTAAAATTTTGTCCACAGAGCCTAGATCTCTTGCTACTTTTGCAACTGGTTGACCTACTTTTCTTTGTTCATTTGCCAGCTTAACAGCTTCCAATTTGAATTCTGCCGTTATTCTCTTGCCATTTCTAATCCTCCAAAATTTTATTTTACCCGAAAAAACTCCTTTCTTTCTCTCCACTTTTTCTGGGTAAGGTCAGTTTATCTTGTCTACCTATTTTGCCACTCTGCTGAACAGATATACTCAACTAATGGTCAATACATCTTCTATTAAAAATTGTACAAATTCATTGCCATTCCAGTAATTCATAGAGATCTTACCCAAAATAGCTTTAACATTACCCTGCATGATAGCAGAGCCAAGATGAGTATTTGCAGAACGAAATGCAATAGCTCTTACCATAACATTATCATCAACAATAAAACATTTTATATGGTCAACTCCTATAACTTCAGGCTTTCTTATCTTTGCTCCTTGGATAATAAACCTTGGTTCAGGATTTCCAACTCCAAATGGTCCCAAGCGTTGCAATTGATTCCATAAAGACAAATTTATTGCTTTAGCAGTTACTATACTATCAGCTTTTAAAGTTTTCTCATTTATAGAGTTTGAAAATCTTTCAGTAAAAAAATCATGCAAATCATTTATTTTGTCTTCTTTAATTGAAAATCCTGCCGCCATACTATGGCCACCACCTTCAATAATCAAATTTATAAACTTTGCGGAAAGGACTGCAGCACCGATATCAACTCCAAAAATTGATCTACAGCTTGCTTTTCCTATTCCATTATTTAAAGATATCACTACTGTTGGCAAGTGAAACTGCTCCTTTAGCCTTGATGCAATTATACCAATTATTCCCTGGTGCCAATTGCCACTTATCATTATAAAATTCGCACCTGATTGGGCAGACTTTTCCGCTTGTGCTGTAGCTTCCAAGAGAGCCTCATTTTCTAACACTTTTCTTGCATTATTCAAATCTATTAATTTTAGCGCGATTGAATGTGCCTCTTCATCATCATCGGTGGAAAGCAACCTTGCACCAAGCGATGCTTCTCCAATTCTTCCTCCAGCATTTATGCATGGCCCAATACTAAACCCTAATCGAGAAACACTTGGTTTTTCAAGGATTCCCAAAACATCAAATAAAACACGCAAGCCAACGTTTTTTCTTGTTGACATAACTTTTAATCCTTGTGAGACAAGTGCTCTATTGAGGCCTGTGATCTGCATAACATCACAGACAGTTCCCAGGGCAACCAAATCCAGCAGATCAAATAAATCTGGTTCTTTTTTGTTGGTAAAAAATCCTTGCTCACGTAGGCTTTTATTAAGAGCAACAATTAGCAGAAATGAAACTCCAACTGCTGCTAGGTTATTATAAGGAGAGCTCTCATCAAGGCGGTTTGGATTCACAACTGCTACGGCGCTTGGTAATTTTTCCGTACCAAGATGATGATCGACAACTATAATATCAAGACCAAAAGCCTTTGCATCTTCTATCGGTTGATATGCAAGCGTACCGCAATCAACGGAAATACATAAATCAATTCCATTCTTTTTAAGTTGTAATAAAGCATCTGTGTTTAATCCATAGCCCTCATCAACACGATCTGGAATGTAGATTATAGAGTGTATATCGATTGCTCTCAGGTACCTGTTAATCAATGCTGACGACGTTGCACCATCAACATCATAGTCACCAAATATTGCAAGGTTTTCATCATTTTTTATTGCCCGTATTATACGAGAAACAGCTTTATCCATATCAAGAAGGTGAAAGGGATCTGGTAATAGCGATCTGATTAGTGGATATAAGAAGTCGCTTGCATTTTCTATGTTAACACCACGAGTAACCAATATTCTTGCTAATATTTCTGGTAACTCAAATCTCTGTGTAAGAGTTAAGATTTGCCTTTGATCTGCTTCTTGCAACTTCCACAATGCATTTGTTATGCTGCGCTTTTCAATTTCAAGTAGCATATTCTTTCTTTGTAAATAAAACTACTTTACCAGAATTTTTAAGCTTGTTCTATAATTGTATTAGACTTCTGCATAACCTAAACTAAGTAGAAAAAAGGTATCATCTAAGTAGCTGACACTGGTCTCCATCCAAGAGGGCAGTAGCCCCTTCGGTGTCATTCCAGCGCGTGACCAGGTCTTTTTAGCTATCATAGGATGACAGAAGCAGACACTCCACTTTGTCGTTCCAGTGCCTCCTTTTTTTGTCATTCCAGTGCCTTGACTATTTGGATCCAGGAAAAAGAATGGTGTCATCCCAGTGCCCCTATGATGTCATCCAAGTAGCCTCCCTCTCCTGTCATCCCAGTGCTCCTTTTTTTGTCATCCCAGTGCTTGACACTGGGATCCAGGAATTTTATTAAGTTGGTAAGCATAAAAGTATTATGTAAAATACAACGTTCTTGATGGGATTGCGTGAAATGCTGGATCCCAGTGTCTGGGCACTGGGATGACAAAGGAGGACAGTGTCAGCTACTCGGATGACAAAAAAAGGAGCACTGGAATGACAGCAGTCCTACGTCATACCGCCGCGGTATCTCTAGGCTCTGTGGACAAAAAATATGAAAAGAGAGAAAAAGATGGTAGTTTAGCCTAATAGGTAAAAAATGGAGAAACTACCATATGCAATATTACATCAAAGAGGAAAATTGGAAACAAATTTTAGAGTTCATAAAAAGCGTAAAAGGAATGCACAGCAAAGATGAAAAACGTTTAAGAATATTCATAGAGGCAGTGTGGTACATAGTGCGAAGTGGTTGCCAATGGAGACTTTTACCAAAAACTTATGGTAATTACAGGAGTATACATAAGCGATTTAAAAGATGGTGTGAAAGAGATGTCTGGAAAAAATTGCTTGAATATACTAAACAAGAGCCTGATTTAGAAGTTGCTATAATCGACGGTACGATCATCCGAGCCCATCCATGTTCATCTGGATATACAAAAAACTCCAAGGATCAAGAAGCTTTAGGGAGGAGCAAAGGTGGCTTTACAACTAAAATACATGCGCTTGTCGATGCACTTGGAAATCCACTTAAATTTACTCTGACTCCTGGTCAAAGAAATGAAATTACGCAGGCTCAAGTGTTGACCGAAAGTATCTATAACTCTACTGTAGTAGCTGACAAGGGCTACGATAGCAATGCCTTTGTTACAAGTCTTGAAGACAAGGGATGTACAGTAGTTATTCCGCCAAAACGGAATCGAAAAGTGCAAAGGTATTACGATGAGCATATCTACAAAGAACGTCATTTGATTGAGTGTTTTTTTGGTAAAATTAAAAATTTTAGGCGCATTTTTTCCAGATTTGATAAAACTGCTGAGGTTTTTATTGGTTTTCTCAATTTTGTTGGAGCTCTTGTATGGCTTCTCTAAAATTTTGTCCACAGAGCCTAGAAATAGCCAGTTTAACAAGATATGTCACTGAAATAAGTGCAACAACCGCAGAAACAGCAAAGATTGCTAAAGGAACTGCTGCAATGGCACCAGAACCAGAAACTGCTGCAATAACATAAGGAAGATATTGACCAGATGTGAAACTAAATACAGACAATAATGAGACAGTAATTAAAGGTTTCCATATAGTCCCCTTAGTTTTAGTAAGCTCCTGACTATCTTTTAGCAATGAAGAATTATTGGATGTCGTCATTTCTTTGCCTCATTTGTTAACGATAATTTAATAATAACCCAATTAATAATTTCTGTCAATAATGAATTATGAAAAATAAAGTCAAAATTTGAATAGATAAGCTATAAGTAATATACGACCAGCAATAGCCATACAATAGACTTCTTGTATAACCCACACTAAGTAGAAAAAAGGTGTCATCCAAGTAGCTGACACTGCTCTCCTTTGTCATTCCAGTGTTTGACACTGGAATGACACCGAAGGGGCTACTGCCGTCTTGGATGGAAACCAGTGTCAGAACTAGTTAACCATGGGGCTTCTTTTGCCTTTTTTTTCATTTGGTAAATTTCTTAAATATTTATGGCTAACATGAAGCTAAGTACGAACTTTGTTAAACATAACAAATGGTGCCATTCCAGTGCTCCTTTTTTTGTCATCCCAGTGCTTGACACTGGG
Source organism: Wolbachia endosymbiont (group A) of Trypoxylon clavicerum (assembly GCF_947251665.1). Classification (NCBI taxonomy): domain Bacteria; kingdom Pseudomonadati; phylum Pseudomonadota; class Alphaproteobacteria; order Rickettsiales; family Anaplasmataceae; genus Wolbachia; species Wolbachia endosymbiont (group A) of Trypoxylon clavicerum. Next base: position 953,697 of record NZ_OX366374.1, read on the forward strand.
ATCCAGTTTTCCATATAATCTCATCGAAAATGTTGTAACCACTTTCTGTGCTAGTTTGCTTGCTTACAAGCAAACTTTCCTGGATCCCAGTGTCTGGGCACTGGGATGACATCATAGGGACACTGGGATTACACCCTGACAATCGTCATTCAGCTACTTGTTAGCGGCTAAGAGATACCGCGAATGAATCGCGGTATGACGGTTCGTGGCGGCATGACGATAACCTCGTCTCACTGCCATTAAGTTAAGGAAAAAAGATAGATTTTATGGGATAATGATGTATACCAATAAGTTTAAAGGTAGTATGAGTAAAAAAGGCAGTAATAAAATTTATTCAAAATGAATTGGCAAGTCTAGAATTTATAGAATCCCATAAATCATCTTCAAAAGATTTTATGAGAAAGAGGAAGTTATCTTTTATTGACATATTTATCTTAATTTTAAGAAAAAGTGTAAAGTCGCTGCAAGTAATACTAAACGAATTTATTTTATATAGGAAAAAAGACTATACCGTTACTGCTAGGCTCTGTGGACAAAATTTTAGAGAAGCCATACAAGAGCTCCAACAAAATTGAGAAAACCAATAAAAACCTCAGCAGTTTTATCAAATCTGGAAAAAATGCGCCTAAAATTTTTAATTTTACCAAAAAAACACTCAATCAAATGACGTTCTTTGTAGATATGCTCATCGTAATACCTTTGCACTTTTCGATTCCGTTTTGGCGGAATAACTACTGTACATCCCTTGTCTTCAAGACTTGTAACAAAGGCATTGCTATCGTAGCCCTTGTCAGCTACTACAGTAGAGTTATAGATACTTTCGGTCAACACTTGTGCCTGCGTAATTTCATTTCTTTGACCAGGAGTCAGAGTAAATTTAAGTGGATTTCCAAGTGCATCGACAAGCGCATGTATTTTAGTTGTAAAGCCACCTTTGCTCCTCCCTAAAGCTTCTTGATCCTTGGAGTTTTTTGTATATCCAGATGAACATGGATGGGCTCGGATGATCGTACCGTCGATTATAGCAACTTCTAAATCAGGCTCTTGTTTAGTATATTCAAGCAATTTTTTCCAGACATCTCTTTCACACCATCTTTTAAATCGCTTATGTATACTCCTGTAATTACCATAAGTTTTTGGTAAAAGTCTCCATTGGCAACCACTTCGCACTATGTACCACACTGCCTCTATGAATATTCTTAAACGTTTTTCATCTTTGCTGTGCATTCCTTTTACGCTTTTTATGAACTCTAAAATTTGTTTCCAATTTTCCTCTTTGATGTAATATTGCATATGGTAGTTTCTCCATTTTTTACCTATTAGGCTAAACTACCATCTTTTTCTCTCTTTTCATATTTTTTGTCCACAGAGCCTAGGCTCTGTGGACAAAATTTTAGAGAAGCCATACAAGAGCTCCAACAAAATTGAGAAAACCAATAAAAACCTCAGCAGTTTTATCAAATCTGGAAAAAATGCGCCTAAAATTTTTAATTTTACCAAAAAAACACTCAATCAAATGACGTTCTTTGTAGATATGCTCATCGTAATACCTTTGCACTTTTCGATTCCGTTTTGGCGGAATAACTACTGTACATCCCTTGTCTTCAAGACTTGTAACAAAGGCATTGCTATCGTAGCCCTTGTCAGCTACTACAGTAGAGTTATAGATACTTTCGGTCAACACTTGTGCCTGCGTAATTTCATTTCTTTGACCAGGAGTCAGAGTAAATTTAAGTGGATTTCCAAGTGCATCGACAAGCGCATGTATTTTAGTTGTAAAGCCACCTTTGCTCCTCCCTAAAGCTTCTTGATCCTTGGAGTTTTTTGTATATCCAGATGAACGTGGATGGGCTCGGATGATCGTACCGTCGATTATAGCAACTTCTAAATCAGGCTCTTGTTTAGTATATTCAAGCAATTTTTTCCAGACATCTCTTTCACACCATCTTTTAAATCGCTTATGTATACTCCTGTAATTACCATAAGTTTTTGGTAAAAGTCTCCATTGGCAACCACTTCGCACTATGTACCACACTGCCTCTATGAATATTCTTAAACGTTTTTCATCTTTGCTGTGCATTCCTTTTACGCTTTTTATGAACTCTAAAATTTGTTTCCAATTTTCCTCTTTGATGTAATATTGCATATGGTAGTTTCTCCATTTTTTACCTATTAGGCTAAACTACCATCTTTTTCTCTCTTTTCATATTTTTTGTCCACAGAGCCTAGATATCATCTATAAAATTAAAAAATCCATGAAAGGGGATGAAAATATGTAAAAAAGTATTATTGATTAATTAAAAACAGATTTTGATTTGATAATACTAATAAAATCGATTTATCTTAAATTTACGTTGATTTTTACCTGTTATTTTTTGTAGTTTATCCAACGTAAATTCCAGGTAAAACAAAGTCGTTATCTCCAACTGTTACAACCAACTCTCCTTCTTTAATTTTTATTTGATTAGGTGTATGGTCCCATACCATCACACTCTGGGATCATACACCTAAAGTACTCCGACACTGGGATGACACCCCGGGGTTTCTGGGATGACAAAAAAGGGCCCCCTGAGCAAAAATCTTATAGCCACTTGAATGATAATTGACTTTTTGCCTAAAATAACTAAGAAAGAAACTTCTCATCAAGATAACTTAAATATATACTAATTCTCTTATTTTTAAACGATTTCTCATCATGAATTGCACGATCAAAAACCTGAATTTGACTTGTTATAATGCTACAATTATTACTTGCAACTTCTAATACGCCACTATCAATTACAACCTTCTTTTCTGTTTGATTACTCATTTTAACAGTAATCATACCAGGCAATAAATAAATTAAGTAAGGAGCATGGTGAGCTAAAATCATAAGCTCCCCTTCGAGCCCAGTTACTGAAAGAGAAACCACTCCACTGAATGAAATTTGATCATCAGGAGAGAAAAATTGCACTTTAAAAGTATTCATAATCTTTAACTTTTACTTAGCTTCAGCTTGTATTAATTCAGCCTTTTTTATTGCTTCATCTATATTCCCCACCATATAAAAAGCGGCCTCTGGTAAGTGATCATATTTGCCTTCAACAATCCCTTTAAAACTGGAAACAGTATCAGAAAGTGAAACAAATTTACCAGGCATGCCAGTAAATATTTCTGCAACGTGAAAAGGTTGAGAAAGAAATTTCTGAATCTTACGAGCCCTATCAACAATAATTTTATCTTCATCAGATAGCTCATCCATACCAAGTATTGCAATAATATCTTGCAGTGATTTATAAGTTTGCAATATACGTTTCACCTCAGAAGCTACCTTATAATGTTCTTCACCAATGATTTCAGCAGATAAAGACTGAGAAGTTGAATCAAGTGGATCAACAGCAGGGTATATTCCCATTTCAGCTATTTGCCTTGACAACACTGTGGTGGCATCAAGGTGAGAGAACGTAGTTGCTGAGGCTGGATCAGTTAAATCGTCCGCAGGAACATATATAGCTTGCACAGAAGTAATAGAGCCAGAAGTTGTTGAAGCTATTCTTTCTTGCATTGCACCCATATCAGTTGCAAGGGTTGGCTGATAACCAACAGCTGACGGTATTCTTCCAAGTAAAGCAGAAATTTCAGAACCAGCTTGTGTAAATCTAAAGATATTATCCACAAAAAATAGAACATCTTGGTTTTCACGGTCACGAAAATACTCTGCCATAGTAAGTGCTGTTAAAGCAACTCTAGCCCTTGCTCCAGGAGGCTCATTCATCTGACCATAAACCAAAACAGCTTGAGATTTTTCATGCTCATTTATATTTATTACATTTGAAGTGATCATCTCGTGATAAAGATCGTTACCTTCACGCGTTCTCTCCCCTACCCCGGCAAACACAGAAAATCCTTTATGAGCTTTTGCTATATTATTAATTAATTCCATTATTAGGACTGTTTTACCAACACCGGCTCCACCAAATAAGCCAATTTTTCCTCCTTTAAGATAAGGTGCAAGAAGATCTATAACTTTTATTCCCGTAACTAAAACTTCTTCCTGTATTCTCTGTTCAGTAAAACTTGGAGGTGCTCTGTGTATAGGCTCTAAGTTATATTTTCCCTTCAGTGGACCACACTCATCTATAAGCTCTCCAACAACATTAAAAATCCTTCCTAAAGTTGAACGCCCAATTGGCACCGATATTGGTGCACCTGTATCAACAAATTCATCCCCCCTTGACATACCATCTGTGCTATCCATAGCAATACAACGAACTATATTGTCACCTATATGCTGCGAAACTTCTAAAACCAGCTCCTTATCCTTATATTTTAGTTTGCTTTTTAAAGCATTAAATATTTTAGGCAATTCACCTTCAAATTTTATATCAACAACTGCTTGAGTTACCTTAATCGCTCTACCTATATTCATCTCTTTATTTTTATCACCTAACACTATAATTCCATAAAAGAACTTCTAAAGAAAATAAATTTTATATTATTAATAGAAATTTTGCAACATTAAAACGCTTACTAGTTACGCTTCATTACAAACAATGCAAATGCATTTAATAGCCAAGTAATAATAAACAATACTAAACTAAGCGCATAAGCAGCAAGAGTTTGTACACTATTGAAATCCTGATCTCCGGTAAGTAATGTAGCGATCTGCACGGTAATGGTAGTAACTGAATTAAGAGGGTTAAAAGTCAAATTTGCGTTGATTCCCACAGCCATTAGCACAATCATTGTTTCACCTATCACTCTTGAAATTGACAATAAAATTGCACTTAAAATTGTAGGCATTGCATAAGGTATTGTTATATGCCATATAGTTTCCGCTGGAGTTGCACCAAGTGCCATGAAGCCATAACGCAAGCTTTTTGGAACAGATCTTATGGCATCTTCGAGTAAAGAAATAATAAAAGGAAGAATCATTATCCCAATCGATAAACCGGCAACTAAGGCACTTTCTGAGTGTATACTTAAACCAAAAAAATTTGCTACCTGCTTTATAAAGAAAGACAAAAACACAACCGCGAAATATCCATATACAACCGTAGGAATAGCAGACAAAATTTGCAAAGTTGTATTAACAATATAATGCACTTTCTCACTCGCATATTCACTAATATATATTGCAGAAAATAAACCAAGCGGAACGACAACTAACATTGCTATAATAGTTATAAGTAATGTACCCACCAAAAGCGGCGCTATACCAAAACATCCTATCTTCTCTTCATTGATAGTGACTACATTGTGGCACCATTTCAAGCAAAACAAGAATTCTGAAATAGCTACTTTATTAAAAAAACTAATGGATTGAATAAAAATAGACAGCATTATAAATAAAGTGATAAAAAATGATATGGCCAAAGCCACAAATAACGAAAGTTTTATTATTTTATTTCTTTTATTTTTAAAGATAAAAGCAAGCATGAAAAAAAGTAACGCTATAGAAATAAAAGTTACAAAACAATTATTATAGAATACTAACAACCAAGTTAGCATCCATACACAACTAAGATATAGATAAGATTTAACCTTATTTACTTCTTGAAACCTACTAAAACAAAATAAAAGGATTAGTAAGACAGGTATGACTATCACCGAATTCATTCTTCCATGCATCAAATTTTATTCTACGAAAATGTCATACAAGTTCACCATTATTTGACAATAAAGTAAAACAATTTAAAATAAATAATTATATTAATATAAAAACAATGAAGAGAACATTTCAACCAAAAAATTTGATAAGAAAGCGCAGACACGGATTTCGTTCACGTATGGCAACAAGAGCTGGAAGAAAAATCCTTAATAGGCGCCGTTCATTAGGGTGTAACAAATTATGCGCATAGTAAGTATAAAAAAAAAGATTTTTCTTCTGCTTTCAAAAATAAGTTAGCACTCAACAGTCTTTTTTATCGTGGGCTTTATATATCACTGTACGCTATAAAAGAAAGAGAACCTGAAAAGTACATTCATACTATTAGAGTAGGTCTGGCTATCAGTAAAAAAACCGGAAAAGCAGCAAAAAGAAATAAAATAAAAAGGCAACTACGAATGCTTGCTAAAATTAGCATTTTAAATATAAGTAATATAGGGCACTACTACATAATACTAACTCATAGAAACATTATGCAAGCAAGTTATAAAAACTTACAAAAAGATCTAACTATTTGCTTAAAAAAGATAAAATAAAAAAAAATCTCAATTAAGGTATTTACAACTATATTTTTTATGATAATATAGGTAAAATTTTTAAAAATAGTTAATGGGTGTGGTGAATGGTAGAGCATATAAAAGAGGTAAATAACACAGGCTTTGGTCAGATGTATCAATTCTTATTTCTTCCTAAAGGAACAGGAACAGATTGGAGGTCAGCATTTCGCCAACAAGAAGAATTATTTAAAAAAGTGGAAGGTAATGTAATATTACCAGAAATCAGTAATTCTCCTTCAAAAGGGAATCAATTAGGGGAAGTAGGAACAATGCTAAATAATGTAGAAAATGACCAAGAACATATAAGAAAAAAAAGATATCGTGGTTAAAGTAAAAACTTAAAGAATAGTAACAAAACAAGAAAGTTAAAATATAAGTATACCTACTGTCTAATTAACAAAGAAATTTTTATAAACTTGGCGGCGACCTACTCTCCCTTTTCAAGTACCATCAGCGCTAAAAAGTTTCACTTCCGAGTTCGAGATGAGATCGGGTGGTTCATTTTTGCTATAGCCACCAAGTCAATAAAAATTTCTAACTTAACAATTTTAACTTAATATTTAACACTGCATACACACATATAGAAAGCAAATAAATCAATCAGGCTATTAGTACTAGTTAGCTTCACATGTTACCATGCTTCCACACCTAGCCTATCAACGTGGTAGTCTTCCACGGCCTTAATTGGGAAATCTTTTTGAAGAGGGTTTCTTGCTTATATGCTTTCAGCAATTATCCCATCTATACATAGCCACCCAGCGATGCTATTGGCATAACAGCTGGTACACCAGAGGTATATCCATCTCGGTCCTCTCGTACTAGAGTCAGACCTTCTCAAATTTCCTTCACCCACGGCAGATAGAAACCGAACTGTCTCACGACGTTCTAAACCCAACTCACGTATCACTTTAATCGGCGAACAGCCGAACCCTTGGGACCTTCTTCAGCCCCAGGATGTGATGAGTCGACATCGAGGTGCCAAACGGTGTCGTCGCTATGAACGCTCGAACACCATCAGCCTGTTATCCCCGGCGTACCTTTTATCCGTTGAGCGATGACCCTTCCATACAGAATCACCGGATCACTATGACCGACTTTCGTCTCTGCTTGGCTTGTCAGCCTCGCAGTCAGGCAAGCTTATGCCATTATACTATCAAGCTGATTTCCGACCAGCTCTAGCTTACCTTCGCACGCCTCCGTTACTTTTTAGGAGGCGACCGCCCCAGTCAAACTACCCACCATACAATGTCCTAGTTCCAGATAATAAAACATAGTTAGATATCAAAAGTGTAAAGGGTGGTATCTCAAGGTTGACTCCATTATAGCTAGCGCCATAACTTCAAAGTCTCCCACCTATCCTGCACATCACACTTTTAATAGCAATGTAAAGCTATAGTAAAGGTGCACGGGGTCTCTTCGTCTAACCGCGGGTACCCCGCATCTGCACGGGGAATTCAATTTCGCTGAAGTGATGTTGGAGACAGTGGAGAAATCGTTACGCCATTCGTGCGGGTCGGAACTTACCCGACAAGGAATTTCGCTACCTTAGGACCGTCAGTGTTACGGCCGCCGTTTACTGGGGCTTCAATTCGGAGCTTGCACCCTTCCTATTAACCTTCCAGCACCGGGCAGGCGTCAGACCCTATACTTCCACTTACGTGTTTGCAGAGTCCTGTGTTTTTAGTAAACAGTCGCTACTCCCTATTTTGTGCCACCTACTCATAGTTGCCTAAAAGCAGGTTACCCTTCTTCCGAAGTTACAGGTATAATTTGCCGAGTTCCTTCAACATCATTCTTTCAACACCTTAGTATACTCTACTCATCCACCAGTGTCGGTTTGCGGTACGGCCTCATAAATATAAGTGCTATTTCCTGGAGCTTCTTTTAAGCATAGATCAATCCAATAAGATCTATACAAATACGAAACCCGTCACACTTAAGAGGTTTAGGAATATTAACCTAATTGCCATCGACTACTCCTTTACAGACTCGCCTTAGGAACCGACTAACCCTACGCAGATTAACTTAACGTAGGAACCCTTAGATTTTCGGTGAGAGTGTTTTTCACACTCTTTTACGCTACTTATGTCAGCATTCTCACTTCCGATATCTCCAGCAGTTTTCACAAACTACCTTCACAGACTTACGGAACGCTCCGCTACCGCGCCTATTGATCGAAATCAATAAGCACTCACATCTTCGGTATACAGCTTTAGCCCCGGTACATTTTCGGCGCAGAAAAACTTATTTAGACAAGTGAGCTGTTACGCTTTCTTTAAAGGATGGCTGCTTCCAAGCCAACCTCCTAGCTGTAATGGTTTTTCTACTTCCTTCCCCACTTAGCTGTAATTTTGGGACCTTAGATAGTGATCTGGGTTGTTTCCCTCTTCACCACGGACTTAGCACCCGTAGTGTGCCTGCTGTATAATTAATTGTTGGTATTCGGAGTTTAGTTAGATTTGGTAAGACGGTGAATCCCCCTAGTCTATCCAGTGCTCTACCCCCAACAACATACATACAACGCTCTACCTAAATAGATTTCGCGGAGAACCAGCTATTTCCAAGTTTGATTGGCCTTTCACCCCTAATCACAACTCATCCAATAATGTTGCAACATTAACTGGTTCGATCCTCCAGTGTGTTTTACCACACCTTCAATCTGGTCATGACTAGATCACTTGGTTTCGGGTCTAATCCATAAAACTAAAACGCCCTATTCAGACTTGCTTTCGCTACGCCTACACCTAACGGCTTAAGCTTGCTTCATAGATTAACTCGCTGACCCATTATGCAAAAGGTACGCTGTCACTCTAAATATCAATAAATTGATATAGAGCTCCAACTGTTTGTAAGCACTTGATTTCAGATTCTATTTCACTCCCCTCCCGGGGTTCTTTTCACCTTTCCCTCACGGTACTTGTTCACTATCGGTCGTTAAGGAGTATTTAGGCTTGGAGGATGGTCCCCCCATATTCAAACAGGATTTCACGTGCCCCGCTCTACTCAAGGATTTAAAAACTTTCTACTTATACAGGACTATCACCTTCTATGGTTACTATTTCCAGAGTATTCTAATTCTTATTCTTAAATCACTAGCCTTTTCCGCTTTCGCTCGTCACTACTAACAGAATCTCGGTTGATTTCTTTTCCTTTGGCTACTTAGATATTTCAGTTCACCAAGTTTGCTTTACATACTTAGTACGTAATAACTAGCTAAATTAGTTGGGTTTCCCCATTCGGAAATCTGCGGATCAAAATTTGTTGACAATTCCCCACAGCTTATCGCAGCCTGCCACGTCCTTCATCGCCTCTTAACGCCAAGGCATCCATCAAGTGCTCTTAATAATTTATTTATCCGACTATATGCAGAATATGCAGAGTTAAATATTATTAAAATTGAATTGAGATTAAATTAATCTCTACCATAAAACTTGTCAAACATCTAAAAACTAAATTAATCTTTTATATATTATAACCTAATAAATAATATGTCAACGCCTTTTTGCACAAAACATTTACTTATATTATCAACAACAATATACTAGCAATCCTAAACAGTATAATCTGAGAAATATGTGGTAAACTTATATATACAGTAAAAATTAATAAAAAAGATATTTTGTAAGATAAAATGTGTTAAAATCAATTGCCTAAAAATGATAATAAACATTCGGAGTATTTCTAACGTATGAAAAGTAATCTCTCTTTTATAAAAAACGTTGCTTTAAATTGTATGTCTAAGCTCATTGGCGTATTAAATATTAAGAAAGTAAAACACTTCATTGTGAATAAATATAATACTCTTCATAAAGAAATGACAGTGCTTCTTAAAAAATCTAAGAACCTGTTAAACACCAACATTGAAATCGGTTTATATCACTTTTATAAAGGTAGCATATCAGATGCAAAGTTACGATTTTGGTTAATTAGCATATTTTACCCCCATTTACCTATAGTCTGGTATAACATCGGAAGGTGTCATTTTGCGGTAGGGAATACTAACAAAGCTTATAATTATTTAACAAGGACACTAAAATTAGATAATGACCACGAGGAGGCGTCTTACTATATAAAAAAAATGACAAACTCAGCGCCTATTACAGAATTGCCAAAAAACCTCATAAGACAATATTTTGATTACACAGGTGAATATTTTGTTGAGCATTGGTTGATTGCCAAACAATATAGAGGGCATGAACTTGTACACATGATAATTACAAAAATCTTCAACAACTCCACTTCTGAGCTCAATATACTTGACCTTGGTTGTGGAACTGGAATATGTGGTCATTTCTTGAAAATAAATAGTATTGGAAACCATATAACAGGAATTGACATTTCAAGTAGAATGCTAAATATCGCAAGAGGATGCTTTATAAAAGGTAAGCCTGTTTACAATGAATTAATACATATGGAAATGAAAGAGTTTCTTAAACAAGAGAAAAACCAGCAGTATGATGTAATTATCTTTGCTGAAATGCTACATTATCTACATGACTTTCAAGAAGAATTGGAATTAGCAAAAAGATCTACGAGCAAAAAAGGAGTTATTGTATGTTTAATAAGAAGAAAGGAAGGTGAAGGTATTGACTTTGTAAACAAAGGAGACTATTTTCGTCACTCAGAAAGTTATGTTCAACATGTTGCAAAAGAAATAAATATGCAAATAAGTTATATGAGTTACTGTAAAATATATGGCAGTCAGGTTGACGGTATCTTGTTTGCATTACAGCATCAACAAGAAAGTCCGAAAAACCTAACTTAAAAATTACTCAAAGTGGCTTTTAAGTATCTATATATAATAAAAGGATAAAAGGAATTTTATGAATAACATTACTATTGATTACGCAAAGGACAGCAAATTAACCGACTTTGGAAAAGCAGTTCTATCAGACAGGTATTTAATAGAAAATGAAAGTTATCAAGACCTCTTTGCACGTATTGCTAATTACTATTCTGATAATAAAGAACATGCGCAGCGTCTTTATGACTACATGAGCAACTTGTGGTTCATGCCTTCAACACCAATACTCAGCAATGGTGGCACTAAGAGAGGGTTACCTATCTCTTGCTTTCTTAATGAAACCGAAGACAGCTTGCAGGGAATAGTTGATCTATGGAATGAAAATGTTTGGCTTGCTGCACGTGGTGGTGGAATAGGTAGTTATTGGGGAAATTTACGCTCAATAGGCGAAAGCGTAAAGGGTAGCGGCAAAACATCAGGAATTGTTCCATTTATTGTAGTGCAAAATGCTCTAACGCTTGCAATTAGTCAGGGATCCTTAAGGCGAGGAAGTTCAGCAGTCTATCTTCCTGTATCTCATCCGGAGATAGAAGAGTTTCTGGATTTACGTAAGCCAACAGGCGGTGACCCAAATCGCAAAGCGTTAAATATACATCATGCTGTAATAGTAACAGATAAATTTATGCAGGCTGTTGAGAATGATCAAGAATGGAATTTAATAAGCCCTCACAACAATAAGGTTATTTCAACTGTAAAAGCGCGGGATATATGGATCAAAATATTAACAGCAAGAGTTGAAACTGGAGAACCTTACATTATTTTCCTTAATGCAACAAATAACAATAAGCCAGAATCTTACAAAAAGCTCAACTTAGACATCAAGATGTCAAATCTATGCAGTGAAATAACTTTAACCACAGGTTATGATCACCTGAATAAATCACGCACTGCTGTGTGTTGTCTATCATCCGTAAACCTTGAGTACTACGAAGAATGGAAAGACAATAAACTCTTCATAGAAGATATAATGCGCTTTCTTGATAATGTATTGGAAGATTTCATAAATAAAGCACCGAATGAAATGCAGCGAGCAAAATATTCTGCAATAAGAGAACGCAGTATTGGTCTTGGTGTGATGGGCTTTCATTCATTTTTACAAAGCAAAATGGTTCCTTTTGAATCAGTAACAGCACAACAATGGAATAAAAAAATATTTAAGTATTTACGCGAGCAAGCAGATATAGTTTCTAAAAAATTAGCAGAAGAAAAGGGAGCATGTCCTGATGCCAAAGAAGTTGATCTAATGGAAAGGTTTACACACAAGCTCGCTATTGCTCCTACTGCTTCGATCTCCATTATTGCAGGTAATACCTCTCCTGGAATAGAACCATATGCAGCAAACGTATTCATACAAAAGACACTTACAGGTTCATTTGTAGTGCGAAATAAATTCTTGCAAAAACTATTAGCAGAAAAAAATCAAGACAATGATAAAATATGGTCTTCAATTTCAACAAACGAGGGTTCCGTTCAGCATTTAGATTTTCTCAGTGAGCATGAAAAATTGACATTTAAAACAGCGTACGAGCTTGACCAAAGATGGATTATAGAACATGCAAGTGATAGAACTTCGTGTATTTGCCAGTCTCAATCAGTAAATCTGTTCTTACCTGCTAACGTACATAAACGTTACTTGCATAAAATACACATGCTTGCCTGGAAAAAAGGATTGAAGAGCTTATATTACTGCAGATCACAATCAATGCAGAGAGCCGATAAGGTCTCGCATGACATACTCAAAAAAAGTGAAATATTGCAGCAAAAAACAGATATTGACTACGATGAATGTTTGTCATGCCAATAGTGACCTTACTCAGAAAAAGTAGAGAGAAAGTTAAGCAAATGGGTAAATAGACTTCTTGCATAACCATATAACGAACTTTTCTTGGAAATAGAAACGAAAAAACTTGCTTGACAAACTCCGCCAGCCCCCTTATCATAAACATTGAAGCTATTTATTTATCTTCTCTGTACAGATTAAATGACAAAAAAACTCACGTATCTGGCGTCTCATGTTTAATTTTTTGCACTATGTGCACCTTATGTCTTTATAAAACTTCTACCTACATAAGCTGAAACGCGCTTATAAAGCGTTTAAAACATAAAAAAACGCCAACTTAAAAAATGGATAGTGAATAACTAGCTACCCTAGGCTCTGTGGACAAAATTTTAGAGAAGCCATACAAGAGCTCCAACAAAATTGAGAAAACCAATAAAAACCTCAGCAGTTTTATCAAATCTGGAAAAAATGCGCCTAAAATTTTTAATTTTACCAAAAAAACACTCAATCAAATGACGTTCTTTGTAGATATGCTCATCGTAATACCTTTGCACTTTTCGATTCCGTTTTGGCGGAATAACTACTGTACATCCCTTGTCTTCAAGACTTGTAACAAAGGCATTGCTATCGTAGCCCTTGTCAGCTACTACAGTAGAGTTATAGATACTTTCGGTCAACACTTGTGCCTGCGTAATTTCATTTCTTTGACCAGGAGTCAGAGTAAATTTAAGTGGATTTCCAAGTGCATCGACAAGCGCATGTATTTTAGTTGTAAAGCCACCTTTGCTCCTCCCTAAAGCTTCTTGATCCTTGGAGTTTTTTGTATATCCAGATGAACATGGATGGGCTCGGATGATCGTACCGTCGATTATAGCAACTTCTAAATCAGGCTCTTGTTTAGTATATTCAAGCAATTTTTTCCAGACATCTCTTTCACACCATCTTTTAAATCGCTTATGTATACTCCTGTAATTACCATAAGTTTTTGGTAAAAGTCTCCATTGGCAACCACTTCGCACTATGTACCACACTGCCTCTATGAATATTCTTAAACGTTTTTCATCTTTGCTGTGCATTCCTTTTACGCTTTTTATGAACTCTAAAATTTGTTTCCAATTTTCCTCTTTGATGTAATATTGCATATGGTAGTTTCTCCATTTTTTACCTATTAGGCTAAACTACCATCTTTTTCTCTCTTTTCATATTTTTTGTCCACAGAGCCTAGTATATTCAAGCAATTTTTTCCAGACATCTCTTTCACACCATCTTTTAAATCGCTTATGTATACTCCTGTAATTACCATAAGTTTTTGGTAAAAGTCTCCATTGGCAACCACTTCGCACTATGTACCACACTGCCTCTATGAATATTCTTAAACGTTTTTCATCTTTGCTGTGCATTCCTTTTACGCTTTTTATGAACTCTAAAATTTGTTTCCAATTTTCCTCTTTGATGTAATATTGCATATGGTAGTTTCTCCATTTTTTACCTATTAGGCTAAACTACCATCTTTTTCTCTCTTTTCATATTTTTTGTCCACAGAGCCTAGATCCAAGTAGTCAGGGCACTGGGATGACAGGAGAAGGCACTAGCCTGACAACCGTCATCCCGCTACGTGTTAGCGCCGCAGCGGTATGGTGTAGGAAAATTAGCTATATAGCTAACTTGTACCACGCGTTAAAGCTTTTAAACAGGTCTTGATTTACTTGCTCCATTATTTTCTTTATTATCAGATATTGCTTAAAATAATATGGAGGAGCAAATTGTCAGCAATTGCCATTATTGATTTTGGTTCACAGTTTACACAGCTTATCGCAAGACAAGTCAGAGAAATGGGCGTTTATTGTGAGATATTTCCAAGCAACATCAGTTTTGAAACAATATCAAAATTCAATGGGTTTATTCTCTCTGGAGGACCACAATCTGTAAATGATGATTGTTCTGAAACAAGTAGAGTAGTACATGAAATTATAAAACTTAATGAGGCAACAAACGTTCCTATACTTGGAATATGCTATGGACAGCAACTCATTTGTCATTATTTTGGAGCAAAAGTAAAAGAGAGTTTTAAACAGGAGTTTGGCAGAACTAAAATCAAGATACTAAAAGAATCCCCCATTATAAAAGATACCTGGGATGTTAATTCTGAAGTGGATGTATTAATGAACCATGCGGACAGTGTTGATACTATACCACAGGGATTTACTGTTATCGCATCAGGTGTGATAAATCAAACAATTGCAATGATTGTCAACGAACAGCGGAAGATTTACTGTACTCAGTTCCATCCTGAAGTTAAGCCTACAACAAATGGCAGTAAATTGCTCTCTAACTTCTTGGATATTGCAAATTGCGAAAGAGACTGGACAATGAAGTCGTTTATTGAAAAGCAGAAGGAAAAAATCAGAAATGTAGTAGGAGAGAAAAAAGTAATCGCTGCAGTAAGTGGTGGAGTTGATTCAAGTGTTGCAGCGGCTCTCACACATAAAGCTATAGGAAAACAATTGAACTGTATTTTTATCGATACTGGGTTGTTACGCAAGAACCAGACCATTGCTATGTTGAAAGAGATTCCGATAAACTACGTTGATAAATCAAATTTATTTTTGAGTAGGTTGAAGGGAATAACTGATCCAGAAGAAAAGCGAAAAATCATCGGTAACGCTTTCATTGAAGTGTTTGAAGAAGAAGCAAAAAAAATAGGTGATGTAGATTTTTTGATGCAAGGTACCATTTACTCTGATGTAGTTGAGTCAGGGCATGCCTCAGACAACACTAGTACAATTAAGTCTCACCATAATGTTGGTGGGTTACCAGAAAAGATGAACCTGAAGCTAGTGGAGCCTTTACGTTACCTCTTTAAAGATGAGGTAAGGCTACTTGGAAAGGAAATTGGGCTTTCAGATGAGATAATATTTCAACATCCATTTCCAGGACCCGGACTTGCAGTGAGGATTATAAGTGAAGTCGATGAAGAAAAGGTGCAAATATTGCAAGAAGTAGATGAAATATATATTAATACGATGAAAAATTACGATCTATACGATAAGATATGGCAAGCTTTTGCTGTATTATTACCAATAAAAACTGTAGGCGTTATGGGAGATGGTCGTACGTATGGATATGTTTGTGCTTTAAGGGCTGTAACATCGTCCGATGGTATGACGGCTGATGCATTTCCATTTGAGGATAAGGATCAGCATTCGCTAGTGTTTTGGGACTTTTTACAGAATGTTGGCAGTATAATTGTTAATAATGTTCCCGGAGTAAATAGAGTTGTTTATGATATCACTTCTAAACCACCTGCAACTATTGAGTGGGAGTAAATTAAAAAGTCTAGTCATCCTGCTACTTGTTAGCGGGATTTATTGCCGAGATACCGCGAATGAATCGCGGTATGACGGTTCGCGGCAACATGACGATAACCTCGTCATCCCGCTACGTGTTAGCGGGATCTATCCGCAGCAGTATGACGTAGGACTGCTGTCATCCCGCTGCTTGTTAGCGGCTGAGATACCGCGAATGAATCACGGTATGACGGTTAATTTTCTTTATTTTGCTCATAACTTCCACAAGCAGTGCAAACATAAATGAAGAATACAAATATCCTTTTGGTAATTCTATATGAAATCCATGAAGTATGAGGTACACACCGACAAGTAAAATAAATAAAATGGCGATTATTTTTAACCCTGGGTTAGATTTGATTAACTGGGCGGTATAACTTGATAAAAACAGCATTGCTAGCATGGAAAATGTAAATGCTGTAGCAATTATTACCATGTTATAAGTTAGTGCTATAGCAGTTAATATCGAATCAACCGAAAAAACTAAATCTATTAATATAATTTGTAGCACAACTAAAAAAAATTTTGATTTAACGTTTGCTTTCTTTTTATTTTTCTTACATACAAAGATGTCATCCCGTAACTCCATAGAGCTTTTAACAATAAGGAATAATCCCCCTGCGATCATAAGTAAATCCCTTGCTGATGCAGTGTGAAATATAGGTTTTTGCATTGACAATATAGATGATGTAAAAAATAGTATTACAAAACGCATTAATAGCGCTAATCCAAGGCCCATAAGGCGCACTCTTTCTCTCAGCACATTTGGTACCTTATCTATTGCTAGAGAAATAAAGATTAAATTGTCTACACTAAGTATAGTTTCAAGTAGTGTAAGTGTCAGTAAAGTCCAAGCATCAGTTAGCATTTTTGTTTCAAATTCGGTTCTTCTTACTCTACAATAGATGTGTAAAAATTAAGTGACTTCACTCAGAAGTTTTATAGCAGTTCTCCAGAAAAACAGGATATATAAAGTTCAGCAGCTTCTTCTATTTTCGTTTTTGAGCAAAATCAATAATAAGAGAGCTTCTTATTTTCATGCACGCAAATAAGATAAAGCCTTATTTTCATTTTTGACTTTATTTGAAAATAATATATACTATAAAAATAGTGTGCTAGGTTGAATGAATGTATATTAAAGGATCACCATCAGGCAAAGTATTCGCTGGTTATCAGGCATTTATACCAAGCCCCTTGCCACCAAAATTTGAATGGGACAATGATTTAGTTAATAGTCTTTAAACCCTTACTTTACTATAAGGAAAGTGGTTGAAAACTTAGGTATCGTATTTACAACAGCCCAAAGAGCAATCGTAAAGCTTGAAGATTTAGGCATCGTTTCACAAACTTCTCAAGGAAAGAGAGATCGGGTTTATTGTGCAACTGATATTTTGAATATTCTAGGCTCTGTGGACAAAAAATATGAAAAGAGAGAAAAAGATGGTAGTTTAGCCTAATAGGTAAAAAATGGAGAAACTACCATATGCAATATTACATCAAAGAGGAAAATTGGAAACAAATTTTAGAGTTCATAAAAAGCGTAAAAGGAATGCACAGCAAAGATGAAAAACGTTTAAGAATATTCATAGAGGCAGTGTGGTACATAGTGCGAAGTGGTTGCCAATGGAGACTTTTATCAAAAACTTATGGTAATTACAGGAGTATACATAAGCGATTTAAAAGATGGTGTGAAAGAGATGTCTGGAAAAAATTGCTTGAATATACTAAACAAGAGCCTGATTTAGAAGTTGCTATAATCGACGGTACGATCATCCGAGCCCATCCATGTTCATCTGGATATACAAAAAACTCCAAGGATCAAGAAGCTTTAGGGAGGAGCAAAGGTGGCTTTACAACTAAAATACATGCGCTTGTCGATGCACTTGGAAATCCACTTAAATTTACTCTGACTCCTGGTCAATGAAATGAAATTACGCAGGCACAAGTGTTGACCGAAAGTATCTATAACTCTACTGTAGTAGCTGACAAGGGCTACGATAGCAATGCCTTTGTTACAAGTCTTGAAGACAAGGGATGTACAGTAGTTATTCCGCCAAAACGGAATCGAAAAGTGCAAAGGTATTACGATGAGCATATCTACAAAGAACGTCATTTGATTGAGTGTTTTTTTGGTAAAATTAAAAATTTTAGGCGCATTTTTTCCAGATTTGATAAAACTGCTGAGGTTTTTATTGGTTTTCTCAATTTTGTTGGAGCTCTTGTATGGCTTCTCTAAAATTTTGTCCACAGAGCCTAGTAGCGGAATGACGGTTTTTCAAATTGTTGGTAAATCTAGGTCAGCTTAGCTACAGAAAAAGCTATAGTATTTTTCAAACTAAATAATAAACTTTGTAATTAGGACATTCTGGATTCCAGCGTCACGCGCTGGAATGACAATTGCATTTTTTGCTTTTTTGTCATCGAATACTCCTACTCTTTATATCATCCAAGTGTCCTGACTACTTGGATCCAAGAAATTTAATTGTTTTAAATTTTCCCCTCTATACACCTATTTAAAATTTATGTTATTCACATGTGCAATATAATCTATAATAACGTTTATCAATACAATATATTAAAAAACATTATGAGCTTCGTAAAAGAAAAAAACACCCCTGTGATGGAGCAGTATTTGAACCTGAAAGCTCAATACAAGGATCATCTGCTATTTTATAGGCTAGGAGATTTTTATGAGTTGTTTTTCGATGATGCTATTAAAGCTGCGAAATTGCTGAATATAGTGCTAACCAAGAGAGGCAATTCCAATGGGCAAGAAATACCAATGTGTGGAGTGCCAGCACACAGTAGTGAATCTTACCTACACAAGCTAGTAGATTTAGGATTCAAAGTAGCAATCTGTGACCAATTAGAAACTGCTGATGAAGCAAAAAAGAGGGGCTATAAATCCATAGTAAAACGTGATGTAGTGCGAGTTGTAACTCCAGGTACAATTATAGAAGATTCACTACTGGAGGATAAAAGCAATAATTATCTTGCATCCATAGTTGAACAAAATGACGAATATGCTATTAGTTGGCTTGAATTATCAACGGGAAAATTTTTTCACACTTTAACGAGTTTGAAAGCTCTAGATAGTGATTTATTGCGTATATCACCAAGAGAATTATTAATTTCTGAAAAATTCACTGAGGACGAAAAAATTAGATCGATTTTAAAAAACTATAAAATATCAATTACGCAACACGCACAGAGCTTTTTTGAGTATAGTAAATCTCACAGAACGTTATGCGAGTTTTATAAAATCAGGGAACTTGGGAGTATAGGAAATTTCAGCAAAGTAGAAATCATGGCGTGCGGTGCACTGCTTGAATATGTCAGAGTAACACAAAGGGGCTCTATTCCAAGGCTTGAATTCCCAAAAACCTATAAGCAACAAAATTTCATGCTTATTGATGCTTCAGCAAGGAGAAATCTTGAGTTATTTTCAACTCAATTTGGTGAAAAGAAAGGTTCACTAATTTCAGTTATTGATCACACAGTTACAGCCTCTGGTGGACGCCTGTTAAAACAAATGCTTGCTTCACCACTTGCTTGTTCTAAGGCAATTAACCTAAGGCTCAGCACCGCTCAATTTTTTGTAAATAATCATGATTCACGCAAAAAAATACGAGAGATATTATCTAACATTCCAGATATTGAGAGGTCTTTATCGCGCTTAATACTAGGGCGTGGTTCACCAAAGGATATGAACCTATTAAAAATAGGCCTAGGAAAAACTTTAGAGTTGTCTGAGTTCTTATGTAAAATTGAATCAGGTGAAAATGGATCTCTCCCACAACAATATGTCATCCAAACTGGGATCCAGCCAGCGTCACGCGCTGGAATGACAGTAAAATCAGACGAGAGTGAGCTAAGCACAATACATAAAAGCCTTGGCAATCATAAAGACCTATTTGAACTGCTAAATAGTGCTATACTTGATAATAACCTCAGTTCCGTGAAAGAAGGAGGATTTATTCACTCAAAATACAACTCAGAATTATCTGAGTTATCTTATATATTGAACAACAGTAACAAGTTGGTAACTAAGCTCCGTGAATCTTATCGCGACCTAACTGGCATTGCCGCACTCAAAATATTACACAACAACATACTTGGTTATTACGTTGAAGTGTCGGCAAATCACAAAATAACTTCGGATATATTTATTCATAGGCAAAGCTTAGCAAATAGCATGCGCTACACTACTAATGAATTGAAAGAACTAGAAAATAAAATTCTTACGGCACGTGATGCTGCAATCGGCTTAGAAATGAAAATTTTTAGTGAACTGTGTAGTGAAGTCGCTAAAGAATCTGAAAAAATTGCTCTTGCTGCAAATGCTTTGGCAAAACTTGATATTAGAACCGCATTTGCAGAGCTTGCAGTGCAAAATAATTACGTAAAACCCATTATTGATGACAGCAAAGAGTTCAATATCTGTAGCGGAAGACATCCAGTGGTTGAAGTTAACGATAAATTCATTGCAAATAGCATCAATTTAGCTGGTATACATCTAATTACTGGTCCTAATATGGCTGGAAAAAGCACTTTCTTGAGGCAAAACGCTCTCATTGCAATTTTAGCTCACATGGGGTCATTTGTGCCAGCAGAGAGTGCACATATTGGAGTGATTGACAAGATATTCAGCAGGGTTGGCGCAACGGATAATATAACAGCTGGTTATTCTACCTTCATGGTAGAGATGATCGAAACAGCAACGATAGTAAATCAGGCAACGGACCGTTCCTTGGTGATACTTGATGAAATTGGTAGGGGCACAGGGGTGTATGATGGATTATCTATTGCACAGGCGGTGATTGAACATATTCACAATGTAAATAAGTGCCGCGCCATTTTTGCAACTCATTATCATGAATTAACTAAAGTAAGCAAATACTTGAAGAACGCGAAATGTTTTTGTGTAAAAATAAGAGAGTGGAACGGAGAGGTTATTTTTCTACATGAAGTAATTGAAGGCATTGCAGATGAGTCATATGGAATACATGTAGCAAAACTTGCTGGTTTTCCTGATTCTGTTTTAAATAGAGCAAGTGAAGTGTTTGAGGAGCTGAAGGCTTGAATCATTATTATAAGTGAAGAATTACCTATACAATCGTGGTAGTAGCTATAGAAACGAAAAAACTTACTTGACACCCTTCGCCAGCGCCCTTATCATGATAGTGAAGCTATTGTATTTGCTTTCGCCAATCTGCAGATTAAAAGGTAAGGATTACTTAATGTATCGGCGTCTTATGTTCAATTTTTTGCAGTACATAGATACTGTATGTCTTTACAAAACTTCATCTACATCTAGATTTTTATCTAAATAAGCTGAACGCGCTTATAAAGCGTTACAAGACATCAAAAAATGCCAATACTCGACAGAGATAGTAAAAGACTAGCTAACTCGGGGATTCTTTGTCTTTTTTTCTGCTTAGTAAATTTCTTAAACATTTGCAGCGTAAGTTAGTTGCAATTAAAAGCAGCTTAATCTTGCTTGTCAAGCGTTTAAAACATAAAAAACGCCAATATTTTAAAGCGGATAATAACCCCAGGGCTTCTTTTGCCTTTTTTTTTATTTGGTAAATTTCTTAATATTTATAGCTAAACGACAATCGTCATCCCGCAGCGGGATCTAGGCTCTGTGGACAAAATTTTAGAGAAGCCATACAAGAGCTCCAACAAAATTGAGAAAACCAATAAAAACCTCAGCAGTTTTATCAAATCTGGAAAAAATGCGCCTAAAATTTTTAATTTTACCAAAAAAACACTCAATCAAATGACGTTCTTTGTAGATATGCTCATCGTAATACCTTTGCACTTTTCGATTCCGTTTTGGCGGAATAACTACTGTACATTCCTTGTCTTCAAGACTTGTAACAAAGGCATTGCTATCGTAGCCCTTGTCAGCTACTACAGTAGAGTTATAGATACTTTCGGTCAACACTTGTGCCTGCGTAATTTCATTTCTTTGACCAGGAGTCAGAGTAAATTTAAGTGGATTTCCAAGTGCATCGACAAGCGCATGTATTTTAGTTGTAAAGCCACCTTTGCTCCTCCCTAAAGCTTCTTGATCCTTGGAGTTTTTTGTATATCCAGATGAACATGGATGGGCTCGGATGATCGTACCGTCGATTATAGCAACTTCTAAATCAGGCTCTTGTTTAGTATATTCAAGCAATTTTTTCCAGACATCTCTTTCACACCATCTTTTAAATCGCTTATGTATACTCCTGTAATTACCATAAGTTTTTGGTAAAAGTCTCCATTGGCAACCACTTCGCACTATGTACCACACTGCCTCTATGAATATTCTTAAACGTTTTTCATCTTTGCTGTGCATTCCTTTTACGCTTTTTATGAACTCTAAAATTTGTTTCCAATTTTCCTCTTTGATGTAATATTGCATATGGTAGTTTCTCCATTTTTTACCTATTAGGCTAAACTACCATCTTTTTCTCTCTTTTCATATTTTTTGTCCACAGAGCCTAGGACTGCTGTCATCCCAGTCTGGGATCTATTTTGCATGTAACTCCAATTGTGTTTTGGCATAAAACGCGACGCGTATTAGACTTATTTGCAAGCAAAGCTTGCTAGATCCAAGTAGTCAGGGCACTGGGATGACAGGAGAAGGAAGCACTGGGATTGGGATGGAAAAGGCTATTTGTGTGATGCCAATGAGTGATAGAAAGTTCTGCAAGAAGTCATTAATTGCAAAAATTTAATATAAGTGGTAAAGTAGAACCACTGAATAAAAAACATATGTTAATTAATACAACGTCGGAGCTGGAGGACATATGTGAGGGGTTGATAGCAAAAAAGCCAAAATTTATAGCAGTTGACACGGAGTTCATTAGAAATAATTTAATCTACTACCCAAAATTATCGTTAATTCAAATTTCTTACGGAGAGAAGAGTTTTATTGTAGACGCATTAGTGCCAGAAATTGATTTATCATTCATTAAGAAAATAATGCTAAATCAGGGGATAACCAAAGTGTTTCATAGCTGCCGGCAGGATATAGAATCCTTACTCACTGTGTTTAAATGTATTCCCACTCCCATTTTTGATACCCAAGTTGCTGCTATGTTTTGTCATTATTATCATGACTTTATTGGTTACTCAAAAGTAGTGGAGCAATATCAAGGAATAGCACTGGATAAAATTAAAGCTAAAAATTCAGATTGGTTAAGGCGTCCGTTGTCCGAAGATCAGTTAGATTATGCAGTAAACGACGTGGTACACCTATATGACCTATACCAAATATTGTGCAATAAACTTGAAGAAAATAATAGGATGGGTTGGTTTCAAGAAGAGATGGAATCAATAGTTGATATAAATAAGTATTTACATAGCCCAAAAGATGCATGGAAGAGGATTAAATTTAATTATGAAGTAAATCCAAGATTGATACTAACTGTTAAAGCAGTTAGTGAGTGGCAAGAAACCTTAGCACAGCGCTATAATATGAACCGTAATAAAATAATCAATAATGCTGTAATAGCTGATTTTATTGAAAAAAATGTAGAGCATGTTGATGAGATTTTAGATGATCTCAAGAGGAATACAAAAAATATAAAAGATGCGGATTTACTAGAGTTTGTGAATATTTTTAATGAAAATGAGAGAAATTGGATGCAGCAAAACAACACCTTATCGAGTAATTATGACAAATCTGTACTTGATATACTCTCAATTATTTTAGATAGTAAATGTAAAGAAAGTAACATATCAAGGAAATTAGTTTCTTCAAAAGATGAGTTAACCGGGTCAATATCTGGACAGACAGATAAATTATTCAAGGGATGGAGATATGATTTTTTTGGCAGGTCAGTTGAATCATTTTTGAACACAAGCTCAAAATTTGAGATTTCAGCAGTGAAATCCGCAAATAATATAACCAAAATTCAGAGTAATTTAGTGGAGAATAACTGTTGCTAAAGTAACTTAGATTTATCGACAATCGTCATCCCGCTACGTGTTAGTGGCTAAGAGATACCGCAGCGGTATGACGGTTAAGTAGAGTGTCATCCCAGTGCCTTGACTACTTCGATCCAGGAAAATTGATTGTAAACGAGCAAACATTTTCGATAAAATTACCAAAAAGCTAGATCCCAGTGTCTGGGCACTGGGATGACACCATAGGGGGCTACTTGGATGACAGGAGAAGGAGGCTACTTAGAGGACCAAAAAAGGATGTCATTCCAGTGCTTGACACTGGAATCCAGTTTTCCATATAATCTCATCGAAAGCATTGTAACCACTTTCCGTGCTAGTTTACAAGCAAACTTTCCTGGATCCCAGTGTCAAGCACTGGGATGACACCATTATAGAGTGAACCAGTGTCAACTTAGGATGACACCCTGACAACCGTCATCCCGCTGCTTGTTAACGGCCAAGTGACGGTATGACGTAAAGCTACGTGTTTAGGTTTAATGAATCCACTATTTTTTTTACTTGAGAAAAAACATACTCTTTGCTTACACTGGTATCGATAATAAAGTCACTCATCTTCCTTTTCTCCTCAATAGATAACTGAACATTGAAGATTAAATTTAGCTTTTCTTTATCTATGTTGCGTTCGTTAAGTCTTTGAGCTTGCACAACGCTATCTGCATGGACGAAAACAATAAGGTTGCAATATAAATAAAATTTTGTTTCTAATAGAAGCGGCACATCTAAAACTAAAAGCTTTCTATCGATCTTTTTTTCCTTAGCAATAAAAAATTCTAATTCACGCAGCACAGCAGAGTGAACCAAAGATTGAAATTGTTTCCAGTTTTCATCGTAGGCTAAGAAATATTTAGACAGTACTGTTCTATCTATTTCACCATTTGCCACCACTCCAGGAAAATTTTTCTCTGCATAACTTATTATGCTTTTATCCACTCTATAAAGTTGGTGTACAACAGAATCAGCATCAAATACAGCAGCACCAAACTCTTGAAAGCAATTAGTTACAAAGCTCTTTCCTACCCCAATTCCGCCTGTTAGACCTATAATCATATAGCAAAATGCATTAACTTCTTTTGAAACTATATTTACAGTAGCTGCTGTGTCTACTAAAAACCCAAATTTGGCTATGCAGAGGCTCTGATGATACAAGAAAAAATAAACAGCTATCATTTTTTTAGTAATTAAGTAAAATAGAGTGAAAGATTGCGAGGAAGTTTTGAAAAATAAGATAAAAAAGATAGTAATTTCAGGAAAGGAAGTGTGGCCAATCATCGAAGGTGGTAAAGGCATTGCAATTAGTGATGGAAGGTCAAGCGGAGCATTTGCTGCAGCAGATGCTGTGGGTACGTTCTCTGGTGCAAATGCTAAGCTTATTAATGATAATGGTGAGTTAGTGCCGCTGATTTACAAAGGCAAAACAAGAAATGAAAAACACAGTGAATTGATTGAGTATAGTATTAAAGCTGGAATTAGTCAGGCAAGAATAGCAAATGAAATATCAAAAGGCCGTGGAAGAGTACATATGAATGTGCTTTGGGAAATGGGGGCAGCAGAACGCGTGCTTCATGGCATATTAGAAAAAGCAAAAGGCTTAGTTCATGGTATTACCTGCGGTGCTGGTATGCCTTATAGGCTTGGAGAAATTGCAGCTAAATATCAGGTTTATTATTACCCTATTATCTCATCGGTGCGTGCTTTTAAAGCATTATGGAAACGTACTTACCAAAAAATATCTTCCTATTTGCTTGGTGGAGTAGTGTATGAAGATCCATGGCTTGCTGGAGGGCACAATGGACTCAGTAACAGTGAAGACCCAGAGCTACCACAGGCTCCATTTGAAAGAGTTGCAGAGCTTAGATCTTTCATGAACGAGATCGGTCTTTCAGAAACACCAATTGTTATGGCAGGAGGAGTGTGGCATTTGAAAGATTGGGAACATTGGTTTGACAATCTGCAAATTGGACCAATAGCTTTTCAGTTTGGCACTCGTCCACTTTTGACGAAAGAAAGCCCAATTTCTGCAGAGTGGAAAAAGAAGCTACTCACTTTAGAAGAAGGTGATGTATTTTTAAATAAATTCAGTCCAACAGGGTTTTACTCATCTGCAGTAAAAAATAACTTCATACGTGAGTTGCAGGAACGGAATTCACGTCAAATAAAGTTTTCAGAAAATGCTAGCGAAGAATTTAATAATGAATTTGCAATGGGTAGCAGAGGTAGAAAGATCTACCTTACTGCAAAAGACAAAGAACTGGCAAATACATGGACTAAAGCAGGGTACACAGAAGCAATGAAAACCCCAGATTCAACTGTTATTTTTGTGACGCCAGATAAATTTAAACAAATAAGAGAAGATCAAATCAATTGTATGGGATGTTTGAGCCATTGTTTATTTAGCAATTGGAAAGATCATGGTGACCATTCAACAGGACGAAAGCCAGATCCGCGTAGTTTTTGCATACAAAAAACACTGCAAAACGTTATACACGATGGTGATATTGAGAACGAACTCATGTTTTCCGGGCACAATGTGTACAAATTTAAGCAAGATCCATTTTATGAGAATGGCTACGTACCGGCAGTAAAAGAACTGGTGGAAAGGATATTGACTGGGTATTGAGTCAGCAGTGGCCTGAAAAGTCCATTTTTCACTTTATAAAATGTTTATATTTTACTACCTACTTTATTTGAATAAGTTCTTCTGCCACACTTGAACGAATATCAAAAAAGATTGAATATTTGTGTGTATAATTATTAATCTTTTCTCAGTATTTTTACTATGGCTTTATCTAAGTTTCTCGACCCTAAGCTGGATTTAACCTTCAAAAAAATATGTAGGGTCGAGAACTGGCGCGCCTACTTTAGGGTTTGGTGGCTGATCCATTGTTTTCACAATAGGCCTCAATCCAAATTCCCATGTTAACGTTTCCAGCTCCCGCCTCGTCAAACGCAGCATCCGCACTACGCTTTCCTAGGCTCTGTGGACAAAAAATATGAAAAGAGAGAAAAAGATGGTAGTTTAGCCTAATAGGTAAAAAATGGAGAAACTACCATATGCAATATTACATCAAAGAGGAAAATTGGAAACAAATTTTAGAGTTCATAAAAAGCGTAAAAGGAATGCACAGCAAAGATGAAAAACGTTTAAGAATATTCATAGAGGCAGTGTGGTACATAGTGCGAAGTGGTTGCCAATGGAGACTTTTACCAAAAACTTATGGTAATTACAGGAGTATACATAAGCGATTTAAAAGATGGTGTGAAAGAGATGTCTGGAAAAAATTGCTTGAATATACTAAACAAGAGCCTGATTTAGAAGTTGCTATAATCGACGGTACGATCATTCGAGCCCATCCATGTTCATCTGGATATACAAAAAACTCCAAGGATCAAGAAGCTTTAGGGAGGAGCAAAGGTTGCTTTACAACTAAAATACATGCGCTTGTCGATGCACTTGGAAATCCACTTAAATTTACTCTGACTCCTGGTCAAAGAAATGAAATTACGCAGGCACAAGTGTTGACCGAAAGTATCTATAACTCTACTGTAGTAGCTGACAAGGGCTACGATAGCAATGCCTTTGTTACAAGTCTTGAAGACAAGGGATGTACAGTAGTTATTCCGCCAAAACGGAATCGAAAAGTGCAAAGGTATTACGATGAGCATATCTACAAAGAACGTCATTTGATTGAGTGTTTTTTTGGTAAAATTAAAAATTTTAGGCGCATTTTTTCCAGATTTGATAAAACTGCTGAGGTTTTTATTGGTTTTCTCAATTTTGTTGGAGCTCTTGTATGGCTTCTCTAAAATTTTGTCCACAGAGCCTAGTTTATGGGACAAACTGATATCACGTATTAATAGCTCATAATTTATTTTATTACTGGCAAATTGTGCAGTGCGGAAAACTTTTACTTTTGTCCTGATATCTTCTCCTTTAGCATCAGTTAAGGAAAAATCTATCACTTTAGGTAATATATCAAGTAAATCGTGCCCATTTTCGGTATACTCTAAATAATTCTTCATGTCGTCAGCTGCTCTTGCACTTAAAATATTGATTAACGGCTTATTAAGTAAATTCCCTTCCTCGTATTTTAACAAATTCCTTGCAGCTTGATTGAGCCCTAAAATTAACACGTTTTTTTTCTTATTATCCTGACAAACAGATACCACAGCATCATCTTTTCTTCTTGCAGTTATGAAATCATCCATACTTTCATTCTATACAGCGTATTTATAAGTATAATAAGATTATATTAAGATTTACTTACTTATTAATATGCTTAATTAGGTATAGGTAAAATGTCATATGGGATGGCTTTGTTGTAGAAGAATCAAGATTACTGTTTATAGACTTCAAGTTACTGCAAAAAATGTTTTAAAACATAGTGATATCTTGACTTTGCCTAGTTAATATTCCAAATTATAAAAAAACAGATAGTTCTATGACGACAAGTCTATTACAAGGCAAAAAGGGATTAATAACCGGAATAATAAATAAGAGATCAATAGCATACGGTATAGCAAAAACTCTCTCAGAGCACGGAGCAGAACTTGCAATCACCTACCAGAATGAAATAATAAAAGAAAAACTATCACCAATAGCAGATGAACTAAATGTGGAGCTAATATTACACTGCGACGTTTCAAATGAAAAAATCATAGATAACGCTTTCGAAATAATAGAGAAAAAATGTGGTACTCTTGACTTTTTGGTGCATGCAATAGCATTCTCCGATAAAAATGAGTTAGATGGTAAATATGTCAATACTTCACTGGATAACTTCCTCAATGCAATGCATATATCGTGTTATTCTTTTACTGCTTTAGCGCAAAGGGCTGAAAAAATGATGTCAAATGGTGGTAGTTTACTTACTTTATCTTATTATGGCGCTGAAAAAGTTATGCCAAATTATAACGTTATGGGTTTATGTAAAGCAGCACTTGAAGCAAGTGTAAAATATATAGCATGTGATCTCGGGCCACAAAATATCAGAGTAAATGCAATTTCCGCTGGTCCAATCAGAACTTTAGCATCTTCTGGAATAAGCGATTTTCACTCCATATCAGAATGGAATAGAAATAATTCTCCGCTCAGACGCAATGTTACAATAGAGGATGTTGGCAAGGCAGCGTTATACTTATTAAGCGACTTAAGTAGTGGCACTACTGGAGAAATTTTGCACGTTGATTCAGGATATAACGTTGTGGGAATGAAGGTAGTTGACTAACAAAGCACTAGTTCCTTCGGGTTCATACACAACTCTATCAGGAGTTTTGTGACTGTGATTGCAGAAAACATCGAACATAAAATTCCTATTGATAGAGTGACAGAAAAGCCTCTTATTGCTCCACTGCCAATAATGAACATTATTCCTGCAGCAATTAATGTAGTGATATTTGAATCCAGTATTGTCTTTATAGCGTTTTTAAACCCTTCTTCAATAGCACGTTCCACTCTCTTGCCAGATTTGATTTCCTCACGAATTCGCTCAAATATTAAAACATTTGCATCCACCGCCATACCAACAGTAAGTGCAATACCGGCAATTCCAGGTAAAGTTAGAGTTGCTTCAAGCAGAGTGAGAATTGATAATATAAGAACTACATTAGAAAAAAGTGCAACAGAGGCCAATACACCTAATTTGCCGTAAGTGATGATTATAAATAAAGCCACGGCTATAATAGAGATTGTTGCTGCCATTTCCCCTGCCTTTATTGATTCTTCTCCAAGACTTGGGCCAATGTTTTTTTCTTCAATTATTTTAAGTGGTGCTGGCAGTGCTCCAGATTTTAAAAGTATTGCAAGTTCGCTTGCTTGTTTTTCAGTGAAATTACCGCTAATTTCTCCCTCTCCATTTAAAATTGGCTCACGTATTGTAGGTACTGTTAAGACTGTGTTATCCAGAACAATTGCAAAAGGTTTTCCCACATTTTCTTTAGTGATTTTTGCGAATCTTTTACTCGCTATGCTGTCAAATTTAAAATGCACTGTTGGTTTACCTAAGTGACCAAATCTAACTGATGCGTTAACCAGCGAATCACCACCTATTTCAGTTTTGCGGAATATTGGATAAGAATTACCTAAAGAATCCTTGAGCATGACAGTGGTTTCATGGTCTATATCCTGCACCTTGGCTATGTTAGTGTTTGCCAAATGAAAAGCTAGCTTAGCAGTTTTGCCAAGCAGAGATTTTATCTGCTTGGTATCTTCTACTCCAGGCACCTGCACTAATATTTTATTCTGCCCTTGTTTTTGAACGCTGACTTCCTTTGTGCCAAGTTTGTCCAAACGGCGCTGGACATTGTTTATTGATTCTGCAGCTACTTCACTGATCAAAGAATTTTTATAATGGGGTTTATACGAAATGAGAATCGAAGAATCTTTTCTATTTAGCTCTAAATTTGGATTTATCGCATTAATCAACACAGATGCTTTTTTATAATCATCAATATTATTTAAAGTTATAACGCTATTTTGTACGTTAGATTCAATATTTTTTGTTAGCAATGTCTCTTTTATTTCGTTAGCTAGCATGCTTAGCTTTTCCTTAAAATAGAAGTCTAAGTCTATGTTTAAAAGCAAAGATGCCCCTCCTTTCAGGTCAAGGCCTAAGTTTATTCTTTTTTTCGAAATAAAAAGCTTATTATCAAAGAAATTTGGCAGTGTTATGTATAAAGCAAATAAACAGATGCATAATACTGAAAAAGATTTGACTATAAGTCTGTTATACATAAGTTGTAGGTTTAAAATTGTAATAATTGATTGTAAGTTAAAAATAGATTTTTGTAAAATTCTCTATTTGACCTTACCCAGAAAAAGTAGAGAGAAAGTTAAGACGTTTTTATCATGAGAATAAATTGTGCAGGAATGCAATAGTTAATAGTAGAATGTCTACGTTATTTGTTATAAAAGATTTCTATGTATTCAAATATGGCAGTTCTGGTTTGTTGAGCGAGAAGTATCAATAAGCAGCTCCCTTTTAAGTGAACTTTTCTGCAACAGAGTTATCGTAACAACAGCCCTTATGGCTTATGCTGGAAATGATGTTTTTTGTATTCAATAGAAATTGGTAATTTTGAGAGGTATACTCTGACCCTTGATCGCTATGTAACAGCAGATTTTTATCGGGTTTGCGTTTATCAACGGCCATCAATAAAGAATCTATAACTAATTATCATGTTACTCATTAACCACCATGCGTGAATATAGGTCAATTATTGCCGCCAACAACCTTCTTTAGTTTTTATGTAGGCTCTGTGGACAAAAAATATGAAAAGAGAGAAAAAGATGGTAGTTTAGCCTAATAGGTAAAAAATGGAGAAACTACCATATGCAATATTACATCAAAGAGGAAAATTGGAAACAAATTTTAGAGTTCATAAAAAGCGTAAAAGGAATGCACAGCAAAGATGAAAAACGTTTAAGAATATTCATAGAGGCAGTGTGGTACATAGTGCGAAGTGGTTGCCAATGGAGACTTTTACCAAAAACTTATGATAATTACAGGAGTATACATAAGCGATTTAAAAGATGGTGTGAAAGAGATGTCTGGAAAAAATTGCTTGAATATACTAAACAAGAGCCTGATTTAGAAGTTGCTATAATCGACGGTACGATCATCCGAGCCCATCCATGTTCATCTGGATATACAAAAAACTCCAAGGATCAAGAAGCTTTAGGGAGGAGCAAAGGTGGCTTTACAACTAAAATACATGCGCTTGTCGATGCACTTGGAAATCCACTTAAATTTACTCTGACTCCTGGTCAAAGAAATGAAATTACGCAGGCACAAGTGTTGACCGAAAGTATCTATAACTCTACTGTAGTAGCTGACAAGGGCTACGATAGCAATGCCTTTGTTACAAGTCTTGAAGACAAGGGATGTACAGTAGTTATTCCGCCAAAACGGAATCGAAAAGTGCAAAGGTATTACGATGAGCATATCTACAAAGAACGTCATTTGATTGAGTGTTTTTTTGGTAAAATTAAAAATTTTAGGCGCATTTTTTCCAGATTTGATAAAACTGCTGAGGTTTTTATTGGTTTTCTCAATTTTGTTGGAGCTCTTGTATGGCTTCTCTAAAATTTTGTCCACAGAGCCTAGATCTTTTGCTATTTTTGTACTTGCTTGACCTGTTTCTTTAACCAGCTTAACAGCTTCTAATTTGAATTCTGCTGTATATTCTCTTCTATTTGTCATATTTTGAAAAAACGTTTTATTTTACTCCAAAAACGTCTTAACTTTCTCTCTACTTTTTCTGGACTACTCCGAATCGGTTGACAAATTGGACGTTTGATAAGCATAATTTGGAGCTTCTTGTGTAATGACTATATCATGAGCGTGACTCTCTCTTAATCCTGATGCAGTAATAGTAACAAATTTACAATTTTTTTTCATCTCTTCTATATTCCTATTACCAGTATACCCCATTGCAGCTTGCAATCCGCCAATCAATTGATGGATTACTCCTGAAGCTGGACCTTTGAATGGAACTCTTCCTTCCACTCCTTGTGGAACTAATTTGAGTTTTGAATCTTTATCTTGAAAATAACGGCTAGCTGAACCTCGTTTCATTGCACTAATAGATCCCATTCCTCGATAGCCTTTATATGCTCTGCCCTTATACATAATAATCTCACCTGGGCTTTCGTCAGTGCCAGCAAAAATCGAACCAATCATCACAGAGTCAGCACCAGCTGCAATAGCTTTTGCAACATCTCCTGAGTATTTTACCCCACCATCAGCAATTAGTCTGACGTTTCTTGCTCTACACGCCTCTGCAACATTCTTGATTGCAGAGAATTGTGGCACACCAACACCTGTAACTATTCTGGTTGTACAGATTGATCCTGGTCCTATTCCAACCTTCACTGCATCAACACCCGCATCAATCAACGCTTCAGCAGCCTCCTTTGTTGCAATGTTTCCGCCAATTAATTGCGTATTAGGATACATCTTTTTTATTTCCCTAATGGTATTGATAACGTTTTCGGAATGACCGTGAGCAGTATCCACAACAACTACATCAACTTCTTCTCCGATCAAAGCTTCACATCTGTCTATACCATCTTTTTTACCAGTGCCAATTGCAGCGGCAACTCTGAGACGCCCTTTACTGTCTTTACATGAATTTGGGTATCTATTGTATTTTTCAATGTCTTTAACCGTAATTAAACCTATACAACAAGAATTTTCATCTACGACCAAAAGCTTTTCTATTCTATTTTCATGCAACAATTTCATTGCTGAGGCACTATTCACTCCCTGCTCCCGCACTGTCACTAACTTATCTTTTGTCATCACTTCGGAAACTTTTACATTCATGTTCTGGTCTTCAATAAATCTCACATCTCGGTTAGTTAAAATTCCAACTAACTTGCGTTGATCGACTACAGGAATGCCAGAATAATTGTGCTCTCTCATTAATGAAATTGCTTCCGCAACTGTTTTATCCGGTGAAATCGTAATTGGGTTATACACGATCCAACTTTCATATTTTTTCACCCTTCTTACTTCTAAAACTTGTTCATCTATTGATAAATTCTTATGTATGCAACCTATCCCTCCATGTTGGGCAATAGCTATTGCAAAGCCCGATTCAGTAACAGTATCCATTGCAGAGGATATGAGAGGGATATTTAGTTCTATACTATTTGTTAAATAAGTTTTTGTATCTGCATCGCAAGGCAATATATTAGAATAGGCTGGCAAAAGAAGTATATCGTCAAACGAATAACAAGCTTCCATTTTTTTCATAGGCTTTATTTAAAGCTTATACGCCAATTAATTAAATTGCAATAGGCAAAATTAGCTAGGAGCCTTTAATTGTATAGCTCTAACTGTTTTTAGGAGATAGAAAAGCTATATGGTTGCTAATACATTTTATTGCAGAATAAGCATTCTATAGCTAACCCAAGAAAGGTTTCCCTACATCATACCACGATTCATTCGCGGTATCTCTAGGCTCTGTGGACAAAAAATATGAAAAGAGAGAAAAAGATGGTAGTTTAGCCTAATAGGTAAAAAATGGAGAAACTACCATATGCAATATTACATCAAAGAGGAAAATTGGAAACAAATTTTAGAGTTCATAAAAAGCGTAAAAGGAATGCACAGCAAAGATGAAAAACGTTTAAGAATATTCATAGAGGCAGTGTGGTACATAGTGCGAAGTGGTTGCCAATGGAGACTTTTACCAAAAACTTGTGGTAATTACAGGAGTATACATAAGCGATTTAAAAGATGGTGTGAAAGAGATGTCTGGAAAAAATTGCTTGAATATACTAAACAAGAGCCTGATTTAGAAGTTGCTATAATCGACGGTACGATCATCCGAGCCCATCCATGTTCATCTGGATATACAAAAAACTCCAAGGATCAAGAAGCTTTAGGGAGGAGCAAAGGTGGCTTTACAACTAAAATACATGCGCTTGTCGATGCACTTGGAAATCCACTTAAATTTACTCTGACTCCTGGTCAAAGAAATGAAATTACGCAGGCACAAGTGTTGACCGAAAGTATCTACAACTCTACTGTAGTAGCTGACAAGGGCTACGATAGCAATGCCTTTGTTACAAGTCTTGAAGACAAGGGATGTACAGTAGTTATTCCGCCAAAACGGAATCGAAAAGTGCAAAGGTATTACGATGAGCATATCTACAAAGAACGTCATTTGATTGAGTGTTTTTTTGGTAAAATTAAAAATTTTAGGCGCATTTTTTCCAGATTTGATAAAACTGCTGAGGTTTTTATTGGTTTTCTCAATTTTGTTGGAGCTCTTGTATGGCTTCTCTAAAATTTTGTCCACAGAGCCTAGATCCCGCTAACAAGCAGCGGGATGACGGTTCTTCAAATCGTTAAGTGTCATCCAAGCCTCCTATGATGTCATTCCAGTGTCCCTATGATGTCATCCCAGTGCCCAGACACTGGGATCCAGGAATTTTATTAAGTATAAAAGTAGCCGTTTTATGTTAAAATACAACGTTTTAATGATTATGAAAAAGCTGGATTCCAGACTGGAATGACATCGTTTACTATGTGCCATATTGCAATGTTCGTACAGTAAGTCATAGGATGACAGAAGCGGAGCTATAGAAGCTGGTGTAGCTCTGTCGTATAGCTCTCACTGTTTTTAGGGGATAGAAGAGATACCAGAATATATAGCTGCTAATACATTTTATTGCAAAATAAGCATTCTACATTATTTGCCAGCAAACAAAACTGCTCAATAGTTAAGTTTTCTGGGCGTTCGTTTCCACTCAATTTAGCGTTTTCAAAGATGATTTCAGGGCGGTTCGTTATATTTTGCAAGCTATTTCTCAGCATCTTTCTTCTTTGAGAAAAAACAGCACGTGTTAATCTTGTTAAGGTTTCCAAATTTACTGCAAATTTTGGGATAGGCAAAGGATTTACTGTAATTACTGAAGAATGTATTTTTGGTCTTGGAAAAAACTCTTTAGGTTCAATATCAAATTCCTTTTTTATATCACATAGTAACTGGCTTAGCACTGATAAGGAACCATAATCTTTAGAATTGGGTCTTGCCGTAATGCGATCTGCTACCTCTTTTTGAAACATTAATGTCAAGTTCGTAAAAAATTTTATATTATTTAACCACTTTAAAAATAACACTACCGAGATATTGTAAGGCAAGTTAGCAATAACTTTAACTGGGCGCTCTATCAGCTCTTCTTCTGTAACATGCAGTGCATCTGCTTCTATAATTCTATACTTTCCTTGATGCTCATTTAGCAGTTGGTCATGGTGTTTTACTAAATCTCTATCTTTTTCTATAGAAAGTAGAGACTTTGGATTATGCACCAATATTTCTCTTGTTAATGCACCATATCCAGGACCAATTTCAATGACATTAAAATTTTCCAGACTACCAGCTAAAGCGACGATTTTTTTTGTTATCTCACTCGATAAAATAAAATTTTGCCCTAGACTCTTTTTTGGCTTCAGTAAAAATTTTTTCATATTATTTTCATTATACAGTATTTTAAAAATTAGTTGACTAAAATTCATTGATAATTGTATATTATTAATGTGTTTAACGCCGGCTTAGCTCAATTGGTAGAGCAACTGACTTGTAATCAGTAGGTTGTCAGTTCAAGTCCGACAGCCGGCACTCTCACTCATATAAGTAAAGTTGATGTCCTTTTTAATAGTAGCAAATTGGAAAATGAATGGAATGCGTTCTTCATTTGTTGACTTTATAGGCAAACTTAACGACAAGAGCAACGAAATTACCTCTAAATTAGTAATTTGCCCTCCTTTTACGTCATTTCCAAGCAGTATAGAGTTGAACAATAATATTAATATAGGAGCACAGAATTGCCATCATAAAAAGTTCGGTTCTTACACAGGTGAAATTAGCGCAGAAATGTTAAAAGAACTAGGGTGTACTTACGTAATACTTGGGCATTCTGAAAGGGCCAATGAAAAAGATAGTGAAATAAAACTTAAGTCAGAAATAGCAATAGAATCAGGCTTACACCCAATTATCTGTGTAGGTGAAAATTCAGAAGATTATAAGAATGAAAAAACAAAAGAAGTAATAGAATATCAATGCAAAAACCGCTTGCCAACACACGGTGAATATACCGTAGCATATGAGCCAATATGGGCAATAGGCACAGGTCATGTGCCAAATAATGATGCAATTGCTGAGGTGATAGAGGTAATAAAATTGTGTACTAGTAAAAAACACATTATATATGGTGGTTCAGTCAGTTCAGAAAATATAGAAAATTTGTTAAATATTTCAAATTTATCAGGAGTTTTAATTGGCAGTGCAAGCTTAGATTTCGATCACTTTTATAAAATCATACAACAGGTTGAAAAAAAGTTTTCTCTTATCAATTCTAGGCTCTGTGGACAAAATTTTAGAGAAGCCATACAAGAGCTCCAACAAAATTGAGAAAACCAATAAAAACCTCAGCAGTTTTATCAAATCTGGAAAAAATGCGCCTAAAATTTTTAATTTTACCAAAAAAACACTCAATCAAATGACGTTCTTTGTAGATATGCTCATCGTAATACCTTTGCACTTTTCGATTCCGTTTTGGCGGAATAACTACTGTACATCCCTTGTCTTCAAGACTTGTAACAAAGGCATTGCTATCGTAGCCCTTGTCAGCTACTACAGTAGAGTTATAGATACTTTCGGTCAACACTTGAGCCTGCGTAATTTCATTTCTTTGACCAGGAGTCAGAGTAAATTTAAGTGGATTTCCAAGTGCATCGACAAGCGCATGTATTTTAGTTGTAAAGCCACCTTTGCTCCTCCCTAAAGCTTCTTGATCCTTGGAGTTTTTTGTATATCCAGATGAACATGGATGGGCTCGGATGATCGTACCGTCGATTATAGCAACTTCTAAATCAGGCTCTTGTTTAGTATATTCAAGCAATTTTTTCCAGACATCTCTTTCACACCATCTTTTAAATCGCTTATGTATACTCCTGTAATTACCATAAGTTTTTGGTAAAAGTCTCCATTGGCAACCACTTCGCACTATGTACCACACTGCCTCTATGAATATTCTTAAACGTTTTTCATCTTTGCTGTGCATTCCTTTTACGCTTTTTATGAACTCTAAAATTTGTTTCCAATTTTCCTCTTTGATGTAATATTGCATATGGTAGTTTCTCCATTTTTTACCTATTAGGCTAAACTACCATCTTTTTCTCTCTTTTCATATTTTTTGTCCACAGAGCCTAGCTAACATGAGTTTTGTTTTGACTTTTTGTGTTAATTTTGCAGAATATTAAGATTATCATTTAAATAAAATACATGACGAAAGAGGATTGGGAAGCGGTAATTGGGCTTGAGGTGCACGCTCAAATTTCTTCTAATACGAAGCTATTTTCTAGCTCATCAACGGAGTTTGGTGCTGAGCATAACACTCAAGTTTCTCTAGTTGATGCAGCAATGCCAGGTACGCTGCCGATACTAAATTATTACTGCATAGAGCAAGCAATACGCACCGGTCTTGCACTTTCTGCAGAAATTAATAAGTGTTCTTACTTTGATCGGAAAAATTATTTTTATCCTGATTTACCGCAAGGTTACCAGATAACCCAGTTTTTTGAGCCAATAGTTAAAAACGGTAGAGTATTTATCAACGATAATGAAAAAGAAATAAGAATTGCGAGAATTCATTTAGAGCAAGATGCAGGAAAGAGCGTTCATGAGGAAAGCAAAACTTATGTAGATTTAAATCGTGCAGGGGTTGCTTTAATGGAAATTGTTTCAGAACCAGATCTCCGTTCATCTGCGGAAGCTGCAGAATGCATGAAAAAATTGAGGCAGATTTTGCGTTACATTGGTTCATGTGATGGTGATATGGAAAAGGGATCACTTCGTTGTGATGCAAATGTTTCTGTCCGCCTAAAAGGCAGTAATACATTTGGCACTCGTTGTGAGATAAAAAATCTGAACTCGATACGTCATATTGTGCAAGCTATAGACTATGAAATACAAAGACAAATTGAAATTTTAGAAAGTGGAGAAGAAATAAGTCAAGATACCTTATTGTTTGACGTTGCTTCGGGAAAAACAAAAGTGATGCGAAACAAAGAGGATGCAAGCGACTACAGGTATTTCCCTGAGCCTGACTTGTTACCAGTTGAGGTAAGCCAGGAGAAGATTGATTTAATTCAATCATCTTTGCCTGAGTTACCGGATCAAAAAAAGCTGCGATACATTGAGGAATTGGGTATCAACGAATACGATGCAAACGTCATTACCTCCGATAAAGCAATTGCTGATTATTTTGAGGAATTGATAAAAAAACATGATTCAAAACTCGCCGTTACCTGGTTAACTGTAGAGCTTTTCGGTCGTTTAAATAAAGCAAATATTGATATTGTGAGCTCCCCAATCAAAGCAAATGCTTTGTCAGAACTCTTAGATTTTATCGTTGATGGAACAATCTCTGCTAAACTTGGCAAACAAGTATTCGATAGTATGTTTGAAACTGGCAAACCTGCATCTTTAATTATAGAAGAGCAGGACCTAAAACAGATCACAGATAAAGGTCAAATATCAGAAGTTATCGACACAATCATCAATAGCAACCAAGATAAAGTTCAAGAATACAAAAGCGGTAAAACAAAATTATATGGTTTCTTTGTTGGTGAAGTCATGAAATTCACCAAGGGAAAAGCCAGCCCTGATGTTGTGAATTCAATTTTGAGTGAGAGATTAAGTAATTAGTCACATTTTTTTATTTACATAACAGCACATCTCGTAGATATTCCAAGGTCTTTGTTACGATATCTGTATATCATGACATATAACTTTTTTACCATTTGTTGGTACTATTTTTAAAATTATGTGAGGTTGAGGATGCCTGAAACTTATCCTGCTTGGGGAAGAAAGCGGTCTCTTCATGGTGATATCTACCAACTAAAGTGGGTAATGCTGCTTCTCAAACGTGCAGTAGATGTTGGATATTCTTTCCGTTTAGCTACAGAAATGGAATCAGCTACGGGTTTTGATGATATTGTTTTTCAGGATAGGAAAAATGAAAAAATAGTACATAGGTTTATACAAAACAAACACAAGCAAAATGAATGCGAAAAAATCGGTGTAGGTAAATTGCTTTCAAAAAATAAAAGTGGTGAATTTAGTGTTCCAAAATATTTTGTTTCCTATCTAAAGATTAAAATTAATCCAGATTTTGCAGATGGTGACCTAAAGGACTTTACTATCTGTACTAATATCGGTTTCGATCTAGGCTCTGTGGACAAAAAATATGAAAAGAGAGAAAAAGATGGTAGTTTAGCCTAATAGGTAAAAAATGGAGAAACTACCATATGCAATATTACATCAAAGAGGAAAATTGGAAACAAATTTTAGAGTTCATAAAAAGCGTAAAAGGAATGCACAGCAAAGATGAAAAACGTTTAAGAATATTCATAGAGGCAGTGTGGTACATAGTGCGAAGTGGTTGCCAATGGAGACTTTTACCAAAAACTTATGGTAATTACAGGAGTATACATAAGCGATTTAAAAGATGGTGTGAAAGAGATGTCTGGAAAAAATTGCTTGAATATACTAAACAAGAGCCTGATTTAGAAGTTGCTATAATCGACGGTACGATCATCCGAGCCCATCCATGTTCATCTGGATATACAAAAAACTCCAAGGATCAAGAAGCTTTAGGGAGGAGCAAAGGTGGCTTTACAACTAAAATACATGCGCTTGTCGATGCACTTGGAAATCCACTTAAATTTACTCTGACTCCTGGTCAAAGAAATGAAATTACGCAGGCACAAGTGTTGACCGAAAGTATCTATAACTCTACTGTAGTAGCTGACAAGGGCTACGATAGCAATGCCTTTGTTACAAGTCTTGAAGACAAGGGATGTAAAGTAGTTATTCCGCCAAAACGGAATCGAAAAGTGCAAAGGTATTACGATGAGCATATCTACAAAGAACGTCATTTGATTGAGTGTTTTTTTGGTAAAATTAAAAATTTTAGGCGCATTTTTTCCAGATTTGATAAAACTGCTGAGGTTTTTATTGGTTTTCTCAATTTTGTTGGAGCTCTTGTATGGCTTCTCTAAAATTTTGTCCACAGAGCCTAGCTCAAAGTACAACACAAAATACAATAAAAAAGTTGAAAGCAAAAACTTCGGGACCAAACAAGGGAATAGAAATTGCAGTTGAAGTAATAAGCACTAGTGATATTTTTTTTAAATACGGCGGTACGAGATACAAGTTCTCTTGTACTCACGATAACATGATTTCAATAGTGCAACCGGCATTTAAGAGTGCTGTAAAAGAAGCAATAGAAGAATTGGAAAAGGAGATAAAAGAACTTCAAGGTAAATCAGATCAAAACTCAAAAAGAAAATTGGAAAGAAATCAGGTATGGCAACGTGAGTTTGAGCGAATGACAAATGAAGGCAAGTTAGAAGAGAATATAAGGGAATTTTTTGATAAATTAGTATTTGCAGTAAATCAACCTAACGAGATAAAACTAGCGGAAATCATTGAGAATGAGTTAGGCAAAGAATTTAATAATATCGATAAAAAGAACGTTTATGGTCGCTTTCTGGTAGAAGTTCTGGATTGGATGAAAGCAAGAGAGGGAAAGTTTCTATCACATGAAGAAATAAATGAAGACCTGCTGCAAAAGGTGATTGAAAAAATGATGTGAGAGGGGTAGAAGAAGAATAAGCAGATCAAGTAAGGAAAAAAAATGAGCTTTAGTTACTATAATATGAAAAAACACCCAAGAAACTTTCGTAATATAACAGGTTTAAGTATAGAGGAGTTCGAAAAAGTAGTAGAAAAAGTGAGGTCTGGATGGAAAAAACTTGAAAAACAGAAAAAGTGTCATGGTAGAAGATCAAAACTACCAACTCTGGAAGATAAGTTGTTTTGCGTAATTTTGTACTATCGCACTTACATAACACATAGATTTTTAGGATGCCTATTCAATGTGCACAACGCAAATGTATGTAGGTTACTTAAGAGAATAGAGCCATTACTCGCCAAAAAAGTGACTATAACAAAAGATAGAAGTATGACGCCAGAAAAAATACTGAAGATTTTGGCTGATGTTACAGAACAGCAAATACAGAGGCCAGAAGATAGTAAAAAACGGAAGAAATCATATTCAGGAAAAAAAAGAACCAACACTATGAAAACTGAGATTATTATCGAAGAAGGAGGAAGAATTTTATCAGTGTCAAAGTCATACCGTGGTAGAATTAGTGATTTTCGCATAAGGAAACAAGAAAAATATTTACCACTTGATAGCATAAAACATGCTGATTCTGGATATCAAGGTTGGCAAAAATTGCAAAGCAATGTTATAATTCCATATAAAAAGTATCGTAAAAAGCCATTAACTCCAGAGCAGAAAGAGCATAATAGAAGGTTAGCATCATTTAGAATGAGAGTAAAAAATAAGATCCGAGAGATAAAGATATTTAAGATTATGTCGAATGTTTATCGCAATTTTCAGAAAAAATATAACTTGAGGTTCAATATTATTGCTGGTATTGTAAATCTTAAGCACACCTTTTAGTTAACCTTGATTTTATTCACCCTCCTTTCCTTTTTTTTATCGCTTGATTCGCAGCAGGTCTATAGAAAATACTGTCGAAAAAGGAAGTTTTCTTGTTCGTGTAAAACTCAACACAATAGATTTTCTGAAAAGTTTTCGAGTATATTGCATTTTTAATTTGTAAGATAAGATCTTTTCCTTTTTGCATGCCTCACCTAAAAAAGACACATTTTAAACTTTTTTGTTGCAATAAAATAGAAACAAAAGTGCTGTCCCTTGCACTCTTTGGATAATTTAATGATAAAAAATTTAGAGAGAAATTTTATACACTATCGCTGATATTTTTCCTTAAGTTGACGCCATTGTCTGAACGGTTACGGTTTCCCGTCTTCACCATGCTGTATAGAAAAAAGTCTGGATTCCAATTTGCATGACAATATGGAGTATCTGCTTCTTTCATCCCAGTGGGATCTTTTATTCCATTTTATCAACAGTTTGTTTTGCAGTATCAAACAATTTTAATCCTATAATCCCGAATGTAACTAAAATAAAGCATATTACTTCGAATAAATTAACTGGTTCATCAAATAGGTAAACTCCAAGTATCGAAGCTCCTATAGCGCCCACTCCAGTCCAAATTGCATAGCATACTCCGATAGGTATAGAACGTGTAGCGAGCGAAAGTAAATATGTACTAAGAGCCATGGAGAGTATGCTAATTATTGATGGTACGAGATGAGTAAATCCATAACTATGCTTAAGTGTTATGACCCAGAACACTTCAATTAGTGACGATAAGAGTAAATATATCCAATTCATGCATAAACTTTAGGTTTAAATAGAGAGCTTTAGCCCTATGGTTCCTATTACAATTAAAACGATACATAAAACTTGAGATAAATTAATATTCTCTGTGAAAGTGGTTGCACCAATTATAGTTATTCCAATTGTGCATATTCCAGAGGAAACTGCATAGCATACTCTAATAGGTAGAAAGCATGCTGCAAGAGATAAAAAATAAAT
Source organism: Wolbachia endosymbiont (group A) of Trypoxylon clavicerum (assembly GCF_947251665.1). Classification (NCBI taxonomy): domain Bacteria; kingdom Pseudomonadati; phylum Pseudomonadota; class Alphaproteobacteria; order Rickettsiales; family Anaplasmataceae; genus Wolbachia; species Wolbachia endosymbiont (group A) of Trypoxylon clavicerum. The sequence goes on from NZ_OX366374.1 coordinate 996,842, forward strand.
GCTAATGATCATAATTACCAATGTTGCAATCGAAGGCACAACCTTAGTAAAACTGTTACTAAACTTTAGCGTTACAGCCCACAGTATCTCTAGGATACTAGACAGCAACAAATATAACCAGCACATTTTCGTAACATTTCAATCTTGTATTGTAACAGAAATTGTTAGTTAAAACTACACTAAAGTGCAATAAATCTCTCTTTCGAAATTGCTTTAATATCAAACTTAAAATAACATCCTAAAAAACTTTTCTACGAAATTCAATTCCTGCACGTCATTTGCTGCATAAAGTGGTGTAGTTTGTTGCTCAATACCTGGTATTTCTACAAAAACTTTGCCCACTTCTTGACCTTTTTTAATGGGTGCAGGTATCATATCTTTATATTCAATACGCACCTTAATTTGGTCATGCAATTTGCGGTTGTAAGTTATGGTAACATCGTTTGTAACTGTAATAGGCACTTTTCTATCTTTTCCATAGAGAACATTTACTTCCTCAACTACGCTGTCTTTAACGAATATTTTCTTAGTGTTAAAATGATTTAAGGAGTATTGTATCAATCTTTTTGCTTCTTCTATTCGCTCTTTCTCAGTGTTTAAACCATTTACGACAGCAAAAATTCTCCTATCATTTCGTTTTGCAGATGCTACAATGCCGTAACCACCAGCATTTGTATAACCGGTTTTTAAGCCATCAACCCCAATATCGTGAAAAAGTAGAAGATTTTTATTCTTTTGTACAATTTCATTATATGTCAAATATTGTTCGGAAAATAAATCATAATATTCAGGAAAATCGGTGAAAATCCTTTTTGCCAGCATTACCAAGTCTTTTGCGTTCATAAAATGATCTTCATCTGGCCACCCGCTTGAGTTGACAAAATGACTGTCATTCAGATTCAAATTTTGTGCAACTTCATTCATTTCAGCCACAAAATTCTCTTCTGATCCTGCAATGCCCTCGGCTAGTGTTATGCAGGCATCATTGCCTGAGACTATTGTAATTCCTTCAAGTAATTCCCTCACCGTAACGGATTGACCTTCTTTCAAAAACATAGAAGAGCCTCTCCTTTCCCACGCTTTTCTACTTACTCGAAATTTATCCTCCATGTGTATTATTCCAGCTTTTAGATAATCGAAGGCTATATATAAAGTCATTAACTTGCTCATTGAAGATGGGGCCATTTTTTCATCGGAATTATGGTCAAAAATGAACGAGTCTGAAGCTAAATCTAAGACTACTGCTTGCTTTGCTTTGGTTCTAAACTGGTATGAGTATGAAGAAAAAGGAAGTATAAAAACTAATAGCAAAATTACCAATCTGCTTAACATATTTATAATTTTAAATTTACAGTGCACTAATTAATAGTATGATTTTACAGGGGCATTTCAATAGATCTCTTGCATAAAAATTCCTTGACAAACTCCGCCAGCCCCCTTATCATGAAACTGAAGCTATTTATTTATCTTCTCTGTACAGATTAAATGACAAAAAAACTCACGTATCTGGCGTCTCATGTTTAATTTTTTGCACTATGTGCACCTTATGTCTTTATAAAATTTCTAGGTTTTTACCTAATATAAGCTAAAATGCGCTTATAAAGCATTTAAAACATAAAAAAACGCCAACTTAAAAAATGGATAGTGAATAACTAGCTACCCTAGGGTTTCTTTTGCCTTTTTTTCTGTTTAGTAAATTTCTTAAACATTTATGACTAAAGGTTAGTTGTATTAAAAAGCAGCTAAATCGCGGTTATTAAGCGTTTAGAATAAAAAAACGCCATACTTGAAAGTATAATGTAAGTAATTAGCCAACCACGGGGCTTCTTTTGCCTTTTTTTTCATTTGGTAAATTTCTTAATATTTATAGCTAACATGAACAAACATTTGAGAGTAACTTCCGCTAGTAGGGTGTCATCCCAGTGCTTGACACTGGGATGACACCATCATAAAGGAATCAGTGTCAGCTACTTTCATGACACCATTCTTTTTCCTGGATCCCAGTGTCTGGGCACTGGGATGACAAGGTAGAGGGCACTGGGATGACAGGAGAAGGAGGCTACTGGGATGATAGGAGAAAGGAGGCTACTGGGATGACAGCTAGCCTGACAACCGTCATCCCGCTACGTGTTAGCGGGATCTATGCCAAGAGATACCGTGAATGAATCGCGGTATGACGTAGGCTCTGTGGACAAAAAATATGAAAAGAGAGAAAAAGATGGTAGTTTAGCCTAATAGGTAAAAAATGGAGAAACTACCATATGCAATATTACATCAAAGAGGAAAATTGGAAACAAATTTTAGAGTTCATAAAAAGCGTAAAAGGAATGCACAGCAAAGATGAAAAACGTTTAAGAATATTCATAGAGGCAGTGTGGTACATAGTGCGAAGTGGTTGCCAATGGAGACTTTTACCAAAAACTTATGGTAATTACAGGAGTATACATAAGCGATTTAAAAGATGGTGTGAAAGAGATGTCTGGAAAAAATTGCTTGAATATACTAAACAAGAGCCTGATTTAGAAGTTGCTATAATCGACGGTACGATCATCCGAGCCCATCCATGTTCATCTGGATATACAAAAAACTCCAAGGATCAAGAAGCTTTAGGGAGGAGCAAAGGTGGCTTTACAACTAAAATACATGCGCTTGTCGATGCACTTGGAAATCCACTTAAATTTACTCTGACTCCTGGTCAAAGAAATGAAATTACGCAGGCACAAGTGTTGACCGAAAGTATCTATAACTCTACTGTAGTAGCTGACAAGGGCTATGATAGCAATGCCTTTGTTACAAGTCTTGAAGACAAGGGATGTACAGTAGTTATTCCGCCAAAACGGAATCGAAAAGTGCAAAGGTATTACGATGAGCATATCTACAAAGAACGTCATTTGATTGAGTGTTTTTTTGGTAAAATTAAAAATTTTAGGCGCATTTTTTCCAGATTTGATAAAACTGCTGAGGTTTTTATTGGTTTTCTCAATTTTGTTGGAGCTCTTGTATGGCTTCTCTAAAATTTTGTCCACAGAGCCTAGGATTGCTGTCATTCCGCTGCTTGTTAACGGCTGAATACCGCGAATGAATCGCGGTATGACGGTTAAGTATCCCGCTGCTTGGATGACAGCAGATCACCTCTTCACAAAGATTTTATCAGTAATACGCATATCAATAATACTCCAATCGCTGAAAGTAAAATCAGTTGTATTGTGTAAGTGGTTTAAATAGTCCCATGCACTATAAGGGTTATCTTCAGGCAGTTTTACTGTGGAATCGTTATCAAGTATGATATTCCATCTTCTATTCCCTATATAAGCAAAAGAAGAAATGTGGTCTCTTAATTGAGTTTTACTCTCCAACACATCTCTAACAAATTCTAGGTTTGATAACGAGTTTTGTCCTGTAATTACAACAAGATCATCTACTAGATAGTCATCTACGATCACTTTACCTTCAAAATCAATTACCGAGGTTTTGTTATTATCTTTCCAGAGAGCAAACGGTTTATGCTCATCTATATTAATGTGTAGAGTATTGGGCAAAATTCTGTGAACTCTTACGTGTTTTATCCACCTGCTTACGGATTGTATGTTACCGGCAAGTTTTGAAAGTGATATATACAGGATAGGTTGCGTTCTATCTGTCAAACTTAGAATATCCTTTTTGTTTGTAAATTTATTGCCGCTCACGACTACTTCGTCGATTGAAAATCCACTACTGAGTAATAAACTAGATAGGCAGTCATTACACCAAGTAAAGTAGTAATTAAATCGATTTATTATTTTATCAAGTGAGCTGTAAAGTATTAGCGTAAGAAAAAGTGCTGTGATAATAACCAAGGCACACTTACGCAAAAAACTCCTTTGGCTTCTAGTAATACTGCTCAACATGACTTAAATCCCTAATATTTTTGTGCTGCAAACTATCTTCAATAATAATTTTAACTAATTCATTAAAATTGATTCCTTTTGCCAATTTTGCAATTTCTGGCACTAACGATAACTCAGTAAAGCCAGGATGTGTATTAATCTCAAGCATTTTTAAAGTGTTATTTTTGGGATTATAACGGAAATCTGAGCGGGAAATAGTTTTGCATCCTAAAAATTGATGAACTTTCAGTGCGTGTTCCAAGGTCATTTTATATATATTGTTAGGAATTTCAGCAGGAAATATATGTTCTGCAAATCCATCTGTATACTTTGCTTCATAATCATAGAATTTATTTTTTGGTCGTACTTCTATAGTACCAATTGCTTCATCCAGCAATACAGCAGTATGTAACTCTATGCCCGGTATGTATTCTTCTACGATCATCTTTTCCATTATAGTAGAACTATTATCTTTCAGTTCTAAGTAATCCTCGTGCGAGAAAATTATGTACACTCCAATACTTGAACCTTCATTAATTGGTTTTAAGACGTACGGATAATCGATTTTAATATTATTTTTTAGTACATCTTCTCGGCTAATTACATAACCTTTTGGAGTATCAATACTAAGGGACCGAAATATATGCTTTGACATCACTTTATTCATAGCAACAGCAGAAGCCATAACTCCTGAGTGTGTATATTTTATACCTAAAATCTCCAATAAACCTTGAATGCAGCCATCTTCACCATAAGGTCCATGCAGAGCAATAAAAGCAAGCTCAGGATTAATTTTTCTAAGCTTTTCAGCAACGTTGCTGTCAACATCTATTTCTATTGCATTATATGAAAGGCTATCGAGCGCTTTCTTTACTGCTTTTCCGCTCATAAGCGACACTTCTCTCTCACAAGAAAATCCACCACTTAAAATTGCTATAGTTGGAATCATGGGCATTCTATGTTTTACTACATAGCATATATAAAAGATGCTCTTATCTTCAATAGAAAAAACGCTTTGAAAAATTCTATAGCTCTATCCTATGCACAACTGTACGAACGTTTGTTTTGTTAAGATACAACAAATGGTGTCATCCCAGTGCCCTGACTACTTGGATCCAGGATTTTGATTAGCACTAAGTTGGTGAGCATATAAAGTGTTATGTTAAAATATAACGTTTTTACGGAAAGTCTGGATTCCAGTGTCTGGGCACTGGAATGACACCATTCTTTTTTCTGGATCCCAGTGTCAGGGACTGGGATGACATCATAAGACCTGCTGCAAAAGGTGATTGAAAAAATGATGTGAGAGGGGTAGAAGAAGAATAAGCAGATCAAGTAAGGAAAAAAAATGAGCTTTAGTTACTATAATATGAAAAAACACCCAAGAAACTTTCGTAATATAACAGGTTTAAGTATAGAGGAGTTCGAAAAAGTAGTAGAAAAAGTGAGGTCTGGATGGAAAAAACTTGAAAAACAGAAAAAGTGTCATGGTAGAAGATCAAAACTACCAACTCTGGAAGATAAGTTGTTTTGCGTAATTTTGTACTATCGCACTTACATAACACATAGATTTTTAGGATGCCTATTCAATGTGCACAACGCAAATGTATGTAGGTTACTTAAGAGAATAGAGCCATTACTCGCCAAAAAAGTGACTATAACAAAAGATAGAAGTATGACGCCAGAAAAAATACTGAAGATTTTGGCTGATGTTACAGAACAGCAAATACAGAGGCCAGAAGATAGTAAAAAACGGAAGAAATCATATTCAGGAAAAAAAAGAACCAACACTATGAAAACTGAGATTATTATCGAAGAAGGAGGAAGAATTTTATCAGTGTCAAAGTCATACCGTGGTAGAATTAGTGATTTTCGCATAAGGAAACAAGAAAAATATTTACCACTTGATAGCATAAAACATGCTGATTCTGGATATCAAGGTTGGCAAAAATTGCAAAGCAATGTTATAATTCCATATAAAAAGTATCGTAAAAAGCCATTAACTCCAGAGCAGAAAGAGCATAATAGAAGGTTAGCATCATTTAGAATGAGAGTAGAAAATAAGATCCGAGAGATAAAGATATTTAAGATTATGTCGAATGTTTATCGCAATTTTCAGAAAAAATATAACTTGAGGTTCAATATTATTGCTGGTATTGTAAATCTTAAGCACGCCTTTTAGTTAACCTTGATTTTATTCACCCTCCTTTCCTTTTTTTTATCGCTTGATTCGCAGCAGGTCTATAGAAGGCTACTCGGATGACATCATAGAGGCACTGCCCTTTTGGATGGAAACCAGTGTCAACTACTTGCATGACACCATCTGCCACCTGCAAATTGCAATGTTCGTACGATTGTGCGTCACGCGCTGGAATGACAAAGAAGAGTGAGTTGCTAGTTTTTCATATGGTTATGCAAGGAGTCTGATCTTTTTCTTTGTTAATATTATTCTAAATTTTCATCAAAATAAGTTGTTTTATCCTTTTTTTCCTTATACTCTTCTGCAGTATAGAGAGGTTGTTTTTTAGCTGTGATATTTGGCCATTTTTGTGAGTATTCTACGTTTATGTTGTAAAATGACTTGAAAGTTTTTTGTTCGCTGCTCAGCAACTCTTCATCTAGTTCTAAAATATCTTTTATGGAATCATCAGTTACAATTGCATCCACCGGACACTCAGGTATGCACACTCCGCAATCAATACATTCATCTGGATTAATCACGAGCATGTTTTTACCTTCATAGAAGCAGTCAACGGGACATACTTCCACACAGTCCGTATATTTACATTTTATGCATTTATCTGTAACAAAATGCGTCATAAAACACTGTATATTTGCATTATCTTGGGTACACTAAATTGATAAGAAATTCAAGCCTTTTATGAAGATAAATAAATTGAACAACAAAGAATTAGAAGTATGGTTAAGCTTGGCTAGGCTCTGTGGACAAAATTTTAGAGAAGCCATACAAGAGCTCCAACAAAATTGAGAAAACCAATAAAAACCTCAGCAGTTTTATCAAATCTGGAAAAAATGCGCCTAAAATTTTTAATTTTACCAAAAAAACACTCAATCAAATGACGTTCTTTGTAGATATGCTCATCGTAATACCTTTGCACTTTTCGATTCCGTTTTGGCGGAATAACTACTGTACATCCCTTGTCTTCAAGACTTGTAACAAAGGCATTGCTATCGTAGCCCTTGTCAGCTACTACAGTAGAGTTATAGATACTTTCGGTCAACACTTGTGCCTGCGTAATTTCATTTCTTTGACCAGGAGTCAGAGTAAATTTAAGTGGATTTCCAAGTGCATCGACAAGCGCATGTATTTTAGTTGTAAAGCCACCTTTGCTCCTCCCTAAAGCTTCTTGATCCTTGGAGTTTTTTGTATATCCAGATGAACATGGATGGGCTCGGATGATCGTACCGTCGATTATAGCAACTTCTAAATCAGGCTCTTGTTTAGTATATTCAAGCAATTTTTTCCAGACATCTCTTTCACACCATCTTTTAAATCGCTTATGTATACTCCTGTAATTACCATAAGTTTTTGGTAAAAGTCTCCATTGGCAACCACTTCGCACTATGTACCACACTGCCTCTATGAATATTCTTAAACGTTTTTCATCTTTGCTGTGCATTCCTTTTACGCTTTTTATGAACTCTAAAATTTGTTTCCAATTTTCCTCTTTGATGTAATATTGCATATGGTAGTTTCTCCATTTTTTACCTATTAGGCTAAACTACCATCTTTTTCTCTCTTTTCATATTTTTTGTCCACAGAGCCTAGCTAACACGGGATTTCTTTTGCCTTTTTTTCTGCTTAGTAAATTTCTTAAACATTTATAGCTAAGATTAGTTGCATTTAAAAGCAGCTAAATTGCAGCGTTTAAGACTTAAAAAAACGCCAATACAGAAAATAGACAATGACCAGGGCTTCTTTTGCCTTTTTTTTCATTTGGTAAATTTCTTAAATATTTATAGCTAAACGATAACCGTCATCCCGCTACTTGTTAGCGGCCGAGATACCGCGAATGAATCGCGGTATGACGTAGGATTGCTGTCATTCCAGTGCCAAGCACTGGGATCCAGCCTTTATTATGCAGTCACTTGGTTGAAATTAAGTCTTCTGGATCCCAGTGTCAGCTACTTGGATGACACCATTCTTTTTCCTGGATTCCAGTGTCTGGGCACTGGAATGACATCCTCCCTTGTGGAGATTGCTCTCAAATCACAATGTTCGTACAGCTATGCAAACACAAAGGTGTCATTCCAGCGCGTGACGCTGGAATCCAGTTGAGCTATTTCAACAAAAATACTGCATTTTGAGATGAACGTTCCAGACTTATTTACAAGTATAACAATTAAAGTCTGGATTCCAGTGTCAAGCACTGGAATGACATCATAGGGGCACTGCCCTTTTGGATGGAAACCAGTGTCAGCTACTTAGATGATACCTTTTTCTACTTAGTTTGGGTTATGCAAGAAGTCTATTGCATTCCTGAGCAATTTGATTCATTATTCTTTTTGTAAAAAATTTTCTTAACTTTCTCTCCACTTTTTTGGTAAGGTCACTTTAAAGGAAGTCTAATAGATGCTACATAGAAATCCAGATGAGTTTCTAAAGTCTATTCCAAAAGATAAGCGCATAATGTGCCTTGACATGGGAGAAAAGCAAATAGGCATAGCATTTAGCGATAAAACACAGCTCATAGCCACAGCTCATAGCATATATCACAGAAAAAATATGAGCAAAGATTTAGGTTATCTGCATAGAATATTCAAAGAAAATGAATCTGGATCAATGGTAATAGGACTACCATTAAAAATGGACGAGCAAGAAACTAAATGGTGTAAAACTATAATCCAATTTGCAAATAAAATAATAAAAAAATATAAAGTAAATATATACTTACAAGACGAAAGCTTCTCAACATCTATCGCAACTCATACACTAAAAATTACTGGAATATCAATCACAAAATCGAAAAAAATAGATGATAAAATCTCCGCATGTATTATTTTGCAACGAACGTTAGACAAGATAAATACAATCAAATAGTTTTTCCAGATCTGGAAATCTTCAAACTGAATCCCATATAAAAGTTACTCAACAAAACAAGAACCTTTCGTATAAGCATGACAAATTGCTACAGCAAGAGCGTCAGCAGCATGGTGGCATTTTATACTCAAATTTTTAACTATTTGCTTCACCATAAATATAATCTGATCCTTATCAGCATGGCCATTTCCGGTAATGCTTTTTTTTACATAGTTTGCATCATATTCATTCATAGTTAGCTTTGTTATTTTTAACGCTAAAATTACAACCCCTCTTGCATATCCTAAAGTTAGTGAAGATTTAGGATTTTTATTAACAAAAATTTTCTCCACTGCAGCTTCATTAGGAGAGTATAGGGAAATTACTTTCTTTAATTGTTCAAAAATTATATGTAGGCGTTCACCTGTACCCAATTTACCATCAGTTGATATGGTACCGCCGCCCAAAAATTCAATATTATTTTTTTCGTTCAGGCTGATAATGGCCCACCCAGTCTTGCTTATTCCTGGATCTAGACCTATTATTTTAACCACTTAATAAACGCTTAACCAATAGACAAACAAAAATAAAAATATCCAGACTACATCTACAAAGTGCCAATACCAGGAGGCAAACTCAAAGCACAAATGGTCCTGAAGTGTAAATTGGCCTTTCCGTGCTCTAAATAAACACACTGATAAAAATATTATTCCTATTATAACGTGTGCGCAGTGAAAACCGGTAATCATATAAAAATTGGATGTATAAATAAGCTTTTCTCCTGTTTCTTGTAGAGAAAAACTCGCTTCATGATACTCTATTGCTTGCACTATTATAAAAAAAACTCCAAGCAATATAGTTATGGACAGCATTTTAATCATGCTCTTTTTATCATTTTTAAGTAAAGAGTGATTTGCCCAAGTAATTGTTGTACCAGAAAGCAATAATATTAACGTATTCATGAACGGTAGTGACCACGGATCAGGTGGCAAAATTCCCTCAGGGGGCCATGCAACTTTTTTTGCAGGAGAAAACGCCTCAAATAAAAAAACTGGATCAAGCCATGCTTTAAAGAATGAACAAAAGAACACTATAAAAAATACGACCTCCGAGAGAATAAATAAGTACATTGCAAATTTGAGTCCATGTTTTACAATGGCAGTGTGACATTTGTCATAAATGGCCTCCCTTATTACATCTCTCCACCAATAAAACAGCACCCCTGATACTGCGGAGATTCCCAAAACTAAACAAAACATTCCGACAATTTGTTTATGAAGCGCGCCAACTAATCCAAGTGCAAGAATAAGAATTGCTGCTGATACAGCAATTGGCCAAGGGCTTGGATCCACTAAATGAAAATCATGTTCTTTACTTTTCATAGCATTTTAAAAAATACTTATTAAGGATACAAATTAGCTTAAAATTGTCAATGTTCCTTAGGAAATTGATTGAATCTTGAAAAATTATGTGCACCGTTCAAAAAATCTAACACAAATTGTGCAGTTATTCTAAACAACTCAAGCATTCTGCTCTTTTCATTTTCTCTTGCTTTGCTGCAATATCCATCAACAATATTTTCTAAAATAATGCATCCAGACTTTACTGAATCACTGTAACAAAAATCAAACCAATCCCTATATCTATTATTTTTCTTGAATCTATTTTTCATGTTATCAACGACAGTCTCGTATATAAACATGCAAGAATACAAAACCGTCATAGCCTCATAGGTATTACTATACGAGATGGATAAAAGGAAATTAGTGAAATTAAAACACTCAAGAGATTTCTTTCCACGACTTATACCGTACATAGTAAAGTAGTAGTCATATAGCATTCTATTAACAGTCACTACTCTTTGGGCTACTTCAGCAAGCGAGATAATACTACTATAATCTTCCATTCTGGATGCAGTAATTAAGGTGGTACGAATATAATCATCTAAGAACAACGTCTTTTGTTGAGCATAGAACTTGAAGTTCTCTATATTTAGGGTATTATTCGCTAACTCAACATTAAAAGGATGCTCAATTATATCCTTTAAAAGATTTGACCCGTAACAGCTCCTAATTATGCCACTGAACATTGTAGTTACCGATAAAAGATCAAGTTAACGTAAATAATCCGCTGCTAATATTCTTTGCTAGATATATTAGAGTAATATGCCTCATCCCAAAACATTATTTCTAATTCCAGCCCTTTCTTAAAAAACTCATACATCCTCTTTTTTTCACAGTCACTAGCTTTTTTATATAGCTTATTTGTAATATCAGTAACCTCATCAATTACAGCATTTACTGTTTCGCTACTATAAATGTTGATCCACTCTTTGTATTTGTTATTTTTAACCCCTTTAGTTGTTATCTCATTTACCATATAGCGTACAACGATTTGGTATATGTTAAAGCAAGAATAAGATGCTACTAAAGCTTCATTAACAGAATTGTGATATGCGGCACTCATGAAAAAGTCAGTAAAGGCAGAACAAGCTCTTGACTTTTTGTGATCATCAGATAGATCACAATCTTCAAAATATTTTTTATACTGTTCTCGAACATAAAATGCTCCTTGTGCCAAATTGATTAAACTACTCATCATTTCAATATCATCAACTCTAGCTGCAACAATTAAAAAAGCACGAGCGCAATCTATACAATACAGAAAATACTGCTGAAGGTAGAATTTGAATTTTTCATAATCTAATGTATTATTTATCAATTCAACATTAAAAGGGTGTTCTTTTATTTTATCAATAAGATCAGAAAACTCTTTTACAATTACGTTGTACAGTTCTCCTTCTATTTCGTTATACACTTTATAAGCCTCACAATAAAAATTGAATATAAAAATTATTACTAATATGGTATAATTATTATGAAAAAGCGTGCTATGCTTTAACAATAAGCTAGTATATAAATATGGGGCTGTAAATCAAAAATTTTAGCAATCTAAAGAAATTTTACTATTACCTTCTATATTGAATTCTCTACGAAGATCAGCAGACAAGTTTATGCTTTCCCAAGAAAATCCACCGTCACTTTTTGACTCTTTACCAAAATGTCCATAACAGGCTGTACGTTTATATATAGGGCAATTAAGCGATAAATGCTTGATTATGCCTTTTGTTGATAAATCTATATTATTCTCGATAAACTTTTTAATTACTCTTTCCTCTACCTTATTCGCACCAAATGTATCAATATAGAATGAAGTAGGTTTTGATACACCAATTGCATAAGAAAGCTGCACAAGACAACGTTCAGCCAAACCTGCAAAGACAATATTTTTAGCAAGGTATCTTGCCATATAAGCCGCAGATCTATCAACTTTAGTTGCATCTTTTCCGGAAAATGCCCCTCCACCGTGTGGAATATAACCTCCATAAGTATCAACCATAATTTTTCGTCCGGTTAATCCACAGTCACCAACTGGTCCACCAATAACAAATCTACCAGTTGGATTGACTAAGAGATTTTCCTCAGAACACATCCATCCTTCAGGTAAAGATGAAACTATGTAAGGGTAAATTATTTCTTTTACTTTTGATTGATCCAAATCCTCAGGGTGCTGTATTGAGACAATAATACTTTCAGCACGTACTGGAAGGTTATTCTCATATGCCAAAGTGATTTGTGACTTTGCATCTGGACCAAGTTTTGCTTCTTTAACTGCACTCATGATATTTTTCAGAATCGAGTGTGCATAAAAAATGGGTGCCGGCATAAGGTTTTCTGTCTCTATTGTTGCATAGCCATACATTATGCCCTGATCCCCAGCACCTTGATCCAACCCTATTGCAATGTCATTTGATTGCTCATGCAGCAATATATTTACCTTCACTTTTTTCCAGTGGAAACCATCATGCTCATAACCAATATCTTTTATTGTATTCCGTACAATACTTTTAATCTTGCTATTCTTAATGTTAGGCCCAAACACTTCCCCAGCTATAATAACGTTATCTTTGGTGACTAAAGTCTCTATTGCAGCTCGCGCAAAAGGATCAGTAAAAAGGTATTTATCAAGTATTGCATCTGAAATTTGATCTGCTACTTTATCTGGATGACCAGCCGCAACTGATTCACTGGTTACTAAATTTTTATACAAACTCATGTTTTTGCTTATACAATATCAAAACCGCTATAGAAAACACAGTTAGTAACTACTAAATGGTGGGTCTGGGAAGAGTTGAACCTCCGACCTCACGCTTATCAGGCGTGCGCTCTAACCACCTGAGCTACAGACCCATGATTTATTCAAGCTGAAGCTTTCATATTATCTGTAGGCACGATATCAATAAAAGTCTTTTTATTTGCTGACCTTCTAAAACTGACCCAGCCTTCTACTTTAGCAAAAATCGTATGATCTTTACCTATACCAACATTCTTCCCAGGATGGAATTTTGTGCCTCTTTGGCGCACAATTATGTTACCAGGAATAACCTTCCCATTCTTCTTTATTTCTAACCTACGACCCGCTGAATCTCTACCATTACAGGAACTACCACCTGATTTTTTAGTTGCCATATCTTACCTCTTACTTTTGAAGACTAATTTCATTTATACGAAGAACAGTTATATACTGCCTATGACCAGTTTTCCTACGGTAATTTTTTCTTCTTTTCTTCTTAAAGATTATAATTTTTTCCCCCCTGCACTGCTCCAACACTTCAGCTTTAACAGTAGCATTAGATGAATAAGATAAGCCATTATTTGAAATACAAATCACCTGATTGATTTCCACCTCTTTTTTTTCTTCAGCTTCTAACTTCTCTACCTTTATTATACTACCTTCTTTTACTAAATATTGCTTTCCACCAGTCTCAATTACTGCAAACATGATAAATATAAATTATTGTTATTAACTTTAATCGTAAACGATGTCATATACGCTGTCAATATAAATAAAAAGCATGACTTAACGTTCTTTTTGAGCTATCTAAACACTTCTATCTTTCTTCACCCTTTATCTACTTTTTCTCAGACAGTAGACTTCTTGCATAACCTAAGCAGAAAAAAGGCAAATAGTTATTATAGCTCTAAGTTTACCGACGATAAGAACCGTCATTCAAGTAGCCCCTCCCTGCCATCCAAGTAGCCTTCTCTTCCTGTCATCTAAGTAGCCTCCTTCTCCTGTCATCCCAGTGCCCAGACACTGGGATCCAGGTTGGATACTGAGTTGGTAAGTATAAAAGTGTTGTGTTATGGCTAACGCTAACTCTACGTCATACTGCGATTCATTCGCGGTATCTCTAGGCTCTGTGGACAAAATTTTAGAGAAGCCATACAAGAGCTCCAACAAAATTGAGAAAACCAATAAAAACCTCAGCAGTTTTATCAAATCTGGAAAAAATGCGCCTAAAATTTCTAATTTTACCAAAAAAACACTCAATCAAATGACGTTCTTTGTAGATATGCTCATCGTAATACCTTTGCACTTTTCGATTCCGTTTTGGCGGAATAACTACTGTACATCCCTTGTCTTCAAGACTTGTAACAAAGGCATTGCTATCGTAGCCCTTGTCAGCTACTACAGTAGAGTTATAGATACTTTCGGTCAACACTTGTGCCTGCGTAATTTCATTTCTTTGACCAGGAGTCAGAGTAAATTTAAGTGGATTTCCAAGTGCATCGACAAGCGCATGTATTTTAGTTGTAAAGCCACCTTTGCTCCTCCCTAAAGCTTCTTGATCCTTGGAGTTTTTTGTATATCCAGATGAACATGGATGGGCTCGGATGATCGTACCGTCGATTATAGCAACTTCTAAATCAGGCTCTTGTTTAGTATATTCAAGCAATTTTTTCCAGACATCTCTTTCACACCATCTTTTAAATCGCTTATGTATACTCCTGTAATTACCATAAGTTTTTGGTAAAAGTCTCCATTGGCAACCACTTCGCACTATGTACCACACTGCCTCTATGAATATTCTTAAACGTTTTTCATCTTTGCTGTGCATTCCTTTTACGCTTTTTATGAACTCTAAAATTTGTTTCCAATTTTCCTCTTTGATGTAATATTGCATATGGTAGTTTCTCCATTTTTTACCTATTAGGCTAAACTACCATCTTTTTCTCTCTTTTCATATTTTTTGTCCACAGAGCCTAGCGAAACAATTAAGATCAGTACTATTCGCTCGAGAAGTATTGAAAGCAATATACAAAAATTTTCATTTGAGCTAACAGCAACAGATAAAGACACCTTTAATATAAGATTATTTAGAATAAACCCTTTAATTGATTTTTTCAAAATCTGCCTTCCTCAGGAAAAAAATTTTACAGTCAACATGAAAGTGCCGAAAGAAAGCAGTGAATTATATAATAACCACTGTAAAACTAACAGTTATAAAACTGTAGAAGAATTCATAAATAATGCTCCATCTCAAATTCTCTTACAAGGAGTAACAATAACACTACAAACAGATGCTAAAGACATTAACCTGGATAATTTGCACCAAATCGAGTTATTTCTAAATGAAAAGCTACAACATGCAGAAAAAACTGAAAATCAAGACAAAAAAGAACAGAGTGAGACTAACCAAAAAAACGCACAAAATAGACAAATCGTACCAGTTACAGGCCTGTTTGGCTATAATTTAACAAGTAGTAAAAAGCAAGTGATGCGGGTTCCAATAGTTGTTGCTGCAATGCGTGACAATTTTTTTTGGTTTGGATCTTTTTTTCGGCTACCCAATTTTTTTAATACAATACAATTCTTCTTGCAACAGCCACCAAAACTGTCCATACGAAACCAGAGGGCTTTGACTTACCACCCAACACTTCAAGAGGCAAAACAGGACAAGGTAACACAAAAAGATGGAATCGATGAAAGAAGAATAGAAGACGTCACAACGCTTATTTCTGATTTCGGTCAAACTACTTCGCACACAGAGTATTTTAAAGCTAATAGAAAAAAATCGAAAAAGCAAGCTCAAGAACTACCAGAAGAAGAAAAACAACCTACCATAAAACAAGCACGAAATGATGCTAGAGTAGCTATAGACCTGCTGCAAAAGGTGATTGAAAAAATGATGTGAGAGGGGTAGAAGAAGAATAAGCAGATCAAGTAAGGAAAAAAAATGAGCTTTAGTTACTATAATATGAAAAAACACCCAAGAAACTTTCGTAATATAACAGGTTTAAGTATAGAGGAGTTCGAAAAAGTAGTAGAAAAAGTGAGGTCTGGATGGAAAAAACTTGAAAAACAGAAAAAGTGTCATGGTAGAAGATCAAAACTACCAACTCTGGAAGATAAGTTGTTTTGCGTAATTTTGTACTATCGCACTTACATAACACATAGATTTTTAGGATGCCTATTCAATGTGCACAACGCAAATGTATGTAGGTTACTTAAGAGAATAGAGCCATTACTCGCCAAAAAAGTGACTATAACAAAAGATAGAAGTATGACGCCAGAAAAAATACTGAAGATTTTGGCTGATGTTACAGAACAGCAAATACAGAGGCCAGAAGATAGTAAAAAACGGAAGAAATCATATTCAGGAAAAAAAAGAACCAACACTATGAAAACTGAGATTATTATCGAAGAAGGAGGAAGAATTTTATCAGTGTCAAAGTCATACCGTGGTAGAATTAGTGATTTTCGCATAAGGAAACAAGAAAAATATTTACCACTTGATAGCATAAAACATGCTGATTCTGGATATCAAGGTTGGCAAAAATTGCAAAGCAATGTTATAATTCCATATAAAAAGTATCGTAAAAAGCCATTAACTCCAGAGCAGAAAGAGCATAATAGAAGGTTAGCATCATTTAGAATGAGAGTAGAAAATAAGATCCGAGAGATAAAGATATTTAAGATTATGTCGAATGTTTATCGCAATTTTCAGAAAAAATATAACTTGAGGTTCAATATTATTGCTGGTATTGTAAATCTTAAGCACGCCTTTTAGTTAACCTTGATTTTATTCACCCTCCTTTCCTTTTTTTTATCGCTTGATTCGCAGCAGGTCTTATGATAGATAACCAGATTGAGCGCAGGGGAAAAAAACTCGATGAAATATTTATTGAAGTGATAAATGGATACAAAGATCAAGATCCAGAAACATTTCGCAATGTTTTTAACTCAATATTCAATATTATTTATTTTCAAGATAAACAATTACATGAAATATTAGAGTCAGGTGAGATATTAGAAGTATTAGAAATACCACAACTAGCTGGCAAGTCTTCTTTTCCAAAAGAGTATCTACAAAAGCAAGTATATAAAAAAAAAGAGCAATTGCTCAAATTAGTTTCAGGTGTTTACATACAACAACCTCCTACGCAACATAAAAATACTCCTCATAAATCTACAAACCCTTTACCAATTAAAGATCCTTCACCAGCAACAAATGAAGCCACACCTACTAACATTACACTCAAATCACCGTTAAAAACTGTATTTTCCTCAAAAAAGGCTTATTTTTGTCTATTTATAATAGTAGCATCTGCATCAACACTTTGCTTATGGCATTTTCCATTAGGAAAAGTGTCAATGTTAAAAGGATTAGTGCCACCAGAAAAAAGGGAAAGTATTGGGTTAGCATTGAACATAGGGTTGCCAATATTAATCGCGCTGTGTATTTTGAATTTAGCTCGCTTTATATATTCTGAATATTCTATAGAATCTATTAAGCAAGTAAGTGAAAACGATCCCCTTTCTCGCACCTATAGCTAGTGCAGACTCAGTTTTCCTGCGTCATACCGCGATTCATTCGCGGTATCTCTAGATCCCGCTAACACGTAGCGGGATGACGAATTTGTCGTTTTTTAAATTGTCGGTAAACCAGAATTACTTTAACTATAACAAAATAGAAATAAGTTGTTGTAAAAAATTTTTCATGGTAAAATTATTTATTTTCACCATATGTTTAAAGGAATTATCACGGATATCGGGACTATAACTGATACTACCACTCACTCCAACTCTGATCAAATTTTCCATATCAAGACACAAAATTTATCCTCTATAAATAAAGGAGATTCAATAGCTTGCTCTGGTGTGTGTTTAACTGTTGTTGATATAATGAGCGATACATTTACAGTCCAAGCATCTCAAGAAACTATGAAGGTTGCTAACTTAAATACGTGGAGAATAGGAAAAAAAATAAATCTCGAACAAGCAATGAGATTAAGCGATAAGATCGATGGCCACCTGGTTCAGGGTCATGTTGATGGGATAGTAAAAATTTTAACAATTAATCAAAGTTTAGATTCTCATGAAATCAAACTATCGTGCCCACAAGAATTAATTAAATTTGTTGCAAAAAAAAGCTCCGTTACACTAGATGGGGTTTCCCTCACAGTGAATTCAGTTATTAATCAGGAATTTACAGTAAATATCACTCCCTATACATGGGAAAATACAACTTTTCAGTACAACAAAGTAGATGATTATCTGAATTTAGAAATTGACATGATCGCTAGGTATTTAGATCAACTGATGCAGCATAAATACAATTAATTTTACAACCTCGTTATTTATAACTATTATATCTTGAAAACCATACAGATATAAAATATGCTTTTCGATAGTCTAATTATCTTCATTGTTGTTCTATGTGTAATAATCTCGGTAACTAGAGGCTTCATAAAAGAGCTATGCGCACTAATGTTTCTATTTTTATCAGTTTTTCTGACAGCTAATCACTATGATTTTTTCACTCTAAATTATAGTAAATATTTTGATTCTAAAGTTACGTTAAACATACTCTCTACAATTTCTGTATTTATTATACTTAATCTTATATTGATGATAATAAATAACTGGCTAATGTACATATTATCGCCCATAAGATTGGGGTTTATTGATAGAGTTACTGGAATCTTTCTCGGAGTGCTTAAAGGAATATTGCTCTCTTATGTATTATTTTTTGCTGTGCACTTATATTGCTACACAGTATATGACAAAAAAGAGGGAGAGTATAAAATAGAAGCAGAAGACATATTGCCTAATTGGATAATAAATTCACACTCTTATCAGGCTTTATTTGTGACAGCAGAAGAAGTAATTGACATGTATGTACCAGAGTCGTTGATACTAAAAATAAAAGAGATCGGTGGAGAAATAGTTGATCAAGAAAAACCTAAAAACAATAAAAAAGAAGAGTAAATATTTATTTATAAATATGTTCATTGGAAGTATTCAAAAATCCATATGTGTCAGGTTAAGAGCACAGAATTTTTTACTGGAAATCTTAATTTTGTTTTAGCAATAAATCAACTTAAGGTCATAATATCTTGACATTTATTTAATGTTGCTATATAATAGCTATGTACATTTTGTGTACTATAGCAATAAAATTACCTTGTAATAGGTGTATTGGACCCGAGGGCAGTACTCGGCGCCTCCACCATGTTTTTTAATTATACGGGGGCGATTAAGGATCGACATGCATAGTAAAGATGGTAGCTTTGCTCGGTTAGACACCACCGCTAAGAGTTCATAATTTAAATGCAAACGATAATTTTGCTGCTGAAGAATATCGTGTTGCTGCTTAATTTAGCACAACCGGTTTATTACTAAAGCACGGTTTAGGGAACGCCGGGTAACAGAAGTTCCCCCAAAATTTACGTATGTGAAAGTTATATGGAGCAAACAGATTACAAAAAACTGCTTAATTCTGCTAAGTTTCAAGTTATCAAAAAGACTTTAGATGTTATATCAGGTAATGGTTTTATCCCTCACTTAGAAATATTATTTTTCACATATTTTAATGGTGTGACCATGCCAGATCGTTTGAAAAAGTCATACCCTACTCAAATGCTTATTATATTACAGCATCAATTCTATGATTTAAAAGTTTCTGAGGATAAATTTAGCGTCAGTTTGAGTTTTCAAGGAAAACAAGAGCGAATTACTATACCGTTTTTTGCTATTAGTGAGTTTCGTGATAAAATTTCAGGAGATGTTTTAATATTTGACAAAATCAGTATCGACTCTGATAAAGAATACAAAAGTGAAAAATGTACTGAAAAAATATCAAACGGTAGTATTATATCCATAGATCAACTGCGTGATGAGTAACTGCTCATCTTTATAAACAAAAAATATTAATAGAAAAAAGTGGTCTAACTTAAGTAATAGGATAGAGGGTAGATAAATATGCTAAATCTTTAATTATTTATTAACGCAGGTGGCAAAATTTTTCTTACATATCATCAACTTCCTTTATTGAAAAATTCAGAAAAATGTTGTATAATTATTAGTAGACTTTGGTAAAACATATGACAGATTCAGGAATTAGTATAACTTTTGACCCAAAAACTTCACATAACCTTACTAAGTTAGCTGAAATCACCAAGGAATCCGTTCAAGAACTAGCAAAAAGGTTAGTCATCGAAGGAATCGAGTGCGAAGTAGAAGATATTGCGTTATATAAAACTATTAAGGAATGTGAGGATGTAGACTGGAACACAGTACTATCTGAAAGGGAGAGGACATAAACTGAAATACGATATTGTCTACTCAAAAAACTTTACTGAAAGAGATTTTCTAAATCTTCCAAAAACAATAAGATCAAGGATTACAAAAGCGATAAACGAGCGGCTTACAACTGATCCAATTAAATTTGGTAAACCATTACGTGGCAGGCTAAAAGGGTATAGAAGAATAAGGGTTAGTGATTATCGAATTATTTATACTGTAAATATTGCAAAACATAAGGTGTTTGTTGCTACAGCAGGACATAGAGACACCATTTATGAGAAGGCTACTTGATAAACATTAAATATATTTTTATACAGCCCTCCTTCCTTTCTTTATTGAAAAATTAAAAAAAATGTTGTATAATTATTAGTGGATTTTGGTAAAACATATGGCAAATTCAGGCATTAACATAGCTCTTAGCGAAGAAACTTTAAAGCATCTTGCTGAATTATCTGAATTTACTAAACAGCCCGTTCAAGAATTAGCAGGAAAACTATTTAGAGAAGCAGTTGAGCTTGAAATGGAGGATTTTTTAGTATCTAAAATTTCTGATGAGCGTGATGTTGAAGGTGCAGAAACAGTTGATTTTGAAGATATTAAGTGGGATTAGAGCGTTACAAGGTTAAGTCTCTAAAGAGTGTTGTTGAAAAAGATTTACCAAACCTTCCAAAGACAATAAGGCTAAGAGTTCAAAAGGCTATAAAAGAACGTCTTACAGTTACCCAATAAATTTTGGTGAACCACTACATCATAACTTAAAAGGACGTAGAAGGCTAAGAGTTGGTGACTATTGTGTAATTTACAGAGTAAATCAATTAGATCATATAGTAACTATCACAGAGATAGGACATAGAGATGATATTTATAAGAAATAAATATCAACATTAATATATATTATACACCCCTCCTTCCTTGTCCATTCTCTACTTTAGGTGGCTTTGCGCAGCTCAAAAAATGAAGTTTTTTTGGTTCAGCAAAAACAACATTTTGAGTTTGAAAAGGCTAAATACTTGTCTTTTATATAACTTTCGTGTAATAGATATGTATGCATCCAATCATATATCTACTCAATACGTTACTTGATCTTTATAGCTTCATTCTAATATGTTGGGTTGTCCTAAACTGGCTGGTTAAACTTAATATGGTGAACATATATAATGAAACTGTCAGTAGCATAATGCACATCTTGAACCAATTGACATATCCACCACTAAAGATTATTAGAAGATATATACCACCGTTCAACGGATTAGATTTATCTATAATGATATTGCTAATAACAATTCACTTTGTAAAATATACAGTAGCTTACTACTTTAGGTAGATGTTAAAAAAATATCTAAAATCAGCAATATATCTATCCCTTTTAATATATATATATATATCAGTTTTTAGCTATAACTATAAAGATCCTTCCTTAAACACGGCTACAAATGAGGAAGTGACAAATTTAGGTGGAATAGTAGGTTCATATTTAGCTGATATATTGGTTCAATTTCTCGGATTAACTAGTGTTACAATAGCTACAACCATAGTTTACTTGTTGATCTTCAGGCCATTAAAAAGGCTGCTGAAAATTCTCTATTTAATATTAATCAATTTAGGGGTATGTGCTATATTACCACAACTTTCGCTAGGCGTCACTGCAAGGTACAGACACAGTGGAATAATAGGGAATGTACTCGTTAATCACTGTCCGTTTTATGTATTTGTGATAGTAACATCAATAGGTCTTGTAGGATTGGTTGGTTGGAAGAGAACAACTTACTCTATATTTTTCCTATTCAAAAAAATAGCTTGCTTATTTGTAAATGTTCTATTCTTCAGATCGCGTAAAACTGCTGAATATTCAGTTGCACCATTAGTAGTAGAAGAAAAACATAGAACTCAAATCACCACTAAACAGCAACCAAGAAAAAGACAGGAAAAAGCCACTGAGGAGATTTTTAAACCTTCCAGTGAGTTCGAATTTCCAAGCATTCATTTACTTTCCAAAGCAGAGGAGTCTTTGCAGAGAAAACAGCTGAATGAAATGGAGAGCAATAAAAATTTATCTCTGCTGGAACAAGTCCTGAGTGATTTTGGCGTGCAAGGAAAAATTATCAGTGTATGCTATGGGCCGGTTGTGACTTTATACAAACTTGAACCACAAGCTGGTACGAAATCTGCAAGAGTAATTGGCCTTGCAGATGACATTGCACGTTCGATGAGTGCACTCTCTGCACGTATTTCAATAATTCGTGGGCAAAATGCTATGGGAATAGAGTTGCCGAACAAGGAACGGGAAATTGTAATGCTGCGTGATTTGCTTGAATCACCAGAATACCAAAATGCAAACTTAAATCTTCCAATTGCGCTTGGCAAAGAAATAAGTGGAAAACCAGTTATTGCAGATCTAACTAAAATGCCTCACTTGCTCGTTGCTGGAACCACAGGGTCTGGTAAATCAGTTGCGATTAACACTATGATTCTGTCGCTCGTTTATCGATTAAGTCCTGATGAATGCAAGATGATAATGATCGACCCAAAAATGCTTGAGCTTTCAATATATGATGCAATACCACATCTAATAACGCCAGTGGTAACAGAGCCAAAAAAGGCTGTAATTGCTCTTAAGTGGATAGTGAAAGAAATGGAAAACCGCTATCGCATGATGTCGTATTTGAATGTACGCAATGTTATAAACTATAATCAAAAAATCACAGAAGCGATGAATAGTGGAATAGAATTGGAGCGCGTTGTGCAGATTGGCTTTAACTCAACAACAGGCAAACCTCTGTTTGAAAAAATACCAATCAAGATGGAAACATTTCCGTATATTGTAGTGATCGTGGATGAAATGGCAGATTTGATGCTTGTTGCCGGCAAAGAAATAGAGTGCTCTATTCAACGCTTAGCTCAGATGGCTCGTGCTGCAGGAATACACATCATAATGGCAACACAACGCCCATCTGTGGATGTGATAACAGGTGTGATAAAAGCAAACTTTCCAACAAGAATCAGTTTTGCTGTTACTTCTAAGATAGATAGCCGCACAATACTTGGCGAACAAGGGGCTGAACAATTGCTTGGTATGGGTGATATGCTCTATATGGCTTCTGGTGGTAAGATTATTCGAATTCACGGCCCATTTGTGAGCGATGATGAGGTACAAGATATAGTTGATCATCTGAAAATGCAAGGTGAGCCAAACTACATGGAGGAAATCACCAAAGAAGATGAAAATTCTTCTACGGAATTGGGTGATGAAACAGAGGATGAAGAAAATGACCTCTATAACCAAGCAGTGGCCATCATTCAAAGAGATCAAAAAGTTTCAACCAGTTACATTCAAAGGCAGCTTAGAATAGGCTATAACAGAGCAGCAAACATCGTTGAAAGAATGGAAAAGGAAGGTATTGTCAGCGCTCCAAATTACTCAGGGAAAAGAGAGATATTGGTTGAATAACAATCTTGTAATACCTTAATTTAAGTTTTCGCACTTTCAAAAAGCAAGTCAAACAAAATTATTAAAAGGTCAATACATAATGACAGTTAATTTAATAATAATTTAAACATTGGGAATGTAAAATTATAATATATTAATTAACTAGGCTCTGTGGACAAAATTTTAGAGAAGCCATACAAGAGCTCCAACAAAATTGAGAAAACCAATAAAAACCTCAGCAGTTTTATCAAATCTGGAAAAAATGCGCCTAAAATTTTTAATTTTACCAAAAAAACACTCAATCAAATGACGTTCTTTGTAGATATGCTCATCGTAATACCTTTGCACTTTTCGATTCCGTTTTGGCGGAATAACTACTGTACATCCCTTGTCTTCAAGACTTGTAACAAAGGCATTGCTATCGTAGCCCTTGTCAGCTACTACAGTAGAGTTATAGATACTTTCGGTCAACACTTGTGCCTGCGTAATTTCATTTCTTTGACCAGGAGTCAGAGTAAATTTAAGTGGATTTCCAAGTGCATCGACAAGCGCATGTATTTTAGTTGTAAAGCCACCTTTGCTCCTCCCTAAAGCTTCTTGATCCTTGGAGTTTTTTGTATATCCAGATGAACATGGATGGGCTCGGATGATCGTACCGTCGATTATAGCAACTTCTAAATCAGGCTCTTGTTTAGTATATTCAAGCAATTTTTTCCAGACATCTCTTTCACACCATCTTTTAAATCGCTTATGTATACTCCTGTAATTACCATAAGTTTTTGATAAAAGTCTCCATTGGCAACCACTTCGCACTATGTACCACACTGCCTCTATGAATATTCTTAAACGTTTTTCATCTTTGCTGTGCATTCCTTTTACGCTTTTTATGAACTCTAAAATTTGTTTCCAATTTTCCTCTTTGATGTAATATTGCATATGGTAGTTTCTCCATTTTTTACCTATTAGGCTAAACTACCATCTTTTTCTCTCTTTTCATATTTTTTGTCCACAGAGCCTAGGCTCTGTGGACAAAATTTTAGAGAAGCCATACAAGAGCTCCAACAAAATTGAGAAAACCAATAAAAACCTCAGCAGTTTTATCAAATCTGGAAAAAATGCGCCTAAAATTTTTAATTTTACCAAAAAAACACTCAATCAAATGACGTTCTTTGTAGATATGCTCATCGTAATACCTTTGCACTTTTCGATTCCGTTTTGGCGGAATAACTACTGTACATCCCTTGTCTTCAAGACTTGTAACAAAGGCATTGCTATCGTAGCCCTTGTCAGCTACTACAGTAGAGTTATAGATACTTTCGGTCAACACTTGTGCCTGCGTAATTTCATTTCTTTGACCAGGAGTCAGAGTAAATTTAAGTGGATTTCCAAGTGCATCGACAAGCGCATGTATTTTAGTTGTAAAGCCACCTTTGCTCCTCCCTAAAGCTTCTTGATCCTTGGAGTTTTTTGTATATCCAGATGAACATGGATGGGCTCGGATGATCGTACCGTCGATTATAGCAACTTCTAAATCAGGCTCTTGTTTAGTATATTCAAGCAATTTTTTCCAGACATCTCTTTCACACCATCTTTTAAATCGCTTATGTATACTCCTGTAATTACCATAAGTTTTTGGTAAAAGTCTCCATTGGCAACCACTTCGCACTATGTACCACACTGCCTCTATGAATATTCTTAAACGTTTTTCATCTTTGCTGTGCATTCCTTTTACGCTTTTTATGAACTCTAAAATTTGTTTCCAATTTTCCTCTTTGATGTAATATTGCATATGGTAGTTTCTCCATTTTTTACCTATTAGGCTAAACTACCATCTTTTTCTCTCTTTTCATATTTTTTGTCCACAGAGCCTAGGGGGTTAAAATGGTAAAAGGAATTTTGTGCAATTGGTTAGGTGTAACAGAATTGCAAGAAAGTCAAAAAATCGATGCTGAGCAGTTTGAAAAAGTTTTTGGTGCATTAAAAGAATGGCAAGAAGCTCAAAAGATAGATGCTAAACAGTTTGAAGAGGTATTTAGTGCATTAAAAGAATGGCAAGAAGCTCAAAAGATAGATGCTGAGCAGTTTGAAAAAGTTTTTAGTGCATTAGAAGACAAGATTGGTACTGAGCAGTTTCAAGCTATGCAAGAGCACTTAAACGGCCTGCAAGAAAAAGTGGAAACACTTGCAGAGGCAGTAGCAGATCAAGAAAAAACACTACTAATTTGTACCATAGCCACTGCTGTTGCCGTAATAGCGATAACTAGTTTTGTTGCATTCTGTATCTATCAGGGAGTTAAGTGTGAAAGGGAGAAAGAAAAGAACTTGTCTAAAGATACACCAGACGCAAAACTTAATAATGTAGATGCTACCGATGGTACTAAAAAACTACGGAATGACTTAAAAGTTGACAAACATATAGCTGCATAACACTTTTCTTGAAAAGGTGTTACGCAACTTGTAACACCTTCCTCTTCTCTTAGCCTATGTAGATTTTTTGATAGTAAACATATCACTTTTTAGAAAAATATTTGTATTGTAAAGTTAGTAAAGATTCTGGTTTACTTAAAGTTTGTTAATTGCTATCTTTTAAAACACGATATTTACTATAGCACCATATGCTTAGGATTTTTTCTAAAGCTTTGTTTATATTAATGTTTTTGGTTTCTAGCTTTTTTACTGTGCATAGTGCTGGAGCTAAATCTAAGCTCAGTAAGAGATACATACCTCCTGGTAACCCTGGTGGTGCAAACTTTCATACAGATGAGGATTTTGCTGAGTCATATAAACTGTATGAGAAGCGTAGGGAATTGCTCAAGAAAAAAAAGTCACAAGATCGGGCTATAAATAAAGAAGATCTAATCAAAAAATTAAAAGAGAAAAAAATTGCTAGTCTTGATAATGAGCCAAATGACATGGAAGCGTGCATAGTCGACGATGAAGAGAGCGCTATGATAAATCAGCATGGTATTAATATCGCACGTTTAAAGGGTGCTGTATTTATAGATCAAGAGCCAGTTTCTCAGTATGAAAGTAAGCAGCATGAAAGTGAACAACAAGAAGGGAAGAAAGTTACTTCAACACGAGAAAAGAAAGTTTCTCCTATAAATATCACTATAAAAGAAACTCCTTCAAGAAGAACGTGCTCACATGATTCTATTGCTAATTTGGATAACGTAGATGCTTATAGTTTGAATGGTTCAAGTTCATTTGGCAGCGTAGCTGACACAGTAAAATAGTATCACAATTAATAATATGCTAGGCTCTGTGGACAAAAAATATGAAAAGAGAGAAAAAGATGGTAGTTTAGCCTAATAGGTAAAAAATGGAGAAACTACCATATGCAATATTACATCAAAGAGGAAAATTGGAAACAAATTTTAGAGTTCATAAAAAGCGTAAAAGGAATGCACAGCAAAGATGAAAAACGTTTAAGAATATTCATAGAGGCAGTGTGGTACATAGTGCGAAGTGGTTGCCAATGGAGACTTTTACCAAAAACTTATGGTAATTACAGGAGTATACATAAGCGATTTAAAAGATGGTGTGAAAGAGATGTCTGGAAAAAATTGCTTGAATATACTAAACAAGAGCCTGATTTAGAAGTTGCTATAATCGACGGTACGATCATCCGAGCCCATCCATGTTCATCTGGATATACAAAAAACTCCAAGGATCAAGAAGCTTTAGGGAGGAGCAAAGGTGGCTTTACAACTAAAATACATGCGCTTGTCGATGCACTTGGAAATCCACTTAAATTTACTCTGACTCCTGGTCAAAGAAATGAAATTACGCAGGCACAAGTGTTGACCGAAAGTATCTATAACTCTACTGTAGTAGCTGACAAGGGCTACGATAGCAATGCCTTTGTTACAAGTCTTGAAGACAAGGGATGTACAGTAGTTATTCCGCCAAAACGGAATCGAAAAGTGCAAAGGTATTACGATGAGCATATCTACAAAGAACGTCATTTGATTGAGTGTTTTTTTGGTAAAATTAAAAATTTTAGGCGCATTTTTTCCAGATTTGATAAAACTGCTGAGGTTTTTATTGGTTTTCTCAATTTTGTTGGAGCTCTTGTATGGCTTCTCTAAAATTTTGTCCACAGAGCCTAGATACAGACCTGATATTGAATGACGATGCATGTGAATTATCGCCAATTTCCAGGCACAAAACTCATGTTGTAGAAGTTGGAAAAGTAAAGATAGGCGGAAATAATCCTGTAGTTGTACAATCTATGGCGCTTGGTGTGCATATAGATTCTGATAATATAAAAAGTAGCGCAAAACATTATGCAAAAGAAACAACGGAATTAGCGCGTGCAGGTTCAGAGTTAGTACGGATTGCTTTGAATTCAGAGGAAGTAGCAAGGGCAATACCTTATATAGTAGAAGAGATAAATAAAGAAGGCTTTGACGGTAAAATATTGGTAGGCTGTGGTCAGTATGAGCTAGATAAATTAGTTCAAGATTATCCAGACAACATCAAAATGCTGGGTAAAATTAGGATAAACCCAGGCAATGTAGGCTTTGGCGACAAACGTGATGAGAAGTTTGAAAGGGTGATAGAGTATGCAATAATGCACGATCTTCCGGTTAGAATTGGGGTAAATTGGGGTAGTCTTGATAAATACCTTTTGCAAAAATTGATGGATGAAAACTCTTCGCTTAGTAATTCAAGGCCTTCTGACGTTATACTGCGCAAAGCACTTGTAATGTCTGCTCTTGATAGTGCAAAAAAAGCTGAAGAAATTGGTCTAAGTTCAAACAAAATAATCATTTCATGTAAAGTTAGCAAAGTGCAAGATTTAATTTTAGTTTATACGGCACTTGCAAAATCTTCCAATTATGCGCTGCATTTGGGTTTAACTGAGGCTGGTATGGGCAATAAAGGTGTGGTAAATACCGCAGCAGGGCTTACTTATTTATTGCAAAATGGCATTGGAGATACAATACGGGCTTCTTTGACTCAACGTCCTGGTGAATCGCGTACTAATGAAGTGGTGGTGTGTCAGGAAATATTGCAGTCTATAGGCTTGCGATACTTTAACCCTCAGGTTAATTCATGCCCTGGTTGTGGGCGCACGAGTAGTGATCGTTTTCGTATATTAACTGAAGAGGTGAATGGCTATATAAAAACTCATATGCCGATGTGGAAGAAAAAAAATCCAGGTGTAGAGCATATGAGCATTGCTGTTATGGGATGCATAGTAAACGGCCCTGGAGAAAGCAAACACGCAAATTTGGGAATCAGCTTGCCTGGATATGGAGAAAAACCTGTTTCAGCAGTCTACAAAGACGGCAAATATTTCAAAACTTTACAAGGTAATAATGTCTCTGAAGAATTTAAGGCAATTATTGATAATTATGTGAAGGAGCATTACACGTAACCTTTCACGGTTAATTAATAGATAAATCGCAAATAAAAAAGAAAATTAAACCTTGTTTTTCTTTTTTCGTTGGGAATGTTCAAAAAAGTGTGTTAAACCAAAAAAAAAGTAATAAATTGATATAAAAAAAATGGAGGTTTGACAATGAGTCAGAAAGTAGTAAACAGAACTACCGGTTTGGTAGATTACAAAGAACTGGAAGCAAATATACTGTCATCAATAAGGGAAGGCAGACCATTAACAGGAAGAGATGGAGCATTTACACCACTTATAAAAAAGCTGCTGGAGGCAAGTTTGGAAGGTGAAATAGAAAATCACTTATTAGCTGAAAGTGAAGAGAATAATCGAAGAAATGGGAGAAATGGAAAGACTTTACGGACAAGTGCAGGTTCATTTGAGCTTTTGACGCCTAGGCTCTGTGGACAAAATTTTAGAGAAGCCATACAAGAGCTCCAACAAAATTGAGAAAACCAATAAAAACCTCAGCAGTTTTATCAAATCTGGAAAAAATGCGCCTAAAATTTTTAATTTTACCAAAAAAACACTCAATCAAATGACGTTCTTTGTAGATATGCTCATCGTAATACCTTTGCACTTTTCGATTCCGTTTTGGCGGAATAACTACTGTACATCCCTTGTCTTCAAGACTTGTAACAAAGGCATTGCTATCGTAGCCCTTGTCAGCTACTACAGTAGAGTTATAGATACTTTCGGTCAACACTTGTGCCTGCGTAATTTCATTTCTTTGACCAGGAGTCAGAGTAAATTTAAGTGGATTTCCAAGTGCATCGACAAGCGCATGTATTTTAGTTGTAAAGCCACCTTTGCTCCTCCCTAAAGCTTCTTGATCCTTGGAGTTTTTTGTATATCCAGATGAACATGGATGGGCTCGGATAATCGTACCGTCGATTATAGCAACTTCTAAATCAGGCTCTTGTTTAGTATATTCAAGCAATTTTTTCCAGACATCTCTTTCACACCATCTTTTAAATCGCTTATGTATACTCCTGTAATTACCATAAGTTTTTGGTAAAAGTCTCCATTGGCAACCACTTCGCACTATGTACCACACTGCCTCTATGAATATTCTTAAACGTTTTTCATCTTTGCTGTGCATTCCTTTTACGCTTTTTATGAACTCTAAAATTTGTTTCCAATTTTCCTCTTTGATGTAATATTGCATATGGTAGTTTCTCCATTTTTTACCTATTAGGCTAAACTACCATCTTTTTCTCTCTTTTCATATTTTTTGTCCACAGAGCCTAGAGATACCGCGAATGAATCGCGGCATGACGTAGGACTGCTTTCATTCCAGTGCTTGACACTGGAATCCAGCCTTTCTGCAATCTCATCGAAAACGTTGTAACCACTTTCTATGCTAGTTTGCTTGTGAGCAACCTGGATTCCAGTGTCAAGCACTGGAATGACACCGTTATAAAGGAACCAGTGTCAGCTACTTGAATGACACAGTCTTTGCTTAAACCCGTAACGTTCGTACATTTTGCTAAAAGTTCAAATATCAACATCATGCACGTTGAGTGCATTGCTATTAATAAAATCACGGCGTGGTTCAACTATATCACCCATTAGTATTGAAAATATGGAATCAGCTTCTTCACAATCTTTTATTTCAACCTTTAGTAAAGTTCTAGCCTCAGGATTTAACGTAGTATCCCATAGCTGATCAGCATTCATTTCACCAAGACCTTTAAATCTCTGCAGAGTTAAACCCTTTTTACCATAGTCTATTATTATTTTTGCAAGCGTACTTGGAGAAGTGATTCTTATTTCAGTTTCTTGTGATTTTAAAAATGAATCACCATTAAATAAATTACTTATACCATCAAGCAAACTTAATATGTTTTGCATATCTTTGCCTTCAAGCATACTAAGTGCAAATATATATTTGTCTGCCAATCCTTGAAACAATTTAGAGATGTGAATTTCTTTTTCTTCATCTTTTATTTCCACTTCCCAAGTATATTCGCTGTACATTAACTTCAAATACTTTAATATATCATCAGCCGATGATAGAGCATTCTTTTTGCTTAAAATTAGCAATGACTCTAAGAGATTTTGTGGTATCTCTCTATCATAATTTTTGCTAATATTAGAAATGCTAACGCATTTATTCAAAATAAGGCGCAAATCGTTAAATTCTGTAGCTGTACTACTTAGTGTTAATCTTTTAACTGCTGAGTTTATTATATACTCTTCAAAAGTTTCGTCATCTTTAATATAAGTGTCTTTAGCATTCTTTGTAACTTTATAGAGGGGTGGCTGTGCTATGTATAAGTAGCCTTTTTCAATAACTTCACGCATGTGTCTAAAAAAGAAAGTCAGAATCAAAGTTCTTATATGTGAACCATCAACATCTGCATCTGTCATGATGATAATTTTATGATATCTAGCTTTTTCAATATCGAAGTGTTCACTCCCTATTCCAGCACCAATTGCAGTAATTAAAGAGCCTATTTCTGCAGATGAAAAAATACGATCTAAACTTACACGTTCTACGTTTAGAATTTTTCCTCTTAAGGCAAGCACTGCTTGTGTTTTACGATTACGCCCCTGCTTTGCAGTACCACCTGCTGAATTACCCTCTACTATAAATAATTCCGATAACTCAGGAGCTTTTTCCTGACAATCAGCAAGCTTTCCTGGCAGAGTTGCAATATCAATATTGTTTTTGCTTTTAACTAGCTCTCGTGCTTTTCTTGCGGCTTCTCTTCCTTTTGCTGACCTAATTGCTCTTTCTACTATGCTTGCCGCCAATTTGGGATCAGTTTCAAGGATTGTGCTCAATTTATCAGAAACTATACTTTCTACAACTGCACGTGCTTCAGAACTAACTAGTTTATCTTTTGTTTGTGAAGAAAACTTAGGGTCAGGCATCTTGAGAGATAAAACACAAGTTAAACCTTCTCTAACGTCCTCTCCAGTTAAATTTACTTTTGCTTTCTTTAAAAACCCTTCATTAGTTGCATAGTTATTGATACATCTAGTTAGTGCAGATCTAAATCCTGCCAAATGCGTACCACCATCTCGTTGTCTTATATTATTTGTGAAGCATAACATATGTTCATAGTAGGAATCATTCCATTCCATCGATATTTCCAAGCTGATGCCGAGATCTTCTGCATCTCCTTTCATACTGGCAATTTTAGTTACATGTGTCTTATTCTTATCTAAGTACCGCACAAAATTCGCTGTACCAAAATTGTCTTTAGATTGATTGCTCTGATTGAAATGAGATTCTATATATGGTTCATTGCGCAGATCACGTAAAGTAATGTCGATATTTGAATTTAAAAATGCTAATTCTCTTATACGACTTTCAAGCGTTGAGTAACTGAAATTAATGCCATTAAAAGTCTCTGTTGATGGCATGAACGTGACTTTAGTTCCTCTTTTATTTGTATTTTCGTTGACTACCTTTAAAGGTTCAATAGACTCACCATCTTCAAAACGTATAAAATGTTCTTTCTTATTGCGCCAAATAGTTAATTCCAACCAGCTTGATAATGCATTCACAACTGAGATTCCAACACCATGTAATCCCCCAGAAACTTTATAGGTATTACTGTCAAATTTACCACCAGCATGGAGTTGAGTCATTATTACCTCTGCTGCTGATATTCCTTCTTCTTCATGAATGTCAGTTGGAATGCCACGACCATTGTCGGTTACTGATACTGAACCATCTTTATTTATGCTAACTTCAATTTTATCACAATATCCAGCTAAAGATTCATCTATTGCGTTATCAACAACCTCATATACCATGTGGTGCAAGCCAGATCCATCGTCAGTGTCACCAATGTACATACCTGGACGTTTTCTTACAGCATCAAGACCCCTTAAGATTTTTATTGCATCGGCATTATAACTATTTTCCATTAGATTGCTTCATTTATACACGTTAATTGATGTTACATTCAGATATACTAGTTAGCAACATTTTTAAACTGATAACCCATATTAAAAGCACAATTTTACGAGTATCTGTTCAGATGCATGGCTAATGCTGAAACAAAAATTCCAGTGCTCCCTTTCTTGTCATCCCAGTGCTTGACACTGGGATCCAGATTGGGCACTAAGTTGGTAAACACGAAAGCGCTTTACAACGTTTTTGATGAAACTGTGCAAAAGGACTGGATGCCAGTGTCACGCACTGGCATGACACCCATTTGTTCCTATAGTTGTCTTTTCTCGTCTACCTTATTTTGCCACTCTGCTCAACAGATACCTTTACGAACGTTTATTTTTGAAGACAGCAAATAGTGTCATTCCAATGTACCTTCCCGGTGGAGATTGAATTATAATGCTCATGCAGTTGCGTGCTCGACTAATTAACAGAAAAACCTATAATTCAGTTTACGTATTTTCTTATCTCAGCCAAAATCTTATCAGATTGACTTTCGTCTGAATTTAAATCAGCTGCAAAGTGTGTAACATATTTTCCTCCAGGGCCAATAAGATATATTATTGAAGAATGGTTGATTTCTTCTTCTCCGTCTACTTTGCTTGCATATACTTTATATTTTGCAACTACTTCGTTTATTTTTTCTCTTTCACCAGTTAACATTTGTATTCTATGGTCAAATTGCTGCTGAAATTCTTTAAGTCTTTCCGTGCTATCGCGCTCAGGATCAACTGTGATGAAGAATGTTTGTAGCTTGTTGTTAGTTTTCTCATCTAACTTTGCAAGTGTTTCTGAAATTATTCCAAGGTTCATAGGGCAAATTCTTTTGCATGAGGAAAACCCAAAGAAAATCATCATGTATTTATCTTTAAAATCACTACTGCGCAAGATCTGTCCGTCCTGATTAATTAAAGAAAAATCTCCGCCTATCTTAACTTCTGCGTTGTGAATCGCTGCTGGGGCAAATATGCCTTTTTTAGTGAAATAACAATAACCTAAAAAAACAACTATTAATGCTGCTAGCACATTAGATAACAATCTTATAAACCTTACCATTAGAATGCTCTCAGTAAAATTAAATTGTATCTTTATTAGTTGACCTATTCAATATATTTATTCCAAAGTGTATTGTTAATTTTGTCTAACAGTTTCTTATGTTCATCAATTTCTTCACTATTTGGTAAATGTTCTCTGGGAGTTAGATTACGTACTTTATGCTGAACGAATGTGGAGTTACTGTCCTGATTGCATTCATTATCAAACAGAAAGATTTGTAACCCTCCTGTAAGTTCAACATATACCTTTGCAAGCAATTGAGCATCAACTAGTGCTCCGTGCAATTCTCTATTCTCTAGCGATATATCAAAACGCTTACATAATGCATTCAAAGAAGCAGGTGATCCTGCGAATTTTTTCCTCGCAAGAGGTAATGTATCTAGCACTCTGTCTGAGGAAATTAACCCAGCATTCAGCTTGCTTAACTCCATGTTAAGGAACTTAACATCGAATTCAGCGTTGTGAATTACCAAAATATCATTAGATATAAAGTCAAGAAATTCAAGTGCAACATCTGAAAATAATGGTTTATCTTCTAAAAATTCTTCACTAATACCGTGAATCTTAAACGAGTGATAAGGTATATCTCTTTCTGGGTTAAGGTACCGATGGAATACTTTACCTGTTGGAATACGATTAATTAATTCCACACACCCTATTTCAATAATTCGATGACCAGATTCAGTGTCAAGACCTGTCGTTTCAGTGTCAAGTACTATTTCGCGTAGCTTGCTTTCCATTTCAAATAAAACTCATCTTACTTGTCATTTGTCTTATCGTTACTTGTCTTTTTATAGTGAATAGAAACAAGCAACCAGCTTGGGTCTGATGAATTAACATTTTTTTTGAATTGCCATACATCCTCAACTTTATTAATAGTGGATGTACTACCTGATATGATATCCCCTTTATTATTCTTAACGAAGTTAATTTGCTCTGAAAGGAAATATGCTGCAATAAACACTACATTTTTTACTAGCTTTATTTCTAAAATCTTTTGTGAAACGATAGAAACAATGATAGACTCGTGCACCTCTTTACGATGTTTAATCTTCTCTGCAAAATTATCATATAAGTCTTTATCGAGAAGTGGTTTTAACTGAGACAAATTTCCTTGATTGAAATACTTTATTATTAATTCAAAAGCTATGCTTGAACCTTCTATAAAGTGGGAAATAGAAAAATCTTTATTTTTTTTTAATATTTGTTCATAAGTAACTTTTATTGAATTTTCATCATTGCTATCAATGTAACCCTCAATGTTTTCTACTACGTCTTCTCTACTTCGGCTTACATCCAATACACTAGTTAGCTTTTTTAGGTTGAGGTTGGCTGATCTTCCTAAAGAATTATACAAACGTGAAAAAATGAACGCCGCTAATAAAGCATATATTACAAGCTCTATCATAGTAACTCAACTCCTTGGCATATAAAGTATCCGAACATTATTAATTATTAATGAAAATATGTTTTTCATATCAACTTATAATCAGGTTTGCTATTCGTTTGTAAATGAATATATTATATAAGAAAGTATTAAATATCTCAACTTAATTAAAGGAGACGTAAGAAATGCCACAACAAAAAATGAGAATTCACGGTCAATATGTTAAAGATCTGTCATTTGAGAATCCGAATTCGCCATTCCTTTCTTCTAGTAAAGCTCCAGATATTAATGTAATGGTTAATATCAATTCAGCAAAATTAGAAGGGACGAAAAACAAAGAAGAAATGAATGAAGAAAAATCTTTCCATGAAATTACTTTACATATAGAAGTCAGAGCAACAGTAAAAGATGAAGGTATAAAAGATGGTGTAGCTTTCATTTGTGAGACGAAATATTGTGGTATTTTTTCAATAGAAAATTTAAAAGAGTTGAGTGAAGAAGAGGTAAGACGAGCTTTGTTTATTGGCGGACCTACTTTTCTTTTCCCTTTTGCAAGAGAAATAATTGCAAGAGTTACAAGTAGTGGTGGATTTCCCCCACTGATGCTAGATCCTATGGATTTTGAAACTATGTATGAGCAGCAAGGTCAACAACAAAAAAGTAACGGTAGTAATTCCAATTTTAACTAATACAGTGTAATATATAGCTGAAAATAGCTGTGCTACTGAGGTACCAAAGGAGGAAATATCTGAAATGAAGCAGAATATGCATAATAATTTTGAATGTGATCTATATATCCAGTTGTCATCCAAATGTACTTCATCCTTGTCATCCAGGTGCAAATTATTCTTGTCATCCCAGTGCGTGACACTGGGATCTAGTTCACAACTGTACGAACGTTGCAATGTGACACGATGTTGCATAATAAATGATGTCATTCCAGTGCGTGACACTGGAATCCAGTTCTTATTATACAGCTATCTGGTGTACTTATTTAAAATTAAGTTTTCTGGATCTCAGTGCCAAAGCACTGGGATGACACCCTTCCTGGCGGAGATTATTCTCAAATCACAATGTTCGTACAGTTGTGGATCCAGTTTCGTTGTTCAATTTCATCAAAAGTGTTGTATAGCGTGCTTATTTGCAATCAAATTTTCTGGATCCCAGTGTCTGGGCACTGGGATGACATTGGTAGTTATGCTTACTCTACTGCAACACGGGACGTTCGTACAGTTGTGTGTCATGCACTGGAATGACATCATTAGTTGATTTTTCACTTAAAAATGGTTATGCAGGATGAATAATTCTTTAAACGCAAAAACGACTTTAAACATTGACAGGAAGTCATACAACTATTTTAGCCTAAGTAGTGCTAGTGAATTTTTAGGAATAGATGTGACTAAATTGCCCTGCTCACTTAAGGTTCTGCTTGAAAATTTATTGCGCAATGAAGATGGAGTAAACGTAAAGCTGGATGACATAAGAGTACTAGCAGACTGCGTTAATAAACACACTAATCACGAAATTAGCTATAAACCAGCAAGGGTGTTGATGCAAGATTTTACAGGGGTTCCTGCTGTTGTTGATTTAGCTTCAATGCGGAGTTATGTTAAGAAAAATGGAGGAAACCCGAGCAATATAAATCCGTCTGTACCGGTTGACCTTGTGATTGACCATTCTGTTCAAGTAGATAGTTATGGAAGTGTTTCCGCATTCAGTAAGAATGTTGAGCTAGAAGTAAAAAGAAATTTGGAGAGATATCAATTTTTAAAGTGGGGGGAATCGTCCTTCACAAATTTTAGAGTAGTGCCGCCTGGCACAGGGATTTGCCACCAAGTGAATCTTGAGTATTTAGCGCAAGTTGTATGTAATAAGGATGGAGTCATATATCCTGACACTTTAGTTGGTACTGACAGCCATACTACAATGGTTAACGGATTATCAGTCCTTGGTTGGGGTGTTGGAGGCATAGAAGCTGAATCTGTGATGCTTGGTCAACCAATTAGTATGGTGATTCCAGAAGTAGTTGGATTTAAATTAATTGGCAGATTGTCGGAAGGAGTAACTGCGACTGATTTAGTGCTGACGGTTACCAATATCCTAAGAACAAAAGGCGTTGTTGGTAAGTTTGTAGAATTTTATGGTGATGGTTTAGATTATTTATCTTTGGCAGATAGAGCCACTATAGCAAACATGGCCCCAGAGTATGGTGCAACTTGTGGGTTTTTTCCAATTGATCAGAAAACACTCGATTATTTACATTTAACAGGGCGACCAGAAAAGCTGATTAAGTTAGTTGAGGCTTATGCGAAAGAGCAAGGATTGTGGCGTGGCAATAATGAGTTAGCATTTTTTGACGCACTAGAACTTGATTTATCAAGCGTGAAGACAGTAATGGCTGGTCCCAAAAGACCACAAGATAAAGTTTTTCTTTCACAAGTGGCAGAGTCTTTTTCTAAATCATTTTCAGTTAATGAGTCAAAGGAAAACGATAAACTCCAAGATGGAAGTGTAGTTATTGCAGCAATAACAAGCTGCACTAACACCTCAAATCCAAGTGTAATGATTGCTGCAGGTCTTGTAGCTCGTAATGCAATTAAACTTGGATTAAAATCAAAGCCTTGGGTTAAAACTTCTCTTGCTCCAGGCTCACAAGTTGTAACAGAATATTTAGAAAAGTCTGGATTGCAGGTAGATCTAAATGCTCTGGGCTTTAATTTAGTTGGATATGGTTGCACAACTTGCATTGGGAATTCTGGTCCACTTAATAAAGATATAGAAGATGGCATTAAAAACAAAAACTTAACCGTTGCTGCAGTTTTATCTGGCAATCGTAACTTTGAAGGAAGAATTCATCCGTTAGTCAAAGCTAATTACTTGGCATCTCCGCCACTTGTTGTTGCATATGCACTTGCTGGTACTGTGCAAACTGATTTGACAAAAGATTCAATATGCAAAGATAAGAATGGAAATGATGTCTATCTCAAAGATATATGGCCAACAAACAATGAAATCGAAGATTGCGTTAAAAGTGTGGTAACACGTGAGATGTTCATACAAAAGTATAAGGATGTTTTTTCTGGTGATGAACATTGGCGAAAGATAAAGTGTGAAAAAAGTGAAATCTATAATTGGGATGCAAACAGCACTTACATACAAGATCCGCCCTATTTTGATAATTTATCACCTAAAAATAATAAAATCGATATAAAAGGTGCACAAATATTGGCAATGTTTGGCGATAGCGTAACCACTGATCACATTTCCCCTGCTGGAAATATTGCCTCAAGTAGTCCTGCAGATATATATTTAAAAAATCTTGGGATTGAGCCACAGGACTTTAATTCGTATGGATCTCGTCGTGGTAAC
The DNA here is from genome assembly GCF_947251665.1 of Wolbachia endosymbiont (group A) of Trypoxylon clavicerum. Classification (NCBI taxonomy): domain Bacteria; kingdom Pseudomonadati; phylum Pseudomonadota; class Alphaproteobacteria; order Rickettsiales; family Anaplasmataceae; genus Wolbachia; species Wolbachia endosymbiont (group A) of Trypoxylon clavicerum. The sequence goes on from NZ_OX366374.1 coordinate 1,035,732, forward strand.
CACAATGTAATGATGCGTGGGACTTTTGCTAACATTAGAATAAAAAATGAAATGGTTAGCACCGAAGGTGGATATACAAAATATATTCCTTCTCAGGAAATTATGTCAATTTTCGATGCAGCAATGCGCTACAAGGAAGCTCTCATCATTGTGGCAGGAAAGGAGTATGGCACAGGTTCAAGTAGGGATTGGGCAGCAAAGGGTACTTTATTGTTGGGGATTAAAGTTGTAATTGCAGAAAGCTTTGAGCGTATACATAGGTCCAACTTGGTCGGCATGGGTGTTCTTCCACTTATATTCCAAAATGGAATAACCAGAAAGATATTTGATGGTAGCGAGGTAATAAGCATAAAAGGTGAAATAGTGCCAGGTGGAAATCTAGAATGCATCATCAAAAGAAAGGATAATTCAAAGCAATCAATTCAACTCAAATGCTGTGTACAAACCGCAACTGAGACTAAATACTTGATGTGTGGTGGAGTGTTGAGCTACATACTTGCACAATCCTTTTGATTTAGTGAAGTTATTACATGGACTTCTTTTAGCCAGCCCTGGTCCCTTCATAAATAACAATTTGCTCTGCGCAAAGTTATGATATAATTTCACCATACATATGGTGTCAGAGTATTTTTTGGAGATAATTATATATGATAAGCTCTATACAAGAACCTAATGAACTCAGAAAACGTTTACAAGGGTTTTATCGTACTGATGAAAAGAGTTATATACGTTATCTTGTAGAAAAAGCAGAGCTTTCAGCTGATTCAAAAAGTAGAATTTATAATATTGCAAAACAAGTTATTGAAAAAATCAAACACAATAAATTAAGTATTGTAGATTCCTTTATGCAGCAATACTCGCTTTCCAATGATGAAGGAATAGCATTGATGTGCCTTGCTGAATCGCTACTTAGAATACCAGATGATTATACAATAGACGAAATAATCAAAGATAAAATTGCCAATCAGGAATGGAATAAATATTTAGGGCACTCTTCTTTGTTGTTTGTTAATGCTTCCACATGGAGCTTGATGATAGGTAGCAGTATATTGAGAGATAATGAAGGCGATTCGAAGTTCTATTACGCAATTTCTAAGTTACTTAAGAATTTAGGAGAACCGATCATTCGCAAAGCAGTAAAACAAGCAATGTCTATGCTTGGTAATCATTTTGTTGTTGGAGAAACCATAGAAGAAGCTTTAAGGTACGCAAAACTAGATGACAATAGTAAGTTTTTATACTCTTTTGATATGCTCGGTGAAGCTGCTCACACAGCTGAGGATGCAGAAGAGTATTTTAATTCATATATGCATTCAATAAAAGCTATAGGTGAATCCACTGAAATAAATGATTGTTTTAAATCCCATGGAATTTCAATCAAACTTTCTGCTTTACACCCACGTTATGAATTTAGTCAATTTGGCCGAATTGCTGGTGAGATATTCACTAAGGTTTTAGAGCTCTGCCGCGAGGCAAAAAAATACAACATTTCACTATGCATAGACGCAGAAGAAACAGAAAGGCTTGAAATTTCCTTAATCTTGTTTGAACAATTACGGCTTGATGAATCACTTTCTGAGTGGGAAGGGCTCGGCTTGGCTGTACAAGCATATCAAAAACGTGCTTTGTCTGCTCTTGACTTTGTAGAGGATGTTGCTATTCGATCAAATCATAAAATTATGGTGAGGCTTGTAAAAGGTGCATATTGGGATTCAGAAATCAAGCGTACGCAAGAATTGGGATTAAATGATTACTCAGTATTTACAAGAAAAAGCTATACTGACGTATCTTACCTCGTGTGCGCACAGAAACTTTTGAGTAAACCAAACAGCTTTTACCCATGCTTTGGAACTCATAACGTCTATACTTTTGCTTCTATTATGGAACTTGCTGATAAAAACCACCCTGGATTTGAATTTCAACGCTTACATGGAATGGCAAAAGACTTATATGATTATGCAATGTCAGAGCTTGCAACAAATGTTAGCTGTCGTGTCTACGCACCCGTTGGGGAACATAGTGACTTGTTGCCTTATCTTATAAGACGCCTTCTTGAAAATGGAGCTAATAGTTCGTTTGTTAATCAAATAAGTGATCCTAACGTTAAAATCGATGAGTTAATTTCAGATCCACTGGAAAAAGCTATAAATTTTAATTATGAACCTCATCCAGGCATTCCATTACCACAAGATATTTTGGGACTAGAAAGAAAAAATTCCTTGGGGATGGATATTAGTGATTCTGTGATAGTCTCACAATTTGCAGATGATATAAAGGGTTTTAGTGAAAAAAAGTGGCAAGTTGGACCAATAATTGATGGAAAAGCACTATTTGACAGTGCTGAATTTATCGAAGTAGTGAATCCTGCACATTTGGAAAATGTAATTGGAGAAGTGTCAAGTGCAACAAGCGATCAAGCTTTAAACGCTCTTGAAATAGCACATAGTGCTTTTACTAAGTGGCAGAATGTTTCAGCAGTAGAGCGCGCTAAATACCTCGAAAAAGCTGCAGATTTGCTTGAGGAAAGGATGAAAGAGTTAATTTACATTCTGATTGTGGAAGCAGGAAAAATTTTATCCGATGCAATAGCAGAAGTAAGGGAAGCAATTGACTTTCTGCGTTATTATGCAATGATAGCAAAGAATGAACTGAGCGACTGGAAAAAATTGCCAGGTCCAACAGGTGAAGATAACTTCATCTTTTTTGAAGGCAGGGGAGTTTTCTTATGCATATCACCATGGAATTTTCCACTTGCTATTTTTCTTGGGCAGGTTTCAGCTGCACTTGCAGCAGGTAACACGGTGCTTGCAAAACCGGCAGAGCAAACGCCGATTATTGCCTATGAAGCTGTTAAGATACTACACGAAGCTGGGATACCAAAAAATGTGTTACACCTCATTCCTGGGGATGGTGGATATTTAGGCAAAATATTAGTTCCAGACAATAGAATTGCCGGAGTAGCTTTTACTGGCTCAACACAAACTGCTCAAATAATCAATAAAATGCTTGCAAATAGGGATGGTCCTATCGTACCACTTATTGCTGAAACAGGAGGGCTCAATGCTATGATAGTTGATAGCTCTGCTCTTTTAGAGCAAGTGGCTATGGATGTTGTACTTTCTGCGTTTCGCAGCGCCGGCCAACGCTGTTCTGCACTTAGAGTGCTGTTTATTCAAGAGGACATAGCAGAGAAGCAGATAAAAATGATATGCGGTGCAGCGCAAGAACTCAAGATTGGTGACCCAATACAACTTAGTACTGATATTGGTCCAATAATTGACAAAGCATCTATCGATATGCTAACTCAACATACGCAAAAAATGTCAGAGGACGGAGATTCAAATCTGTTATTTAAAGTACCCATGGATACAAATTCTCATAATGGTTATTTCTTTCCTACATATATTTATGAGATACAAAAAATTTCGCAATTAAAGCAAGAAGTATTTGGTCCTATTTTACATATCATACGTTTTAACAAGTCACAATTAAATGAAGTTATAAGTGATATAAATAGTACTGGATATGGACTCACGTTTTCTTTGCAGAGTCGTATACAAAGTCAAATTGACACTATAAGTAAAAAAATATCAGTTGGAAATGTCTACATCAACCGTAACCAGATAGGTGCAGCAGTTGGGATACAACCATTTGGTGGTAGAGGACTATCTGGCACTGGGCCAAAAGCTGGTGGTCCTCATTATTTACAGCGTTTTTCTACAGAAAAAGTTGTAAGTGTTAACACTACAGCATTTGGTGGTAACACTACACTTATGTGTTTGGATTAATTTGCGGGCCATAATTTTTCTTACCCCTAAACTAGGCTCTGTGGACAAAAAATATGAAAAGAGAGAAAAAGATGGTAGTTTAGCCTAATAGGTAAAAAATGGAGAAACTACCATATGCAATATTACATCAAAGAGGAAAATTGGAAACAAATTTTAGAGTTCATAAAAAGCGTAAAAGGAATGCACAGCAAAGATGAAAAACGTTTAAGAATATTCATAGAGGCAGTGTGGTACATAGTGCGAAGTGGTTGCCAATGGAGACTTTTACCAAAAACTTATGGTAATTACAGGAGTATACATAAGCGATTTAAAAGATGGTGTGAAAGAGATGTCTGGAAAAAATTGCTTGAATATACTAAACAAGAGCCTGATTTAGAAGTTGCTATAATCGACGGTACGATCATCCGAGCCCATCCATGTTCATCTGGATATACAAAAAACTCCAAGGATCAAGAAGCTTTAGGGAGGAGCAAAGGTGGCTTTACAACTAAAATACATGCGCTTGTCGATGCACTTGGAAATCCACTTAAATTTACTCTGACTCCTGGTCAAAGAAATGAAATTACGCAGGCACAAGTGTTGACCGAAAGTATCTATAACTCTACTGTAGTAGCTGACAAGGGCTACGATAGCAATGCCTTTGTTACAAGTCTTGAAGACAAGGGATGTACAGTAGTTATTCCGCCAAAACGGAATCGAAAAGTGCAAAGGTATTACGATGAGCATATCTACAAAGAACGTCATTTGATTGAGTGTTTTTTTGGTAAAATTAAAAATTTTAGGCGCATTTTTTCCAGATTTGATAAAACTGCTGAGGTTTTTATTGGTTTTCTCAATTTTGTTGGAGCTCTTGTATGGCTTCTCTAAAATTTTGTCCACAGAGCCTAGGCTCTGTGGACAAAAAATATGAAAAGAGAGAAAAAGATGGTAGTTTAGCCTAATAGGTAAAAAATGGAGAAACTACCATATGCAATATTACATCAAAGAGGAAAATTGGAAACAAATTTTAGAGTTCATAAAAAGCGTAAAAGGAATGCACAGCAAAGATGAAAAACGTTTAAGAATATTCATAGAGGCAGTGTGGTACATAGTGCGAAGTGGTTGCCAATGGAGACTTTTACCAAAAACTTATGGTAATTACAGGAGTATACATAAGCGATTTAAAAGATGGTGTGAAAGAGATGTCTGGAAAAAATTGCTTGAATATACTAAACAAGAGCCTGATTTAGAAGTTGCTATAATCGACGGTACGATCATCCGAGCCCATCCATGTTCATCTGGATATACAAAAAACTCCAAGGATCAAGAAGCTTTAGGGAGGAGCAAAGGTGGCTTTACAACTAAAATACATGCGCTTGTCGATGCACTTGGAAATCCACTTAAATTTACTCTGACTCCTGGTCAAAGAAATGAAATTACGCAGGCACAAGTGTTGACCGAAAGTATCTATAACTCTACTGTAGTAGCTGACAAGGGCTACTATAGCAATGCCTTTGTTACAAGTCTTGAAGACAAGGGATGTACAGTAGTTATTCCGCCAAAACGGAATCGAAAAGTGCAAAGGTATTACGATGAGCATATCTACAAAGAACGTCATTTGATTGAGTGTTTTTTTGGTAAAATTAAAAATTTTAGGCGCATTTTTTCCAGATTTGATAAAACTGCTGAGGTTTTTATTGGTTTTCTCAATTTTGTTGGAGCTCTTGTATGGCTTCTCTAAAATTTTGTCCACAGAGCCTAGAAATAGTGAAATATTTCTTTAATAAAGGTGCCGACATCGATAAATACGACGGTACTATATTACATTTAGCTGTTTGTAATGAAAAACCGGATATAGTAGAATATCTTATAAGCAAAGGAGTTGATGTTAATGCTAAATACCATAAAATGCCATTACATCTAGCTGCTTCACGTGGGCTAGGTAGGGCAATATTTTTTATTCAAAAAGGTAGTAATATTAATACCAAGAGTAAAAATGGTAATACTTCACTACACCTTGCTGCTATTGTGGGAAGAGTTGATATAGCAAAAATATTACTAAAACACAACGCAGACGTTAACACCAAAAATAATGAAGAAAAGACAGCATTACATTATGCTGCTAAATATAATCACCAAGAGCTTGTGGAATTGCTTTTAGCTCATGGTGCATCCATCCTATGACTTGGGCTTTAATAGCTGCAGTACTATAGCTGTTATACGCCAAAAGTAAGTATTAGATATAACAAATAGAAGAAATTAGATAGAATGATTAAAGGGACAAGGATATAAAGGTTTAACTTAAAATAACCTGATAAAATTTGAATCACACTTCCAAGTGCTGGCACCCATGAAAGTAATAAAGTTGCAAAAATTAGCAAATTTTTTGTAACTTTTGGCGTTGTATATTCGTTTTCTAATTTGTGGTATGATTTTCGTATAGAGATTGTTATTCTACCTAAGTACCAATTAACTATTCCACCAAGGCTTGATCCTAGTACTCCAAAAAATAACATAAGTAGTGGAGTGTAATACGACCTGAAATAAAGCATAGTATTGAACACAAAACCTTGATGTATGGGTAAGACTAATGATGATACTAGACTATCTGTGAATAACAGAAAGTAATTTTCCATATGAGTTTACCAAGTTGTTGTACCATCTTCATTGTCAGAAATTGTAATCCCCATTTGTTTCAACTGATCCCTTATTTTGTCTGCAGTATTATAATCTTTATTTTGTTTTGCTGCTCTTCTTAAATCTATCAATCTTTCTATTTCTTGATGACTCACACCAGCAGTAAACCACTCTTGATAACTTGACTCAAGAAGACCAATAAATCTGGCGCTCTTAATAAAACTCTCAGTTAATTTAAGCTTTTCACTTTCATTACTCATCTTGTTAATTTTTGCAGCCATTTCATGTAATATAGCTAGAGCTTCAGGAATGTTTAAGTCGTTTTTTAAAGCGTCTATAAAATCTTTAGAAATCTCTGCGTTACTTTCATCAATATTTGTTGTATCTAAACCACGTAATAACCGATAAAATTTATTTAAGGTTTCCTGTGCGTCAGAAATAACGTTTTCTGTCCAATCAAGTGGTTTTCTGTAGTGAGTTTTGAGCAGTGCATAGCGTATTACTTCACCCTTTATTCCACTATCTAGCAAATCCCTTACTTTGACTATATTAAATAAGGACTTGCTCATTTTCTCTTCATTTACTGTAAGAAAACCGTTATGTATCCAGTATTTTGCAAACATTGATCCAGCAAATGCAGACTTACTCTGTGCAATTTCATTTTCATGGTGAGGAAATTGTAAATCTATACCGCCACCATGAATATCAAAATCTTTGCCAAGATAAGCATATGACATCGCTGAACACTCTATATGCCATCCTGGTCTTCCTTCTCCCCATGGGCTATCCCAATAACTTGAAAGTTTGTAGTCAATATCACTTGCAGGCTTCCACAGCACAAAATCTCCCGGGTGCTTTTTATTTTCATTAACTTCAACTCTGCTACCTGGAACCAATTCATCAGTTTTTTTTCCTGATAAAGCACCATACTCATAGTAAGATTCTATATTAAAATACACGTGTTTGTCAGATTCGTAAGCGTGGCCTGATTGCAGTAAATGTTCAATTAATTCTATAATATAATCTACGTTTTCCGTTGCTTTTGGCTCGTGTGTTGGCTCTGCACAATTTATGCTTCTCATATCTTCATGAAAAGCCTTGGTGTAATATGTGCTGATACTTTCTATGTTGCTATTTTTTTCACTTGCTGCATTAATTATCTTATCATCAATGTCGGTTATGTTACGCACATAGGTAACTTTGCCATAACAAAACTTAAGTAGCTGAAATAACACATCATACACAACAACAGACCGTGCATTGCCTATATGTGCTGTGTCATATACTGTTGGTCCGCAAACATACATTTTCACATGATCTTTATCGATTGGTGTAAAAAGTTCCTTTTTTTTTGTTAAGGTATTGTAAAGCCTAACCATATACGAAGCTTTTGAGAAAAGAAAATGCCCCAATGATAAGTTGTGGCCCTTTGACTACTACAACAAGAGTAAGCAATAGCCCACACAATGATATTAAAACTCCCAATATGGACAGAAACCCATCTTTACTCATAATACCAAGCGAAATAAGAGTCGTACCAATTGCAGGAATGAAGTTAGTAAGAGGTAGTGGAAGAGCTATTGATAACGCACAAAGCAGCATTATAAAAGCTAAAATTTTTTCACCGGGCCCATAGAAAATAAAAGACATTCTTGGTCTCATGAACTTTTCTATTTTTTTTAATGCTGGAGAAGTTTTTTCCACCACAAGAGCTAGTGTTGAACGCTGAAAAGATTTTCTTTCTAGCCAACTAGGCATCCAAGGAGAATCAAATCCAAATAAAAGCTGCAATGAGAATAAGATTAAAGGTATAGAAAGAATAGTTGTATAACCAGGTGGAACCGGTATAGGCACCGATAGCGGCAAGGAGAAGATGATTATTAAAATACCAAAACCACGCTCATGCAAAGCTGTTTTAATGTCAAACAAAGTTACTTTATCGCTATCATTGTTATTGGTATCTGCAACTTCTTTTAGAATATCAGAAGCTAATTTATCACTTTTAGTCAACTTATCATTTTTTGACACGAAAAACCTTTGATAAAAATAATTCTTAACACAATTATTGTTTTATTTCAATATGCATTATTCATTTTGCGCTAGTAATTCGTTCTTTTGTTAAAGTGTTGTAAAGCTTTTAAGAAGAGAAAGTGCTCCGGTTATAAGTTGTGGTCCTTTGACTATTACAACAAGGGTAAGCAACAACGCACACAATGACACTAAAACTCCCAATATGGATAGAAACCCGTCTTTACTCATAATACCAAGTGAAATAAGAGTTGTGCCAATTGCAGGAAGGAAGTGAGTAAAAGGTAATGGAAGAGCTATTATTATTGCACAAAGCAACATCATAAAAGCCAGAATCTTCTCACCAGGCCCATAGAAAATGAAAGACAGTCTTGGCTTCATGAATTTTTCTATTTTTTCTAATACAGAGGAAGTTTTCTCTACCACAAGAGCTAGTGTTGAACGCTGAAAAGATTTTCTTTCTAGCCAACTGGGCATCCAAGGAGAATCAAATCCAAATAGAAGCTGCAGTGAGAATAAGATTAAAGGTATAGAAAGAATAGTTGTATAACCAGGTGGAACCGGTATAGGCACCGATAGCGACAAGGAGAAGATGATTATCAAAATACCAAAACCTCGCTCATGCAAAGCTGTTTTAATGTCAAACAAAGTTACTTTATCGCTATCATTGTTATTGGTATCTGCAACCTCTTTTAGAATATCAGAAGCTAGTTTTTTATCTTTAGTTAGTTTCTCACTTTTTTGCACAATTATCCTTTAATAAAATATTCCTCCTAAGCTAACATAGTTGTTGCTGTATTTCAATATTTGTTATTTATTTCACACCAACACTTCATCTCTTTCATTTTTTAACCTTACTAAGTTTTTAAACAGATGACATGCACTAAGGTGCATGTCACGAAGTATGAGGACGCTAACGATCCGGTTCATTAGACGATAATTTTTCTGAGTCCTTAAGCTCCTGTTTAAGGTTTTTGATGCCTTTTCCTAAATCACCCATAACTTGCGGTAATCTGCCTGCACCAAACAGAACTAAAATTATTATTAAGACTAGAAACAATTGCCATGGTCCTAAACTCATTTTCACCTCCATTTAAAATATTGACCTTTAAATATTAAAACTTGACTGAAGTCAAGTAACACATAGATTATATCACCTTTATTTAATTATAAATCAAGGTTTTTTAATTATTTTATAACAATCCCAAACTAGATTATTTTCTTGCAGCGAATAAGTGGAAACTTTTCGCTTAACTGTAGAGTAGAAGAGAGCTCACTAAAAAACTTTGCTAGCGTATCGTCTTTAGGCTTATGGTATATATCGCTAGAAACTCCTGATTGAATAATTTTACCATTTTTCATTACGTAGATAAAATCTGCAACTTTCAATGCTTCTTGCGGGTCATGAGTTACCATTAGCACAGGGATATTTTTACTTCTGAAAAGGGACAATATATGTTGTCTTATTCTGCACTTGAGCAGTATATCTAAATTAGAAAATGGTTCATCTAACAACACAACATCAGGGTTTTGTGCCATCACTCTTGCTATTGCAACTAATTGTTGCTGTCCTCCAGATAAGGCGTTAGGGTACATATTTTCATATTTTTCTATATTGAGTAACTTCAAGATTTCCAATGCAATTAGGTGCTTTTCTCTCTTGGAAGAGCTGCGGATAGCAAAGGTTATATTTTCTACTACTGTTTTATGAGGAAATAATGCAGAATGCTGAAAAATCAATCCGATATTTCTATGCTCTATAGCGACTGATGCCTTATTGCTTGCAACTAACCTATCATTCATAAAAATAGTTCCAGATTTTGGATTTTCTATCCCCGCAATTAATTTCAAAATTGTTGACTTGCCACAGCCAGAATGCCCCAATAAACATGCAACATTTCCTTTCTTTACTTTAATGTTTATATTGCTTAAAGCAAAGTCGTTTTGATTGTTATAGAAATAACCAATGTTGTTAACTAGCATTAATCTTACTTAAACCATGTTATTAAATATAATAGCATTATACTCAAGAAGTACAGAAATGTTTTTTGTCTTCATAAATTGGTTATGCAAGAAATCTAGGCTCTGTGGACAAAATTTTAGAGAAGCCATACAAGAGCTCCAACAAAATTGAGAAAACCAATAAAAACCTCAGCAGTTTTATCAAATCTGGAAAAAATGCGCCTAAAATTTTTAATTTTACCAAAAAAACACTCAATCAAATGACGTTCTTTGTAGATATGCTCATCGTAATACCTTTGCACTTTTCGATTCCGTTTTGGCGGAATAACTACTGTACATCCCTTGTCTTCAAGACTTGTAACAAAGGCATTGCTATCGTAGCCCTTGTCAGCTACTACAGTAGAGTTATAGATACTTTCGGTCAACACTTGTGCCTGCGTAATTTCATTTCTTTGACCAGGAGTCAGAGTAAATTTAAGTGGATTTCCAAGTGCATCGACAAGCGCATGTATTTTAGTTGTAAAGCCACCTTTGCTCCTCCCTAAAGCTTCTTGATCCTTGGAGTTTTTTGTATATCCAGATGAACATGGATGGGCTCGGATGATCGTACCGTCGATTATAGCAACTTCTAAATCAGGCTCTTGTTTAGTATATTCAAGCAATTTTTTCCAGACATCTCTTTCACACCATCTTTTAAATCGCTTATGTATACTCCTGTAATTACCATAAGTTTTTGGTAAAAGTCTCCATTGGCAACCACTTCGCACTATGTACCACACTGCCTCTATGAATATTCTTAAACGTTTTTCATCTTTGCTGTGCATTCCTTTTACGCTTTTTATGAACTCTAAAATTTGTTTCCAATTTTCCTCTTTGATGTAATATTGCATATGGTAGTTTCTCCATTTTTTACCTATTAGGCTAAACTACCATCTTTTTCTCTCTTTTCATATTTTTTGTCCACAGAGCCTAGAAAAGAGAAGGATTTTTTGCTATAACTTTACATAGATGGTAGGAAACACGGGACTATAGCTCAGCAGGATAGAGCGTTGGACTCCTAATCCGAAGGTCGTGCGTTCGAATCGCACTAGTCCCACCACATTGCTTCACAAATTTTATGGAGATTTTTTTTCACAAATACGCACACCTTTTTTTGCGGTTTTAAGATATAAATTCCCTAATAATAAAACGGGTTTTGTGTCATTCCAGTACTCCTCTCTTATAATTCACTTATTTAAGAATGACTTCTGCTAAACCTTTACTAATTCCATGTACGTTTTGAATTTCAGCCAGAGAAGCTTTGCTTATATTTTTTACTGAACCAAAATAAGACATCAACGCTTTTTTTCTTTTGTTGCCAATGCCGGGTATTTTGCTTAATTGTGAAACTATAAACTGTTTATCGCGTTTTTTTCTATGTGAAGTTATCGCAAAACGGTGGGCTTCATTACGCAGCGATTGTAAGCAAAGCATGACTTTGCTGTCATTTGCCAGACTGAATTCTTCCCTGCCCAGCATATAAAATCTTTCATTTCCTGCGTTACGATCAGGACCTTTTGCCATACAAGCAAAAGGAACGTTTATATTCAATACTTCCAGTACATTCTGTACTATGGAAACATGCCCAAGTCCACCATCAATCAATAGAAAATCAGGAATTATGTCCTTTATCTTGCCGGAGAAACGTCTGGTCAGCACTTCTTTCATCATTTTATAGTCATCGCCTGAAATTTCTTCTTTTATAGTAAATTTTCTGTACTCACTTTTTAAAAAATCCTCCTGCCCTGCAACAACCATTACACCAATTTGCTGGCTTCCAGAAATATGGCTATTATCATAAACCTCGATACGCTTTGGAATGCTTGGTAACAAGAAAACTTTGCTAAGCTCCTCAAGCTTTTCTAGGCTCTGTGGACAAAAAATATGAAAAGAGAGAAAAAGATGGTAGTTTAGCCTAATAGGTAAAAAATGGAGAAACTACCATATGCAATATTACATCAAAGAGGAAAATTGGAAACAAATTTTAGAGTTCATAAAAAGCGTAAAAGGAATGCACAGCAAAGATGAAAAACGTTTAAGAATATTCATAGAGGCAGTGTGGTACATAGTGCGAAGTGGTTGCCAATGGAGACTTTTACCAAAAACTTATGGTAATTACAGGAGTATACATAAGCGATTTAAAAGATGGTGTGAAAGAGATGTCTGGAAAAAATTGCTTGAATATACTAAACAAGAGCCTGATTTAGAAGTTGCTATAATCGACGGTACGATCATCCGAGCCCATCCATGTTCATCTGGATATACAAAAAACTCCAAGGATCAAGAAGCTTTAGGGAGGAGCAAAGGTGGCTTTACAACTAAAATACATGCGCTTGTCGATGCACTTGGAAATCCACTTAAATTTACTCTGACTCCTGGTCAAAGAAATGAAATTACGCAGGCACAAGTGTTGACCGAAAGTATCTATAACTCTACTGTAGTAGCTGACAAGGGCTATGATAGCAATGCCTTTGTTACAAGTCTTGAAGACAAGGGATGTACAGTAGTTATTCCGCCAAAACGGAATCGAAAAGTGCAAAGGTATTACGATGAGCATATCTACAAAGAACGTCATTTGATTGAGTGTTTTTTTGGTAAAATTAAAAATTTTAGGCGCATTTTTTCCAGATTTGATAAAACTGCTGAGGTTTTTATTGGTTTTCTCAATTTTGTTGGAGCTCTTGTATGGCTTCTCTAAAATTTTGTCCACAGAGCCTAGGTTATTTCTATAATCGATAAGCTTCTGCTCTAAGCTACGCTGAGAGCTATTGTAAACAAATTTTAATAAATCACGCTCTTTTTTATTCTTTGCATGCAGAACTTTTACTGGCTTTTGAGCAACCTTATATAGTGCTTGTTCTATAATTTCCTTATCCACAATAGAATCTGGAACGTAAATTTGTATTGGAGGTATGTTAGCTGAATTATAAAAATTGACCAAAAAGGTGGATAAAATTTCATCATTTGAGTGATCACCACAGTTCTCGGCAAAGTAAGGAGTGCTGCCGTAGTTGTCTTTATTTCTGAACGATAACACACTAATACATGCTAGATCCTCTTCACGTACAATACTGAAGAAATCTGCATCTTTTTCAAAAGAAAAATCCGTGTGCTGTATTTGAATTTGCTCAAGAAACTTTACCCGATCTCTATATATAGCAGCAAGCTCATAGTTTTCTTCACTACTGCACTTTCTCATTGTGAAAAGTAACTGTTCTTTCACTTCCTTATTTCTTCCAAGCAATGTATTTCGTGCCTGTTTTACTGATTGGCAATAGTCGTCTTTTGTGATTTTGTTTATGCATGGTGCTGAGCAGCGCTTAATTTGATACTCAATACATGGTCTTTTTGTTGAGGAAAAGTATTGATCTGAACATACTCTTAGGAGAAAAGCTTTTTGCAATGACAATATAGTTTGCTTAACAGCAGCGGCAGATGTAAAGGGACCATAATAATGAAACTCATTCTTCTTAAATTTGCCTCTATATTTTGCTATTCTTGGATAATCGTGCTTGGAAATTGTTATATAAGGATAAAATTTTCCATCCTTAAGCACAATATTATAAAGTGGTTTCAATGATTTTATTAACTGTGCTTCAAGAAGCAGTGCTTCGATTTCATTCTCAGTGATGAATATTTCAACCTTAATAACCTGTGAGAGCATAACTCTAATTCGTTCAGAAAGGTTTTCGAATTGAAGGTAGTCGGATAACCTCGACTTCAAGTTTTTTGCTTTTCCAACATATAAAACTTTATTCTTATCTCCAACCATCTTATACACGCCACAGGACTGTGGAGATGATTTGATTTGTTCTTTATATTGCCTGAGCATTTATCCATTGCTTAACCTGTATGAGGTTAAAATCTGCTACTAAATGAAAGATGGAAACTACATTTTTAAGCAAAGATAATCTGTTTCTTCTCAGCTTATCAGAATCACAGTTAATCTTTACACTGTCCATAAACTGATTGATAAACGGAGCAAAACCAGCAAGTTCATCAAGCGCTGCATTAAAGTGGTTATTTTTTATTGCTTGTTTTATGTTTTTACAAGCAGTTATAGCACAATTTGATAGTGCAATTTCTTCATTTTCAATCAAAAGCCTCTTACCGTAAGATGCACTATAAGTAGTGCCATCACTTTTCCTTACTTTGCTCATCATGTTACTGACTCTTTTGTAAGTGCTTAGAATCTGTTCACCTTCTGGCGTGCTAAGATAACGATCCAATATAACAGTTTGCTTTTCTGCTGTCAGCAGATCATTAATATCGATTTTATATAGTATTGAATCTACGACATCTTGCCTTATATCTCTATTTTTTAAAATAACCTTGAATCTTTCTAAGCAGAATCTAAATACTAGTTCTGAAATTTGTTTTCTATTTGGCTTATCAACTGACGTTGTATTTTTATTAAATAGAAGCCTTGAATATAAAGATACTGACTTGTCTATCATTAGCCCAATTGGAATATGCAAATTGTTTTCAAGTATTGTCCTAATTATACCAATTGTCATTCTCCGCAAACCAAATTGATCATACGAACCAGAGATTTTTTCACCTGCTGCAATTAAACCAACTAAGCTATCCACTTTGTCTGCAATTGACACAGCAATTGCAGAAGGAGATTTAGGACACTCCTGCTCTGGCCCGATTGGCTTATAATGCTCAGTTATAGCTTCCACTATTTCTTTATCTTCTTGAAAATAAGAAGCATAATATCCATCCATTATTCCTTGCAATTCTGGAAACTCTCTTACTATCGATGTTGCCAAATCAGCTTTTGCCAAATATGCAGCACGTTCAACTTTTATCAGCGAAGCATGTGGAATAAATATAGCTATATACTTTGACAGAGCCGTAATACGCTTTACCTTTTCCCCCACACTGCCAAGTGAAGCATGAAATAATATCGAACCTAATTTTTTGACATAATAATCTAGATTTTCCTTTTTATCTTGAGATATTAAAAATTGGGCATCAGCAAGACGTGCTTCTAATATTCTTTCGTGTCCTTTAACAACTTCACCATTGTTGACGTTGACAACAGTGACAAAGTGTGAAATTCTCTTTCCATTACTTAAAGCAAGGTATTTTTGTTGTGTATTAACTATACTAAGTATTACTTCCTTCGGTAATCCAAATGACTTTTCTTGATTCACTTCACCAAACAGTACGATTGGCCACTCTATAAGCCCTGTCAATTCATTTAGTAAATAATCATTTTTCTCAAGTTGTAAATTCTGCTCTTTTGTGAATTTATTAATCTGATCTAGTATAAATTGCTTTCTTTTGTCCATTTGGAGAATTACACTGTTTTTTTCTAGCAATTCAAAATAGTCTTTAGGTGTTTTAACAGTAAGCGCCGTACCACTTGAGAGAAATCGATGGCCATATGTTGTGTTAGATGCTGTAATCCCTGCAAAAGATACAGGTATTATTTCATCATTTAAAATGCATAAAATGTTTTTAATTGGCCTAACCCATCTTTCTTTTCCTTCACCCCATCTCATGCTCTTCAACCAAGAAAAGTTTTTGAGCATTTCCTCCAGTTGATTTTTGAGGAATTCTCTGATGTTAAATGAGCAGCTTTCTCTTTTAATGAAGTAAAAATCCTCATTATTTACTTTTCGAACGAGCAAATCTTCTTCATTTTTCTGATATTTTCTTAAAAAACCTTCGATAGCACTTTTTGGTGCGTTAATGTTTGGTCCCTTAACTTCGTTATTGGAATCCTTTAGCTCCAAAGCATTTATGTTGTCGACAAATAGGGTAATGCGACGTGCCGTTATAAAAACCTCCATTGACGTAAATTTTACATTATTTTTGTTAAAAACATTGGCAATACAGCTCTTAACTTGAACTGTAGCTGAATTCTGCATTCTCGGTGGTATTTCTTCTGAAAGGCACTCAAATAACAACTGCAACGACATACGCTATTTACTCATGTACAATTCACAACATTTTTTTGTCAGCTCTCTAACTCTACCAATATAAGCTGTACGTTCATTCACACCAAGCACACCTCTTGCATCAAGCAGATTAAGTAGGTGACTAGTTTTAATACATTGGTCATAAGCTGCCATTGGTAGCTCCTTTTCAATAAGGAACTTGCACAATTTTTCCGTATCTTCGAATTGCTGCTGTACCACTTTAGTATCATAATAATCTAATGCTAGATAAGAAAATTCATATTCTCTTTGTTTAAAAATATTTCCGTAAGTTACACCGTTATCGTTCCAAATTATATCGTAAACATTATCTACACCTTGTATGCACATTGCTAAACGTTCCAACCCATATGCCACCTCACCAGGAATCATCTTGCAATCAATCCCTCCAACTTGCTGTATATAAGTAAGCTGTGTTACTTCCATTCCATTGCATGTAACTTCCCATCCAAGTCCTGATGCTCCAACGCTCGGATTTTCCCAATCATCTTCAACAAACTTAATATCATATTTTTCTGTAGATATGCCAAGAACTTTTAAGCTATCTAAATAGACGTCTTGTAAATTATTACCAGATGGCTTTATTATAACTTGATATTGGTGATGTTGATACAAACGATTAGGGTTATCGCCATAGCGACCATCTGCTGGCCTAATTACTGGTTGTAGATATGCAATTTTTGCCGGTTTTGTATCAATTGCAGACATAATTGTTGCGGGATGTAATGTGCTAGCACCAACTTCAGATGTGTATGAGTGAAGTATAACACATCCTTCACTAGCCCAAAAATCTTGTAACTCTTTTATTATACTTTGTAAGTTCACACAAATTGCACACTTTTTATACTAAATATATAAATAAATAAGTACTATTCAATATTTATTTTTTTTGCAGCACTATGTAAATAACCACCTAAAACTGCTGAACTTTCCCTCACATACTGAATTATGCTCTTATTTAGGACAATTGCATCATGCATAGTTAAATCGCAGAATATAAATGCTATTAAATACAGTAAAATCACCGCATAAAATGTGTGAAAAATCCCCTCAAATGTAATTGACATTGCATTATTATAGCTGAGCTGTATTGAACTTATTGGCCATGGTTTTATCACTTCTACGACATTAAAAAATACGTAAGGTATCATAAGAAAAAAGAAAAAGTGCATAAAATCATTAAACCAAAATGGGCATTGAAACATCTGCTTACATATATTCCCATAGAGTTTACTTACAGCATAATAAATTGACATTATTGCTGGCATTGAAAGTGCTACAGTCAGTACTTGCCCTGACGCTATTTGTATTACTATTTCTTCACCACTGTTTGCTGAAGGGTCCTGAGCATGAAAAATAAATATTCCAATTAATTGCATTACTAACATAACTATTGCCAATTTTGTAAAAATAGCAGCTACAACTATTCCTGAATTTGGCATTTTATATAGTAAATATTCGCCTCCATATGTAAGAATTAATATAGCATCGACAATAAATAATATTAAAAAAGAAGACCAATAGTTCTGCCAACCTGGTAAATATCCTATTCCCAAAAAAGAGCTTACTGTTTTGGCAGGAAAAACCTTGCCTAGCATCTTTCCCAAAAATTTAAAAAAAATCCCCATGCCCTAAGTAACACTTAGTTATATTATTTATAATACTGTATTGTAACGGACTTATCAATAACTTTAAACATATATTGGAAAATTTTAGATACCGTCTTGTAAGTCAACGAGAAAAATATAAAAATGTTATCTTTTGGTCCATATAAGTTTGTTCCAACAAGTTTAAAGTATAACAAAAAGAATCGCTGGAGCGTAATTGAATGTATTGATGTAATGCCGTCACTTCAAAACATAGGACAAGGAGTAGAAAATATAGAGCTAGAAATAACCATTTACCTTAATAGTCTTAAGGGGCTAAATCAACTAAAGAATATGAAAGAAGCTGAAAAAGATCAGATCCCACACACTTTAGTAGATAGTTTAGGTAATTTTTTAGGACAGTTTGTGATTACACAATTAGAGGAAAGACAGATATCTTTTTTTCCTGGTGGGCTGCCGAAAAAAGTTGAATTTAGTTTAAGTTTAAAGAGTTATAGTGGTACACATATTCACTAACCAACTACATTCAATTTTTGATTTTAAACTTCAGTCAACCTCCTAGGCTCTGTGGACAAAATTTTAGAGAAGCCATACAAGAGCTCCAACAAAATTGAGAAAACCAATAAAAACCTCAGCAGTTTTATCAAATCTGGAAAAAATGCGCCTAAAATTTTTAATTTTACCAAAAAAACACTCAATCAAATGACGTTCTTTGTAGATATGCTCATCGTAATACCTTTGCACTTTTCGATTCCGTTTTGGCGGAATAACTACTGTACATCCCTTGTCTTCAAGACTTGTAACAAAGGCATTGCTATCGTAGCCCTTGTCAGCTACTACAGTAGAGTTATAGATACTTTCGGTCAACACTTGTGCCTGCGTAATTTCATTTCTTTGACCAGGAGTCAGAGTAAATTTAAGTGGATTTCCAAGTGCATCGACAAGCGCATGTATTTTAGTTGTAAAGCCACCTTTGCTCCTCCCTAAAGCTTCTTGATCCTTGGAGTTTTTTGTATATCCAGATGAACATGGATGGGCTCGGATGATCGTACCGTCGATTATAGCAACTTCTAAATCAGGCTCTTGTTTAGTATATTCAAGCAATTTTTTCCAGACATCTCTTTCACACCATCTTTTAAATCGCTTATGTATACTCCTGTAATTACCATAAGTTTTTGGTAAAAGTCTCCATTGGCAACCACTTCGCACTATGTACCACACTGCCTCTATGAATATTCTTAAACGTTTTTCATCTTTGCTGTGCATTCCTTTTACGCTTTTTATGAACTCTAAAATTTGTTTCCAATTTTCCTCTTTGATGTAATATTGCATATGGTAGTTTCTCCATTTTTTACCTATTAGGCTAAACTACCATCTTTTTCTCTCTTTTCATATTTTTTGTCCACAGAGCCTAGGGCAATTTACAAAGTTCTTCCCTTCTCCATCTAATGCATAAGCTTAAAACATTAGATGCTTTTGACAAGATACAAGGCAATATGCAGCAACAGTAGAAGAACATGCGCCAAAAATTTAGTAATTTTATAGGGCTTGTGCACTTAAATTTTTTGCAATATCAAGTGCAGCGTAAGTGAATATTGCACTTGCACCCGCACGTTTGAAACCAATCAAAGATTCATAAATTACCTTGTCATAATCTAGCCAGCCATTATTTGCAGCAGCTTTTATCATTGCGTACTCACCGCTTACTTGGTAAGCAAAAATCGGAAAATTAAACTTATCACTTGCTGTTTTGATAATATCCAAATATGGCATACCAGGTTTAATCATAATAAAATCTGCACCTTCATTTATATCTATTTCAATTTCGCACATTGCTTCGCGCGCATTTTTATAATCCATTTGGTAACCACTTTTGTCTATAGAATGTGATAGCCCACATGAACCAACGACTTGCCTAAATGGAGCATAGAAGCTAGAGCAGTATTTCACTGCATAAGATAATATTAATACGTCTTGAAAGTTGTTATCATCTAATGATTTTCTGATTCTTCCTATTCTACCATCCATCATATCAGAAGGAGCAACTATATCACATCCTGCCTTCGCTAAAGCAAGTGCTTGCTTACACAGCACTGATATAGTTTCATCGTTTTCTACATCCATCTGATTATCTTTTAAAATGCCGTCATGGCCGTGAATAGTGTATGGATCCAGTGCAACGTCTGCAATAATACCAATTTCAGGTACCTTCGATTTTACAGCACAAATTGCTCTGCAGATTAAATTGTTAGGGTTATATGACTCCTCAGCATTTTTAGATTTTAATTTGTTATCAACTACAGGAAAAATTGCAACAGCATTAATTCCTAAACCCTTAGCTTCCTTAATTATGGAAACCAGCCCATCTATTGAATAACACTTTACGCCTGGTAAGCCAGAAATTGGTTCAGTTGTTCTTTCTCTGTCATGAACAAACAGAGGAAAAACTAAATCATTTACTGATAAACTATTTTCACTTGTTAAATTGCGAACCCATTTGCTCGAGCGCCTGCGTCTTAATCTTGTATTTGGAAAATTAAACATTGGATCCAGGCAAGTTCCCAGTAAAGAGCAACACCCCTGAAATGAGTATCACCCAAAGCACCGATATTGGTAGAAATACTTTCCAACCAAGGCGCATTAGTTGATCATATCGATAACGAGGTATTGTTGCTCTAATCCAAATAAATATGAGCAATAGTAGAACTATCTTCAAAACGAACCAAATTAAACCTGGAATTTTATAAAGCAAACCAAGTTCTAACGGAGGATACCATCCCCCCAGAAAGAATATTGTCATCATAGCACTTGCTAAAATCATATTTGCATATTCTCCAAGAAAAAAGAGGGCAAAAGGCATGGATGAATATTCAACGTTATATCCAGAGACAAGCTCTGCTTCAGCTTCTGGTAAATCAAATGGGTGACGATTAGTTTCTGCAAGCAAAGAAATAAAAAATATTATTCCTATAGGCATTAGTAGTAAATCAACCCAAAATGGCATATTGTGTTTCGCTACCACCATCTCTCCAAGATTTAATGTTCCAGTGGTAATAACGACTGTAGCAACTATTAAGCCTATTGAAACTTCATACGAAATCATCTGAGCAGCCGACCGTATAGCGCCAAGAAATGCATAATTAGAATTGCTTGACCAGCCTGCAATAATCACGCCGTATACTCCCAGCGACGATATAGCTAGCACATAAAGCACTCCAACATTAATATTTGCTATAACCTTAGGAATAACTACTTGCTGGCCATTTTCTACAATTACTTCAGCACCAAACGGTATAACTGCCCAGGCAATTAATGCCAAGATAAAGGTAAGCATTGGAGCCATAATGAACAGTATGGTGCTCGCTCTAAATGGTATTATCGGCTCCTTAATCAGGA
The DNA here is from genome assembly GCF_947251665.1 of Wolbachia endosymbiont (group A) of Trypoxylon clavicerum. Classification (NCBI taxonomy): domain Bacteria; kingdom Pseudomonadati; phylum Pseudomonadota; class Alphaproteobacteria; order Rickettsiales; family Anaplasmataceae; genus Wolbachia; species Wolbachia endosymbiont (group A) of Trypoxylon clavicerum. The sequence continues at coordinate 1,057,119 of NZ_OX366374.1, forward strand.
GCTTAATAGCATCTGCAAATGGCTGCAATAGCCCAAAAGGTCCAACTACACTTGGGCCGTGCCTCAGTTGAATTGCAGCAAGGACCTTACGCTCAAAGTATGTCAAATATGCAACTGAAAGTAGTAGCGGTACTAAAATAAATAAAATATTAACTAGCGTGTTCATAAAAAGCTTTAGTACAATCTGCCATTATTTTTGAAGCGCGACTTATTGAATCCGTCATATAAAAATTACACTCCTTTAAAGTAAAAGGTGTATTACTTAAATTTATTTTACCATTGCTGATTGGTACCCATGTGTTTTTTACCACTTGATCAGCATTTCTAAACTGTGGACCGATAGTATCTAATTTTTTTCTTACGTCAAATAAACTATCATATGGTAAGGAAAGATCCAAATATTGCGAGAGATTTTTAATAATTAACCAATCCTCCTTTGCTTCACCTGGAGGAAATACAGCTAAATTTGTTCTTTGCACTCGACCTTCAGTGTTTACATAAGTTGCATATTTTTCTGTATATGCAGCACCAGACAAGATAACATCTGCCACATGTGCACCCTTATCACCGTGATGACCTTGATAAATTACAAATGTATTTTCTAATTTTGATGTATCAATTTCATCTGCACCAAGAAGATAAACCACTTCTGTTTCACCACTTTCTGCATGTTCCAATATTTGATTAATATCCCTTTCGCCTTTTTTAGGAACAAACCCAATATCTAGCCCACCAACTCTTGCTGCAGCTTTATGCAGCACATTAAAGCCATTCCAGTCATCTCTGACCATGTTAAATTTTTCTGCAATTTTGCCAGCTAGAATTAGAACTGATTCAGAATCATCTCTTATCAACGCATCTTGACCGATAATCAGCATAGGGTTTTGAGCAGCTACCAGCAGCTCACAGAACTTATGATTTCCATTTGCTATTTCACTCAAAATACCAGGATTATCGCCCAATTTCTCAACATGATACAAATATTCAATGTTAGGACCAACACTTGCAACAGGAAAGTTGCCCTGTAAATATCTCTTTCTCAATCTTACGTTAATGATCGGTGCTTCTATCCTTGGATTTGTATTTATAAGCAGACATAAATCTGCATTTTCTATACCTTCAATAGTGGTATTGAACACATACGATCCACGATTACTTGGTATAAGCTTTGCACCATCTTGCCTACAGTCTATATTCCCCGAGCCGAGCTTCTGCATCACTTCTTTGAGTAGAAGCATAGACTCACAATCTGCTAAATCACCTGCAATTGCAGCTATTTTATTTGATTTTGTATTCTTTAATTTCTTTGCAGCAACAGTTAATGCTTCATTCCAATCAACTGGGGCTAATTTACCATCTTTTTTTACATAAGGTCGATCAAGACGCTGAACTTTTAGTCCATCATAGGCAAAGCGGGTTTTATCTGATATCCATTCTTCATTTACCTCTTCGCTCAGCCTTGGTAATATTCGCATAACTTCCAGGCCACGATAATCAACTCTAATTGCGCTACCCACAGCATCTAGCACATCTACAGTCTCACAATGTGATAGCTCCCATGGACGCGCTGTAAAGGAGTAAGGCTTTGAAGTTAAAGCCCCTACCGGGCAGAGATCTATAATATTTCCAGATAATTCAGAACTAATATGCCTTTTTATGTAAGTGCTAATCTCTACATTTTCTCCCCTTCCGATTCCTCCAAGTTCATTTGTACCTGCAACATCAGACAAAAATCTAACACACCGAGTGCAATGAATGCATCGATTCATCGCAGTCTCAATCAGTGGTCCGAAGTGTTTTTTTGGCACAGCCCTCTTATGCTCATCAAGTCTGCTGGTTCCTTTCCCATAAGCCATCGTGATATCTTGCAAATCGCATTCACCACCTTGATCGCAAATTGGGCAATCAAGCGGGTGGTTAATTAGCAAAAACTCAAGCACACCTTCACGTGCTTTTTTAACCTTAGGGGTATCAGTGTGAATAATCATCCCTTCTGCAACTGGCATTACACAAGAGGCTACTGGTTTTGGAGGTCCACCCTCCACTTCAACCAAACACATTCTGCAGTTACCAGCAATTGCTAAACGCTCATGATAACAAAAACGTGGAATTTCAACGCCCACGACTTCACAAGCTTGAATTATAGTGAGCCCATGCTCTACTTCACATTCCTTAGAATTAATAGTAACTTTAACCACAACTATTATACAGCTTCCCACTTTATAGGATTGCCGCTTATCTCATCTTCAACCAGATTGCCGTTGTCATATTGAGCAGACATATAATTCATGCGCGAGTCACGATCTATATATCTAACAGGTTTTACCGGTTTGTCTTTATACATTTTTTGCTCAGCTTTCTTACGCTGAGTAGGGTTATTTTTACTAGCTGTCTTTGCTTTCCCACCTGCTGCCATATAAACTCCTAAAAACTTTTCATTCTATTTTAACACTTAAGTATACAGCGTCAATATTTAATAACTTTAAAATTTCAATAGATCTCTTATTATAATCATTTTACAATCATTGTTTAAATAAAAAGTTACCCCTTGATGCCATTCCAGCGCATGACGCACAGCTGTACGAACATTGCAATTTGCAGGCAATTTGCGTGGCAGATTCAAGTAGCTGACACTGGTTTCCATCCAAGACAGCAGTAGCCCTTTTGGTGTCATTTCAGTGCTTGACACTGAAATCCAGGTTTTGATTGGATACTGAGTTGGTAAGCATAAAAGTATAGCTAACGCGAGCTCTACGTCATACCGCGATTTATTCGCGGTATCTCAAAGCATAGATCCCGCTAACACCTTACTATTACCCACAAATAAAAACATAGTATTGTATTTACTCAAATAATTTAATTTTATTAACCTGAAAGCTTATTAGATTAAAATTATTAAACTAAGAGTTATAATTTTAGGCTCTGTGGACAAAAAATATGAAAAGAGAGAAAAAGATGGTAGTTTAGTCTAATAGGTAAAAAATGGAGAAACTACCATATGCAATATTACATCAAAGAGGAAAATTGGAAACAAATTTTAGGCTCTGTGGACAAAATTTTAGAGAAGCCATACAAGAGCTCCAACAAAATTGAGAAAACCAATAAAAACCTCAGCAGTTTTATCAAATCTGGAAAAAATGCGCCTAAAATTTTTAATTTTACCAAAAAAACACTCAATCAAATGACGTTCTTTGTAGATATGCTCATCGTAATACCTTTGCACTTTTCGATTCCGTTTTGGCGGAATAACTACTGTACATCCCTTGTCTTCAAGACTTGTAACAAAGGCATTGCTATCGTAGCCCTTGTCAGCTACTACAGTAGAGTTATAGATACTTTCGGTCAACACTTGTGCCTGCGTAATTTCATTTCTTTGACCAGGAGTCAGAGTAAATTTAAGTGGATTTCCAAGTGCATCGACAAGCGCATGTATTTTAGTTGTAAAGCCACCTTTGCTCCTCCCTAAAGCTTCTTGATCCTTGGAGTTTTTTGTATATCCAGATGAACATGGATGGGCTCGGATGATCGTACCGTCGATTATAGCAACTTCTAAATCAGGCTCTTGTTTAGTATATTCAAGCAATTTTTTCCAGACATCTCTTTCACACCATCTTTTAAATCGCTTATGTATACTCCTGTAATTACCATAAGTTTTTGGTAAAAGTCTCCATTGGCAACCACTTCGCACTATGTACCACACTGCCTCTATGAATATTCTTAAACGTTTTTCATCTTTGCTGTGCATTCCTTTTACGCTTTTTATGAACTCTAAAATTTGTTTCCAATTTTCCTCTTTGATGTAATATTGCATATGGTAGTTTCTCCATTTTTTACCTATTAGGCTAAACTACCATCTTTTTCTCTCTTTTCATATTTTTTGTCCACAGAGCCTAGCAACTAAAAGCTGTAAATTGCACCATATAAACAGTTATTTCAAGCAAAAGTTATGCCATTAAGAGCTATGCAACAAACATTTATATTTGTGGGTAATAGTAAGCGCTAACACGTAGCGGGATGACGGTTGTTGTTTAGCTATAAATATTAAGAAATTTACTAAATAAAAAAAAAGGCAAAAGAAGCCCTGGGGTTATTATCCGCTTTAAAATATTGGCGTTTTTTATGTTTTAAACGCTTGACAAGCGAGATTCAGCCGCTTTTAATTGCAACTAACTTACGCTGCAAATGTTTAAGAAATTTACTAAGCAGAAAAAAAGACAAAGAATCCCCGAGTTAGCTAGTCTTTTACTATCTCTGTCGAGTATTGGCATTTTTTGATGTCTTGTAACGCTTTATAAGCGCGTTCAGCTTATTTAGATAAAAATCTAGATGTAGATGAAGTTTTGTAAAGACATACAGTATCTATATACTGCAAAAAATTAAACATAAGACGCCGATACATTAAGTAATCCTTACCTTTTAATCTGCAGATTGGCGAAAGCAAATACAATAGCTTCAATTTTATGATAAGGGGGCTGGCGGAGTTTGTCAAGGAAGTTTTTTCGTTTCTAACGATTGTTAACATGCTGCAAAAAACTATGCAAGAGGTCTACCACTTTATTAGGTATTTGTGCAGTTATTGGTGTTATCAAGATACTCCCTAATCTTCTTCAAATCCTCCCAGGCTAAACGTTTTTGCATTGGCTGACGCAGTAGGTAAGCTGGGTGAAATATAGCGGCTGTGGTGATTGAATTGGACAAATATTGGTTAGTGTACGTATGAAATCTACCACGCAAATTCGATATAGTTTTTGTGCTGTCAAGAAGGCTATAACACGCAATTCCACCAACTAAAACCAAAATCTGTGGTGAAACTAGTGCAATATGCTTCTCAACAAATGGTCTGCACATATCAAGCTCTAGGTCGGTTGGCTTTCTATTGCCAGGTGGACGCCAAAATACAGTATTGCTTATGTATACCTTAGTGCGATCAAGATTGATTGCATTTAACATTTTATCGAGCAACATTCCACTTGCACCACAAAATGGTATGCCTTGAAGGTCTTCATTTGCCCCTGGAGCTTCACCAACGAGCATAATTTTTGCATTTGGATTACCATCGGAAAAGACAGTATTAGTTGCAGTTTTTTTTATTTCACAACCTTCAAATAATTCAACTGCACTTCTTAATTCATCCACACTACTACATTTACTTGCAAGTTTCCTTGCTTCAATTATCCAGTCACTTGGAAACATGGATTGCTGCTCTTTTTTCTCGACTTCGATTTGGACGGCAGGAGGCTGCACAAGCTTGCTATCTGTCTCCTCTTCTACTTTCTTTTCCTCTTCACCTTCTGTTAGTGTGCAATCAACGCCCACTTCATGGTAAAACTTTAATAATTCTAGGTCTTCATTGCTCATGATACTTTTTAACCTTTTGTGCTTTTTTCATGACCATATCATACTTTAATTTAGATAAATGTCTAATATATAATATGCCGTTTAAGTGATCTAATTCATGCTGAATACACCTTGCAAGCCAACCACTAGCTTTTAGTGTTTGTTCTTCATTATCTAAGTCTTTATATTTCACAGTTAAATACTTTGGACGCTTAATTTCATAGCTTTGCTCTGGAATTGAAAGGCATCCTTCCTTGAGAATTACTTGTTCATCAGATAATTCTGTAATCTCAGGATTAATCATGTAAAATTTGCCAGTCGATTCATACCCTACTGGCTCATTTTCAATTATTTCTAGCTGAATGTCCATAACAAAAACTCTCTTCAGCACCCCAACTTGCACTGCAGCAAGGCCAAGACCTTCTGCATCATACATAGTTTCGAACATGTCGTTTACTAATTCTTTAATTTTATCGTTTATATCTGTTACTTCACTGGCACGTGTGATTAGTCTTTCATCAGGGGCAATTACAATTGGTAATATGGACATAAAAATTATAATTTTATGTTTTGCTTTTCCTTTTGTCCAGAATTTAGTGTATATTAAAATGTTGCTATATCTATAATAGAAATATAAATTATTAAAGAAAGCTACAATTTAAATGAAATTGCGTAATAAGGTTAACTAATGTACTCTGCAGTAATAGCAAAACCAAAGAGAAATGTTTTTGCTGTTTTAGACATAGGTACAACAAAGATTATTTGTCTAATTGTTAAGATAAATGGCAACTTCAGCTATAAAGTAACAGGAACGGGTTATAAGATTGCAGAAGGTGTAAACGGTGGGTCGATAACTAATGTAAAACACGCAAATTACTCCATCTCATCAACTATAGGTTTAGCTGAGCAAGTATCAGAAGAAACCATAGATCAGATATATGTAAACATTGCTGGATGTGGCATCTCATCTTTCAATGTACATAATGAAATTATTGCAGCTAACCATGAGATTTCTGAGCGTGATATAAGACGTGTAGTTTTTCAAACATTTGAGAAATATATTGAAGACAATGTTATCATTCACAATATACCACTAAAATATCACTTGGATGACATGACTGACATAAAAGAAGTTGGTGGATTGTACGGAAAAAGACTATCTGCTGATGTTAATGTTGTCACTGCTTCGCGTCCAGCGCTTACCAATATTGAAAACTGTATTACCAATAATGGTGGATTAAATATGGCGGGTTGTATTGCTTCTGCATATTCTGCAGGTCTTGCGTGTCTCAGTGGAGATGAAAAAGAGCTCGGGACTGCTATTGTTGATATAGGCGGTGGATGCACTGCAATTGGAATTTTCAAAAGAGGGAAACTTGTGTATGCAAGCAGCGTTCCAATTGGTGGTGTTCATATCACTCGAGATATTGCTTACGGGCTATGCACAAGCATAGAACGTGCAGAGTATATAAAAATACTGTATGGTAGCACTATCGTAACTTCAATAGATGAGAATGAGTACATTACAATGCAAAACAATGAAAGTGATGAACCTACTCAAGTATTCAAATCTGAGCTTATTAACATCATAAGACCAAGAGTTGAAGAAATACTTGAAATGGTAAGAGAGCAATTTCAAGAGCAGAAAGATCCAATTAATAAAGTAGTGATCACAGGTGGAACTAGTCAACTCACAAGCATGAAGGAAATTGCAGGCTATATATTCAATAAACAAGTTCGAATTGGGTCCCCTGAGTCTCTCAGTGGCCTTGATGGCGAATATGATAAAAATCCTGTATTTTCTGCTGCTATAGGTTCTATAAAGCTAATAGTTGACACTTTTTATAAAAATAACTCTGGTATGTTAGGACAAGATGGTAAAATGAGTAAGTTGTACCATTGGGTTAAGTCAAAAGTTACAGTTTAATTTTACTGAATGAAATTCTTATATCTATCAAAGGAAACATTATGAATAAAAAACATTGTTTCAAAATTAATAAACTTGTTCGTGATCATACAACTGAAATTACACGTTCCCACGGAATTATTGTTTATGAGAGGGTGATGGAAAAAGATGAATACATTGAATGTCTCAAAGATAAACTTTTAGAAGAAGCAAAGGAGGTTATTGCCTCTTGTATCTTGTCAAAAGCATCTAATGTTTTAAGCTTATGCATTAGATGGAGAAGGGAAGAACTTTGTAAATTGCCCTAGATACAAAATCTGTGTTTTAGAAAAGAGCTCCCTTCTCAAAAGTAGAGGCTGGACGGTATCGTAGAAAGACCTAAATGGTTCTAATTCTGTATTCACAAGGTTAGCCTTACTTTTCATTTTAAATGGTAACGTATGAGGTTATATATGATCAACAACTTTTTAGGTATAGACATATCAAAAGATCGCTTTGATATTTTTCTCTCATTTATAAGTAAAAAAGGAAAACGTGAAACTAGGAAAAGGAGCTTTAAGAACGATGATCATGGGTTTCAAGGTCTGCTGAGCTTTCTACAAAAACATAATATAGAACAAGTAAAAGCCTGCATGGAAGCTACTGGTTGTTATAGTGAAGCTCTGGCTGAATTTCTACACAATGCTGGACATTTTGTTAGTGTTGTAAATCCTTATTGTATTAAGTCTTATGCAAGGAGTAAGCTTGTACGACAAAAGAATGACCAGATTGATGCAGAGATTATTGCAGGTTATTGCCAAAGACAGGAACCAACTCGCTGGACACCACCTTCTTCTGAAAAGAAAAAATTAAAGCATCTTTATCGTTGCTCAGCTGCATTAAAAGATGGATTAACATTCGTAAATAATCATTTAGAAAAGAAGGAGAGACTGCCTGAAGAAGTTGCAAATGCTTGGGAAAACCTTGCAGTGAACATAGAACAATCAATAGAAACAATAAAAAACTCCATACGTGAACTATTAAAACAGCACAAAGAGTTGTTGGAAAACTTTCAACTCTTATTGACTATTCCAGGAATAGGAGAGGAATCAGCAATAGCTATTTTAGCTGAAATTCCTGACATAAAAGCTTTTATAAATGCCAGACAATTGGCAGCATATGCTGGAACTATACCACGAAATATAACATCAGGATCATCTGTATATGCCAAGCCCAGATTAAGTAAATCAGGTTCACGAACATTGCGTAAGGCAATATATTTTCCCGCTATAGTAGCTAAAAATCACAACCCTATTATTGTGATTTATTGCAAGAGGTTAAAAGAGAAAGGCAAGCATAATATGGCAATTGTGGGAGCTGCAATGCGTAAGTTACTTCATGTAGTTTTTGGTGTTTTAAGTTCAAAAAAGGCCTTTGATCCAGATCATATCAAGAACTATAGAACTAGGCTCTGTGGACAAAATTTTAGAGAAGCCATACAAGAGCTCCAACAAAATTGAGAAAACCAATAAAAACCTCAGCAGTTTTATCAAATCTGGAAAAAATGCGCCTAAAATTTTTAATTTTACCAAAAAAACACTCAATCAAATGACGTTCTTTGTAGATATGCTCATCGTAATACCTTTGCACTTTTCGATTCCGTTTTGGCGGAATAACTACTGTACATCCCTTGTCTTCAAGACTTGTAACAAAGGCATTGCTATCGTAGCCCTTGTCAGCTACTACAGTAGAGTTATAGATACTTTCGGTCAACACTTGTGCCTGCGTAATTTCATTTCTTTGACCAGGAGTCAGAGTAAATTTAAGTGGATTTTCAAGTGCATCGACAAGCGCATGTATTTTAGTTGTAAAGCCACCTTTGCTCCTCCCTAAAGCTTCTTGATCCTTGGAGTTTTTTGTATATCCAGATGAACATGGATGGGCTCGGATGATCGTACCGTCGATTATAGCAACTTCTAAATCAGGCTCTTGTTTAGTATATTCAAGCAATTTTTTCCAGACATCTCTTTCACACCATCTTTTAAATCGCTTATGTATACTCCTGTAATTACCATAAGTTTTTGGTAAAAGTCTCCATTGGCAACCACTTCGCACTATGTACCACACTGCCTCTATGAATATTCTTAAACGTTTTTCATCTTTGCTGTGCATTCCTTTTACGCTTTTTATGAACTCTAAAATTTGTTTCCAATTTTCCTCTTTGATGTAATATTGCATATGGTAGTTTCTCCATTTTTTACCTATTAGACTAAACTACCATCTTTTTCTCTCTTTTCATATTTTTTGTCCACAGAGCCTAGGCTCTGTGGACAAAATTTTAGAGAAGCCATACAAGAGCTCCAACAAAATTGAGAAAACCAATAAAAACCTCAGCAGTTTTATCAAATCTGGAAAAAATGCGCCTAAAATTTTTAATTTTACCAAAAAAACACTCAATCAAATGACGTTCTTTGTAGATATGCTCATCGTAATACCTTTGCACTTTTCGATTCCGTTTTGGCGGAATAACTACTGTACATCCCTTGTCTTCAAGACTTGTAACAAAGGCATTGCTATCGTAGCCCTTGTCAGCTACTACAGTAGAGTTATAGATACTTTCGGTCAACACTTGTGCCTGCGTAATTTCATTTCTTTGACCAGGAGTCAGAGTAAATTTAAGTGGATTTCCAAGTGCATCGACAAGCGCATGTATTTTAGTTGTAAAGCCACCTTTGCTCCTCCCTAAAGCTTCTTGATCCTTGGAGTTTTTTGTATATCCAGATGAACATGGATGGGCTCGGATGATCGTACCGTCGATTATAGCAACTTCTAAATCAGGCTCTTGTTTAGTATATTCAAGCAATTTTTTCCAGACATCTCTTTCACACCATCTTTTAAATCGCTTATGTATACTCCTGTAATTACCATAAGTTTTTGGTAAAAGTCTCCATTGGCAACCACTTCGCACTATGTACCACACTGCCTCTATGAATATTCTTAAACGTTTTTCATCTTTGCTGTGCATTCCTTTTACGCTTTTTATGAACTCTAAAATTTGTTTCCAATTTTCCTCTTTGATGTAATATTGCATATGGTAGTTTCTCCATTTTTTACCTATTAGGCTAAACTACCATCTTTTTCTCTCTTTTCATATTTTTTGTCCACAGAGCCTAGCTCTATATTTTCTACTCCTTGTCCTATGTTTTGAAGTGACGGCATTACATCAATACATTCAATTACGCTCCAGCGATTCTTTTTGTTATACTTTAAACTTGTTGGAACAAACTTATATGGACCAAAAGATAACATTTTTATATTTTTCTCGTTGACTTACAAGACGGTATCTAAAACCTCAGATGAAAACCTTGAAGAGTTAGCCGATTTACTTGAGGTCATACATGCATTAGGCAAAGAAAGTGGACTATCAATAGAACAAATTGAAGAAAAGCGTATCTCTAAAAAACAAGAGAGAGGTGGTTTTGAGAATCGTATCTACAATACTTATATTGAGGTGAATCCTAAGAGCATCGATTACTATCACAAAAAATCTTCAGATTATCCTGAGATAGTAGTTGTATAGTTCAGATTATTAAATAGACTTCTTGCTTGACCACTTGTCATATAAATGACTTGACACTAGGATCCATAGGGCTTATTTTTATAATATGTAAAATTATTATGTTTATGTACTTGCGAGTAAGCGTACCAATTACAATAAGACATGGAAAATATGAACATAACTATACACTCACAAGAAGATTTTGAATTTATGCGCAAGGCTGGCAGGCTTGCTGCTGAAACTCTTGATTTCATTGCACCATGCGTAAAGGTAGGGGTGACAACCAATGAGTTAAATGATCTATGCCATGACTTTATAATTAATGCAGGTGCAATTCCAGCACCACTAAACTATAGGGGGTATCCAAAATCAATTTGCACTTCAAAAAATGCAGTTGTGTGCCATGGCGTTCCTGATGATAAACCGCTTAAAGATGGAGATATTTTGAATATTGACGTTACGGTGATTTTAAATAGCTGGCATGGTGATACAAGTCGCATGTTTTGGGTTGGCAAGCCATCAATAAAAGCAAAACGTTTGTGTGACGCTACTTATCATGCATTGATGGAAGCAATTAAACAAGTTAAACCCGGCAATAAGTTAAATGAAATAGGGCTCGCTATAGAGAAATATATTAGAGATTTTGGATATTCTATCGTACGCAGCTACTGCGGACATGGTATAGGAAAAGTCTTTCATGCTCCACCAAATGTAGTGCATTTCTATGATCAAGATGAAAATCTTGTCTTGAAGGAAGGTATGTTTTTTACAATAGAGCCAATGATTAATGCTGGAAAACATGAGACTCTGCTCAGTAAACTTGATGACTGGACAGTGACAACACGCGATCTTTCACTTTCTGCTCAATTTGAACATACGCTCGGAGTAACTAAAGATGGTGCTGAAATATTCACATTATCACCTAAAAATTGGCACTTCCCGCCATATAATTAGATTTTTTTGAACTCTGCAACTATTTGGATCTTGAAGAAAGCTCACCCTTAGTTTGCGATATAGCAACTAGCCCAATTAATGCACAGAAAATCATGTAAAAACTAGCTGAAGTCTCTTGTCCTGTAACCTTGATAATTGTTGTGCATATAAATGGTGCAAGGCCACCAAAAAATCCAGCAGTTATATTTCTTGATAAACCAAATCCGCTGTATCGAACCTTTGTTGGAAATAATTCGCACATAAGTGCACTGACAGAACCAAGCGATGCAGCTATTGGAATTATAAAAAGAATGTGTGCCATAAAAGTGAGCAAGTAATCGCCAGTACATAACATTGAAAAAACTGGATAACTTACTATTACAAAAGTTATAAATGCAAACTTCATAACTTTTTCTCTTCCTATCTTATCAGAAAGTATAGCAAATAATATTGTCAATCCTCCGAGCGCAATTTGACTCAGTATTTCCACTATATGATTAAAATGAGTATTTACTGTTAATATTTTATTCGTAAGCACATTGAAAAATACCAAATATATATAGAGAGACGCATTTTCAACCAAGTCAATACCTATTGATATTAGAACAGGCTTTTTGTAATTGTTTAATAACTCTTTTAGTGGCAATTTAGACGGATTTTTCTGTCTTTTATACTCTGGGCTTTCATCAAGTATATATCTCATATATATGCTAGGCTCTGTGGACAAAAAATATGAAAAGAGAGAAAAAGATGGTAGTTTAGCCTAATAGGTAAAAAATGGAGAAACTACCATATGCAATATTACATCAAAGAGGAAAATTGGAAACAAATTTTAGAGTTCATAAAAAGCGTAAAAGGAATGCACAGCAAAGATGAAAAACGTTTAAGAATATTCATAGAGGCAGTGTGGTACATAGTGCGAAGTGGTTGCCAATGGAGACTTTTACCAAAAACTTATGGTAATTACAGGAGTATACATAAGCGATTTAAAAGATGGTGTGAAAGAGATGTCTGGAAAAAATTGCTTGAATATACTAAACAAGAGCCTGATTTAGAAGTTGCTATAATCGACGGTACGATCATCCGAGCCCATCCATGTTCATCTGGATATACAAAAAACTCCAAGGATCAAGAAGCTTTAGGGAGGAGCAAAGGTGGCTTTACAACTAAAATACATGCGCTTGTCGATGCACTTGGAAATCCACTTAAATTTACTCTGACTCCTGGTCAAAGAAATGAAATTACGCAGGCACAAGTGTTGACCGAAAGTATCTATAACTCTACTGGTTGACCTACCTTTCTTTGTTCATTTGCCAGCTTAACAGCTTCCAATTTGAATTCTGCTGTATATTCTCTTACCATTTCTAATCCTCCAAAATTTTATTTTACCCAAAAAAACTCTTTTCTTTCTCTCCACTTTTTCTGGGTAAGGTCAGTCTTTAGGCACCCAAACAAAGGGAAATGCTGGATAAAAAGAAAATACTTTAAAAAGTATAATAACGATAACTGGCGTTTTATGACAAGTAACAAGATACATCTTATTATACACAGTGATCATGATATTAAACGACATATCAAAGTGCAAAAAACCAGATCTCCATATGATGGTGATTGGGTATATTGGGGTAAACGTCTGAGAAAAATACCAGATAAGCCATTAAGAGTAATAAAACTATTGAAGTTACAACAAAGTAAATGTGATAATTGTAGACTATGGTTTAAAAGTGATGATACAATAGAAATACATCACAAAGACCGGAATAGACGAAACAATATGATCAAAAACTTATCTTTGTTACATGGACATTGTCACGATGAATTAGACAGGTTTAGCTGGAATGAAAAAGATTTAGTAGCTTACGAAGAAAGAATAATGGATCTGCGGAAAGAAGAAGGCATCCTCGCTCAAAAACTTGATGAGGGAAAGATTGAAGGAAAGATTGAAGTAGCAAAAAACCTACTTAAGGCTGACATCTCTATTGATATTATCTCTCAGACAACCGGCCTTCCTCAAGCTGAGATTAAACGACTTCAGGAAGAAATCACTTAAAAGGCTAATGATCAACGAAGAAATTGTAAGAGAGAGCTTAAAAAAAGTCGTAGAACAAGAAAGTGGTAAAACTCTTGGTATAATATCCTCAATCATTATTAAAGGTGGGGACGTTGGTTTTGCGCTTGAAGTTGCCGGTAACACGCAAGCAAATGAAGAATTAAGAAGAAATTGTGAGCAAGCTGTTAAAGCTATACCGGGGGTGACAAAAGTGACCGTGGTTGCTACTTGTCAAAAACAAACTGGGCAACAAAAAGCTAAATTACATATCGAAGGAGTGAAAAATATAATCGTTGTGGCCTCTGGTAAAGGCGGTGTGGGCAAGTCCACAGTTGCGCTAAATCTTGCTCTCTCATTAGCAAAGTTAAAACACAAAGTTGCGCTGGTTGATGCAGATATATATGGTCCTTCAATTCCTAAAATGCTTGGCGCTGAAAAATTAAAGCCAAAAATACAGGATAGTAAAGCAATGCCTATAGAAAAGTATGGACTGCATACTATTTCAATTGGCTATTTTATCGATAAAGATCGTGCAGCAATATGGCGCGGACCTATGATTACAAAAGCACTTTATAATCTGCTAATGGGAACAAAATGGTCCGATATAGAGTATTTGATAGTTGATACACCACCTGGAACTGGCGATGTGCATTTAAGTCTTATGGAAAATTTTAACTTAACTGGGGCGATAATAGTTTCAACTCCACAGGAGCTCTCTTTAATCGATGCTCGCAAAATTTATGATATGTTTACAAAGCTCAGCGTACCGGTTATTGGCATTGTAGAAAATATGAGTTATTTCATTCAAAGCGGCTCAAAAATATACATATTTGGAAAAGACGGTGCAAAAAAAATGTCTGAGGAGCTGGGCATCAAACTTCTAGGCAGAGTTCCTCTAGATCCACAAATATGCCATGCTTCTGATTGCGGAAATCCTTTAATGTTAAGTGAGGATTTGGCAAAAATTTATAAAGATATTGCTTTGGAAACAGTAAAACATTGTATAGCTGTAAAATTCTAAAAAAAACACAGCTTTACGCAAAGAGACTTTAAGAATTCGTCTGTCCTCTTTACTATAAAATAGATATTCGTCTATCAAATATTATCTTCAACTTGAATATATTTAAAGATGTTTTGTGTATCATCTAAAAAGTTATTCTTTATATTAGGCTCTGTGGACAAAATTTTAGAGAAGCCATACAAGAGCTCCAACAAAATTGAGAAAACCAATAAAAACCTCAGCAGTTTTATCAAATCTGGAAAAAATGCGCCTAAAATTTTTAATTTTACCAAAAAAACACTCAATCAAATGACGTTCTTTGTAGATATGCTCATCGTAATACCTTTGCACTTTTCGATTCCGTTTTGGCGGAATAACTACTGTACATCCCTTGTCTTCAAGACTTGTAACAAAGGCATTGCTATCGTAGCCCTTGTCAGCTACTACAGTAGAGTTATAGATACTTTCGGTCAACACTTGTGCCTGCGTAATTTCATTTCTTTGACCAGGAGTCAGAGTAAATTTAAGTGGATTTCCAAGTGCATCGACAAGCGCATGTATTTTAGTTGTAAAGCCACCTTTGCTCCTCCCTAAAGCTTCTTGATCCTTGGAGTTTTTTGTATATCCAGATGAACATGGATGGGCTCGGATGATCGTACCGTCGATTATAGCAACTTCTAAATCAGGCTCTTGTTTAGTATATTCAAGCAATTTTTTCCAGACATCTCTTTCACACCATCTTTTAAATCGCTTATGTATACTCCTGTAATTACCATAAGTTTTTGGTAAAAGTCTCCATTGGTAACCACTTCGCACTATGTACCACACTGCCTCTATGAATATTCTTAAACGTTTTTCATCTTTGCTGTGCATTCCTTTTACGCTTTTTATGAACTCTAAAATTTGTTTCCAATTTTCCTCTTTGATGTAATATTGCATATGGTAGTTTCTCCATTTTTTACCTATTAGGCTAAACTACCATCTTTTTCTCTCTTTTCATATTTTTTGTCCACAGAGCCTAATGCAATTTAACATTTTTGCTTTGCAATCTGTAGTCATAAACTAATACCTTTAATAAAATAAGATCTATCTTAGCATGAAGTAATTAACATTTTATTACAGAAGTTTACTTTTAGGTGTTCTCAAGATGATATAGCTAAAGTGGCTTAGGTTTACCGACAATTTGAAAAACCGTCATTCCGCTACTAGTTAGCGGAATCTATACCGCGCACAACTGTACGAACGTTGTAGTTTGGGCCACCAGTGGGCAGTACCCAGACACTGGGATCCAGGAATTTTATTAAGTTGGTAAGCATAAAAGTAGCTGTTTTATGTTAAAATACAACATTTTGATGATTATGAAAAAGCTGGATCCCAGTGTCAAGCACTGGGATGACATCATAGAGGCACTGGAATAACATCATCCTTTTTTCTGAATTCCAGTGTCAGCTACTTTCATGACATCGTTTACTATGTGCCACATTGCAATGTTCGTACAGCTATGGAATGAATCGCGGTATGACGTAGGGAAACCTTTCTTGGGTTAGCTATAGGTCTTTGTCTATAAAGTTTGTTTAAACTATTTTCAAAACAGATAAAATATAATTTTACAATTAGCGTAAATAAAATGAATTATGATGTAATCATTTCAGGTGGTGGGTTACTTGGTCTTATTACTGCCATTGGCCTCAGTTGTGACTCTGTGTCTGTAGCTGTGATTGAAAAAAATAGTCTACCACGTGTAGTAGATGATAATCGAGCATTTGCTATTTCTCAAGGCTCGAAAAAAATATTGGAAAAGTTAGGGATTTGGCAGTTTGTGGAAAGTGAAGCTGAGCCAATACTTGATATATGCATATTAGATGCGGTTACTGTGCATTACAATCATAAAATGGTTAGCGAAGAGCCAATGGGTTATGTTATCAACAATGCTACTATATGGAATGCAATCAACAATAATTTTCTAAATAAACTGAATATATACTCTCCACATTCCTATAAAACAATTGCTTGTGATTCAGGATATGTGGAAGTGATTCTTGATAATAACCAGGAATTAATATCATCGCTACTTATCTGTGCTGAAGGCAAAAACTCTAAATTACCAGAGTTATTTTCTATACCGACAGTGAAATTTGACTATAAACAAAGTAGCATAGTATTTAATGTAAAACATGAACTGCATCACCAAAACTTAGCTGTGGAGCGTTTTTTCCCTGGCGGTCCATTTGCAATTCTACCGATGAAGGGTGGCTATACTTCTTCGATAGTTTGGACAGAAAAATCTGAAATTTCAAAAATGCTAATGGATCTGTCTGAAGAAGAATTTATTATAGAGCTTAAAAAAAGATTTGGTTCTTATTTAGGAGAGATAAAATTAGAGGGTGAAAGAAAACTTTATCCTTTAAGTTTTGCTTTCGCAAAAAAGTTATATAAGGGTAGAGTTTTGCTTATCGGCGATGCAGCACATTCAATTCATCCAGTTGCAGGTCAAGGGCTTAATCTTGGAATTAGAGATGTAGAAAGTGTTATAAAGCACGTAGTTGCTGCAAAAGCGGCTGGTACTGATGTTGGCAGTAGTTATTTATTAAAGAAAATTTCACGTAACAGATACTTTGATAATTTTACAATGGCGCTTGCAACTGATGGATTAAATAGGATGTTTTCCAACAGAATATTCTGCGCTAAAGCACTAAGAAATCTTGGCTTGATTGCAGTTGAAAATTCAAATTTCCTCAAAAAACGCTTCATTCGGCATGCTATGGGATTTATATAAATCACTATTTTATAGCTAATGCAAGTCAGGTTTCCCACGTCATACCGCCGCGGTATCTTGGCCGCTAACACGTAGCGGGATGACGAATGTATCTGTTCAGCAGTTGTGTTAAAAGTCAATAGAAAAATTGATGTAGCTGTGGATAAGTACTTTTATCTGTATAAACGTGCTTATCCACAGCTATGCTGGCTCTTAGATAGAAACAGACAGAGAGTTATATTCCTCAGTAAAAACCCTGTCATCTCTGACTAAAGAGTTAGCAAGAATAAGCAATTTCCTCATGGCAGCAGTGGAAGCAATTTTATATGGCTTTTTATATTGACTATATAATCTAGGCTCTGTGGACAAAATTTTAGAGAAGCCATACAAGAGCTCCAACAAAATTGAGAAAACCAATAAAAACCTCAGCAGTTTTATCAAATCTGGAAAAAATGCGCCTAAAATTTTTAATTTTACCAAAAAAACACTCAATCAAATGACGTTCTTTGTAGATATGCTCATCGTAATACCTTTGCACTTTTCGATTCCGTTTTGGCGGAATAACTACTGTACATCCCTTGTCTTCAAGACTTGTAACAAAGGCATTGCTATCGTAGCCCTTGTCAGCTACTACAGTAGAGTTATAGATACTTTCGGTCAACACTTGTGCCTGCGTAATTTCATTTCTTTGACCAGGAGTCAGAGTAAATTTAAGTGGATTTCCAAGTGCATCGACAAGCGCATGTATTTTAGTTGTAAAGCCACCTTTGCTCCTCCCTAAAGCTTCTTGATCCTTGGAGTTTTTTGTATATCCAGATGAACATGGATGGGCTCGGATGATCGTACCGTCGATTATAGCAACTTCTAAATCAGGCTCTTGTTTAGTATATTCAAGCAATTTTTTCCAGACATCTCTTTCACACCATCTTTTAAATCGCTTATGTATACTCCTGTAATTACCATAAGTTTTTGGTAAAAGTCTCCATTGGTAACCACTTCGCACTATGTACCACACTGCCTCTATGAATATTCTTAAACGTTTTTCATCTTTGCTGTGCATTCCTTTTACGCTTTTTATGAACTCTAAAATTTGTTTCCAATTTTCCTCTTTGATGTAATATTGCATATGGTAGTTTCTCCATTTTTTACCTATTAGGCTAAACTACCATCTTTTTCTCTCTTTTCATATTTTTTGTCCACAGAGCCTAATAAACCACCCTTTATTCCTAAATCCTTTGCTATTTTTGTAATTGTTTGACCTGCCTTTCTTTGTTCATTTGCCAGTTTAACAGCTTCCAATTTGAATTCTGCTGTATATTCTCTTACCATTTCTAATCCTCCAAAATTTTATTTTACCCAAAAAAACTCTTTTCTTTCTCTCCACTTTTTCTGGGTAAGGTCAAACAATGACTATGCAAAAAACCTAATAACATGTATAATCTATAAATAATTTCTGAGGTAGATTGTGAAACTAGGTGTTAATATCGATCACGTTGCAACCCTCCGCAACGCACGCGGAACTTCTTATCCAGATCCATTGAAAGCAGCAGAAATAGCCATTGACGCTGGAGCAGACTTTATTACTGTACACTTACGAGAAGATAGAAGGCATATTAGAGATGAAGACGTATTTAACCTAAAAAAAAGCATTAGCACTGAGCTAAATCTTGAAATTGCAGCCACGGAAGAAATGCTTGAAATAGCAAAAAAGGTAAAACCCTATTCGATTAGTATAGTACCAGAAAAAAGAGAAGAATTAACAACCGAAGGTGGCCTGGATATCGTGAATATGCACAGTAAACTTTCTAGTATAATAGAGGAAATGCATAGCTCTAGCATAAAAGTCTCACTGTTTATCGATCCAAATATTGATCAACTAAAATATCTTGAAAAGCTAGGGACAAAACCTGACATAATAGAAATTCACACAGGGGGTTACTGTGATAATCCATCAGAAAAAAAGTTACAGTTAATTACTAATGCTGCAGAGTACGTCAATAAATTAGGAATAGAATGCCACGCAGGACATGGCATAACTTATAAACACGCTAAGAAGATGACAAGAATACCTCACATCTCAGCTCTTAACATAGGCCACTATTTAATTAGCGAAGCTGTATTTTACGGCTTACACAGCGTAGTAAAAACAATGAAAATGACAATGTCTAACTAACTGCTGCTTTTTCCTTCTCATTTAAAATACTTAAAAGAGTTTGGCTTGCTTTAAATTTTACCCTTGTCTTTTTAGGAACAGTCATGATCTCACCACTTTGGGGGTTACGACATTGTTTTTCCTGACTGATAGCAGTAGAAAATGTTCCTATTCCATGCAAACGTATTTCACCTTTCCCATGCAGCTCATTCTTTATTATTTTAATAAACGCATCATGAATCTTGCTCAAATCAGATTTTGTTATATCTATATTCTGACTAGAACAATCTTCCTTTAATTGTTTTATTATATCTTCTTTACTCATAAATTACCTTAATATTGAAAAAATCACATAAATAGCATATTATGTTGACACCGATAGTCAACTAAATTCATCACAAAAATAGAGGATATCATACACTTTTGCAAATATTTGTATAATACTTACAAAAAAACACCCCTATAAAATAACTATCTCTTAGAAAATTGACACTTTTTCCGAGCTTTATGTTGACCATATTTCTTACGTTCAACAACACGTGAATCTCTAGTTAAGAACTCACCATTACGTAGTATAGAATGCAAATCTTGGCTTACACTACTTAAAGCTCTGCTTATTCCATGAGCTAGAGCACCTGCTTGACCAGATAGCCCTCCACCTTTTACAGTTGCAAATACATCGTATTTATCCAATGTGGAAGTTGCAACAAATGGCATTTTTACTATTTGGCACACTGACTCTCTTTTAAAATAAGAAATTAGATCGCCTTTTTTGTTAACACTAAATTTTCCACTCCCCGGCTTTATCCATACTCTTGCTACAGATTCTTTTCTTCGGCCTGTAGCATATAAACGACCAAGCGAATCAACTGCTGATTTAATTGTCTTTTCTGACCAATCATTGTTATTTATTGTAGAACTCTTCATTTTTACTCCATTACTTTTTATTTTTACGATTCAAAGAGGCAAAATCTATCTTTTCAGGTTGCTGTCCTTGATGCTTATGCTCTGAACCAGAATAAACATACAAATTTTCAAAGCGTCTACGTGCCATAGGCCCATCATCAAGCATCCTTTTCACTGCCATTTCTATTACACGCTCAGGAAATTTGCCATTTAAAATATTATCTGGAGTAGTTTTCTTCAAACCACCAGAATAACCTGTATGCTTATAGTAAATTTTATCTTTAAGCTTCTTTCCGGTGAAATGCACCTTTTCTGCGTTGATAATAATTACATTATCGCCACAATCCATATGAGGTGTATACTCAGGTTTATGCTTTCCACGTAATAGTGTCGCTACAAATGCTGCAAGCCTCCCTACCACTAATCCTTCTGCATCTATGACAAACCACTTTTTATTGATTTGTTTCTCCTTTAAGAAAAAAGTCTTCATTATTTGATCTAACAATAGTAAGCTATGATATACTTAATTTCTCAATAGTGTCAACAATATTAGTTATTGATTATTAAAGTAATTTATGTTAGTAATTGAGCTGCGCAACCAATATGCATAGGAATTAGAATGTTTCGATTGATTATCACACTTGCGATCATTTTTAGTACTATAAGTTGCTATGCAACCGATGTGGGAGAAGTGATAAGCAAAGCCATCAAAAATAGCTCAAAAATAAAGTCTCAATTTTACCAATATAAAAGCGCAGAAAAACACTATAAATCTTCTGGGTTAGCTGGATTTTTACCTGACATTAATTTGCAATACAATTTCGATAGTAACTTTAATCTTGATACATCTGAAAAAAAACTTACATTGCGCCAGAAATTAATCGATGGAGGTGGTACCTTTGCCACATTCAGTCGATCAAGCCATCTTCTCAAAGCAGAAAAGATGCGATTTCAGCAATTAAAACAAGAGCTTGCACTTAATGCTGTGAAAGCATATGTTAATGTTTTACAAAAGACAGAAATATTAAAGCTCAGAGAACATAAAGAACGCGTTTCTTTGGAACATTTGTCAGCTATGAAAAAACGCTTTTCCCTTGGAGAGGTAACCAATGCTGAAGTTTTGTTAGCAAAAGCAAAATTTTCATCTTCTATATCCGAAAGAGTTGATGCTGAAGGTAAATTAAAGTTGGCAAATATTGCTTATTATCATTTAATTGGCGAAGATGCTGATGACCTTTCTGAAGCTAATGATAAACTACCTTCTGTTCCAGAACTAAATGAATGTTTACAGTTAGCAAAAACCAATAATTTATCTCTAAAAGCAGCAGTTTATCAAAAAAGAGCAGCCGGAATGGAAGTGATCGCTGAAAGCTCCAAGTGGCTTCCTTCTTTAAATCTAAGCGCAAGCAAAAATTTTGGGGGGGATGGTATGAAGGTAGACAAACTATTAGAAAATGTTCATGTAGTTTTTATTCTTGATGTTCCAATCTTTAAGAGAGGAGTTAATGCTTTTGGTGTCAGTAAAGCTAAAATGGATGCAAAAAAATCTACCTACGATTATTATGAAACGGTAAAAAATATAGAACAAGCAGTTGTAAATGCTTGGAATAATGTGTTGACAGCAAAGGCCATTATCAAAGCAAGTCAAGAAGCGGAAAAAGCAGCAGCTCTAGCATTGGAAGGAGTTGAGCAAGAAGTAAACTTAAATTTAAAGAGTACATCTGACCTTTTGGACACTGAAGATGCATTATTTAAAGCACGTTCAGACTTAGTTGAAGCAAAAAGCAATTATGTGATTAGTGTTTACAACTTGCTTTTTATGATAAATAGTATAAACCTCTAAATTTAATGGTATTAGCACTATGCATGATGAACAAGGCAATCAATCTGTAAAAGATATCCTAGAAGATATAAAAAAAGCTATATCGGGTAAAAACACGAGTAACGATAAAGCAGAAATAAAGGATGAAAATGATGATGTACTATACCTTGAGGAAGAGTATCCAGAAGACATGGAAGAAGATGGCAAAAAAGAAAATGGTAAAGAAGAGGACATTGATAATGATGACCAAAGTGAAGAAATGGCTTGCAACAGTAACCAATTTAATGGCCATAGCTACAATTCAGAAGAAAAAAAAGATATTTATTTGTACGATAATATCCAAATGAGTAATAACAAAGCGAGTAATAGCGGCTTACAAGCACAAAATAACGATCATCTAATTTTAAAAGAGAATATGGAAGAGATCAAAGCGTTGCTTGGAAAAATGCAAAACGAATTACAGCATAAACAACAAAAAAAAGCGAACCTTACTGTTGAAGAATTAGTTACATCTCTTTTAAAACCTCAGCTCTCAGAATGGCTGAATAAATATCTACATGCACTGGTAAAAGAAGTAGTTGAAAAAGAGCTTAAAGATATAATCAATAATAAGTAGGGTATTAGCAATAAAAACTAGAGTAAAGACGGCTAGAGGCAGAAAACTATCTTCAACAAGGTGGCTACATCGTCATTTGAATGATCAGTATGTGCAAAAAACTAGCAAGGATGGTTATAGGTCACGCTCAGCATATAAGCTGGTAGAAATGGATAACAAATTTAAATTATTCCAAGAAGGGCAAAAAATTATTGATCTTGGTGCTTCTCCTGGTGGATGGTCACAAGTTGCATCTCAGAAAGGTGCAAATGTGATTGCTCTTGACATAAAACCAATGAACGCAATTAATGGAGTAGAGTTTATACAATGTGATATTATCAATGAGTTTGAAATTTTAAGAGAAAAATTCAAGGATCAAAAATTTGATGTAATTTTATCTGACATGGCGCCCGAATCTTGTGGTTTAAAATCGTTGGATCATATCAGAATTATGCTTTTATGTGAGGCAGCGCTCAATTTTGCAAAGCATTTCTTGAGTCATGGTGGCACGTTTGTAGTAAAAATTTTCCAAGGAGAATCTGATAAAGATTTTTGTAACGAGCTAAAAAAAATGTTTAAAACAGTAAAATACTTTAAACCAAAGTCAAGTAGATCTGAATCTACAGAAATGTATTTGGTAAGTTTAGGCTTTATTGGCAGCAGACTTTCTATATAATATTAATCCAGGTAGCCCACAGAAACGAAAAAACTTCCTTGACAAACTCCGCCAGCCCCCTTATCATGAAACTGAAGCTATTGTATTTGCTTTCGCCAATCTGCAGATTAAAAGGTAAGGATTACTTAATGTATCGGCGTCTTATGTTCAATTTTTTGCAGTATATAGATACTGTATGTCTTTACAAAACTTCATCTACATCTAGATTTTTATCTAAATAAGCTGAACGCGCTTATAAAGCGTTACAAGACATCAAAAAATGCCAATACTCGACAGAGATAGTAAAAGACTAGCTAACTCGGGGGTTCTTTGTCTTTTTTTCTGCTTAGTAAATTTCTTAAACATTTGCAGCGTAGGTTAGTTGCAATTAAAAGCAGCTAAATCTTGCTTGTCAAGCGTTTAAAACATAAAAAACGCCAATATTTTAAAGCAGATAATAACCCCAGGGCTTCTTTTGCCTTTTTTTTATTTGGTAAATTTCTTAATGTTTATAGCTAAAAAAGCCCAAGAGAGGTGTCATTCTAGTGCCCCTGTGATGTCATTCCAGTGCGTGACGCTGGAATCCCAAAAAAGGATGATGTCATCCCAGTGCTTGACACTGGGATCCAGAGAACTTAACTTTAAATAAGTAGCTGCATAATAAAGACTAGATTCCAGTGTCAAGCACTGGAATGACACCGTCATAAAGGGAACCAGTGTCTGGGCACTGGGATGACAAAGAAATAGGCACTGGGATGACGAGAAAGGAGTACTGGGATGACACCATTCTTTTTTCTGGATCCCAGTGTCAGCTACTCGGATGACGAGAAAGGAGCACTGGAATGACACCCTGACAATTGTCATCCCGCTACGTGTTAGCGGCCGAGATACCGCGAATGAATCGCGGTATGACGGTTCGCGGTGGCATGATGTAGGACTGCTGTGACACCATTATAGAGTGAACCAGTGTCAGCTACTTGGATAGAAAATGTTTATGACTAATTTTTAGATCAAACATGGAATTTCGACAAACTTAACTTTTTTGTGAGACTGTTCAGCAATAATAAATAAATTGAGAGGGAAGGTTATGGCAATAAAAAAGGAAAAGTTTTTTGAAATAATAAATGAGGTAAGCAAGAGTGAAGGTTTAAATGAGAATAATTTACTTGAAAGAATAGGGAGTAAGCTAAAAGATGCAGACTCAAAAGTATATAGCACTTGTAACAATTTGAAGATAGATAAGATGTTCAGTATATTAGATTCAGACAAAATTGTAAGTTATATGTTGGTACATCTTGCTGTGGAATGTAACAGTGTACCAATAGTAAAACTCCTACTAGCAAAGGAAGCAAAAGTTAATGAACCAATATATGAACTTGATGGAGCTAAGTCTCAATTAACTGCTTTGCACATTGCTGCTTTGCATGGTCATCAAGAGATAGCTCAGCTTTTATTGAACAATAACGCAAATCCTTCACTAAAAGATAGTCAAGGCCAAACTCCAAGGGATGTTGTTGGCAATGTAGAAGGTAAAAAGGCTATAATAAAAACGTTAGAGGAAGGAGAACAACGCTATGCTGAGGCAAGAGCTACGAGAAGACAACCTTATAGACAAGACACTTTACTGCAGTCTAATAATAAAACTCCAGGAAATTCAGCTGTGGGCGGAAATAGAATAACTGCTGCAGTGCAAGCATGGAATGCAAGAGATCAGAAAGAGAACAACGGAACTACACCAAACAGCAGAGAAATCTATGTACAAGATGAGGATGAACAGACTTCTTCAAACTCAATCACTAATGAAAACAATATAAACAAAGTAGATGATACATTAGAAAGAAAACAAGCTATAAGAGAAAGAGATGCTATGTTGCAAAAATTGCAAGAGACAGAACAAAGATTTGCCAATAGACCTGCTGCAAAAGGTGATTGAAAAAATGATGTGAGAGGGGTAGAAGAAGAATAAGCAGATCAAGTAAGGAAAAAAAATGAGCTTTAGTTACTATAATATGAAAAAACACCCAAGAAACTTTCGTAATATAACAGGTTTAAGTATAGAGGAGTTCGAAAAAGTAGTAGAAAAAGTGAGGTCTGGATGGAAAAAACTTGAAAAACAGAAAAAGTGTCATGGTAGAAGATCAAAACTACCAACTCTGGAAGATAAGTTGTTTTGCGTAATTTTGTACTATCGCACTTACATAACACATAGATTTTTAGGATGCCTATTCAATGTGCACAACGCAAATGTATGTAGGTTACTTAAGAGAATAGAGCCATTACTCGCCAAAAAAGTGACTATAACAAAAGATAGAAGTATGACGCCAGAAAAAATACTGAAGATTTTGGCTGATGTTACAGAACAGCAAATACAGAGGCCAGAAGATAGTAAAAAACGGAAGAAATCATATTCAGGAAAAAAAAGAACCAACACTATGAAAACTGAGATTATTATCGAAGAAGGAGGAAGAATTTTATCAGTGTCAAAGTCATACCGTGGTAGAATTAGTGATTTTCGCATAAGGAAACAAGAAAAATATTTACCACTTGATAGCATAAAACATGCTGATTCTGGATATCAAGGTTGGCAAAAATTGCAAAGCAATGTTATAATTCCATATAAAAAGTATCGTAAAAAGCCATTAACTCCAGAGCAGAAAGAGCATAATAGAAGGTTAGCATCATTTAGAATGAGAGTAGAAAATAAGATCCGAGAGATAAAGATATTTAAGATTATGTCGAATGTTTATCGCAATTTTCAGAAAAAATATAACTTGAGGTTCAATATTATTGCTGGTATTGTAAATCTTAAGCACGCCTTTTAGTTAACCTTGATTTTATTCACCCTCCTTTCCTTTTTTTTATCGCTTGATTCGCAGCAGGTCTAATAATAAAAAGCGCGTAGAACAAGATTACTTGCACAATCAACATCCAGAGCAGTATACTATACATAATGGGGAACAGACCTTTTTAAATAAAAGTAGTAGTGACGACAGTGGAATATGTTTTGATGGAGATGGATCTGAAACTTTAGGCCAATCTATATTAGAAAATGGAGAAGACATTAATGCACAAGATAAAGATGGCGTGACCCCTTTACATTGGGCTGTTGCAGATAACAATAAAGAATTAGCAAAACTTTTGATAAAACATGGAGCAGATGTTGATGTACGAAATAGAGATAAACATACCCCTTTACATTATGCTGCTGTGCATGGTTATGTAGAGATTGTAAAGTATCTAATAGATAATGGAGCAAATGTTAATGCACAAGATGAAGATGGACATATCCCTTTACACTTTGCTGTTAAATATGACAATAAAGAATTAGCCAACCTTTTGATAAAACATGGAGCAGATCGCTCATTGATAAAGGATGAAGACCTAATAGATAGACTAAACAGTATGTGTGATCAGCCATCTGAGGTTGTACCTAGTACCTTTTCTCATTCCAAAACACACAACGCAACGGAAACTCCAGAAAAAGCAGAAAAGGTTGAAAAACGTAAAGCTAAGTTAAAAGAATTACGTGCTCAGCTAAAGGATGAGCAGAAAAAGAATGAATTGCTAAAACAAAAAATACAAGATCTAGAAAGTAAAAACACAACACTTGAGGGTGGACTAGGAAAAGCGCAAAAGGAACTAACAGAATTGAGAAATTGTGTCACTGAACATGAGACTAAATTGGAAGTACTGGAGAAACTCAATGAAGAGAATGAATCACTAGAACAAAAAATACAAGATCTAGAAAGTAAAAATACAACGCTTAATAGCGAATTAGAAGAAAACGAAAATAAGCATTCTAAAACAAAAGTGTTGTTAGAAAAAGCGCAAAAGGAACTAGGCTCTGTGGACAAAATTTTAGAGAAGCCATACAAGAGCTCCAACAAAATTGAGAAAACCAATAAAAACCTCAGCAGTTTTATCAAATCTGGAAAAAATGCGCCTAAAATTTTTAATTTTACCAAAAAAACACTCAATCAAATGACGTTCTTTGTAGATATGCTCATCGTAATACCTTTGCACTTTTCGATTCCGTTTTGGCGGAATAACTACTGTACATCCCTTGTCTTCAAGACTTGTAACAAAGGCATTGCTATCGTAGCCCTTGTCAGCTACTACAGTAGAGTTATAGATACTTTCGGTCAACACTTGTGCCTGCGTAATTTCATTTCTTTGACCAGGAGTCAGAGTAAATTTAAGTGGATTTCCAAGTGCATCGACAAGCGCATGTATTTTAGTTGTAAAGCCACCTTTGCTCCTCCCTAAAGCTTCTTGATCCTTGGAGTTTTTTGTATATCCAGATGAACATGGATGGGCTCGGATGATCGTACCGTCGATTATAGCAACTTCTAAATCAGGCTCTTGTTTAGTATATTCAAGCAATTTTTTCCAGACATCTCTTTCACACCATCTTTTAAATCGCTTATGTATACTCCTGTAATTACCATAAGTTTTTGGTAAAAGTCTCCATTGGCAACCACTTCGCACTATGTACCACACTGCCTCTATGAATATTCTTAAACGTTTTTCATCTTTGCTGTGCATTCCTTTTACGCTTTTTATGAACTCTAAAATTTGTTTCCAATTTTCCTCTTTGATGTAATATTGCATATGGTAGTTTCTCCATTTTTTACCTATTAGGCTAAACTACCATCTTTTTCTCTCTTTTCATATTTTTTGTCCACAGAGCCTAGCAGAATCAAAAAGTTGTATAGCTAGACATGAGACTAAGTTGAAACAATTCAATAAAGAGAATGAATCACTAACACAAAAAATAAGAAGTCTGGAGAATGAAAACACACCACTTGAGGGTGAACTGGGCAAAACTAAAACAAATGAAGTGTCACTAGGCTCTGTGGACAAAAAATATGAAAAGAGAGAAAAAGATGGTAGTTTAGCCTAATAGGTAAAAAATGGAGAAACTACCATATGCAATATTACATCAAAGAGGAAAATTGGAAACAAATTTTAGAGTTCATAAAAAGCGTAAAAGGAATGCACAGCAAAGATGAAAAACGTTTAAGAATATTCATAGAGGCAGTGTGGTACATAGTGCGAAGTGGTTGCCAATGGAGACTTTTACCAAAAACTTATGGTAATTACAGGAGTATACATAAGCGATTTAAAAGATGGTGTGAAAGAGATGTCTGGAAAAAATTGCTTGAATATACTAAACAAGAGCCTGATTTAGAAGTTGCTATAATCGACGGTACGATCATCCGAGCCCATCCATGTTCATCTGGATATACAAAAAACTCCAAGGATCAAGAAGCTTTAGGGAGGAGCAAAGGTGGCTTTACAACTAAAATACATGCGCTTGTCGATGCACTTGGAAATCCACTTAAATTTACTCTGACTCCTGGTCAAAGAAATGAAATTACGCAGGCACAAGTGTTGACCGAAAGTATCTATAACTCTACTGTAGTAGCTGACAAGGGCTACGATAGCAATGCCTTTGTTACAAGTCTTGAAGACAAGGGATGTACAGTAGTTATTCCGCCAAAACGGAATCGAAAAGTGCAAAGGTATTACGATGAGCATATCTACAAAGAACGTCATTTGATTGAGTGTTTTTTTGGTAAAATTAAAAATTTTAGGCGCATTTTTTCCAGATTTGATAAAACTGCTGAGGTTTTTATTGGTTTTCTCAATTTTGTTGGAGCTCTTGTATGGCTTCTCTAAAATTTTGTCCACAGAGCCTAGCACACTGCGGCCATTTAAAGAGTCAAGATTTTTAACCTGGCTAGCCAGTATTAAAGAGTTATTTTTCAGGTATTTCTTTACAAGACTTGCAAGTCTTTTTGGATTATTCAAATAGCTCCATTCTGCTTGTAAAACTTTTATATCACTTTGTACTAAACTAATTTCACTTTTTATTTTTATTAGCTCTCTATTTAACGACTGAACATGTAATTTTACCTTAAATAGTCCTACAATGCTAAGAAAAAACACAACTATTGAGATGATGCAGAAAGTTCTCACGACAACCTCTGTATAGCTCTTAGTTTTGCTGAGCGTGAACGCGGATTTGCACTTACTTCTTCTATACTTGCTTCGATCACTTTTTTATTTAGAAGAGAGAATGTCTTGCAATCAGTAGCACATAAATCTTTAAAAAAAGTTTTGACTATACGATCTTCTAAGGAATGAAAGGTGACGACAATTAATTTGCCATTCTCACTTAAAATCTCAGATGCAGCTTTAATGCCCTTTTCAAGTTCTCCCAGCTCATCGTTTACCCATATTCTGATTGCCTGAAATGTTCTGGTTGCAGGATCAATTTTGCTTTTTCCACGAAATACCACGGAACGTACAATATTCGCAAGCTCAAATGTAGTTTTGATATTTTTCTTCTTCCGTGCATTTACTATTGCTCTTGCAATTTTGCGAGAATGATGCTCTCCTCCATAGTTATATATAGTATTTGCAATTTCTTCTTCGCGTAAAGCGTTAACAAACGTTGAAGCGTTTATATAAGAAGAGTTATCCATACTCATATCGAGTGGACCATCATGTAAAAATGAGAACCCTCTATCTCCGTTATCAAGCTGCATAGATGAAACTCCGATGTCAAAAACTATTCCATCGATACCTTCAATATTGTTGCTATCTAATAAATTTTTAATATTACTAAACTTCTCAATAAATAGTTTTATTCTATCGGGATATTTAACGCTTAAATCATCATAAAACTTAGTTACCGTTTCATCTCTATCAATTGCATATACTTTGCAATCAGCTGACTCCAATATTGCTTTGCTATACCCTCCAGCTCCAAATGTGGCGTCCACGTATATGCCACCATCCTGCGGTGATAGTAGTGATAGCATCTCTTTTAACAAAACTGGAGTGTGTGTCATATCAAAAAATTTAAGTACAGTTGGCGTAGATATCCTACTCTACTCTACTCTTCACATCAATTTTATTTATGTACATAGATTTTCTTGCCAAAATATGGTATCTTATCGGAATATATGAGCAATAATATTAAAATTAAGGTTTAATATTGTTAATATAATATTCACATAACGTTCACATTTTTTTTCATATATAAGATCAAACAGGCTATAGGGAAATTATGCAGCAAATAACAAAAGTAATATTTTCAAGTTTGATTTGTAACACTTTATTGTGGTATGACCACATGCTTTTTGGCCACTTAATAAACATAATAGGTGGTGTGTTTTTTCCATCGGATGATCAACTAACCAGCGTATTGAAGGCTTTTGGAGTGTTTGCAGTGGGTTTCTTAATGAGACCAGTCGGTGCTGCTATATTTGGTCACATTGGTGATAAACATGGCAGAAGAGTTGCCTTATTGCTCTCGATTATATTAATGACTTTATCAACCGTATTAATTGCTTTTGTTCCAGGTTATCAAAGCATTGGAATACTAGCGTCAATGCTGGTAGTGTGTTTAAGATTATTGCAGGGTATATCTCTTGGAGGAGAAGCAGGAAATGCACCATTTTTAATAGAACATGCTCCTAAAAACAAAAAAGGATTTTTTGGCAGCATTGAAGTATTAAGCGCAATTTTTGGTTCAGTATTAAGCCTGATAGCGGTACTCATATGCAAAAAAGTATCTGATTTTGAATCTTGGGGGTGGAGATTACCTTTCATTTTCAGTTTAGCAATGGGATTAACTAGGCTCTGTGGACAAAAAATATGAAAAGAGAGAAAAAGATGGTAGTTTAGCCTAATAGGTAAAAAATGGAGAAACTACCATATGCAATATTACATCAAAGAGGAAAATTGGAAACAAATTTTAGAGTTCATAAAAAGCGTAAAAGGAATGCACAGCAAAGATGAAAAACGTTTAAGAATATTCATAGAGGCAGTGTGGTACATAGTGCGAAGTGGTTGCCAATGGAGACTTTTACCAAAAACTTATGGTAATTACAGGAGTATACATAAGCGATTTAAAAGATGGTGTGAAAGAGATGTCTGGAAAAAATTGCTTGAATATACTAAACAAGAGCCTGATTTAGAAGTTGCTATAATCGACGGTACGATCATCCGAGCCCATCCATGTTCATCTGGATATACAAAAAACTCCAAGGATCAAGAAGCTTTAGGGAGGAGCAAAGGTGGCTTTACAACTAAAATACATGCGCTTGTCGATGCACTTGGAAATCCACTTAAATTTACTCTGACTCCTGGTCAAAGAAATGAAATTACGCAGGCACAAGTGTTGACCGAAAGTATCTATAACTCTACTGTAGTAGCTGACAAGGGCTATGATAGCAATGCCTTTGTTACAAGTCTTGAAGACAAGGGATGTACAGTAGTTATTCCGCCAAAACGGAATCGAAAAGTGCAAAGGTATTACGATGAGCATATCTACAAAGAACGTCATTTGATTGAGTGTTTTTTTGGTAAAATTAAAAATTTTAGGCGCATTTTTTCCAGATTTGATAAAATTGCTGAGGTTTTTATTGGTTTTCTCAATTTTGTTGGAGCTCTTGTATGGCTTCTCTAAAATTTTGTCCACAGAGCCTAGCTGCACCTGCTAGAGATGAAGTAAGCAACACAGCCAAAACGCACAATCTCTTTATTTTCATATAACTCCTCATACAAAAAAATATATAATGCATAAGTATATATCCTTTATATTAAAAAAGATATAATTACATGTCAAAAAAAGTATAGCCATAAAATCAGATTATATAAAACGTACTACTCAGGTCTTTTATATAACTATATTTACTATCTTATTTGGTACAGCATATACAGTGCGAACTTTGCTTTGATCGATCTTACTGGACATAGAATCTATCGCTATTTTCTTCAATTTTTCTTGAGGTAAGTTAATTGCCACCTTGATTGTTGTACGTAATTTTCCATTGATTTGCACGGCTATAGTGACTGTATCGTCAACTAATAATGATTCATCAGCTTTTGGCCAAGGTTGTATACCTTCGCCTCCTATTTCTTGCCATAAGCTTTCAGCTAGGTGTGGTATGAACGGTTCGATTACTCTGATTAATATACATATACCTTCATCAATAAGAGATTTTCCAGTTTTTACGTCTATTTCAGCTATTAAATTCGTCATCTCACGAAATTTTGCCACTACGCAGTTTAATCTGCAGTTTTCCAAGTCATCTGTAAGTCCGTGTAAGAGTTTATGAATTTTTTTTCTGTACTCTAGAAGTTCACCCGTAACACTTTCATTATCATAGTGTATATTCACAGGCTTAAGCTGCATTACCATACGCCACAATTTATTTACATAACGAGAACAACCTTCCACGCCATCATCGGACCATTCCATATCTTTCTCTGGAGGAGTGTCGGACAACACAAACAAGCGAGCAGTATCAGCACCATACTTTTCTATGATAAAGTTTGGGTCAACTGTGTTCTTTTTCGACTTGCTCATTTTCTCGACTTTTCCAATTTGAACCTTAGCTCCTTGTGCAATCAACTCTTTTGCTTCTGCGGGAAATAGCCACTTACCATTTTCGTCTTTATAAGTTGCATGGCAGACCATTCCTTGAGTGATTAAAGTAGAGAAAGGCTCTTTAATATCAAAATAGCCACATTTGGTTAAAGCTCTGCAGAAAAAGCGTGAATAGAGTAAATGCAGAATTGCATGTTCTATTCCACCTATATAATAATCAACAGGCATAAAACGATTACATGCATCTTCGTCTATTGATTTATCTTCACTACAGAATGCAGCAAAATACCAGGAAGATTCAAAAAAGGTGTCAAACGTATCAGTTTCACGCTCTGCTTGCTTTCCACACTTTGGACAATCAACAAATTTCCAAGTTGGGTGCTTATCCAGCGGATTGCCACCACTTGTAAATTCTACATCTATTGGCAGAACTACTGGAAGATCTTTTTCTGGAACTGGCACAGTTCCACAATCCTTACAATATATAATAGGTATAGGACATCCCCAATAACGCTGTCTTGAAACTCCCCAATCGTGTAGACGATAGTTTGTTGTTTTCTTACCTATCCCTTTTTCTTCAAGTTTTTTAGTGATTACTTTTTTTGCTTCACTAACCGTCAATCCATTTAAGAATTCAGAGTTGCACATTATTTCGCCGCCAGTGTAGGCTTCTTCTAGAGTCACTATGGCTTGTGCACCCTTTTCATAAATAACAGGAATAACCGGCAAATCGTATTTCTGTGCAAATTCAAAATCACGCTGATCATGTGCAGGGCAACCAAAAATCGCGCCTTCCCCATATTCCATCAACACAAAATTCGCTATGTAAAGCGGCAATTCCTTATCAAGAAATGGATGTTTGACGTTTAATCCGGTGTAAACTCCTATTTTTTCATCGTTCTCTCTTTTCGATTTTATTTCTTGGATCCCAGTGTCAAGCACTGGGATGACAACAGAAGAACCATTCTTTAAATCCTGCACAATAGGATGCTCTGCTGCCACTGCACAAAAAGAAGCCCCAAACAAAGTATGAGGATAAGTTGTAAAAACTTTTAATTTCTTATTCAGGCCAACTACTTCAAACTCTATAGTTGCTCCTTCAGATTTTCCTATCCAACGCTCCTGCATTGTTTTGACTTTTTCTGGCCAATTTTTTAAACTTTGCAAGCACTTGAGTAAATCTTCAGCGAAATCAGTAATCTTTAAAAACCATTGGGACAACTTACGTTTTTCAACAACTGCACCTGATCGCCATCCTTTTCCATCAACCACCTGTTCATTTGCAAGCACTGTTTGGTCCACTGGATCCCAGTTAACCCATGACTCTTTTCGATAGGCAAGCCCATGCTTTAAAAAATCCAGGAAAAATTTTTGTTCGTGTTTGTAATAATCAGGCTCACATGTGGAGAGTTCACGCTCCCAATTATAAGAAAGACCTATAGATTTCAACTGTGTACGCATATTATCTATATTCTCTTTTGTCCATGTTTCGGGGCTAATATTGTTGTCCCTTGCTGCATTCTCAGCTGGTAATCCAAACGCATCCCAGCCAATTGGATGCAAAACCTCAAATCCATTAGCTCTCTTGTAACGCGCTATCACATCCCCTATTGCATAGTTACGTAAGTGTCCCATATGAATTTTACCAGATGGATATGGAAACATTTCCAACACGTAACACTTTTCTTGTTTACCACTCTTGCTTACAGAAAAATCCCATTTATCTTGATAAAATTTTTCAACATTTTTAAAATCATATTTCATATAAATCCAAATTTAATCACAGTTTGTGTGCGCCAAAGGATCAACCGCTTGGCCGTTATGTCGTATTGTGAAACACATCTGCGGATCTTTATCTTGTGTGCTTGATTTACCTGCAGATCCAATCACTTGACCTTGCTTTACTTTATCACCAATTTCAACATGTATGTTTTTTAAATAGGAGTACACAGTCATGTAATTATCTTTGTGTTCTACTATAATTAAATTTCCATACCATCTCAGCCCTTTGCCTACATATATCACTTTGCCGGGTGCAGAGGCAATTACGTTCGTTCCATTTTGAGCAGCAATTTTTATGCCATCCTTACACGTTTCATCAGAAGAGGTAGCTGAACCTTTAACTGGCATTACAAATTTGCAATTTACCCCCACATTTTGTGCATCATTGTTATCTCTGTATATCCTATTTATGATGGCTTTTCTACTTTCTTTTTGCACTGAAGGCTCCCTAATTAAATGGTACTCTCTTGTATATTCCAGATCTCTTTTTCCGTAAAATTCTTCGCCTTTAAGCAGCACAGGTGCAGGTTTTTGCAGGCCACAGCCTATTAATATTGCTAATAACATAAGAAATGAGGCTATACGCCACATTTTAGATATATCGATTTTCACAAAACTCCAAAACTTTAGCGAGACGTAGTGTTTCACGTCTGCTTGTTACTTTCCTCGTTATTTATTCTACTAGTTAAATAGTCTCTTAAATCGGTAAGTTCTTGCAACAAATTCTTTGGATCACGATTCACATTACCAAATTCCTTTTGCACTCCTTTTATTGTATATCCTTTATCATATAGCATGTACTTTACTTGCTTTATGGCCTCTATACACTTACGATCGTATAGCCTTCTTCCTTTACGCTTTGTAGGCTTAATTTGATGAAATTGACCTTCCCAGAATCTCAAAACATGCTGTTCCAAATGTAGCTCTTCAGCTACTTCCCCAATCGTATAAAATAATTTTTCCTTGTTCATTAATTATTGATTGATTTTTTTATAATTTTTGAAGGCCTAAAAGAAATTGAATTTCTTGCCTGAATCATCACTTTCTCCGATGTATTTGGTATATTTCCTGGCCTTTCCTTCTTTTTTTTGACCAAGAATGTTCCAAATGATGATATTTTTACTATTCCATCCTTTGCCAAGCTCGTCTTTATTTCGTCCAATATATCATCTATTATCGAAGCAGAGTCTTCCTTTGATAATCCTATTTCTTGGTTTATATTTTCAGCTATTGTTGCCTTAGTTACTGCTGTGTCTTTTGTTATAACATGATCCATAATTGAGTAAGTATCGCAATATGTAAACACAATATAGCAACTGACTTAAGGTTCAGCTACTTTATTTTTTAGGGTATGTCTCTTTTGTAGCATAATTTAAAATACTAGCAACTGCCAATATTGCAAATATCGCAAAAAGCGCCATTTTATGATCTGTAAAAAGTGCTAACATTGACACTATAATTCCGCTCATGATGAACATAAACCCATTGATAATGGATGATGATGTGCTAATGTATTTTCGTTTCACAATCTCGCTGC
The DNA here is from genome assembly GCF_947251665.1 of Wolbachia endosymbiont (group A) of Trypoxylon clavicerum. Lineage (NCBI taxonomy): Bacteria > Pseudomonadati > Pseudomonadota > Alphaproteobacteria > Rickettsiales > Anaplasmataceae > Wolbachia > Wolbachia endosymbiont (group A) of Trypoxylon clavicerum. The sequence continues at coordinate 1,093,493 of NZ_OX366374.1, forward strand.
CGACAGTAAAATTAAGCATATGTCCTCCCGCAAAAAACCCGAACATTAACATACAAAAGTACACAATGTGAGCTGTTAAATGGCTGTATAGTAAAATAATAATTGAGACGCCTTGCAATAAAGCAAAAGCAGAGATTACATGTTTCCTATTTTTAAATAAGTTTGAGATTCGATCTGCAATTGGAGCACCAACTGCAAGACCAAGCCATAGTATTGCAGTTGCTACACCTGACTCCATTGCATCGAGTTCTGAATTGCTTAGTAACCTTGGAGCCCACAGGGTGTTAAGTGCTAAAAATGTTCCAAAAGTAATAGCACCCACCACTGAAGTTATCCAGATATCTCTTAATTTTAGCACTGTGAGTACAAAGCACATTACTGTTCTTATAGAGCTTTTTATTGTGCGCTTTTCTGAGCTGCTTTCTGGAAGTGTGTTTGGACAAAAAAGCGTAAGTACAAATATCAACACACCAAATAGTATTATGCATACAATCAGATTTTTCCAATATGCATCTTCGGCAAGCAAGCTAGAGAACAGTATTTGAATCACCAAAGCAGAAAGGCTTGAAATTGTCTGCACTAGTGAAAACATTAGTCCAAATTGGGCAGCGAAAAAACATATGCTACTTGTGTGAGCAGCACCAATAAAACCAAATGATGCTCCAGTTGCAATCAACACTTGAGATAAAATCAAATGAGCAAAATTGTCACTATTAATAAGGACAAAGAACCCAAAGATCATAAGACCTGCTGCAAAAGGTGATTGAAAAAATGATGTGAGAGGGGTAGAAGAAGAATAAGCAGATCAAGTAAGGAAAAAAAATGAGCTTTAGTTACTATAATATGAAAAAACACCCAAGAAACTTTCGTAATATAACAGGTTTAAGTATAGAGGAGTTCGAAAAAGTAGTAGAAAAAGTGAGGTCTGGATGGAAAAAACTTGAAAAACAGAAAAAGTGTCATGGTAGAAGATCAAAACTACCAACTCTGGAAGATAAGTTGTTTTGCGTAATTTTGTACTATCGCACTTACATAACACATAGATTTTTAGGATGCCTATTCAATGTGCACAACGCAAATGTATGTAGGTTACTTAAGAGAATAGAGCCATTACTCGCCAAAAAAGTGACTATAACAAAAGATAGAAGTATGACGCCAGAAAAAATACTGAAGATTTTGGCTGATGTTACAGAACAGCAAATACAGAGGCCAGAAGATAGTAAAAAACGGAAGAAATCATATTCAGGAAAAAAAAGAACCAACACTATGAAAACTGAGATTATTATCGAAGAAGGAGGAAGAATTTTATCAGTGTCAAAGTCATACCGTGGTAGAATTAGTGATTTTCGCATAAGGAAACAAGAAAAATATTTACCACTTGATAGCATAAAACATGCTGATTCTGGATATCAAGGTTGGCAAAAATTGCAAAGCAATGTTATAATTCCATATAAAAAGTATCGTAAAAAGCCATTAACTCCAGAGCAGAAAGAGCATAATAGAAGGTTAGCATCATTTAGAATGAGAGTAGAAAATAAGATCCGAGAGATAAAGATATTTAAGATTATGTCGAATGTTTATCGCAATTTTCAGAAAAAATATAACTTGAGGTTCAATATTATTGCTGGTATTGTAAATCTTAAGCACGCCTTTTAGTTAACCTTGATTTTATTCACCCTCCTTTCCTTTTTTTTATCGCTTGATTCGCAGCAGGTCTATAGTTAATAATGAGAAAAAATAAATTTTTTTACTGGAAAAAACATTAAACGTTGCTCCACTAAAAAATTGTAAGATGGCGAAAGTCCAAGTATATGATGAATTAGCCAGTGCAACTTGCGCGATTGTAAGTCCAAAGACCTGCTGCGAATCAAGCGATAAAAAAAAGGAAAGGAGGGTGAATAAAATCAAGGTTAACTAAAAGGCGTGCTTAAGATTTACAATACCAGCAATAATATTGAACCTCAAGTTATATTTTTTCTGAAAATTGCGATAAACATTCGACATAATCTTAAATATCTTTATCTCTCGGATCTTATTTTCTACTCTCATTCTAAATGATGCTAACCTTCTATTATGCTCTTTCTGCTCTGGAGTTAATGGCTTTTTACGATACTTTTTATATGGAATTATAACATTGCTTTGCAATTTTTGCCAACCTTGATATCCAGAATCAGCATGTTTTATGCTATCAAGTGGTAAATATTTTTCTTGTTTCCTTATGCGAAAATCACTAATTCTACCACGGTATGACTTTGACACTGATAAAATTCTTCCTCCTTCTTCGATAATAATCTCAGTTTTCATAGTGTTGGTTCTTTTTTTTCCTGAATATGATTTCTTCCGTTTTTTACTATCTTCTGGCCTCTGTATTTGCTGTTCTGTAACATCAGCCAAAATCTTCAGTATTTTTTCTGGCGTCATACTTCTATCTTTTGTTATAGTCACTTTTTTGGCGAGTAATGGCTCTATTCTCTTAAGTAACCTACATACATTTGCGTTGTGCACATTGAATAGGCATCCTAAAAATCTATGTGTTATGTAAGTGCGATAGTACAAAATTACGCAAAACAACTTATCTTCCAGAGTTGGTAGTTTTGATCTTCTACCATGACACTTTTTCTGTTTTTCAAGTTTTTTCCATCCAGACCTCACTTTTTCTACTACTTTTTCGAACTCCTCTATACTTAAACCTGTTATATTACGAAAGTTTCTTGGGTGTTTTTTCATATTATAGTAACTAAAGCTCATTTTTTTTCCTTACTTGATCTGCTTATTCTTCTTCTACCCCTCTCACATCATTTTTTCAATCACCTTTTGCAGCAGGTCTCAAGTTCCTTTTCAAGATTTACACTTATAAAGGTATAAATTATCTGCATGTTGCTGAATATAACAACCAAGTTACTAATCAGCCAAATGAACCAAGCCTTAGCTCTGCTTTCCATAAGATTTATTTTTATAAGTAATCTATTAGAAATTTAACACTAAGTCTCTTTTTAAGCTATTGTTTCCTGACTACTGTTATAGCTAACCCAAAAAACGTTTTCCCTACGTCATGCCGCCGCGGTATCTCTTAGCCGCTAACAAGCAGCGGGATGACGATTGTCAGGGTGTCATCCCAGCGCCCCTATGATGTCATCCGAGTAGCCAACACTGGTTTCCATCCAAGACGGTGTCATTCCAGTGCTTGACACTGGAATCCAGACTTTAATTGTTATACTTGTAAATAATCTGGTGAAAATAAACGTTCATCTCAAAATGCAGTATTTTTGTTGAAATAGCTCAACTGGATCCCAGTGTCTGGGCACTGGGATGACACCATAGGAGGCTACTTGGATGACAGCAGTCCTACGTCATACCGCCGCAGTATCTCTAGATCCCGCTAACAAGCAGCGGGATGACGGTTGTCAGGGTATCATGAAAGTAGCTGACACTGGAATCCAGAAAAAAAGAAATATGTATCAGCTACTTTCATTTGCTGCGCCTCAAAAATAAACGTTCATGTAGCTGTAAGTCAAGCCATAAATCCAGTATAAAGACCTTTAATCATTGGCTTCGTAGTACTTTTCAACCAACTTATTAAGTAACCTTACACCAAAACCTACTGCTCCTCTTGGGCAAATGTCAGTACCTTTTTCGTGCCAAGCAGTGCCTGCGATATCTAAATGTGCCCAGCAAGTTTCATTCACAAAACGCTGTAAAAACTGTGCAGCCATTATGCTATCTCCACCAGAGCCTACAGGAGCAATGTTTTGAACATCAGCAATCGGTGAATCAATAATTTTGTCATAAGTTTCATTCATAGGAAAACGCCATAACTTCTCACTTACTTCATTTCCTGCATCAATCAGACGGTTTGCTAATTCATCATGATTTGAAAAAAGACCAGCATATTCGTTATTTCCAAGTGCAACCACTATAGCACCAGTTAAAGTTGCAAGATCAATCATAAATTTTGGTGAGAATCTGTCTTGCGTATACCATAAAGCATCTGCAAGTATGAGCCTTCCCTCTGCATCGGTATTCAACACTTCTATCGTCTGTCCAGACATTGAAGTTACTATATCACTCGGTCTTTGAGCATTACCATCCACTGCATTTTCTGCAAGTGCGACCACACCGATCGCATTTACTTTTGCTTTTCGTCCTGCTAAAGCATGTATCACCCCAACCACAGCAGCAGAGCCTGCCATGTCATATTTCATCGACTCCATACCACGTGAAGGTTTGAGCGATACTCCACCAGTGTCAAACGTTATGCCTTTACCAACAAAAGCTATTGGCTTTTGTTCTTTAGCAACTCCATTCCATTTTATCACTACTAATTTTGGTTCTTTACTACTTCCTTGTGCAACTCCAAGCAAGGCTCCCATTTTTTTCTCTTCCATCTGCTTTTTATCAAGCACCTCGATTTCAAGGCCAAGCTTAGTAAGTTCTTTTTTTATATGATCAGCATAGGATTCTGGATATAGAATGTTAGGAGGCTCTGTTATAAAAGAGCGCGCAAGGAATATACTCTCACCTTCTTGCCTTAAGTGCTCAAATGATCTTTCAGCATTACTTAATTGCTCATCTTTTACTAATACGGTAATCTCCTCTACCTCTGTAATTTTCTCATCCTTTTTAGTTTTATACTTATCAAACTTAAAACTACGCAGAAACGCACCATATGCAACATTTGCTGCACTACCTTCGATTAAAACCGCTGCTTTTTTAATTTTTAATCTGCTTAGCTCACAATATATTTTACCACCAATATTTAATTCTTTATTTTCATTCCATTCATCCTTCTTACCCAGTCCAACAACTATAACATTTTTTTCTTCTGGCAAAGCAGTAGAGAAAAATTCACCAAAACTTCCATTGAAATCGCTAAATTGCTTTATATTATCTATGACCTGTTTTCCTTGCAAAACTCCGCCATCATTTACGGTTTCGTTGTCTTCAAATAAACCCATTACTATTGTTTTAAAATCGGGCGAAATTTTAGAAATTGTTATTTTCATTGCTGGCATCTCCATTGCAAATAATTGTAAACTGTACATAAAACACAGCAAAAACATCAGTAAGATATTTTTCATATACATCCTAAGTACAATAACACTTAAGTTTACTATGGACTCCCTTACATGCAAGGTTTTTTATCTTTTATTAGAGAACTTATTATATCCGCCCAAGGTAATGTTAAACGTATAGGTTTTTATGACCTGATCACTGTAAGTAAATGGTGTTATGAGAAGGCTTGCAAGCCCATTACTAACAAAATCTCCAAGAACAGGATCAGCACAATTATCGCAATTATGGTCAGCAAAAAACATTTGCGTTGTGAATTCTGGAAAATCTGGATGTTGAACTAGAAAGTTGATATGTGGAGCTCTATCACCAATTTTACCAGGTGCTATCGTAATAAAATTATAATAGCCAAGATTATTCACTACAAACCTTCCTGATCCAGCAAAATTCGGATCATCCTCTATATTCTTATCGTAATGGTTCACGCCGCGTGAATTCGCGTGCCATATAGAAACTACAGCATTTTGTATTGGTAAACAGTTTATATCAGTAATTCTACCCACTATGTGTATTAATTCTCCTGTTGCACTATTTGGAGAACCAGGTTTCCTTCTTAAATTGTTTGAAGAGCTAAAATTTTTTGGCCTTGCATCAAGGTCATATATTTCCGGAGTTTCAATGCAGTTGAGCAAAACAGGATCAGCTGCAAATAGCGGCAAACTGAATACCATTTGTACTAAAAACGCTAATAAGATATTTTTCACATTCATTTTATTTATAATAGACTTCTTGCATAACCATATAACAAACTTTTATTGGAAATAGAAACGAAAAAACTTGCTTGACACCCTTCGCCAGCCCCTTATCATGAAACTGAAGGTATTCAGTTATCTTCATCTGTGCAGATTAAACAGCAAGAAAACAACGTAGTTGGCGTCTTATTTTTAATTTTTTGCACTATGTGCACCTTATGTCTTTATAAAATTTCTAGGTTTTTACCTAATATAAGCTGAAACGCGCTATTTAAAACATTAAAAAACGCCAACTTAAAAAATGGATAGTGAATAACTAGCTACCCTAGGGTTTCTTTTGCCTTTTTTTCTGTTTAGTAAATTGTATCCGTTCAGCGGAGTGGTAGAATAAGGTAGACAAAGCAAGATAATAAAGATAATCATAGAGCAAAAGTGAGGTAATGTGGTAAACCTTTTAGAACTCTGCAAAAATTTACAGCAAAAAATAGAAAAGTTGGAAGGGAGGATAGAAGAGTTAGAGGCAGAAAATAAGGCCTTGAGGATTGAGAACGCTGAGTTGAAAGAGAGGCTTGGTTTAAACTCGAAAAATTCATCTCTACCGAGCTCTAAAGAATTGTACAAAACAAAAAAGGACAAGCCAAAAAGCGAAAGGAATGTTGGCGATCAGGTTGGGCATAAAGGAAATTTTCATGCCACAATGGAAGCGGATAAAGTAGTAAAAATAGAGTTGCCTAATATTTGCGAATGCGGAGGAGAGCTTGTAATATGCGAAAAACCTTATGTGCACCAAAAAGTTGATCTTCCGGAAATTAGGCCTTATGTAGTAATTGGAACATGGTCGTTGTCGGAGATGCAGAAAAAGAAAAAGTAGCAAGTTACCAGAAGGTGTTACGCCAGATACATTTGGTCCAAGGGTTAAGTCTATAATTGCAGCACTCAGCGGATTTTACAAAAACTCAAAGCGTGAAGTGGCTAGTATCATAAATGACATTTTTAATTTGAACATAAGTAGACCTGCTGCGAATCAAGCGATAAAAAAAAGGAAAGGAGGGTGAATAAAATCAAGGTTAACTAAAAGGCGTGCTTAAGATTTACAATACCAGCAATAATATTGAACCTCAAGTTATATTTTTTCTGAAAATTGCGATAAACATTCGACATAATCTTAAATATCTTTATCTCTCGGATCTTATTTTCTACTCTCATTCTAAATGATGCTAACCTTCTATTATGCTCTTTCTGCTCTGGAGTTAATGGCTTTTTACGATACTTTTTATATGGAATTATAACATTGCTTTGCAATTTTTGCCAACCTTGATATCCAGAATCAGCATGTTTTATGCTATCAAGTGGTAAATATTTTTCTTGTTTCCTTATGCGAAAATCACTAATTCTACCACGGTATGACTTTGACACTGATAAAATTCTTCCTCCTTCTTCGATAATAATCTCAGTTTTCATAGTGTTGGTTCTTTTTTTTCCTGAATATGATTTCTTCCGTTTTTTACTATCTTCTGGCCTCTGTATTTGCTGTTCTGTAACATCAGCCAAAATCTTCAGTATTTTTTCTGGCGTCATACTTCTATCTTTTGTTATAGTCACTTTTTTGGCGAGTAATGGCTCTATTCTCTTAAGTAACCTACATACATTTGCGTTGTGCACATTGAATAGGCATCCTAAAAATCTATGTGTTATGTAAGTGCGATAGTACAAAATTACGCAAAACAACTTATCTTCCAGAGTTGGTAGTTTTGATCTTCTACCATGACACTTTTTCTGTTTTTCAAGTTTTTTCCATCCAGACCTCACTTTTTCTACTACTTTTTCGAACTCCTCTATACTTAAACCTGTTATATTACGAAAGTTTCTTGGGTGTTTTTTCATATTATAGTAACTAAAGCTCATTTTTTTTCCTTACTTGATCTGCTTATTCTTCTTCTACCCCTCTCACATCATTTTTTCAATCACCTTTTGCAGCAGGTCTCTGAATATGATTTCTTCCGTTTTTTACTATCTTCTGGCCTCTGTATTTGCTGTTCTGTAACATCAGCCAAAATCTTCAGTATTTTTTCTGGCGTCATACTTCTATCTTTTGTTATAGTCACTTTTTTGGCGAGTAATGGCTCTATTCTCTTAAGTAACCTACATACATTTGCGTTGTGCACATTGAATAGGCATCCTAAAAATCTATGTGTTATGTAAGTGCGATAGTACAAAATTACGCAAAACAACTTATCTTCCAGAGTTGGTAGTTTTGATCTTCTACCATGACACTTTTTCTGTTTTTCAAGTTTTTTCCATCCAGACCTCACTTTTTCTACTACTTTTTCGAACTCCTCTATACTTAAACCTGTTATATTACGAAAGTTTCTTGGGTGTTTTTTCATATTATAGTAACTAAAGCTCATTTTTTTTCCTTACTTGATCTGCTTATTCTTCTTCTACCCCTCTCACATCATTTTTTCAATCACCTTTTGCAGCAGGTCTAGTGTTGGCAGCATATCAAATCTTACTATTACCCACAAATATAAATGTACTTATAAATAAAGTATTACAATATTAGAGTTTGCAAATATTGAGGGTATAAAAATGGCAAACGAGAGTAATGAATGGGCTAAAAATGAATTTGGAGATGCTGTACTTGGAGATAAAAGATTAACTGACCGATTAGTAAATATTGCTGATAGTTTGATAAGTTTACCTGAAAGCTCAATTAATGAGGCATGCGGAAGTTGGTCAGAAGCAAAAGCAGCATATCGTTTTTTTCAAAATGAGAACGTAAAAGAAGTCGATATTCTAGGCTCTGTGGACAAAAAATATGAAAAGAGAGAAAAAGATGGTAGTTTAGCCTAATAGGTAAAAAATGGAGAAACTACCATATGCAATATTACATCAAAGAGGAAAATTGGAAACAAATTTTAGAGTTCATAAAAAGCGTAAAAGGAATGCACAGCAAAGATGAAAAACGTTTAAGAATATTCATAGAGGCAGTGTGGTACATAGTGCGAAGTGGTTGCCAATGGAGACTTTTACCAAAAACTTATGGTAATTACAGGAGTATACATAAGCGATTTAAAAGATGGTGTGAAAGAGATGTCTGGAAAAAATTGCTTGAATATACTAAACAAGAGCCTGATTTAGAAGTTGCTATAATCGACGGTACGATCATCCGAGCCCATCCACGTTCATCTGGATATACAAAAAACTCCAAGGATCAAGAAGCTTTAGGGAGGAGCAAAGGTGGCTTTACAACTAAAATACATGCGCTTGTCGATGCACTTGGAAATCCACTTAAATTTACTCTGACTCCTGGTCAAAGAAATGAAATTACGCAGGCACAAGTGTTGACCGAAAGTATCTATAACTCTACTGTAGTAGCTGACAAGGGCTACGATAGCAATGCCTTTGTTACAAGTCTTGAAGACAAGGGATGTACAGTAGTTATTCCGCCAAAACGGAATCGAAAAGTGCAAAGGTATTACGATGAGCATATCTACAAAGAACGTCATTTGATTGAGTGTTTTTTTGGTAAAATTAAAAATTTTAGGCGCATTTTTTCCAGATTTGATAAAACTGCTGAGGTTTTTATTGGTTTTCTCAATTTTGTTGGAGCTCTTGTATGGCTTCTCTAAAATTTTGTCCACAGAGCCTAGTGGCTACTATAAGTGGACTACAAGGAAAATAAGCAGTAGAGAATCAGCAAATAAAGAGTTATTAGCAGATATTCAAAAAATATATCAAGCTTCTAAATGTAGATATGGAGCTCCTAAAATTCATGCTGAATTAAAGGCTTTGGGTAAAAGTTGCAACTTAAAAACAGTGCAAAGTATTATGCAGAAAAATGGTATTCAGGCTATATTGAGAAGAAAATTTAAAATTAAGAAACAACAAACGGACAGTAGAGTCGTAGCTCCCAATATATTAGACCAAAACTTTATTGTCGATCAACCAAATAAAGTATGGGATTACTTATATAAAAACCAAAGAAGGATGGCTATATTTGGCAACAATAATCGATCTATATTCACGCATGGTAGTTGGCTGGTCAATGAGCAGTTCAATAAATAAACAATTGGTTATGGACTCTTTATTAATGGCCGTTAACAAGCGTAAACCTGCCAAAAATCTACTATTACATAGTGATCAAGGTTCACAATATACTTCGCAAGGTTATCAATATCTCTTATCCATAAAAAACATAAGACCTGCTGCGAATCAAGCGATAAAAAAAAGGAAAGGAGGGTGAATAAAATCAAGGTTAACTAAAAGGCGTGCTTAAGATTTACAATACCAGCAATAATATTGAACCTCAAGTTATATTTTTTCTGAAAATTGCGATAAACATTCGACATAATCTTAAATATCTTTATCTCTCGGATCTTATTTTCTACTCTCATTCTAAATGATGCTAACCTTCTATTATGCTCTTTCTGCTCTGGAGTTAATGGCTTTTTACGATACTTTTTATATGGAATTATAACATTGCTTTGCAATTTTTGCCAACCTTGATATCCAGAATCAGCATGTTTTATGCTATCAAGTGGTAAATATTTTTCTTGTTTCCTTATGCGAAAATCACTAATTCTACCACGGTATGACTTTGACACTGATAAAATTCTTCCTCCTTCTTCGATAATAATCTCAGTTTTCATAGTGTTGGTTCTTTTTTTTCCTGAATATGATTTCTTCCGTTTTTTACTATCTTCTGGCCTCTGTATTTGCTGTTCTGTAACATCAGCCAAAATCTTCAGTATTTTTTCTGGCGTCATACTTCTATCTTTTGTTATAGTCACTTTTTTGGCGAGTAATGGCTCTATTCTCTTAAGTAACCTACATACATTTGCGTTGTGCACATTGAATAGGCATCCTAAAAATCTATGTGTTATGTAAGTGCGATAGTACAAAATTACGCAAAACAACTTATCTTCCAGAGTTGGTAGTTTTGATCTTCTACCATGACACTTTTTCTGTTTTTCAAGTTTTTTCCATCCAGACCTCACTTTTTCTACTACTTTTTCGAACTCCTCTATACTTAAACCTGTTATATTACGAAAGTTTCTTGGGTGTTTTTTCATATTATAGTAACTAAAGCTCATTTTTTTTCCTTACTTGATCTGCTTATTCTTCTTCTACCCCTCTCACATCATTTTTTCAATCACCTTTTGCAGCAGGTCTATAAGTGTTTGGCTCAAGTTTTGCCTCCCATTCTGGTTCTAAAGCCATTTTTACAAGTGTTTGTTTTGCTCGACACGATATAGTAGGTATACCAAGCGGGCGATGCTCCGATGGCTTACCAGGTTTTGGGATCCAAACGCGTCTTGATGGCTTTGCTTTTTCTTTTATATCTAAAGAATATGATAGTTGTAATCTTTCTTTTTGATTAAGATTAGCCTTTCCATCAATACCTGCAGTCTTCTTCCCCCTATTGTCCTGTGTTACTTTCCTAACAGCGAGTGTTTTTGCACTTGTTGATTTAAGCAATAATTTTTGAAGATTATGCATCTTTTTGATATCATTACATTTAGAAGCTTGGTAAATTCGTTTTTGTAGCTTAAATGAAGATTTCTTCAGCTTTCGCCAAGGAATTCCATTCCATTCATACCTAGCTTTTTGCTGGTCCATAACATATTCACTACTATTCACCACTTTACCTTCCAAATTAAAGTGTTTACGTTTGCATATCCCAGATATTACTTTGGGCATTAGCTTCTTAAACAATCCTTCCACATAGCAGCTTGTGGTTGGCTACCTACTTATATTTTAATGAATATAAGAGCTTTTATGTGGTTACTCCGTTCCATGGCTTCGTTTCACGTTAAACTTAGATTCCTACTATTTGCCGGAAGCTGGGAACATCAATAACTAAAGTCTTCAATCTTTAGTTCCACTTTTGCTTCATACCGTTTTGGTCTATGCGTAATTCAACCTCCTTTCGCATACTATGCTTTGACGACAATTCAAACATAAGACCTGCTGCAAAAGGTGATTGAAAAAATGATGTGAGAGGGGTAGAAGAAGAATAAGCAGATCAAGTAAGGAAAAAAAATGAGCTTTAGTTACTATAATATGAAAAAACACCCAAGAAACTTTCGTAATATAACAGGTTTAAGTATAGAGGAGTTCGAAAAAGTAGTAGAAAAAGTGAGGTCTGGATGGAAAAAACTTGAAAAACAGAAAAAGTGTCATGGTAGAAGATCAAAACTACCAACTCTGGAAGATAAGTTGTTTTGCGTAATTTTGTACTATCGCACTTACATAACACATAGATTTTTAGGATGCCTATTCAATGTGCACAACGCAAATGTATGTAGGTTACTTAAGAGAATAGAGCCATTACTCGCCAAAAAAGTGACTATAACAAAAGATAGAAGTATGACGCCAGAAAAAATACTGAAGATTTTGGCTGATGTTACAGAACAGCAAATACAGAGGCCAGAAGATAGTAAAAAACGGAAGAAATCATATTCAGGAAAAAAAAGAACCAACACTATGAAAACTGAGATTATTATCGAAGAAGGAGGAAGAATTTTATCAGTGTCAAAGTCATACCGTGGTAGAATTAGTGATTTTCGCATAAGGAAACAAGAAAAATATTTACCACTTGATAGCATAAAACATGCTGATTCTGGATATCAAGGTTGGCAAAAATTGCAAAGCAATGTTATAATTCCATATAAAAAGTATCGTAAAAAGCCATTAACTCCAGAGCAGAAAGAGCATAATAGAAGGTTAGCATCATTTAGAATGAGAGTAGAAAATAAGATCCGAGAGATAAAGATATTTAAGATTATGTCGAATGTTTATCGCAATTTTCAGAAAAAATATAACTTGAGGTTCAATATTATTGCTGGTATTGTAAATCTTAAGCACGCCTTTTAGTTAACCTTGATTTTATTCACCCTCCTTTCCTTTTTTTTATCGCTTGATTCGCAGCAGGTCTTATGGTTTTAGACCTGGTAGATCATGTCATGATGCAATTGAAGCCAGATTTGATGTGCTAAAACAGAAAACAGCATATGTATTAGATGCTGATATTTCTGGATGTTTTGACAATATTAACCATAATAAACTGCTTGAAAACCACACCAACGTTAAAGAAAATCATAAGAAGATGGTTAAGGGCAGGCGTTATGGAAGATGGAAAGTTTCAATCCACAAAACGTGGTACAATTCAAGGAGGGACGATCTCACCGTTGCTAGCTTGTGTTGCATTACACGGATTAGAGCAACATATCAAAAAAGCATTAACAAACGAACTCTTTCAATGCATGAAAAGAAAATATGGTAGGATATCGCATAAAAACGCGCAAAAGTCTATTAGTGTAATTTTCTACTGTGATGATTTTGTCATCATACATGAAAATGAAGAGATTATTCTTAAAGCAAAAATTTTAGTTGAAGAATGGTTAGAAACCATTGGACTAAAATTAAAGCCCTCTAAAACAAGAGTTTCTCATACATTAAGAACCATTGACGAAACAAAACCAGGATTTGATTTTCTTGGATTTTCAATAAGACAATATTCAATAAAAGAAAGTAAAAAAGGTTACACATTATTAATAAAACCAAGTCGTAATTCTATAAAGCAGCATACATTTGCTATTAAACATAAACTTAGAGAAATGCGTGGGGCGCCACAGGAAGTAATAATAAGGAATCCAATCCAATAAACAGAGGATGGAGTCAATATTACTCTTCGGTAGTTTCATGTAAAATCTTTAGCTCATTGGATAATACTATACATAGAAAGCTCTGGAAGTGGGCAGTCTTTAGGCACCCAAACAAAGGGAAATGCTGGATAAAAAGAAAATACTTTAAAAAGTATAATAACGATAACTGGCGTTTTATGACAAGTAACAAGATACATCTTATTATACACAGCGATCATGTTATTAAACGACATATCAAAGTGCAAAAAACCAGATCTCCATATGATGGTGATTGGGTATATTGGGGTAAACGTCTGAGAAAAATACCAGATAAGCCATTAAGAGTAATAAAACTATTGAAGTTACAACAAAGTAAATGTGATAATTGTAGACTATGGTTTAAAAGTGATGATACAATAGAAATACATCACAAAGACCGGAATAGACGAAACAATATGATCAAAAACTTATCTTTGTTACATGGACATTGTCACGATGAATTACACAGGAGGTGTGCATGAAAAGCACCAAATTGGAGAGAAGCCGTATGAGGCGCAAAGTCTCACGTACGGTTTTGAAGTCGAGTGAGGAGGGGCGACCTTCTTCACTTAGACAACAATATGCAGATGAAACTACGGAAGAAGACTTAAGGAAAATAGCAGAAAAAGCACCAATAATAAAGTTAGCCTACGATGAATTAGACAGGTTTAGCTGGAATGAAAAAGATTTAGTAGCATATGAAGAAAGAATAATGGATCTACGTAAGGAAGAAGCCATTCTTGAATACAGACTTGAGGAAGGTATAGAGAAAGGAAAAATCGAAGTTGCAAAAAATTTACTTAAAGCTGGTGTATCTGTTAATTTAATAGCTGAATCCACTGGCCTTTCTCAAGCTGAAATTGTACAGCTTAAGCAAGAAGTGGCCTAAGTATCACGGTTTTCAGGGCTTTTTTAGCTCGGCAGTGGTCTGAAAAGTCCATTTTTCACTTTATAAAATGTTTATATTTTACCACCTACTTCATTTGAATAAGTTCTTCTGCCACACTCTGAACGGATACTTGAATCAGGCTCAAGTTGACAAGTAGATGTTATCTTGTTATAATAAGTAAGTATTTATTAATTTAATCTTAACTTAAGAGGGTATTTATGGTAGCAAGTGATAGTGTTTTAAAAAGGTATGCGTTAGCCTATATAAAGAAATCTGGTAGTAACAGTGATGTTAAAGAGTTTTTACAATTTTGTAATACGCAAAATACCACAAATTGGAGTGAGGAGAATTTTAAAAATGCGTATGAAAAATTTACACATCCAAATTCAAGCAATAGGCACGATACAGGAAGCAGAAATGATCAATATAACGCAGGGAATAACGCACAACCTACAGGCCCTCAGACTACACATATACATGTATACAATGATAGAGGTTTAGATTTTTGGGATTATTTACTACTTCGCAGCCTGTTTGGTGGTCATACTACAGTTATAAATAACCCTGGTTTCAGTAGTGGTAGCCATCAAAGCAGAGAAGATAAGAAAAAAGACTCAGAAGACAATAGAAAGTTATTAGCTTTAGGTATGGTAGCTGCAGTTGTGTGTGTTGCTTTCCATGCTGGTATGTGCTTTTGGTACAACAGCAGCAAAAAAGCGGCTAGAAAAGAAGAAAAAATAGATTATCTTGATAATAAACTTAAAACGTTCAGAAATATAGAATTTGCGGTTGGCGCTGTTTCTTTGGCAGCTTTGGTAGCTTGTGCTGTTTACCCAGTCTTACCAGTGTGGGGTTTAGTCATTCTTGGTATTAATTCTCTTGTGTGTTTTGCTGGTGGTTTAGCTTTTCATATGAAGCATGAGGAAGAATCAGAAAATATCGAGAAAGCTAAAGGAGCGGTAGATAGCTGTCTTAGACAAGGGCATGGTTATGGAGATTCTTCTCGTTATGATGCACCACCTCCTTACTTTTCTCAAGATCCTAATACTACTCCAACTGCTCCTCCTTGTAGTGAATTTGATAATTCTAATGCGAAACGGCAGTTTGAGAATTGTGAGGGGTTCACGTATGATAGAAATAAATAGTTTTATTTTTAGCCAAATTAATTGAATCAAGCCACAAAATCTGCTAAAGTTAACTTTATGAAAGCACCCTTAGCTCAGTTGGATTAGAGCATTTGACTACGGATCAAAAGGTCGGGCGTTCAAGTCGCTCAGGGTGCACCACATTTTATAGGAAGCAGAAGTCACACTTGAAATTAATATATGCAATACCTATCTTTAAAGGTTAAGCACTAAACTATTATATATGAGCAAAAAAGACTACTATGAGCTACTGGAAGTAGGCAGAAATGCCAGTATTGATGAGAT
This sequence comes from Wolbachia endosymbiont (group A) of Trypoxylon clavicerum, assembly GCF_947251665.1. NCBI lineage: Bacteria > Pseudomonadati > Pseudomonadota > Alphaproteobacteria > Rickettsiales > Anaplasmataceae > Wolbachia > Wolbachia endosymbiont (group A) of Trypoxylon clavicerum. The sequence goes on from NZ_OX366374.1 coordinate 1,109,262, forward strand.
AAAAAAAGCGTATAAAAAATTAGCGTTAAAATATCATCCTGATAGAAATCCTGGCAATCAAGAAGCAGAGGAAAAATTTAAAGAAGTAACAGCTGCATATGAAGTTCTATCTGACTCTGAGAAAAGGGCAGGCTATGACCGTTATGGCCACGAAGGTGCTTCTGGTGGATTTCAAGGCTTTAGCTCTGCAGGAAATTTTAGCAACATATTCAATGACTTCTTTGGTGGAGGATTCGGTGGTGGTGCAAGTAGATCGAGAGCAAAAAGAAGTACAACAGGAGTATCTGGAGCAGACCTACGTTATGATCTTGAAATTACCTTAGAAGATGCATTTAAAGGAATACAAGCGCCTATACATTATGTAACAAATGTAAAATGTGATACATGCCAAGGCACAGGTGGCGAAGGAGCAATTAAACCAGTTCAGTGCCACACATGCCAGGGAAGCGGTAGGATTAGAACTCAACAAGGCTTTTTTACCATCGAAAGAACATGTACTACATGCTATGGGGAAGGAGAAATAATACAAAACAAATGTAAGAAATGTGGTGGAAGTGGACGTAGAAGAGATGAAGTAAATATATCCGTTTCAATTCCAAAAGGCATAGAAGAAGGAGCTAAGGTAAGGATAAGTGGTAAAGGAGAAGCTGGAACAAAAGGTGGAAAAAGTGGAGATTTATACGTATACGTGAAAATAATTTTTCATAAAATCTTTGCTAGAAATAAAGCAGATTTACACTGTAAAGTGCCTATAAGAATGACACTAGCAGTGCTTGGTGGTGAAATCGATATTCAATCAATTGATGGAGCTAAAATAAAAGTAAAGGTCCCTGAAGGCACTCAAACTGGTACCAAACTACGTTGTAGGGAAAAGGGTATGCCATATATGAACTCACATGCTCGTGGTGATTTATACGTACAGGTAATAGTTGAGACTTTAAATCCAAAAAATTTAACTAAAAAGCAAATTGAACTATTAAAAGCGCTTGAAGAAGAGGAAAATGCAAGTGTACAACAGCAACCTGAAGGGTTTTTTAGTAAAGTAAAAAAAAATAAGAAATCTGCTAAATGACATAAAGGGGTAACTGTTTACGGGTTTTCATTTAATCCTGCAATTCTTTGACCTTATTAATGGAAAACTTAACAATAGTGTTATTATTAGCCAACAGAAACTTCTTAGTTCCTTAAAACTATGTAAAAGCAATAAATTTCTTTATTTAAGGTCGAAGTTTTGCTATTCTCAGGTTTTAATAATTTAAATTTAATGAATATAAACAAAAATGAGTTTTTATTTCTTCCGCTTGGGGGAGTAGGAAGAATCGGGATGAATGTTAGCCTATATCATTACCAAGGTAAGTGGATTATGATCGACCTTGGTGTTGGTTTTGCAGATGAAACTATGCCAGGTGTTGAGCTGCTCATTGCTGATATAGATTTTATTGCTCAAAGAAAAAAAGATTTACTTGGAATAATAATTACACATGCACATGAGGACCACTGCGGTGCAGTGCCCCACTTGTGGGAAGAGTTGCAGTGCTCCATATATACAACAAAGTTTACGGTTAATTTTCTTAAAGAGAAACTAAAAGAATTTCGATTGGAAGGTATAGTGCCTGTGAAAGAGGTAGACATAAATGGCAGCATAAATTTGGGTCCTTTTACCGTCGAGTTTATAAATGTAACTCATTCAATTCCTGAGGCAAATTCAATATTAATTAGCACTGAAATGGGTAGTGCACTCCATACCGGAGACTGGAAATTTGATCCAAAACCTGTTGTTGGATTAACTTCTAATATGGAGTGTCTAAAAGAAATTGGCGATAAAGGTGACCTGCTTGCAGCAATTTGCGATTCAACCAATATATTAAGCAAGCATCACCCTGAGTCAGAAGGTGAAATTTATAATAATATTTATAACATAATAAAGCGGTCTAAAAAATTAGTTGCTGTTTCGCTATTTGCTTCAAATGTGGCACGAATTGAAACGATAAGCCAAGCTGCAAAAGCACTAAATAGAAAAGTAGTTTTACTTGGTAGATCTTTATGGAGAATAGTGAAAGTTGCGCAAGATAGTGGTTATTTAACTGATTCTCCTCAGTTTCTTGAAGCAAAGGAAGCAGTAAATTTTCCAAGGGAAGAACTGGTGCTACTTTGCACAGGTTGTCAAGGTGAGCCACTGGCAGCTACCGCAAGACTTGCTGCTAAGAGTCATCAAGCATTTAAAATGCAGCAAGGTGATACCATGATCCTTTCGTCAAAAATCATTCCTGGAAATGAAACTCGTGCGCACAATATGCTCAATGCCTTTATTGAGATGGGGGTAGAAGTTATTACTGAAAAAACAGAGCATGTTCATGCTTCTGGGCATCCAACAAGAGAAGAGCTAAAGGAAATGTATTCTTTAATAAAACCGAAGATGTCTATTCCAGTTCACGGCGAATATATTCACACGCATGCACATGTAAAATTTGCTAAAGAGTGCGGTGTGGCAAAAGCAATAATGATTGCACCAGGTGATATTGTTAATTTGGAGAACGGAGAAAAGGTTGATTCAATTGATGTTGACTACTTTGGTATTGATGGTATGTTGCTACGTCATCCGGAGAGCAGTGTTATAAAAATGCGTAAAAGAATGAGAGATGCCGGAGTTATTGTGGTAACAGCAGTTGTAAACAAGAAAAATAAATTGCTTGCTAAACCAAAAGTATTTGTACCTGGTGTTTTTGAAGTGCTAGAAGATGCAGCTACCATACAGAAAATTGTCAAGAAAGTTGAGTCGTTGTTTAGTTTGCAGCCAACAAAAAAAATTAAAAATAAGATTGAAAGTTCAATATTGAGTATCTTAAAGGAATATTTACTAAAAAGACCTATAATTGAGGTTCAGATAGAACAGGTATGAAATGAATGAAGCTATTCGTTCATCTGGTGTTATTTATTTCGTTATTTATTCCTTATTTTACAAAAGCTGCTTTATATGTTGATATAAAAAAAAGCAGTGTTGGTAACATTGGTCTTGTTGTATCTAAATGTACATGTAAAACAGCGTTGGAAAGCGAATTAAGCGAAAATATTGCAAAGGTAATAAGAACAAATTTATCTAATTGTGGCTTATTTAATGTAAAACGTGGCGCGGAAGCTGAATCTAAATCTTGGAAAAGCGATACTGTAGTCACAGTAAGTTTAAGCGAAATATCTGGTAGTGCATTAGAGCTATCATTTCGTTTATTTGACACTTTTACAAAAAGAGAATTACTTACTCAGTCAGTTGTTTTTCCAGCAAAAGACTGGAGAAAAATTGGTCACCTCGTTTCGGATGTGATACATGATAGATTAATTGGTGAGAAAGGGCACTTCAACACAAAAATCACGTATATCGCTGAAGAAAAAGATAGCAACTACAAATCTGTGCGTAAAATTGTTGTGATGAATCAAGATGGAAGTAATATAAAATACTTAACAAATGGCGATAGATTTGTGTCAACACCGAGATTCTCACCAAATGGAAAGGGTATTGTTTATATCTCGTACGCAAATGGTAAAAGTTATATAATATTAAAAAATTTAAAAGATAACACTGAATCAATAATCAGCGCATTTGAAGGAGTTGTTTCTGCACCAAGATTTTCTCCCGATGGTAAATCTCTTTTAATTTCCCACTCATTGGGTGGTGAAACGAATATATTATCTTTGGATTTAAGTAGTAAACGAACAAAAAAAATTACTAAAGGTTCAGCTATAAGCACTTCTCCCTCTTTTTCTCCAGATCAAAAGTATATGGCTTTTAGTTCTGATATAAGTGGGAGTCAGCAACTGTACGTTATCGATTTTACTAACAAAAGTAAAAAACCTAAAAGAATTAGTTTTGGAAGTGGAAGATATGCTACGCCTGTTTGGTCGCCAAAAGGAGATCTAATAGCTTTTACAAAGATTCAGTCAGGAAAATTTTACATAGGAGTTATGAAGCCAGATGGCAAAGAAGAACGTCTGCTTTCAGAGGGGCATAAAATTGAATCCCCGGCATGGTTACCAAATGGTAGAGAAATCATTTTTACAAGAACAGAATCACCAAGCAACTCTAAACTATATTTAGTAGACTTAGTAAAGAAAAATCAAAAAATGGTTTCCACTCCCACAAATGCTTCTTTACCGGATTGGTCTTATTTTTGAAAGTAGATTTATTGTATCTGTTCAGATGCATGGCTAATGTACAAATACTGAAACAAAAATTCCAGTGCTCCCTTTCTTGTCATCCCAGTGCTTGACACTGGGATCCAGATTGGGCACTAAGTTGGTAAACACGAAAGCGGTTAATCCTCTACAACGTTTTTGATGGAACTGTGCAAAAGGACTGGATTCCAGTGTCAAGCACTGGAATGACACCCATTTGTTCCTATAGTTGTCTTTTCTCGTCTACCTTATTTTGCCACTCTGCTGAACAGATACGATCTATTATAGGTTTGATATGAGCCTTATTTTACCTTAATCATTTATAACCTTTGGCACTACGAAATACCCATGCTCAGGTTTTGTATTGGACAATATCTCTTCTTTAATGTTTTGAGAATTTATAACATCATCGCGTACATGAATGTCCTTGTCTATGCTGCCATAACGCATAGGAGAAACACCTTCAGTATTAACTTGCAATAAAGTATCATGTATCCAATCCAGCATTGTCAGTTCTTTGGAGTAGTGATCAATCTCGTCATTTGATAACTTAATCCTTACAAGCTGTGCAATTTTAAGCATTTCTTCTTTGGTAATTATTATTTTTCTCTTATTTGCAAATTCTATTAGTGAAGTAATAACGTCTTCTGTTGACTTAGCTGGCATCTTTACCTCCTTGGATAAAGTGAGTTAAAATATCTACGACCGAAACAACTTCTATTTTACCAGTTTTTTCAAGTTTGTGAAGTATGGTATCCGTAATCACTAATTTATCTAAAGAAGAGGAAGAGATTTTCTCAACTGCACTTCCTGAAAGCACGCCATGTGTGATGCATGAAATTACGGACTTTGCTCCGTGGCCTTTTAAAGCAAGAGCTGCATTACACAATGTTCCACCAGAGTCAACTATATCATCAACAATGACACAATTTTTATTCGCAACTTCTCCTATTATGTTCATTACTTGAGATGTGCCTGCTCTCTCCCTATATTTATCTACTACAATAATCTTATCACTTAACCCTATCTTGTACTTTTCCTCTAAAGTCTTTGCAAAAGCACGTGCTCTGCCAATTGCTCCAACATCAGGTGCAACAATTGCCAAATTTTCTGTGTGTATAGAGTCAACAAATGCTTCAAAGCAGTTCAAATTAGTTATCGGTACATCAAAGAATCCTTCAATTTGACTTGAGTGCAAATCAATAACTGCAACACTACTTGCACCTGCAGTTTGAATAAGATTTGCAACTAATTTGGCACTTAAAGCAGACTGCACATTATTGTTCTTGATAATTCTATCTTGCCTGCTATATCCATAATAAGGGATAATTACTACTATCCTTTTGGCTCCTAATCTATTTACTGCATCAATTATAAGCAGAAGCTCCATAAGATTATCATTCACAGGGGGAGAAAGAGATTGTATTATATATACTTCTTGATTATACAGATCATTTGCTACTTCTACATTTACCTCACCATCGGTAAACTTTGATATCCAAGCAGAGGATGGTTGAACATCTAGCCGGTTAACTACTGATTCCCCTAATTCCTTACTAGCATTACCTATTATTATTTTCATAACGTACTAATTGAGTTTTTAAGATTATACAGAAATTGTGAAATAATTGAAATGTAAGTGTCTTTATCTAGGCTCTGTGGACAAAATTTTAGAGAAGCCATACAAGAGCTCCAACAAAATTGAGAAAACCAATAAAAACCTCAGCAGTTTTATCAAATCTGGAAAAAATGCGCCTAAAATTTTTAATTTTACCAAAAAAACACTCAATCAAATGACGTTCTTTGTAGATATGCTCATCGTAATACCTTTGCACTTTTCGATTCCGTTTTGGCGGAATAACTACTGTACATCCCTTGTCTTCAAGACTTGTAACAAAGGCATTGCTATCATAGCCCTTGTCAGCTACTACAGTAGAGTTATAGATACTTTCGGTCAACACTTGTGCCTGCGTAATTTCATTTCTTTGACCAGGAGTCAGAGTAAATTTAAGTGGATTTCCAAGTGCATCGACAAGCGCATGTATTTTAGTTGTAAAGCCACCTTTGCTCCTCCCTAAAGCTTCTTGATCCTTGGAGTTTTTTGTATATCCAGATGAACATGGATGGGCTCGGATGATCGTACCGTCGATTATAGCAACTTCTAAATCAGGCTCTTGTTTAGTATATTCAAGCAATTTTTTCCAGACATCTCTTTCACACCATCTTTTAAATCGCTTATGTATACTCCTGTAATTACCATAAGTTTTTGGTAAAAGTCTCCATTGGCAACCACTTCGCACTATGTACCACACTGCCTCTATGAATATTCTTAAACGTTTTTCATCTTTGCTGTGCATTCCTTTTACGCTTTTTATGAACTCTAAAATTTGTTTCCAATTTTCCTCTTTGATGTAATATTGCATATGGTAGTTTCTCCATTTTTTACCTATTAGGCTAAACTACCATCTTTTTCTCTCTTTTCATATTTTTTGTCCACAGAGCCTAGATCCCGCTAACAAGTAGCGGGATGACGATTGTCGTTTAGCCATAAATATTTAAGAAATTTACCAAATAAAAAAAAAGGCAAAAGAAGCCCTGGGGTTATTATCTGCTTTAAAATATTGGCGTTTTTTATGTTTTAAACGCTTGACAAGCAAGATTTAGCTGCTTTTAATTGCAACTAACTTACGCTGCAAATGTTTAAGAAGTTTACTAAGCAGAAAAAAAGACAAAGAATCCCCGAGTTAGCTAGTCTTTTACTATCTCTGTCGAGTATTGGCATCTTTTGATGTCTTGTAACGCTTTATAAGCGCGTTCAGCTTATTTAGATAAAAATCTAGATGTAGATGAAGTTTTGTAAAGACATACAGTATCTATATACTGCAAAAAATTGAACATAAGACGCCGATACATTAAGTAATCCTTACCTTTTAATCTGCAGATTGGCGAAAGCAAATACAATAGCTTCAGTTTCATGATAAGGGGGCTGGCGGAGTTTGTCAAGGAAGTTTTTCGTTTCTGTGGGCTACCTGCTTAACATTAACTACCGATATCGTATCTGAAGAAGCCCCCTGGCCATTCTAAAAAATTTAATGCTGAGTACACCTTACTTTTGGCTTCCTCTATAGTGCTCCCTTCTGCTACTATATTTAGCACTCTTCCGCCATCGGAAACTAAGTTACCACTTTCATCCAATTTAGTACCAGCATGAAACACCAACACACCAGGAATGCTTTCAATCTTATCTAATCCTTTAATTACTTCTCCCTTTTGATAATCACCCGGATAGCCTTTACTTGCAACAACTACACAAACTGTAGATTTGTTGTTAAGTTCCACCATTTTGACATTTAACTTTCCTTCTGCAACTAACAACATCAATTTTAACAAATCGCAATTTGAATCAAATCTAGGTAATATAGATTGCGTTTCTGGATCACCGAATCTAACGTTATACTCGAGAAGTTTTGGGCTATCTTTGCAAATCATTAAACCAGCAAAGAGTACTCCTTTATAAGGCGTACCCATGTTAACCAATGCTTGAGCTGTAGGGTATATTATTTTTTGGATAATTTTTTGCTCCATGTCCTTACTTATAATTGAAGGTGATGAGTACGACCCCATACCTCCAGTATTTTGGCTTTCATTACTTTCATCAACTCTCTTATAATCTTTTGCACACCCAAGAGTTACTACTTTCAACCCATCAATAAGAGCAAAAAAACTTACTTCTTCTCCAATTAAAAACTCTTCTATGATTATTTCTTCACCTGATTCACCAAATTTTTTCTCCACTAGCATTAAATTTATTGCTGCAAAAGCTTCGCTTTCTGTATTACATATAACCACCCCTCTTCCTGCTGCAATTCCATTTGCTTTCACTACAAGTGGAAACTTTATTTTATTGCTACGTACAAAATCTTTAGCTAACCCTTCATCAACAAAACACTCGTACTTGGCAGTTGGTATACCATATCGTTTACATAGTCCCTTGGTGAAAGACTTCGATCCCTCAAGTTTTGCAGTTGCTTGACTTGGAGCAAAAACATTTATTCCCTCTGCAACTAAATCATCAGCAAGCCCATCAATTATTGGTTGTTCTGGACCAATAACAACCAACTCTATATTTTCTCTCTTGCAAAATTGTGTAACATCCACTGAATTTTGAATATTTACATCCACAAGAACTCCCAAATTTTCCATGGCCGAGCGACCAGGAGTTACATATAACTCAGTCAAGATAGGAGATTTTTTTAGAGCCCAAAGTAGAGCGTGCTCACGCCCACCAGAACCTATAACCAGAACCTTCATCTTTATTTCCTCGCTTTTCTATATGTCAAAATTATTATTTGCTTATAACAGTATCATTACTCATGTATTTTTGCAACACGTTTGGTATTGCAATCGACCCGTCAGAATTTTGATAATTCTCCATTATGGCAATAATCGTTCTTCCTATAGCTAAAGCTGAGCCGTTTAAAGTGTGAATATATTTTTTCATCTTTTTATCAGTTTCTGAAGAGTATTTAGCGTTCATCCTTCTTGCTTGAAATGCACCACAATTTGAGCAGCTTGATATTTCTCTATATTTATCTTGCTCAGGTAACCATACCTCTATGTCATAAGTCCTTTGTGCAGCAAAACCCATATCACCACTACAGAGTAGCATTACTCTATACGGTAATTCTAGTTTTTTTAATATCTCTTCAACAATACTCGTCGTGCGCTCAAGTTCATCATTTGATTGGTCTTCAGTTGTGATACTCACCAATTCCACTTTACCAAATTGGTGTTGCCTTATCATGCCTCTCGTGTCTCGCCCTGCGCTGCCTGCTTCTTTACGAAAACACTCTGAATACGCAGTAAAACGAATAGGCAGTTCTTTTTCCTCTACTATTTTATCAGCAACCAAATTTGTTAAAAACACTTCACTTGTGGGAATCAACCTCAATTCGTCGGTAGTTAAATACGAATCATCTGAAAATTTCGGTAGCTGACCAACGTTATACATAGCTTCGTTTTTTACTAAAGCTGGGTGATATACCTCAGTATAGCCAAATTCATTAACATGCATTTCAAGCATAAAATTTATCAGCGCTCGTCCAAGCTTAGCTAACTGTCCTTTTAATATCGCAAATCTTGATCCGGAAATTCTTGCTGCTTGTTCAAAGTCCATCAAATTTAATTTTTCTCCCAATTCATAATGAGACTTTGGCGTAAAATCAAATTGCCTTTTTTCTCCGTATTTTCTAATTTCTATGTTGGAGCTCTCATTTGCGCCTATTGGCACATCTTGCGCAGAAATATTCGGCAAGTTAGATAAAACATTCACCAACTTATCCTTTTCTGCTTGTTCTTTTAAGCTAATTGCCTCTATTTCATTCGTAATGTTTTTTGATGATTTTATTTGCTCTTCACAGGGGCTCTTGCTCATTTTCAGCTTCTTTATTTCCTCTGTGATTTCATTGCGCTGCCTATTTAAATCTTGCAGTTTAGTGGTTAATGACCTTTTCTCGTGATCAATTTCTAATATCTCTTCCGCAGTAGATTCTCTAATTCCCCTGCTTTTCATTGCCTTCTCAAATTCTTCAAAGTTCTTACGTATATATTCTATATCGTGCATATATTGTGCTATTACTAACATTGTTACTGTACTTTAAAAGCTCTTAATATTCAATATTTTCTCATACTACTAAAATTATTATGGTTGATTTTTTTGTTAGAATTTGTTAAAATTTAATTAACTTAGCGTTTATAGGATGTAGTATGGGCGTCACAGAAAAATATAATCAACTTAAAGAGAGCACTTACTTTACTGGTGGGAAATTCGTTATCTACGCTACTTGTGTATGCCTAGCAGCCACATTTGCTGTTGGCTGTTTAGGGGCGGTAATAGGATCTCCTCTATTGACCTTTCCACTTGCTATACTCATCTCTAACCCTGTAGTTTGGGTTTTAATGGGAATAATTCTTACAGTAGCATACAAATTAGCAAAGAACTATATTAATGGAAAAAGAGCAAGTCAAGGTGAGCAAAAAACTCAAGATGGAGATAGTGGTATTGTACCAGGAAGTGAACCCAATTCAAGGAACAGTAGTCGTAGAAGCTCTTTGGATAGTGGTTTGGGTGGTAAAGAGTTTCATGAAGATTTGGACACTCTTGTGCATCAGACAAACAGAAAAAACTATAGTTACTGGTTAGATGATAATGACATTACACATATTGCAAGAGTTGTATATGGGTACTCACAAAGTGAATATAGTAATAATAATGTCTATTTTCTTGCCCCTAGCTATTCTAATGGTTGGGACGAACTCACAAAAGAATTTCTTCAGAATTATAGAGGTGAATTCAAACAAAATTCTAAATTGATATTTACTTCGGTTCTTCATATTAACAATAATCATTGGGTAACTTTGGTTATTAAACCTGATGCAGGTGATAAAAAATTTAGAGCTTATTACTGTGACTCATTTGGTAATCAATTGCCAGATAATGTGCTAAATATTGTTAAAAGAGAACTGCAAAAAGAGGAATGGGTATTAGACATAAGAATTTCCCCAACTAAGCAGCAAAGTGACGGGTATAACTGTGGAATATTTGCGTTAGAAAATGCTCATAAAATTACACAAATGCTTAACGAAGACAAATCATTTGACGAAATTGACAAAAAGTTATCAGAATATAAATTTGATTTGAATGAGAAAAGAGAAGAATTTACAAGAGCGCTTATGGAAGATGAGAAATGTAAGGAAGATCTAAGAAATCGTAAGCGTCCGCCAAGGACGAAAACATCTCAGTCTTCTATTTCAAGGGAGAATGCAAGTTTGTGTTACATTATGTAATTAATGAAAAATTACCATTGACCTTATGCCCCTTCAAATAGGAAATTTGACGATTGATTCTCCGGTAATTTTAGCGCCAATGTCTGGGGTGACTGATTATCCGTTTAGAAGTATTGTGAAGAAACTTGGTGCAAGTTTGTTAGTTTCAGAGATGATTGCAAGCAGAGCTATGATTATGCAAACTCGCCAGAGTTTGCAAAAAGCAAAAGTCGATGCATTAACTGCTGTGCAGCTTGCTGGGTGTGAGCCAGATGTTATGGCGGAGGCTGCAAAATTAAACGAGGACATGGGAGCAAAAATTATAGACATAAACTTTGGTTGCCCTGTTAAAAAAGTTGTAAACGGTTATGCAGGATCAGCGCTAATGCGTGATGAGAAAAAAGCCGCTGAGATAATTGAAGCTGTGGTCAAAGCAGTGAATATGCCAGTTACGGTGAAAATGCGCACTGGATGGAACGATGAAAATCGCAATGCCCCGAGACTTGCGAAAATTGCCGAAGACTTAGGAGCAAAAATGATTACTGTGCATGGAAGGACAAGAGCACAGCTCTATAACGGTCAAGCAGATTGGAAATTCGTTAGAAATGTTAAAGAACAAGTGAAAATTCCAGTTATAGTAAATGGCGATATTAAAAACTTGAGTGATATTCAAAGTGCTCTTAAAGAATCCGGAGCAGACGGAGTGATGATAGGTCGTGGTGCCTACGGTAAACCTTGGCTGATTAATCAAGCAATGAACTTTCTCAGTGGAAGTGAAACTTCTGAGCCAACAGCTTCAGAGAGATTAAGCATCATACTCGAGCATTACGACAATATTCTTGAGTACTATGGAAATGACACAGGAATAAAGATGGCCCGCAAACACATAGGTTGGTACAGTAGCGGGCTTCAAGGCTCATCTGAATTTCGTGTGAGAGTAAATAACATGACAGATAGCACAGAAGTGAAAGAAAATATTATTGGCTTTTTTGGTCAAGAGACACACTAGCTGTACTCAATTCGACTGATCGTATGCCACTACGCTCTCTTCCTCACCAGAGTGTAAATGACAACCATTATCCATCAACCATTCCTCGTCATAAGTTTCAATATCAAAATATTTTTCATATTTATCCACATTATCACAAAGTGAAAGTGCTCTGATCTTATTCATAATCAAACCTGTACCAGCAGGAATTAATCTTCCTACTATAACATTTTCTTTTAATCCACTTAAAGGATCACTCTTCCCGCAGAATGCTGCTTCTGTAAGTACTTTTGTTGTCTCTTGGAAAGAGGCAGCAGAAATAAAGGAGCTAGTTTCAAGACTTGCCCTAGTAATCCCCTGCAGAATAGGAAGATAATGAGTAGGCCGTTTGCCAGAGTTACTCATAGCATCATTTTCCCTATCAACTTCCAGCTTGTCAATGCTTTCGCCAACCAAGTACATAGTATCACCAGGATCAGTAATTTCCACTTTTTGTAGCATTTGTTTTAAGATCACCTCTAAATGCTTATTGTCTATACGAACACCCTGCAATCTATAAACTTGCTGTATTTCAGAAATCATATAGTGCGCTAAAGCTTCTAACCCAAGCACACGTAAAATATCATGGAGATCAGGGTCACCATCCATCAATAGATCACCTTTACGTACAAAATCACCTTCATTGACTATTACATGCTTACTTCTTGATACCAAATATTCAACTGGAGAAATTTGTTCATCTACAGGTTTAATTAATATACTGCGTTTTCCTCTACGGTCTTTTTCAGAAAACGCTACATAGCCATCTATCTCACTAACAATAGCATGCTCTTTAGGACGACGTGCTTCAAATAACTCTATAACCCTCGGTAAACCACCAGTAATATCACGAGTTTTAACTGACTCTCTTGGTGTTCTTGTAATAACATCACCTGCATGAACCTTCTGGCCATTTTGTACATTGAGCACTGCACCAATTGGTATAAAATAACATGCTTCAACGCCACTTGCGAGTGTCATTACTTCACCATTATCGTCAAGCAGCACAATACGAGGACGTAAACTAGCTCCACCAGAATGCAATTTCCAGTCTTTTACTACTTTGCTTGATATTCCTGTAGATTCATCCATCACTTCAGTAATCGAAATTCCATCTTTTAAGTCCTGATAAGACACTGTACCAGTCTTCTCCGTGATAATAGGCAATGTATAAGGATCCCATTCCGCAACTTTATCGCCAATTTTTACTGACCCACTCTCATCTACATAAAACTTAGCGCCGTAAGGTACACTGTGCTTCAACTTCTCACTACCAAGGCTATCAATCAACACGACTTCACAGGAACGGCTTATCACAATTTTATTTCCGTTTCTATCTATAATTATATTACTATTGTTTAACTTTATTTTAGCATTAATAGAAGCTATAATATTCGAGGATTCAACGCCTCTAGTCATTACTCCACCTATATGAAAAGTACGCATCGTTAACTGAGTACCTGGCTCTCCAACAGATTGAGCAGCTATAACACCAACTGCTTCACCTATTGAAACAATTTTACCAGTTGCAAGGTCTCTTCCATAACATAAAGAACATACACCAGGACTTATTTCACAAGTTAAAGGCGATCTAATTTTTACAACATCAAGACCTGCAATGCTGATTTGCTTTACTTTATCCTCATCAATTAATTCCCCTGCTTTTACTAATAATTCTTTTGTCACTGGGTTATATATATCATTTGCAGCTGTTCTACCCAGCACAACACTCTCTAGAGATGCAACTATAGTACTTCCTTCAACTGTAGCTCTCACAACAAGACCATTTTTTGTTTTACAGTCATGCTTTGTAACTATGCAATTTTGAGATACATCAACTAAACGACGAGTTAAGTATCCAGAGTTTGCAGTTTTAAGTGCAGTGTCAGCTAAACCTTTACGCGCACCGTGAGTAGAATTAAAGTATTCAAATACGTTCAATCCTTCACGGAAATTAGAAATTATAGGTGTTTCTATAATCTCACCAGAAGGTTTGGTCATGAGCCCTCGCATTCCTGCTAGCTGTTTCATCTGTGAAGTAGAACCCCTTGCACCAGAGTTAACCATCATATACACTGAGTTGTACTTACTATTTCCATCATATATAGATATTGCTTTTAACATATCATTAGCTATCATATCCGTACACTTAGACCATTCATCTATAACCTTGTTATACCTCTCACTTCTAGTTATTAGCCCATCTTGATATTGCATAGAGAATTTCTTAATTTCACCCCTCGCGTGATCAACATGTGTAGCTTTAGTTTCAGGTATAACCATATCACAACGACCAAAAGAGACACCAGAAAATGTGGCATACTCAAAGCCAAGTACCATTAATTTATCAGAAAATGCCACTGTAGCACTTTGACCACAGTTACGATATACCAAATCAACTATACCAGTTATTTCCTTGACTGTTAATATCTGATTTATTAGATTGAAGCCTAGATTCTCATGCTTAGGAAAAATTTGCCATAATATTAAACGGCCAGGAGTTGTACAAACAGTTTTATAGTGAGTTTCACCGCTGCTATTAATATACTCCATCCTATACTTTATACTAGAATGAATATGTAAAGTACCATCACTCAAGGAATGCTCAACTTCACAAAAAGCACCAAAAGATGGTAAATTATCTTCCTTAGGTTCTTGTAAAGTCAGATAATATATACCAAGTACTATATCTTTACTAGGAACTATAATCGGTCTGCCATTAGAAGGACTTAAAACGTTATTAGTGGACATCATCAACACCCTAGCTTCAAGCTGAGCTTCCAATGAAATTGGCACATGCACTGCCATTTGATCACCATCAAAATCAGCATTAAACGCCGTACAGACAAGCGGATGAAGCTGTATTGCTTTGCCTTCAATAAGGATTGGCTCAAAAGCCTGAATACCAAGTCTATGTAGCGTAGGCGCTCTATTCAACAAAACAGGATGCTCTTTTATTACCTCTTCAAGCATATCCCAAACTTCTGGTTTTTCTGCTCTTATCAACTTACTAGCAAACTTAATAGTTGGAGCCATACCATACATCTTAAGCTTTGAGTAAACAAAAGGTTTGAATAGTTCAAGAGCCATTCTTTTTGGTAATCCACACTGATTTAGTTTCAAAGTTGGACCAACAACTATTACAGAACGTCCAGAGTAGTCTACCCTTTTTCCTAAGAGGTTCTGGCGAAAACGACCCTGTTTTCCTTTTAACATATCACTAATGGACTTTTTATATCCAACAGCACCAGCTTTATTTACCAAAGTATTACGACGACCATTATCAAAAAGAGAATCAACTGCTTCTTGTAACATCCTTTTTTCATTACGAATCATAATCTCAGGAGGATTTAAGCTCAACAATTTCCTCAACCTGTTATTTCTATTAATAATAGTCCTATAATGATGATTCAGATCAGAAACTGCAGGACGACCACTCTCAAGCGATACCAAAGGACGCAAATCAGGTGGTAAAATAGGTATAGTTGTAAGTATCATCCACTCAGGCCTATTTCCAGATTTAATGAAGTTTTCAACAATACGCAATCTCTTTATAATTTTCTTTCTTCTTATCTCAGAAGCAACAGATTCTAATTCTAGTCTTAAATCCTTCCTAATTTCATGTAAATCAAGGCGCGTTAGCAACTCTCTTATAGCTTCAACACCTTGCATAGCTACAAAACTATCGATCCCATAGCTATCTTTAGCTTCATTATAAGCTTTTTCACTAATAATCTCACCTTTTTCAAAAGGCGAAACAAGAGGATCTATTACGATATAATTATCGCTATATAAAATATTCTCAATATCTCTGAGAGACATATCCAATAATGCTCCAATTCTTGAAGGAAGCGATTTCAAAAACCATATATGAGCAACAGGAGATGCAAGCTCTATATGACCCATCCTTTCTCTTCTTACTTTAGAAGATGTAACTTCTACTCCGCATTTTTCGCATATACGACCTCTGTGTCTTCTTTTTTTGTATTTTCCACATAAACATTCATCATCATTGACAGGGCCAAAAACCTTAGGGCAAAATAATCCACCTTTCTCAACTTTGAACGTACGATAATTTGCAGTTGAAACATCTTCTATCTCACCACAAGATATACGCTTAATACTTTCAGGGCTAGCAATCGATATGCTAACCTCATTAAAAGGTTGTGCAATGTTAGTGTGAGATATATCTTCAATCACTACATCATTTTGCTTTAAATCTACATTTAAACATAAAGAACGTAGTTCTTTTATCATCACATTAAAGGATTCAGGAATTCCACATTCAAAATTACTGTCACCTTTTATTATCGATTCATAAATCTTAACTCTACCATTAATATCATCAGACTTCACAGTTAACATTTCCTGCAAAGTATAAGCAGCACCATAGGCTTGTAATGCCCAACATTCCATTTCACCAAAACGCTGACCACCAAAATGAGATTTTCCTCCAAGAGGTTGTTGAGTAACCAAACTATAAGGCCCTACTGAACGCGCATGAATTTTACCATCAACCAAGTGGTGCAACTTAAGCATGTACATATAACCAACTGTAACCTTGCGGTCGAATTTTTCACCACTGCAACCGTCATATAATACAGCTTGTCCAGAGTTATCTAAACCAGCAAGTTCAAATAATTTTGCTATTTGTTCATCTTTTGGACCCTCAAATACAGGTGCAGCAACAGGAACGCCATCACGTAATTTGCGTGCAAATTCAATGAGATTATTATCACTAATATTACGAATATCATTACAGATAGATACGTTACTGCCATAGCTATAAACCTCAATCAGGAAGTTACGTAAATTGCTGTATGAACTTTTACAAGAGTTCAAATAGTTCTCTACTAACTCATTCAACTCGTCATTTAGTGCATTCTTATTAGGTGTATTTAAAACAGAAGCCGTTATTTCATCATCATCAATATTTTCAATTTTTTTATTATCAAGGTATGCTACTGCAAATTGTGTAAAATTATCATCGTTAAGGGACCTAATTCCCTTGCAAAAAGCACTTTTGATCTTATTGATCCCATCGAGAATATTACTTACCTTTTCCCCTAATTTTCTACAAGCCCAACCTACATGCGTTTCCAGTATTTGCCCTACATTCATTCGTGAAGGAACACCAAGAGGGTTAAGAATAATATCAACAGGAGTACCATCTTCCAAATAAGGCATATCTTCCACTGGCACAACTCGAGAAATCACACCTTTATTCCCATGTCTACCAGCCATTTTATCCCCTGGCTGCAGACTATGTTTCACAGCAATGAAAACTTTTACTGACATCGACACACCTTGAGGCAGGTCATAACCTTCATGTAATTTTTCTACTTTTCGCTTAAACTGTGCTATTGCATGTGATACTTTTTCATCAAAATCTTTTTTTAAGCTCTTAACTTGCTCAGAAATGGATTGGTTTTTTAATCCTATACCCCACCATTGCTCACGTTCAATAGAGTCAAATTTTTCTCGATCTTGAGAACCAGAATTAATAAGAAGTTTCTTCAGTTCATCATAGAAATATTCACTAGTAACATTGATTATATAATCTCGCTCTTCCTCAAAGTCATTTATCTCTTTTTGTTTGATGAGTAATGCCCTTTCATTTTCTTCAACCCCCCTGCGTGTAAAGACTTGTACATCAATTACTGTCCCTTCAACATCTGGAGATGTATATAAAGAGGAATCCGCACAATCGAATGACTTTTCACCAAAAATTGTCATTAATAACTTCGTTTCAGGAGGCAATGAAAGAGAAGGTTTAGGTGTAACTTTACCTACCAGAATATAGCCTGGACCAACTCTTGTACCAATTTTCACTATACCACTATCATCCAAGTGATATAGATTTTCTTCATTAACACCAGGTATAGCACGAGTTATTTTTTCTGATCCTAAAGGGGTATCATGTACAACACAGTCAAATTCTTCTATATGAATAGAAGTAAAGAGATCTTTTTTAACAACTTCACTAGAAATAATAATAGAGTCTTCAAAATTATAACCTTGCCAAGACATAAAAGCGACTAGCAAATTTTTACCAAGCGCCAACTCACCACTGTTAATTGCAGGACCATCAGCTATTATATCACCCTTTTTAACACAATCACCTACGCACACTAGCGGTCTTTGATTAATACAAGTATTATGGTTAGAACGCTGAAATTTCCTTAGATGATAAATATCTACGTCCAAGTAGTTAACCCTTTCTTTATCAAAAGCACGTATAACTATAGAGTTACTATCAGAACTATCAACTATGCCATCGCGTTTTGCTAAAACTACAGCACCAGAGCCAGAAGCTACAAAAGACTCCATACCAGTAGCAACCAGAGGAGCGGTAGGCTTCAATAAAGGTACGGCCTGACGTTGCATATTTGAACCCATTAATGCTCTATTAGCATCATCATTTTCTAAAAATGGAATCAAGGAAGCTGCAACTGATATTACCTGCTTAGGAGATACGTCAATGTAACTAACTTGGTCGCTACTTACCATGACGAAGCTACCAGCATATCTACAGTATAGCATGTCATCAACAAAGCAATTATTTTCATCAAGCTTTACGCTAGTGTCAGCTATATGATGTGAGCCTTCGTCTATAGCAGAAAGATACTCAATTTGATCAGTAACAACCCTATTGACTACTTTTCTATAAGGGCTTTCAATGAAACCATATTTATTAATACGCGCGTATATAGCTAAGCTGTTGATTAACCCTATATTTTGCCCTTCAGGAGTCTCAATAGGGCAAATTCTTCCATAATGAGTTGGATGAACATCACGCACCTCAAATCCTGCCCGTTCTCTTGTTAAACCGCCAGGACCTAACGCGGATAACCTTCTTTTATGTGTTATTTCAGATAACGGATTAGTCTGATCCATAAATTGCGATAATTGAGAAGAATTGAAGAAATCTCTTAAGACATTAGTTAACACTTTTGGATTAATAAAATCAGATGGAGAAACTTTATCTAAACTAGAAGTGGACATAGAATCAACTATTGCGCGTTCCAATTTCAACAACCCAGTTCTAAATTGATTTTCTATAAACTCTCCAACTGATCTTACTCTTCTGTTTCCTAAATGATCAATATCATCTACAGAGCCTTGACCGTCACGTAACAATACTATTTTTTTCACAATTTCAATAATATCTTCATGCGTTAAAACAGTTAAATCCTCATCATAATTTAATCCAAGGTAAGAGTTAAGCTTCAACCTACCAATGTTAGACAAATCATAATATTCCGGACTGAAGAAAAGATTACGGAAAAACTCTTCTACTATCTCTAAAACAGGAACTTCACCAGGACGCAAAACTCTATATATTTCATATAGTGCATCCTGATAAGACATGTTTTCATCTAAGAAAAGCGTATTTAATATATAAGGTCCAACAAACAAATTATCTATGTTCAACACTGATATTTCATCTACAGATAATAACTCAAGCTTCTTTATGTCTTCCAGCTTTATAGATTCACCAGCAGATAAAATTTTCGTAGAGCTAGCACTATCCATTAAATCTTCTGCGAGGAATAAACCACATATAGAATTAAAAGGAACCAGATACTCTTTCAATTCATTATCATATAGCTTTTTAGCTAGTCTTGAGGTAATACGAACGTTAGCTTTAAGCAGCACATTACCTTCAATATCCATTAAGTCGAAAGGTAGCCTCACTCCTTTAAATTTATCAGGAACAAAAGGCACTTTCCAACCATCTTTATGTTTTACATACTTTATTTTCTCATAAAATCTATCGAGTATATCATTATTTGATAGACCCAACGCCTTTAATAAAACTGAAATTGGCAATTTTCTTTTTCTATCAACACGAAAATACAAATGGTCTTTAACATCAAATTCAATATCAAGCCAAGAACCCCTATAAGGAATAATTCTAGCAGAATAGATCAATTTACCAGAATTGTAAGTTTTTCCCTTATCGCTATCAAAAAATACACCAGGAGACCTATGCATTTGTGAGACGATAACTTTTTCCACACCATTAATGATGAAAGTGCCCTTATCAGTCATCATAGGCAACCCACAAAAGTGGACTTTCTGCTCTTCTATAGATTTTACAACGGTTGCAAGTTTAGAATGATCTCCACTCTCTTTAATCGATTTATATTCATCAAGAGAAATACCATCCTGCATAACAACAAGACGTATAGAAGCAATAACCTGAGCAGAAAAAGTTACACCACGCTTTATACACTCAGATTCATCATACTTAGGATCATCTACCCTACAACTTATAAACTCAATAGTAGCCCTACGCAAAGGATCATTTATTGGAAAGATTGTATGAAAGATAACTTCAAGTCTTTCATTACCCTTATTCTTAGGAGTAAAAGAATCATATGATTCTTTTTGAACCTTAACCAAATCCAATAAAGAATCTTTTAAATCAATCGACCTAGAATAAGAAACTCTAGGAACAAAAGCACCAGAAGCGTACATATAAGAAGAATCAACCATTAAAATACCCCAAACTAATTAAAAGAGCTATATCAATATAAAATTAATACATTAAATATTATTCAAGCTCCACTTTAGTTGCTCCTGCTTCAATAAGTTTTTGCTTGATTTTTTCTGCTTCGTCTTTAGGAACATTAGCAGTCAAATCTTTAGGTAAAGATTCAACCAACTCTTTTGCTTCTTTTAAACCCAATATAGAATTAACCTCTCTCACAGCTTTAATAACTCCTATTTTTTTACTCGCATCAATTTCTTTAATCACAACTTTATACTCAGCTTTTTCTTGAGCAGCAGGAGCAGCAGCATTATCACCAATAGGCGCCCCAGCACCAACAGCTCCACCAAGAAAAGAACCAGCAGGCAACCCTATTTTCTCTTCTAAAACTTTTACAAGTTCAGAAGCCTCTAATAGGTTTAAAGATAATATTTTATCAACCAAATCACTTGTTACATTACTCATAATTACCACCTTACTTAACAACAAATTTATTTTTTAGAACTATAATAATCCAAAACTCTCATAAGCCTCATAGAAGATGAATCAATAGACAACGCTAACCGAGCAGGAATATCATAAGATATTAAACGCATAATTTTAACACGCAATTCATCCAGAGAAGGCAACTTAGCCAGTTTATTAACATCTTCCACTGTTAACAATTCATTTAAATGAGCTGCGCAAATCACAGACATTTTTTCTTTGTTAGCATTAGTAAAATCAACTATTAATTTTGCAGCTTCTACTATGCCACTAGAGTATATAATAGCAACAGGACCGGAAAATTTGCCTGATAAATAAGAGAATTTACCAGTCCTTTCCAAAGCCAAACGCGCTAGAGTGTTTTTAACTACTAATACCCCACCTGCTATAGACTTCAGACTATTCCTCAGAGTTAATGAATCATTAGCATTTATAGATTTAAAATTTACTAATATCAAGAAATCATTATTTACAAATACGTTTATTGTGCTCTGTATAAATTCATCCTTATCTTTACGCTTCACGGTATCACTCCCTTAAATTATATCTTCCACTTTGCCTATCTTATAAGCTTTACCCATAGTTGAATTTAAAAAAACACCCTTAAAGTAAATTCCTTTCGCAGAAATAGGTTTATTATCTTTAATTACTTTAAGAAAGGCTTTTAAATTTTCTAGCAAGTCATCAATATCAAATTTAATATTTCCTAATTTACCATGAATAACACCATTTTTATCTGTTCTAAATTTTACCTGACCAGACTTAATGGTTTTAATAGCTTCTGCAATGTTAGAAGTCACAGTACCAAATTTAGGGTTAGGCATCAGCCCTTTAGCACCCAATACTTTTGCAATAGGAGTGATTTTTGCCATAAAATCAGGAGTAGTAATGCACCAATCAACATCTAACTTTCTACCTTTTTTTATTTCTTCAACTAAATCCTCTCCTCCTGCAATATCAGCACCAGCTTTTTCAGCTTCTAATAAATGTTTATCTTGAGCAAAAACAGCTACTTTAATATTCTTCCCGATACCTTTAGGCAAAACTACTGCACCACGCACCTGCTCTTCAGATTTACGTGAATCTACGCCTAAATTGACCGCAATATCAACTGATTCATTAAATTTTGCTGAAGCAAACTCAACAATCTTCTTCAAACACTGCTTAGGATTATCATTATATGTATTCATTTACCTAACCTTCCACAACTTCTATACCCATAGATTTTGCAGTGCCTACAACCATTTTCACTGCTGAATCTTCATTATCCACTTTCATATCAACCATCTTGCACTTTGCTACTTTAATTATAGCAGACATAGGTAATTTAGCCACTAATTCTTTACCAGGATTACCAGAACTTTTACTTAATTTAGCCTCCTGCTTAAGTAAATAAGCCACAGGCGGACCGCTGACAGTAAAATCATGAGAGCGATCATCCTTTATGGAAATTCGCACTGTTACTAAATCGCCTACTTTATAATTAGCGTTAGCAGCACTAGTAACTTTATTAAAAGCTTCACAAAACTTAGGAACAGGTATACCACGTGGACCAAGTACTGAAGCAATTTTCGGTCCTGGAACTGCTTTCCCAGCTTCCATAAGTAAGTTAATCTTAGCAACTATAACACTCATAATTAATCCTCTATTTTCTCTACTTGAGCCAGATCAAGCTCTATTATTGTCGGCTTACCTAAAATCGATACTTCCACATTAATAATTTTTTTCTCATCGTTTACCATATTTACCTTACCAGTAAAATTTTGAAAAAGACCATCATTAATTTTCACTTTTTCACCTTTTTCATAACCATAACCTAACTTCTTTGTCTCTTGAGCATTATAAAGTGCATTACACATTGAGTGAATCTCATCATCCAAAATCACCTTTGGAATATTACCGTTTTTCAAAAATCCATAAACCTTAAGAGATTTTGGTATATTATTGATAAAATTCAATACTTCATCGCATAAATTCACGTATAAAAAGACATAACCAGGAAAGCATTTCCTTCGTGTAGCAATTTTCTTAGATTTCAACTCTACTTCACTTAGCTCTTCATATGGAATAAAAACTTCCTTAAAGTAATCATTAACACCCAATCTCATAGAATTTTCCAATATATGTTGGCGCACTTTCTCTTCACAATTAGAAGCAACTCTCAAGATATACCATTTATACCTATTAAATTCCTTACACTTTAAACTTATCTCATCATCTAAAATCATCTCAAAATTACCAGATTCGCCACTGCAGAATCCAGGCGTTTGATTCAAAATATTTTTGCTTTCATCACACAGATGCATATATACATACACTTCACATAATTCTTTTATATCAGACTTTGAATTACATACCGTTTGATAAGGAATAAACACTTCCTTAAAATAAACAGCATTACTTACCAATTCGCGTATACCTTGCTCATATCCATAATCAACTTTAATGATATACCATTTATATTCACATTCCATAAATAATTCCAAATAAAGCCTTAATTACGTAAAGAGACATAAAATCCACAAAACAGAAGAAAATCGAAAAGCATAATATAACAATCATTACAACAAATAGAGATGACAACACCTCCTGTTTCTTTACCCAAGCAATTCTTCGTATTTCTTGCTTTATATCACAGAAAAAACCACACAAACTTTTTAACATTTCCACCACAACATTAATGCAGGAGCGATAGGAATTGAACCTACAACCTCTGGTTTTGGAGACCAGCGCTCTACCAATTGAGCTACACTCCTATAACTCAAACTCTCACTCCAAAATTTCAGAAACAACACCAGAACCAACAGTTCTACCGCCTTCTCTTATCGCAAAACGCAATCCCTTATCCATTGCTATCGGTACTTGCAATTCTACTTCTACACTCACATTATCTCCTGGCATTACCATCTCCTTCCCATCTAGTAATTTTATGCTCCCAGTTACATCCGTTGTCCTTAAATAAAACTGTGGCTGGTAATTCGCAAAAAATGGTGTATGCCTTCCTCCTTCCTCTTTCTTTAATATATAAACCTCCGCCTTAAACTTTCTATGCGGCGTTATCGTCCCCGGTTTTGCTAATACTTGCCCTCTCTCCACTTCTTCTCTTTTTGTTCCTCTTAACAATATTCCTACATTGAGTCCTGCACTTCCCTTATCCAGCAACTTCTTAAACATCTCAACCCCTGTGCATATCGCCTTTTGCGTCGCTTGCAGACCTATTATCTCTATCTCTTCTCCCGTCTTTATCTCTCCCTTCTCTATTCTTCCTGTTACCACTGTTCCTCGCCCCGATATCGAAAATACATCTTCGATTGGCAATAAAAATGGTAAATCCACAGGCCTTGGTGGAACCGCCACATATTCATCTAACTTTTCCATCAATTTGTCTATTGATTTTTTTCCATATTCGCTGCTGTCATCCTCCAGCGCCTTGAGTGCTGAACCAACCACAACAGGCACTTCATCCCCTGGAAATCCGTATTTATTCAGCAATTCCCTCACTTCCATTTCCACTAAATCTATCATATCAGCATCAGCAACATCAGCTTTATTTATATACACCACGATATATCCAACACCCACCTGCTTCGCCAGCAATATATGCTCTCTCGTTTGTGGCATTGGCCCATCAACCCCTGACACTACCAATATCGCCGCATCCATCTGTGCTGCACCTACTATCATGTTCTTTACATAGTCAGCATGTCCAGGACAATCAACGTGTGCATAATGCCTTTTTTCCGTCTGATACTCAACATGCGCTGTTGCTATCGTTATCCCCCTCTTCCTTTCTTCTGGCGCTTTATCTATCTGATCGTACGCTACAAAATTTCCATAATGCTTCGTTATCGCCGCTGTCAACGTTGTCTTCCCATGATCCACATGTCCTATTGTTCCCACATTTACATGCGGCTTTCCAAATGCTTCCACTACTGCTGTCATAATTATTACCCTTAATTATACTCTAACTTTAACTCATCAACCACATATTGTGGCACTTGCTCATAACAAGAAAAATGCATACTATACTGCGCCCTTCCCTGAGACATAGAACGCAAAACGTTGATATAACCAAACATATTTGCAAGAGGTACCGAAGCAGTAATTATTTTACTATTATTACCTAAATCGAGCATATCAGCAACATTTCCTCTTCTACTATTTATATCACCCATAACATCACCCATATATTCTTCAGGAGTAATGATTTCAACTTTCATTATAGGCTCCAGCATTTTTGGACCAGCTTTATTTGCCATCTCTTTAAAAGCACCTTTAGCAGCAAGTTCAAAAGCTAAAGGACTAGAATCAACCTCATGAAAAGCACCATCAAGAAGGGTAGCCTTAAAATCAATCAACGGAAATCCCGAAATTATACCACCTTCTTTTATCAACTCCAAGCCATTTTCTACCCCAGGAATATACTCTTTTGGAATAGCACCACCTACAATTTTACTTTCAAATTGAAACCCAGAACCAGGCTCAAGAGGTTCAAATTTTATTTTAACCTTAGCAAACTGACCAGCTCCACCAGATTGTTTTTTATGAGTGTAATCAATTTCAACAGATTTAGTGATAGTTTCACGATATGCAACCTGAGGAGCACCGACGTTAGCCTCAACGTTAAATTCGCGCTTCATTCTATCAACAATAATCTCAAGATGGAGCTCACCCATGCCTTTCAATATAGTCTGGCTACTTTCCGCATTTACTGACATTCTCAAAGAAGGATCTTCTGCAACCAACCTATTTAGAGCAATACCTAATTTTTCCTGATCTGAAGTGGTTTTAGGTTCCACAGCAATTTCAATAACAGGCTCAGGAAATTCCATACGCTCCAATAATATAGGAAAATCAACAGAACATAAAGTATCTCCGGTGGTTGTTTTCTTTAGCCCAACTAAAGCAACTATATCTCCAGCCCTAGCCTCAGTTATATCTTCTCGGTTATTTGCATGCATAAGTAACATTCTGCCAATCCCTTCAGTTTCGTTTTTTAACGCATTTGAAACGGTAGATTTAGACTTTAATTTACCAGAATAAATACGGATAAACGTCAAGCTGCCTACAAATTTATCCGTCATCATTTTAAATGCAAGAGCAACAAATTTCTCTTTTTCTGAAGGTTTGACCTCAATTTTCTTTTCTGAATCTTTAGGATCAATTCCAACAATTACATCAACATCAATAGGAGAAGGTAAAAAGTCAACCACACCATCTAAAAGTGGTTGTACGCCTTTATTTTTAAAAGCTGATCCACATAACACAGGAACAAATTTTCCTTTAATGGTCCCATTTCTCACGCATTTTTTCAGTAAATCCACTGGCAGATCATTAGACTCAAAGTAAGTATTCATCGCTTCATCATCCATCTCAGCTGCAGCATCTAATAAAAGATTTCGATATTCTTGAGCCTTATCAAGCAAATCAGAAGGAATATCTTCATAAGAAAATTTAGCGCCCAACGTTTCTTCTTGCCATATAATGGCTTTCATAGAAATAAGGTCAATTATACCTTTGAAATCTTTCTCACTCCCTATTGGTAAATGAATAACTAAAGGTGCTGCACCAAGCTTCGTCTTTATCATATCAACACATCGATAAAAATTTGCCCCTATTCTATCCATCTTATTAACAAAGCAGATACGAGGAACGCTATATTTATCAGCTTGACGCCACACTGTCTCAGATTGAGGTTCAACTCCAGCAACTCCATCAAATACAGCAACTGCACCATCCAAAACCCTTAAAGATCTCTCAACTTCAATAGTGAAATCAACGTGACCAGGAGTGTCTATTATATTGACCCTATGATCATTCCAAAAACATGTTGTTGCAGCAGATGTGATTGTAATACCACGCTCTTTTTCCTGCTCCATCCAATCCATAGAAGCTGCACCATCGTGCACTTCACCAATTCTATTTTGCTTACCAGTATAAAATAAAATACGCTCTGTTGTGGTAGTCTTACCAGCATCTATGTGAGCCATTATCCCTATATTTCTGTATTTAGATATTCCAATTTCCATATCACAATTAATTAGCTAACATTAAAAACGAAGATGAGAAAATGCCTTATTAGCTTCAGCCATTTTATATTTTTCTTCGCACATCTTAAACGCACCACCGCGTTTATTATAAGCATCCAATATTTCAGATTGCAAACAATCAACAGTGGTTTTTCCACTCTTTTTTCGAGCAGCAGAAGTTGCTTTAGCAATCCACCTTAACGCTAAAGAAACCGCTCTATCTTGTCGAACTTCAACAGGTACTTGATAAGTTGCACCACCAATGCGTCGAGAACGCACTTCTATAGAAGGAGTAACATTTCCTACTGCTGTCTCAAAAATTGATAACCCACCTTCGCCTATTTTCTTTTCAGCTAAAGACAAAGCGTCATAGATAATCTTTTCTGCAGTAGATTTTTTACCACATTTCATGATTGTATTAATGAAACGCATCAGCAAAACACTGCCGTAACGCGAATCAGGACTTATTTCTCTTTTTTTTGCTTTATTCCGACGAGCCATAAACTTTAACCAGATTTCTTTACACCATATTTTGAACGAGCTTTCTTTCGATTTTGCACACCACGCAGATCAAGGGCACCTCTTATTATGTGATAACGCACACCTGGCAAATCTTTAACCCGCCCACCACGTATCAAAACAACAGAGTGTTCTTGTAAATTATGACCTTCACCAGGTATATAAGCCGTCACTTCACCATACCCACTAATTTTTACTCTGGCTACTTTACGGAGTGCTGAGTTAGGCTTTCTAGGAGTTGTAGTATACACCTTAGTGCAAACACCTCTCCTTTGAGGGTTGCTTTCTCCCAAAGCTGGTACCTTTTTCTTATGGGTCAATCCTAATCTACCCTTACGTATTAATTGATTTATCGTAGGCATATGTTATAAACTCAAGCTCATTAAAATAACTAAGTTTTTAGTTATAAAATAATAAACCTCAATAGTCAATATAAAAATAAACATTACTACTCTAATAATTAAGCTCAACTGCCTTGAAAGCCATCAGTAGACTTCTTGCACTACCTCCCAAGCCACAACTGTCATTCAGTAGAAACGAAAAAACTTACTTGACACCCTTCGCCAGCCCCATTATCATGGTACTGAAGGTATTCATTTATCTTCAATCTGTGCAGATTAAATGACAACAGTATTACGTAATTGGCGTCTTATTTTTAATTTTTTGCACTATGCACACTTTACGTCTTCACAACATTTCTGGGTTTTTACCTATATAAGCTGAAACGCGCTTATAAAGCGTTTAAGACAGTATAGTACGCCAATTTGCAGGATTAGAGAGTGACAACTAGGCTCTGTGGACAAAAAATATGAAAAGAGAGAAAAAGATGGTAGTTTAGCCTAATAGGTAAAAAATGGAGAAACTACCATATGCAATATTACATCAAAGAGGAAAATTGGAAACAAATTTTAGAGTTCATAAAAAGCGTAAAAGGAATGCACAGCAAAGATGAAAAACGTTTAAGAATATTCATAGAGGCAGTGTGGTACATAGTGCGAAGTGGTTGCCAATGGAGACTTTTATCAAAAACTTATGGTAATTACAGGAGTATACATAA
Source organism: Wolbachia endosymbiont (group A) of Trypoxylon clavicerum (assembly GCF_947251665.1). Taxonomy (NCBI): domain Bacteria; kingdom Pseudomonadati; phylum Pseudomonadota; class Alphaproteobacteria; order Rickettsiales; family Anaplasmataceae; genus Wolbachia; species Wolbachia endosymbiont (group A) of Trypoxylon clavicerum. Next base: position 1,137,869 of record NZ_OX366374.1, read on the forward strand.
GCGATTTAAAAGATGGTGTGAAAGAGATGTCTGGAAAAAATTGCTTGAATATACTAAACAAGAGCCTGATTTAGAAGTTGCTATAATCGACGGTACGATCATCCGAGCCCATCCATGTTCATCTGGATATACAAAAAACTCCAAGGATCAAGAAGCTTTAGGGAGGAGCAAAGGTGGCTTTACAACTAAAATACATGCGCTTGTCGATGCACTTGGAAATCCACTTAAATTTACTCTGACTCCTGGTCAAAGAAATGAAATTACGCAGGCACAAGTGTTGACCGAAAGTATCTATAACTCTACTGTAGTAGCTGACAAGGGCTACGATAGCAATGCCTTTGTTACAAGTCTTGAAGACAAGGGATGTACAGTAGTTATTCCGCCAAAACGGAATCGAAAAGTGCAAAGGTATTACGATGAGCATATCTACAAAGAACGTCATTTGATTGAGTGTTTTTTTGGTAAAATTAAAAATTTTAGGCGCATTTTTTCCAGATTTGATAAAACTGCTGAGGTTTTTATTGGTTTTCTCAATTTTGTTGGAGCTCTTGTATGGCTTCTCTAAAATTTTGTCCACAGAGCCTAGGGCTTCTTTTGCCTTTTTTTCTGCTTGGTAAATTTCTTAATATTTATGGCAACATGAACTGGGCAGGAAGGTGTCATTCCAGTGCTTGACACTGGAATCCAGTTTTCCATATAATCTCATCGAAAATGTTGTAACCACTTTCTGTACTAGTTTGCTTGTAAGCAAGCAAACTTTTCTGGATCCCAGTGTCTGAGCACTGGGATGACAGGGGAGGGAGGCTACTTGGATGACACCATTCTTTTTCCTGGATCCAAGTAGTCAGGGCACTGGGATGACAGGAGAAGGTACTAGGATAACACCCTGACCTCGTCGTCCCGCTGCTTGTTAGCGGGATCTCTTGTTAGCGCCGCGGCAGTATGACGGTTCGCGGCGGCATGACGTAGAAGCTATACTTTTATGCTCACCAACTTAGCTGGATCCAAGTAGTCAAGCTACTTGGATCTGCAAATTGCAATGTTCGTACAGTTGCGTGCTTGACACTGGGATTTAGTGCAGCTACCCTAAAATGGAAGCTCATCTTGCTATTTTTGGCTGAAAGGAACACATTTTTAGAATAATGAAAACAATCAGCACTTTAATTCAAGAAGGATCGGAGTTATTATCGTCACATAAAGTTGAATCACCACATTTAGATTGTGAAATCATCATGCAGCACGTACTTGGAGTGGAAAGATCATTTATAATTGTGAACCATGCTGATCAAGTGCCGATGGAAAAAGAACTTTTATTTTGGAAATTAACAAAAAAAAGAGCGGAAAGATATCCAATATCGCAAATAATAGGTAATCGTGAATTCTGGGGTAAAAATTTTATAGTTAACCAGCATGTTTTGGATCCAAGACCAGATAGTGAAACAATAATCCTAGCAGTGTTAAAATATTACCCAAATAAAAAGCAGAAACTAAAAATCGCGGATTTTGGTACAGGTACAGGCTGTTTATTGATATCCGTACTTAGTGAGTATGAATATGCTGTTGGCGTCGGTTTTGAAAAAAGCTTGGAAGCATACAAAATTGCCTATCAGAACACAAAAAAACATGATCTTCTCAGCAGAGCCAAAATATTTCCAAATTCATGGACAGAGTGCAGAGGCTCATTTGATCTGATAATTAGCAATCCTCCATATATTAAAAGAAGCAAATTGAAAGACTTGCAAGCTGAAGTGCAAAAAGAGCCAAGAATTGCTCTTGATGGTGGAATTGATGGTTTGAACTGTTACTTGAGCATTTTTCCAATATTAAGGAGGTGCCTTAAAAAAAATGGGTTTGCGATATTGGAGATAGGTGAAGATCAAAGCAATATTGACAAAATAATCCCCTCATACGAATTAGCTTTTCAGGAATATGTATATGATTTGGCAGGAATGAAGAGATGCATAGTTATGCAAAAAACATAGCTAATGTTTTCTTGTATTATCTCCTTCATCCCATATTATCCTATGTCATCCCAGTACCCTCTACCTCGTCATCCCAGTGCGTGACACTGGGATCTATATTTAACTAGGCTCTGTGGACAAAAAATATGAAAAGAGAGAAAAAGATGGTAGTTTAGCCTAATAGGTAAAAAATGGAGAAACTACCATATGCAATATTACATCAAAGAGGAAAATTGGAAACAAATTTTAGAGTTCATAAAAAGCGTAAAAGGAATGCACAGCAAAGATGAAAAACGTTTAAGAATATTCATAGAGGCAGTGTGGTACATAGTGCGAAGTGGTTGCTAATGGAGACTTTTACCAAAAACTTATGGTAATTACAGGAGTATACATAAGCGATTTAAAAGATGGTGTGAAAGAGATGTCTGGAAAAAATTGCTTGAATATACTAAACAAGAGCCTGATTTAGAAGTTGCTATAATCGACGGTACGATCATCCGAGCCCATCCATGTTCATCTGGATATACAAAAAACTCCAAGGATCAAGAAGCTTTAGGGAGGAGCAAAGGTGGCTTTACAACTAAAATACATGCGCTTGTCGATGCACTTGGAAATCCACTTAAATTTACTCTGACTCCTGGTCAAAGAAATGAAATTACGCAGGCTCAAGTGTTGACCGAAAGTATCTATAACTCTACTGTAGTAGCTGACAAGGGCTACGATAGCAATGCCTTTGTTACAAGTCTTGAAGACAAGGGATGTACAGTAGTTATTCCGCCAAAACGGAATCGAAAAGTGCAAAGGTATTACGATGAGCATATCTACAAAGAACGTCATTTGATTGAGTGTTTTTTTGGTAAAATTAAAAATTTTAGGCGCATTTTTTCCAGATTTGATAAAACTGCTGAGGTTTTTATTGGTTTTCTCAATTTTGTTGGAGCTCTTGTATGGCTTCTCTAAAATTTTGTCCACAGAGCCTAGTTAAAATAGCTAATCTAATACTAATTAATTAAAAATGGCTTAATATGAAAAACCTAATTATTTGCATAACTTGCACTTTTCTGAGCTAAAAATAGGCAAAGTTAACCTTACTTCTCGTCATTTTTTAATTTATCGTCAATATCCTCATCTTCAAATTCATCCTCCTCTTCTTCGTCATCAAACCCATCATCGCTCCTATCCTCATCTTCCTCGTCATCATCATCTTCAAACTTATCGTCGATATCTTCGTCTGCAAATTCATCTGATTCATCATATACTGCATCTTCGGTTTTAGTTTCAACAGGATAATCAACTGAATTAGGTCCCTCAAGAACATTATTCCCCTCGTTATTAACCTTATCTTTGCTCACAGCGGCAGAAAGAACTTTGTTTGGGTCATATGGTTCTTGTGTAGGCACACGAGTTTGTTTGAGCAGCCTTCTTGTGAAGGTGGTATCACTGTAGTACAAAATTTTCTTTGATTTAATTGGGTAAGTCGACTCTATTAAAATTATCTGATCGTCACGTGGCAACATAATAACTTCTTGAGGCAATAGCAATGCTCTTTGTATTTCAGAGATATGTAATGACCTTGAAGCAGGATTTAAATCTAAAAATTTAGGCTTATTCAACGATTCTTGTTGTACAGTTTTGTTTCCTATAAGTTGCGATATTAAATTAGCTGTTTCAATATTATTGGCTGCAAAAGTTATTCTGTAAGTCGAGTTTGACAAAAAGGAGTTCATCCCTGCTTCTTCGTATATTCCTTTGAGCTGCTCAGTATCTTGAACAATTAAGAATAACCTAACTCGATAACCACGAAAATATGCAATACCTGTTTGAAATTGCTCCATTTTTCCAAGTGTAGGAAACTCATCCATTAAAAACAATACACCATAAGGCTCATCATCCGATGGCAATTTTCTACATAAAAACTCAGTTGCCTGTTGGTAAAAAACCTGCATTAAAGGCCTGAGCCTAGTCAAGTTGTCAGGAGTTAAGCCAACATAAACTGTAATTTTCTTCTTTTTAAAATCTAGAATATTAAAATCACTTGACGCAGTTGCAGTATCAATCAATGGGTTTGCCCACAATTCAAGTGATGAGTTCATGGTTGATACAACACCTGACCTTTCTTTATCAGCTTTTTGTAAAAAAGCTGCAATATTCATATATGCTACAGGGTGTAGTATTTTACCCATTGTATCAAGAGCAACAGCAAGATTATAAACTACATCATCACTACGCATCGTACGCACAACTTCACCAAAAGATTTAACTTTCTCTGGTGCAGCAAGTAAGTATAATACCACTCCAACAAATAAGCTTCTTGCTTCATTCTGCCAAAAGTCTTGTTCAGGCATGATTAGGTTAGCTATTTTCTGCACATCGTCAACCATCTGCCCAGGTTTTTCACTAATCCATTGTAATGGATTGTAACAGTGACTTATTCCATCTGGCTGCGCTGGATTCCATACGTATACTTTTTGTCCTTGTCGTTCTCGCCAACCACTTGTTATTTCATAGTTTTCTAATTTTATGTCGTGTACAATTACCGAGTCAGTCCAAAATAATAAATTAGGAATTACAAAGCCAACACCCTTACCAGAACCTGTAGGTGCAAATAACAATGCATGCTGAAACCCATCAGAAATGAAGTATCCTCTTTTATCTTTACCAAGCAATAATCCCTTTTTGCTTCTTAATCCTGCTTTTCGTATGTCTTTCTCTGATGCCCACTGCGAATCTCCATGAAGTGATTCTTTCTTTTTAAATGGTCGCCACTCAATTATCCTTTCTCTTAAATTCCATAAAATAATCATTAAAACAATGATAGGCAGTGCAGAAGATATAATTAATGTGATTTTGAGCTCAAGGCTATATAACTCTGGATGATGCCAACAATATTGTATATGATCAAAAATCGTTGGCCAAAGAGCTTGAGGGAAAGGCGTCAAACTAGGATTAATTGCCTTAAAATCCACAGCATCCGGACCATCAGCAAACAGAACAAACAATATACCAGATAGATAGAAGCAAAAATCAAGTACGCTAAAAGCTACTACACCTCCTATGAGAATATTACGTAGGTGATTTCCATTACTCATAAACTACTCTTCCTTAACTTATGTATAAATTTAAGCATTTTCGCTCGCAGATCTAGTAAATAATATCTCAGAAATGCTTCTTTTGCCCCCATCGGTTCTTTTTAGCTGAATAACAATATCAATCACATTTCTAATGTATGGTATAATTTGGTCTGGAGGAATGCCAAGATTTGCCTGCATAACCATCAATTTTATTTGCTCAAGGGCCATTGTTGGACTATCTGCATGAAGGGTTGATATTGATCCAGGGTGACCAGTATTTATCGCCCTAAGAAAACTAAAAGCTTCCGCTCCACGGAGCTCACCAACTATTATTCTGTCTGGCCTTAAACGTAAGCACGCTTCTATCAAATCTTGAGTGGTTACTTTTGCTCTGCCCTGCCCTCCTTTAGAGGCAATTAGATGGACTTTATTGGGATGATCGTTCAAAACGATTTCCCTTGCATCCTCAACAGTAATAATTCTTTCCTCAGCTGGAATAGCACGCAAAGTAGCATTAGTAAAAGTAGTCTTACCAGTGGAAGTTCCACCACTAATTATAATATTTTTCTTACTTATTACAGCGTATTCTAAAAACTCTTTTATTTTTTTTTGCCTTAACAATAAATCCAAATGACGGTCAACTGGATTATCAGTTGCTTCTGTAACAGTTTCAGAAAAAGCCCCCATTTTTTCGTAATCATCGAGTGCTAACTGCATGCTAGAAGGCTTACGAATCGACATGACTACTTTATCAGGTTCACATGCTGGCGGAAATACTATCTGTATACGATAACCATTTGGTAATGTTGCCGAAAGTAACGGCGCTTCTTCGCTAAGTTTTTGTTCTGTAGCTTGAGCAATCAGTCTGCCAAGAGATTTCAAATGGTTAAGATCGAATACTTCTAATTTTTCACACCTTATTTCACCGCGATTTTCAATCCATACTTCCTTTGGCTTATTTATTGATATTTCATTTACGCCTTCTTCTTGAAATATGCCTTGTAATGGCTCCAAATATGTATCAAGTGCAGCATAGTTCATTTCATTGATTTAATATTGCCTGTGGAGGAAATACTATATCTTGGTTAATAAATACTTTCAATGCAGTGCCTTGATCAACATAAATAGTTGGTTTTTTATCTGTGTATCTGCCTACTATATCCCGCATATCTTTAGAAAAATCCTCGATTGACTTCCCGATTGCTTCATCATAAACAGACTTGCTTTTTCTTTGAATTTGTTCTAACAGTTGATTTACAATTTCCAGGCTTATATTTACCTTGTCTTCTCCAATTCCTAGTGCTTTTGCTATTTCCTCTTTCATTATTTTTAGTAAATCTTGTCTGCTTTTGGCACTCCGAATTCTTCCGATAGCCCCAAGGCCTAATTTCCATTTGTCACTAGATATCTTCTTTTCTGGGTCAATAATGAGTTGGAGAGAAGAAAAATCTATTTCGGTTGCAGTGATAGACTTTACTGCATCCATGGCAGTTAGCGCATCAATAAGATTAGAAGCCTTTTGCCCTATAACAGCCGAACCAATCGAAACACCAGCAAGTGTCACTGAAGAGAATAACGCACTTACTATTTTGTTATCAACTATTCCTGCTATCCCTGCTCTACCAAGCTCGTCAGTACCAAGTGATGAGATTGCAATATCTATTCCATGTGGCAGAATCACTCTATTCCAGTTTATATTTACACGAGATTTAGCAACATTCGAGTCAAATGAATAACTGCCTATCAATCTTGAGCCTTTAGGTATTAAAACTGTATCACCAGTTTCTGCATAAACATCTCTACTCACCATAGCACGCAGCATTCCTTGCAGATCAGAGTTTATTGCAGTTTCAAGCACAGCATCAATAATTTTACCTTGAGTAACCATTAAACTAAGCTTTCCTACTCTGGTAGCTTTGCTCGATTGTGCTGAAGTGTCGGATAAAATAGCATCAGCAGCCTTGTTCTCTCCACTACCACCTGAAATTGTTAACATTTGTGCACTACGTCTGTCTCTAGGATAACCGCCACCCCCTATTGTAGGAAACGAGGTAGGTAAATTGCCCATAACATTACTAGAAGGAAAATTTTGCTTTGGCAAAATAGGTATATTTGACACAGGAGTTTCTTTTGGTTTCTCTTCTTCTTTTCTAATTTGTTTTATTTCTGGTATGATTGGTGGTGTAGGAAGAGGAGGTAAGGGTGGTAAGGGATCAGTTATTATTCTTTCAGGAACCATTACATTATCTGGAACTTGTTCCAACTTTCCTTTCAATTCTTGAACGTTTTGCTTTGTTTCCTCTTTTTTAATAACTTCTGAACCCTCTTTATGAGAAGGACTAAAATAGAGATAATACACTCCACCAACCAGAAGCACTAAAATAATGACCATCAATGCCCTATGACCTTGATTAGAGCCAACTGTTACTACCTTATTCTCTATTTCTGATTCATCTTCTAAATTGTTACGCCTTTCTTTATTCATATTGCATGTACCACAGCTAAAGTGACCTATTTATAATTTCAACTTCACCATCTTCATAACGCATAAATAGCTTTTTATGTACTCCTTTTATTATAACATAATCATCAAATAACAGCCTTTTACAAGGTTTATCCTCCCCTTCTACAAAAACCTGAGGTATTTTATTATTATTTCTAAATTTTAAATAGGTTAAATAACCATCATCAAATAACTTGATCGGAACTATATCCGCATTACCACCTTCATCAATATATGTATAATTGTACTTCGTATCATTTTCTTGTATTATTTTTTCTAGCTTGTCTGTAGTATATTGCATTTGAGTAGGTAAAGAAACCTCATCTAAATCAACATCAAATTCACCTTCTTCTTGAGAATAATAAAAACGTACTACGTAAGATATATCCTTTTCAGCAGAATAATCGTGATCCACTTTCTTAGCATCAGTATCCGGGTATTTATCGTAGTTTGGCCTTGAGATTAAATCAAAAATGTAATTTCTTTTTTTAGTTGTCGTAATAATCATGTTAGTGCGACTACTAACTTCAAATGGCATAATAAGCAATTTATTGTCATAAGGATTAATTTTCCAACTTGATGCATCACCAACAGCGATATTTTTAACTTTTTCTCCTTCCGCAAATTCAATATAAGAATAGTAACCCTGACTAAAAACCACCGTAAATACTTCATTAGGGCTATACACAAAAGTCTTTATTCTACTATCTACAGAAATAGGCTCATTATAATTAATGGATGCGTTTAAATTGCCACTGACAAGTAAAGCTAAAACTAATAATATCCTATACATATTCATCATCCACTCTATATGAAATAACTTGAAATCCTAATGGGTTAATATATCTTTGCTGATCATCCATTTCAAGCGATGCATACCTATATGACATAATAACTATCTTGTTTTTTCTTGTGGAACTTCCATCTTTCCGTGTAAATTCCACAAAAAATCTCACCTGAAGAGCATCGTTACCCAATTTTTGAATTGAGCGAATTTTAAATTCACTTTTGGTATCTGAATATAAATTAAAAAGATCATCCATATTCTGCGATCCTATATAATTTCTAAATTCATTATACACATTAGGTGAGGAAAACAACCTCACCTTTGTATAATAGTTATAATTATAATGATATGGATCAAAAACCTCCCTTGCTTTTATATACTCTGAAATAAAATAATCGTTTAGCGCTTCATCTGCAGAATACTCTTTTACTGTGACAGGATCAACCAATTGCACTATTCCTGATTTCTTGTCAATTTCTATAACAAATGGCTCAATAGTGCTACTTGTGCTAATTTTAAATATGACTAATATGCTGATAGAGATCGTTGCTAATAATATTAATGCAAATAAAAGTAGAATATTTCTTTGAGCAATAACTGTGCTGTAGCGGTTTGAATTCCAATTTATATCCTTATCTAAGGATTCAGTATTTTTTTCTCGTTTAAAAAATCTTAGCATTTTAGTATTCCTAAAAATCTTAACTTATGTTAATAAACATAGCAAATTAACAAAGTAGTTACAGCAAAAAAGCTAAAAAACTCTTAATCTATGGCCTAATTTACCAAATTTTGTCTCCATATATGAATCGTTATATTTATTACGTTCCACAATAAGTGGTAGACACTTTGTAACTCCTATACCACTACTTTCCAATTCTGACAATTTTCTATCATTGTTTGTAAGTAATTGGATTTTGTTAATGTTCAATTTCTTAAGCATTTTAGCTGCAACAGCAAAACTCCTTTCATCATCTTCAAAACCCAATGTTCTATTTGCATCAACAGTATCAAGATTATGTCCTCTTTGCATACTGTACGCTCTTAACTTATTAGTTAAACCAATGCCCCTTCCATCTTGCATCAAATACAATATAATACCACTTCCAGAGTCAGCTATCATTTGAATTGCTTGATGTAACTGACTTCTGCAATCGCATGACAAGCTATCTAACAAGTCACCCGTATAACACGAAGAATGAATTCTTACTAATGGTTCGCCATCTTTATCTGGATTGCCAATGATAATTGCATGATGTTCTCTTCCACCACTTTCGGTTCTATAAGATATGATATTTACTTCTTGAGTCTGTTTTAAAAATAATGATGTTTTGCACACTTCATATACATCCTGATTTTCTTGAAAATTATTTATGAATGACGTGTCCAGTGCAATAACGTCATTTTTCTCGCACCAATTTCGCATTTCATGATTATTCTCAAAAGTCATATCAGCCACTAACGCGTATGGCAATAATTCTGAGAACTTAAGCAAGGCAATAGCACATTCATCTATTGTCTTTGAGCATTGCAACTCTTTTATGCAATCTTCCTTTGAACAGTTTATTAAATGGAGCAGTTCATCAAAATTATTCACCAACAGACGTTTGCTGTTATGTTCTTTATTCTGAGATATGTATTTTACCTTACTTGAAGTTAAAGTAACATATACATTACTTGATATAAGCTTATATTGATTAAATAAATCTCTTTCTAAAGCCTCAGCAGCAGCGAACAATAGGTAATTACTTTCATCATATATTACAATTGGCCGACCGCGCCTGATTTCGCTGATAGCTCTTTCTACCTTATTGCTACTCTGATTTCCTATAAACATTTTTACCCATATTAAACAGCGATAAAAACTGGTGCGGCCGAGAAGACTTGAACTTCCAAGGCCTTATGAGCCACAGCGACCTCAACGCTGCGTGTCTACCAATTCCACCACGGCCGCACTATATTCTAGTTTTTATATAATTATTTTAAATTACTTAATCATTTTAGAATTTTTCATCTAGAGTGTCAATCTGATACTAGAATAATTTAGAAATTGTTTGTATAATTTGATTATGAATTTTGTGATTACAAATTTTAATCATTTAAGATAACCTTACTACTAATTTTTAACTAAGGTTCTTATACAAATGAATATAGCTAATATCTTTATTTTTTTAACTCTCTCTCTTATAACTAGCTTTCATTTCGTCCATGCACAAATATTATACACATGGTCTCAAGTTATCCCAGAAAATAAACTAAGCATACGTGCAATTACAGACAATGACATGTGTCCCATTGTTTATGTCGATGGCGAAGAAATAGAAATGCTGAATCGCAGCTCAATTAACAATGGTGATCATAACGAAACAGTTTGTGAACTGACAGTACAAACAAGTGCCAAAAACATTAGTATTGAGGATCTACGGGTTCCTATATTACCAAAAAAGGTTAATAAAATTGCTTTCATTGGTGACACGGGCTGTAGAATAAATATGTTATTTCAGCAGGAATGTAATTCGGTAGATAGCTGGCCTTTAAAAAAAAATTTAGATTCAATCGCCCTTCATAAACCAGATTTAATTATCCATGTTGGTGATTATCATTATAGACAAACAAAATGTAGAAATACAAAAAAGTGTGGCGATATTTATGGATATAATAAAGAAGTTTGGTACGCTGATTGGTTTGAGCCTGCAAAGGATATTTTATCACAATCCCCTTTCCTTTTTGTTCGTGGAAACCATGAGAGTTGTGATAGAGCTTATGAAGGATGGTTCAGGTATCTAGATTCATACCCCTTTTCGTCTGAAAAATGTGGAAACTTCGTTTCTAGTTGGTCCTTAGATGCTGGACCAATGAAATTTTTTATCTTCGACTCTTCATCCGGTGAGGATATTTTTACAACCCAAAGCACAATTGATGCTTTTGAGAGGCAATTTGATAAATTGATACAAAATAGTTCTGACAAGCCCATGTGGTTTTTAACTCATAAACCGCTTTGGAGATCTCCAAAAAAAGAATTTTTGACATTAAAAAGCCATGGCAATCTTACACAAATTGAAGCTTTTGGGGATAGATTTCCAAGCAATGTTACTACCATAGTTTCTGGCCACATTCATATAGCCCAGATTTTATTAATGGATAATGTTCCAGACCAGATTATAGTTGGGAACGGTGGTGCATTATTACATGCTCAAGATCAAGAACCCGTCTACCAAAATGTAGAATTTGACTATTCAAATGGTAGAAACTACTTAGCACACGAAGTTAGAAACTTTTTCGGCTTTGGCTTTGCAATACTAAACTTAGATGATCACAAATTTACCTTCTATAACCAAGATAATAAGGAAATGTATTCTGCAAAGCTAACAGAAGATTTTAAACTTAAACGGATTAAAACTATAGTCGATTCATTTTAGGATTTGTTATTAGCTATTTTAAAAACGCTACTTAAACATTTTTTTTAATCGATTGATTTCATCAGCAAATTTTGAGTCGGTCTTTATAAAATTTTCTACTTGTTTTACTGCATGTATAACAGTAGCATGGTCTCTGCCACCAAAGTTTCTCCCAATATCTGGTAGGCTTTTTTGCGTAAATTTTTTGGCAAGATACATAGCTATTTGTCTTGGCCTTGCAAGACTGCGAAGCCTTCTATTAGATTGCATATCTGCAACCTTTATATTGAAAAATTCAGCTACTTTCTTTTGTATTTCTTCTATTGTAATTGACCTATGATTTGACCTAAGAAGATCGATTAGGGTTTCACTAGCTGACTCCACCGTCATACTTCTTCCAATTAATGAGGTATGGGTAACCTTATTTAATGCTCCTTCTAATTCTCTTATATTAGATTTTATGTTCCTTGCTAAAAACTCTAGGACATCTTTCGGAACATACATATTCATCTGCTCCACTTTTGCCTGCAATATACCAAGTCTTAATTCAAAAGTTGTTTCATTAATATCTGCCACCAACCCCCAACCGAGTCGTGATTTTATTCTTTCTTCCACTCCATCAAGATCACTAGGAGACCTATCAGCTGATATAACCAATTGTTTATTTTGGTCTATCAATGCATTGAAAGTGTGAAAAAATTCTTCTTGTGTACTATCTTTACCACTGATAAATTGCACATCATCTACCATCAATACATCTACTGATCTAAATTGCTCTTTAAATAACATAATATCTTTGCTTCGCAGCGCTGTAATATATTGGTACATGAATTTCTCTGCTGATAGATATACCACTTTTCTTTTTGCTGATGGGGAATTGACTATGTGCCAAGCTATAGCATGCATTAAATGTGTTTTACCAAGTCCCACTCCACCATATAGAAACAAAGGATTGCTGCCTGATATTGGATCTATAGATTCCGCTACACGCTTTGCCGCTGTAAATGCTAATTCATTTGACTTTCCTACCACAAAATTATCAAAAGTGAATCTGGGATCCAGTGGTGAACCAAGATTATGATTACTTTCCTCTCTGTTTTTTAGTATAACATTAGAATTTGAATTCCTTTCTTCAATTACTTGAATATCAATAGAACATATACTTTGATCCTCGCTTTGCCATAATGATAATATTTTTTTCATGTAATGAACTGTAATCCACTCTTTTATAAACCTTGTTGACACGGATAAAAGAACTTCCCCATTTCTGCTACTGACAAATTTTAGTGAACTCAGCCAGCTGTTATATGTTGCTTCTCCATAGAGATTATAAAGACAATTTTGAATTTTTTCCCAAGTAACATTGTGATCCGTTACTGTAATAATCTGATCAAAAAACATAGTAGAAACCTTAGGGCTAGTTAAGTTCATATACCACACCAAGAAAAAACAATAATCAGAAAGATGCAAGATAATCAACAGCTTACTGCAAAATGAAAAGCTAATATTACTTAATACATACTAAAAATTATGGTGATTTTTTGATGAGTTGTAAAGGGTATAAAAACACTAAAATTGATCATTTTTATTTCAAAAAAATGAAAAATTTGTAAATGTCGCTTGTATCGAGGATTAGAAGCATGCTATTAAAAACAGTAATACATTATGTATAAATAAGATGTTAAATTTACTGGCAAATAAGTAAAGTATTCATATAAATATAGCTAACCTAATATAGATTTACTGAAGCAAATTTATGATTATATTAAGTAATTTGAGTTGTTATGCTGTATTCGGTATTGAACTAGAGTTTTACATTGAAGGAATAGAAAAAGAATACTTATTTCTGAATAGCATCAAAAATAAAATAGCATCTCTTGAATTTTCTTGCGAGAAGGAGAATTCTACACATCAGTATGAGATAAAAAGTGGTTGTTATACGAACTCCGACAATTTAATTAAGCATTTTGAGTTAGCAAAACAATCACTTACTGAAACAGCACAAAAACTAGGTGGGAATATTTCTTTTAAAGCAAAGCCCTATTTGGATAGAGCAGGCAGTGCATTAAATGTGCATGTTAATCTCGTGAATTCAAATAACGATAACTTATTTTATATCAATGAGCAAAAGTACAGTGACTATCTGATTCACAGTATTGGTGGATTATGTGCAATGATGAAAAAACATATGTTGTTTTTCGCTCCAAATGATGATTCATATTTAAGATTTCAGTACCCGGATATTTATACTCCAACTACGATTAGTTGGGGGGTAAATAACAGAACTGCTGCGATAAGAATTCCCTATTTTGGCAACGATTCCAAAAGATGCCGCCTAGAGCACCGTGTTCCTGGAGCAGATTGTAACCTTGAAAAAGTACTCACAGCAATAATTGAAGGCATAGTTTTTGGTATAGAGAACAAAATTGCTCCGCCAAATAGAGTGTATGGCATTGCATCTGATCCTCAATATAAGATGGAGAGTTTGATATAGCAACTACCTGTTAAACCCTAACCCATTAAACTCCTTTGAGATAATTGGCCATTCTAGCACTTTCCTCACATCATTATTTACATTCCCATACTGTAATAGCAAGTCTGCAGCAGATAGTTTCTGCGTACTTTTAGATGATCCAAGCCCTATATTGGTAAGGTTGCTCGGTGGCTGCTCAGGAAGTGGATTACCAGATACATCCATGTGTTCAGGGAGAGATTTCATCTGATTCTTTATAGAGCTAGAGTTATTTTGTGCAGGATTTCTATCATCTGACATGTCAAGAATAATTTTCTCAGGTACTACCATAGTTTTTGTATAATCAGCAGAATGACTGCCTCCAGTGTTCTTAAATTCATCAAGAATTGGTTCGCCAAACGCATTTATAGGGCCACCAAGTGATCCTTTCTCCATGCGCTCTTCTGCTCTTTTCCTTATTATTTCTTCTGCTAGCTCAGTTTCAGTTCTTTTTGGTTCTTTTACGGTACCTTTTTCTTCACCTTCATCTCCTGAAACACCAGTAATTTCAGCAGGCTGTTCTTTTTTAGTTCTTATTTTATGAATCAGCGAAAGTAATAAGTAAGTAACTGCAGCAGCAGAAACGATAATGGCTATCTTTGCGGAAATGTGGATTGCTGTTAAAAATATTAAAGCTGATAAAGCTCCAGCTAATCCAGACACAATAACTTTATTTTTGCCTTTTGTTATATTTAGAATTGCCACCATAATAACCTCTCAAATACTGTTCTAGAATTATTATACAGAAATTTTCTTATACTTGCAATTTTGTAAAAATTTTAATTATTTGCGTAAAGTTTTAAAGCTACACAAGGATTAATTAATATGCAATGTATCTCGACTATAATATTGCACAAACGCACATATTCAGCTAACATTCAACATGCAGAGCTTACTCATAGAGCGAAACAGGGCGGTGGTATTATTACTTATAGTAATTTTTATCTTCGGTTCATACGTTTATGTAAAAATGCCAAGGGAAAGCAATCCTGATATACAGATTCCTATAATCAGCGTGTTTGTTGGACTTCCTGGGATTTCTGCTCAAGATAGTGAAAAGCTATTAGTGCTTCCTATAGAAAATGAACTAAGATCCATCGAAGATGTAAGAGAATTGAGAGCTTTTGCAACTAATGATGGTGCTCACATGGTACTCGAATTTGGAACAGAGTATGATAATAAAGAAGTGCTTGATAATGTCCGTTCAAAGCTTTCAAACATAAAATCGAAGTTACCTGTTGAAGCGGAATCTCCGATAATCAATGAAATAAACTTGAGCTTATTTCCGATACTCAATGTCGGCTTAATTGGTAATTTGCCAGAAAGAGCCTTAACTGAAATAGCACGCAAGTTAAAGAAAGAAATAGAATCTCTGCCAAATGTTCTCAAAGTTGAAGTGGCAGGTATGCGTAAAGAAACAGTGGAAGTTATAATTGAGCCCACAGTTCTAACAAAATATAACATTCAATCAAACGAAATATTCCAAGCTATATCAAGCAATAACAGACTAGTGGGAGCTGGGTCACTGGAAAATGATACCGGTAAATATTCGATTAAAATATCAGGAGACCTGCTGCGAATCAAGCGATAAAAAAAAGGAAAGGAGGGTGAATAAAATCAAGGTTAACTAAAAGGCGTGCTTAAGATTTACAATACCAGCAATAATATTGAACCTCAAGTTATATTTTTTCTGAAAATTGCGATAAACATTCGACATAATCTTAAATATCTTTATCTCTCGGATCTTATTTTCTACTCTCATTCTAAATGATGCTAACCTTCTATTATGCTCTTTCTGCTCTGGAGTTAATGGCTTTTTACGATACTTTTTATATGGAATTATAACATTGCTTTGCAATTTTTGCCAACCTTGATATCCAGAATCAGCATGTTTTATGCTATCAAGTGGTAAATATTTTTCTTGTTTCCTTATGCGAAAATCACTAATTCTACCACGGTATGACTTTGACACTGATAAAATTCTTCCTCCTTCTTCGATAATAATCTCAGTTTTCATAGTGTTGGTTCTTTTTTTTCCTGAATATGATTTCTTCCGTTTTTTACTATCTTCTGGCCTCTGTATTTGCTGTTCTGTAACATCAGCCAAAATCTTCAGTATTTTTTCTGGCGTCATACTTCTATCTTTTGTTATAGTCACTTTTTTGGCGAGTAATGGCTCTATTCTCTTAAGTAACCTACATACATTTGCGTTGTGCACATTGAATAGGCATCCTAAAAATCTATGTGTTATGTAAGTGCGATAGTACAAAATTACGCAAAACAACTTATCTTCCAGAGTTGGTAGTTTTGATCTTCTACCATGACACTTTTTCTGTTTTTCAAGTTTTTTCCATCCAGACCTCACTTTTTCTACTACTTTTTCGAACTCCTCTATACTTAAACCTGTTATATTACGAAAGTTTCTTGGGTGTTTTTTCATATTATAGTAACTAAAGCTCATTTTTTTTCCTTACTTGATCTGCTTATTCTTCTTCTACCCCTCTCACATCATTTTTTCAATCACCTTTTGCAGCAGGTCTTTTAGCAATTTTAATAGCATTCTCAAACCTAGAAAAAGTACCTTCAATATCTAGGCTCTGTGGACAAAATTTTAGAGAAGCCATACAAGAGCTCCAACAAAATTGAGAAAACCAATAAAAACCTCAGCAGTTTTATCAAATCTGGAAAAAATGCGCCTAAAATTTTTAATTTTACCAAAAAAACACTCAATCAAATGACGTTCTTTGTAGATATGCTCATCGTAATACCTTTGCACTTTTCGATTCCGTTTTGGCGGAATAACTACTGTACATCCCTTGTCTTCAAGACTTGTAACAAAGGCATTGCTATCGTAGCCCTTGTCAGCTACTACAGTAGAGTTATAGATACTTTCGGTCAACACTTGTGCCTGCGTAATTTCATTTCTTTGACCAGGAGTCAGAGTAAATTTAAGTGGATTTCCAAGTGCATCGACAAGCGCATGTATTTTAGTTGTAAAGCCACCTTTGCTCCTCCCTAAAGCTTCTTGATCCTTGGAGTTTTTTGTATATCCAGATGAACATGGATGGGCTCGGATGATCGTACCGTCGATTATAGCAACTTCTAAATCAGGCTCTTGTTTAGTATATTCAAGCAATTTTTTCCAGACATCTCTTTCACACCATCTTTTAAATCGCTTATGTATACTCCTGTAATTACCATAAGTTTTTGATAAAAGTCTCCATTGGCAACCACTTCGCACTATGTACCACACTGCCTCTATGAATATTCTTAAACGTTTTTCATCTTTGCTGTGCATTCCTTTTACGCTTTTTATGAACTCTAAAATTTGTTTCCAATTTTCCTCTTTGATGTAATATTGCATATGGTAGTTTCTCCATTTTTTACCTATTAGGCTAAACTACCATCTTTTTCTCTCTTTTCATATTTTTTGTCCACAGAGCCTAGATCCCAGTGTCTGGGCACTGGGATGACAAGAAAGAGGCTACTTGGATAACAGAAGAAGGAGGCTACTTGGACAACACCCTGACAACCATCATCCCGCTACGTGTTAGCGGGATCTGGAAATACCGCGGCGGTATGACGTAGGACTGCTGTCATTCCAGTCTGGAATCCAAAAAAGGATGATGTCATCCCAGTGCCAAGCACTGGGATGACACCCTTTTGGATAGAAACCAGTGTCAGGTACTCGGATGACACCATTTACAACCACTCTCCTACCCTTTCTAGCTGTTTATAGCTGTTAAATCTCAGGAATTTATCGAAATATGGAGAGGCAATAAAGGGAATAGCATCTCTTAAATAATTAGATAAAAAATCTGGCAGATCATTCTGAAATTCTTGCATTTTTTGTCTATAATTTTGTATAGAAATAACTTTTATTTTATCATAATCAAGTTTCCAATAAGCAAGTTCTGAGACTTCCCTTCCGGTCACATACTCTACCGCTAAAGCTTGCAAAATTAATTGCGGAAAAAACCCCGACATCACTTCTTCATTGGAAGGTGGTGAACCAAGCTTATAGTCTATAATTGCTACTTGCCCACTTGGTAGATACTCAACTCTATCACATCTTGCTGTCAGTAAGATTTCTTGAGGGATAAGATCTCTATTTGTCATCCAAGCAGTTTCATACTGATCACAAGAACCAGCGTCACGCGCTGGAATATGAAATATCGGACAGGAAAAGCTCTTTTCCAACTCAACATAGTTGCTTCGAGTTTCATCAAGTTCGACAAAAGATTGAATTACCCTCTGTAGTCTTACCCACCACATATTTGAAAAATTAAACTGACTAGTCGAGAATGCTTCTCGTGCAATGCTCATTGGCGATTTTTTGTTGCGTAAATATCTTGCAAGAATGTTGTGTACCATAGTGCCAAATTCCAATATCGATGGCTTAAAATTCAAGTCTCTTAATTGTTTAAGACCCAGTATATATTCAACGTAAAATGAATAAGGATTACGAATTAGCTTTTCTATTGCACTGCAAGACATCACCTGCATTTTTTCTTTTCTAACTTCGGTTTGAGGTTTTGGCATAGGCTGAGTACATAGAACAATACATTCAGGCGTATTTAATATCCTTAGCCAATCACGATACGGCTGCTTCCCCTCCTTGAGCAGAATTTCCAAACGCTGCAATAGAATTGGCTTTCTATGGCTTAGCGATCTTGTAATATAAACCTTACTTGCACAAAACAAATTGTGTAAAGTATAAAAAAAATACCCCTGCTCTTCTTGCGCAGAAGGAAGATTAAATTTTTCTCTCGTAAGTGCATTCAAAAGCGGACTTTGAAAGC
Source organism: Wolbachia endosymbiont (group A) of Trypoxylon clavicerum (assembly GCF_947251665.1). Lineage (NCBI taxonomy): Bacteria > Pseudomonadati > Pseudomonadota > Alphaproteobacteria > Rickettsiales > Anaplasmataceae > Wolbachia > Wolbachia endosymbiont (group A) of Trypoxylon clavicerum. The sequence continues at coordinate 1,156,900 of NZ_OX366374.1, forward strand.
TTGGCGCTTCATTAAATCCAGCAAGTATTACAACTTTGTTGTGATATAAGCTGAATTTATTCAAGTCACTTGCTACAAAGAAAAACTCTTTCTCTAAAAATAAGGTCAGAATTTGGCTATATAACTCTAAGGAGCATTTAATTCCTACACCCTCACATGCATTTGAGAAATTACAGGTAAAATTACCTATTTCACTATTTAGCTCTGAAAAATTTATACCAGATAATATATTAATACACTGCAAATGAGTTGCTACCACATCGAAAATAGAGCAATTTATAGAACGAAGTAAAGGATTAAATATAACCTCTAACTTACTGATAATAAGTAATATATCTTCTTTGTATTTTAGCTTTTTATGGGCATTGATAGCATTTATAATATCGCTCAGGCCATTTGTACTAAAGTTGCGTAATATCTCTATTTCAAATTCAGATAAAATCCGAGTGTACTCTTCTTGAGTGTAACCAAAAGTCACTAGCCTATGTTTAAGGAGCGAAAGTAATGACACACTGCTCCAATTTGAGGTCAAAACTTCGATACTATAAAGCAGAAGCGTTATATAAGGGTAATTTTCCGGTATGGCACTGTGTTGCCTTGATAAACATGCTATACGAGCTGCAAGTAATTTATCAAAGACGACCAAAGAAATGTTTTCATAACCTTCATTTTCTATAATTAATGATGTCACTTGTGCTTCTTCCTCTCTGGAATCACAAGTGATGACTTCAATATTGCCAACATGTCCACTACTAACTTTGCTTAGATCGGCAGTTGTATCAAAGATGCAATCAAGATATTCCGCAGAACCTCCTGTCATCCCAGCCCTTTCTTCTGTCATCCAAGTAGCTGACACTGGGATCCAGTTTTCATTATACAGCCACCTGGTGCGCTCATTTAAAGTTAAGTTTTCTGGATCCCAGTGTCGGGGCACTGGGATGACACCAGAACACGCTTCTGGCAGAAAACTAACATCCCTTCTATCCACTTTTAAATAATCGAGCAGATCTCTCAGGCAATATTGATAGTGTTTTTTATCAAGCGATTTCCAGTCTTTCTCTTTAATTTTCAAATTCAGGTTAGGCAAAATTATTTTTCCAAATGGCAGATCATATATAACCTTGATCAACGACTTATCCTTTCCAATTCCAACAAAGATTATATGTTGGTCTTTTTGTAAAGAGGTTATCATATTGTTTATGTAATCACTCTTATGTTTTAATATATCTACTACTTCTAAATCTTTTAAAGTTTTACTCCAAGTCTCAGTGAGTAAGCTTATGAAATTCTCTATTTTTTTTGAATGTTCATCAAATTGATAACAATCCGTTGTTTGGGTAGATTGAATTTTATCAAGCAGTGATGGCAGACTATAAGCTAAATCAATTGGAAAATTATCATTATTTTTTCTATTCCACTCCAATATGAATTGAATGAGTAGCAGCGTCCTCTTTGTTGGATTGATAACTTTAACTCTATCAAGATTTAATATTAAATCCTCCTCATCGATGTTCTCTAGCGAAACTATCTCTGGCAAAATTATGCATTTTTTAGCGTTATAATTCTTGAATGCACTCAGCAGCGCTATCACATCCCTCTTGCAAGGAAGTATGATCTTTACTTCAGGAATTTTTTCTCTTTCATATTCAGAAAATATGTGCTGAACCAGCACATCGAAAAGGGATTCATCCACATTAACGGTAAAAACTCTTCCCACTAACAGTAACAATTAATACAATACTTTTATTGTATAGAAATTATTCAAAATATAAACGTGCTTGTATGCTATTATATATTAAAATCTTTTATAACATTACATGACAAACATCAGAATAGAAGTTTTAAATAAATGTGAGCAAGTTGGCTGCAGATGGTTAGTCAACGTTTACTCGATTTATATACACAAAGAATTACCACCAAAATTATATGAAGAAATTTGTGGGCTATTTTATAATAAAGTCATACAAGACTGCCGTTATTATTCCTACAATGAAAACCTTGAAGAAGTTCAGTATGATTTCATAGAACCACAAGCAAAGTGGGGCTTGGAGATAAGCTTTTTACCTGGCATGACTGACAATGTGGGCAACACAGCAAAACAAATTATTACAGAATATTTAATAAGCAAAGGCTATATCGATCCATCTGTCATGCAAATTTCCCCCTCTGTCATTCCAGCGCGCGACGCTGGAATCTATAGATCCCAGTGTCTGGGCACTGGGATGACGGACGAAAGGGCTGGAATGACACCAATTGAGATTAAGGCAAGAAGTTCAAAATTGATTTTGGGTAAAGGAAGCATGCCAACTGAAGATGACATAAAACAAGAATTTAATCCTATCACTCAGTATTGCACACTTATCTGTAAGAACTATAGCTGGAAATATTATGGTAAATACAAAGCAAACTCTTCAGCGCTCTCTTACTTGTCATCCCAGTGCCCAGACACTGGGATCCAGAAAAAAGATGTAGATTCCAGTATCAGCTACTCAAATGACACCATTAATGGCAAAGCCAAATCTGTTAACTTAAATGTGAGTGACCAAGAACTTGAGAAAATCAGCAGAGATGGAATCGATGGTAATGGCACTTTAGGGCTCTCGCTGGCAGCAATGAAAGCTATAAAGGATTACTTTAAAAAACTCAGTAGAAATCCATATGATATTGAACTTGAGTCTCTGGCACAGACTTGGTCTGAACATTGTAAACACAATATTTTTTGCTCCCCTATTGATGAAATAAAAGATGGCCTATACGCACATTATATAAAGCGTGCAACGCGTGAGATAAATTCTGACATATGTGTGTCAGTTTTCTCCGACAATGCCGGAGGAATAATTTTTGATGATGATTACTTGATTGTAGATAAAGTTGAAACCCACAATAGCCCTTCGGCACTTGATCCGTTTGGTGGAGCAATGACCGGAGTGCTTGGAGTTAATCGTGATATAGTGGGTTTCGGGAAAGGCGCGGAGCCTATAATGAATACCTATTATTTCTGCTTTGCCAAAGAAGCAAAAGGCAAATTTTATAGGGACAAGGAGCGTACCGATGAGATTTTACCGCCAAAATATATAATGAAAGAAGTGATTCATGGCGTTAATGTTGCTGGTAATTGCTCTGGTATTCCAACACAACTTGGATCGGTATATTTTGACGATAGATTTTGTGGAAAGCCGTTAGTCTTTGTTGGCAGTGTCGGAATTATTCCGCGCAGTATAAATAATGTACCTTCACACATCAAAGGGCCTAAAAACGGCGATAAAATCGTAATTATTGGCGGAAGAGTTGGAAGAGATGGAATTCACGGTGCAACGTTTTCTTCAGAGGCTTTGTCGGGAAACAGCCCTTCAACGATTGTGCAAATTGGTGACCCTATAACACAAAAAAAATTATCCAATGCCGCCTTGGAAGCAAGAGACCTCGATCTTTATAATGCAATAACAGATAATGGAGCAGGCGGTCTATCATCGTCCATCGGTGAAATGGGAAAAGATGGATTTGAAGTTGATTTGAGCAAAGTTCTCCTTAAAAACGATGGTATGGCTCCATGGGAAATATGGATATCAGAATCACAAGAGAGAATGACCTTAGCAGTGCCAGAAGAAAATCTCCCTATGTTTAAACAAATCATGAAAAAACATGATGTGGAGGTTTGTGTAATTGGAGAGTTTAACGAAAGTGGTAAAGCTGTTGTTAAATGTCCTGAAGGGAAAGTAATAATGGACATCGAAACTGAATTTCTGCATGATGGTAATCCCAAAGTGCATTTACAGACAAAGCCGTGGACTGGAGAATCTAATCGATCTGCTGTCATTCCGGAACCCTCTCCTGTCATCCCAACACTCTTCCCTGTCATCCCAGTGCTTGACACTGGGATCCAGCAGGCTTTGCCTGCAAACGTCTTATGCCAAAACCCATACGATGGTGGAGCTGAGCGTGAAATGGATTCCAGTGTCAGCTACTTGCATGACACCTTTGAACTAAAAGAAATGCTAAGCAGACCAAACATACGCAGCAAAGAGTTCATAGTGGTGCAATATGACCATGAGGTTCAAGGGTCGTCAGTGCTGAAACCATTGCAGGGCAAGGGAAGAGTGTGCAGTGAAGCTATTGTTTCAAGGCCAATCCTTTCTTCAAATAAAGGTGTTGTAAAATCGCAAGGGTTTGGCTCGAGTTATGGGGAAATTGACACTTACCATATGGCAGCATGTGCGATTGACACTGCCATACGCAATTACGTAGCTGCAGGAGGAAATATAAATCATCTAGCGTTGCTCGACAATTTTTGTTGGTGTGATGCTTATAATCCAGAAAGGTTGTGGCAACTAAAGAGAGCCGCAGAGGCTTGTTACGACTTTGCAACTGCATTTAAAACACCATTCATATCCGGAAAAGATAGTATGTTTAACGACTTTAAGGGATATGACGAAAATGGCGAGAAAGTGATGATATCTGCACCACCTTCACTACTCATTTCAGCAATTGGAGTTATAGAGAATATTGAAAATGCAGTATCGCTTGATGTGAAAATGCCGGGGGACTTAATATATGTGCTTGGAGAAACACTTGATGAACTTGGTAGATCTGAATATCAATTATACAGTGGAATAGATAATAACAATGTACCAAAAGTTGATGCAAAGAGCGCTAGGAAGTTGTATGAGCGTTACAACCAGGCAATAAAAGATGGCATAATTGCCTCTGCAATTGCACCAAACTTAGGCGGATTAGTTGTTGCTCTGGCAAAATCGCTAATTGCAGGAGACCTTGGTGCTGAAATCGATCTTTCACTAGTGCCAATAGGAAAAATACAAAATACAGACATAATAAACAAGATAATAATGTTTTCTGAATCGCAAAGTAGAATTTTGGTTACTATTGCACCACAAAATCAGAAGAGGTTTGAAGAATTGTTTGAAGGTGCAGTTTATTCATGTATTGGCAAAGTAACAGAGAAAAAGGTGCTAAACATAAAGGATGTTTTAAAAGTAAATCTAAAAGATTTGGGAAATAGTTATTATATAGCTAAAGTGACTTAGGTTTACAGACGATTTGATAAACGACAAACTCGTCATCCCGCTGCTTGTTAGCGGCTAAGAGATACCGCGAATGAATCCACAACTGTACGAACGTTGTAGTTTGGGAGCAATTCCCACCAGTGGGCCAGTGCCCAGACACTGGTTCTATGCAACTTAATTAAAAACGTTTGTTTTAGGCTCTGTGGACAAAATTTTAGAGAAGCCATACAAGAGCTCCAACAAAATTGAGAAAACCAATAAAAACCTCAGCAGTTTTATCAAATCTGGAAAAAATGCGCCTAAAATTTTTAATTTTACCAAAAAAACACTCAATCAAATGACGTTCTTTGTAGATATGCTCATCGTAATACCTTTGCACTTTTCGATTCCGTTTTGGCGGAATAACTACTGTACATCCCTTGTCTTCAAGACTTGTAACAAAGGCATTGCTATCGTAGCCCTTGTCAGCTACTACAGTAGAGTTATAGATACTTTCGGTCAACACTTGTGCCTGCGTAATTTCATTTCTTTGACCAGGAGTCAGAGTAAATTTAAGTGGATTTCCAAGTGCATCGACAAGCGCATGTATTTTAGTTGTAAAGCCACCTTTGCTCCTCCCTAAAGCTTCTTGATCCTTGGAGTTTTTTGTATATCCAGATGAACATGGATAGGCTCGGATGATCGTACCGTCGATTATAGCAACTTCTAAATCAGGCTCTTGTTTAGTATATTCAAGCAATTTTTTCCAGACATCTCTTTCACACCATCTTTTAAATCGCTTATGTATACTCCTGTAATTACCATAAGTTTTTGGTAAAAGTCTCCATTGGCAACCACTTCGCACTATGTACCACACTGCCTCTATGAATATTCTTAAACGTTTTTCATCTTTGCTGTGCATTCCTTTTACGCTTTTTATGAACTCTAAAATTTGTTTCCAATTTTCCTCTTTGATGTAATATTGCATATGGTAGTTTCTCCATTTTTTACCTATTAGGCTAAACTACCATCTTTTTCTCTCTTTTCATATTTTTTGTCCACAGAGCCTAGAAAACTTAACTTTAAATAAGTGGCTGCATAATAAAGACTAGATTCCAGACTGGAATGACACCGAAGGGGCTACTTGGATGACACCCTTTTGGATGGAAACCAGTGTCAGCTACTTGCATGACACCCTTCCTAGTGTAATTTATTCGGGAGATTTGCTAAGCGGTAAGATTTTTCCTGATATGCTGCAGTCTTCAGAAGCTAATTCCACAAATTTATCTGTTAGTTTATCAGGTGACACCAATTCAGATCCAGGAAATGCCTGCTCACTACCCACAGGTCCTTCCGTGTATACAGCATTTACACATAATTTTGTATGTTTTGTCTCAGATGCATATATCTGCACCATTATTTCTAGTGCAACTTTACTTGCAGCATACGGCATCCAATATGGATAAGAGGAAGGAGAAAGTGTCACTTCTGAGGTCATGAATATCGCTCTTCCAGCATTAGACTTTTTTAGCATTGGATCTAAGTTTTTTAGTAAGTACCAATTGGCAGTAAAATTTGTATTCATTACGTTCTGTAGCTCTTCAATCTCACAGTCATGAATGGGGTTCAGTTTGCCTAAAATTCCAGCACACGCAACTAATATATCAAGTGCTCCAGATTCTGATAATTTCAGGCTTTCTATCATGTTTGTCAGTATCTTTACATTCTCAAAGTCTAAAAGATCAAGCTGAATTAGTTTCACAGAGCCTTCTTTAAATTCTTCAAGCTCTTCAATTTCATTATATAGTGGCTTGAGATTATCAAGAGATCTTGAAATCAGAATCACACATGCACCTTCTCTTATAAACCTTTTTGCAACAGCAGAGCCTATTCCACCTGAAGCTCCGGTGATTAAAGCTACTTTACCTTCTAACTTACCCATTTCTTTCTCCTTAGCGAGATCCATTGAAATATTTTAGCTGAAAATTGAATTTTGCTCCATATATAAAAATCAAACTTAGCATATAAAAAAATAGTAATGACACTACCACACCACCTAAACTTCCATATATCAAATCCAGTTGGTCAAAGGAAGCTTTTAAGTATTGCTTAAAAGCTGAAGCAGAAATCGTCCAAAGAATAACAGCTACACAAGATCCGGGAAATACGTCTGATAAGTTTTGTTTTATGTTTGGCAACATAAAATATAGCCAAGAGACTATCATAAAAAGTACAAATTCAATAAGTAAATACCTAGTATAACTTAGTCCCTGATAGGAAAAATCAATTAGCATTGGCACTAATGTAGAGAACACTATAGTTAGAGTTATAATAAGCGTGATCACTAAAAATTGTAATATACTGAGTACCCTTCTCCATATATAAGGCGGCGAAACCGGAATTTTATAAGCTTTGTTCAATACTGTTCTTAGCCCTTCAATTGTTGACGAGGCGGTCCAAACAGCACCTACAATTGCTAAAGTTAGTAAGCTTTGCGGCGGGCCTGATATTATCTCCCTAATGCGTGGCATCAAAGATGATAAAATATCCTGTGGCATGTTATCAATGATAAATACCCAGCCAATGTTATACTGGTCTAAGAAACTTGCGAATGTTGACGCCACAGCCATTAAAACGATGAGAAAAGGAAATATTGATAACAGAATTAAAAATGATAAATACCCTGCGTGCTCCACCCCATCGTTATGAATTGTGTCAATCAAAGCGCGGTAAAGGCAATAAACAATACCGTAAAATTTCTGCAGCATGTAATATAAACGAACCAAGAAAAGTATTCTAAATGAAATAAAGGATACTTTTAAGCAAAAAATCCTCACCATTTACTTAAATTTAACCAAAGTGAAGGATAATCCAGCATTAAATAGAAATTATCGGAGGCGTAATGAAAAATTTTCTTCTACTTGTGGCTTTAATTCTCTCCTTTGCATTTGATGCAAATGCTGCAAATACTTTTGTTGATAAAAATGATACAACATCATCAGTGATATGCAAGATAATAGGCTATACTCATGGCATAGGTGGACCAATGATCACAATAGTGATAATTGGTGCAGCGTTGCTTGCAATATTCGGTAGAATGCCGTGGCCAGCGCTTTTTGCACTCGGTGCATTCACTGCTGTGTTTTTTGGCGCTCCTGTAGTCGTTTCAAAAATAACACCAGGAGGTGTGATTTGTAAAGACGGTGCAGTAGCGGATAAGTAATAGAAATTATTGGAGGCATAATGAAAAATTTTCTTTTACTTGTGGCTTTAGTTATCTCCTTTGCATTTGATAATGTTTTTGCTAGCAGTGTTACTGATGACGCAACGTCAAACACAATATGCAAAATAGTAGGCTATACTCACGGCATAGGTGGACCAATGATCACAATAGTGATAATTGGTGCAGCGTTGCTTGCAATATTCGGTAGAATGCCGTGGCCAGCGCTTTTTGCACTCGGTGCATTCACTGCTGTGTTTTTTGGCGCTCCTGTAGTCGTTTCAAAAATAACACCAGGAGGTGTGATTTGTAAAGACGGTGCAGTAGCGGATAAGTAATAGAAATTATTGGAGGCATAATGAAAAATTTTCTTTTACTTGTGGCTTTAGTTATCTCCTTTGCATTTGATAATGTTTTTGCTAGCAGTGTTACTGATGACGCAACGTCAAACACAATATGCAAAATAGTAGGCTATACTCACGGCATAGGTGGACCGATGATCACAATAGTAATAATTGGTGCAGCATTGCTTGCAATATTTGGCAGAATGCCGTGGCCAGCGCTTTTTGCACTCGGTGCATTTACTGCTGTGTTTTTTGGTGCACCTGTAGTTGTTTCAAAAATAGTACCAGGCGGTGTGATTTGTAAAAATGGTGCAACTGCTTGCCCTGATGGTACCAACTGGGATATAAGTACAGGAGCGTGTAAAAAATAGGCGCTGCAGATTTAGAAAAGCATTAGCTAAACGGTGCTTCTTAAAGGAGCACCATTATTCCACAATTGTATAAATGTTGTCCAAGTGAATAACACTAGACCTGCTGCAAAAGGTGATTGAAAAAATGATGTGAGAGGGGTAGAAGAAGAATAAGCAGATCAAGTAAGGAAAAAAAATGAGCTTTAGTTACTATAATATGAAAAAACACCCAAGAAACTTTCGTAATATAACAGGTTTAAGTATAGAGGAGTTCGAAAAAGTAGTAGAAAAAGTGAGGTCTGGATGGAAAAAACTTGAAAAACAGAAAAAGTGTCATGGTAGAAGATCAAAACTACCAACTCTGGAAGATAAGTTGTTTTGCGTAATTTTGTACTATCGCACTTACATAACACATAGATTTTTAGGATGCCTATTCAATGTGCACAACGCAAATGTATGTAGGTTACTTAAGAGAATAGAGCCATTACTCGCCAAAAAAGTGACTATAACAAAAGATAGAAGTATGATGCCAGAAAAAATACTGAAGATTTTGGCTGATGTTACAGAACAGCAAATACAGAGGCCAGAAGATAGTAAAAAACGGAAGAAATCATATTCAGGAAAAAAAAGAACCAACACTATGAAAACTGAGATTATTATCGAAGAAGGAGGAAGAATTTTATCAGTGTCAAAGTCATACCGTGGTAGAATTAGTGATTTTCGCATAAGGAAACAAGAAAAATATTTACCACTTGATAGCATAAAACATGCTGATTCTGGATATCAAGGTTGGCAAAAATTGCAAAGCAATGTTATAATTCCATATAAAAAGTATCGTAAAAAGCCATTAACTCCAGAGCAGAAAGAGCATAATAGAAGGTTAGCATCATTTAGAATGAGAGTAGAAAATAAGATCCGAGAGATAAAGATATTTAAGATTATGTCGAATGTTTATCGCAATTTTCAGAAAAAATATAACTTGAGGTTCAATATTATTGCTGGTATTGTAAATCTTAAGCACGCCTTTTAGTTAACCTTGATTTTATTCACCCTCCTTTCCTTTTTTTTATCGCTTGATTCGCAGCAGGTCTACTGAGATCCGGGAATTTTTATAAACTGATAGGATGACAAATTTACTAGGCTCTGTGGACAAAATTTTAGAGAAGCCATACAAGAGCTCCAACAAAATTGAGAAAACCAATAAAAACCTCAGCAGTTTTATCAAATCTGGAAAAAATGCGCCTAAAATTTTTAATTTTACCAAAAAAACACTCAATCAAATGACGTTCTTTGTAGATATGCTCATCGTAATACCTTTGCACTTTTCGATTCCGTTTTGGCGGAATAACTACTGTACATCCCTTGTCTTCAAGACTTGTAACAAAGGCATTGCTATCGTAGCCCTTGTCAGCTACTACAGTAGAGTTATAGATACTTTCGGTCAACACTTGTGCCTGCGTAATTTCATTTCTTTGACCAGGAGTCAGAGTAAATTTAAGTGGATTTCCAAGTGCATCGACAAGCGCATGTATTTTAGTTGTAAAGCCACCTTTGCTCCTCCCTAAAGCTTCTTGATCCTTGGAGTTTTTTGTATATCCAGATGAACATGGATGGGCTCGGATGATCGTACCGTCGATTATAGCAACTTCTAAATCAGGCTCTTGTTTAGTATATTCAAGCAATTTTTTCCAGACATCTCTTTCACACCATCTTTTAAATCGCTTATGTATACTCCTGTAATTACCATAAGTTTTTGGTAAAAGTCTCCATTGGCAACCACTTCGCACTATGTACCACACTGCCTCTATGAATATTCTTAAACGTTTTTCATCTTTGCTGTGCATTCCTTTTACGCTTTTTATGAACTCTAAAATTTGTTTCCAATTTTCCTCTTTGATGTAATATTGCATATGGTAGTTTCTCCATTTTTTACCTATTAGGCTAAACTACCATCTTTTTCTCTCTTTTCATATTTTTTGTCCACAGAGCCTAGGAATGAATATCAAATACCTCGGAGTTTACCCTATTTCCTTACCTTTTCTATTTTTTCTAATTTACAACTGGGGTTAGCAGTGCTGTGAGAATGGTTGAAAGCGCAAAAGAAAACCTCTCGGAAGTTAAAAATATACTGGTCGATGCAGGTTATACAGGAGAAAATTTTGCAACTCAAATAAAAACGATTATTGGAGCAACTGTAGAAGTAATAAAACGAAGTGAATTACATTCCTTTGCTGTATTGCCACAAAGATGGGTTGTAGAGCGATCTTTCGCTTGGTTAGAAAAATGCAGACGATTGTGGAAAAATTGCGAGCGAAAACTTAACACTAGCCTACAAATGGTCGTTCTTTCCTTCATTTCTCTTCTATTGAGAAGATTTTAAACAGGTTCTAAATCTTTATTTTAAAAATGTCATATTGACCACCGGTACCTGAAAATACTATTCCAATTGATCAGAGCTATCCATTTCCTTAATTTTTGTAACGTTGTCATAGGAGTACTATAATTTAGTATCAACTATGTTTTATTGTTTTTGCATCTAAAAAAATTTAGCTTATTCAAGCAACATTTTGCCTTTTTTTGGATGTAGGGATTTTTTAGGAATTGTCTTCTTGAATTCTATGGTATTTTGTTTAGCATTGAAACAAGATTCCAGTGTCAGCTACTTGCATGACATTATTGGTTAATGTTTTATGGCTTTACGATAGCTATACAACTTATCTTAAAAGCAATATAGTGTTTACTATACAATGAATCAAAGATAGTAAGTAAAGTCTATGGAATTTCAAATCGCTACACATTTTCAACCGGCTGGGGATCAACCACAGGCAATCGATAGCTTAATTGCAGGGCTAAATAGCAATAAAAGAGATCAGGTTTTGCTTGGAGTTACTGGTTCTGGGAAAACTTTTACTATGGCAAATGTTATTGCAAGGACAAACAGGCCTGCATTAATTATGGCACACAATAAAACTTTAGCAGCACAGCTTTATGAGGAAATGAAAGGATTGTTTCCCCATAATGCTGTTGAATACTTCATTTCTTATTATGATTATTATCAACCTGAAGCCTATTTACCACAAACTGATACTTATATCGAAAAAGATTCTGCAATTAACGAAAGAATTGAGATGCTGCGTTATTCCACCGTCTGCTCCCTTTTGGAGCGCAGGGATACGATCGTAGTTGCCAGTGTTTCCTGCATATACGGTCTTGGTTCGCCTGAGAGCTACCGCAGCATGATCATACCGCTTAGTGTTGGAAATAAAATTCATATTAATGATTTCCTGAGCAACTTAACTGATCTTCAATACAAGCGCTCTGATGCCAGGTTTGAGAGAGGATATTTCAGAGTGCGCGGCGATATTATTGATATATTTCCTTCCCATTATGAAAATAAAGCTTGGCGTTTATCGTTATTTGGCGATGAAATAGAAGAAATTTCTAAAGTTGATGCTATAACGGGCAATGTTACCAAAGGCGTAAATAAAATCACCATTTTTCCAAATAGCTATTACATAACCCCGCGTGAGGCTTTGTTGCAGGCAATTGAACTAGTCAAAAAAGAGCTGCATGAACGCTTGGATTATTACTACTCGCAAAATAAGATTGTTGAAGCAAAGCGCCTCGAGCAACGCACTAATTTTGATATCGAAATGATGAGAACAACAGGAATAAGTAAAGGTATTGAAAATTATTCGCGTTATCTCTATGGAATGGAAGCTGGGGATCCACCACCTACTTTGTTTGAATATTTACCTAAAGACGTAATTTTATTTGTTGATGAGAGTCATGTCACCGTTCCTCAGGTTGGTGCGATGTACAGTGGTAATGAGGCGCGTAAAAAGAAATTGATCGACTATGGCTTCAGGCTCCCTTCCGCTTTTGATAATCGTCCATTAAAATTTGAAGAGTGGGAGGGAGTTAGGCCGCAGACTATTTACATTTCAGCCACTCCCGGAAAGTATGAGTTGGCAAAGACCAATAATGTATTTATAGAGCAAGTTATCCGTCCAACAGGGCTTACGGACCCAATCTGCATTGTAAAACCAATAGAGAGTCAAATTGATGATGTAATTCATGAGGCACAAGTGACAATAGGGAAGGGATTTTGTGTTTTAATCACTACATTGACGAAAAAAATGGCTGAAAATTTAGCTGAATATATGAGTGAATTGAATATGAGAGTGAGTTATTTGCATTCTGATATTGCTGCGCTGGAGAGAATAGAAATTATATACAAATTGAGATCTAAAGAAATCGATGTTTTAGTAGGTGTTAACTTGCTGAGGGAAGGTCTTGATATTCCAGAGTGTGGGTTGGTTGCAATTTTGGATGCTGATAAAGAAGGATTTTTGCGATCGGAAACTTCATTAATTCAAACGATCGGTCGTACTGCGCGTAATGCTGAAGGTAGAGTAATTTTGTATGCAGATAAAATCACTGGTTCTCTGGATCGTGCGTTAAAAGAGACTGAAAGAAGAAGAAAAAAACAAGAAGAACATAATATATTGCACAATATTATCCCAAAGACTATAATAAAACCTATATCAAACACCTTACAGGAGAGGGCAATAGCAGAACCGAAAGTAAATACTAATAAGGATGATTTGAGAAAGCAAATGATAGAGCATGCTGAAAATTTAGAGTTTGAAGAAGCAGCAAGAATAAAAAAATTATTGCAAGGTTAAGTAATATATGATGCTATGGGCATAGCATGAAAGTGTAAATAATTTTATTGATATCTTTATATTAATACTTTTTAAATATTTAGTACGGTGCAATATCTGCAATGGATGAGAAAAACTAACACCAGTGCTTTCAGGGTCAGGGACTTTGGCTCCAACCCTAATAAAACACTTGGGTGGTTAAGATATATCTAAAAACCTCAATTTTTCTCCAAAGCTTCTGACATATGCTTTACCTGTTGCACACTACACTTTTTGAACTCTGAAGAGACACTTTTCTTATGTGGCACAGCAGGAGAAGCAGGTAATCCTGAAGAATAACCACTATCTGCAGAACTTGTAGAAACGTTACGACTAATTTCTTGTTCATCATCAAAGAATTTAAAAAGTAAGCCTTTTTTTGCCTTAAAAGGTAAATCTGAGTGTAGTTGCTTCCCCTTCTCAGGAGGAAGAACTGAGCACACTTGCTCTGCTCCCTCAGAAGTAGAAAGAAGTGAACGCAGTGTCTCACTATCAACATAAAGTAAGTGTAGTAACTTCTCGTACTCAGGAAGAAAAAAGCCGGAGTTTAGCTTCTCCTTCATCTCAGGAGAAAGAACTTTGCATAGTTCCTCCCTCTGATCAGGATCAAGACGTTGTTGCCACTCTGGTCCACCTTCATGCGTAGGAGAAGTCACTCCTGAGGGTGGATTATTTTTTGCTTTTATTCTAGTTGGGAATGAAAAAAATGGCTTAGACACAGGTGGTTTTTCAGTTACAGGAGTTCCAGGAGTACTTCGCGTTGTATCACGCCCTACATCATGTCGCTTAAGGTTTACGCCATATTGCTTCTTAAAAGGTGAAGAGAGCAATTTTTTTATTTTTTGAACACCACCCCCATGTTTCTTCTCCGGAGATTCACTTTCTTGTGACTTTGCTTCAAAACACTCATCACTACTTTTTCGATCACTTTTATCAGTAACTTGCTGTTTTTCAGGTTCCTCATTACAAATGTTCTTCATATCTTTTGGAGAATCTTCAGAAACCCCAGAATTTAAGGACATTGAATTATCCCATGCTATAGGAAAAGGAATCGATGATGGTCTACAGGTCATTTTCTGATCCCGAATATTAGCCTCTGTTAGCATACCTTCACCAGCACCTAAAGATAGCTGTGATTGACCACAAGTGGGTTGACTTGGATCTATTTCCCCCAGCACCCCCCGAAAAGGCTCTGTTTCTTCCTCTTTTTTTGATCTTCGCCTGGGATGCTTCTCTAACCCTTCACCACGACTCCGCTTGGGACACCCCCGTGTCGGTGATGCTTCAGCTAATAGCGTTCGAGGAAGCTCAGGGTCAATGGCCAGTTCATGGTCTTTGTTGATTACAGAGTTTTCTATGATTTTAGTTATCACACAGTGAGAAACTTGTAAATCATAAAAGTTTATACCATATATTCCACTGCTTCCATTTACTGGTAACTCTGCCTGAGTTTTACCATCAACATTAACAAACACAACACTATCAAATGTATCATTTATGCTTAAAGCCTCTTTGTTTGTCAATGCCCTAAACCCTTTACTATCTAATATAACGGGTATAAGAATTGATGCCCCTTTTCCATTCAAAGAAGGAGCACACATAAAGCCAGTAGCTATTAATCCTTCCGGCTGATTAATAAATTCCATTATCAAATCTTTAAATGCCCTTACATCACTACGACTTTTGCTATCAGCCTGAAGATCACGGCCTATACGCCATGCGGCACGCCGCGTTATACTATCAATAAAACAAGCGTTATCAAAAACATCTTTGATATATACACTATTGTCTTTAACCTTAACCTTTAAAGGCTTCTTAGGAACATTTTCATATCTTTCCCTCATCCTTAATAAAAACTCACGCTCAAATTGCTCACGTAATTCTTTATTATCAAATCCACCGTGCCATAAACAACCTTTCCTGTCAGATGCCCTAATGCTACAAGTTGGCATATCTTCTAGAACATCTTTTGCCAGTGAAGAAGCCAAATGAGACTTCAAATTAAAAATTACACCTTGATCTATAAGTGCTGCAAACTTAATCCTACCTTGCTTATCTACGAACCACTTTCCTTCATAGTTAAATGGAAAAGATTTAACATCAAAGACTAACTTAGCTGTATTGAACATTACTTCATCCGTATCTTCTTTCTTAATCTTTTGAAATTCACTTACTATCTTCCTTTTTATACCGTAAAGATATTTTTTACACTGATCATTCTCCATACCTTTATCAAATGAAACTACGATATAGTCGTTCTTACCATCGCTTTGTAGCGTAAAATTAGTTTTAACTGCATTGAAATCATAATTATTAACATTAAAAGCGCTAACCAATGCTCTTACTGTTTCTCTATTAGGCATACCAACCTCCCCATTTTTAAATTACAACAACTATTCTTTATTACTACCTTTTGTTACCGCTACCAACTCCACTAGAGCTTGACCCGCTCATAGAACTGCTAGGCTGCTCAGACTGACGCCTCCTTTCTAGTAGCTCCTTGGCTTTATCACTATGATCATCAAACCTTGCTCCTTTGACTTGCTGAAATACTCCACCACCTGGCGCTGTATTCTCACGTTTCCACTGTTCTCTTTGTTCCTTATAACTTTTTTTATCATTATTACCATGCATATTGCCCCCTAAGTAAAAATATTATGTAATTAATATACTAAAAATAAAATTAAGTGCAAGCACTTTTTTATATTTTTTTTCAAAAAATTTTATTCACTCTTTTTCATAAAACCCAACTTTCAAGATTCCAGCGTCACGCGCTACCCTTTCTTGTCATCCCAGTGCCCAGACACTGGGATCCAGTGTTCTTTATTACATAAGTAGCTAACACTAACTTCTCGATGGTACATTACCATTTCCTCTTGCTGCATGTTCATTCAATACATCAGTAATTTTTGATCTAGGATCTTTTTGAGCACCACCTACAGAACTTTGCTTAGGTTCATATTCAGCACCTTTCCAAGTACCTATGTTAGTAAAATCAAATCCACAATTATTAACAGAAACAGATTCTTTGTCAGCATCGATGTCTCTTCTTTTTTTTCGATTACTATCGCATCTTTGCACTTTTTCATCTTGTACCTGCCCCGTCCCCGTTGCAGGCTTCTCCTCCAAAACTTTCGGTGGACACACCTCTTTCTTCGGTCCCTCCTGCTTCGCTTTTTTCTCTTCTTCCACTTTTGGTTTTTGTGAATTTTCATGAGATTTTCTTTCAAGCTCAGCAAGACGCAATAGATGTTTCAAAGGATCTGACGCAATTTCAAGTTCTGGTTTGCTCAGAACAACCGGCCTTACAAATCCTGGTGAAACGTCAAAAAGGAAAACTGGCACTTTAGGTTTTTCTCTTTCATCTACCTTTATTTCTACTTCTTTGCAAACTTCTTTATTTTCTTCTTTTAATGATGTTTTTTCTGCTTTTTTATCTTCTTTTTCTGTAGATGCCTCTACCGCAGCCGCCAACTCAACTCCAAACATCTCTGCGAACATTGTAACAATCCATCCGACAACGGCCATTTGTAACCTGAGTTTCAGATCTTGCAATGCAGTTAATCTTTCTAACTCCCTTGCAAATTCTTCTTCTGATAACTCACCACTGCCTAATTTTTCCTGCAATTCTTTTATCTCTTTGTCCAACCTCTGATTGAAACTTAAATCGCGTGCAAAAATCTTCTTGATTAACTCCTTAAGCTTGTCACGCATAAATTTAATTATCGCAGCAATCAGGTTTTTTTCTTTCTTCTCCTTGAGCATTTGGTAGATTTTCGGATCATCTACATTTACTTCAAAAAGGTTAAAGAGAGATTCAAAGAAATTCCAGAAATCTCCGAGTACTCTGTCTTTTTCACCAGTGAAGTGATCCTCCTCATCACCTTCTCCGGTATGTAGCTCCGCTTGAGATGATATTTCATCGATACAACTAGAAGCCTGACGCTCACACTCGAGCCTCCTGAGCAAATCTTGTCTGGTGAGCTCCTCTACGCACTGCCTCTATTGCTCTGATATAGCTAAAGTGACTTACGATAATTTGAAAAACAAAAATTCGTCATTCCGCTACTTGTTAGCGGAATCCATACCGCGAATGAATCGCGGTATGACGTAGGACTGCTGTCATCCCAGTGCGTGACACTGGGATCTCGTTCCTTAACTTTATAGTGTAAATTATTTCAAATTGTGTCTAGGCTCTGTGGACAAAAAATATGAAAAGAGAGAAAAAGATGGTAGTTTAGCCTAATAGGTAAAAAATGGAGAAACTACCATATGCAATATTACATCAAAGAGGAAAATTGGAAACAAATTTTAGAGTTCATAAAAAGCGTAAAAGGAATGCACAGCAAAGATGAAAAACGTTTAAGAATATTCATAGAGGCAGTGTGGTACATAGTGCGAAGTGGTTGCCAATGGAGACTTTTATCAAAAACTTATGGTAATTACAGGAGTATACATAAGCGATTTAAAAGATGGTGTGAAAGAGATGTCTGGAAAAAATTGCTTGAATATACTAAACAAGAGCCTGATTTAGAAGTTGCTATAATCGACGGTACGATCATCCGAGCCCATCCATGTTCATCTGGATATACAAAAAACTCCAAGGATCAAGAAGCTTTAGGGAGGAGCAAAGGTGGCTTTACAACTAAAATACATGCGCTTGTCGATGCACTTGGAAATCCACTTAAATTTACTCTGACTCCTGGTCAAAGAAATGAAATTACGCAGGCACAAGTGTTGACCGAAAGTATCTATAACTCTACTGTAGTAGCTGACAAGGGCTACGATAGCAATGCCTTTGTTACAAGTCTTGAAGACAAGGGATGTACAGTAGTTATTCCGCCAAAACGGAATCGAAAAGTGCAAAGGTATTACGATGAGCATATCTACAAAGAACGTCATTTGATTGAGTGTTTTTTTGGTAAAATTAAAAATTTTAGGCGCATTTTTTCCAGATTTGATAAAACTGCTGAGGTTTTTATTGGTTTTCTCAATTTTGTTGGAGCTCTTGTATGGCTTCTCTAAAATTTTGTCCACAGAGCCTAGCTGCAAGTATAATAATTTCCATTTATAGATAAAGTATGTTGCAAATGTTATACCAAAGAGTATAATAAAATCTATATCAAATACTTTACAAGAAAAAGTGGTGATAGAGGCAAAAGCAAATATTAATAAGGATAATTTAAGAAAAGCGCATGCTAGAGTTTGAAAAAACAGCAAGAATAAAAAATATTATTGAAAGGTTAAATGGCGTATGATATAATATAGTGTAAAGATATAAATAATTTTATTGACATCTTTACATTAATACTTCTCAAATATTTAGTACTGTAGAATTAAATTATTAAGTTTTATGAAGGGAGTAAAAATGGTGGAAAGCTTTTCAGGTAACAACAAAGGCAGTAATTTTATTGAGGAAGCAAAAATAATGGAAAATTTTTCAGATAATAACGGAAACGGTAGCTCGATCTTCCAAGGAAAAATCAGGGAGCAAGATTTCTCTGCGGAGCAGAAGTTAAATGAACTAAAAGTAGCCATAGAGGAGCTCACCAGACAAGATTTGCTCAGGAGGCTCGAGTGTGAGCGTCAGGCTTCTAGTTGTATCGATGAAATATCATCTCAAGCGGAGCTACATACCGGAGAAGGTGATGAGGAGGATCACTTCACTGGTGAAAAAGACAGAGTACTCGGAGATTTCTGGAATTTCTTTGAATCTCTCTTTAACCTTTTTGAAGTAAATGTAGATGATCCGAAAATCTACCAAATGCTCAAGGAGAAGAAAGAAAAAAACCTGATTGCTGCGATAATTAAATTTATGCGTGACAAGCTTAAGGAGTTAATCAAGAAGATTTTTGCACGCGATTTAAGTTTCAATCAGAGGTTGGACAAAGAGATAAAAGAATTGCAGGAAAAATTAGGCAGTGGTGAGTTATCAGAAGAAGAATTTGCAAGGGAGTTAGAAAGATTAACTGCATTGCAAGATCTGAAACTCAGGTTACAAATGGCCGTTGTCGGATGGATTGTTACAATGTTCGCAGAGATGTTTGGAGTTGAGTTGGCGGCTGCGGTAGAGGCATCTACAGAAAAAGAAGATAAAAAAGCAGAAAAAACATCATTAAAAGAAGAAAATAAAGAAGTTTGCAAAGAAGTAGAAATAAAGGTAGATGAAAGAGAAAAACCTAAAGTGCCAGTTTTCCTTTTTGACGTTTCACCAGGATTTGTAAGGCCGGTTGTTCTGAGCAAACCAGAACTTGAAATTGCGTCAGATCCTTTGAAACATCTATTGCGTCTTGCTGAGCTTGAAAGAAAATCTCATGAAAATTCACAAAAACCAAAAGTGGAAGAAGAGAAAAAAGCGAAGCAGGAGGGACCGAAGAAAGAGGTGTGTCCACCGAAAGTTTTGGAGGAGAAGCCTGCAACGGGGACGGGGCAGGTACAAGATGAAAAAGTGCAAAGATGCGATAGTAATCGAAAAAAAAGAAGAGACATCGATGCTGACAAAGAATCTGTTTCTGTTAATAATTGTGGATTTGATTTTACTAACATAGGTACTTGGAAAGGTGCTGAATATGAACCTAAGCAAAGTTCTGTAGGTGGTGCTCAAAAAGATCCTAGATCAAAAATTACTGATGTATTGAATGAACATGCAGCAAGAGGAAATGGTAATGTACCATCGAGAAGTTAGTGTTAGCTACTTATGTAATAAAGAACACTGGATCCCAGTGTCTGGGCACTGGGATGACAAGAAAGGGTAGCGCGTGACGCTGGAATCTTGAAAGTTGGGTTTTATGAAAAAGAGTGAATAAAATTTTTTGAAAAAAAATATAAAAAAGTGCTTGCACTTAATTTTATTTTTAGTATATTAATTACATAATATTTTTACTTAGGGGGCAATATGCATGGTAATAATGATAAAAAAAGTTATAAGGAACAAAGAGAACAGTGGAAACGTGAGAATACAGCGCCAGGTGGTGGAGTATTTCAGCAAGTCAAAGGAGCAAGGTTTGATGATCATAGTGATAAAGCCAAGGAGCTACTAGAAAGGAGGCGTCAGTCTGAGCAGCCTAGCAGTTCTATGAGCGGGTCAAGCTCTAGTGGAGTTGGTAGCGGTAACAAAAGGTAGTAATAAAGAATAGTTGTTGTAATTTAAAAATGGGGAGGTTGGTATGCCTAATAGAGAAACAGTAAGAGCATTGGTTAGCGCTTTTAATGTTAATAATTATGATTTCAATGCAGTTAAAACTAATTTTACGCTACAAAGCGATGGTAAGAACGACTATATCGTAGTTTCATTTGATAAAGGTATGGAGAATGATCAGTGTAAAAAATATCTTTACGGTATAAAAAGGAAGATAGTAAGTGAATTTCAAAAGATTAAGAAAGAAGATACGGATGAAGTAATGTTCAATACAGCTAAGTTAGTCTTTGATGTTAAATCTTTTCCATTTAACTATGAAGGAAAGTGGTTCGTAGATAAGCAAGGTAGGATTAAGTTTGCAGCACTTATAGATCAAGGTGTAATTTTTAATTTGAAGTCTCATTTGGCTTCTTCACTGGCAAAAGATGTTCTAGAAGATATGCCAACTTGTAGCATTAGGGCATCTGACAGGAAAGGTTGTTTATGGCACGGTGGATTTGATAATAAAGAATTACGTGAGCAATTTGAGCGTGAGTTTTTATTAAGGATGAGGGAAAGATATGAAAATGTTCCTAAGAAGCCTTTAAAGGTTAAGGTTAAAGACAATAGTGTATATATCAAAGATGTTTTTGATAACGCTTGTTTTATTGATAGTATAACGCGGCGTGCCGCATGGCGTATAGGCCGTGATCTTCAGGCTGATAGCAAAAGTCGTAGTGATGTAAGGGCATTTAAAGATTTGATAATGGAATTTATTAATCAGCCGGAAGGATTAATAGCTACTGGCTTTATGTGTGCTCCTTCTTTGAATGGAAAAGGGGCATCAATTCTTATACCCGTTATATTAGATAGTAAAGGGTTTAGGGCATTGACAAACAAAGAGGCTTTAAGCATAAATGATACATTTGATAGTGTTGTGTTTGTTAATGTTGATGGTAAAACTCAGGCAGAGTTACCAGTAAATGGAAGCAGTGGAATATATGGTATAAACTTTTATGATTTACAAGTTTCTCACTGTGTGATAACTAAAATCATAGAAAACTCTGTAATCAACAAAGACCATGAACTGGCCATTGACCCTGAGCTTCCTCGAACGCTATTAGCTGAAGCATCACCGACACGGGGGTGTCCCAAGCGGAGTCGTGGTGAAGGGTTAGAGAAGCATCCCAGGCGAAGATCAAAAAAAGAGGAAGAAACAGAGCCTTTTCGGGGGGTGCTGGGGGAAATAGATCCAAGTCAACCCACTTGTGGTCAATCACAGCTATCTTTAGGTGCTGGTGAAGGTATGCTAACAGAGGCTAATATTCGGGATCAGAAAATGACCTGTAGACCATCATCGATTCCTTTTCCTATAGCATGGGATAATTCAATGTCCTTAAATTCTGGGGTTTCTGAAGATTCTCCAAAAGATATGAAGAACATTTGTAATGAGGAACCTGAAAAACAGCAAGTTACTGATAAAAGTGATCGAAAAAGTAGTGATGAGTGTTTTGAAGCAAAGTCACAAGAAAGTGAATCTCCGGAGAAGAAACATGGGGGTGGTGTTCAAAAAATAAAAAAATTGCTCTCTTCACCTTTTAAGAAGCAATATGGCGTAAACCTTAAGCGACATGATGTAGGGCGTGATACAACGCGAAGTACTCCTGGAACTCCTGTAACTGAAAAACCACCTGTGTCTAAGCCATTTTTTTCATTCCCAACTAGAATAAAAGCAAAAAATAATCCACCCTCAGGAGTGACTTCTCCTACGCATGAAGGTGGACCAGAGTGGCAACAACGTCTTGATCCTGATCAGAGGGAGGAACTATGCAAAGTTCTTTCTCCTGAGATGAAGGAGAAGCTAAACTCCGGCTTTTTTCTTCCTGAGTACGAGAAGTTACTACACTTACTTTATGTTGATAGTGAGACACTGCGTTCACTTCTTTCTACTTCTGAGGGAGCAGAGCAAGTGTGCTCAGTTCTTCCTCCTGAGAAGGGGAAGCAACTACACTCAGATTTACCTTTTAAGGCAAAAAAAGGCTTACTTTTTAAATTCTTTGATGATGAACAAGAAATTAGTCGTAACGTTTCTACAAGTTCTGCAGATAGTGGTTATTCTTCAGGATTACCTGCTTCTCCTGCTGTGCCACATAAGAAAAGTGTCTCTTCAGAGTTCAAAAAGTGTAGTGTGCAACAGGTAAAGCATATGTCAGAAGCTTTGGAGAAAAATTGAGGTTTTTAGATATATCTTAACCACCCAAGTGTTTTATTAGGGTTGGAGCCAAAGTCCCTGACCCTGAAAGCACTGGTGTTAGTTTTTCTCATCCATTGCAGATATTGCACCGTACTAAATATTTAAAAAGTATTAATATAAAGATATCAATAAAATTATTTACACTTTCATGCTATGCCCATAGCATCATATATTACTTAACCTTGCAATAATTTTTTTATTCTTGCTGCTTCTTCAAACTCTAAATTTTCAGCATGCTCTATCATTTGCTTTCTCAAATCATCCTTATTAGTATTTACTTTCGGTTCTGCTATTGCCCTCTCCTGTAAGGTGTTTGATATAGGTTTTATTATAGTCTTTGGGATAATATTGTGCAATATATTATGTTCTTCTTGTTTTTTTCTTCTTCTTTCAGTCTCTTTTAACGCACGATCCAGAGAACCAGTGATTTTATCTGCATACAAAATTACTCTACCTTCAGCATTACGCGCAGTACGACCGATCGTTTGAATTAATGAAGTTTCCGATCGCAAAAATCCTTCTTTATCAGCATCCAAAATTGCAACCAACCCACACTCTGGAATATCAAGACCTTCCCTCAGCAAGTTAACACCTACTAAAACATCGATTTCTTTAGATCTCAATTTGTATATAATTTCTATTCTCTCCAGCGCAGCAATATCAGAATGCAAATAACTCACTCTCATATTCAATTCACTCATATATTCAGCTAAATTTTCAGCCATTTTTTTCGTCAATGTAGTGATTAAAACACAAAATCCCTTCCCTATTGTCACTTGTGCCTCATGAATTACATCATCAATTTGACTCTCTATTGGTTTTACAATGCAGATTGGGTCCGTAAGCCCTGTTGGACGGATAACTTGCTCTATAAATACATTATTGGTCTTTGCCAACTCATACTTTCCGGGAGTGGCTGAAATGTAAATAGTCTGCGGCCTAACTCCCTCCCACTCTTCAAATTTTAATGGACGATTATCAAAAGCGGAAGGGAGCCTGAAGCCATAGTCGATCAATTTCTTTTTACGCGCCTCATTACCACTGTACATCGCACCAACCTGAGGAACGGTGACATGACTCTCATCAACAAATAAAATTACGTCTTTAGGTAAATATTCAAACAAAGTAGGTGGTGGATCCCCAGCTTCCATTCCATAGAGATAACGCGAATAATTTTCAATACCTTTACTTATTCCTGTTGTTCTCATCATTTCGATATCAAAATTAGTGCGTTGCTCGAGGCGCTTTGCTTCAACAATCTTATTTTGCGAGTAGTAATAATCCAAGCGTTCATGCAGCTCTTTTTTGACTAGTTCAATTGCCTGCAACAAAGCCTCACGCGGGGTTATGTAATAGCTATTTGGAAAAATGGTGATTTTATTTACGCCTTTGGTAACATTGCCCGTTATAGCATCAACTTTAGAAATTTCTTCTATTTCATCGCCAAATAACGATAAACGCCAAGCTTTATTTTCATAATGGGAAGGAAATATATCAATAATATCGCCGCGCACTCTGAAATATCCTCTCTCAAACCTGGCATCAGAGCGCTTGTATTGAAGATCAGTTAAGTTGCTCAGGAAATCATTAATATGAATTTTATTTCCAACACTAAGCGGTATGATCATGCTGCGGTAGCTCTCAGGCGAACCAAGACCGTATATGCAGGAAACACTGGCAACTACGATCGTATCCCTGCGCTCCAAAAGGGAGCAGACGGTGGAATAACGCAGCATCTCAATTCTTTCGTTAATTGCAGAATCTTTTTCGATATAAGTATCAGTTTGTGGTAAATAGGCTTCAGGTTGATAATAATCATAATAAGAAATGAAGTATTCAACAGCATTATGGGGAAACAATCCTTTCATTTCCTCATAAAGCTGTGCTGCTAAAGTTTTATTGTGTGCCATAATTAATGCAGGCCTGTTTGTCCTTGCAATAACATTTGCCATAGTAAAAGTTTTCCCAGAACCAGTAACTCCAAGCAAAACCTGATCTCTTTTATTGCTATTTAGCCCTGCAATTAAGCTATCGATTGCCTGTGGTTGATCCCCAGCCGGTTGAAAATGTGTAGCGATTTGAAATTCCATAGACTTTACTTACTATCTTTGATTCATTGTATAGTAAACACTATATTGCTTTTAAGATAAGTTGTATAGCTATCGTAAAGCCATAAAACATTAACCAATAATGTCATGCAAGTAGCTGACACTGGAATCTTGTTTCAATGCTAAACAAAATACCATAGAATTCAAGAAGACAATTCCTAAAAAATCCCTACATCCAAAAAAAGGCAAAATGTTGCTTGAATAAGCTAAATTTTTTTAGATGCAAAAACAATAAAACATAGTTGATACTAAATTATAGTACTCCTATGACAACGTTACAAAAATTAAGGAAATGGATAGCTCTGATCAATTGGAATAGTATTTTCAGGTACCGGTGGTCAATATGACATTTTTAAAATAAAGATTTAGAACCTGTTTAAAATCTTCTCAATAGAAGAGAAATGAAGGAAAGAACGACCATTTGTAGGCTAGTGTTAAGTTTTCGCTCGCAATTTTTCCACAATCGTCTGCATTTTTCTAACCAAGCGAAAGATCGCTCTACAACCCATCTTTGTGGCAATACAGCAAAGGAATGTAATTCACTTCGTTTTATTACTTCTACAGTTGCTCCAATAATCGTTTTTATTTGAGTTGCAAAATTTTCTCCTGTATAACCTGCATCGACCAGTATATTTTTAACTTCCGAGAGGTTTTCTTTTGCGCTTTCAACCATTCTCACAGCACTGCTAACCCCAGTTGTAAATTAGAAAAAATAGAAAAGGTAAGGAAATAGGGTAAACTCCGAGGTATTTGATATTCATTCCTAGGCTCTGTGGACAAAAAATATGAAAAGAGAGAAAAAGATGGTAGTTTAGCCTAATAGGTAAAAAATGGAGAAACTACCATATGCAATATTACATCAAAGAGGAAAATTGGAAACAAATTTTAGAGTTCATAAAAAGCGTAAAAGGAATGCACAGCAAAGATGAAAAACGTTTAAGAATATTCATAGAGGCAGTGTGGTACATAGTGCGAAGTGGTTGCCAATGGAGACTTTTACCAAAAACTTATGGTAATTACAGGAGTATACATAAGCGATTTAAAAGATGGTGTGAAAGAGATGTCTGGAAAAAATTGCTTGAATATACTAAACAAGAGCCTGATTTAGAAGTTGCTATAATCGACGGTACGATCATCCGAGCCCATCCATGTTCATCTGGATATACAAAAAACTCCAAGGATCAAGAAGCTTTAGGGAGGAGCAAAGGTGGCTTTACAACTAAAATACATGCGCTTGTCGATGCACTTGGAAATCCACTTAAATTTACTCTGACTCCTGGTCAAAGAAATGAAATTACGCAGGCACAAGTGTTGACCGAAAGTATCTATAACTCTACTGTAGTAGCTGACAAGGGCTACGATAGCAATGCCTTTGTTACAAGTCTTGAAGACAAGGGATGTACAGTAGTTATTCCGCCAAAACGGAATCGAAAAGTGCAAAGGTATTACGATGAGCATATCTACAAAGAACGTCATTTGATTGAGTGTTTTTTTGGTAAAATTAAAAATTTTAGGCGCATTTTTTCCAGATTTGATAAAACTGCTGAGGTTTTTATTGGTTTTCTCAATTTTGTTGGAGCTCTTGTATGGCTTCTCTAAAATTTTGTCCACAGAGCCTAGAATCAAACTTAATTTTTTCTACATTATCAGCTTGAAGTATAGGCAATTGTTGCATTGAACCTAATGCAATTTTTTATTTAAGTCACGTGAAAATGAAGATATGACCTCGCTACTACGCTTATCATCTTTACGTTCATGCATTATTTTTTTTACAGCATCAGCAGCTATATTCGCTGTGTTAGCCTGTAAATCTCCAAGAGCTTTTTCAACTTGGTCAGTGACTTTCTTCAAGTTAGAATGGGCATTGTCATCTAATGTCTGATCTAGCTGCTGTCTATTGTGCTTAATGATACTATTAGCTTTATCAAGTGCTTCATTCATCATTTTATTAACTTCTGCATCTAATTCTTTGTATTTTTTAGAAGATTTTTTGTAATACTCCAACATATCTTTCCTGAATTTTTCAGTTTCTTCACTTGAAAATTTGCTTTTGTTACGCTTATTGTTAAGCGCATTTTTTATCACTTTCTTTAGCAATTTATACGAAAGGACAAAACTTACCAAGAAGGCAAGACCGATAATCAGTGATGTAGACATAAAAACCCCTAAAATTCTTTGGACACCAAGTCAGCAATAAATTCCTCTTCAATTTCAGAATTAGTCAATTTAGTATAATAAATTAAAGCAATACTAGTAGCCATTTGTTTTAACTGATCAGTATATTCAGATTTAAATTCTGCCACTTTTTTTTCAATAAGCTTGCTCTTTTTTTTGTCTTCCTCTTCTAATATATTCTTAACATTAGCTCTCATTTCTTCTACCTGAGCAAGTGCATCATCTATGATTTTTTTTGCCTGTATTCTAGCTTGGTTTAAAGCGGCATTATACTTGGCAACCTGATCTTCCGTGAGTCTTAAAAGATGAACAGAACTATTAAAAGAATCCAATACTTCTTTACTTCTAGTGCTTATTATTTCATCTAACTTTGGCAAAAATAAACAACTTACTACGAAAAAAAGTGAAGAGAAAAAAATTAAAAACCAAAAAACTTGAGAAAAGAAGGTTGAAACATCAAGCTGTGGCATCTGTTAAGCAGCAAATATTAATAACATTGCAAGTACAAACGCAAGCAATCCCATGATTTCAACCATGGCAGCACCAATATAAACATAACTTTTCATTTTACCTTCTGATTCAGGGTTTCTCGCAATCCCATTTAACATAGCAGAGAAGATATTAGCTATACCTAAACCAGCACCGAGCATTCCAAACACAGCTAAACCAATTGCTATAAATTTTAAAGCTACTAAATCCATATATTTACCCTTAACTATTTCTTTATAATATAATTGTAAAATATTCTACAAGGAAGTCAATTACTTTACTGCATCTGACAAATATACACATGTTAATATAGTAAATATATAAGCTTGTAAAATTGCAACAAATACTTCAAACCCTATCAATGCAATTATGAACAAAAACGGCGCAGGAGTGAGAAATATGTTCATATTTACAATAAACCCTGCTATCACTTTGATGATTGTATGACCAGCAATCATATTTGCTGCAAGCCTTATTGATAGGCTAATCGGTCTTACTAAATAAGCAAACAACTTAATAATAATTATTATAGGTGCAAGCCACGAAGGAGTTCCTTTTGGTAGCAATATGCGTAAAAATTCTACTCCCCTTTCTTTAAATCCAACAATCGTTATATAAATAAAAACCACCATCGATAAAGCAAAGGTGACTATCACATGACTTGTGACCGTGAAACTATAAGGAAGAACACCAACCAAATTACATGATAAAATGAAAATAAACACTGTAAATATCAATGGAATGTGCTGCAAGCCTTTGCTTCCAGTGTTATTTTCTATTATTGAAATAACAAAATCATATACATACTCAACTGCAGCTTGCAAATATCCTGGTATTACTGCCCCCTTCTTTATTCCAAAAAGCAAAAAGAGTATCACCAATATCACCGAAATCATCGTGAAAAGAGATGAATTGGTAAAGCTTACGTCATACCCAAATAACCTAGGTAACTCTATTATTGTATATACTTTAAACTGCTCCAGCGGATTTAATGCCATTTTAATCTGAATTATCAACAGTAAATAAAGTATGAATTTTACAGGACAAAGTCAAGAATTAAGATAGAGCTCTGTATTATTATAACATTGATACATTAACAAAATATGTAATTAGAGTGTTAATTACAGTCAGCTCTGTATTTTAAAATTTACTAATCTTATTAAATTATTCAATATCTTGACTTAACATTTTATTTTAATTATAATTTAATTTTTAATATGAGGCTTATTATGAATGAAATGGATTTTATTAATCTACCTTTAGATTTAGAACAGGAGCTTGGAGATGGGTACATCAAGCTAACGGATAGTGACTTTAATGGATATACTGATCACCACTCACAAAAAGGTGAAGTACTAGATGAAAGTCACAATGTGATAGGAAACTTCACTATTAATGATTACATCGGTACAGTCTGTGAAAATGACCATAAGTTTAATTTTCATCAGTCCAGGCAGATAACCCTAGGCTCTGTGGACAAAATTTTAGAGAAGCCATACAAGAGCTCCAACAAAATTGAGAAAACCAATAAAAACCTCAGCAGTTTTATCAAATCTGGAAAAAATGCGCCTAAAATTTTTAATTTTACCAAAAAAACACTCAATCAAATGACGTTCTTTGTAGATATGCTCATCGTAATACCTTTGCACTTTTCGATTCCGTTTTGGCGGAATAACTACTGTACATCCCTTGTCTTCAAGACTTGTAACAAAGGCATTGCTATCGTAGCCCTTGTCAGCTACTACAGTAGAGTTATAGATACTTTCGGTCAACACTTGTGCCTGCGTAATTTCATTTCTTTGACCAGGAGTCAGAGTAAATTTAAGTGGATTTCCAAGTGCATCGACAAGCGCATGTATTTTAGTTGTAAAGCCACCTTTGCTCCTCCCTAAAGCTTCTTGATCCTTGGAGTTTTTTGTATATCCAGATGAACATGGATGGGCTCGGATGATCGTACCGTCGATTATAGCAACTTCTAAATCAGGCTCTTGTTTAGTATATTCAAGCAATTTTTTCCAGACATCTCTTTCACACCATCTTTTAAATCGCTTATGTATACTCCTGTAATTACCATAAGTTTTTGGTAAAAGTCTCCATTGGCAACCACTTCGCACTATGTACCACACTGCCTCTATGAATATTCTTAAACGTTTTTCATCTTTGCTGTGCATTCCTTTTACGCTTTTTATGAACTCTAAAATTTGTTTCCAATTTTCCTCTTTGATGTAATATTGCATATGGTAGTTTCTCCATTTTTTACCTATTAGGCTAAACTACCATCTTTTTCTCTCTTTTCATATTTTTTGTCCACAGAGCCTAGAGACCTGCTGCAAAAGGTGATTGAAAAAATGATGTGAGAGGGGTAGAAGAAGAATAAGCAGATCAAGTAAGGAAAAAAAATGAGCTTTAGTTACTATAATATGAAAAAACACCCAAGAAACTTTCGTAATATAACAGGTTTAAGTATAGAGGAGTTCGAAAAAGTAGTAGAAAAAGTGAGGTCTGGATGGAAAAAACTTGAAAAACAGAAAAAGTGTCATGGTAGAAGATCAAAACTACCAACTCTGGAAGATAAGTTGTTTTGCGTAATTTTGTACTATCGCACTTACATAACACATAGATTTTTAGGATGCCTATTCAATGTGCACAACGCAAATGTATGTAGGTTACTTAAGAGAATAGAGCCATTACTCGCCAAAAAAGTGACTATAACAAAAGATAGAAGTATGACGCCAGAAAAAATACTGAAGATTTTGGCTGATGTTACAGAACAGCAAATACAGAGGCCAGAAGATAGTAAAAAACGGAAGAAATCATATTCAGGAAAAAAAAGAACCAACACTATGAAAACTGAGATTATTATCGAAGAAGGAGGAAGAATTTTATCAGTGTCAAAGTCATACCGTGGTAGAATTAGTGATTTTCGCATAAGGAAACAAGAAAAATATTTACCACTTGATAGCATAAAACATGCTGATTCTGGATATCAAGGTTGGCAAAAATTGCAAAGCAATGTTATAATTCCATATAAAAAGTATCGTAAAAAGCCATTAACTCCAGAGCAGAAAGAGCATAATAGAAGGTTAGCATCATTTAGGCTCTGTGGACAAAATTTTAGAGAAGCCATACAAGAGCTCCAACAAAATTGAGAAAACCAATAAAAACCTCAGCAGTTTTATCAAATCTGGAAAAAATGCGCCTAAAATTTTTAATTTTACCAAAAAAACACTCAATCAAATGACGTTCTTTGTAGATATGCTCATCGTAATACCTTTGCACTTTTCGATTCCGTTTTGGCGGAATAACTACTGTACATCCCTTGTCTTCAAGACTTGTAACAAAGGCATTGCTATCGTAGCCCTTGTCAGCTACTACAGTAGAGTTATAGATACTTTCGGTCAACACTTGTGCCTGCGTAATTTCATTTCATTGACCAGGAGTCAGAGTAAATTTAAGTGGATTTCCAAGTGCATCGACAAGCGCATGTATTTTAGTTGTAAAGCCACCTTTGCTCCTCCCTAAAGCTTCTTGATCCTTGGAGTTTTTTGTATATCCAGATGAACATGGATGGGCTCGGATGATCGTACCGTCGATTATAGCAACTTCTAAATCAGGCTCTTGTTTAGTATATTCAAGCAATTTTTTCCAGACATCTCTTTCACACCATCTTTTAAATCGCTTATGTATACTCCTGTAATTACCATAAGTTTTTGGTAAAAGTCTCCATTGGCAACCACTTCGCACTATGTACCACACTGCCTCTATGAATATTCTTAAACGTTTTTCATCTTTGCTGTGCATTCCTTTTACGCTTTTTATGAACTCTAAAATTTGTTTCCAATTTTCCTCTTTGATGTAATATTGCATATGGTAGTTTCTCCATTTTTTACCTATTAGGCTAAACTACCATCTTTTTCTCTCTTTTCATATTTTTTGTCCACAGAGCCTAGGAAAAGTGCACAGCAGAATATTCGAATATATTTGAGGAACATATACAAATTTTAACGATAAAATTAACATCAAAAATCAAGTCTCAAAAGAAGTCTAACGAAATCATTCTCCTATTTTTACAAATTAAGTGTTGCAATCCCATTCCAGTTTAGCATAATGCTAAATAGGTTTAGTAATATATGGAGGGTTAAGTGCCAAAAAAAGTTTCGCGAAAGGCAGAGCGTCATGCTGCTATAGTCAAAAATTTACAAAGTAATATCTATGAAGATAGGAATCCAAGCATTACTGCTGGAAGGCGCTTAGCTGTTGAAAGATGGGTAAGAACCTATATCAGACATGTAGAATATCTAGAGGATGGTGAGTTGCAATTCTTATACAATGTGTTTCGTGACGAGAATTGTTGGTTAGGTGCAAGATTAAATAATACAATGCTAGGGCAAAAACTCACTGAAGAAAAAGTAAGTGAAATAGAGAATCCGTTTTCCAGATATGATATGGCATGCAGGTACTGCATAGTAGATGAAATTCAGAAATTCTTTGATGAGCAATTTGACTCTTACAAGCAAGGATTTTCGTCTGGATTAGATGATGATAGTAAGCCTGTGACAGATGAATATATAAGAAAGGAGCTTCTAGATTACATGGGAAGTCAAGATCCTGTATTAAGCTTTTGGATTAATAAAGACTCAGGGAAATTTCAAAATCCACAGAACAATGAGGAATGTTTTCAAAGAGCTTTAGAACTCGAATGGAGCGAGGGATTAGATTATTTCAGTCACCGCTTAAGACAACAAGGAAAAGATAGTACAAATCTTCTGATTAAGACAATTACTAAGCTATCAGGTGCGCAAACCAAGGAAAGTATTGCTGCCATATTAGATTTTTGTCTGCGTAATATAGGTAATAAAAATCCTTTATTAGATGAACTATCAAGGAAAGATAGGGGGGTATATTCTCTTTTTAGAATATTGGTGCGTTGGAGTTTTTTTGATACAATTCAAGATATAATTCCAATATTTAAAGATAAAATGCTAGAGGGTAAAATGCTATCACCACAAGATTATGCTCTCCTTCTTTCCTTACTTTCGGATAAAGTTATTGAAAGCCCTACCTTAGGTTCTCAAGCTAGAAAGATTATGATGAATCTTATAAAATGTGGTAATTTTAGTATCCAGGAAGGAAAAGAAGAAAAGGCTGCTGTCTTTTTTTGCGGTGGGATGGTTCCAATTGACCATGCACTTTCAGGATTGATTATTGATTGGGTAAATGATAACGAAACAGATAGTACTAGAGATGTAAAAAAGGATGAAATATTAGAAATACTACAATTTGCTAAAAAGTTTTGTTCAGATACAGACTTTGGAAATTTTAAGAAATCTATAGTTAACAATCTAAATATGGTTAGCAGACACGGCATGAAAGATGACATGAATTATGATAAATTTGCAGAAAAACTTTTTTCTGAGTTAGAAAAAAAAGTTTCTCCTTATTCTCAAGGTGGTGATTTTTGTAGCTCTGGCAGCCCAAAGTCTGTATTAGGTGGTGCTGGAGTTAGTGGATTTTCTTATCACAGAAAATAGAGGTATTTATATGCATGGTAATGGTGAAAATATTGGATTAATTAGAAGCTTATTGAATGGAGATTGTCAGGGTTTTATGGATAGATTTGAATCTTTTTTAGATCAGAGTCCGTCTTTTTTACATTCAGTTGGCAAAGATCGCTTCTTTCCGGCGTTCTTTTTTGGCATGTTTGCTACTGCGCATGATGCTGGTATCACAAACAATAATGAAAGAATTTTCTTTCGCTTTGATAATAATCCAGATAACCCTAGAAGAGGAAATTTAAAAATTGCTGTTCTAACTAGAGATAGTAATAACAGACGGATAGTGCGGTGTTATACTATTGCTGATAGGGAAAACAGCGTTGGTTCAAGATTTAGTCTAGAGGAGAGAGAGTGGATAGAGCGACATGAACTGCAAAATGGTCCTTCTAAGAGAAAAAAACTAGAATTAGAATGGGAAGAGTATAAGACATTTGTATGGGCAGAAAATCTAGGGGAAGATGAAGAAGAGGAAGCAGTAAGGTGCGGGCAATTTGTTGATATCGAAGCATTTACCGGAGAATCAGTATCTCCATGTAATGGTTTCATGGAAGTTGCCAGAACTGAACAACAGGGCTTCTTATCAGATCTTATAGCAGAGCTAGCAAGTAATGATGCAGATAATGTAATGGGTGTTACTAGGAGAATTTTGCAGTACGTTGTTGGTATTTATGATAGATATGGTGCTGTTCTAGGTTTTGATGGTAGAGAATCTGATTATCATGGCTTTCTGTCGGGCTTTTTGATGAATTTTAGGTACCGCCATGCAGTTGGTAT
Organism: Wolbachia endosymbiont (group A) of Trypoxylon clavicerum; assembly: GCF_947251665.1. Lineage (NCBI taxonomy): Bacteria > Pseudomonadati > Pseudomonadota > Alphaproteobacteria > Rickettsiales > Anaplasmataceae > Wolbachia > Wolbachia endosymbiont (group A) of Trypoxylon clavicerum. Next base: position 1,190,992 of record NZ_OX366374.1, read on the forward strand.
TTATCTTGAATTGTTTGTAGGAGGAGGATATACAGATATTACTTTTCTTGTGCGTGGTGTGCAAAGATTGGGTGATTCTGTGCCTATCATAATTGAGCTTAAGGCAGGAAGAAGAAGTGCTGCAGATGCATTAGAGCAAGCAGAAAATTACGTTAACACATGTCCTGTTTCATCTGTATCTATTCATACTTCGTCGGAGAATGCTGTTTGCGTAGGGTTAAATTTTGATCTTAACCGCATGCGTTTTCAACTTAGCGTAGAAAACTTTTTAGAGAGAGAGCCTTCTTTACTAGAGAGGTTATTTCAACCTATTGGAGTTGATGAGAGTGTGAGAGACTTTCTATTATACCCATTATTTGGTTTGCCTGCTGTACCTGATGTTAGAGGTAGAAATAGTAGGTTATTTTCCTATACAACGGGATTTGTTTTTGGAAGTACTGCATTTGCCAGAGGAACTGTGACAATAAGAGGAAATCGCGTAAGAGTAACTAAGCACTTATTTCAGTATAGTAATCATGATAATAACAGAATGCTAGGTCCACATGGAGGTATTGCTAATGTAAATATTGGAGAGCGTATATTAACTATGATTCTTTATGCACCAAGTAGAAATATGGTTGTTGTGTTTAATATATGCAATATGTTAACTCATCAGTTTCCATCTGGTGCTATCAGTCTATTAAATTGGCCAAGTGCTAGAGTGAATGAGATAGTATGTACATTGGATCCAACTAGGAGAGACGAAGATGATCTTGGTCTTGCTGTTACTGTATCAAGTTTTCAATCCCCTAATGTTTATTTGCAGAATAGGAATAATGTATCTTTTCAAGGTAATTTTTTTCAGGTAAGCGGTGTCGGCGATGTACGAAGGATTGCAAGTATAATGATGAATACTGGTTGGCAAGATATAAATAGGCATCAGGAACTATTTCAAGCCATTTCCCGTGTGCTATTTCCACTAAGGTGGATAGTGAATAGAAATGATGCTCAGGAAGTTGGGTTTCACTCTATATTGCACGGATTATTTTATGCTTGTGATAATCCTGCTAGGGTAGTTATTGAGTTTCAGTTGGGAGGAAGAAAGCTGGATCTGGTATTGTTGCGATCTGCAGGAAGCGTTGGAGGTACTCACCCAACTGGAATAGAGCTAAAATTTGCTACAGCAGCACATGAGTTACGGCAGAAAATTGCTAATGCAGATGAACAGTTAGATCGTTACATGCATTGTAGGGGATTTAAGCGTGTTACTGATGGTGATACGGTAGTTCTATCATATGCCATATTTAATGATTACGCGCGAGTGCCAAACACTCTTATATCGAACCCACATGTTCTTCGTGTGAAAAATCCTCTAGAGCATAGCTCTATACGTGAATTTCCTTAATATATCAGGATGTGCGTGATATGGTTAAGTCTTTTGTTGATAGTGAGTTAGTTGCAGGGCAAAATTTTCTTTTCTTGAGTTTTTACTAGGCTCTGTGGACAAAATTTTAGAGAAGCCATACAAGAGCTCCAACAAAATTGAGAAAACCAATAAAAACCTCAGCAGTTTTATCAAATCTGGAAAAAATGCGCCTAAAATTTTTAATTTTACCAAAAAAACACTCAATCAAATGACGTTCTTTGTAGATATGCTCATCGTAATACCTTTGCACTTTTCGATTCCGTTTTGGCGGAATAACTACTGTACATCCCTTGTCTTCAAGACTTGTAACAAAGGCATTGCTATCGTAGCCCTTGTCAGCTACTACAGTAGAGTTATAGATACTTTCGGTCAACACTTGTGCCTGCGTAATTTCATTTCTTTGACCAGGAGTCAGAGTAAATTTAAGTGGATTTCCAAGTGCATCGACAAGCGCATGTATTTTAGTTGTAAAGCCACCTTTGCTCCTCCCTAAAGCTTCTTGATCCTTGGAGTTTTTTGTATATCCAGATGAACATGGATGGGCTCGGATGATCGTACCGTCGATTATAGCAACTTCTAAATCAGGCTCTTGTTTAGTATATTCAAGCAATTTTTTCCAGACATCTCTTTCACACCATCTTTTAAATCGCTTATGTATACTCCTGTAATTACCATAAGTTTTTGGTAAAAGTCTCCATTGGCAACCACTTCGCACTATGTACCACACTGCCTCTATGAATATTCTTAAACGTTTTTCATCTTTGCTGTGCATTCCTTTTACGCTTTTTATGAACTCTAAAATTTGTTTCCAATTTTCCTCTTTGATGTAATATTGCATATGGTAGTTTCTCCATTTTTTACCTATTAGGCTAAACTACCATCTTTTTCTCTCTTTTCATATTTTTTGTCCACAGAGCCTAGATCCCGCTAACGCGTAGCGGGATGACGAATTACTTAACCATCATCTACACCGTCATACCGTCACGGTATCTCTTAGCATAGATCCCTTACTTAACCATCATACCTTAACATAAGACCTGCTGCGAATCAAGCGATAAAAAAAAGGAAAGGAGGGTGAATAAAATCAAGGTTAACTAAAAGGCGTGCTTAAGATTTACAATACCAGCAATAATATTGAACCTCAAGTTATATTTTTTCTGAAAATTGCGATAAACATTCGACATAATCTTAAATATCTTTATCTCTCGGATCTTATTTTCTACTCTCATTCTAAATGATGCTAACCTTCTATTATGCTCTTTCTGCTCTGGAGTTAATGGCTTTTTACGATACTTTTTATATGGAATTATAACATTGCTTTGCAATTTTTGCCAACCTTGATATCCAGAATCAGCATGTTTTATGCTATCAAGTGGTAAATATTTTTCTTGTTTCCTTATGCGAAAATCACTAATTCTACCACGGTATGACTTTGACACTGATAAAATTCTTCCTCCTTCTTCGATAATAATCTCAGTTTTCATAGTGTTGGTTCTTTTTTTTCCTGAATATGATTTCTTCCGTTTTTTACTATCTTCTGGCCTCTGTATTTGCTGTTCTGTAACATCAGCCAAAATCTTCAGTATTTTTTCTGGCGTCATACTTCTATCTTTTGTTATAGTCACTTTTTTGGCGAGTAATGGCTCTATTCTCTTAAGTAACCTACATACATTTGCGTTGTGCACATTGAATAGGCATCCTAAAAATCTATGTGTTATGTAAGTGCGATAGTACAAAATTACGCAAAACAACTTATCTTCCAGAGTTGGTAGTTTTGATCTTCTACCATGACACTTTTTCTGTTTTTCAAGTTTTTTCCATCCAGACCTCACTTTTTCTACTACTTTTTCGAACTCCTCTATACTTAAACCTGTTATATTACGAAAGTTTCTTGGGTGTTTTTTCATATTATAGTAACTAAAGCTCATTTTTTTTCCTTACTTGATCTGCTTATTCTTCTTCTACCCCTCTCACATCATTTTTTCAATCACCTTTTGCAGCAGGTCTATAGATCCCGCTAACAAGTAGCGGGATGACGGTTGTCAAGGTGTCATGAAAGTAGCTGACACTGGTTTCCATCCAAGACGGTGTCATCTAAGTAGCCTCCTTCTCCTGTCATCCCAGTGCTCCTATAATGTCATCCAAGTAGCTGACACTGGGATGACATTATAGGAGCACTGGGATGACACCCTACTTAACCGTCATACCGCGATTCATTCGCGGTACCTCTTAACATCTTACTATTACCCACAAATATAAATGTTTGCTGCATAGCTCTTAATGGCATAATTTTTGCTTGAAATAACTGTTTATATGGTGCAATTTACAGCTTTTAGTTGCTAAAATTATAACTCTTAGTTTAATAATTTTAATCTCATAAGCTTTCAGGTTAATAAAATTAAACTATTTGAGTAGATACAATATTATGTTTTTATTTGTGGGTAATAGTAAGCTTAACATAGATCCCTTACTTAACCGTCATACCTTAACATAGATCCCGCTAACACGTAGCGGGATGACGATTGTCGTTTAGCCATAAATATTAAGAAATTTACCAAATGAAAAAAAAGGCAAAAGAAGCCCCGTGGTGGTTGGCTATTTACCATGTACTAAAATATCGGCGTTTTTTTTATTCTAAAACGCTTGATTAAGAGCGATTTAGCTGCTTTTAACTTGCAACTAACCTACACCGCAAGTGTTTAAGAAATTTACTAAGCAGGAAAAAAGGCAAAGAAACCCCGTAGTAGCTAGCATTCAAATTCTCCCTTGTCAATTTGACGTTTTTTGCTGTCTTAAACGCTTTGTAAGCGCGTTTCGGCTTATATAGGTAAAAACCTAAAAATTTTTAAAGACATGCGATGCACGTAGTGCGAAAAATTAAACATGAGACGCCAAATACCCTAAGTTTTTTGTCATTAACCTGCACAGATTGCGAAGATAAATAAATAGCTTCAGTATCATGATAAGGGGGCTGGCGGAGTTTGTCAAGTAAGTTTTTTGTTTCTATTTCCAATAAAAGTTCGTTATATGGTTATGCAAGAAGTCTAATGAAGAAAAGACTTAAAGAGAGGCCAAATCAAAGTGCAATGGTATTTCACTAATCCAATTATTTTTTTCCTGATCTAGCCTATCATCCAATATTGCCTGCCTTATTGATGCCATTAACTTATTCATAAAGAAAATATTATGAATGGTAACGAGCGTGTAAGCCAGGAGCTCTTTAGCTTTCAGTAAATGGTGTATATAAGCTCTTGAATGTTTTCTGCAGGTAAAACATAAACAGTCACTTTCAATTGGGTTATCGTCTAGCTCGAATTGTTGATTCCGCAAATTAATATGCTCTTTGCACTTTGAAGAAATAGAATTTCTGTTTTTTACTTTAACAAGTGCGCCACCATGCCTTGCTAAGCGGGTTGGATGCACACAATCAAACGTGTCAATTCCAAGACTTACTCCATGAAAGATGTCCACAATTCCACCAATACCAAGCAAATGAGTAGGCCTGTCTTTTTTTAGGTGGTCCATAGTGAAAGAAACTACATCGTACATCTGCTCTTTACTTTGACCAAGTGATCCACCTATTGCTTGACCGAAAAATGGTAAATTGTTGATAAAATCACAACTTTCTCTACGTAAATCTTGATGTACCCCGCCTTGACTAATTCCATACAGTGCCTGCTTGCCATTATTGTTTTTTTCAAATTCATTTAAAGAGCGTTCAGCCCATCTGTGGCTCATGAGCATTGATTTTGCTGTGTACTCTTTGCTTACGTGAAATGGAGTGCATTCATCTAAAACTAGGATTAAATCTGCACCTAATTTCTGTTGAATTTGTATAGATTTTTCAGGAGTTAAACAATAAGTTTTACCATTAATGTAAGAACGGAAAATTGCCCCATCCTCATTAATTTTGATCAAAGTTTTTTGTTTTTTTCTTATTCCTTTTATCTCTTCCGAAACTGATCCGTGGCCTAAGCTAAATATCTGATATCCACCTGAATCAGTTAGCATTGGCCCATTCCATCCCATCATTTTGTGCAAACCACCAAGTTTTGCAACAGTATTCTCTCCTGGTTGAAGCATTAGGTGATAGGTGTTGGAAAGTATGATTTGGGTACCAGCTTCACTTATTCTTTCAATATCTGCAGCTTTAATTGCAGCTTTTGTTGCGCAGAATATAAAAGCGGGGGTTTCTACGCTTCCATTTGGAGTTTTAATTGTTCCAACTCTTGCAGAACCTGATTGCTTGATTATCTTAAATGCAAATTCTTCTTTCATCTATTTGCCTAAAAGTTCTGCTATGATGTTTTCTACTTTCTCAGGAGTAAGATTTTCATAGAAGTCATTATTGATCTGCACAACGGGAGCATTAACGCATGCACCTAGGCATTCAACTTCTTTTAAAGTGAACAAATTGTCTTTAGTAGTCTCACCGATATTGATTCCAAGTTTCTTTTTAAAGGTGTTTAAAACTTCTTCACTATTGCATAACCAGCAAGGAGTTGTTCTACAAATTTGTATTAGATATTTGCCTACTGGTTTTAAATTATACATGGTATAAAAGTTTGCCACTTCATATACACGAATATGTGGAATATGCAGCATATCAGCAACATAACGCATAGCAGATTCAGAAACCCATCCGCATTGCTCTTGAACCAGGTATAGTAAAGGCATAACAGCACTACCTTCTCTATCTTTGGGATACATCTCTATAAACTTTCCTGCTTTCTTGAGGTTTTCTGATGTCAAACTAAACTGCTCTTCTTTTTCTATCATTCATGAGACTCGTGTAAACTTTAACAGATTATACCTGTAGAACCAATGATTGCAATTGTTGGTTTTTTGAGAAATAGCATAAAGCTTCTTAGCCCTCTTCAAGCTTATATTTACCTTTTAGTATAAAATATTATATTAATTTTTTAATTTTAGTTAAAATTTTCATTGACATTAACACACAGGAGTAATCATAATAGCATTTTATTAATATTTTAAATAAAATTATGTCTATATTAAGAAGATTGCTCGGGATCAACTCAAATACACCGGAAATTAAAGAAGCGATAGGTTTTAATCCAACAAACGTAGAATTAATTGAGGGGAATGGAGTTGCTTACGGACTCAGCTATCAAGATAATGGTAATGGGAGCAGTAAAGTAAAATTACTTATTAGTCCATTATATCAATCAAAAACATACGAATGTGGTACAAATATCAGCGTAGCAAATGAATTCAAAGATCAATTATCTCTCACATTAATAGAAGATTCAGCTGAAATAGATAAAGTTGGAGTTATCTTTCCTGAAGAAGGAATTAGCGAAGAAGGAGAAAAATGCGTTAAAGGCTTATCTTTTAACACTTACGGAATTAAACAATCAGTTAATACTCCTTCAGTTGAACATTTAGATAAAAGAAAATTACAAAAGAATATTGATAATAATAGTCTTGCAAATGTGGGCAATAGTTACTTTCAACCAAGAGCAGTGAAAGTTGGTAATGGTGACGTAATTGTAATCGCCCATAACTTAAAGGATCAAACTTTAGGCTCTGTGGACAAAAAATATGAAAAGAGAGAAAAAGATGGTAGTTTAGCCTAATAGGTAAAAAATGGAGAAACTACCATATGCAATATTACATCAAAGAGGAAAATTGGAAACAAATTTTAGAGTTCATAAAAAGCGTAAAAGGAATGCACAGCAAAGATGAAAAACGTTTAAGAATATTCATAGAGGCAGTGTGGTACATAGTGCGAAGTGGTTGCCAATGGAGACTTTTACCAAAAACTTATGGTAATTACAGGAGTATACATAAGCGATTTAAAAGATGGTGTGAAAGAGATGTCTGGAAAAAATTGCTTGAATATACTAAACAAGAGCCTGATTTAGAAGTTGCTATAATCGACGGTACGATCATCCGAGCCCATCCATGTTCATCTGGATATACAAAAAACTCCAAGGATCAAGAAGCTTTAGGGAGGAGCAAAGGTGGCTTTACAACTAAAATACATGCGCTTGTCGATGCACTTGGAAATCCACTTAAATTTACTCTGACTCCTGGTCAAAGAAATGAAATTACGCAGGCACAAGTGTTGACCGAAAGTATCTATAACTCTACTGTAGTAGCTGACAAGGGCTATGATAGCAATGCCTTTGTTACAAGTCTTGAAGACAAGGGATGTACAGTAGTTATTCCGCCAAAACGGAATCGAAAAGTGCAAAGGTATTACGATGAGCATATCTACAAAGAACGTCATTTGATTGAGTGTTTTTTTGGTAAAATTAAAAATTTTAGGCGCATTTTTTCCAGATTTGATAAAACTGCTGAGGTTTTTATTGGTTTTCTCAATTTTGTTGGAGCTCTTGTATGGCTTCTCTAAAATTTTGTCCACAGAGCCTAGGCTCTGTGGACAAAAAATATGAAAAGAGAGAAAAAGATGGTAGTTTAGCCTAATAGGTAAAAAATGGAGAAACTACCATATGCAATATTACATCAAAGAGGAAAATTGGAAACAAATTTTAGAGTTCATAAAAAGCGTAAAAGGAATGCACAGCAAAGATGAAAAACGTTTAAGAATATTCATAGAGGCAGTGTGGTACATAGTGCGAAGTGGTTGCCAATGGAGACTTTTATCAAAAACTTATGGTAATTACAGGAGTATACATAAGCGATTTAAAAGATGGTGTGAAAGAGATGTCTGGAAAAAATTGCTTGAATATACTAAACAAGAGCCTGATTTAGAAGTTGCTATAATCGACGGTACGATCATCCGAGCCCATCCATGTTCATCTGGATATACAAAAAACTCCAAGGATCAAGAAGCTTTAGGGAGGAGCAAAGGTGGCTTTACAACTAAAATACATGCGCTTGTCGATGCACTTGGAAATCCACTTAAATTTACTCTGACTCCTGGTCAAAGAAATGAAATTACGCAGGCACAAGTGTTGACCGAAAGTATCTATAACTCTACTGTAGTAGCTGACAAGGGCTACGATAGCAATGCCTTTGTTACAAGTCTTGAAGACAAGGGATGTACAGTAGTTATTCCGCCAAAACGGAATCGAAAAGTGCAAAGGTATTACGATGAGCATATCTACAAAGAACGTCATTTGATTGAGTGTTTTTTTGGTAAAATTAAAAATTTTAGGCGCATTTTTTCCAGATTTGATAAAACTGCTGAGGTTTTTATTGGTTTTCTCAATTTTGTTGGAGCTCTTGTATGGCTTCTCTAAAATTTTGTCCACAGAGCCTAGCTCTATATTTTCTACTCCTTGTCCTATGTTTTGAAGTGACGGCATTACATCAATACATTCAATTACGCTCCAGCGATTCTTTTTGTTATACTTTAAACTTGTTGGAACAAACTTATATGGACCAAAAGATAACATTTTTATATTTTTCTCGTTGACTTACAAGACGGTATCTACTATCTCTCACCCACTGCAAATATTGCACGGTACTGTCCACTTGGTCGTCGTGGCGCGTTTCTGGAAACATTAAAATTTCATACTCAAAATCGTTCAGCCATACTGCTTGGTGCGGCAGAAAAACCTTGCCAGACTCTATCATCGGAGCAATCCGGTGGAATCGAGTGAGCTTACCATCATGTAGCACTATTTCGATAATGGGCAAATGACTGTTTGCCTTCAGCTCTTGTGCTAATTGCTGACCACTTGTTTTGGCTTCGATCAAAATCGCGTGTGGTGACCATCTTGCAGCTAGTGATAAAACTTGTTCTTTAAGCTTTGGATACTCAAGCTTTGCGCGATATACATCAAGTAAATAGAATTTATTATCTATTTTTGCCCAGGTGGTGCAGACACTAAAGTTGCTCATGTCGCTTGTTGAAACCGCAGTATCCCAACTTTGTGTTACATGCGAGAGATTATCAGGAACATTTTTATAGCGCTTTAGCCACTCTCGTTTGACTATACCACTTGAAAGCGGCAGAGGGTTTTGTTGATATTGCGCAGCAAAAGCATAACTCCCAAGTTCAACTTTTATCGTCTCAACTTCTTCTTTTCCTCCATCGAGGGGATATAGCAACTGACCTTCTTCTCTTGAATATAATATCCTTACAGGTGACGCTGGTTTATTATATAATCGCCTGGTCGCACAGTGCTGAGCTACTCGGATGACAGGAACGGGAGGCATTGGCTTTTTGATTGAATAAATAACCTGCTTATTTTCAGAAATCATTGGCAAACAAATATGATGCCATATGTTTTTTGGCTTGGAGAGAAGGTGTCCAGTTAAGTCCTCCTGGTGTAGCCTGTGCATTACAAGAACGATGACTCCTTTTTTTCTATCGTTCAGCCTGGTTACTAAAGTCTGATCAAACCAGTTTGTGGCACGCTTTCTAAGCGTTTCACTCAAAGCTTGAGCAGAACTGAGCGGATCGTCCACAATGATAAAATCACCACCTTCACCAGTTAGTGTTCCACCAACTGATGTTGCGATTCTGTATCCTCTCTGCACTGTTTGAAATTTATATTTGGTATTCTGGTCTTTGGATAGTTCTATCTCTGGAAATAGCGCTCTATACCAACTAGACTGCATCACGCACCTGGTGTCAAGCGAGTGCTTTTCGCTGAGCCGCTGAGAATAACTTGCAACTATTATTCTCGCAGTTGGTTGGTTTCCCAGTATCCATGCGGGCCACGCAACACTAGCGCACAGGGATTTCATTGAACGCGGAGGCATATTGAATATTATTCGTTTCACTTCACCAGCGCTCGCTGCTTCCAGCCTGTCTGCTATGACTTTTATATACTGATAATCGTTATACTCACACCCCGGCACTACCGTTTGAAAGCATAACTCAATGAATTTTAGAAAGTTCATGATATAATGTTGAAACCAACGCGTGACGCTGGGATGACAAAAAAAGGAGCACTGAAGGCTATAGGTGAGACGTCGCGGTATCTCTAGATCCCGCTAACAAGCAGCGGGATGACGAATTACTATGCCGCCGCGAACCGTCATACCGCTGCGGTATCTCAGCCGCTAATAAGTAGCGGGATGACGGTTGTTGTTTAGCTATAAATATTAAGAAATTTACCAAATGAAAAAAAAGGCAAAAGAAGCCCTGGGGTTATTATCCGCTTTAAAATATTGGCGTTTTTTATGTTTTAAACGCTTGATAAGCGAGATTCAGCCGCTTTTAATTGCAACTAACTTACGCTGCAAATGTTTAAGAAATTTACTAAGCAGAAAAAAAGACAAAGAACCCCCGAGTTAGCTAGTCTTTTACTATCTCTGTCGAGTATTGGCATTTTTTGATGTCTTGTAACGCTTTATAAGCGCGTTCAGCTTATTTAGATAAAAATCTAGATGTAGATGAAGTTTTGTAAAGACATACAGTATCTATATACTGTAAAAAATTGAACATAAGACGCCGATACATTAAGTAATCCTTACCTTTTAATCTGTAGATTGGCGAAAGCAAATACAATAGCTTCAGTTCCATGATAAGGGGGCTGGCGAAGGGTGTCAAGTAAGTTTTTTCGTTTCTATTCCCAATAAAAGTTTGTTATATGGTTATGCAAGAAGTTTAATACTCATAGTTTCAAGCATATACTGAAATATTTCATTAGCTATAGCAACATCTTGGCGTGGGGCTTTGCCGTGTTCTATAAACACAGAGATTGCATAGCGCGGGTTATGGTAAGGGCCATAAGCGATAAATAACTTATGACTTTCGCCCTTAGAGTTTATCTCTGGTGTACCGGTTTTACCGGCAATTTGTATACCGCTTAGCCCTTTCTTATAGGTTCCAGTTTTAGAATTCACCACATCAAACATAGCTTTTCGAACTATGCTAAGATGCTCACAATCCACATCAATATCGGGAAAATCTTGTATCGTTTCATTCATCTTAATGTGGGGAATTACCTCTTTTCCTGTTGCAATCCTCGCTGCAAGAACTGCAAGCTGTAGTGGTGTTGTAAGCATATACCCTTGTCCTATAACTAAGTTGATAGTGTCACCTAAATACCACTGCGAATATAGCTTTCGTGTACGCCAATCTCTATCTGGCAACAACCCTGGAGCTTCTTCTTTAAACGTTCCAATCAGTGGCCCACTTCCAATACCAAATTTTCTGGCCATTTCTACTAGAGAGTCTACACTTATTTTTTTTCCTATATTATAAAAGTAAGTGTTGCATGATAATGCCATTGCCTCATTTAAAGATATATACCCATGGACTTTGCTTTTCAGACAACGAAATTTCCGCTCACCTATTTTCATATAGCCCTTGCACGAGAATTTCTCTTCTGGTGTTATTATCCCGTCTTTTAAACCCGCAAGCGCAACTATTACTTTAAATATTGAACCAGGTGGAATTTGATATGATAACGCACGATTCACAAGCGGTAATGAAGGAGCATTCAAGTTTTCCCAAGTCTCATTTGATAGCCTGCTAGCAAAAAGATTATTATCGTAAGAAGGTGAATTATATAATGCTAAAATTTCTCCATTATTTACATCAATTACCACTGCGGAGCCTTGGTGATCTTTAAATACCTCTGCGGTTTTCTCTTGCAGATTAATATCAATTGTCAGTTGTACATCTTGTCCGTCTTGTTGTGGTATGCTTGATAATTCTTTTATGACGCGTTTTTTAGAATTTATTTCCTGCTCAGATTTTCCTGACTTGCCTTTCAATATATGATCATATGTATATTCAATACCGCTGATTCCTACTTCGCTTATGCCTTGCTGTCTTTTTGTATATCCGATTACATGAGAACACATTGAACCAAACGGGTAATAACGTTTATAAAGAGCAGTTATTTTTTCTGACGATTTTGCTATTTTAGACTCGACTTCTGATAATGTCTGCAAATCAACTTCCTTACCAGAACCATCAAACAAAACAACATACGAAATTTTGTTTACCGCAAGTTCAATGCTATTCCTATCTAAAATTTTGCCCCGCTTAGGCATAATAGTAGCAACTCTTATTCTATTACTATTAGATAGTGCTTCGTACTTTTGTCTGTTTCGTATTTGTAAATTATATAACCTGCAACTAAAAACCGCAGAAATGGTAAGCTGAATACCACCTAATATGAATGCTCTGCGGTTAAAGACTTTGTTTTTTGTCCACATAACATTCCTTCAAAATGCACTTTTTTCCCCTCTTTTATTGTTATACTTCTGGCTTTTACCGTATTACAAACCCTTTTTTCCCACTCACTTAAGGTCACAAACTTATAACCTGATTTTTTTAGTATTTTAATAATATGAGGTAAAGCTTCAATTGTGTTTGACCTGTTATTGTGATCATGAAACAGTATAACTGCTCCATTATGTACATTACTTAAAACTCTTTCAACTAAAGTTTCTGGCTTATCACCTTGCCAATCTAGCGAATCAACTGTCCATAATATTGAATACATATTTAATTGATCAGTATTTTCAATCAGATTATCGTCATAACATCCATATGGCGGACGAAACCATTTTACATCTTGTTTTATTGCATTTTTAATTGCTGTATTTGTCTTTTCCAATTCTTGCAATTGTTCCTCACTTGAAAGTGATGTCAACTTCCTATGCGACCAAGAGTGATTGCCTAACTCATGACCTGATTCATGAATTTTCTTTACTATTTCAGACGTTTTTTCATTTATACGTTCACCAAGCACAAAAAATGTTGCTTTTGCTTCATAGCTTTCCAGAACATTAATAATATCGTTTATTCTATTGTTGGAAGGCCCATCATCAAACGTAAGCGCAACAAACTTATCGTCGTTATTCAATAACTTTTTTATATTACTTAAATTTCTATATGATAGATCCAGATTACAACTGAGCCCACAGTATGGTAAATTAAAATTACAATCACTACAAAAAGCCGTACTTGAATATAGTAAGAAAAAAGTGATTATCCTTATAAACATTTGTAATCAGCAAAGTGATAGAATACTACACTTTTTTGCTAAGTTAAGCCATCTTTAATTGCTGTAGCCTTTACTTCATCGCTTCTTTAATATATTGTATTAACAATTTTATATAATATATTATGATTGCAAATATAAATACCGTTGCGCTTCAGGGAATTAGCACAGTAAATGTCAATGCACAAATTCATATGGCAAATGGTATTCCAGCTTTTAAAGCAACAAGGACAACATTGCAAATTTAGAGTTCAAAAGGGTTATTCCTCGAGAACTACTGCGTCAGAAAGCTGGCGTTGAATTTGTATATAATGTTGACCTTGGAGGTTTTTATGAATAATAGTGAGAGAAAAGAAAAATTGGAAACTCGCATTTTATCAAGTAGAGGCAGGTCTTTACTTGACCATGAGCTACTGGAACGTACTCTATCTGAATGTGAAGAAGGAAGAGAAGTGGCCAAAAAGCTAATAGAGCTCTTTAGTAGTTTAGGAAGGGTAATTAACGCTGACTTTCATGAGCTAAAAAATGTTACAGGAATGAATGATGGAGCAATAGCAAGTATCTTTTGTCTGAAAGAGATTTTCGATAGGATACTGAAAGGTAAGTTAAAAAAGCTGTCGATTCTTGATAACAGAGAAGAGCTACTAAAATACTTTAAAACAGCAATAGGGCAGTCACGAAAGGAAAGCTTGCGAGTAATATACTTAGATCGAAGTGGTCATTTGATATACGAGTATATTCAAGACTGTGGAACTATAGACAGAGTACCTCTATATGTGAGAGAAATAATCAAACAGGGATTACTGATCGATGCATCATCTATTGCAATTTCACATAATCATCCAAGTGGAGATACAGAACCATCAAAGGAGGATGAGGATAACACACTTACATTAGCTGCAACCTGCGAAAATGTAGGAATGAAATTAATAGATCACATAATCGTAACACAGAAGAGCCACTTTAGTTTTTATGATAGTGGTTTATTGTAATCTGTAGACCGGAAGGAAAGTTCTCCAACTTTCCTTCTTTTTTTCTACTTCATAAATTAAAAAATTCAATATAAGCTTGAGCAGCTAAAATTAGTAATGAAAGGTGGAATTAGGCAAAAAAATAAAAGAACTTAGATTATACTGTGGTTTAACACAAACTGAGTTGGGAAAGAAAATAGGCGTTTCGTATAGACAAATACAAAGGTACGAAAATAGTTCAAACCAAATTTTGGCCAGTAGGCTATACGACTTAGCAAAAGCACTATCGATTAATGTGGCTGATTTTTTTACTGATGTGCATGTCGACTCACATGAAACTTATGATGAAGAAATACTAAAATTAGTCAAAGGATATAATGAAATTAAAAGCAAAAGGTTACGTAGCGTAGTTTATATATTGGTAAAATCTTTTTCTCAAAGTTACAATGAGAGTTAGTATTGCTTCAATACCTCAGTTAATATATTAATAAATGATTGTACAAGATGAACAACATCCTATTGATAAACAAATAGGTGAAAGAATAAGGAAGAGAAGGTTAATATGCGGTTTTAGCCAAAGAGACTTAGGAAAAAAGCTCGGAATTTCATTTCAGCATATACAAGGATATGAAACTGGAGAGGTAAGGCTTGTAATTGATAGATTGTATAATTTGGCAGAAGCTTTGTCCGTTGATATGTCATATTTTTTTACCAAAGCTTCTGAAGACTTACACGATAAGGCCTTTTGTAGCGATGTGGGTAGTGAAGAAATATCAAGGCTAGTGAGGGAATACAGGAAAATTAAGGATGAAACGTTGCGTGATATTGTGCATTCAGTGATAAAAGCGCTTGCCAATAAATAATATTGCCTGAATATATCTTCAATCCACTTCTACAAGCAATGCTAGTTAAGGTAAATTTTTTATGGTAATTTTGATTAAATTTCAAGAACTACTTTACTTTGCAATAATTATGGCTATGTAAAAACATAGCCACCAATCAAGAACGTCCTACAGATGTCGTTTTGGTATCTTTTAATTTGCTCACCCAAGAAAAGGTCTCACTACTTTTAGAATTTTGGTCGCCCCACCTTCCACATCTAGGCTCTGTGGACAAAAAATATGAAAAGAGAGAAAAAGATGGTAGTTTAGTCTAATAGGTAAAAAATGGAGAAACTACCATATGCAATATTACATCAAAGAGGAAAATTGGAAATAAATTTTAGAGTTCATAAAAAGCGTAAAAGGAATGCACAGCAAAGATGAAAAACGTTTAAGAATATTCATAGAGGCAGTGTGGTACATAGTGCGAAGTGGTTGCCAATGGAGACTTTTACCAAAAACTTATGGTAATTACAGGAGTATACATAAGCGATTTAAAAGATGGTGTGAAAGAGATGTCTGGAAAAAATTGCTTGAATATACTAAACAAGAGCCTGATTTAGAAGTTGCTATAATCGACGGTACGATCATCCGAGCCCATCCATGTTCATCTGGATATACAAAAAACTCCAAGGATCAAGAAGCTTTAGGGAGGAGCAAAGGTGGCTTTACAACTAAAATACATGCGCTTGTCGATGCACTTGGAAATCCACTTAAATTTACTCTGACTCCTGGTCAAAGAAATGAAATTACGCAGGCACAAGTGTTGACCGAAAGTATCTATAACTCTACTGTAGTAGCTGACAAGGGCTACGATAGCAATGCCTTTGTTACAAGTCTTGAAGACAAGGGATGTACAGTAGTTATTCCGCCAAAACGGAATCGAAAAGTGCAAAGGTATTACGATGAGCATATCTACAAAGAACGTCATTTGATTGAGTGTTTTTTTGGTAAAATTAAAAATTTTAGGCGCATTTTTTCCAGATTTGATAAAACTGCTGAGGTTTTTATTGGTTTTCTCAATTTTGTTGGAGCTCTTGTATGGCTTCTCTAAAATTTTGTCCACAGAGCCTAGTAAAGCTGCCTTTTTCCACTACTTCTTTAACAGACATTCCACCAAATAAACAACCCTTTCCTACGATTTCTCCTATTTCTTGCAACTCGTTCCACATTTCTTCATCTTCTACCTCAACTTGTACTTGATGATAGTCTTCTGTGTCATGATATACCATTAAATTTAGCTCTCCTAGGCTCTGTGGACAAAAAATATGAAAAGAGAGAAAAAGATGGTAGTTTAGCCTAATAGGTAAAAAATGGAGAAACTACCATATGCAATATTACATCAAAGAGGAAAATTGGAAACAAATTTTAGAGTTCATAAAAAGCGTAAAAGGAATGCACAGCAAAGATGAAAAACGTTTAAGAATATTCATAGAGGCAGTGTGGTACATAGTGCGAAGTGGTTGCCAATGGAGACTTTTACCAAAAACTTATGGTAATTACAGGAGTATACATAAGCGATTTAAAAGATGGTGTGAAAAAGATGTCTGGAAAAAATTGCTTGAATATACTAAACAAGAGCCTGATTTAGAAGTTGCTATAATCGACGGTACGATCATCCGAGCCCATCCATGTTCATCTGGATATACAAAAAACTCCAAGGATCAAGAAGCTTTAGGGAGGAGCAAAGGTGGCTTTACAACTAAAATACATGCGCTTGTCGATGCACTTGGAAATCCACTTAAATTTACTCTGACTCCTGGTCAAAGAAATGAAATTACGCAGGCACAAGTGTTGACCGAAAGTATCTATAACTCTACTGTAGTAGCTGACAAGGGCTACGATAGCAATGCCTTTGTTACAAGTCTTGAAGACAAGGGATGTACAGTAGTTATTCCGCCAAAACGGAATCGAAAAGTGCAAAGGTATTACGATGAGCATATCTACAAAGAACGTCATTTGATTGAGTGTTTTTTTGGTAAAATTAAAAATTTTAGGCGCATTTTTTCCAGATTTGATAAAACTGCTGAGGTTTTTATTGGTTTTCTCAATTTTGTTGGAGCTCTTGTATGGCTTCTCTAAAATTTTGTCCACAGAGCCTAGTGAGCTATCAGCTATGTGTAGTTAACATTTTGCACGTCCATAAAAAACAAACCTTCTTTTTCGTCTTGAACGCTAATAATAGCGTGAGTGTTAAAAGGTAAAGGATCATTTGTATGTCCATGGCCTACCCCTTTTATTGTAAATACAGGAAAGTTAACACTTTTTGCAAACCTTTCTTTTACAACTTCAACAAGGTTATCGTTATAGCAGTTAACGAAATCCCCAAAGATTACTGCATGTACTCCATCAAAGATGTGGGCTTGTTTTAGGTGATCTAAACTGCGCTCTATTGCATATGGGTAAACTCTTATGTCCTCTAAAAATAGAATTTTACCTTTCGCATTTATTTGCCAAGCGGTTCCTATACTATTTTCAACTAGAGTCATATTACCACCGATGATTTTAGACTCTAATCTGCCATCTTTTAGTCTAATGCCATTATTTATCGTCTTTAGGTTATCAAATCTGATAGAATCCCGCTTGTTAAGAATTAACTCTTTCAATTTTTCAACAGAGCTTTCAGAAATGGAGTTATTTACTATCATTTCCAACATGGTGCCGTGAAGAGTTTGCCAATCATATTTAGCTTGTAGATGGATGTGCAAGGCAGTTATATCGCTATAGCCTATGAGGATTTTTTTGTTTTGAGCAATCCTTTCTTTTTTATCATTGGGTAACTTTTCTAGATAGGGAATTAACCGAGAAGCCCCTTCTCCTCCTCTGATACACCAGATTATTTTACTATCATTAGTTAGTGCACTAATCAAATCATTTGCTCTGAATTCATCAGAGTTGGAATAAAATGGATTATCATTACTATATATTTTCTCCGAAATATGGGGATTAAAATCCAAAGCTTCTACATATTCTTTTATAGTAGTCAGATCTGATTCTTTTCCCTTCGAAGAAGGAGCAATAATATCAACTTGGTCGATTGCATGAATACTTGTGTTAGCACATAAAGTGAGAATGAAATATAAAAGATAAACAATCATTAAAATATCTTATAAAACTCTTTTTTTAGTATATCATCCAATTCAGAGAGTGGAACTTTCACTCCTAGTTCTTCCATTGACGTGACGCCATAACCTTGCAACCCACAAGGAATAATACCCTTATAGTGAGAGAGGTCTGGAAAGACGTTAAGCGCTATGCCATGATAAGTTACCCATTTTCTTAAACGGATACCAAAAGCTGCAATTTTTTTTTCTACTTCGTTATGGTTTACCCAAATGCCTATTCTATCTTCTCTAAACTCTCCAAGTATATTAAATTGCTTTAAAACATTTATGATCCACTTACTTAGATCTCTAATATATAGCTTTATATCGCATTTGTTTCTTTTTTTAAGGTTTAACATTAAATATATAATGCGCTGTCCTGGACCATGATATGTGTGTTTACCACCCCTTCCTGTTTTATATATGGGAAATAGTTTTTCAACAATATCATCAGCTGTTGCACTGATTCCTGCAGTGTAAAGTGGAGGGTGCTGGAGTAGCCATACCAATTCGTCTGCTAAATTATTGTGAATTTGTTGAATTTTCTCTTCCATAGATTTTACAGCACAATTATAATCAATAAGCTGATTAGATATTAGCCATTCTGTCATGTTCAATTTCTTTTTTTTTAGTATAGCAGTTCGTTTTTTCCTGTTATTCCAGTGTGTGACACTGAGCGCAGCCTTCCTTATTCCTAATATACTTAATACTAACTTCTATGCTATTTCTCCTTAACAAACATAGTACATGACAAATGTTTAATTATTTGTCAACACAGGTCCTCTTTACGTATAGGCAACTTTTTTTATTGAAAAATTCAGAAAAATGTTGTATAATTATTAGTAGATTTTAGGTAAAATATATGGCAAACTCAAAATCTAGCATAACTTTCAACAACGAAATTTCAGAGTGTCTTGCTGGACTGGCTAAAATAAGAAATAAGTCCATTAAAGAACTAGCAGAGAAGCTAATACAAGAAGCAATTGAAAATGAGGAAGATAAAATACTAATTGAGCGTGCTGCTAGACGTAATGTTTCAGGTGTGAAGAAAATTAGAAGTGAGGATGTAGACTGGAATACAATATTATCTTCATAGAAAGCGTTCTTGAGAAAGACCTTCCAGCTCTTCCAAAAACAATAAGATTAAGGATCATAAATGCGATAAATAAGCGCCTTACAGTTGAACCTTGGTGAGTCATTATATTACAGATTTAAAGGACAAAAAAGATTAAGGGTAGGTGATTATCGCGTTATCTATTCCGTAAATATTATAAAATATGAAGTGGTTATCACAGAGATAGGACACAGAAAAGACATTTATAAGTAAGTACATCATATAAACATTAAATATATTTTGTATCCGTTCAGCAGAGTGGCAAAATAGGTAGACAAGGTGATCTAAAAAGATAATCATAGAGTAAATGTGAGGTAAGTCCTTACAATAAATGGTGCCATCCCAGTGCCCAGACACTGGGATCCAGGTTACTATATATGAAAAGTTATTATGTTTATATACTTGCAAGTGAACGAAATGGAACCCTGTATATAGGTATAACATCAAATTTAATCAAACGAATTTGGGAGCATAAAAGCAAAGCCATTTCCGGTTTCACGTCAAAGTACAATGTTAGTAAATTAGTCTACTTTGAGGAGTTTCAAGACATAAATTTAGCAATTAGTAAAGAAAAGCTTCTAAAAAGCTGGCAGAGAAAATGGAAAATAAACTTAATTGAAAAAACAAATCTAGGCTCTGTGGACAAAATTTTAGAGAAGCCATACAAGAGCTCCAACAAAATTGAGAAAACCAATAAAAACCTCAGCAGTTTTATCAAATCTGGAAAAAATGCGCCTAAAATTTTTAATTTTACCAAAAAAACACTCAATCAAATGACGTTCTTTGTAGATATGCTCATCGTAATACCTTTGCACTTTTCGATTCCGTTTTGGCGGAATAACTACTGTACATCCCTTGTCTTCAAGACTTGTAACAAAGGCATTGCTATCGTAGCCCTTGTCAGCTACTACAGTAGAGTTATAGATACTTTCGGTCAACACTTGTGCCTGCGTAATTTCATTTCTTTGACCAGGAGTCAGAGTAAATTTAAGTGGATTTCCAAGTGCATCGACAAGCGCATGTATTTTAGTTGTAAAGCCACCTTTGCTCCTCCCTAAAGCTTCTTGATCCTTGGAGTTTTTTGTATATCCAGATGAACATGGATGGGCTCGGATGATCGTACCGTCGATTATAGCAACTTCTAAATCAGGCTCTTGTTTAGTATATTCAAGCAATTTTTTCCAGACATCTCTTTCACACCATCTTTTAAATCGCTTATGTATACTCCTGTAATTACCATAAGTTTTTGATAAAAGTCTCCATTGGCAACCACTTCGCACTATGTACCACACTGCCTCTATGAATATTCTTAAACGTTTTTCATCTTTGCTGTGCATTCCTTTTACGCTTTTTATGAACTCTAAAATTTGTTTCCAATTTTCCTCTTTGATGTAATATTGCATATGGTAGTTTCTCCATTTTTTACCTATTAGGCTAAACTACCATCTTTTTCTCTCTTTTCATATTTTTTGTCCACAGAGCCTAGAAAATATTATCTGTCACCTGAATTCTTGGCTGATACCAAGATTTGGTGAAGATCTGTGCTTGTCGTATGACAAAGATGCAATAGAAATTCTCATGGAAAAGAGACAAAAGTTGTGGAAATACGTAGAAAACGCAAGCTTCATGACGCTCAACGAAAAAAGAGAAGCTTTTGGCTTGCCACCACTGCCAGGTGGTGATGAGTTAGGTTAAGTTTGTATCCGTTCAGATGAGTTTATTGTCCCCTAAATCGTACACCTAAGTAAATTAGCTATTCCTCTTGCCAACCAGAGCGATGAAGATTTGGTCTACATCAAAACTCATCTTAGGACGCCAAATAGGGCCATCCAAATGCATATCGATATAGATTGGATTACTATAGTTTGGTGGTATGAAAAAGAACCTGAATATAGAAACTAAAGCGAAGTTAGATAAGGTTAAATTAGAAGAGATCGACCCTGATGCTTGATCAATCCCGAACTGTAAACTAGTTGAACATATACCACTCTTAATACTTGCTTTTCCGCTAATATTTTCAAAAAATGTCTTGCCATTATATATATCAACATAAGCAAGTGTGGAAATTTCAGATTTATTCTTACTGCTTAACAAATTAGTGATAAATGAATTAAAATCCACATTAGTAAATTCTATTCCCTGCGCTTGTAAATTTACATCTCCTGATAAGCTATTAGCCCAATCATGAAAACTTTTTCCTTGAGTTTTGATTTCACCACTTAAGCTTATCTGACCATTTACATTGTCAATTCCTATAACCTTACTAATCTTTTTAGTGTCAAAATTGGAAATGAAAAATTTTGTGTGCATTGAATCTGATCTTAAATAACCCTGAAAAAACACTTGCCCGTGTCCTAGTACGTAACTTATCTGCCTGATAGTGATAGTGTTGTTTCTAATCACCGCATCCAAATTAAAATCTTTCAAAACATTCTGCTCGGTTTTAAATTCTGTAGTATTGATTTGCACATTTGCATCAAAGCCTTCTTTGTCATCCAAAAAATCAAGCTGCTTTGTTGACCATTGAATTTGATCTATCTCATTTCTTGAATTTCTTTTTACCTCTACTAAATTCGGTAATTTAAAGATATTTCCATTAAATTTACTGCCCGTAAGGTTAACATCTAATAAAGGTTTGGCGTATTTTTGATCTGCTAATATTTTTGCATTACCGGTAATATCGAAATCTTCTCCATATAGCTTTATTTTATCTGCAACCAGCTTACCTTTTTCCATTTTTAGCAAAAAATCCAAATTTTTAATTTTCGTATCATTCAATGTAAAGTCATTAACACTGGCCTTTATATTTGCATCATACTGAAAATTTTTCAGCCATTGCATTTTAGATAAACTGCTAAATAATGAATGATCATATTTATCTGCATCAAGATTATGCATACTAAATTCACCATTGATCACATTGTGTTTTTTTGTGTGGCTTACTCTAATTGACCCTTGCAAGGATTCCTTATTATTTAGCAGTCTAATGTCTGAGATAGATAATATTCTTGGTGCAAGGTGCAATTTAGAACTTAGTGTAAATTGATTTTTCTGGTTTTCTTTCATCTTTATAGAAGGGAAAAAACATGAAATGAATGACTCAAAATCACCTCCTTCGACTAATAAATCACCGTCGAATTCAGATAGGGCATTATTATTTGAGATCTCTCCTGATAAGTAAGATATATTATTGATTCCAGGAAATTTAAGAAGCGTATTAACTTTTACTTTACCATCAGTGGATTTTAGTACAGCACGGAAATTGTCCAATATTTTGTTTTGATATTGAATGTTAGAAGCTTCCATATTAAAATTTAAGCTCAAGTTCTTTGGCACAACTGCTCTAAAACATTCCAGAAGATCCTTCATATTCATTGTTTTTTGTAAATCATCTTGCATGAAATCTAAGTCAACTTTACTGAAGCTAATATTGAAATTAGTGTGATTGCCTTTTCTATCATTTTGTATTGTACCGCTGGCTTGCATGCTTTTGGAATCAATTTTTAAGTCAGTTGCCGTAAACTCACTTTCATTAAGACTTATATTGGATGATATCTTGATATTTTCGCTAGGAATAACACAAGAGAGAAAGCTAAGATTAATGATTTTTGCTAAATCACTCACAGAACCGGAACTGTTATTAATTGTTAATGTTAAATTACCCTGGAGTTCTTCTTGATTTCTATTACCTGTAAATAGCAAATTTACAAAATTTGATTCAACACTAATGTGTACATTCCTTTTTGTGATATTAACCTTTCCTGAAAAATCGTAATTATTATCACCTACCTTTACTTTACCAAAAAACTGCTTATTTTTTTTTACAGCAACTTCCTTTATGTTAACAATATCAGCGAAATCATTCTTGAAACTTACTTGGCTGTCTTTTATTACTATATCGACTGTGTTACCACTGGCGTTTGTATTTATAATATTAAGTAAATTTTCTTTGTTGCTTTTCATGCCAAACAATGTGATTGACTTTGGTTGCAACGAAAATAAAAACAACGATAGGAACGATGGCCTTATTTCAATTTTTCTTACACTAATTAAATCTGACAACTTTTGCTCTTTATTT
Source organism: Wolbachia endosymbiont (group A) of Trypoxylon clavicerum (assembly GCF_947251665.1). Taxonomy (NCBI): domain Bacteria; kingdom Pseudomonadati; phylum Pseudomonadota; class Alphaproteobacteria; order Rickettsiales; family Anaplasmataceae; genus Wolbachia; species Wolbachia endosymbiont (group A) of Trypoxylon clavicerum. Next base: position 1,214,448 of record NZ_OX366374.1, read on the forward strand.
TCGTTGTATTGTACGTATACATTATAAATAGTGAGCTTTGGGGTAATCAACGAAACTTTAATTTTTCCCCCAATATGCACTTTAGCATCATACGTCTTCTCTAACTCTTTTATGATATATTTCCTGTAGCCACTCCAATCCTTAAAAGTTGCAGCAACATGCATGAGAATTAATAGCAGCGAGATTGATAATATAGCATATAAAGAAAGTCTCATAATTTACACATGCTTAAAGTTTCCCTTAAATATTAAATAGAGAATACCAAAATAAACAATAACACTCAAAGCTATTAAAGTCGTTAAATAAACAATACGAGCCAACATTTTATCAAAAAATAATCCTGCCAACAAAGAATTAAAAATATAAAGGGCTATTGACATGACTGCCGTTGCTACAAAAATTTTCATGACATTTAACAATAACGCTTGGCTAACCTTATACATTTTATTTATTGTTAAATAACTAATTAATAGAATAGAGTTTATCCAAGTGGAAACGGAAGTAGCAATAGCAATCCCCGTATGCTGATACTCGTTCATTAACAAAAGGTTTAGCACTACATTAATTCCAAGACACATTAGCGAAAATATGGTTGGTATTTTCAGATTGCCTTTAGCAAAAAATGTAGGTAGCAATACTTTATTTATAATAAATGCAGGTAAAGAAAGAGAAAATGCTATTAAAGTGGGAACAGTTTGCTGCACTGCATAATGATCAAACCGGCCGTAAGAAAAAAGCGTAAGTAAAATTATGTCGGGAATAATGATAAAGGCAGCAGTTGTTGGCATAATTAACATTAATCCTATGTTGAGAGCCTTGTTCTGTATTTTGACTATATTTTCAGTATTATCCACCTGTTTTGAAATTAAAGGAAGAAGCACTGTGCCAATTGCAGTACCGATTATTCCCTGCGGTAGTTGATTTAGTCTATCGGCATAATATATATAGGACACCGCATTTGGTATAAAACTCGCCATGATTGTATCAATCCATAAGCTTATTTGAGTTACACAATTGTTGATAATTGCAGGTATCACACGCTTAAAAAATAACCTTACTTCATTGCTTAATTCAAGGCTAAAAGAAAAAGCTGCCTTTAACTTGTATGCACTAAATAGTATCAAAAGTAGCTGGAAAATTCCTCCTATAAGGACAGCTATAGAAAGGTTGTGCGCTGGAGTTTTTACGTAAGGCACAAACAAACTGATGATTAAACAGAGATTCAAAACGATTGGTGCAATAGCTGTTGAAGCAAAATGCTGCTTTACTTGCAGCATTCCACCAATAAGTGATGCAATTGAAACAAAGATTATATAGGGCATCATAATTCTTGATAAAGTAACAGTAAGGGTAAACTTACTTTGGTCAAATCCAGGAGCAAAAATTTGAATCATATAAGGGGAGAAAGTTTGCATGATAAGGCAAAAAATTACTAAGATAATAAACGTAATGGATATTACACTACTTGCAAAATTAAATGCCTTTTTATTATCATATGATTCTGTCGAATATAATGGTATGAATGAGGTAGTGAACGCTCCTTCTGCAAAAAATGCTCGAAATAGATTGGCAAAGCGAAACGAAGAAAAAAATATGTCTGCAAGAGAGTTTGCACCAATAACCGTAGCAATCAATACATCTCTTATTAACCCTGAGATCCTTGAAATAGCCGTAAAAAAACTAAATGTGAAAATACTTTTAAACATACCACTACTTCATTAGTGTCAATACAATTAACTATAATGGTAAAAGTATCAATGAAAATATTTATTGGCTAAACTTAAAACCCTCTGCAAAAGGAGAGTTAAATAATCAATTGACTATTTGCGCTCGTATGTTAGATATTTTATATCTTGGCGGGCGTAGCTCAGTTGGTAGAGCGTCAGTTTGTGGTACTGAATGTCGCCAGTTCGATCCTGGTCGCTCGCCCCACTAAAACCCGATAATTTGAAAAACCGTCATCCCGCTGCTTGTTAGCGGGATCTAGAGATACCGTGACGGTATGACGTGAGTTAGCTATACATTGGCCACTGATGATTGAAATAGTTAATTACTGTAAAATTTGACATTAACCGCTAATAGTTAGAATATTAGTAGAGTAAGAATTACTCAAGAAGGCATGCATAAATATGATGTAGTAGTAGTAGGTGGTGGTCATGCAGGGTGCGAAGCTGCAGCAGCAGCAGCTCGCCTTGGTGCAAACACGCTGCTTATAACTCATAAAATTTCAACTATAGGAGAAATGTCCTGCAATCCAGCAATCGGAGGAGTTGCAAAGGGCGTTGTAGTCAGGGAAGTTGACGCTCTTGATGGAATAATGGGAAGAGCAATCGATCAAGCAAGTATACACTCAGTCATTTTAAATAGCAGCAGAGGTGCAGCAGTATGGGGCCCGCGTGCACAGGCAGACCGAAAATTATACAAGCAAGCAATACAGGAAATTATTCTAAATTATAATAATTTGACGGTAAAAGAAGAGTCGGTTGACGATTTTCTTATAGAGAGTAATAACAATGGAGAATTGTGCATTAAAGCTGTAATAACAAGCTCAGGGGAGCATATACTGACAAGTAAAGTCGTTCTAACTACAGGGACTTTTCTGCGGGGTGTGATTCATATAGGAGAGCAGGTAACTCCTTCAGGGAGAATGGGAGATAAGCCTGCCGTAGAACTTGCAAATACGTTGAAGAAATATAATTTTAAATTAGGTAGATTGCGTACCGGAACTCCGCCAAGGCTTGATCGTGGCACTATAAACTGGTCAATATTGCAAGAACAAGTGGGTGATAGTCCACCTGTGCCGTTTTCTTACTTAACAGAAAAAATTAACCAACCTCAGGTATCATGCTTTATTACTCATACTAACAAAAATACACATAGAATAATTCGAGAGAACCTTCACAGGTCAGCTTCTTCATATTTGGATGATATTATAGCACCAAGATACTGCCCATCAATTGAAGTTAAAGTTAAAAAATTTGCAGAAAAAAGTAGCCACCAAATATTTTTAGAACCAGAAGGGCTGGATGATGATACTGTATACCCAAACGGAATTTCAAATTCATTGCCTGTTGAAGTGCAGCGTGAAATGATAAAGAGTATTAAAGGACTTGAAAATGCAGAAATATTGAGGTCTGGATATGCAGTTGAGTATGACTATATTGACCCACGAGAGCTGTTTCATACTCTTGAAACCAAGAAAGTCAAAGGTCTATATTTTGCCGGCCAAATTAATGGCACTACTGGATATGAAGAAGCAGCAGGGCAAGGAATTATTGCCGGAATTAATGCAGCACTCTCTGCATCTGAAAAAAAAGAAAGCTTTGTTCTCCATCGTACAGATTCGTATATCGGCGTAATGATAGACGACCTGGTCACCAAAGGGGTGATCGAGCCTTATAGATTATTTACCTCACGTGCAGAATATAGGCTAGCTATCAGGTCAGACAATGCAGATAGAAGATTAACACAAAAAGGTTATGATATTTCCCTTGTTTCGCATGAGAGATACTCTGTTTTACAGAATAAACTTGAATCCATTAAGCAGCTTGAAGAGAAGTTAGGGAGTCTGACGATTACTCCTGAGCAGCTTAGGTCTTATGGTATCAAAATATCTTATGATGGGATAAGAAAAACGGCACTAGATCTACTTAGCTACCCAAATATCGACTGGAATAAATTACAAGAAATATGGCCGGAGTTAAGCAGCGTCACGCGCTGCACAACGGATACTGGATCCTCTTCCGTCATCTCAGGACACTCTCATGTCATCCGAGTAGCTGACACTGGGATCCAGCACTGGAATGATAACAAAACGGATGCAGCTGACACTGGAAAAAATGTAGATTCCAGCGTCACGCGCTGGAATGACAAAATGGAGTGCTGGAATGACGCCGCAGTGGGTAGCATAACTAAGAATGAAATATGCGAAGCGGTTGAAATTGAAGCAAAATACAAACCTTATCTAATAAGACAAGAAGCAGATATGAAGTTTTTACGAGAAGAAATCAATACTCAAATTCCAATCAACTTCAACTATTCACAAGTTAAAGGCTTGTCAAGTGAAGTAATAGAAAAGTTGCAGACGATAAAACCAGCAACAATTGGCATTGCAAAGCAAATACAAGGCATCACTCCCGCAGCGATAGTTAGCATATTAGTGTATTTGAGAAACAGGAAAACGAAAGTAGCTGCTAATTTTGTGTGAGGTATTCCATGTCAAAAATCAAAGAATTTCGTTCTTTTATGCACGAAATAAACGTTGATGCATTTGTGTTGCATACTAAAGACGAATATTTAAATGAATATTCAGACGAGTTAACCAAGTTATGTGGCTTCACAGGAACAAATGGGCTGCTCATTGTTACAAAAAACAACAAGTGCCCATTTTTTACAGATGGACGCTATATCACACAAGCTCACAATCAGCTCGATCAGGGCAATTTTCAAGTATATAATATACAAGAAGAGGATCCACGCGAATGGATAAAAGCAAACTTAACATCGACTGCCTCACTAGGTTATTATTTGCAATATTTTACCATAGAAGATATAAGAAAGTATGAGAATATCTGTAAATTAATACCCTGTTTAGCTGGAAAAAAAAGTGACTATCGAAAACAAGCAGTGATTTTACATTCTATTAAATATGCTGGTGAAAGTAGTAAGGACAAATGTGAAAAAGTCGCTAAAAGTATAGATAAAGAAGCTGAAGCAGTGCTTTTAACTGATCCAAATTCAATTTCATGGTTATTAAATTTAAGAAATGAAAATGCTAAATATACTCCATGTATATTGGGCCGTGCTATATTGTATAAAAGCGGTAATGTTGATTTGTTTATTCAAGATAAAGAACATTCAACTGTAGAAGCAAATTTAGGCAATCATATAAATATTTTTGATATTAGTGAGCTAGAAAATTCGCTGCACAAGCTAAATTCAATAGTTATAGATCCAAGCACAACTCCAATGAGTATCATGGCTGTAATAAAAGATAAACAGGTAGCTGAGAGAGAAGATCCTTGTCTAATTTATAAAGCAGCAAAAAACCAAACTGAAATAGCTGGGGCTATAAATGCGCATATCAGAGATGGAGTGACAGTTACAAACTTCCTACATTGGCTTACTAATAGATTTACTGTCATCCGAGTAGCTGACACTGGGATCCAGGAAAAAAACATAGATTCCAGCGTCACGCGCTGGAATGACACCAAGGAAGATGATAATTATTCAGATAAGAAGTTCAATGAAATGACAGAATTAGAAGCTGAAGAAAAGATTTTAGAATACAGAAAAGAGCAGAATTTGTTTAAGCAACTAAGTTTTCCAATAATTTCAGCATTTAATGAGAATGGGGCAATAATTCACTATCGTGCAAGCAGTAAGACGAATAAAGTAATTCAGAAAGATGGACTGTATTTGATTGATTCTGGTGGTCAGTACCTTGACGGCACAACTGATGTGACAAGAACTGTAGCAATTGGCAATCCAACTGATGAACAAATAACCCGCTATACAATAGTATTGAAAGCGCACATTGCTGTAGCAAGTGTCATCTTTCTTCCTGGCACTACTGGTGGAGAATTGGATATATTGGCACGTACTCATTTATGGAAATTTGGAATGGACTATATGCATGGTACAGGGCATGGAGTAGGAAGTTACCTATCAGTACACGAAGGACCACAAGCAATATCAAAGGGAAATAAAGTGAAACTCACGCCAGGCATGATACTTTCCAACGAACCTGGTTATTACATTCCGGGAGAGTATGGAATAAGAATTGAAAATCTGATGTATGTTGACAGACAAGAAAATGGCTTCTTAAACTTTAAACAACTGACCTCTATTCCGTATGACAGAAGGCTAATAGACGTGCAAATGCTTACTAAAGATGAAATTGAATGGATAAATGACTATCATCGATTTGTCTATAAAAACTTAGAAAATAGCGTCAAAGATAAGGAGTGGTTAAAGAAAGTATGTGACCCTTTATAAGCAAAGGAGCATTTTTTATTGTTTAAAGAGTATTAATGCAATTGTGATGAGTATTTTGTATTGTTTTTAATTTAAAAACAATATATAATAGAAAATCGATATTTTCAAGTAGGTGTAATTATGACAGGTAAAGTGCAAGAAGATGAATTTATGAAGCAGTATATGGATACTTGCAAAGAGCAAATAGAAAAATTAGCCAAGGATCCTGAATTGCTTAATCAGACTTTAAAACCATTTATGCAAATATCTCAGCAGCTTATGGCTGGCAGTATGTTAGAAGGCGCTATGCCTAACATGATACCTGATTTGGGTGGTATGGATATCAACAAGATGATTGCTCAGATGAAGGAAATGATTGACTACATAAAAGGTAACTATAAGGAACTGATGAAAGAGCGCAGCTCGCAAATTCAAGAGCTTGATGAATCCAGTAAGAGGCTAAGAGGTTTAGTTAAAAAATTGATAGAAAAGATCGAAAGTAAATAAATAATATCTAACGCGAGTCTCTTCTGTCATTTTATGTACAACTTTCTAGTTGGACGGTAAGTCGAGGTCAATTATTGATATCATGAAAGTAGCTGACACTGGTTCCTTTATGACGGCAGTGCTCAGAGGTGTCATCCCAGCACCCCTATGATGTCATCCCAGTGCCTTGACTACTTGGATCTAGAAAAATTGATTGTGCACTATGCAACATTTTCGATCAAAAGCTGGATTCCAGTGTCACGCACTGGAATGACATCATTTATTATGCAACATCGTGTCACATTGCAACGTTCGTACAGTTGTGCGCGGTATCTCAGCCGCTAACGAGTAGCGGAATGACGAATTTGTCGTTTTTCAAATTGGTTTTACAAATTTGAAAATTAGTGTTAAATAAAGATATAAATGCAAAAGGAAAAGAGATGATTAAACTTAACGGCCCAGAAATTTGTGCAGATGGAAATAAGAAAAATTTGATTATTTTTTTACATGGTTGGGGCTCAAGTGGTGATAATTTTGTTCACCTTGCTAAAGTTATGAGCAAGTTTTTACTGGGTTCATGTTTTGTAGCACCCAATGCTCCGTTTAAGAGAGAAATAGGTGACGGTTATCAGTGGTTCAGCTTGGAAGATCGTAGTGAGGAGGCGCTATATAATGGAGTAAAAAATGCTACATCAATTGTAAATCATTTCATTGATACAAAATTAAAGGAGCTTAATTTAAAAGATACGCAACTTTCTTTAGTTGGATTTTCTCAAGGAGCAATGCTTGCAATACATACAGCTCTTACCCGCTCTCAATCCTGTGCATCAGTTGTTGCATACTCTGGTAGGTTTCTTTCACCTTCAAAAGCTGCACCAGAGATCAAATCAAAACCTAACATATGTGTTATCCATGGTGATGCTGACGACGTGGTACCTTTTTCGTCTCTCGACTTAGCGGTTAAAGCTTTGAAAGAAAATGGAATAAATGTTGAAGGGCACCCAATTCATGGATTAGGGCATATTATTAATGAAGAGGGGATAAAATTAGGAGTAGAATTTATCAAGAAGAACTTTAAAAATTAATTTTCATGCACTTGTTTTGCTTTGGTTATGGATATGTAGCTAAATTTTTATCGAAAAAATTACTGAACTTAGGTTGGAAAGTCAGTGGCACATCAAGAAGTAAAAATATACAAAATGTAATCCTCTTTAATTATGAGAAAGTTAGTCAAGATCTGCTTAAAAGCGCAACGCACGTTTTAATTTCTATTCCTCCAGATGGCGATGATGTTGTGGAGAGATACAGTGATTGCCTGCAAAATGTCAAATGGTTCGGTTATTTGTCTGCAACTAGCGTCTATGGTGATCACTCTGGTAATTGGGTGAATGAGGAATCTGAAACACAACCTATAGAAATCAGAGGAGAAAAGCGCCTTAAATCTGAAAAGAAGTGGCTAAATAGCAGATTGCCTGTACATATTTTTCGCTTAGCTGGAATATACGGCCCTAATAGGAACGTGTTAATTGACTTGCAGCTTGGCAAAGCAAGAAATGTGAAAAAGGAAGGGCATTTTTTTTCTCGTATTCACGTTGAAGATATATCGAATATTCTATTTTCTTCCATGCAAAACATAAAACCTGGTGAAATATACAATTGTGCAGACGATTTACCCACTACACAATCTGAAGTGGTAATGTATGCAACCAAACTTCTCAATGTTAGCCCTCCAGAGCCAATTGAGGTTTCTTCCTTACCAGATTATGCACAGAGTTTTTATTTAGGATCAAAAAAAGTAAGTAATGTTAAAATTAAAAAAGATCTTAATGTCTCTCTAATTTACCCTAACTACAAGGTGGGATTAGAAAGTTTGCATGTAAAAAAAACTGAAATCACATCAGAATGATAGATAGGCTTATTGTCACTGCCATTAAGTTAAGGAAAGAATGGTTAAAAACTGAACTAAAAAGTCAGAAATAATTAAGGATTTATGACAAATGCTGAAACAGAATAGAGTAAACTTTAAAGCAGATAAACTCTGAAGTGTAAATTACTTAAGAAATAGTGACCTTACCCAGAAAAAGTGGAGAGAAAGAAAAGAGTTTTTTCGGGTAAAATAAAATTTTGGAGGATTAGAAATGGCAAGAGAATATACGGCAGAATTCAAATTGGAAGCTGTTAAACTGGCAAATGAACAAAGAAAGGCAGGTCAAACAATTACAAAAATAGCAAAGGATTTAGGAATAAAGGGTGGTTTATTAGGCTCTGTGGACAAAATTTTAGAGAAGCCATACAAGAGCTCCAACAAAATTGAGAAAACCAATAAAAACCTCAGCAGTTTTATCAAATCTGGAAAAAATGCGCCTAAAATTTTTAATTTTACCAAAAAAACACTCAATCAAATGACGTTCTTTGTAGATATGCTCATCGTAATACCTTTACACTTTTCGATTCCGTTTTGGCGGAATAACTACTGTACATCCCTTGTCTTCAAGACTTGTAACAAAGGCATTGCTATCGTAGCCCTTGTCAGCTACTACAGTAGAGTTATAGATACTTTCGGTCAACACTTGTGCCTGCGTAATTTCATTTCTTTGACCAGGAGTCAGAGTAAATTTAAGTGGATTTCCAAGTGCATCGACAAGCGCATGTATTTTAGTTGTAAAGCCACCTTTGCTCCTCCCTAAAGCTTCTTGATCCTTGGAGTTTTTTGTATATCCAGATGAACATGGATGGGCTCGGATGATCGTACCGTCGATTATAGCAACTTCTAAATCAGGCTCTTGTTTAGTATATTCAAGCAATTTTTTCCAGACATCTCTTTCACACCATCTTTTAAATCGCTTATGTATACTCCTGTAATTACCATAAGTTTTTGATAAAAGTCTCCATTGGCAACCACTTCGCACTATGTACCACACTGCCTCTATGAATATTCTTAAACGTTTTTCATCTTTGCTGTGCATTCCTTTTACGCTTTTTATGAACTCTAAAATTTGTTTCCAATTTTCCTCTTTGATGTAATATTGCATATGGTAGTTTCTCCATTTTTTACCTATTAGGCTAAACTACCATCTTTTTCTCTCTTTTCATATTTTTTGTCCACAGAGCCTAGGTGGTAAATCACCGGAAAGTAATGAAGGAAATCCAGGGGAAGATACTGGTACACAACAGAAAGAAAAACAAGAAGGTAATGCTAAAGAAGAAACACAAACAAGTACTAATTCAACTGTAAGTATTAAAGAAGAAGGAAAAAACTATAGACCTGCTGCAAAAGGTGATTGAAAAAATGATGTGAGAGGGGTAGAAGAAGAATAAGCAGATCAAGTAAGGAAAAAAAATGAGCTTTAGTTACTATAATATGAAAAAACACCCAAGAAACTTTCGTAATATAACAGGTTTAAGTATAGAGGAGTTCGAAAAAGTAGTAGAAAAAGTGAGGTCTGGATGGAAAAAACTTGAAAAACAGAAAAAGTGTCATGGTAGAAGATCAAAACTACCAACTCTGGAAGATAAGTTGTTTTGCGTAATTTTGTACTATCGCACTTACATAACACATAGATTTTTAGGATGCCTATTCAATGTGTACAACGCAAATGTATGTAGGTTACTTAAGAGAATAGAGCCATTACTCGCCAAAAAAGTGACTATAACAAAAGATAGAAGTATGACGCCAGAAAAAATACTGAAGATTTTGGCTGATGTTACAGAACAGCAAATACAGAGGCCAGAAGATAGTAAAAAACGGAAGAAATCATATTCAGGAAAAAAAAGAACCAACACTATGAAAACTGAGATTATTATCGAAGAAGGAGGAAGAATTTTATCAGTGTCAAAGTCATACCGTGGTAGAATTAGTGATTTTCGCATAAGGAAACAAGAAAAATATTTACCACTTGATAGCATAAAACATGCTGATTCTGGATATCAAGGTTGGCAAAAATTGCAAAGCAATGTTATAATTCCATATAAAAAGTATCGTAAAAAGCCATTAACTCCAGAGCAGAAAGAGCATAATAGAAGGTTAGCATCATTTAGAATGAGAGTAGAAAATAAGATCCGAGAGATAAAGATATTTAAGATTATGTCGAATGTTTATCGCAATTTTCAGAAAAAATATAACTTGAGGTTCAATATTATTGCTGGTATTGTAAATCTTAAGCACGCCTTTTAGTTAACCTTGATTTTATTCACCCTCCTTTCCTTTTTTTTATCGCTTGATTCGCAGCAGGTCTTATGAAATAATGTTACCTGAAATTGATAATTTTCTATCACAAGCTAGGCTCTGTGGACAAAATTTTAGAGAAGCCATACAAGAGCTCCAACAAAATTGAGAAAACCAATAAAAACCTCAGCAGTTTTATCAAATCTGGAAAAAATGCGCCTAAAATTTTTAATTTTACCAAAAAAACACTCAATCAAATGACGTTCTTTGTAGATATGCTCATCGTAATACCTTTGCACTTTTCGATTCCGTTTTGGCGGAATAACTACTGTACATCCCTTGTCTTCAAGACTTGTAACAAAGGCATTGCTATCGTAGCCCTTGTCAGCTACTACAGTAGAGTTATAGATACTTTCGGTCAACACTTGTGCCTGCGTAATTTCATTTCTTTGACCAGGAGTCAGAGTAAATTTAAGTGGATTTCCAAGTGCATCGACAAGCGCATGTATTTTAGTTGTAAAGCCACCTTTGCTCCTCCCTAAAGCTTCTTGATCCTTGGAGTTTTTTGTATATCCAGATGAACATGGATGGGCTCGGATGATCGTACCGTCGATTATAGCAACTTCTAAATCAGGCTCTTGTTTAGTATATTCAAGCAATTTTTTCCAGACATCTCTTTCACACCATCTTTTAAATCGCTTATGTATACTCCTGTAATTACCATAAGTTTTTGGTAAAAGTCTCCATTGGCAACCACTTCGCACTATGTACCACACTGCCTCTATGAATATTCTTAAACGTTTTTCATCTTTGCTGTGCATTCCTTTTACGCTTTTTATGAACTCTAAAATTTGTTTCCAATTTTCCTCTTTGATGTAATATTGCATATGGTAGTTTCTCCATTTTTTACCTATTAGGCTAAACTACCATCTTTTTCTCTCTTTTCATATTTTTTGTCCACAGAGCCTAGCCACTTCACGCTTTGAGTTTTTGTAAAATCCGCTGAGTGCTGCAATTATAGACTTAACCCTTGGACCAAATGTATCTGGCGTAACACCTTCTGGTAACTTGCTACTTTTTCTTTTTCTGCATCTCCGACAACGACCATGTTCCAATTACTACATAAGGCCTAATTTCCGGAAGATCAACTTTTTGGTGCACATAAGGTTTTTCGCATATTACAAGCTCTCCTCCGCATTCGCAAATATTAGGCAACTCTATTTTTACTACTTTATCCGCTTCCATTGTGGCATGAAAATTTCCTTTATGCCCAACCTGATCGCCAACATTCCTTTCGCTTTTTGGCTTGTCCTTTTTTGTTTTGTACAATTCTTTAGAGCTCGGTAGAGATGAATTTTTCGAGTTTAAACCAAGCCTTTCCTTTAATTCAGCGTTCTCTATCTTTAAAGCTTTATTTTCTGCTTTTAAGTTTTCTATCTCTGCTTTCAGTTTTTCTATTTTTTGCTGTAAATTTTTGCAAAGTTCTAAAAGGTTTACCACATTACCTCACTTTTGCTCTATGATTATCTTTTTAGATCACTTTGTCTACCTTATTCTACCACTCCGCTGAACGGATACCTTGGGTTAGCTATAGCTAACACCACAATTGTACTAACATTGTGATTTGAGAACAACCTTCACCAGAAAGGGTGTCATTCCAGTGCTTAACACTGGAATGACGAGAGGTAACGCAAGAAGTTTACTCTTAATAAAAACCTGATGATGAATCATTATTACCAAATTTCGGCCTATTTCTGTTGCTGAAACCAGAACGAGGACGAGGAGGCCTCTTATGGTGACTTCCTCCAGGTTTTCTACTAAATGAATTATTGTAATAATTATCCCTGTCATTTGGACCATCTTTCCTTTCCTCGTTGTAAAGCTCACCTTCAAAAAACTCTCCCGTCTCTTGATCAACCCGACGTCTTGACAACTTTGGACACCCACCTTTTTCGAAGTCAATTACTAGTGCTTTGAAAGTATCATCTTGTTTAAGTACGCTCTCTATAGAATCTATATGTTCATTAGCTACTTCACTTATGTGCATTTTTCCTTTTCTGCCATTAAGAAATTCAAGCTCTACAATAGACTTCTCTATTCTTACAACCTTGACATCAACTATAGAACCTTGTTCTAGTTCTGTTATTGAATCAATCATCATACTCTTTGCAATTTCAGCTTCAGTGCCACTCGTAGCAAAAACAGAAACTTTACCATCATCTCCTATTTCAATTTTTGCATTACTTCTTTCACACACACTGCGTATATTTTTCCCCTTAGAACCTATAGCAGCAGAAATTTTGTCTTTATCTATGTAAAATGATAACATCCTTGGTGCATGGTCTTTGACATCATCACTGTGTTCTGAAATCACTGCATTCATTTTTTCTAAAATATGTAATCTTCCAGCTTTTGCCTGTTCTAAAGATTTTTCAACAATTTCAAAGCTTATACCAGAAATTTTCATGTCCATTTGTAGCGCCGTAACCCCTTCACTAGTTCCTGCTACTTTAAAGTCCATATCACCAAGATAATCTTCATCACCAAGTATATCGGAAAGTATTACATACTCGTCTTTATCTTTGATGAGACCCATAGCAATTCCAGCAACAGGGGCCTTTATTGGCACACCCGTATCCATTAAAGCAAGAGAAGTCCCACAAACTGTTGCCATAGAAGAAGAACCATCAGACTCCAAAATTTCGGACACTACTCTTATTGTATAAGGAAATTCAGACTTATCGGGTAAAACAGGATGAATTGCTTTCCAAGCAAGTTTGCCATGACCGATTTCTCTTCTTCCTGGTGCACGCGCAGCAGAAGTTTCTCCAACAGCAAATGAGGGAAAGTTATAATGCAACATGAAATGCTCACGTCTATCCCCTTCAATATCATCCACAATTTGCTCATCTTGAGTGGTGCCAAGAGCAGTAACAACCAGTGCCTGAGTATTGCCTCTTGTAAATAGTGCAGAACCGTGAGTTTTGGACAGAATATCAACTTCAACTTCTATCTGACGTATCTCATCATGCTTACGACCGTCTATCCTTACACTTTTCTTCCTAATTATTTCACGTACTAAAGATCTTTCAAAGTTTTTTACTGCACACGTAATTAACTTTTCGTCTTTTCCAGTTTCTTTAAGAGTATTCAATATATTCTCTCTGATCGCTTCTAGAGCTTGAACTCGCTCTCGTTTTACTGTTTGCAAATATGCTTTTTCAAAATCTTTACCGTATTTTTCGAGCTCTTGTGTTATATCTGATGCATCAATAGGGGCAAAGCTCTCAGGTTTATTGCCAATTGTATCAGCAAACTCTTTTATGAGCTTAATGACAGGCTTAAGGTGTTCATGGCCAAATTTTATTGCATTAAAAACATTTTCTTCAGAGAGCTCTTTCACTTCTGATTCAACCATTAAAATTGAATTTTCATCACCAGACAAAAACAGATCCAAGCTGCTTGCTTTCATCTCTTGAACAGAAGGGTTGAGTATATAGTTATTATTTTCATCACAACCAACCATCACTCCAGCTATAGTAAAGTGAAAGGGAACACCAGAAATTGCAAGAGCTGCAACAGCACCAATCAATGCTGGCACTTCAGGAGGATTGACTGTATCATAAGTTAATAGATTGCACACCACACTAATTTCATCATGAAATCCTTCTGGGAATAGTGGTCTTATACTTCTATCTATTACTCTTGAGATTAAAGTTTCTCTATCAGATGGCTTGCCTTCTCTTTTAAAAAACCCGCCAGGGATCTTACCCATGGCATAGCTTTTTGCGATAAACTGCACATTTAAAGGTAGGAAATCAACGCTTTCTTCCTTCTTTTTATGTACAACAGTTACTAAAACAGAAGTATCACCGTAATTTACAACTACTGAACCATGAGCTTGGCGTGCTATTTTTCCTGTTTCTAAAGATAAGGCACGACCACCCCACTCTATAGATTTTTTTATAATTTTAAACATATTAAATTCCTCGATTATTTTCTAATGCCTAACTTCTCTATTAATTCCTGATAGGCTTCATTACCAAATTTACGCTTTATATAATTTAAGTGCTTGCGTCTTCTACCTATCAATATAAGTAAACCACGCTTAGAGTGATGGTCATGCTTGTGCACTTTAAAATGCTCAGTTAAGTTACTGATCCTCTCGGTCAAAATTGCACATTGTACAAAAGATGAGCCTGTATCATCTTCTTTAATTGCATATATATTTATCAAACTCTTTTTCTTTTCGGATGTTATCGACATCTAAACCTCATTTTAAATATTAAAAACACGAATAGGTTTCACACAACCATAAATAAAACTGCAGATTGCAATAGGTACACTACCCACCACCGTACAACAAATATCATGATTCTTTAAATTACGCAAGTTATTTAATACAACTTCCTGACCTTTTCTGATTTTCCCCGCATCTTCTAGGCTCTGTGGACAAAATTTTAGAGAAGCCATACAAGAGCTCCAACAAAATTGAGAAAACCAATAAAAACCTCAGCAGTTTTATCAAATCTGGAAAAAATGCGCCTAAAATTTTTAATTTTACCAAAAAAACACTCAATCAAATGACGTTCTTTGTAGATATGCTCATCGTAATACCTTTGCACTTTTCGATTCCGTTTTGGCGGAATAACTACTGTACATCCCTTGTCTTCAAGACTTGTAACAAAGGCATTGCTATCGTAGCCCTTGTCAGCTACTACAGTAGAGTTATAGATACTTTCGGTCAACACTTGTGCCTGCGTAATTTCATTTCTTTGACCAGGAGTCAGAGTAAATTTAAGTGGATTTCCAAGTGCATCGACAAGCGCATGTATTTTAGTTGTAAAGCCACCTTTGCTCCTCCCTAAAGCTTCTTGATCCTTGGAGTTTTTTGTATATCCAGATGAACATGGATGGGCTCGGATGATCGTACCGTCGATTATAGCAACTTCTAAATCAGGCTCTTGTTTAGTATATTCAAGCAATTTTTTCCAGACATCTCTTTCACACCATCTTTTAAATCGCTTATGTATACTCCTGTAATTACCATAAGTTTTTGGTAAAAGTCTCCATTGGCAACCACTTCGCACTATGTACCACACTGCCTCTATGAATATTCTTAAACGTTTTTCATCTTTGCTGTGCATTCCTTTTACGCTTTTTATGAACTCTAAAATTTGTTTCCAATTTTCCTCTTTGATGTAATATTGCATATGGTAGTTTCTCCATTTTTTACCTATTAGGCTAAACTACCATCTTTTTCTCTCTTTTCATATTTTTTGTCCACAGAGCCTAGGTAGTCTCTTAATAAACTAGGATCTTTTTCCTGTAAGTACATTATCAACGCATGACCTGTTTTATAAACCAGGCTATTTGCTTCGCTGTCCTTTGAGTATTCTAAACTTAAAATTTTATCTAAATCCAGATTTGCAGCTTCAGTTTTGTCGATACTTGATCCTTGAGAATTGAATTTATGATCTGAATGATGCTCAAAGTAATCTGCAATTCCTTCCATTAATACTGTAGGTAAAGATTTGCCTCCTGTAGCCAAGTAAGTTAAACCATGTGCAAATTCATGCTGAAGATTATGAACGCCACCTTGTTGGTAGACGTACATTTCAGCAAAAACATCAGCTTTCCCTTTGTAGTAACATTTACCACCTTCGTCTCCAAGGTAAGAACCGAAACGCTCGCTTCCGCCAAGGTGAGTGTAATCATCCTTGTCATCAAACATGTAAATTTTAAATGTTTGTTCTGAACTGCCGCGTTCTAACTCGAATGCGTTTTTAAAATTAGTAGCTGTTTCTCTTATCTCACTTTCAATGTTAGCAACTTTACTTGCTCTTAAATTGTGAGAATAAACCTCTACTTTAATATTTAAATCTTCAACTTCTATAACATGTGGCGAATTAAACCCTTTGCCGTTATTGTTGAAATATTCTGCTTTAGTTATATTTTTATTTACTTGTTGACTAATTGTCATAATTTTAACCTCTAATTTGCTGATCTTTCAATATCAAGCATAAAGTAATTTCCCTAAAAAAAACGTAAATCCCTGTATTAATATAATTTATATCTTAATAAATAAAGTATAGATAGTTAACTTAATATGTAAAATTTAGAATGTGGCTGAAATTCTATACAGCTATATTCCGGAATCACATTGGACAAGGACAAAAGCAAAGTGGTTTATTGACTTTCATTCCACCAAAGCACTATACTAAAACCACGATGGGTAATTAGCTCAGTTGGTAGAGCACTTGCTTGACGTGCAAGCGGTCGCTGGTTCGAACCCAGTGTTACCCACGTTTTTGTTTATGAAAAGATTTTATATGACAGCAGTGCATAACGGTAAACACTCAGCAGCGCAGTCCAAGCGCTTAATCTATTCCATAATAATAGTTGCGATAACAATGTTTATGGAAATAGTAGGTGGAATAATTTCACATTCGCTTGCTCTATTATCAGATGCAGGGCATATGCTCACTGACCTCTTTGCCTTGGTTTTAAGCTGGTTAGCACATAGGTTTTCAGCTAAGAAATCCGATTTGCAGAGATCATACGGATATCATCGGTTGCAGATAATTGCAGCATTTGTTAATGGTTTAACTCTATTCCTCATTGCAGTAATCATTATAATTGAGTCAATAAAAAGGTTTATTTTTCCAGTCAATGTTGAGTGGAAAGTAATGTTAATAATTGCTACACTCGGTCTTGTCTCTAACATAATAGTCTTTTTTATATTACATAGTAAATGCGAGAGCAATATAAACATAAAAAGTGCTGTACTGCACGTTATAGGAGATATCTTAGGTTCTGTAGCTGCTATACTTGCATCCATAATTATTATGCTTACTGGATGGCAAATAGTAGATCCTATTCTGTCAGTACTTGTTAGTGTAATAATTTTAAATAGTGGCTACAAAATTCTAAAGAATTCTTGCCATATACTTCTTGAAGGTACACCTGAAGGCATATCAACTGAAGAAATAAAAAGTAAAATTGTATCTAAGCTACCTGAAGTGATAGATGTGCACCACATACATGCATGGTCGCTGTCTGATAATTATTTTATAATTACCATGCATGCTAAAATAAAGCAAAATGTGCAGCACACCAATGTTTTATATGAAATAAAAAAAATATTGCTAGATAAGTTCGAGATAGCACACTCTACAGTCGAGATCGAATACGATGAGTGTGCGGATAATAAGATACTTAAACATTGACGTTTTAAATTATTATGCTATTACTAGAGTGTAATGATGTTGAAGGTAAGCTATGATAGGTATTTCTCAAATACAATTTCCTTCAAAGGATTCTAGTAAGATAAAATTTGTTAGCTACTTTGGAGCTTTTGTCTCGTTAAGCATTATCACTAATCCTGTTAATGTTCTTTTTTCTCTTGGTACTATGTTCTTCAGGTCTGAAATTAAAACTCTTTATATCTACAAAGAAATAAAAACGGTAAAACAGCAAAAAATGAGCAAAAGGGAATATTGGGAAATATTTTTTAAAAACAATACAATCAAGGTAGCAGCCTTCCTCTTGTTTTCTGCTTTCATAACATATCTAGCTTTCTCTACCACTTTCTTGCTTATTTCGTTACTGGGAACTATACCACTTACAATGCTATTAATTTTATTGCAGAGTGAACTAAGGCCAAAAGATTTTAACCCATTTACGCTGCTTAAAGCTTCTATAAATTTCTTTTTGGAAGGTATAAAAGAGAATTTACGTGGTATGGTTAATAGTTTTGATGTTAAGCTCGAGCATTTGCTTCCTCATAAGTTAAATGATGATATCATTAAAATATTGATAAATTAAAAGATAAGTATGGTGAAGAAGTATCCAAAGACGTTATTAATGATAGGGAATTCAAGCAATTTATTGAATATATAAATGATTTATATGAACTTAATTATCGTCAATTTAGTGATGAAGATAAAGGAAGAGTAATTGCATTTTTAAATGACTTTTGCAAAGATGATCAAAAGCATAGCTCCGGCTTTACAGGTGGACGGATTTTACTTTTAGTTCTGAAAGCCTGCAATGATGGAGACAGAGAAGCTGTAAAAAATAAAAAAGACGCGTTAATTACAAATTTGCTTGATAGCCAAACTTTCTCTAGAAAAGAGCGAATTCCTAACACTTGCTTCACCGGTATTATCTATAGAATGTTAAGCACGCTAGAGGGTATTCATCCTGATCCAGAAATTAGATTTACTCCTCCAAGGCAAATATTACTTTCAGAAGCACAAAATGAAGCACGTGAGTTTATGTTAGACAGGTTAAAAAACAAGAAAAACAATAAAGAAATTTTTAAGGCTTGGTATGACGTTCAAAATGGTTATGAAGACGATGAAAATCAGAAGGTAGTCGGTGATTTTATTTCAGAAGTAAGTATTCCTTTAATGAGAAAATTATTGAGTATTACTTCTCAATATAGTGAACAAATTGTGCTGACGTTAATGAAAAATATTAGCTCTATAAAGTTAAATAAATTACAATGTTGTGAGCTGGTTCAGCACATGAGAAATAAACTGCAGGAGCATGATTTAGATGACCAAGAAAGTTTACTCGAAAACATCGGAAAAAAAGTATTCTTAGAGCTATTAAATCGAGATCTACTCGAGACAGATTTTTCTCTCAAGGATTCATCTTTGGATGGAGCTAAGAGAATAGCTAATAAGATAATAGAAGAAGAAGTAGCAGAATTTAAATTAAAGGCTGAGAAGACTATTGAAGGTCAGATAATTAGCATGTTAGATGGGTTAAGAATGCTCCCAAGAGAAAAAAGATGTTATAGGGTATATGTAGAACTCAGTAAAAATAACGAAAATTTTGCAAGAAAGGTTAAAAGTAACAAAAGCAGCAATGGATGAAATGTTAAAAAAAGGAGCTTCACATAAGCTAGAGTTAGAAATTGAAAGTGTATATGAAGGAAATAAAGATCACGTTACTCAACTTTATGAAAAAATAAGAGAAACAAAAAAGGAATTCATTGAAGATGGTCTTTTAACACCTCAAGAAGTAGAGAATATAACAAAAGCAAAAATCATACCGTCAAGCAATTTGTCTCGTAGTTTAAGTGTCAATAATTTGGCAGTACATTATCTATAAAATTTATACTCTTTACCTTGCAGAAGATTCACAATATTTCTGTGGTGTTTTAGGAAGACCAGTGCTCCTATAATTAGTAATGTTAAGAACAAATTCCTCTGAAAAAAAAAGGACCATGCTACAGCCGTTGAAGTAGCACTGAGTGAAGCAAGGGAAGAGTATCTAAAGGCAAGAAAGACTATTATCCAAATTATTACGAATACTAAAGTAATATCGATGTTAAATGCTATCAGTATCCCTAGAGTGGTTGCAACGCCCTTTCCTCCACTGAATTTTAGCCAAATAGGAAACATGTGTCCTAAAACTGCTAAAATTGCAGATACATATATATAAAAATCGTTATTATCACAAAATTGTTGTGCTATATAAACGGCAATAAATCCCTTAAAGGAATCCAGAAATAATGCCAAAGCAGCAAGAAATTTATTTCCCGTCCTTGCAACGTTTGTAGCACCAATGTTTCCTGAACCTACTTCTCTTAAGTTTATCCCTTTTATTCTTGTAATGATTAAGCTAAACGGTATTGAACCGAGTATGTAGGATAGTGTAAGGACTATAACTAACACAGGTAAAATTTACTGATTAATAATCGCAAAATTTCGTCATCCCGCTGCTTGTTAGCGGGATCTATGCTGAGATACCGCGAATAAATCGCGGTATGACGTAGGGAAATCTTACTTATTATAGCTATACCTCTCCGCATATGCCAAAATTTAATTAATTTTATTATTCCTTAGCCTTTTTAGGTAGCACTGAACTTCGTCGTTAATCTGATTGCTAAACAGTATAAGCGCTGTCATATTGATGAGAGCTAAACAAGAGAACAAAGTTCCACCGATATTGGCAATAGCCATTATATCTTTAGAAAGACCAGAGAAAAACGCCACAATTATTACCGCTATACGGTATATCACTATACTTTTTGCACCAAACAAATATAACCACCCCATTTCACAACAATATACAAATGAAATTACCGAAGAAAATGCAAACAAAGGTGCAGCTATGGTTAAAAGTATAGGAAACCATGGAGAAACTGTCTCAAATGCCTTTTGAGTAATTAATATTCCCTCACCAACACCTGTTTGGTATGCACCTGTTATTACTATCGTTATTCCAGTTAAACAGCAAATGAGCATTGTATCAAAACACGGCTCTATCATTGCAACAAGCCCTGTTCTTACTGGTTCTTCATCTTTAGTTGTTGCATGAGTAATTGAAGCAGAACCAACACCCGCTTCGCTGGCAAAGATTGCCCTTTGAATTCCAGCAACAAATGCTCCTACCATCCCTCCGCCAACAGCATTGAAATCTATCATAGTGGAAAATAATATTTTCAACGTATAACCAAGGTTATGAATATTAAATGCAATAATAATAATACAACTAAAGATATATATAAGTGACATAATAGGCACTAGTGCAGAAGATACTCTAGCTATCCTTTTAATTCCACCAATAATCACTAGAGCAAGCAGCGCAGAGATTATGGAAGAAAGAAACCAAGAGTGACCATCTACCCAACTTGAATAGCCAGATAATATGGAAACCATTTGGTTGGTTTGAAACGCTACACTTCCACCAAGACCTGATAATACAAAGAATACTGCATACATGGCAGCCAGCACAATACCAAGTTTTTTAAATCCAAATTCCTCCAGACCATTCCTTATATACTGAAAGGGACCACTAAACAATTGGTCCTGATCTTCTGTTCTATGTCTAAACGCCAACGTTACCTCAGCAAATTTTGCTGACATACCAAAAAAACCTGTAATCATCATCCAAGGCACCGCTCCTGGCCCTCCCATTGAAACTGCAATTGCGACTCCAGCAACAGTTCCAAGGCCTACTGTGCTTGAAAGTGCAGTCATAAATGCCTGAAAATGCGTAATATGACCATCATGGTGATTCGTGTCATATTTTCCACATAAAATAGCAAATGCATGCTTAAACATTCTTATGTTGAGAAATCCAAAACGTAATGTTAGAAACACATAACCAAAAACTAGTAGAAGGATTATAAATGGCACGTAAAGGATCTTGAAAAACAGTACTTCATTCATGAAATTATTTATTCCGTTCAACACAGCATCATAACTTTCGTAAAAACCTGAAGCAGCGTACACATCATTAAACAATAGGCAAAATAACACCATACAAAGCAATCTATAAATCATGTTAATACCCTTTAGAATTGTAATAAGAATCTATTGTATTCAAAACTTCCCTTCTTAGTAGATATATTGCAACAGCATTTGGAATCATAAGGCACATAAACAAACTGTCACCTAGATAAGATATAAATTCTATATTCTTTGACATACAACTGATATACACTGAAACCACTATAAGAATTTGGAACAGTATCAGTATTTTTTTATTACCAAATAAGTACAGCAAAGCAACTTCACAGTAGTAACAATAAGCTATTATTGTGGAAAATGCAAAGGAAAACATCATTAGCGGAAAAACTAACTTGCTAAACAAGGGCAAAGCTGTTGAAAATACCGAACTAATTAGTGTAATATCACCCACGTTATCAGTACTGTGCATACCAGTGATAATTATCACGATACCAGTCAAAAATGAGATTAATATTGTGTCTATAAGTGGTGCAATCATTGCAACGCACCCAACTTTAATTGGATCTTCTTCTTTTACAGTTGAATGTGCTATAGCTGCTGTTCCGGTACCTGCTTCGTTAGCAAACACTGATCTCCTTACTCCTGCTATTAATCCGCTCAATACTCCGCTTCCTATAGCTGATTTATTAAAGATGTCTTGAAATATTATAGATAAAGCATTCAGCAAATTACTTCCATTTACATAAATTAAATATATACACATACAAACATATAGCACTATCATAATTGGTGCTAAGCTCGTTGAAACGAAAGCAATGCGCTTTATTCCTCCCAATATTACAATAAAGACAAGCAGGGATATAATAATGGATGCGTTATATTCTAGGCTCTGTGGACAAAAAATATGAAAAGAGAGAAAAAGATGGTAGTTTAGCCTAATAGGTAAAAAATGGAGAAACTACCATATGCAATATTACATCAAAGAGGAAAATTGGAAACAAATTTTAGAGTTCATAAAAAGCGTAAAAGGAATGCACAGCAAAGATGAAAAACGTTTAAGAATATTCATAGAGGCAGTGTGGTACATAGTGCGAAGTGGTTGCCAATGGAGACTTTTACCAAAAACTTATGGTAATTACAGGAGTATACATAAGCGATTTAAAAGATGGTGTGAAAGAGATGTCTGGAAAAAATTGCTTGAATATACTAAACAAGAGCCTGATTTAGAAGTTGCTATAATCGACGGTACGATCATCCGAGCCCATCCATGTTCATCTGGATATACAAAAAACTCCAAGGATCAAGAAGCTTTAGGGAGGAGCAAAGGTGGCTTTACAACTAAAATACATGCACTTGTCGATGCACTTGGAAATCCACTTAAATTTACTCTGACTCCTGGTCAAAGAAATGAAATTACGCAGGCACAAGTGTTGACCGAAAGTATCTATAACTCTACTGTAGTAGCTGACAAGGGCTACGATAGCAATGCCTTTGTTACAAGTCTTGAAGACAAGGGATGTACAGTAGTTATTCCGCCAAAACGGAATCGAAAAGTGCAAAGGTATTACGATGAGCATATCTACAAAGAACGTCATTTGATTGAGTGTTTTTTTGGTAAAATTAAAAATTTTAGGCGCATTTTTTCCAGATTTGATAAAACTGCTGAGGTTTTTATTGGTTTTCTCAATTTTGTTGGAGCTCTTGTATGGCTTCTCTAAAATTTTGTCCACAGAGCCTAGTATATTCAAGCAATTTTTTCCAGACATCTCTTTCACACCATCTTTTAAATCGCTTATGTATACTCCTGTAATTACCATAAGTTTTTGGTAAAAGTCTCCATTGGCAACCACTTCACACTATGTACCACACTGCCTCTATGAATATTCTTAAACGTTTTTCATCTTTGCTGTGCATTCCTTTTACGCTTTTTATGAACTCTAAAATTTGTTTCCAATTTTCATCTTTGATGTAATATTGCATATGGTAGTTTCTCCATTTTTTACCTATTAGGCTAAACTACCATCTTTTTCTCTCTTTTCATATTTTTTGTCCACAGAGCCTAGGCTCTGTGGACAAAATTTTAGAGAAGCCATACAAGAGCTCCAACAAAATTGAGAAAACCAATAAAAACCTCAGCAGTTTTATCAAATCTGGAAAAAATGCGCCTAAAATTTTTAATTTTACCAAAAAAACACTCAATCAAATGACGTTCTTTGTAGATATGCTCATCGTAATACCTTTGCACTTTTCGATTCCGTTTTGGCGGAATAACTACTGTACATCCCTTGTCTTCAAGACTTGTAACAAAGGCATTGCTATCGTAGCCCTTGTCAGCTACTACAGTAGAGTTATAGATACTTTCGGTCAACACTTGTGCCTGCGTAATTTCATTTCTTTGACCAGGAGTCAGAGTAAATTTAAGTGGATTTCCAAGTGCATCGACAAGTGCATGTATTTTAGTTGTAAAGCCACCTTTGCTCCTCCCTAAAGCTTCTTGATCCTTGGAGTTTTTTGTATATCCAGATGAACATGGATGGGCTCGGATGATCGTACCGTCGATTATAGCAACTTCTAAATCAGGCTCTTGTTTAGTATATTCAAGCAATTTTTTCCAGACATCTCTTTCACACCATCTTTTAAATCGCTTATGTATACTCCTGTAATTACCACAAGTTTTTGGTAAAAGTCTCCATTGGCAACCACTTCGCACTATGTACCACACTGCCTCTATGAATATTCTTAAACGTTTTTCATCTTTGCTGTGCATTCCTTTTACGCTTTTTATGAACTCTAAAATTTGTTTCCAATTTTCCTCTTTGATGTAATATTGCATATGGTAGTTTCTCCATTTTTTACCTATTAGGCTAAACTACCATCTTTTTCTCTCTTTTCATATTTTTTGTCCACAGAGCCTAGTATATTCAAGCAATTTTTTCCAGACATCTCTTTCACACCATCTTTTAAATCGCTTATGTATACTCCTGTAATTACCATAAGTTTTTGGTAAAAGTCTCCATTGGCAACCACTTCGCACTATGTACCACACTGCCTCTATGAATATTCTTAAACGTTTTTCATCTTTGCTGTGCATTCCTTTTACGCTTTTTATGAACTCTAAAATTTGTTTCCAATTTTCCTCTTTGATGTAATATTGCATATGGTAGTTTCTCCATTTTTTACCTATTAGGCTAAACTACCATCTTTTTCTCTCTTTTCATATTTTTTGTCCACAGAGCCTAGAACAATGGGATCATAAGTATTCAAGTTGTAATAGTTTTAATTGTGTTTATTATATATTATAAAATTCCACAAAGTGTAGAAATTACCATTAGGCTACTTTCACATTGATATTGCTGAAGTTAGAGCACTTTCTTAATATAATCCTTATCTCCAAACAATAAACCTGCAAGTTTCTTAGCTAGACTTGGTTTTAATGTCAAAAAAACTTGCTTTTAGACACTAACAGTTATATATTTTAATAAATCAGGGTTGTATACAAAATGAAGAGCTTAAAGGAATTATCCTTAAGAATTAAGAATATTAAATCTGTACAGAAAACCACGAAAATAATGCAAATGGTTTCTGCAGCAAAGTTGTTACAAAGCCAAAAGAAGTTATTAAATTCAAAATTATATGTATCTAAGCTGCATAACATTATTTCTTCATTAATGCTATCAGTTGATCAAGAATTACTGGCAAAAATTCTAAATGTCAGTAACGACGGTTCTTACCTAGTATTCATTGTTGCGTCTGATCGTGGCTTGTGCGGCAACTTTAACTCTTCTATTGTCAAATTTAGTCAAGAGCGTGTAAATAAGTCAATCGCAAATGGCAAAAGAGTAGATATTGTATTTCTTGGTAAAAAAGCTTTTGATGTAGGTAAAAATAGATTTGACTCTAAAAGTATCTTAAAAATTGAAAATAGTAAGGGAATCACGTTAAAGCACGTAGAAGCTTTGGTTGATGGTATAGATTTAAGTAAATACGATAAAGTTAAAGTTTTTTATAGTAAATTCTATAATACCTTCACGCAAAAACCAATGTTGGAAACAATAAAACCATGGAGTAAAGACTCATCCTTGATTGATAGCTCTCTGGCTGGTCCAACAATAGATTACGGCTATGAGTATGAACCACAAAATATTGAATTTATTTTAAAATCTTTGGTTCAAGATTACGTTGTAATTGCTCTTTACTCTGCTTTGCTTGAAAGTGCAACAAGTGAGAATAGTGCTAGGATGGTTGCTATGGAATCAGCAAACAGAAACACTAAAGAGATGCTGAACAAATTAGCATTGCTTTATAATCGTTCTCGTCAAGCAGCAATTACAACTGATTTAATTGAAGTTATAGGTGGTGCAGAGTCTTTATAAAAATCTAAGGAATAGAAAATGAATATATTAAATATTGCAGCAGATATCACTAAATTAATAAAAAAGCAGAATCAAGACGCGGAAGTTACAATATATGAAACTAATAAGACTTCAGTTTCTCAGCGTCTATCAAAAATTGAGCAAATATCACAATCTAAAAATTGCACTGTAGGAATCAGAGCTATAGCAGGTAAAAACAAAGCTGCGTATATTTCTACAAACGATTTGAATAATCTTAGTGATACGGTAAGTCAAGTGGTAGAAATGGCAAAGAATGCGCCAGAAGATCCTTGCATTAATTTTGCTGTAAATGGTAGTAATTATATCTCTTCTGCAGATTTAAGTATCTCAGATAATAATGTTGTAACCGTTGATAACCTAAAAGAAATTGCTGAAGCTGCAGAAAATTCAGCCCTTGCACATAAGAGTATCACTAATTCTGAAGGAGCCTCTTCTTCATACGCTTTAGTGAATACAGTATTATCGACTGTTTCTGGTTTTATTGGCTCGTTTAGTAAATCAACCTTTGCTAATCAGGTCTCTGTTGTTGCTGGAAGAGAAAGTGAAATGAAGGTTGGTTACGATTATGATATAGCATGTAATTTTAGTGATTTAAAGTTGCCAGAGTTAATGGGAAAAGAAGCAGCAAAAAGAGCAGTTGATCAATTGAATTCACGTACAATGAAAACTGGTAAATTTCCAGTTATTTTTGAAAAAAGAGCAGCAAAAGGGCTAGTAAAAAGTTTTGCTTCTGCTATAAATGGGAGCAGTATTATAAGCAACAGTTCTTTCTTGAGGGGTAGTTTAAACGCTCAGATTTTCAATGATAGAATTAACATTATCGATGATCCATTGTTGCCAAGAGGCATAGCATCGAGACCATTTGATGGAGAAGGGATAACTAGCAAGAAAAATATATTTGTAAAAAACGGAATATTACAAAATTGGATTTTAGACTTATACTCGGCTAGAAAATTAGACTCAGAAACAACCGGAAGTGCAACTCGTGCAAGTAATGCTGCAGTTATTCCTGCAGCTAGTAACCTCTACATTGAGAATGGTGATGTATCGTTTGAAGAATTAATTCAGGAAGTGAAAGAGGGAATATATGTAACTGATTTATTTGGTTTTGGTGTCAATGTAATCAATGGCGATTACAGCCAAGGCGCTTCCGGATTTTTTATAGAAAATGGAAAAATAACGTATCCAATACATGAGATTACCATTGCTAGCAATTTGAAGGATATGTTTAGCAATTTAGTCGTTGCAGATGATCTAACTTTTTGTGGGCAATTTAATTCACCAACGATTAAAGTTAGCGAAATGACGGTTGCAGGTTCGCTTAACGATTAAAAAATTTATTTGCATCAAGTACAACAATTGTGTATTATTGTCATGTAATGTTAAGAATAGACTATGGAGTATAAAGGTTTAGTTTCAATAGCTAAGCTTAAAGCATTCTCAATCGTAATTTCAAAGTTTTTCATCACATTAGTAATGTTAGTTAATAATTTAGGAGTTGTTTAAATGGAATTTGGTAATGTAAAATGGTTTAATGCCGAAAAAGGCTATGGTTTCATCAAGCCAGAAGGTAAAGGGGGTGACGTTTTTGTACATATTAGCACATTGGAACGTTCGGGAATAAGACCTGAGGCACTTAAAGGAGAGAATAAAGAGAAGGGAATAAAAGGAGAAAGGGTGAGTTATGAGGTTAAAGAGGAGCGCGGTAGAAACGGAGAAGATAAAAAATCTGCAATAAATTTAAGATTGGAAGATTAATCTATTATGAAGTCTTTTAACAGGATTAACGTATTGTGAATAATTTTCATGAGATGGGTCTCCCAGCTTCGCTTAGACAAGCTCTAGATAAAAATAATCTTTTCGTCCCAACTCCGATTCAAATACAAGCGATTCCCTTAGCGCTACAAGGTAAAGATATTCTCGGATCTGCTCAAACGGGGACTGGAAAAACTTTAGCATTTGCTATTCCGTTGGTTGCTAAGTTGCTGAATGAGCCTAACACTGGTTCAGCTTTAGTCATCGTGCCAACCAGAGAGCTTGCGCATCAGGTAACAAATGAGATAAGAAAACTCTTATCTCAAAATTCTGCACTAAGGGTCGCTTTGTTGATTGGTGGTGAGCCTATTTTTAGGCAGCTAAATCAGCTTCAGAAAAAACCACAAATTGTAATAGGTACTCCTGGTCGTATTATAGACCATATTGAGCGTAAAACTTTGATTACTCGCAATGTTAGCGTTCTTGTGCTTGATGAAACGGATCGTATGTTTGATATGGGCTTTGGAGTTCAGATTGAAGAAATTATGAAGCATTTGCCTAAAATAAGGCAAACTCTTATGTTTTCTGCAACTCTTCCTGGAGATATAGTAAAACTTGCTGAGAAGTACCTTAATCGACCAGAACGTATTTCTGTTGATTGTGAGGCTACAACTTCTGTAAAAATTAAGCAAGAAATTGTTTATGCATCAGAATCAGAAAAATATGAAAAGCTTGTTACACAACTATGTCAGCGCGAAGGATCAATCATTATCTTTGTCAAAACAAAGCGAGGAGCGGATCAGCTAGCTAACAGATTGCACAAAGATGACTATAGCGCTTTAGCAATTCATGGTGATTTAAGGCAGCACAAGCGCGAAAGGGTCATTAATTCTTTTCGTCGTGGCCGTAATCAAATCATGGTTGCAACAGATGTTGCTTCTCGCGGCCTTGATATTCCCCACATTCAACATGTTATCAATTATGATGCACCACAATCGCAAGCTGACTATATTCATCGTATAGGTAGAACTGCACGCGCTGGAGCTGAAGGGTATGCGATATCTTTTGTTACACCTCAAGATAAGAGAAGACTGCCTGCACTGGCAGACAAAGAAGGAGAGCTAAATTTTGATTGTAGTGTGCAATTTAAAAAACGTAACAGCAAAAAGGTCTTTAAAAGGCCAAATACGTTAAAGACTAAATACGGTAGAAAAAAGATCAATGCATTTAAGAAGAAAAGCAGAGTACTAGAAAAAGCGTATTAAATAGGATTTACCTACAACTTGATAAGCGTAAAACTCGTCATTCCACTACTCATTAGCGGAATCTATGCTGAGATGTTGCGGTGCTGTGACGTAGATCCATAGTGGGGATTCAAATTGGCTACAGCGAACTGCTGGATTTCAATTTTTTTAATAATTGTGTGCTATTCATTATATATGAGTTCCCACTTTTAAAGAGAATAGGAGATGATTTCCAAAAACTTAGAGGCAAGTTTGAATAGAGCACTACTCATTGCTTCTAATTTTAATCTTAAATATGCAAAAGTAGAACATTTATTGCTGGCGTTAACTAAAGACGTGGATGTAAATTACGTTTTATCAAGATGTAATATCAGAGCCGATGAAATCATAAATATGGATAACATTCTATCAAGGTGCAATATTAAGGCTAATGATTATAATAATAATATAAAAGGGTTTTTACAAAGCAGTTCTGAATTGATTATCAGTGGAGTTAAACCTAGCTCAATGTTTCAATGCATAATACACAGAGCAATAATACGGGCTCATAGCTTGGGAAAAAAAGAAATAAATGGAGCAAATGTTCTAGTAGAAATTTTGTCTAGGCAAGACTTATACGTTGAAAATCTATTGCAGAAACAAAATGCGAAAGATTCCAATTTGATTTACCATATATCTAATATGAAATACTCTAACGATATAGATGAATACACCACCAATCATAAAGTAAAACTTGATAAAAATAATGACGCTCCTACTACAGTAAATAAAGGTGAGCTACTAAAAGATGAGGAAATTCTACAAAGTTATTGTAAAAATTTAAATGACTATGCAAGAAGCAAAAAAATAGATTATGTTATTGGTCGTGATTATGAGTTAAATCGCACTATAGAAATATTATTGAGGCGTAGAAAAAACAACCCTTTATATGTTGGAGACCCAGGTGTTGGCAAAACAACAATAGTTGAGGGTTTGGTACTCAAGATCATTGAAGGCAGTGTTCCAAGTGCACTCAGGTCCAGTATAATTTATGCTTTGGATTTAGGATCACTCCTTGCAGGGACACGCTACAGAGGTGATTTTGAAGAGAGAATAAAATCTATAATAAAAGCAATTGAGGTAAAACCAGGTGCGATCCTTTTTATTGACGAAATACACACTATCATTGGAGCAGGTTCTACAAGTGGTAGCTTTCTTGATGCAGGTAACCTACTCAAACCTGCGCTTGCAAGAGGTACACTGCGTTGTATAGGTGCAACTACATATAGAGAATACAGCGCTAGTTTTGAAAAAGATAAAGCACTAGCGAGAAGGTTTCAAAAAATTAATGTTAAAGAATCTTCTGTTAATGAAACGATAAAGATACTAGATGGTATAAAGCACTACTATGAAGGGTATCATGGAGTATATTATACAAAAAATGCCATTAGGTCTGCGGCTGAACTTTCGCATAAGTATATTACTGGGCGAATATTACCTGATAAAGCGGTTGATGTTATTGATGAGGCAGGGGCATATTGTAAATTGCTAAGAAACAGGGGTAAAATTGTAAATAGTAGAGATATTAAGAATACCATTACTAGAATTACAAATGTGCCTTGTGGATCTGAATCTGATGATTTACAGAAAGTAAAATCTTTAAAAGCTAATCTAGAGAAGGTGATTTTTGGCCAAGAGCAGGCAATAGAATCTCTTGTTAATTCTATTAAAATTGCTAAATCTGGGTTAAGAAATTACAATAAACCTTTAGCAAGTTATCTTTTTGCAGGGCCAACTGGTGTTGGTAAAACCGAGCTAGCAAAACAATTAGCAGAAAGCATGGGCATGAATCTTATACGCTTTGATATGTCCGAATACATTGAGTCTCATACGATATCAAGGATGATTGGTTCTCCTCCTGGATATGTAGGTTATGATCAGGGTGGATTACTCACAGAGTCTGTATCTAACAATCAATATAGTGTTGTGTTGCTTGATGAAATTGAAAAGGCCCATAGCGATATCTATAATATATTGCTACAAATTATGGATTATGGTTGTGTTACAGACACTTACGGACGTAAAGTTAACTTTTCCAATATAATTTTAATTATGACAACTAATGCAGGAGCAGCTGAACGCAGCAAAAGTTTTGTTGGCTTTGGGCATAAAAATTTTAACATTGGTGATAGCGAAAAAGCGATAGAACAGGTTTTTAGCCCTGAATTTCGTAATCGTCTTGATGCGATTATTTCTTTTTCTGACTTAAGTACGGATGTGATTTTGCATATTGTGGATAAATTTGTCCTAGAACTGAAAAAGCAACTGACGCAAAAAGGCATAAACTGCTTAGTAGAGGATGAAGTGAAATCTTATCTTGTACAAATGGGTTATAGTAAGGAAATGGGAGCACGTCCGATAGAGAGACTTATTGAAAAAGAGATAAAAAGTTACTTAGCGGAAGAAATACTGAATCGTAAATTAATAAAAGGAAAGAAGCTAAGAATCTATATGAATAGAGTAGAAAATAAAATTGCTTTTGATATAGTTTAAATTCTTGCTTGAGTATTGGATTTATAGTATAATTGCCTTTTTTAATGAGGCTATAGTGGCAAGTTTAACTAGGCTCTGTGGACAAAAAATATGAAAAGAGAGAAAAAGATGGTAGTTTAGTCTAATAGGTAAAAAATGGAGAAACTACCATATGCAATATTACATCAAAGAGGAAAATTGGAAACAAATTTTAGAGTTCATAAAAAGCGTAAAAGGAATGCACAGCAAAGATGAAAAACGTTTAAGAATATTCATAGAGGCAGTGTGGTACATAGTGCGAAGTGGTTGCCAATGGAGACTTTTACCAAAAACTTATGGTAATTACAGGAGTATACATAAGCGATTTAAAAGATGGTGTGAAAGAGATGTCTGGAAAAAATTGCTTGAATATACTAAACAAGAGCCTGATTTAGAAGTTGCTATAATCGACGGTACGATCATCCGAGCCCATCCATGTTCATCTGGATATACAAAAAACTCCAAGGATCAAGAAGCTTTAGGGAGGAGCAAAGGTGGCTTTACAACTAAAATACATGCGCTTGTCGATGCACTTGGAAATCCACTTAAATTTACTCTGACTCCTGGTCAAAGAAATGAAATTACGCAGGCACAAGTGTTGACCGAAAGTATCTATAACTCTACTGTAGTAGCTGACAAGGGCTACGATAGCAATGCCTTTGTTACAAGTCTTGAAGACAAGGGATGTACAGTAGTTATTCCGCCAAAACGGAATCGAAAAGTGCAAAGGTATTACGATGAGCATATCTACAAAGAACGTCATTTGATTGAGTGTTTTTTTGGTAAAATTAAAAATTTTAGGCGCATTTTTTCCAGATTTGATAAAACTGCTGAGGTTTTTATTGGTTTTCTCAATTTTGTTGGAGCTCTTGTATGGCTTCTCTAAAATTTTGTCCACAGAGCCTAGTGCTTATGCCACTTGTTCTTCCTATTGTCAAAATGTATTTTAGAGATTTAATCCAAAAAAAGCCACAACAGCACACCACCAATCCTAACGTTACATCTTTAGGTACACCTGCAGGACAAGAACCATAAAAAGATCTTTGCTTCAACTGTGGTTTTTGCTATACTTTAAATGAACTTCATAGCGTTAATGAGTAAAGAAATAAGACAAATCTTAAACCACTACGAAAGTGAAAACCCCGGGGTAAAAGCAAATCTTACTCGTATTCTCATGCATGGAAAGCTTGGCGGCACTGGCAAATTAGTAATTCTCCCTGTAGACCAAGGGTTTGAACACGGGCCAATAAAAAGTTTTGAAGTTAACCCTGATGCTTATGACCCACATTATCATTTTCAGCTTGCAGTTGATTCGGGAGTAAGTGCATATGCTGCTCCACTTGGTATGATTGAAGCTGGTGCTTCAACTTATGCTGGAATGCTCCCACTTATTTTGAAACTTAATAGTTCCAACTCCTTACATTCGAAGAATCTGACTTCTGATCAAGCAATAACCTCTTCTGTGAAAGATGCACTGCGTTTGGGCTGCTTGGCTGTTGGATTTACTATATATCCTGGTTCTGCTAAGTGTTTCGATATGATGGAAGAAGCCCGTGAAATCGTAGCTGAAGCCAAATCTTATGGGCTTGCAGTAGTGTTATGGTCTTATCCACGCGGTGAAGGAATTTCCAAAGAAGGTGAAACAGCGGTTGATGTTATTGCCTATGCTGCACACATGGCAGCTTTGCTTGGCGCTAATATAATAAAAGTAAAACTTCCAACTAAATATTTGGAAAGGGAGAAAATAGAAACAGAAAATATTGAATCATTATCTAAAAGAATTGAATATGTTAAAAGATCTTGTTTTGCAGGAAAAAGAATAGTAGTTTTTTCTGGTGGCGAGTCGAAATCAGTGAATGACATATGCAATGAAGCGAAAGAAATTAAGCAGGGTGGTGGTAATGGTTCAATCATTGGACGTAACACTTTCCAACGCAAAAGGGAGGAAGCTTTATCTATGCTAAAAGATATAATGGATATCTACACATAAAAAACGGCTGGGTGGCAGAATGGCTTATGCAGAGGACTGCAAATCCTTTTATACCGGTTCAATTCCGGTCCCGGCCTCTTTCATTTTCTATATCTTGTAAAAGTTGCTCAATTCAACAGTAGCTTTAAGTGTGTAACCTATAGAGAAAATTATTCATAAGTAAAATCAATTTCTTTTCAAGTTATGGTTATACTCTTATAGCGTTTCATGGTAAAAAATAAACTAAAAATAAGCAAAGTGTTTTACAAAATGATATTACGTGATTTATTGTTTTTACTACCGCCCGAGGTTGCTCACTCTTTGGCAATTATGGCATTAAAGAAAATGCCTTATAGAAAACCTATAGAGCTACCAGAATCTTTGAGTGTGAATTTTTTTGGTAATAAGCTCAGAAGCCCCGTGGGTCTGGCTGCAGGTTTTGACAAGAATGCAGAAGTTATAAGGCCTATGCTTTCATTTGGTTTTGGATTTATTGAAACTGGTACTGTAACTCGTAATCCACAATATGGAAACAAAAAATCAAGAATTTTTCGGTTAATTAAAGATCAAGGGGTAATTAACAGATTGGGATTTAACAATAAAGGAATAGACTACTTTCTTAAACAAATAGATAAAACCAAGCTTGATGACTGCATTTTTGGCATCAACATAGGAAAAAATAGTACATCAAAGGACCAAATCAGCGATTATGTTGACTTAATAAAGATAGTATATGGAAAAAGCAATTATATAGTGCTGAACATCTCATCCCCAAACACGCCTAATTTACGCAATCTGCACAATAAGCAAGAATTATCGGAATTGTTGAAATCCGTAACTCTAACCCGGAAATCAATTGATAATTCTAAATCCATACCAATAATATTAAAAATCTCACCAGATATAGATCAGCAAACGAAAGAAAATATCGCTGAGCTTGTGTTGGAATATAAGATTGACGGATTAACAGTGAGCAACACTACGATCAGTCGGAATAACTTACATTCCCACCACAACGAGAGTGGTGGGTTGAGTGGCAAACCGCTGTTTAAACTTTCAACCGAGTTATTGAGCGATATATACAAACTTACTAAGGGCAAAATATTGTTGGTAGGATGCGGAGGAATCTCAAGTGGTGCTGATGCATATAAAAAAATAAAGGCAGGAGCTTCTTTGGTGCAGTTGTACACTGCTCTCATATACCACGGACCTCAAGTTGTAAACAAAATTAATCTAGAACTTGCAGAACTAATAAGGAGAGATGGATTTAGTAACATTAGTGAGGTGGTGGGTTGTATACATTAGACATCTTCTCTGTCACCTAAGTAGCCGACACTGGTCCAGCGTCACACGCCGGAATGACATCGATGAATCATTATTCAAATAATGGTTATGCAAGAAGTCTATTAAACTGTATATTTTGGAAGTTGTTGGTATTATTTTAATAAAACAAAACTAATTCTTTGGTATAAAGGTGTGGTAGGAAGTGTTATTCTTTTAAATAATGGGTATGAAGAGTTTGAATGATGCAATATCTAAGATCATTGATTATAAATTTACAAATTATGCAATATTAGAAGAGGCACTAACTCACCCAAGCGTAAATAAAAGGAATAGCAAAAACCAGATTGTAAGCTACGAAAGACTAGAGTTTTTGGGCGATAGTGTTTTGAATATGGTCGTATCTGCCACACTGTTTAAACTATTTCCTGAAGAAAAAGAAGGAGCATTGGCAAAAAGAAAGACGGATTTAGTTTGTGGCAACACCATTGCTAATGTTGCTAAAGAAATAAAATTAGGCAGCTTTATCATCATGAATAATAGTGAACGCTGCAATGGAGGGAGGTGTAACTTAAAAAATTTAGAAAACTCGCTTGAAGCACTAATAGGTGCAATTTATATTGATGGCGGGCTTGAAAATGTTGAAAAATTTATTATCCAATATTGGGAAAAGTTAGCTAAAGGCATGCTTGACCCCCCTCAAGATCCTAAAACCTCACTGCAAGAGTGGACTCAGAAAAACAAATTGCCTTTACCAGAGTATGAGCTTGTAAAACAAACTGGACCAGCGCACAATCCTGAATTTACTATATCAGTTTGCATAGGAGATTATGGTAAAGTTTCTGCATGTGCTTCTAGTAAAAAGATTGCTGAACAAAAAGCTGCTGAGTTGATGCTAGAAAAAATTGGAAAAGACGCTTCAGTTTAGGCAAAATAGGCATTAATGTAAGTTTTAAGGAAGCTAATAGCGTTTAGGGGAAATGGTCAACTTAAGGAGAAGCATAGTATTATTCATAAAAAAGTTGATCTACCAAAAATCAAGCCTTATGTAGTGGAATATCAATGGCCGTTGTCGGAGATGCGGAAAAAAAAGAAGTAGCAAGTTACCAAAAGGTGTTATGCCAGATACATTTGGTCCAAGAGTTGTTTTGTGAAGTTGACAGAGTCAAGAAGAATGAAAGTTTTAAAAAATAGCATATTTTTTAATTATAAAAATTTGATATTAACTGTTGTTGGTTGATTGAGTAAAAACCAGTGAATGGTCACGTTAAAACATGTTTTTAAATTTTTGCCAAAATCCTGATTTATTATCATTAACCTTTGTAAATGTTATATTTAAACTGTATTTCGGATCATTTGGCACGTCGTATTTTATGCTAAATGTTGAAACTTTATCGTTATTGTAAATATGCACATCATCATATGATAGCTTCGTTGTGTAACACTTTACATGCTGTTGCTTATCATACACTAAATTGCCTGACTCCCTTTCTAGTTCCACAAATTTCGTTTTTTTCTGACATTCCTTTATTTTTATTAAATCCTTATCTAGTGATATTGAAACTGGCAGCGTACTTCCAGCATATTCTTTAGCTAAAAGTTCACTTCGAGGATACATTTTTATTTCCCTTCCAAAATGTGAGTCTATAAAATTATTACTCCAAAATTTATCGCCAGAATGCACGTACTCATCAGTAGCATACGGTACCCCACCATAACTGCATTGAACTTTGTAATCTCCAACACCATTGTTTTGAAAAAAATCATGAACGGCAGTGTAGCTACCGGCAGCATCATTTGTATAATCCATTACTTTATTCCTTAAACTTTTGGTTTATTATATCATAATCATTATGCCAGTCAATCAAAAAAGCTCTCTCTTGCTGTTTTTAGAACTGATTTTAAGCAAGTGCTTTTGATTAGTTGGGAGCATATTTATAAGACTGTGACATTCGTGCCTCCCAGTTTTTCACATACTGCTGAATCAATTCAGGATAATCTGTAATAATTAATAAATTTTCAGCATTTCCTTTTTTAGCTGTCTTACTCAGGTTAAACGACCCTGTGATAACTTTTTGATTATCAACAATCATTATCTTATTATGAGCAATTTTTGGCTTATCATCGATCCAAACTGGTACTCCACCTGAAAATAATTCATTTATAACACTATATTTTGAGTAGAGTTGCGATTTATCTAAGATGACTTTAACATCAACGCCACGTTCTTTAGCATTGATCAAAGATTTTGCAATTGTTTCAAGAGTAAATGTGTATTCTTGAACTAGGCTCTGTGGACAAAAAATATGAAAAGAGAGAAAAAGATGGTAGTTTAGCCTAATAGGTAAAAAATGGAGAAACTACCATATGCAATATTACATCAAAGAGGAAAATTGGAAACAAATTTTAGAGTTCATAAAAAGCGTAAAAGGAATGCACAGCAAAGATGAAAAACGTTTAAGAATATTCATAGAGGCAGTGTGGTACATAGTGCGAAGTGGTTGCCAATGGAGACTTTTACCAAAAACTTATGGTAATTACAGGAGTATACATAAGCGATTTAAAAGATGGTGTGAAAGAGATGTCTGGAAAAAATTGCTTGAATATACTAAACAAGAGCCTGATTTAGAAGTTGCTATAATCGACGGTACGATTATCCGAGCCCATCCATGTTCATCTGGATATACAAAAAACTCCAAGGATCAAGAAGCTTTAGGGAGGAGCAAAGGTGGCTTTACAACTAAAATACATGCGCTTGTCGATGCACTTGGAAATCCACTTAAATTTACTCTGACTCCTGGTCAAAGAAATGAAATTACGCAGGCACAAGTGTTGACCGAAAGTATCTATAACTCTACTGTAGTAGCTGACAAGGGCTACGATAGCAATGCCTTTGTTACAAGTCTTGAAGACAAGGGATGTACAGTAGTTATTCCGCCAAAACGGAATCGAAAAGTGCAAAGGTATTACGATGAGCATATCTACAAAGAACGTCATTTGATTGAGTGTTTTTTTGGTAAAATTAAAAATTTTAGGCGCATTTTTTCCAGATTTGATAAAACTGCTGAGGTTTTTATTGGTTTTCTCAATTTTGTTGGAGCTCTTGTATGGCTTCTCTAAAATTTTGTCCACAGAGCCTAGGCTCTGTGGACAAAAAATATGAAAAGAGAGAAAAAGATGGTAGTTTAGCCTAATAGGTAAAAAATGGAGAAACTACCATATGCAATATTACATCAAAGAGGAAAATTGGAAACAAATTTTAGAGTTCATAAAAAGCGTAAAAGGAATGCACAGCAAAGATGAAAAACGTTTAAGAATATTCATAGAGGCAGTGTGGTACATAGTGCGAAGTGGTTGCCAATGGAGACTTTTACCAAAAACTTATGGTAATTACAGGAGTATACATAAGCGATTTAAAAGATGGTGTGAAAGAGATGTCTGGAAAAAATTGCTTGAATATACTAAACAAGAGCCTGATTTAGAAGTTGCTATAATCGACGGTACGATCATCCGAGCCCATCCATGTTCATCTGGATATACAAAAAACTCCAAGGATCAAGAAGCTTTAGGGAGGAGCAAAGGTGGCTTTACAACTAAAATACATGCGCTTGTCGATGCACTTGGAAATCCACTTAAATTTACTCTGACTCCTGGTCAAAGAAATGAAATTACGCAGGCACAAGTGTTGACCGAAAGTATCTATAACTCTACTGTAGTAGCTGACAAGGGCTACGATAGCAATGCCTTTGTTACAAGTCTTGAAGACAAGGGATGTACAGTAGTTATTCCGCCAAAACGGAATCGAAAAGTGCAAAGGTATTACGATGAGCATATCTACAAAGAACGTCATTTGATTGAGTGTTTTTTTGGTAAAATTAAAAATTTTAGGCGCATTTTTTCCAGATTTGATAAAACTGCTGAGGTTTTTATTGGTTTTCTCAATTTTGTTGGAGCTCTTGTATGGCTTCTCTAAAATTTTGTCCACAGAGCCTAGGTTTTTACCTACACAAGCTGAAACGCGCTTATAAGTCGTTTAAGACAGTATAGTACGCCAATTTGCAGGATTAGGGAGTGACAACTAGCTAACACGGGGTTTCTTTTGCCTTTTTTTCTGCTTAGTAAATTTCTTAAACATTTAAACTAAGGTGAGTTACATTTAAAAGCAGCTAAATTGCAGTGTTTAAGACTTAAAAAACGCCAATGTTCTAAAATAGATATTAGCTGGGGCTTCTTTTGCCTTTTTTTTCGCTTGGTAAATTTCTTAATGTTTATAGCTAACATGAAGCTAAGTACGAACTTTGTTAAATACAACAAATGGTGTCATCCCAGTGCTCCTTTTTTTGTCATCCGAGTAGCTGACACTGGGATCTATTTTGCATGTAACTCCAATAGACCTGCTGCAAAAGGTGATTGAAAAAATGATGTGAGAGGGGTAGAAGAAGAATAAGCAGATCAAGTAAGGAAAAAAAATAAGCTTTAGTTACTATAATATGAAAAAACACCCAAGAAACTTTCGTAATATAACAGGTTTAAGTATAGAGGAGTTCGAAAAAGTAGTAGAAAAAGTGAGGTCTGGATGGAAAAAACTTGAAAAACAGAAAAAGTGTCATGGTAGAAGATCAAAACTACCAACTCTGGAAGATAAGTTGTTTTGCGTAATTTTGTACTATCGCACTTACATAACACATAGATTTTTAGGATGCCTATTCAATGTGCACAACGCAAATGTATGTAGGTTACTTAAGAGAATAGAGCCATTACTCGCCAAAAAAGTGACTATAACAAAAGATAGAAGTATGACGCCAGAAAAAATACTGAAGATTTTGGCTGATGTTACAGAACAGCAA
Organism: Wolbachia endosymbiont (group A) of Trypoxylon clavicerum; assembly: GCF_947251665.1. NCBI lineage: Bacteria > Pseudomonadati > Pseudomonadota > Alphaproteobacteria > Rickettsiales > Anaplasmataceae > Wolbachia > Wolbachia endosymbiont (group A) of Trypoxylon clavicerum. Next base: position 1,254,325 of record NZ_OX366374.1, read on the forward strand.
ATACAGAGGCCAGAAGATAGTAAAAAACGGAAGAAATCATATTCAGGAAAAAAAAGAACCAACACTATGAAAACTGAGATTATTATCGAAGAAGGAGGAAGAATTTTATCAGTGTCAAAGTCATACCGTGGTAGAATTAGTGATTTTCGCATAAGGAAACAAGAAAAATATTTACCACTTGATAGCATAAAACATGCTGATTCTGGATATCAAGGTTGGCAAAAATTGCAAAGCAATGTTATAATTCCATATAAAAAGTATCGTAAAAAGCCATTAACTCCAGAGCAGAAAGAGCATAATAGAAGGTTAGCATCATTTAGAATGAGAGTAGAAAATAAGATCCGAGAGATAAAGATATTTAAGATTATGTCGAATGTTTATCGCAATTTTCAGAAAAAATATAACTTGAGGTTCAATATTATTGCTGGTATTGTAAATCTTAAGCACGCCTTTTAGTTAACCTTGATTTTATTCACCCTCCTTTCCTTTTTTTTATCGCTTGATTCGCAGCAGGTCTAATTGTGTTTTGGCATAAAACGCGACGCGTATTAGACTTATTTGCAAGCAAAGCTTGCTAGATCCAAGTAGTCAGGGCACTGGGATGACATCATAGGGACACTGGGATGACACCCTGACAATCGTCATCCCGCTACTTGTTAGCGGATGAGATACCGCGGCGGTATGATGGTTCGTGGCGGTATAATGAAGCTTGAAAGCGGATCACCTTTCACGACCTGTATTTACTTTAGGAGTATTAACAGGTGTTATTGTTGGGTTTTCAAGTTGTGTTGCTTGCCCTAAGCCCTTGCTTATGCTTTGGTCCTGATCTAAAATTTTATCAAAGTGCTTACTCTTTTGTTGCTCTTCGTTATTTGACGTATCTCTTTGAGCATCTTCTTTTATGCCACGAGCATTCTCTACATCCTTTTCACCTTCACCTAAAAGTTTTTCTAATATTTTCTTAACAAAGCGCTTCAGAAGACTCAAAAACCCTTCTTCTTTTTGATTTTCTTGTGGTTGAGGCGTGTTATCTTTTTTGTTCGGCTCAGTGTTGAGCTTCTCTTTTACAGAACTCTTGCTCACTGAAGGATTAACGATTTGTGAATCGTGCTCTGGTGGCTGTGTATCTGTTTGCACAGAAGCTTCAGAAGTCTTTTTTTGTCCACTCTGTTCAACGCTTTTACCTTCTGCTGTAGTTTCTCTAAGAGTGTTAGCTGCTTCTTGAAATTTTTTGTCATTTTTTGATTCTGCAACTTTTTCACTTGTGAAGATGCCCTTCCCTTTATATTGTTGGTCAAGCTCAGCAATTCTTTCAAAATCTTGACGTACTTTTTCATCTGCACGTCCTTTTTGACTTTCAAATTTCTGACTCAATTCTGCAACGTTTTTCATTTTGTTCTCAAGCTCCTTACTTTTTACAGCTTTTAGAGCCTTGGTTCCTTTTGCAATATAATTAACCTTCTCTTCTAATGAGGTGCCTTCTGGAAAAGCACCTGGAGAACGTTCAAAAACATCTTTAAACTTTTTTTCAACACTTTCTTTAGATGCCCGGGCCATACCTGTTACCTATTAAAACATATCATATAACCAGTATATTAGCTAATTATATAAAAAACAGTTAACATAACTTGTGGTAGAGCGTTCTATTTATATTTTTTTTATTAAAATGTTATTTACTTATTAATTTAAAATATATAACAATATAGAAATGAAAAACAGCCCATTAGCAGTAGTATTCGATTGGGATAATACCTTAGTTGACACTCAAGATAACATTTTTAATGCTATTAAGCATACCATAAACTCAATGGGGTATAGTAATAAAGCTGCCGATAGAAATTCCCATGAGTCGAGAAAGAGCTATATGGTCAATTTATTTGGCGATCAGTGGAAAAAAGCAAATCAGATATACCAACAATATTTAGATGATGCACTATTGCAAAACATTGCTCTGAATCAAGGAGTAGAGAAAATGTTGCAGACACTGAAAAGCCACAATATTTATCTAGCAATAGTAAGTAATAAGAAAAATACTAATTTACGTAAAGAAGTTGCCTATTTTAAACTAGATTCTTACTTTGAAAGAGTAGTTGGGTCATGCGATACTGCAGAAGATAAACCATCTGCAACCCCACTGCTATTTGCACTAGAAGAGAGTACGTTACCTATAAATAGAGAAAATGTGTTTTTCGTTGGTGATAGCATCACAGATGTTCTGTGTGCACAAAATGCCAATTGTTTACCTATTATATACGGTCAATCAATAAGCGGTTATGAAGATTTGTTATGTTTTCAACATTTTGATAAACTTACAGATTTTATAATAAAGTATTTAGAAGATAGGTAATGACAGAGATTGCCAGTATACAAAGGCGCCTTTGCGCATATTTAATAGATGTAGCAATTTTATTAATTCCAACTTTATTAATTATACTGCTATTAGAGGATTCTCCGTTGATCTTACATCTATCATACATGTGTGTAAATTGTAGTTACTTCACATATTTTATATCTTCAAAGGCCCAAGCAACTCCAGGTCAACAGTTGATGAATATATATACTATCAATTTAGATGATTCTAAAATAGACTTGAATTTAGCTTTTGACAGAAGCACTTCCCAGTTTTTTCTTCCTTTGTTAAACAGTGTAGTAGTTGTCCTTACTGAATTTTTGCAAGATCAGGAGGTATTAGTGAATGTCTTGAGTGCATTGAAAGTAATTATAGTGCTGCTCACCCTCTATTGGTATCTAGTTGCTTGCTTCTCTAAGAAAAAACAGACATACCACGACATGCTATTTAATACGGTTGTTATCAAAGGAACTATTAAATGAGTTGCTATAACTATCATTATCATGTAAATTATGCTGATAAATTGAACTCAGGGAAGATTATGAATGAAGAGATAGTAAAACATTTGAACAAATTATTGACCAATGAGCTGACTTCTGTACGCCAGTATCTTTTGCATTTTGCGGTTCTCAAAAACAATGGAATTAATAGACTTGCAGAAAAGGTAAAAAATGAGCTTAACGAAGAACTTGAACATGCGAACAAGTTGGCAGAAAGGATTTTATTGCTTAAAGGTATACCAAATTTTCAAGATACAAATGAAATATCAAAGTATGATGGAAAGTTTACAAAAGACACAATACGGAAAATCTTAGAAGCTAATTTGAAATTAGAGGGAAAAGGTATTAAGGATATCAAAGAAACGATTTCTATTGCTGAGAAAGAAAAGGATTTTGTTAGTATAATATTATTAGAAGAGATGCTAAAAAATGAAGAAGAGCACTTCCATTGGATTGAGAAGCAGATTGACTTTATTGAACTAATGGGTGTTGAAAACTATTTAAGAACACAAATATAGGGTGTTAAAAAAAATAGTATTTATTTTAATTGTACCTTGCTTGCTCCTTTTTTTATTGGGATTATGGCAAGTATTCAGATTGAACTGGAAGAATAATATTATCAAAAATATGAGTCTTCCTGTTGTTCATCTGTTGCCCAATGATGATCTTGCACAACTTAACTACAGACACGTCAAGATTGATGGGATTCTAAGTGACATAGAACTATATGTTTTTGCAGGGCAACACGGCTATCATGTGCTGTCTCCTATGTTGCTTACCACTGGACGTTACATGTTGGTGAATAAAGGAATAGTCAGAGAAAAAGAAAAAAAGGAGAAAAAAGTAAAAATTGAAAAAGTAGTTGCAGATGGAATTTTATATTGCGATAGCAATAAAAGCAAAAATTGGTTTATCAAGAACGATACTGCTTCGAATACATGGTTTACCCTGAGTACAGAAGAAATTTCCAATGAGTTAGGTATTAAGCTAGAGAAGTGTGTATTGTGGCCGAACAATTTTGGCAGCAAAGTAGCTATACAGCCAATGAAGCATTTGGAATATGCAATCACTTGGTTTGCACTTTCCTTAACTTGGTTGATTATGTGCGTGATTTACTATAGGCAAAACCTCAATGTATCTGTTCAGCAGGGTGGCAAAATAAGGTAGACGAAAAAAGACAACTATAGGAACAAATGGGTGTCATGCCAGTGCGTGACACTGGCATCCAGTCCTTTTGCACAGTTCCATCAAAAACGTTGTAAAGCACTTTCGTGTTTACCAACTTAGTGCCCAATCTGGATCCCAGTGTCACGCACTGGGATGACAAGAAAGGGAGCACTGGAATTTTTGTTTCAGCATTAGCCATGCATCTGACCTCAATAAAGCTTGAAGCTTTCCGTACATAAAATTAGAAAAGCAGTCATTCATCTTTATCACTACCAAGGTCTTTTAACATACTATAATTGCCTTTTCTAAATCTACTTTTTAAAGACGTAACTCCACTTTCGCTAATACCACTGAGGCTCAGTGCAGCTCCACCTAGCTGCAATCCTATCTCAGATGTTTCAGGAATAATTTTACTAGCTCCTAGATCTCTATAAACCTCCACATTACTCAGATCTGGTAAGCGTATTACAATATTTACATGCGGAAAACTTGCAGCAACTAAAGAAACAACTTTCTTTATAGTAACTTCATTCTTTATTGAAATAACGAGAGCTTGAGCTCTTTCTATTCCTACTGATTTTAAAATTTCACATCTTGTAACATCTCCAAGATATATAGGAAAACTATCACTTTTTCCTTCTTTGACTATTTTCGATTGAATATCTACAACAACGTAACTCAAATGCTCTGCCGTAAGCATTTTTGTTACCATATATCCCACTCTGCCAAATCCAGCAACTATTACATGGTTATAAAGATCTTGTGTATCTGTTTCAACAGCTTCATCATCTAATATTGTTTTCTCAGTGCTAAATGAGTTTGCTATCCAATCTCCAAGCCCTGATAAAAGAGGAGTGAAAGCCATGGTTACTGTAGTTACCATCATAAGTACTTGAGCGATTTCACTTGGTAGCACATTTAGCTCATCTGCTAAGCGAAATAAAATAAACGCAAATTCACCGCCTTGTGAAAGCAGTAACCCAGCTTGTATAGCAGGTGCACTCTTAAACCCAAAAAATCTACACAATATATATATGATAGATGTTTTTAAAACGATAAGGATAATCGATAATAAAGTAATTAGTAGTAACTTATTGAGTAAAAGTTCGGTATTGATGGACATACCAACAGTCATGAAAAATAAGCCAAGAAACAAATCTTTAAATGGTAATACCGCGTGCTCCACTGAGTGTCTATATTCTGTTTCTGCAACTAACAATCCAGCGACAAATGCACCTAATGCTAACGATAAATGAAATTGCTCAGTAATAAATGCTGCTCCTAATACTATTAAAAGCGTTGTTGATATAAAGACCTCATTACTTTCCATTTTAGCAATAACCGAAAATAAAGGTCTAAGTAATAATCTACCAGTTATAAATATCAACACTAATGCAATAGCTGCTTGCACTAATGAGCCTGCCAATGAGCTTATCAGGCTGTGCTCAGAATTGCCAGCAAGTAAAGGTACCAATACTATTAATGGTACCACTGCAAAATCTTGCATTAATAGTACTGCTATCGACAACCTACCAACCTGACTTGCTTGAGAACCTTTTTCTTGCAGAACCTGCAACACTATTGCTGTTGAGGATAGCGCAAGCCCACCACCAATAACTGTTGCTATATTCATATTCACTCCGAAAGCAAGAGCGATGCACCATATTGCTACCATAGTAACTATAACTTGAAGAGAACCGAACCCAAATACATGAATACGCATAGCGATCAGGCGTTCAAATGTCAATTCAAGGCCTATAATGAATAATAGAAAAACTACACCAAATTCTGCAAGATTATCCATTACCTCAGCTGAGTGTATCAGATTAAACCCATGAGAACCAATAACTGCACCTGCAACAAAGTAACCAAGCACTGGGCTAATATTCATTTTCCAAAACGCTATGACTATAAACACAGCAGCAGAAAGTAAAATTATAATATCAAACAAATGCTGAGAGCCACTGTGCATGATATTTAACCTGTAGAATTAGACCATTTAATTGAGCAGCCAATACTTGATTTTTGGTCAATTGGAGAATTACCAGTTTCTGCAATAAATTTCATAGCTTGAAATAAGTCACTACTTCCTACTTCATAGCTTTGAACCTTTTCTTTTTTTGCATCGTTAAAACGTCCGCGATAGCAAAGGTTTAAATTGGAATTAAAGCCAAAAAAGTCAGGAGTGCAAACAGCCCCGTATTCTTTAGCTATTTTCTGTGTACTATCAATTAAATATGGAAATGTAAACTTATTTTCCTTGGCAAAATTAATCATATTTTCAAAGGAATCTTCTGGATATTCATTTACATCATTTGGCATTATTGCAACGGTATTCACCTGATAATCTTTTTTCAATTGATCAACATCGCTTACCAGATTGCTAATAATTGACTGAACGTAAGGGCAGTGATTGCATATAAATATTATAATAAGACCATTTTTTCCACAACAGTCACTTAATGTATAGTGTTTATTATCCACCCCCAAAAGATTAAAATCTTTTGCAGTAAAACTAAAATCGACTTTAGGAGTATTCAGAGCAACCATAGACTATTATTATACCACATGTAATTTACGGTCTTATTATTTAAATGTCAAACGGTTTCTATGTATACTGTTTGCATATTCTTTTTTAGTATTATAATTATAAAACTTATGTTCATAACTTTCGAAGGAATAGACGGCTCTGGTAAAACAACACAATCTAAGCTACTTGCAAATCATTTTAAGCAAATTCGCGGCGAAAATAATGTGGTATTGACTCGAGAACCAGGTGGCACTAACTTTGCAGAGAAGGTAAGAGGAGTATTGTTAACGAATAATATTGATTCTATTTCTGAACTCTTGCTACTTATCTCGATGAGGCGCGAACATATGAAAAAATTAATATTACCAGCTCTTGCAGAAGGAAAAATAGTGATTTGTGATCGGTTTATTGATTCAACTATTGCATATCAAGGATATGGGTTTGGAGTTGACTTAGGGCTAATAAGGGACTTACATAAGCTAGTGGAAATTAAATATCCAGATATTACATTCATTCTAGATATTGATGTTAAAGTTGGGTTAAATAGAGCAAAAGACAAGAATAAATATGAAGAAATGGATGTTAATTTTTACAATAAGGTCAGAAAAGGATTTCAGGAAATAGCCATAAAAGAGCCCGTTAGGTGCAGTGTTATCACTAGAATTGAAACAAAAAATGATAATCACGTACACAATGAAATTATTGATAAAATCACCTAGGCTCTGTGGACAAAAAATATGAAAAGAGAGAAAAAGATGGTAGTTTAGCCTAATAGGTAAAAAATGGAGAAACTACCATATGCAATATTACATCAAAGAGGAAAATTGGAAACAAATTTTAGAGTTCATAAAAAGCGTAAAAGGAATGCACAGCAAAGATGAAAAACGTTTAAGAATATTCATAGAGGCAGTGTGGTACATAGTGCGAAGTGGTTGCCAATGGAGACTTTTACCAAAAACTTATGGTAATTACAGGAGTATACATAAGCGATTTAAAAGATGGTGTGAAAGAGATGTCTGGAAAAAATTGCTTGAATATACTAAACAAGAGCCTGATTTAGAAGTTGCTATAATCGACGGTACGATTATCCGAGCCCATCCATGTTCATCTGGATATACAAAAAACTCCAAGGATCAAGAAGCTTTAGGGAGGAGCAAAGGTGGCTTTACAACTAAAATACATGCGCTTGTCGATGCACTTGGAAATCCACTTAAATTTACTCTGACTCCTGGTCAAAGAAATGAAATTACGCAGGCACAAGTGTTGACCGAAAGTATCTATAACTCTACTGTAGTAGCTGACAAGGGCTACGATAGCAATGCCTTTGTTACAAGTCTTGAAGACAAGGGATGTACAGTAGTTATTCCGCCAAAACGGAATCGAAAAGTGCAAAGGTATTACGATGAGCATATCTACAAAGAACGTCATTTGATTGAGTGTTTTTTTGGTAAAATTAAAAATTTTAGGCGCATTTTTTCCAGATTTGATAAAACTGCTGAGGTTTTTATTGGTTTTCTCAATTTTGTTGGAGCTCTTGTATGGCTTCTCTAAAATTTTGTCCACAGAGCCTAGGCTCTGTGGACAAAAAATATGAAAAGAGAGAAAAAGATGGTAGTTTAGCCTAATAGGTAAAAAATGGAGAAACTACCATATGCAATATTACATCAAAGAGGAAAATTGGAAACAAATTTTAGAGTTCATAAAAAGCGTAAAAGGAATGCACAGCAAAGATGAAAAACGTTTAAGAATATTCATAGAGGCAGTGTGGTACATAGTGCGAAGTGGTTGCCAATGGAGACTTTTACCAAAAACTTATGGTAATTACAGGAGTATACATAAGCGATTTAAAAGATGGTGTGAAAGAGATGTCTGGAAAAAATTGCTTGAATATACTAAACAAGAGCCTGATTTAGAAGTTGCTATAATCGACGGTACGATCATCCGAGCCCATCCATGTTCATCTGGATATACAAAAAACTCCAAGGATCAAGAAGCTTTAGGGAGGAGCAAAGGTGGCTTTACAACTAAAATACATGCGCTTGTCGATGCACTTGGAAATCCACTTAAATTTACTCTGACTCCTGGTCAAAGAAATGAAATTACGCAGGCACAAGTGTTGACCGAAAGTATCTATAACTCTACTGTAGTAGCTGACAAGGGCTACGATAGCAATGCCTTTGTTACAAGTCTTGAAGACAAGGGATGTACAGTAGTTATTCCGCCAAAACGGAATCGAAAAGTGCAAAGGTATTACGATGAGCATATCTACAAAGAACGTCATTTGATTGAGTGTTTTTTTGGTAAAATTAAAAATTTTAGGCGCATTTTTTCCAGATTTGATAAAACTGCTGAGGTTTTTATTGGTTTTCTCAATTTTGTTGGAGCTCTTGTATGGCTTCTCTAAAATTTTGTCCACAGAGCCTAGGCTCTGTGGACAAAAAATATGAAAAGAGAGAAAAAGATGGTAGTTTAGCCTAATAGGTAAAAAATGGAGAAACTACCATATGCAATATTACATCAAAGAGGAAAATTGGAAACAAATTTTAGAGTTCATAAAAAGCGTAAAAGGAATGCACAGCAAAGATGAAAAACGTTTAAGAATATTCATAGAGGCAGTGTGGTACATAGTGCGAAGTGGTTGCCAATGGAGACTTTTACCAAAAACTTATGGTAATTACAGGAGTATACATAAGCGATTTAAAAGATGGTGTGAAAGAGATGTCTGGAAAAAATTGCTTGAATATACTAAACAAGAGCCTGATTTAGAAGTTGCTATAATCGACGGTACGATCATCCGAGCCCATCCATGTTCATCTGGATATACAAAAAACTCCAAGGATCAAGAAGCTTTAGGGAGGAGCAAAGGTGGCTTTACAACTAAAATACATGCACTTGTCGATGCACTTGGAAATCCACTTAAATTTACTCTGACTCCTGGTCAAAGAAATGAAATTACGCAGGCACAAGTGTTGACCGAAAGTATCTATAACTCTACTGTAGTAGCTGACAAGGGCTACGATAGCAATGCCTTTGTTACAAGTCTTGAAGACAAGGGATGTACAGTAGTTATTCCGCCAAAACGGAATCGAAAAGTGCAAAGGTATTACGATGAGCATATCTACAAAGAACGTCATTTGATTGAGTGTTTTTTTGGTAAAATTAAAAATTTTAGGCGCATTTTTTCCAGATTTGATAAAACTGCTGAGGTTTTTATTGGTTTTCTCAATTTTGTTGGAGCTCTTGTATGGCTTCTCTAAAATTTTGTCCACAGAGCCTACTTTATCTCTATAGACCTGCTGCGAATCAAGCGATAAAAAAAAGGAAAGGAGGGTGAATAAAATCAAGGTTAACTAAAAGGCGTGCTTAAGATTTACAATACCAGCAATAATATTGAACCTCAAGTTATATTTTTTCTGAAAATTGCGATAAACATTCGACATAATCTTAAATATCTTTATCTCTCGGATCTTATTTTCTACTCTCATTCTAAATGATGCTAACCTTCTATTATGCTCTTTCTGCTCTGGAGTTAATGGCTTTTTACGATACTTTTTATATGGAATTATAACATTGCTTTGCAATTTTTGCCAACCTTGATATCCAGAATCAGCATGTTTTATGCTATCAAGTGGTAAATATTTTTCTTGTTTCCTTATGCGAAAATCACTAATTCTACCACGGTATGACTTTGACACTGATAAAATTCTTCCTCCTTCTTCGATAATAATCTCAGTTTTCATAGTGTTGGTTCTTTTTTTTCCTGAATATGATTTCTTCCGTTTTTTACTATCTTCTGGCCTCTGTATTTGCTGTTCTGTAACATCAGCCAAAATCTTCAGTATTTTTTCTGGCGTCATACTTCTATCTTTTGTTATAGTCACTTTTTTGGCGAGTAATGGCTCTATTCTCTTAAGTAACCTACATACATTTGCGTTGTGCACATTGAATAGGCATCCTAAAAATCTATGTGTTATGTAAGTGCGATAGTACAAAATTACGCAAAACAACTTATCTTCCAGAGTTGGTAGTTTTGATCTTCTACCATGACACTTTTTCTGTTTTTCAAGTTTTTTCCATCCAGACCTCACTTTTTCTACTACTTTTTCGAACTCCTCTATACTTAAACCTGTTATATTACGAAAGTTTCTTGGGTGTTTTTTCATTTATAGTAACTAAAGCTCATTTTTTTTCCTTACTTGATCTGCTTATTCTTCTTCTACCCCTCTCACATCATTTTTTCAATCACCTTTTGCAGCAGGTCTTATGTTTAATGTGTTACCCTTACAATCAAAAGAAGTGGGAAAACCGAAATCTCCAGGATCTTTATAATATATGTGCCAGCCTGGTTTTACTGTAACCCTTATTGCACCTTTGAGAGTGAGGCTTGCTTCATTTATCTCGCCAATAAGTAAATCAAATTTTGCAATTTCCTCGTCAGCATATAGTTGAGTGCAAGAAAAAAATAAAAACAATATTAAATATATATGTATTTTCATTAAGGTAAATTTCTCCTTTTATAGAGAAAGTGATTTAGATTTTAATTATTATATTTAATAGCATTATATAGATTATTTATTAACATAGCATTATACTAGTATAAATATACTAGGGATTATAGTTCTTTTATGCTGCCTTTTTGTTATTAGACAACCACAATATAAAGGAGTGAAACGGATGCAAACAGTGGTGCCTTTCTGCACCAAACGTATTACCTTTAACGAATAGTAAAATGTGAGATTTTTTGGAATTACCGTGGAGCAATTGCTCCACGGTTTCATTCTACTTAGAATCCACCCATGCCACTCATTTCTCCTGCACCCATAGGAGATGAAGCATTTTCTTTGCTTGGTACATCAACTATCATAGATTCAGTAGTTATCAGCACACTCGCAACAGATACCGCTGTTTCAAAAGCGATACGAACCACTTTTGCTGGATCAATCACACCAGCTGTAAATGCATTAGCGTAATTCATAGCCTCAACGTTGTATATAAGCTCTTTATCATTCTGCTTAATCAAATAGTCAATTATAACAGCAGATTCAAGACCAGCATTTTTGACTAACCTTCTAATTGGAGCACTGAGAACTTTCTTGATAATGTTTATGCCTATTTGTTCCTCGTCACTTGCACCTTTTAATTTGTCGAGAACAGATGAAGCATAAAGAAGCGCAACCCCACCACCTGGAACTATACCTTCTTCAATTGCAGCTCTTGTTGCATGCAGCGCATCTTCGACTCTATCTCTACGTTCTTTAACTTCCACTTCAGTTGCTCCACCAACTTTGAGCACAGCAACGCCACCTGATAATTTCGCTAAACGTTCTCTTAGCTTTTCTTTATCATAATCAGAAGTTGAAGTTTCAATTTGAGATTTAATCTGCTCGATTCTAGCTTTCACACTGTCAGAATCGCTATTTTCTCTGACAACTGTGGTATTATCTTTAGTAATTTTAACATTTTTAGCCGTACCAAGATCATCAAGCGTGAGATCTTCCATCTTGATTCCAAGTTCATCTTTTATGACATACTTAGCACCAGTCAAAGTTGCTATATCTTCGAGCATCTCCTTTCTTCTGTCACCAAAACCTGGAGCTTTTACTGCAGCAACTTTTAAACCACCACGCAATTTATTGATAACTAAAGTGCTTAATGCTTCACCTTCGATATCCTCTGCAATAATAACCAAAGGTTTACCAGATTTAACAATAGCTTCAAGAATAGGAAGTAAAGGTTGAATAATATTTAATTTTTTCTCTGTAATTAATAGATAAGGATTATCAAGCTCCACGATCATTTTTTCATTATTTGTAATAAAATACGGAGAGAGATAACCGCGATCAAATTGCATGCCAGTAGTCAGCTCAACTTCTAACTCTTTTGAACCTTTACTCTCTTCAACAGTTATTACACCCTCTTTTCCAACTTTTTTCACGGAATCAGCGATACTGTTACCTATATCCTTATCACCATTTGCAGAGATTATTGCAACTTGTGCCACTTCGTCTATTTTCTCTAGAGAAATTGTACGAGACATTGACGCAATTTCCTTTAATATTACATCTTTTGCCTTCTGTATTCCGTTTTTAATACCAACACGATCGTTTCCAGCAGCAATTGATTTTGAAGCTTCTATTATCATGTTGCTAGTTAGTATTGAGCACGTTGTTGTACCATCACCAACTTTGTCGTTACATTGAGAACAACTTTGTGCAAAGATGCTTGCTATCACAGCGTTTAATGGTTTTTCAGGCTTGATACCCTTCATCACCTTATAACCATCTTTTGTAATTTCTGGTGCTCCATAGGGCTTATTAATCCCTACTGTTTTTCCTCTAGGTCCCGCAGTTATTGCTACCGTTGAATCCACTATTGCTGCGACTTCACGAAAGGCTTCTTGCAACTGCTCACCTGATACTACTACATTAGTCATTTTTATCACCTCTTGTTAATAAAAAATTTAGAAAACTATAATAAAACCATTTACAATGCGCTACGTTGCGCTTTGTTTCAGTTTAGTAAAATAAAGACTGCTACTTAATAACAGCAAGTATATCGGATTCCTTCATCACGATAAGCTTCTCATTATTATGTTCTATTTCTGTACCAGCCCATTGGCGATAGAACACTTTATCACCAGCTTTCACAGTTAAAGTTACGCGTTCGCCACTTGAATTGCGTGAACCTTCACCAATTGCTATAACTTCACCTTTAGTAGGTTTCTTTTCAGCACTTGATGGAAGCACAATTCCACCTTGCTTTTCTTCGCTAATAGGCTTGATCAGCACGCTATCATCTAATACATTTAAACTTATACTTGACATTTGTTTTTCCTCATCAACAAATTAACTTATAAGTTTATATATATATACTCGTAAGTTAGATTTCAAGGGCTGGAGCTTGTAAAATATGCACGCCAAAAGCAGTTTCTAAAAAGAGCCTAATGTTATATAATAAAATTTAGATTTATTTATAGAGATTTCATGAGTTATATACCATTCTTAAGTCGTGGTGTGATAGTGCTATATGGGCCTGACACTAGAGATTTTCTGCAGGGTATTATAACCAATGATATTAATAAGTTGGATAGCCAAAAAGCCATTTACTCTTTATTGCTTAGCCCTCAGGGAAAATATCTATATGATTTTTTTCTTATTGAATATGGTAAATACACCCTCTTGGAGTGCGAAAACATGCACTTGCAGCAAATAATCGAGAAACTGGATTTGCTTAAAACTTATTTGAAAGTGAAAATTAAAGACGTTAGCGCACTATATAAGGTTGGAGTTTTGTTTAATACTAAGTTGGCGGAGTGTAGTAGTGAATCACAAGTTATTTTTCAAGATCCAAGGCACAAGCTGCTAGGAATGAGGATCATACATAAAGATGAAATGAAAGAGCCGGTTGGGGATTTTACTCAGTATGAAAAAGTTAGAATTCAAAACCTTGTTCCAGATGGAGCGAAAGATATGGTGCAGAATTCATCATTTCCGCTGCAATTTTTAATCAATAAAGTAAACGGTATAAGCTTTAATAAGGGGTGTTATATAGGTCAGGAAGTCGTAAATCGAATGAGCAGACAAGAAATATTCAGAAGAAAACTTTACCTTGTTGAGGGAGATAACGCACTTCCAGATATTGGCACTAAAGTAACGAATGAAAATAATGAGGAAATAGGGGAACTGCGCTCTAGTGTAGACAACATTGGACTTGCATTGCTTAATACTGGAAAGAGCCATGCAAATTTATATGCAGATGGAGTTAGGTGCGTTAAGACGTTGAAGTCTTAAGGTAGCGCATATAGAAACGAAAAACTTGCTTGACACCCTTCGCCAGCGCCCTTATCATAACAGTGAAGCTATTTCATTTAACTTCGCAATCTGTGCAGATTAAAACGACAAGGACTCCTGATATAATGTTGAACATTTTTTTTCTGCATTTCCGGGAATGTTCAAAAAAGTGTGTCAAACCGAAAAAAAAGTAATAAATTGATATAAAAAAATGGAGGTTTGACAATGAGTCAGAAAGTAGTAAACAGAACTACCGGTTTGGTAGATTACAAAGAACTGGAAGCAAATATACTGTCATCAATAAGGGAAGGCAGACCATTAACAGGAAGAGATGGAGTATTTACACCACTTATAAAAAAGCTGCTGGAGGCAAGTTTGGAAGGTGAAATAGAAAATCACTTATTAGCTGAAAGTGAAGAGAATAATCGAAGAAATGGGAGAAACGGAAAGACTTTACGGACAAGTGCAGGTTCATTTGAGCTTTTGACGCCCAGAGATAGGGAGGGAAGCTTTGAACCCCAAATAGTCAAAAAAAGGCAAACAAACCAGAGCTTGAAACGAAGATTTTGAGCACATTTGCCAGTGGTATGGGATACAGAGATATAGCATCGCATGTAGAGGAGATTTATGATCACAAAATATCTGCAGCAGAGATATCAAGTATTACCGACAAATTGCTACCGATAATCAACGAATGGCGTAGTCGCCCGCTGCAGTCTGTATATCCGATAGTGTTCATGGTTTTTTAAAGTCAAAGAGGACGGACATTGTGTAAGTAAATGTATGTACAATATATTGGGCATAGACCAAAATGGCAGAAAAGAAGTATTAGGTTTTTATTTGGCTGAAAGTGAAGGAGCTAACTTCTGGTTGGGAGTACTAAATGATCTCAAAGAAAGAGGAGTAGAAGATATTCTAATTGCCTGTGTAGATGGGCTAAAAAGCTTTCCTGCAGCCATAAATAGTGTATTTCCTAATGCAGAGGTACAGCTATGTGTGGTACATCAGATACGCAATTCTCTGAAATATGTATCTAGGCTCTGTGGACAAAAAATATGAAAAGAGAGAAAAAGATGGTAGTTTAGCCTAATAGGTAAAAAATGGAGAAACTACCATATGCAATATTACATCAAAGAGGAAAATTGGAAACAAATTTTAGAGTTCATAAAAAGCGTAAAAGGAATGCACAGCAAAGATGAAAAACGTTTAAGAATATTCATAGAGGCAGTGTGGTACATAGTGCGAAGTGGTTGCCAATGGAGACTTTTACCAAAAACTTATGGTAATTACAGGAGTATACATAAGCGATTTAAAAGATGGTGTGAAAGAGATGTCTGGAAAAAATTGCTTGAATATACTAAACAAGAGCCTGATTTAGAAGTTGCTATAATCGACGGTACGATTATCCGAGCCCATCCATGTTCATCTGGATATACAAAAAACTCCAAGGATCAAGAAGCTTTAGGGAGGAGCAAAGGTGGCTTTACAACTAAAATACATGCGCTTGTCGATGCACTTGGAAATCCACTTAAATTTACTCTGACTCCTGGTCAAAGAAATGAAATTACGCAGGCACAAGTGTTGACCGAAAGTATCTATAACTCTACTGTAGTAGCTGACAAGGGCTACGATAGCAATGCCTTTGTTACAAGTCTTGAAGACAAGGGATGTACAGTAGTTATTCCGCCAAAACGGAATCGAAAAGTGCAAAGGTATTACGATGAGCATATCTACAAAGAACGTCATTTGATTGAGTGTTTTTTTGGTAAAATTAAAAATTTTAGGCGCATTTTTTCCAGATTTGATAAAACTGCTGAGGTTTTTATTGGTTTTCTCAATTTTGTTGGAGCTCTTGTATGGCTTCTCTAAAATTTTGTCCACAGAGCCTAGAGAAAAAGGTACTAGTACTTATGAAAGTGATAAGGAAGCACTTGAGGAACTTATGGAGAAATTTCAATCTAAAATTATGGCCATTGGTGAGGGTAAAATAGAGGAGGTAGAAAAAATGGTTAATGATAAAGTTAACCAAATGAAGTCACCAGTTCCTCAATTAGATAGTCCAAGTTCTGAACAAGCGAGTACAGGAGAAACCAAAACCCTCTGATGGCTTGGAGAGGGAGGGAATGGGAAAGGTAGAGATCTATTCTTTTTTATCCACTTTTTTGAGCAATCCACTTCTACACCTAACACACATTTCAGTGATTATAATATCCAATTTTTGATCATGTTTTTCTACAGGTAAATCTTTACAATATTGTTTCTCATAGGCTACACCTATAAATATTTTTCCAAGTGGCCGCAGTTTTTCTATCATTGTATCATACCAACCACCGCCAAAACCTAATCTATTAAAATGATCATCAAAAGCAATAACAGGAGTAATGATTGTGTCGGGAATTACATCTTCATTTGTTTCGTTCCATTCCTCAAATTTTAGTAACTTATTTTTATTAGGAATTGCTACTTTATAATCTAAATCGAGTAAACTATGCATCAAAGGGACAACATCTATTTCTCCATCCATTGGAATATAAGCCGCAATTGTTTTACCTTTAACGTAGCTTAAGTTCTGATTAAAGAGATTAATAAGGGAATTTGCCGCATAACTGGAATAACTTTCATCAATATCTTTTCTTATAGCTCTATATTGCTCTCTTATTTCCTTTTTGTGCTGTTTAATATCTTTGAACATGATCTATCCATTTCGCAGTGAGTTTTTCTTGTAAACTATTTTGCTTCAAGCGCTCACTTAAAAAATCAAAGTCAACAAGATCCATATCCTGGTCTTGATTACTGCAACTATAAACAAAACTTCTTTTTTCTGTTTCCTTATTTATATGTTGCTGAATACATTGAGCACAGATTTCTTTCATCATACACTGCATAGGAGAATTAACTGATGATATTGCTATGTGGCCTGATTTCAGATATGGCTTTAAAATTGTTTTTCTAGCTTCATTCACAGCTTTCATCATTTTGTCAGAACCAATAGTGATAATTTTATCTATAACGTTCAAATTAATACCTAATCTTCCTTGTTGATAAGAGACTATTGCATCAACTATATTACCATGAAAGGATTTATCTTGATCTCTGCTTGTTTCTATCAATCCTTCTTCACATGCCCAAACTACTGCATTTGATGCACGCTCTATCAGTGCTCGTTTAAATACATCACTTAACTTCTTATAGCCAGCAAAGTACAAAACCTTGTTATTATTTTCAAGACATGCCTTCCCTATCGAAAATAACACTGCATTTCCAACTCCACCACCAATTAGCATTATATTCTTCATGTGCTATTTTAACTACATTTGTTCAAATTTTTTGAAATTTTATAGAACAAAGTAATTTATATAGTTCTATACACAAAGACAGAGACAAGGACACTCTCTGACTTTAACTATACCGATAACTGACAGCTGAATTTTTACGCATATCATCTAATAACAGGTTGCTTTGTATCATAATCTTTTGTTGGTACATCTGCTGTTTAATTGTTTCTATATCCGCTACATTACTCTTGATATCACACAACATCATCAACTTTGCAGTGCCATTTTCTCTCAATTCTACTATTTCATTCACACTTGTTTTACTAAATAAAATCTGTAAATCAGGATTTAAATCTCGCATTTTTATTTCAAACTCTTTTGCGTTTGGCAACTTAAAATCATCTGTTAATTTGTCAAAATTTAAACAATTGACCTTTTGCTCTTTAAAATTAGAGAATAAACTTTCTGAACCTTCAACCACAATCTGTTTTAATTTTAAAGTGCTTTCCAGCAGTGTATGATTAAGTTGTACTTTATCTATTACTTTTATAACAGAGTAACCTTCACTGAAACTGAATGGACCTGCTATGTCGCTGGTTTCTAATCCTTCTAAAACACTCTTGAGTTTTCCTTTTAGCTGACTTAAATTAACTGTTGCTTTACGCATCTTTATTGGAGATTCTGGGTTATTACTGTTGCGTAATTTTTTTACTAAATCTTCAGCTATACCATAAACGTCCTTGTCTTTTTGATCAGGAATTATAAACTCTTGGAACGTGATAAGATAATCCGGCTTTTCTGTTTGCCTTTTTACATCATCTACTTCTTTATCGCTTATATTAATAAATGGCACAATTCTTACTTCAATAATTTTGCTCCACAGTAACTGACATTTTATTTGTTTTCTTAAAATACTAAGATCTATATTATGCTTCTCTATGTATTGATCAACTTCATGAGCATTAAGTTTAAAACTTTGGGTTAAAAATAACATGACAGCATTATCTAACTCCTCGTTGCTCAATTTTATATTCAGCCTCTGCGCTTCATTGGTAATAATAATTTCGTCTATTAGCTCCCTAAGAACTTGAGGCCTTGCTTCTTTTTGATTAACACTTTGAGTGCCAAACAATGAATTTATAAAGTTGATGCGTTTTTCGATATCTAAATTTGAAATTGGCTCGCCATTTACATCTGCAATAATTTCAATCTCGGTTGCAAGCAACCTAAGTGGCAACACTATTAACAGTAAGATTAGTATTTTATACATACAAGTAAAGTTGTTTAGTTAATAACCAATTCTATAATAAATACTGAATCAATGCTAGCCAACTTTTTAATAGTTAAAGACGGAAATAAAAACCATTGCAACAAGATCAGGTAAACAGGCTAAAAACATGCCAATATAGCGAATTTAGACCGTGCTAAAAACAGTATACGGAAGGAGAGGGATTCGAACCCTCGATACGACTTTTCAATCGTATAACGGTTTAGCAAACCGCCGCCTTCAGCCGCTCGGCCACCCTTCCAAATTTAGAACCTAAAGATTATATAATACCAAGACCTCTACCACCTGTCTAATGCTTTTAATTGCAATATTTGTATCTGTTCAGATGCATGGCTAATGCTGAAAAATTCCAGTGCTCCCTTTCTTGTCATCCCAGTGCCCAGACACTGGGATCCAGGATTTTGATTAGCACTAAGTTGGTGAGCATATAAGTGTTATGTTAAAATATAACGTTTTTACGGAAAGTCTGGATCCCAGTGTCACGCACTGGGATGACATCGTTTACTATGTGCCATATTGCAATGTTCGTACAGTTGTGCGCGGTATCTCAGCATAGATTCCGCTAACAAGTAGCGGAATGACGAATTTGTTGTTTTTCAAATTGTGGGCAAACCTAAGCCACTTTAGCTATAAATCAATAAAAACTAATTTCTGCTTTTTTCAATGATTTTCTTTGCTTCTTCCACACCAACCCATTCTCCAACTGCTACCGTTTTTCCCTTTTCTAGATCTTTATAATGAGAAAAGAAATGAGTAATTTTATCTAGTAGGCTTTTAGATAAGTCAGAATAGTCCTTTATATTGTCATAATAGCTATCAACACTGGAAACAGGCACAGTTAATATTTTCTCATCTTCTCCTTTTTCATCTTTAGTGAGTAATGCGCCTATCGGACGCACCGATATTAAAACACTAGATGCTAAGGGAAATTGAGTTAGCACCAAAACATCCACAGGATCACCATCACCTGCGCAGGTATTTGGTATAAACCCATAATTGCAAGGATAAGTCATTGAGGTAGATAAAAATCTGTCAACTTGTAACAACCCAAGCTCTTTATTAAATTCATACTTTACAGGCTCAGCATTTGCACTTATTTCAATTACCACATTCACTGCATTTGGTCCCGCTGTTATTTTACTTAAATCCATAAATCACCTCTTAACTTAAGAATAAGCATTATACAATATGTGCTTTTAAGTTGCCACATTTATGTAATTCTAAACTTATTTTGCACGGGCTGTCCTAAATTTTCATTCGTCATCTTATTGACTGTTGAAAGTGGTGGTTCCTGTGATAATTGAAATAAAGCATATACTATTACGATAGTAAGCACTGCAGCAATTACTAGATTAGCAAAATTATCCTGTGGTAGAACACCTTTTATTGGATTAAATAATTTTTGCTCCATAAAGAAATAATCAGCAACATATAACCCAACAGATAATACAAACACACCTAAAATAAGTTTACAGACTGTGTTTTTATGATTTTTCTTGCTGAGTATGAAATTTGGCCTACATTTATTCTCTTTTTGTGGCACTGAGTAGTATATATTTTTAGGGCTTGTTACTAATTGTTCAAATTCATCACTATTTTGGTTTTTTAACAGTTGCTCTAGGGTGTTTTTTGTATTTATAGGATATATTAATCCATCCATTTTTAATTCTTTCTCTTGTCGATCCACATTCTCATGGTTGATTGTATATTTGATGGTTCCATCTCTACTTGATAATCCGATCATGTGTAGTTTGCCAGCTAAGAACATTATATAGCTCTCTATTAACTGATTCTCACATATCTCTAATACTTCTCTTTTTACTGTTTTGTTAGATGACGAAAGTTCTTTATAGTGACCACCCAAAGAAAAGAACAATGCTATATCTTTATCTGCTTTTATGTCATGAATGGAATAATAGCTGCTGATAACGCACTTATTTAATGCAAATTCTCTGTCATATTTGTTTAATGTATTTCCTTCACTTAGTAACTTTCTAAGACCAATGAGTACTTTATTTTCAAAATCTTCTTCTGTTTTAAATATTGGTTCTCTCTTTGGATTTGCTAAAATGTTAAGTAAATCTAATTTTCTTCCATCTACTACTTCATTTATATCTCTATTTAACTCAGACCCTTTAATAACGTCATATATTTTATCTATGACATCTCTAGTATTCAGGCTATTGTTTTCACTTAGAATTTGATAAGCTTGAGCATAAATTAAAAACAGCCCTTGTAGACTAAATTTTAAGTTAAAATATTTATCTAATGGTTCCTCTTTTTTTCTAATGAATTCAGACAAACCAAAATGATTTCTGTGATCCATAAAACGACCTAAGTCAGCATGTTGAAAGCTACCTAAAAAAATAAATAACGTCTCTAATAAATTACCCTTACCAACAATTTTTATTAGTTCTTCAACTTCCTTAACCATTGCTAAAACCTATAATGTTCTACTTTATAGTATAAGGGATACATGGCAAAATAGCAATAAATATTATTGTACGTTTACACTCTGTATCAAAGAATTAAGCCCTTTAGTTAAGAACATATCCATCCACCGCCGATAACTTGCTCATCTTTATACGCTACACAGGCTTGACCTGGACTGATGCCAAAGTAATCGTCGTTTAAAATGACACAGGCTTTATTTTTTTCGTCAGTTGAATGTATTGTTGCTAAACTTCCCGCATGTGATGATCTCAGCTTCACAGTTACTTCCATACCTTCCTTTGGTTGTTCTAACCAATTTAACTCTTTGATCAATATCTTTTTTTGCATTAACGCGTTGATCGGGCCTACTATAACCTCATTATTCTCTGTATTAATTTTTATCACGTAAAGAGGTTCACTGTACCCAACACCTAAGCCTTTTCTTTGTCCTACTGTAAAATTTACTATGCCACTGTGCTCACCTAACACTTTTCCATTAATATCCACTATTTTACCTTTCTGTACAGATTGTGGAGCTAATTTAGCTATTGTTTTACTATAGCTTTCGGAAACAAAGCATATATCTTGACTGTCTGGCTTTTCAGAAATTTGTAAGCTGAAATACTTTGCTAATTTTCTTATATCACTTTTATAGAACCCACCTAGTGGAAATCGCAAAAGCTTTAACTGCTCCTCAGTAGTTGCAAACAAAAAATAACTTTGATCTTTACTTTTATCAATGCTTCTGCACAACTTTACCTCACCATTTTTTTCTAACCTTCTCACGTAATGTCCTGTTACGAGCACATCCGCACCAAGATTTTTTGTAACTTGCAATAGATCACGAAATTTTACCGTTTGGTTACATCTCACGCATGGTATGGGAGTTTCCCCACGCATATAGGTACTCGCAAAATCCTCTATTACTTCCTTTTTGAATATTTCCTCATAGTTTAAAATATAGTGAGGAAAGCCAACACTTTCAGCTACACGCTTAGCGTCATAAATATCCTGTCCAGCGCAGCATGCACCCTTTCTTGCGTTAGCATTACCGTCAGTGCCATAGAGTTGAAGAGTCACACCTATCACCTGGTACCCAAGGTTATGTAGCAGTGCTGCAGCAACCGAGCTATCAACTCCCCCGGACATTGCAACAATAGCCTTGGTCTGGTGCGGAGCTTTATCTTTTAGCAGAGGTTCAATTTCAAATTCTTTTAGGCTCTGTGGACAAAATTTTAGAGAAGCCATACAAGAGCTCCAACAAAATTGAGAAAACCAATAAAAACCTCAGCAGTTTTATCAAATCTGGAAAAAATGCGCCTAAAATTTTTAATTTTACCAAAAAAACACTCAATCAAATGACGTTCTTTGTAGATATGCTCATCGTAATACCTTTGCACTTTTCGATTCCGTTTTGGCGGAATAACTACTGTACATCCCTTGTCTTCAAGACTTGTAACAAAGGCATTGCTATCGTAGCCCTTGTCAGCTACTACAGTAGAGTTATAGATACTTTCGGTCAACACTTGTGCCTGCGTAATTTCATTTCTTTGACCAGGAGTCAGAGTAAATTTAAGTGGATTTCCAAGTGCATCGACAAGCGCATGTATTTTAGTTGTAAAGCCACCTTTGCTCCTCCCTAAAGCTTCTTGATCCTTGGAGTTTTTTGTATATCCAGATGAACATGGATGGGCTCGGATGATCGTACCGTCGATTATAGCAACTTCTAAATCAGGCTCTTGTTTAGTATATTCAAGCAATTTTTTCCAGACATCTCTTTCACACCATCTTTTAAATCGCTTATGTATACTCCTGTAATTACCATAAGTTTTTGGTAAAAGTCTCCATTGGCAACCACTTCGCACTATGTACCACACTGCCTCTATGAATATTCTTAAACGTTTTTCATCTTTGCTGTGCATTCCTTTTACGCTTTTTATGAACTCTAAAATTTGTTTCCAATTTTCCTCTTTGATGTAATATTGCATATGGTAGTTTCTCCATTTTTTACCTATTAGGCTAAACTACCATCTTTTTCTCTCTTTTCATATTTTTTGTCCACAGAGCCTAGCATAATCGCCTTAATTTATAAACGCAAATCTTGTGTCATTCCAACATACAACTGTGCAAACGTTTTGATTTGGGGGCAATTTACATAGTAGATGATGTCATGAAAGTAGCTGACACTGGAATCTAGCTTCTATTACACAAATTCATTAAAACAGCATATTTATTTGTAATCAAGTTTCCTGGATCCCAGTGTTAGCTACTCGGATGACACCCTTTTCTGCTAGAAGTTGCCTTCAAATTACTTGGTGCATGACACTGGGATCTCATTTATATTACATAATTCCATCAAAACAATTCGATAAACTACCTTCAAAAATAATTTAATCTTGCTTAAATAAAACATGGCCAAAATAATCCATGTTTTCAAGCACTTTTCCACTACCTAAGGCAACACAACAAAGTGGGTCATCTGCAACACGAACCGGTAATTTTGTTGTTTCACTGATAACTTTACCTAGATTACGTAATAATCCACCACCACCGGATAAAACTATTCCTCTATCGACTATATCAGAAGAAAGTTCAGGTGGAGTGCTCTCCAGCGCAGTCTTAATAGCAGAAATTATCTGATGTACAGGCTCTATTAAACTCTCTGCAACTTGGTATTCTGATAAAAGCATTTCTTTTGGCATGCCACTCACTAAATCCCTGCCTTTAATTATCATTCCCTCTTTGTTATTTTCACCTGGCAGACTGGCTGAACCTATGCTTTTCTTAATTTTCTCAGCGGTTGTTTCACCGATTAATAACTTATGATTTTCACGAATATATGATTTTATTGCTTCATCCATAATATCGCCACCTACTCTGGCAGAACGTGAATAAACAATTCCGCCTAAAGAAATAATTGCAACTTCAGTTGTACCGCCTCCTATATCAACAATCATAGAACCCTCAGGTTCAGTAACCGGGAGCCCAGCTCCGATTGCTGCAGCCATTGGTTCTTCAATTAAAAATACTTCATTTGCACCAGCACTTTCTGCTGCATCTTGTATAGCACGCCTTTCAACTGGCGTGGATCCAGATGGAACGCATATGATAATATTAGGTTTATTAACAGTGAATTTTGTGTTTGCACTGCGTATGAAATATTTTAGCATTTCTTCCGCACTTTTAAAATCAGCAATGACTCCATCTTTTAAGGGCCTTATCGCCTCTATTTCTCCAGGCGTTTTTCCAAGCATCATTTTAGCTTTTTTACCAAAAGCATAAGGAACGTAACTTCCTTTTTCTTTTATTCTTGCTACAACTGAAGGCTCATCAAGCACTATTCCCTGATTTTTCTGATAAACTAAAGTGTTTGCAGTACCAAGGTCTATAGCAATATCGCTAGCAAACAAACCTTTGAAAGTAAAAAGGCTATAAAACTTTCCGGTTAATTTTCGAACAAAATTCATACATAACTCAAGAAAACCATTTATTAAGACAAATTATACTTTTCAGATAAGTAGTAAGTAACA
This sequence comes from Wolbachia endosymbiont (group A) of Trypoxylon clavicerum, assembly GCF_947251665.1. Lineage (NCBI taxonomy): Bacteria > Pseudomonadati > Pseudomonadota > Alphaproteobacteria > Rickettsiales > Anaplasmataceae > Wolbachia > Wolbachia endosymbiont (group A) of Trypoxylon clavicerum. Next base: position 1,279,188 of record NZ_OX366374.1, read on the forward strand.
CACTCAACGTCTAAACCCTTACCTGTTACTTTTTTTAGCAGTTCCAGGCCACACTTTGCACTGTATACATTTTGAGATAACCAACTGATAAGTAAACTAAAATCTCCTTTTATTATAGCACTTAATGATTCGTAATGATTCTTTTTAACGAAAGAGAAAATCTGCACAGCAGCAATTAAAGCAATAATTTTTATAGGAAAGTAGCCCATAACACCGCTTGCCCAATATTCATCTTGAAAATAAGTGTTTAGCTCATTTTTAGCTTTTACTGGAATTTTATAGTGCTTCATACCTTCCAACCACGCATCATGCAGGTCTTTGACTTCCAATGTGCCATTTATTATATCTTGTTCTAACTTAGTTCTCAACATAATATGAGCTAACAGACTAAATTCATCTGCATTTTTTAAAAAAGAAGAAAGGTTTATTTCATTGAAAACCAAGTGCAAATTTTCAACACTGCTATTAGTTTTGCCTTTTATAGCAAACTTCTCTTTTATGTGTGGTTGAATGAACTCAATAAATTCTCTGGATGTTCCAATCATCCTTTCCATGAATAACCCTTGAGTTTCATACATAACATGTCTCATAATTGGGCTACTTATAGAATTTTGCGCTAAACATTTTTGATAAATTGCATAACCACTATGCCGTAAAAGTGAAAATAAACCATAACAAAAATCAGATTCATCATAATCTATAGGGTAGTAATAAGAAGTACGAATCTCATTTAGTGCAATACCCATTTGCTGTAAACATAATGAGCCAAGTTCAATCTGTTTCTGAGTAGCAACTTTTTGTATATTAGTAACCTTATCCTTTTTCTGCTTTTCAATTATTTTATCTACATTTTCGCTAAAAAATTTGCCTACCTTGGGGAATACTTCCCTTATATTCTTTTCTGTGATATCAGAGTCATAGTCAGCAAGCAGTGAGTCGTATTTTGAGCATTTTAATTGCTGCGATTTTATAGAAGCTACTTCGCGAATGAGTGTGATTAAATCAGTAAAACGTTCTTTTAGTTTTTCTAAGTTACTGGTTTCAGAATGAGATAGCTTCCATAAATTTTGGCATTCAACCTTAGCTTTGGATAAAGACTTTACTAAATCAATAGGAACAGCACTGTTGCTTTTATGTATTCTCTCTATTAACTTTAGCTGCTGAGTATTTGCACTTTTTTTGTTACCAAGAGCATCTGCTAATGATTCCTTTATTGCGTCATGAGAGATAATTTCATGTCTGATTTCTTCTAGAAGACTCATTTGTTCAACTTTGTCCTCTATATTCAATTGGCTTTGGTTTAGTACTTTTAGCGTATTTTCGATATTCTTTACCCTATATAATACTTCCTCTAAAAACTTATAAGATTTCATATTTGTTCATTATTTTAGAAAACATCTGTTTAACATCGTGATAGATTAATAATAAAGTTAAAAGTATATTTGCTTAAAGTACAATAAAAAATTGTACTTTTTATTCTTTTATTGGATTTTTCTACTCAGAGTCTAGCATATTATAGGAAAATTAATTGTAAGGTTGTAGAAAAAGTATTTAGTATTTTATTTCTCTTGACTATATTACAATATGGAGAGATATTAGCTACTGAAATTAAAGTTACGCACTATTTAAAATTTATGGAGGTTTAGTAATGTGGAGTAGACTGGTTATAATGTGCTGTTTTTGTTTATTACTTACTGGTGTAAGTTCTTGCCCAAAAAAAGGAGCAAATACAACAAATAAAATGAATTCTGTTGTTAAGCAGATAGGTGATAAAAGAGTTTTCTTTGGTTATGATGAATCTAGTATTGCTGAAGTAAGTGCAGATGCATTACTTGACGTAATGGAAGTGTTACAAGATAACCCTGACGCGAAGGTTACTTTAACTGGTCACACTGACAACCGTGGTTCTCATGAATATAATCTTGCGCTAGGCGCTAGAAGGGCAGATGCAGCTAAAAAATTTATGGTTAGTTGTACACCCTACATAGAAAACAGAATAAAAACTGCTTCTAAAGGTGAAACTGAGCCTTTGGTTAATGTAAAAGATGATTCTAGAAATTCTAAATATGAAAAAGAGCATGCTAAAAATCGTAGAGTGGAATTTTCATTTTCTGGAATAAAGAAATAGATTAAAACCTGGATCCCAGTGTCAAGCACTGGGATGACATAAAGAAAGGGCACTGGGGTGGACAAAAAAGGACAAACTTGTCATATTTCGTTGCTTGTTAGCGGGATCTATATATACCACAAATAAGTCGCTGTATGACGTAGAGACTATCTGGCCATCAAGAGATATAATGGAATTAGAGTTATTATTTCAAAATGTGGTTAATAGTTTTGCTTTCTATAATAATCAAGTTACAGTTGCAGTATCAGGTGGTGTAGATAGTATAGTCTTACTGCACTTAATGACTAACTGGGCAAAAAAAAACAAGCTTTCACTTCCTATAGCATTAACAGTAAATCATGGATTACGTCCAGAGTCTCAAAAAGAAGCTGATTTTGTTGTAAGTTATGCAAAGGAACTTGGAGCAAAGGAATCGTTCATATTAAATTGGGAAAAGCAAAATATTAAAGGCAATATTCAGTTACAGGCACGAAAAGCACGGTATAAGTTACTAGCAGAGTGGTGTAAAAACAATAATGTTAAATGTTTGCTCGTCGCTCATCACAAAGATGATCAAGCAGAAACGTTCTTATTAAGATTAGAGCGAGGTAGCGGCGTAGATGGATTATCATCAATGGACTACAAGTCTTTCCTAAATGGTATTTATATATTTAGGCCATTGTTAAATTTTAGTCGTAGTGAAATAGAAAAGTACGCTAAGCTTCACCAGTTAAAATGGATCGAAGATAGAAGCAACTATGACTTAAAATACAGGCGAACTTTATACCGTAACTTACTTAAAGCAAGTGATAATCAAGAGATTTTAACAGAGCGAATATGCCTCACAGCCCTTCATATGAAAAGAGCTGCAAAAGCGTTGATGCACTACACACGCCTTGCATTTAATGACTGTGTTAATGTTCATGATCTTGGTTATATTGAAATTAAACTAAGTGAATTTTATCAATTGCCAGAGGAAATAGCCTTGAGGCTTCTTCTTTACTCTATAATGGCAATTGCCAGTAAACATTATAAACCAAGGTACAACAGCCTTATCGTAATATTTAATAAAATATTGCAAAAGGATAGTAATGTTAACTGTACACTTTCTGGGTGCAAAATAAGAAAATATGGAGAAAATATCTTAATAATTAGAGAATCGTCAAGGATACAAGAAATTACCGTAAACCTACCTTTAAATGAACCTATTGAATGGGATAACAGGTTTAGCTGCACAATACTTGGGAATCAAGAGTGTTCAGTTATCATCGCTCCATTAAAAAAAACACAAAAAGTTCCTGAATTTCTGAAGGATTATAACTGCTGCCCTGAAGTTTTCTACTCTTTGCCTGTAGTGCTAAAAGATGGAAAGGTGCTTGCTTATCCTGATGTAAATTATAACGGAAAAAATACCAATGACGATAAGGTTCAATGTATTATTAATAGCACGATAAAACAAAATTTGGTAAGCTTGATTAGTATTTAGTTAGAAATAGAAATGAAAAAATTTTTAGAAGGCTTATTGATCTGGTTAGTAATTATTGTTCTTATTTCAGTTGCTTATATTCAGTTCAGCGGAAATGTAGGTAAAAGTAAAACAATTATACCTTTTTCGGAATTTTTAACTAGACTAGAAGACAATGATGTAGAAAATATTGTCATAAAAAACCAGAGCATTGAGGGCAAGTTTAGGGACGGTTTAAGTTTCAATTCAAGCGGTGTCATATATAGCGACCTAATAAAAAATTTACATGATAGAAAAGTGAGATTCTCCTTTTCAACTGGAGATTCTGTCATGAACGTAATTGGTGGATTATTTATCTCATGGGTCCCAACATTTATCTTTATTGGCTTCTTGCTATTCTTTCTTAAACAAACACAAGCGGGAGGCAACAGAACTATAAGCTTTGGCAAGTCAAGGGCTAGACTCATAACTAGTGGAAAAAAAGTAACATTTGATGATGTTGCCGGAATTGATGAAGCAAAAGAAGAGCTAGTAGAAATCGTTGATTTTCTTAAACAAAGGCAAAAATTTCAAATATTAGGTGGAAAAATACCAAAAGGGTGCCTTTTGATTGGCTCTCCTGGAACTGGTAAAACTTTACTTGCTCGTGCAATTGCAGGAGAAGCTAATGTGCCATTCTTTAGTATTTCTGGATCTGATTTTGTTGAAATGTTTGTGGGTGTTGGTGCAAGTCGTGTTCGTGATATGTTTGATCAAGGCAAGAAAAATGCTCCTTGTATAATTTTTATAGATGAAATAGATGCGGTGGGTAGACAGCGTGGCATTGGCCTTGGTGGCGGCAACGACGAAAGAGAGCAAACATTAAATCAGTTATTAGTTGAGATGGATGGCTTTGAGTCTAATGAAGGTGTAATAATAATTGCTGCGACTAACCGTCCGGATGTCTTAGATTCAGCACTGCTTAGACCTGGTCGTTTTGACCGACAGATTACTATTTCTTTACCCGATATAAATGGGCGTGAGAAAATATTAAATACGCATATAAAGAAAATATCAATAGCCCCTGATGTAAATGTGAAAACAGTTGCAAGAGGAACACCAGGCTTTTCTGGAGCTGATTTAGCAAATTTAGTGAACGAATCTGCGCTTATTGCTGCAAGAAGAAACAAGAAGATTGTTACCATGGACGATTTTGAATATGCACGTGATAAAGTGATGATGGGCGTAGAAAGGCGATCTCTCATTATGACAGAAGAGGAAAAGAGACTGACTGCATACCATGAAGCTGGTCATGCAGTAGTTGCTATCAACATGCCTGCCTCTGACCCGATACACAAAGCAACTATTATTCCAAGGGGTAGAGCCCTAGGTTTAGTGATGAGACTACCAGAAACAGATAGAGTGTCCCTCACAAGAGAAAAGATGCTAGCAGATATAACTGTTGCAATGGGTGGACGTGTGACAGAAGAGCTAATTTTTGGCTATGATAAAGTCACAAGCGGTGCATCTTCGGATATAAAACAAGCATCAGATTTATCACGTTCTATGGTAACAAAATGGGGAATGAGCGACAAAATAGGTCCGATCTATCACAATCGCGAACAAACCATGCATGGTTCTGACATAATTTCTGAAGATACGTTAAAACTTATAGATGAAGAAGTGAAGAAAGTTGTGTCTTCTTGCTATGAAAAAGCAAAAGAGATTTTGACCAAGCATAAGAAAGGCTTAGATCTCATTGCCGAAAATCTACTGGAGTTTGAAACTTTAACAGGAGATGAAATAAAGGACATATTAAATGGAAAAAAAATTGTTAGAGAGGAAAATGAGAAGAATGAGAAAATAAAAAAATCCTCTTTCTATGAGAGTTGACCTCATCTTAAAAATGCTAATCAGCTAACGCTGCAATAAAACATTCAGAATTGTAACTGTCAATATAAATTGTATTAAAATATTCATAATATTGCATTTTCATCACAATAATGCTATCATTCAGTTAGTATTAATGTTTAATGAGGTGTGAGTAATGATTGATATAGCTTCTATTGGTGTAAGTACAGTTATTGATCAGAATTATAGAAGAAAAGCACAATTATGTTTATCAGGATTATTTGTAACTGTGTCAATAGCAACTGTTACCTGGTTTATTTTCCCTGCGTCACAAAATGTATTAGCTCCGTTTTTACTTCCGGCTATGTTCTTGCTCTTCACTTTATCGATGGGTTATTACATGTTCATATTTAGTTGTGAAGAAAAATCTTTGGTAAAGAATGTTCTTGGTATGGTTGAACCGGCTGAATCGGTAAAGAGAGTGCATTGCCAAGAAAATATTAAGTCCTTATTAGCAGAAGTGAGAAGTACTACGAAAGATAGGTTTCGCAACGTGCTTGTTAATCTTTGTTTTGAAGATCGTAGTAAAGCACACAAACTTGCATTATATGTGAAAGAAATTGACGATATTGTGTCTTCAATAAAAAATAAAGACCTCTTAGACCATTTTGATCAATTTTTTACTATTACTGAAGTAAGCAATAAAAAAAATAGAAGTGAATTAATGAACCTCGCAAGGGCATATAAGATGATAAGTGAAGAAGATCCAGACAAAATACAGGATTTTTTAGCTACTCAAACAAAAAGTTATTCATATAGACCTGCTGCAAAAGGTGATTGAAAAAATGATGTGAGAGGGGTAGAAGAAGAATAAGCAGATCAAGTAAGGAAAAAAAATGAGCTTTAGTTACTATAATATGAAAAAACACCCAAGAAACTTTCGTAATATAACAGGTTTAAGTATAGAGGAGTTCGAAAAAGTAGTAGAAAAAGTGAGGTCTGGATGGAAAAAACTTGAAAAACAGAAAAAGTGTCATGGTAGAAGATCAAAACTACCAACTCTGGAAGATAAGTTGTTTTGCGTAATTTTGTACTATCGCACTTACATAACACATAGATTTTTAGGATGCCTATTCAATGTGCACAACGCAAATGTATGTAGGTTACTTAAGAGAATAGAGCCATTACTCGCCAAAAAAGTGACTATAACAAAAGATAGAAGTATGACGCCAGAAAAAATACTGAAGATTTTGGCTGATGTTACAGAACAGCAAATACAGAGGCCAGAAGATAGTAAAAAACGGAAGAAATCATATTCAGGAAAAAAAAGAACCAACACTATGAAAACTGAGATTATTATCGAAGAAGGAGGAAGAATTTTATCAGTGTCAAAGTCATACCGTGGTAGAATTAGTGATTTTCGCATAAGGAAACAAGAAAAATATTTACCACTTGATAGCATAAAACATGCTGATTCTGGATATCAAGGTTGGCAAAAATTGCAAAGCAATGTTATAATTCCATATAAAAAGTATCGTAAAAAGCCATTAACTCCAGAGCAGAAAGAGCATAATAGAAGGTTAGCATCATTTAGAATGAGAGTAGAAAATAAGATCCGAGAGATAAAGATATTTAAGATTATGTCGAATGTTTATCGCAATTTTCAGAAAAAATATAACTTGAGGTTCAATATTATTGCTGGTATTGTAAATCTTAAGCACGCCTTTTAGTTAACCTTGATTTTATTCACCCTCCTTTCCTTTTTTTTATCGCTTGATTCGCAGCAGGTCTTATGAAATAATGTTACCTGAAATTGATAATTTTCTATCACAAGCTAGGCTCTGTGGACAAAATTTTAGAGAAGCCATACAAGAGCTCCAACAAAATTGAGAAAACCAATAAAAACCTCAGCAGTTTTATCAAATCTGGAAAAAATGCGCCTAAAATTTTTAATTTTACCAAAAAAACACTCAATCAAATGACGTTCTTTGTAGATATGCTCATCGTAATACCTTTGCACTTTTCGATTCCGTTTTGGCGGAATAACTACTGTACATCCCTTGTCTTCAAGACTTGTAACAAAGGCATTGCTATCGTAGCCCTTGTCAGCTACTACAGTAGAGTTATAGATACTTTCGGTCAACACTTGTGCCTGCGTAATTTCATTTCTTTGACCAGGAGTCAGAGTAAATTTAAGTGGATTTCCAAGTGCATCGACAAGTGCATGTATTTTAGTTGTAAAGCCACCTTTGCTCCTCCCTAAAGCTTCTTGATCCTTGGAGTTTTTTGTATATCCAGATGAACATGGATGGGCTCGGATGATCGTACCGTCGATTATAGCAACTTCTAAATCAGGCTCTTGTTTAGTATATTCAAGCAATTTTTTCCAGACATCTCTTTCACACCATCTTTTAAATCGCTTATGTATACTCCTGTAATTACCATAAGTTTTTGGTAAAAGTCTCCATTGGCAACCACTTCGCACTATGTACCACACTGCCTCTATGAATATTCTTAAACGTTTTTCATCTTTGCTGTGCATTCCTTTTACGCTTTTTATGAACTCTAAAATTTGTTTCCAATTTTCCTCTTTGATGTAATATTGCATATGGTAGTTTCTCCATTTTTTACCTATTAGGCTAAACTACCATCTTTTTCTCTCTTTTCATATTTTTTGTC